>NZ_JACHNX010000003.1 GCF_014199595.1 Sphingomonas yabuuchiae | reverse complement strand
GGGGGGGGGGGGGGGGGGGGGGGGGGGGGGGGGGTGTGCGGCCCCTCGGGGTGTTTCTTCCCTGGGGGGACGACAGCCTCTTCTTTTCTTCCCCCCCCCCCCCCCCCCCCGGGGGGGGGGGGGGGGGGGGGGCGCCCCGGGCCACCAGCGATGGTCTCGGTGAGACTCCCAACCCTCCCCCCAACCCCCTCCCGCTTGCGGGAGGGGGAGCTTAGTTCACCCACCTTCCCCTTACGAAAACGGAAATCCCCGCGATTGCCATCCCCCACGCCACTCGGGCATAAGCTCGGGCAAAGACGTAAGGAGAGGTCATGGCATCGACGATGGTCGGACTGGAACGCCGCCGCGCGGCCGCGCGGGCCGGTGGTGGCGAGAAGCGCGTCGCGGCGCAGCACGCCAAGGGCAAGCTGACCGCGCGCGAGCGGCTCGACGTACTGCTGGACGAGGGGAGCTTCGAGGAGCTCGACATGTTCGTCGAGCATAACTGCACGGACTTCGGCATGACCGAACAGGTCATCCCCGGCGACGGCGTGGTGACGGGTTCGGGCACGATCAACGGGCGGCTGGTGTTCGTCTTCAGCCAGGACTTCACCGTCTTCGGCGGCTCGCTGTCCGAACGCCATGCGCAGAAGATCTGCAAGATCATGGATATGGCGATGAAGGTCGGCGCGCCGGTCATCGGCCTGAACGACAGCGGCGGCGCGCGCATCCAGGAGGGCGTGGCCAGCCTCGGCGGCTATGCCGAGGTGTTCCAGCGCAATGTGCTGGCCAGCGGCGTGGTGCCGCAACTCAGCCTCATCATGGGGCCATGCGCGGGCGGTGCGGTGTATAGCCCTGCGATGACCGACTTCATCTTCATGGTGAAGGACTCGAGCTACATGTTCGTCACCGGCCCCGATGTGGTGAAGACGGTGACCAACGAGGTCGTCACCCAGGAGGCGTTGGGCGGCGCAGTCACGCATACGACGAAAACCGGCGTAGCCGACGTCGCGTTCGAGGACGATATCGAGGCGCTGCTGGCAGCGCGCGACTTCATCGACTTCCTGCCCGCCAACAACCGCGAAGGCGTACCCGAGCGGCCGACCGCCGACGCCTGGGACCGCATCGAGGAAAGCCTCGACACGCTGATCCCGGCCAGCGCCAACCAGCCCTATGACATGCACGAGCTGCTATCGAAGGTCGTCGACGAGGGCGATTTCTTCGAGGTGCAGCCCGCCCACGGCGCCAACATCATCACCGGCTTCGGCCGGATCGAGGGGCGTACGGTCGGCTTCGTCGCCAACCAGCCGATGGTGCTGGCGGGCGTGCTCGACATCAACGCCAGCCGCAAGGCGGCGCGCTTCGTGCGCTTCTGCGACGCGTTCGAGATCCCGATCGTGACCTTTGTCGACGTGCCTGGCTTCCTGCCCGGCACCGCCCAAGAGCATAACGGCATCATCAAGCATGGCGCCAAACTGCTCTTCGCCTATGCCGAGGCGACGGTCCCCAAGATTACGGTCATCACGCGCAAGGCCTATGGTGGCGCGTACGACGTGATGGCGTCCAAGCATTTGCGCGGCGACCTCAACTATGCCTGGCCGACCGCCGAGATCGCGGTGATGGGCGCAAAAGGCGCGGTCGAGATCATCTTCCGCGGCAAGACGCCCGAGGAGATCGCCGAGCGGACGGCGGAATATGAGGCACGCTTCGCCAACCCGTTCGTGGCGGCCAGCAAGGGTTTCGTCGATGAGGTCATCCAGCCGCATTCGACCCGCCGTCGCATCGCGCTGGGCCTGCGCAAGCTGCGCAACAAGGACCTGGCAAACCCGTGGAAGAAGCATGACAATCTGCCGCTCTGAGAGGGGCGCAAGCGGGGAAGCCCTCCCCCATCCCCTCCCGCCAGCGGGAGGGGAGAAGCTCTGGGCGAGAGCTGCCCCCAAACACGCCCCTCCCGCAAGCGGGAGGGGATGGGGGAGGGCCGGCGCTCTCGTCACGCAAACCGATCGGAGCCACGCATGACTCTCGGCCGCCTCAACCATATCGGCATCGCCTCCCCTTCGATTGAAAAGACGGTCGAAACCTATCGCCACATCCTGGGTGCCGACGCGATCGGCGAACCCTTCGACCTGCCCCCGCAGGGCGTGCGGGTATGCTTCATCGACGCGCCCAACACCCAGATCGAGTTGATCCAGCCGCTCGACGAAACCTCCCCCATCGCCAACTTCCTCAAGAAGAACCCGGCGGGCGGACAGCATCATCTCTGTTTCGAGGTCGCCGACATGGCCGCCGCCGTCGCCGAACTGCAAGCCCAGGGTGCCACGCTGCTGGGCCAGCCGCGCATCGGCGCGCATGGCACGCCCGTCGTCTTCCTCCACCCGCGCGACATGGGCGGGGTGCTGGTCGAGCTGATGGAAGCACCGGGGGAAGGCCATTGAGCGAGCCCATGCTGCTGGCCGAGCGTCGGGGCGGCGTTCTGGTGCTGACGCTCAACCGCCCCGACCGCCTCAATGCCGTGCCGCCCGAACTGTTCGACCGGATCGGCGAGGCGCTGGCGGCGCGCGGCGATGCACGGGCCGTCCTGCTGACGGGGGCCGGCAAGGCCTTCTGCTCGGGGGCGGACATTTCGAGCGGCGAGATCGGCCCGGAGATGGTGCACCGCGCGCTGGTCGATCACTTCAACCCGCTGTTCCTGACGCTGGCCGACCTGCCGATCCCCGTGATCAGCGCGGTGCGCGGGGCGGCGGCGGGGATCGGGTGCAGCCTGGCGCTGGCGGCCGATTTCTGCGTGGCGAGCGAGGCTGCCTATTTCCTCCACGCCTTCGTCAATATCGGCATGGTGCCCGATGGCGGGGCGAGCTGGCTGCTGCCGCGCCTGATCGGTCGCGCGCGGGCGGCCGAGATGATGATGCTGGGCGAGCGGATCGGTGCGGCCAGGGCGCTCGACTGGGGCATGATCCATAAGGTCGTCGCCGACGACAGGCTCGATGCGGAAGCCTTTGCCTTGGCCGAGCGACTGGCGGCCGGGCCGAGCGTCGCACTGGGGCTGATGCGCCGCGCGCTCCATGCCGGATTCGACAGCGACTATGCGAACGCGCTGGCCCGCGAAGCCGAGGATCAGCGCAGCGCGCGTGCCACTCAAGACGGCAAGGAAGGCGGCCGGGCCTTTTTCGAAAAGCGCCCGCCGCGTTTCCTGGGGCGGTAGGATACCGCCCCTTGCGCGCGCACGATGATTTCGCTCTAGTGAAACAAAATAAGAGTGGATGAGGAGTGGCCGATGGTCGAACGCCCTGAGCTATCCGATTGGGAAGCCCTTGCCGCGCGCGAGGTGAAGGGTCGCGACCTGTCATGGCGGACGCCGGAGGGGATCACGGTCAAGCCGCTCTACACCGCCGAGGATGTGCGCGAGGACCCCGGCCTACCGGGCTTCGCGCCGTTCACGCGCGGCGTGCGGGCCAGCATGTATGCGGGGCGTCCCTGGACGATCCGGCAATATGCGGGCTTCTCGACCGCCGAGGAGTCGAACGCCTTTTACCGGCGCAATCTGGCGGCGGGGCAGAAGGGGTTGTCGGTCGCCTTCGATCTGGCGACGCACCGGGGTTATGACAGCGACCACCCCCGCGTGACGGGCGATGTCGGCAAGGCGGGCGTCGCGATCGACACGGTCGAGGATATGAAGATCCTGTTCGACGGCATTCCGCTCGATGCCCTGTCGGTTTCGATGACGATGAACGGCGCGGTGATCCCGGTGCTGGCCTTCTTCATCGTGGCCGCCGAGGAACAGGGCGTTCACCGCTCCAAGCTGGAAGGGACCATCCAGAACGACATCCTCAAGGAGTTCATGGTCCGCAACACCTATATCTATCCGCCCGAGCCGAGCATGCGGATCATCTCGGACATCTTTGCCTATACTTCGGCCGAGATGCCCAAGTTCAACAGCATCTCGATCTCGGGCTATCATATGCAGGAGGCCGGGGCCACGCAGCTCCAGGAACTGGCCTTCACCATCGCCGACGGCATGGAATATGTGAAATACGGTGTCGCCTCCGGCCTCGACATCGACAAATTCGCTGGCCGCCTGTCCTTCTTCTTTGCGATCGGCATGAACTTCTTCATGGAGGTCGCCAAGCTGCGTGCCGCGCGCGTGCTGTGGCACCGGGCGATGACGCAACTGGGGGCGAAGGACGAGCGCTCCAAGATGCTGCGGACGCACTGCCAGACCTCGGGCGTGTCGCTGACCGAGCAGGACCCGTATAACAACGTCATCCGCACCACCATCGAGGCGATGGCGGCGATGCTGGGGGGCACGCAGAGCCTTCACACCAATGCGCTGGACGAAGCGATCGCGCTGCCCACCGACTTCTCCGCCCGGATCGCACGCAACACGCAGATCGTGCTGCAGGAAGAGACGGGGATGACGAAGGTCGTCGATCCGCTGGGCGGCAGTTACTATGTCGAGAGCCTGACCCAGAGCCTGGTCGATGGTGCGTGGGCGCTGATCGAGCGGATCGAGGCCGAAGGCGGCATGGCCAAGGCGGTCGCTTCGGGCTGGCCCAAGGCGATGATCGAGGAGGCAAGCGCGGCGCGTGCGGCCAAGGTCGATCGCGGCGAGGACGTCATCGTCGGGGTGAACACATACCGGCTGGCCGACGAGGCACCGGTCGAGATCCTCGACATCGACAATCACGCGGTGCGCGCAGGCCAGGTGGCGCGGATCGCAGCGGTGAAGGCCGCGCGCGACGAAGCGGCGGCCCAAGCGGCCCTCGATGTCCTGCGCCAAGCCGCCCAAAATCCTCCCCTGCAAGGGGAGGTGGCATCGCGCAGCGATGACGGAGGGGTGTCGACGCTCGAGAGGGGGGACACCCCTCCGTCAGCGGCTGACGCCGCTGCCACCTCCCCCGCCGGGGGAGGAATGGGGTCGAACCTCTTGGCGCTCGCCGTGGAGGCGGCGCGGGCGCGGGCGACCCTGGGCGAGATTTCCGCCGCGCTGGAGGATGCGTTCGGCCGCTATGGCACGCAGCCGACCCCGGTGTCGGGCATCTATGGCGGCGCCTATGGCGAGGACGAACGCTGGGCCCGCCTGCTGCGCGGCGTCGAGGCGGTGGAGCGTCGCCTCGGCCGCAAGCCGCGCCTGTTCGTCGCCAAGATGGGCCAGGACGGGCATGACCGGGGTGCGAACCTCGTCTCCTCGATGTTCGGCGATCTGGGGTTCGAGGTGGTGCCCGGCGCGCTGTTCCAGACGCCGGAGGAAGCCGCGCAAGTGGCGCTGGCCCGCGATGTCGACGTCGTCGGCGCGTCCAGCCTGGCCGCCGGGCACAAGACGCTGATCCCCGAACTCATCGGCCACCTTCGCGACGCAGGCCGCGCCGATATCAAGGTCATCGCGGGTGGCGTTATTCCCGCGCAGGACTATCAGGCGCTCTACGATGCCGGGGTTCAGGCGATATTCGGCCCCGGCACCAATCTTGTGAAGGCGGCCGAGGATGTGCTGAGGCTGCTGGGCCATAACATGCCGCCCGAGACGGGCGAATGACAGGACATGACGGAATGACGACGACCACCGCGCTTCGCCCCGAGGCGGCCTTGTGCACCGACTGGACCCGCGCCGAGATCGCCGCGCTGTTCGACCTGCCCTTCCCCGAGCTGCTCTTCCGTGCAGCCGAAGTGCACCGCGCGCATCATGCGGCGGACGAGGTGCAGCTGTGCACGCTCTGTTCGATCAAGACCGGCGGCTGCCCCGAGGATTGCGGTTACTGCTCGCAAAGCGCCTCGGCGGAGAGCGACGTGAAGGCCGAAAAGCTGATGGACGTGCAGGCGGTGCTGGCGGCGGCGGCCGAGGCCAAGGCGGCGGGCTCGCAGCGTTTCTGCATGGGCGCGGCGTGGCGCAGCCCCAAGGAGCGCGACATGGACAAGGTCGTCGCCATGGTCGAGGGCGTGAAGGCCATGGGGCTGGAGACCTGCATGACGCTGGGGATGCTCGACGCGCCCCAGGCGCAACGGCTGGCCGCAGCGGGGCTCGACTATTACAACCATAACATCGACACCTCGCCCGAGAACTACGCCAACGTCATCACGACGCGCTGCTTCGAGGACCGGCTGGAGACGCTGTCCAACGTACGCGAGGCGGGCATCTCGGTGTGCTGCGGCGGCATCGTCGGCATGGGCGAGACGCGCGGCGACCGGGTCGGTTTCGTCCATGCGCTGGCCACCCTGCCGCGCCATCCCGAAAGCGTGCCGGTCAATGCGCTGGTCCCGGTCAAGGGCACGGTGCTGGGCGACATGCTCGCCGACACGCCGCTGGCGCGGATCGATGACATCGAGTTCGTCCGCACCGTCGCGGTTGCGCGCATCACCATGCCGATGAGCATGGTCCGCCTGTCGGCGGGGCGCGAGAGCATGTCGGCGGCGACCCAGGCTTTGTGCTTCATGGCGGGGGCGAACTCGATCTTCACCGGCGACAAGCTGCTGACCGCGGGCAATGCGGGCGACGATGCCGATGCCGCGCTGTTCGCCAGGCTGGGCCTGAAGCCGATGGAAGGCGCCGAACCGATGCGGGTCGCGGCGGAGTGACATTTCCACCGCCCTGTTCCCCGGCGAAGGCCGGGGCCCAGTTGCGGTGAAGGATCGATGGCGCGCCACCGACCATGAAGACACTGGACCCCGGCCTTCGCCGGGGAACAGGCGACACGGACCAACGACATAAAAGGAGAGGTATCCCCGTGTTCCAGAAAATCCTGATCGCCAATCGCGGGGAAATCGCGTGCCGGGTGATCCGCACGGCGCGCCGCCTGGGCATCGCCACCGTCGCCGTCTATTCCGACGCCGATGCCGGTGCGCCGCATGTCCGGCTGGCTGACGAATCGGTACGCCTCGGCCCCGCACCCGCCGCCGAGAGCTATCTCAAGGCCGAGCTGATCCTCGCCGCTGCCAAGGCGACCGGCGCGGATGCCATCCATCCCGGCTATGGTTTCCTGTCCGAGCGCGAGAGCTTCGCCCGAGCCTGTGCCGAGGCGGGCGTCGTGTTCATCGGCCCGCCGCCGAACGCCATCGCCGCGATGGGCGACAAGATCGAATCGAAGAAGCTCGCCAAGGCCGCGGGCGTCAATGTCGTCCCCGGCTATCTGGGCGAGATCGCCGACACCGAGGAGGCGGTGCGCATCGCCTCCGACATCGGTTTCCCCGTGATGATGAAGGCCAGCGCCGGTGGCGGCGGCAAGGGCATGCGCCTGGCCTGGTCCGAGGCGGATGTCCGCGAAGGCTTCGAGGCGACCAAGCGCGAAGGCCTGGCCAGCTTCGGCGACGACCGCGTCTTTATCGAGAAGTTCATCGAGAGCCCCCGCCATATCGAGATCCAGGTGCTGGGCGACCAACATGGCAATATCGTCTATCTCGGCGAGCGCGAATGCTCGGTCCAGCGCCGCCACCAGAAGGTGGTCGAGGAAGCCCCGTCGCCCTTCGTCACGCCCGAGATGCGCCGCGCCATGGGTGAGCAGGCGGTCGCCCTGGCGCGGGCGGTCGGCTATTATTCGGCGGGCACCGTCGAGCTGATCGTGTCGGGTGCGGATACGAGCGGCAAGAGCTTCTACTTCCTCGAGATGAACACCCGGCTCCAGGTCGAGCATCCCGTCACCGAAGAAATCACCGGGCTCGATCTGGTCGAGCAGATGATCCGCGTTGCGGCGGGAGAGCCGCTGGCGTTCGGCCAGGACGATGTGACGCTGACCGGCTGGGCGATCGAGAACCGCGTCTATGCCGAGGACCCCTATCGCGGCTTCCTGCCCTCGACCGGGCGGCTGGTCCGTTACAACCCGCCCGCCGAGCAGGCCGATGACGACGTGCGCGTGCGCGTCGACGACGGCGTGGCCGAGGGCGGCGAGGTCAGCATGTTCTACGACCCGATGATCGCCAAGCTGGTCACCTGGGCACCCACCCGCGAAGCCGCGATCGACGCCCAGATCGCCGCGCTCGACGCGTTCGAGATCGTCGGGCCGGGGACCAATATCGACTTCGTCTCCGCGCTGATGCAGCATCCGCGCTTCCGCTCGGGCGCGCTGTCCACCGGCTTCATCGCCGAGGAATATCCTGACGGCTTCCAGGGCGCGCCCGCGTCGGCCGACCTGACCCGGACGCTGGCCGCCGTCGCCGCCTTCGCCGCCACCGCCGAGGCCGACCGCGCCCGCCGCATCGACGGGCAACTCGGTCACCGGCTGCAACCGCCCGCCGACTGGACGGTGCGGATCGGGGGAGCGGACCACGCGGTCAACGTCTCGACCGACGGGATCAGCGTCGACGGCGCCGAGCTCGACCTCGCCATCGCCTACACCCCCGGCGACCGGATGATCGCGGTCGAGGACGAGGACGGCGAGACGCTCCACGTCCGCATCGCCAAGACCCGCACCGGCTTCAAGCTGACCACGCGCGGGGCCAGCCACACGGTCCGCGTCCTCCCCGCCCGCGCCGCGCCCTATGCCCAGCACCTCATCGAAAAGGTCCCACCCGACCTGTCGAAATTCCTCATCGCCCCCATGCCGGGCCTGCTCGTCCGCCTCGACGTCGCCGAGGGTAATAGCGTCGAAGCAGGTCAGCCGCTGGCGGTGGTCGAGGCGATGAAAATGGAGAACATCCTCCGCGCCGCCAAGTCCGGCACCGTCAAGACCATCTCCGCCAAAACCGGCGACAGCCTGGCGGTGGATGCGGTGATTCTGGAGCTGGAGTAAGCCGACACACCCTCACCCTTCCGGCGCTTTGCGCCTCCCTCCCTCTCCCGGCGGGAGAGGGAGGGGGCCGCCCGTGATAGCGGGTGGGAAGGGTGAGGGCGGATTATTCGGCCGGTCGCTGGACAAGCGCCAAGATGCGCTCCGCCTCCGTCAGATGCAGGCGTTCGACCATTTGCCCGTCCAGCCGGATCGCGCCCAGCGCCGCTTGCTCGGGATCGGCGAAGGCCTCCACCACCCTCCGCGCCCAGGCGATCTCGGCCGCGTCCGGGCCGAAGCCCGCATTCGCCGCGGCAATCTGGTTGGGATGGATCAGCGTCTTGCCGTCGAAGCCCAGACGCCGCCCTTCGGCACATTCCGCGGCCAGCCGATCGGGTGCGTCGAGGGCGTTGCATACGCCGTCCAGCGCAATCAGCCCGGCGCTTCGGGCGGCAACGACGATCTGGACGCGCAAGGGCAGCAACGCCTCGGGCGCGGGCGGAGAGGGCAGGCGCATCTCCTTCGCCAGATCGTTTGTCCCCGCGATCAGGGCGGCCAGCCCCAACTCCTTCGCTGCCTGCGCGATCGCGCCCAGCGACAGGATTCCGCGACACGTCTCGATCATCGCCCAGAGCGGCACGTCCGGCCCCAGCGCCGCCCGTGCGGCGGCCAGCGTCGCGACATCGTCGACCTTGGGGATCAGCACCGCCGCCGGACACGCCTCTGCCAGCGCGGCAAGATCGTCGGCCGCATGGGGGCTGTCGAACCCGTTCGTCCGCACGACCAACACCCGCTCGCCAAAGCCCCCCTCGCGCACCGCCGCCACCGCCGCGTCGCGCGCCACGGCCTTGGCGTCGGGCGCGACCGCGTCCTCGAGGTCGAGGATCACCGCATCGCTGTCGAGCCTACGCGCCTTTGCGATGGCGCGGGGGTTGGAGGCGGGGAGGAACAGGGCGCTGCGCAGGGTCATCGCGGGAGCATAGCGGCGTCATGCCTCTGGTAAAATGGTGCGGTCGCGCCATAATCGAAACTTCGAAGGGGGGATGATATGACCGCGACGCTGTTGCTGCTGGGGCTGACGATCACGCTTTACGTCTGGCCGGATCTGCCGGTCAGCCGCTGGCTGGCGGCCATGCTGATCGACACCCCGGCGCGGCTGCTCGGCCGGGTCCGTCCGGGACATTGGGCGATGATGGCGCTGGGGGTCGCGCTGCTCGGCCTCGCCATCTGGTTCGAGATCGACGAGATTCGCATGCTGGCTGCGGCGGCCGCGCCGATGGGCGATCTGGTCATGCTCGCCTCGGCGATCGAATGGGGCGGGGTGGCCGAACTGGTCATGGCGGCGGTGCTGTCCTCCTCGATGCTGGCGCGCTGGCCTGTTTTCGGCCGCTGGGCCGGGCGGATGTCCGCGAGCCGGACCGCTCGCCCGCGCCGGGTGGAGCGGCCCGCCAATGACAGCGACGATAGCGAGGGGCAAAGACTCGCCGCCTGATCCCTTTGCGGGGGCGGAACGAAAGCAGGAGGCCGCCGTTCACCCGCTGAATGATCCGCGATCCGCGCCTCGCCAAAATTGCCGCGCGTTTTGCGTGCCTTGGGTCGTGCGTCGTCCTTTCCGCCTGCGAGCCGGGCATCCTGGACCCCGCCGGGCCGATCGCGGCGGGCGAGCGCAGCATCTTCTTCAATTCGCTGGCGGTGATGCTGGCCATCGTGGTGCCGGTCATCATCCTGGCCTTCGCCTTCGGCTGGTGGTTCCGCGCAGGTAACACCCGCGCCAAGCATCTGCCCGAATGGGCTTATTCGGGGCGACTGGAGCTGCTGGTCTGGTCGATCCCCGCGCTCGCCATCATGTTTTTGGGCGGCATCGCCTGGATCGGCAGTCATGACCTCGATCCGCCCAAGCCCATCGCGTCCAAGGCCAGGACGATGACCGTCGAGGTCGTCGCGACCGACTGGAAATGGCTGTTCCTCTATCCCGAACAGGGGATTGCGACGATCAACCGGCTGGTCGTGCCGGTCGGCACGCCGGTCAAGTTCCGCATCACCTCGGCAGGCGTGATGAACAGCTTCTTTGTGCCGCAGCTGGGCAGCCAGATCTACGCCATGTCGGGCATGGACTCGACGCTCCACCTGCGCGCGGACAAGGCTGGGCGCTATCGCGGGCTGTCGGCGCATTATAGCGGGGAGGGCTTTGCCGATATGGACTTCTTCGTCGATGCGGTGCCGCAAGCGAGCTTCGATCGCTTCGTCGCGACCGCGCAGGGAGGACAGGGCAAGACGCTCGACTGGAACGAGTTCGTCGCGATGGCGCATCCCAGCCGCAATGTCCGCCCCGCCAGCTATCCCAGGCTCCAGTCCGGCCTCTACGACCAGATCGTCATGAAGAACGGCGCACCCGAGGGTGAGAAGGCCAAGGACGGGCGCGAGCAATGAGTTTCACGGGCAAGCTCGGCTGGGACTCGATCCCGTTCCACGAACCGCTGCCCCTGGTGTCGGCGGGCGTCATCGGTCTGGTCCTGCTGGGCGTCTTCATCTGGGTGTGGCGGCGCGGGCATCTGCCCTATATCTGGAGCGAATGGATCACGAGCGTCGACCATAAGCGGATCGGCGTCATGTATTGTCTGCTCGCGGGCGTCATGCTGCTGCGCGGCTTTTCGGATGCGCTGCTGATGCGGTCGCAACAGGCGATCGCCTATGGCAATGAAGGCTATCTGCCGCCCGACCATTACGACCAGATCTTCTCGGCGCATGGCACGATCATGATCTTCTTCGTGGCGATGCCGTTCATGATCGGGCTGATGAACTTCGTCGTGCCGTTGCAACTCGGCGTGCGCGACGTGGCGTTTCCGACGCTCAACTCAGTCAGCTTCTGGCTGACCGCCAGCGGCGCGCTGCTCATCAATATGAGCCTGGTCATCGGCGAGTTCGCCAAGACCGGCTGGCTGGTCTATCCGCCGCTGTCGGAGTTGCGCTTCTCGCCCGGCGTCGGCGTCGATTATTATCTCTGGGCGCTCCAGATATCGGGGATGGGGACGCTGCTGTCGGGCGTGAACCTGGTCACCACCATATTGAAGATGCGTGCGCCCGGCATGGGTTACAGCCGGATGCCGATGTTCACCTGGACCTCGCTGGCTTCCAACCTGCTGATCGTCGCGGCCTTTCCGGTGCTGACCGCCGTGCTCGGCATGCTGATCCTCGACCGCTATCTCGGCTTCCACTTCTTCACGCCCGAAGCGGGCGGCAACCAGATGATGTTCGTCAACCTCATCTGGGCCTGGGGCCACCCGGAAGTCTACATCCTCATCCTGCCCGCCTTCGGCGTGTTTTCCGAGATCATCTCGACCTTCTCGTCCAAGCCGCTGTTCGGATACCGCTCGATGGTCATCGCGACCATGGTGATCTGCATCCTGTCCTTCATGGTCTGGCTGCACCATTTCTTCACCATGGGGGCGGGGGCCGATGTGAACGGTTTCTTCGGCATCACGACGATGATCATCGCCGTGCCGACCGGGGTGAAGGTCTTCAACTGGCTGTTCACCATGTATGGCGGGCGCATCCGCTATACGTCGATGATGCTGTGGTCGATCGGGTTCATCGTGACCTTCGTGATCGGCGGCATGACCGGCGTGATGCTGGCGGTGCCCCCGGCCGATTTCGTGCTGCACAACTCGCTGTTCCTGGTCGCGCATTTCCATAACGTCATCATCGGCGGCGTGCTGTTCGGGGCCTTTGCGGGGTTCACCTTCTGGTTTCCCAAGATGTTCGGCTTCACGCTGGACGAGACCTGGGGCAAGCGCGCCTTCTGGCTGTGGATCAGTGGCTTCTACGTCGCCTTCATGCCGCTCTATGTCCTCGGCCTGATGGGCATGACGCGGCGGATGCAGCATTATGACGTGCCGGGCTGGCATCCCTGGCTGCTGGTCGCGGGCGTCGGCGCGCTGCTGATCGCCGCCGGCATCGCGTGCCAGGTCATGATGCTCTACGTCTCGATCAAGACGCGGGCCGACCGGATCGACGAGAGCGGCGACCCCTGGGACGGGCGAACGCTGGAATGGATCACCACCTCTCCGCCGCCCGCCTTCAACTTCGCGGTGCTGCCGGATGTGAAGGGCGAGGAAGCCTATTGGGGCATCAAGGCGAAGGCGCGCGAGAACCGCGCCTTGTCCGATCGCCCCGATTACGAACCGATCGAGATGCCGCGCAATTCGCCGACCGGGATCGTCGCGGCCTTCTTTGCCACGGCCATGGGCTTTGCGCTGATCTGGCATATCTGGTGGCTGGTCGTGCTGGGCTTCTTCGGCGCCTGGGGGACATTCATCGTCTTCGCATGGCGGGACAAGGCCGAGTATGAAATCCCGGTCGAGGAGGTCGAACGGCTGGACCAGGCCCGTCGCCGCAGCAAGGCGACGCTGCTCGACCTGCCCGAAGAGGCGCTGTCATGAGCGGGGCGGCGCGGACGCATGATCCCAACAAGCTAGGTCGTTCGGCCGAGCCGAACCCGGACGGTCCCGCGCCCAAGCGGGTCGTGGTGTCCTATGGCTTCTGGATCTTCCTGCTATCGGACTTCATCCTGTTCGCCTGTTTCTTCGCCGGATATGCGGTGCTGAAGGATGCGACGGCGGGCGGTCCTTCGGGCAAGGACCTGTTCGAGCTGAAGCTGGTCGAGACGGAGACGGTGCTGCTGCTCCTGTCCAGCTTCGCCTGCGGGCTGGCGGGGATTGCCACGCTGGCGCGCGACATGCGCTGGTTCCAGATCGCAATGGCGGCGACCGGACTACTCGGTGCGGGTTTTCTGGCGCTGGAGACCTATGAGTTCCTCCATCTGATCGGCGAGGGGGCGGGGCCGGGGCGCAGTGCGTTCCTGTCGGCCTTTTTCGCGCTGGTGGGGTGCCATGGGCTGCACGTCCTGCTGGGGATGCTCTGGCTGACGACGATGATGGCGCAGGCCTGGGCCAAGGGGTTTCGCGAGGATATCCTGCGCCGCATCCTGTGCTTCAGCCTGTTCTGGCACGCGCTCGACATCATCTGGGTGGCGCTGTTCACCATGGTTTACCTGATGGGAGTGCGCGGATGAGCGAGCGGCCCGATGAGGAAATGGCCCGCGACGAAACCGCGCCGGGCGTGGAGAGCGAGAAGGACTCGGTCGTCGGCGGCATCCGCAGCTATGCGATCGGGCTGGTCGCCGCCGCGATCCTGACGGCGGCGTCCTTTGCGCTGGTGCAGTTCGATATCGTCTGGGGCCCCGCCGTCCCCGCCGCGCTGGTCGCGCTGGCGATCGGGCAGATGGGGGTGCATCTGGTGTTCTTCCTCCACATCACGACCGGGCCGGACAACAGCAACAATGTGCTGGCGCTGCTGTTCGGCATCCTGATCGTGGCGCTGGTGCTGCTGGGCTCGATCTGGATCATGGGGCATCTGAACCACAATCTGATGGGACCGATGGCGACGCCGTGAGCAAGGGTTAAGCCCCTCCCCTTCAGGGGAGGGGAGCAATGCGATACCGTCGCGTCTTAGCTTTCCAGCAATCGCCCCCTGATGGCGGAGACGCCGTGCCTGTGATCGAAGCGCAGGATCAGCTTTTCGTCGCCGATTGGCAGGTGAAGCGCAAAGCCGTTTCCGCTGTCCCAATCCTCCGGCGTCATCGGACCACCGGATAGATTGCGCCACTCTGCCTTGGCCAGCCAGTCGGTCCAATCCAGAGGCATGTCCCGGCGAAAAGCGCTGAGCTGTGCGACGAAATCCTCCAGCGCCGCGTCGCGAGCCTCCCAGTCGAGCCAGGTCGTCTCGTTATCCTGGGCATAGCCGTTGTTGTTGCCGTTCTGGCTGCGGCCGAACTCGTCGCCTGCGGTCAACATCGGGGTGCCGCGCGACAGGAACAATGTGGCGAGCATTGCGCGTACCGAGCGGGTGCGGGCGGCGCGAATGGCGGGATCGTCTATCGCCCCTTCCTGCCCATGGTTCCACGACACCTCGTCGCCATGCCCGTCGCGATTGTCCTCGCCATTGGCGTGGTTGTGGCGCTGGGCATAGGCGGCCAGATCGGCGAGGGTGAAGCCGTCATGCGCCGCGACGAAATTGACCGAGCGGCTGGCCGTGCTGCTGAATATATCCGCCGAGCCTGCGATCCGTGTCGCCAGATCGCCCGCCCGCCCGTCGCCGCGCCAGAAGCGGCGGACCTGATCGCGATATTTGTCGTTCCACTCCAGCCAATGCTCGGGAAAGTTGCCGAGCTGGTAGCCGCCGGGGCCGATATCCCAGGGTTCGGCGATCATGATGCGGGTCGACAGGATCGGATCGGCGGCGATCTCGGCGAAGATGGGCGCGCGGGCGTCGAAGCCCGGTCCGCGCGCCAGCACCGGCGCCAAGTCGAAGCGGAAGCCGTCCACGCCCGCCCGCGCGAAATGGCGCAGGCTGTCGAGGATCATCGCGCGGACGCCGGGGCGGCTGGCGTCGAGCGTGTTGCCGGTGCCTGCGTCGTTGATGAGCGTGCCGTCCGTCGTCCGCGCATAGGCATCCGGGTCCAGCCCGCGAAAGGACAGGGTGCCGCCATGGATGTCGCTCTCGCCCATATGGTTGAACACGAGGTCGAGGATGACGCCGATCCCGGCCTGCCGCAGCACCGCGACGGTCGAGGCCAGTTCGGCGACGCCGCCCGGCACCCGTTCCGGGCACAGCGCCATCGGCACCACCGGATTGTAACCCCAGGCATTGCGCAGGCCGAGCGGCGGCAGATGGCGCTCGTCTATCGCAGCGGTGATCGGCATGAGCTCCACCGCCGCGACGCCCAGCTTGCGCAGATGGTCCAGCACGGCGGGATGGGCGAGCGCCGCCAAGGTGCCGCGCTGTTCGGGCGGGATGGCGGGATGGCGCATGGTGAAACCGCGCACATTGAGTTCATAGATCAGCCCGCCCGGCCGGAACAGCGGCGGAGCGGGGGTGTCGGTCAGTGGCGTGACGACGCGGGCGCGGGGGACGATGTCGGCGGTGTCTTCGCCATAGGCCGCCAGACGCGGCGACTGGATGAAGGGGCGGTCGAGTTCTAGCGCGTAAGGATCGACCAGCAGCTTGGCCGGGTCGAACCACAGGTTGCGGCCCGGGTCGTATTCCCCGTGCGCGCGGTAGCCATAGAGATGGTTCGTGCCCGGGGCCGTAGTGGTCCACACATCGCCGTCGCGGGTCATGGCGAGACGGCGTTCGTCTGCGCCGTCGAACAGACATAGCTCCACCCGCTCGGCGGTCGAGCGCACGGCGAAGCGGGTGCCGCCGGGGACGGGGGTGGCACCAAGGGGTAAGGCGAGCTGATTCGTCATGCCGACAGCATTGCAATTCCTCCCCAGGAAGGGGAGGTGGCATCGCGCTAGCGATGACGGAGGGGTGTCGCGCTATCGAGAGGGTGACACCCCTCCACCACGGCTTCGCCGCAATCCCCCTCCCCTTGCAGGGGAGGAATGATGTAGGATCAGGTCACCACATCGGGTTCGGTGCGGCCGGTATGCTGGGTGATCCCTGCAATCTCGTCCGCCGCCGCGATGATGTCACCCAGCATCTCGGGCGTCTCGCGGTCGAGTTCGTCGGCCGAATAACGCTCCAGATACACTCGCAGCGTCGCGCCGCTGGTGCCGGTGCCCGACAGGCGGAACACCACACGGCTGCCGCCCACGAACAACACGCGAATGCCCTGGTTGCGGCTGACCGACTGGTCGGTCGGATCGGTATAGGCGAAGTCGTCCGCCGCCTCGACCGTCAGCCCTGCGAACGTCTCGCCCGGCAGGGTGGCCAGCTTGGCGCGCAGATCGGCCATCAGCGCATCGGCGCGCTCGCTCTCGACGCCCTCATAGTCGTGGCGCGCATAATAGTTGCGGCCATAGGTCGCCCAGTGATCGCGCGCGATCTGGTCGACCGACTTGCCCGAGGCGGCGAGGATGTTGAGCCAGAGCAGCACCGCCCACAGCCCGTCCTTCTCGCGCACATGGTCCGAGCCGGTTCCTGCGCTCTCCTCGCCGCAGATCGTCGCCATGCCTGCGTCGAGCAGGTTGCCGAAGAACTTCCAGCCGGTTGGCGTCTCATAGGCCGGGATGCCCAGCTTCTCGGCCACGCGGTCGGCGGCGGCACTGGTCGGCATCGAGCGGGCGATGCCCTTCAGGCCACCGGCATAGGCGGGCGCCAGATGCGCGTTCGCCGCCAGCATCGCCAGACTGTCCGACGGGGTGATGAAGCGCCCGCGCCCGATGATGAGGTTGCGGTCGCCGTCGCCGTCCGAGGCCGCGCCGAAATCGGGCGCGTCCGCCGCCATCATCCGGTCGTAGAGTTCCTTGGCATGGACCAGATTGGGATCGGGATGATGCCCGCCGAAATCGGGAAGCGGCGTGCCGTTCTTCACGGTACCGGCCGCGAAGCCCAGCCGCTTTTCGAGGATTTCGGTCGCGTACGGCCCGGTCACCGCGCTCATCGCGTCGAACGACATGGTAAAGCCGCCCTCGACCGCCTTTTGGATCGCGGCGAAGTCGAACAGGCTCTCCATCAGCGCGGCATAGTCGGCGACCGAGTCGATCACCTCGACCGTCATGTCCCCGACCGTCACCTCGCCCGGCGTGTCGAGGTCGATGTCGTCGGCCTCGACGGTCAGCCAGCGGCTGATCGACTTGGTGTTGGCGTGTATCGCGTCGGTCACCTTTTCCGGCGCGGGGCCGCCGTTCGAGATGTTGTACTTGATGCCGAAATCTTCTTCCGGCCCGCCCGGATTGTGGCTGGCCGACAGGACCAGACCGCCCAGCGCCTTACGCTGGCGGATCACGTTGCTGGCCGCAGGCGTCGACAGGATGCCGCCCTGGCCGACCACGACGCGGGCAAAGCCGTTCGCCGCCGCCATGCGGATCGCGACCTGGATCACTTCGCGGTTCAGGAAGCGACCGTCGCCGCCGATCACCAGCGTCTGGCCGGTCTTTTCATCGCCCAGCGCATCGAACGTCGACTGGATGAAATTCTCGGCATAGTTGCGCTGCTGAAAGACGCGAACCTTCTTGCGCAGGCCCGAGGTGCCCGGCTTCTGGTCGAGATAGGGCTCAGTCGCGACGGTCTTGATCATGGGTACCCCAGCACGGATCGATAGAGTTCGGCATAGTGGCGGCCGCTATGGTGCCAGCTATAGTCGGCATTCATGCCATTGACCTGGATGGTCCGCCATTGGTCTTGGTCGGCATAGAGTCTCATTGTGCGACGCAGCACGGCAACAATATTGTCGGCGGTGACAGTATCGAACTGAAGCCCGGTCGCCACGCCCATGGCCAGCGCGGCCTCATTGGCGTCGATGATCGTATCGGCCAGCCCGCCCGTACGCGCGACCACGGGGACGCAGCCATAGGCGAGCGCATAGAGCTGGGTCAGCCCGCACGGCTCGAACCGCGAGGGGATGACGATCGCATCGCATCCGCCCTGGAGCAGATGCGAGACCGGCTCGTCATAGCCGATGCGCACCGCGACGCGGCCCGGATGGCGGAGGGCCGCCGTGGCGAAGGCGATCTCCAGCGCCGGGTCGCCGGTGCCCAGTACGACCAGCCGTCCGCCCAGCGCCACCAGATCGTCGATCACCTCGACCAGCACGTCCATGCCCTTTTGCCAGGTCAGGCGGCTGATGACGGTGAAGATCGGGCTGTCATCCTCGTCCAGCCCGAACGCCTGTTCGACCGCGCGCTTGTTGGCGATGCGATCGTCCAGCGTGTCGACGGTGAAGGGGGCGGGCAGGGCGGGGTCGGCCTTGGGACTCCAGATGGCGGGGTCGATGCCGTTGACGATGCCGCTGACGCATTCGGCGCGCGCGGCGATCAGGCCCTCCAGCCCCATGCCATACTGAACCCGGTGGATTTCCTCGGCATAGGTCGGGCTGACCGTGGTGATCGCATCCGCCGTCCGCAGGCCCGCCTTCAGATAGCCGATCTGGCCATAATATTCGACGCCGTCGACGCTCCACGCCTCGGGGGGCAGGCCCAGATCGGGGAAGTGGTGCGCCGCGAACGAACCCTGAAAGGCGATATTGTGGATGGTGACGATGCTCTTGGCGACCTTGCCGGGGCCGGGCGCGTAATGGAGAAAGGCGGGGGCGAGCGCGGCCTGCCAGTCATGCGCGTGGAGCAGGTCGAAATCGTACCCCGGCACAGCGCCCGAGGCGAGGTCCGCGCCCGCGCGCGCCAGCACCGCGAAGCGCCGCCAATTGTCGTGCCAGTCATTTCCGCCGGTATCGACATAGGGAAGCCCCTCGCGCTCCCAAAGCTGCGGCGCCTCGATCACCAGCAGCCGGTGCGTGCCGATCATCGCCTCGCGCAGATATGCTTCGGTGCCGATGATGTGCGTCCAGTGATGGACGCGCGGGGCGTCCTCGCCGATCGCGCGCATCACCTTGGGGAAGCCGGGGATCAGCGTGGTGACGGCGATGTCGTGCGGCGCCAGGGCCTCGGGCAGCGCGCCGACCACATCGGCGAGGCCGCCGGTCTTGATGAGCGGGAACGCCTCCGAGGCGACCGACAGGACGGAAAGGGTCATGGGGACTTTCAGTTGGCCAGACGGTCGATCATCGGCTGGGTGATCAGGCAGATGCCCTTGTCGGTGCGCCGGAACCGATGCGCGTCGAGCACCGGGTCTTCCCCGACCACCAGGCCGTCGGGAATCCTGACGCCACGATCGAGGATCACCCGCCGCAACTGGGCGCCCCGTCCGATCTGGCAGAAGGGCAGGACGACGGCCTCGTTGAGCGACGCATAGCTGTGCGTGCGAACCCCGGTCGACAGCAGCGAGCGGTTGATCGACGATCCCGACACGATGCAGTCGCCCGCGATCAGGCTGGCCACCGCCGATCCGCGCCGTCCCTCGACATCATGGACGAACTTGGCGGGCGGGGTGATCTCGGCATAGGTCCAGAGCGGCCAGCTGCGGTCGTACAGGTCGAGCTGCGGCACCACGTCGGTCAGGTCCAGGCTGGCCTCCCAGTAAGCGTCCACCGTGCCGACGTCGCGCCAATAGGCGCCGGGTTCGTCCTCCGAGCGGACGCAGCTGGCGGAGAAGCGGTGCGCCTGGGCTTTGCCATGCTCGACCAGATAGGGGATGATATCCTTGCCGAAGTCGCGGCTCGACCCCGGCGTCTCGGCATCGCGACGCAGCTGCTCGAACAGGAAGGCGGTGCGGAAGACATAGATGCCCAGCGACGCCAGCGACACGCCCGGATTGCCGGGAATGGAGGGCGGATCCGCGGGCTTTTCGACGAAATCGACGATACGGTCGGTCTCGTCGACATGCATCACGCCGAACGCGCTCGCTTCCTCGCGCGAGACCTCCAGACAGGCGACGGTGACGTCGGCACCACTGTCGCAATGCTGCTGGAGCATCAGCTCATAGTCCATCTTGTAGACATGATCGCCCGCCAGGATGACCATGAATTCGGGCGCATAGCTTTCGATGATGTCGATATTCTGGAACACCGCGTCGGCCGTGCCCTCATACCATTGGAATTCGCTGATCCGCTGGCTGGCGGGCAGGATGTCGAAGCTCTCGTTGCGTTCGTCGCGCAGGAAGTTCCAGCCGCGCTGGAGGTGGCGGATCAGCGAGTGCGCCTTGTACTGGGTCGCCACGCCGATGCGGCGGATGCCCGAGTTGATCGCGTTGGACAAAGCGAAGTCGATGATCCGGGCCTTGCCGCCGAAATAGACGGCGGGCTTGGCACGGGTGTCGGTCAGTTCCATCAGGCGACTGCCACGGCCGCCCGCCAGCACATAGGCCATGGCATCGCGCGCCAGCGGTTGTCCGCGCCTCAGGTCCATCGTCCGTCTCCCGTCCCTTGTGTTCATGTCGCAACGCGCAGGCGAGGCGTTGGTATTCTTGTAAAAGTCTCGATCCAGATCAGCCGTCGAAGCGCAGCATGACAGTCGCCAGCGGCGGCAGCGTCACCCAGGCCGCGCCGTCGCTGGCATCCACGCCGCCCATATTGCCAAGGCCCGAGCCCCAATATTGCGTCGCGTCGGAGTTCAGCACCTCGGTCCAGCGGCCGTCATGCGGCAGCGGCAGGCGATAGGGCGCGCGGGCGACCGGCGTCATGTTGGCGATGACCGCGACCGGCTTTTCACCCGGTGCCTTGCGCAGCCAGGCAAAGACCGATTGCGCGCTGTCGTCGGCGACCAGCCATTCAAAACCCTCGCGCTCGCAGTCGCGGGCATGGAGCGCGGGCGTGTCGCGGTACAGGTGGTTCAGGTCGCGGACCAATGAGCGGACGCCTTCATGCGCATGGCTGCACCGCAGATGCCAGTCGAGCGGACGGTCTTCCGACCATTCCTCGCGCTGGGCGAATTCCTGGCCCATGAACAACAGCTTCTTGCCGGGATAGGCCCACATGAAGGCGTAATAGGCGCGCAGATTGGCGAATTTCTGCCAGTCGTCGCCCGCCATCTTGGTCAGCAGGCTGCCCTTGCCATGGACCACTTCGTCATGGCTGAGCGGCAGGACGAAATTCTCGTCGAAGGCGTAGTGGAGGCCGAACAGGATCTCGCCATGATGGTGCCGCCGATGCACGGGTTCGCGCGCCATGTACTGGAGCGTGTCGTGCATGAAGCCCATGTTCCACTTGAAGCCGAAGCCCAGCCCGCCGTCATGCGCGGGGGCCGAGACGCCGGGCCAGGCGGTGGACTCTTCGGCGACGGTGAAGACGCCGGGATGCTGGCCGTAAACCTGCCGGTTGACCTGGCGGAGGAACTCGACCGCTTCCCAATTCTCGCGCCCGCCCTGCTCGTTAGGCACCCACTCACCGTCCTTGCGGCTGTAGTCGCGGTAGAGCATCGAGGCGACGGCATCCACGCGAAGCCCGTCGATATGATAACGCTCGGGCCAGAACAGCGCGTTGTTGACCAGGAAGCTCGAAACCTCGCGCCGCCCGAAATTATAGATGGCGGTGTTCCAGTCGGGGTGGAAACCCTGGCGCGGGTCCTCATGCTCGTAGAGCGCGGTGCCGTCGAAATGGGACAGGCCATGCGCGTCGGTGGGGAAGTGCGCGGGCACCCAGTCGAGGATCACGCCCACCCCGGCGCGGTGCGCGCCGTCGACGAAGCGCGAAAAGCCCTCGACATCGCCGAACCGGGCCGACGGGGCATAGAGCCCGGTCGTCTGATAGCCCCAGCTCGGGTCATATGGATGCTCGGAGATGGGCAGGAATTCGATATGGGTGAACCCCATCTCCACCACATAGGGGATCAGCCGGTCGGCCAGCGCATCCCAGCTGAGATACCAGCCATTCTCGTCGCGGTCCCACGATCCGGCATGGACCTCGTAGATGCTGATCGGCACACGGCGCGGGTCGATCTTCGACCAATGCTCGCGGTGGGGGGCGTCCTTCCAGACATGCTGGGGCGGCGCGGTCGTGACCGAGGCGGTCTTGGGGCGAAGCTCGGCGGCGAAGGCGAAGGGGTCGGCCTTCATCGGCTGTTCCGCGCCATGCGGGCCGGTGATGGCGAACTTGTAGGCGCGGCCCTCGCCGATATCGGGGATGAAGATTTCCCAGACGCCGACATCCAGGCGGCGGCGCATGACGTGGCGGCCGGGGTTCCAGTCGTTAAAGTCGCCGACGACCGCGACCCGCTCGGCATTGGGGGCCCAGACGGCGAAGTGCACGCCCGCCACACCCTGATGCTCGATCAGGTGCGCGCCCATCTTGTCGTAAAGGCGGAAGTGATTGCCTTCGCCCATCAGGAAGTCGTCGAGCGGGCCGAGCACGGGGCCGAAGCTGTACGGATCGGTGATCCACCATTCCGCGCCGTGGCCGCGGGCGCGGTACTTGACCGGCTGGGCGGGGCCGTCGACCGCGCCCTCGAACAGGCCGCGCGTATCGACGCTCTTCAGGTCGCCCAGCGCCGTGCCGGACAGGTCGAAGGCCGTGACCGCCTCCGCACCCGGCACCAGCGCCCGCAGGAACGTGCCGCCCGGTCCTTCATGAGGTCCCAGCAACGCGAAGGGATCGGCGTTGCGGCCCTCGATCAGGGCATCCAGAGCGGCACGGGGTGGCTTCACATCACGTTCCAGATTTCCTCGGCATATTGCCGGATGGTGCGATCGGAGGAGAACCATCCGACTTTCGCGACATTGTGGATGGCCGAGGTCGCCCAGCCCGCCTGGTCCCGCCAGCGCGTGTCGACGCTGCGTTGCGCGGCGGCATAGGCATCGAAATCGGCGGCGACCATGAACCAGTCGCCATCGTACAGCCCGCCCATCAGCCCGGCGTAGCGGCCGGGATCATCGGGCGAGAACACGCCCGAGGCGATGGCGGAGACGGCCTGGCGCAGTTCCGGGCTGCCCTCGATCACTTTGCGCGGGTTGTAGCCATCGCGGCGCTTCTCAGCGACCTCGTCGGCGGTCAGGCCGAAGATGACGATATGATCGTCGCCGACATGTTCCTTGATCTCGACATTGGCGCCATCGAGCGTGCCGATGGTGAGCGCGCCGTTGAGGGCGAACTTCATGTTGCCGGTGCCCGACGCCTCCATGCCCGCGGTCGAAATCTGTTCGGACAGATCGGCGGCGGGAATGATCTTCTCGGCCAGGCTGACATTGTAGTTCGGGATGAACCCGACCTTCAGCAGATGGCCGACGCTCGGATCCGAATTGATCCGGCGAGCGACGTCATTGGCCAATTTGATGACCAGCTTGGCATTGTGATAGCTGGAGGCCGCTTTGCCCGCGAACAGCTTGACGCGCGGCGTCCAGTCACGCTCGGGATGGCTGCGGATCTGGTCGTACAGCGCCACCGTCTCGATGATGTTGAGCAGCTGGCGCTTATATTCGTGGATACGTTTGATCTGGACGTCGAACAACGCATCGGGGTCCACCCGAAGTCCCGTCGATTCCCGAAGATAATTCCCAAGCCCCACTTTGTTGGAACGTTTGATCGTCAGAAAGCGTTCCCTGAAATTCGCGTCCTGCGCAAATTCCGTGAGCGCTATCAATTTTTCCGCGTCATCCTCGAAACCCGGTCCGATCGCCTCGCGGATCAGCGCGGTCAGTTGCGGATTGCATTGCTGCAACCAGCGGCGCGGCGTGATGCCGTTGGTCTTGTTGTTGATCCGCGTCGGATAGAGGCGATGCAGGTCGGCGAAGACCGTCTTCTTCATCAGCTCGGTATGAAGCGCGGCGACGCCGTTGACGCTGTGGCTGCCCGCAAAGGCCAGGTTCGCCATGCGCACCCGGCGCTCGCCGCCTTCGTCGATCAGGCTGATCGCGGCGATGGCGCGGTCGTCCATGCCCTCGACGGCGCGGGCCTCGCGCAGCAGCTTGGCGTTGATCGCATAGATCAGCTGCATGTGACGTGGCAGCAGCCGCTCGAACAGGTGCAGCGGCCAGCTTTCCAGCGCCTCGGGAAGCAGCGTGTGGTTGGTATAGCCGAAGGTGCGGCGGGTGATTTCCCACGCCTCCTCGAAACCCAGATCGTGATGATCGACGAGCAGACGCATCAGCTCGGCGACCGACACCGCCGGATGGGTGTCGTTCAGCTGGATCGCCGCCTTGTCGGGCAGGGTGCGGATATCCTTGAAATACTGGATATGCCGCCGGACGATGTCCTGGAGTGAGGCGGAGGAGAAGAAATATTCCTGGCGCAGCCGCAATTCCTGCCCCGCGGGCGAGCTGTCCGAGGGGTAGAGGACGCGGACCAAAGTCTCCGCCGCCAGCTGTCCGGCCAGCGCGCCGGTATAATCGCCCGCGTTGAAGCGATCGAGCCGGATGGGGTCGATCGCCTGCGCGGTCCACAGGCGCAGCGTGTTGACCCGCTTGCCGCGCCAGCCCACGACGGGCGTATCGACCGCCACCGCCTCGACCGCCTCGGCGGGTTTCCAATGGACCGCGCCGCTCTCGGTGCCGATCACCTCGCCGCCGAAGCCGACGAAATAGGCGCTCTCGCGACGCTCGAACTCCCAGGGGTTGCCATGGCTGAGCCAGGTTTCGGGCAGTTCGACCTGCCAGCCATCGTCGATGCGCTGGCGGAACATGCCGTTCACATAACGGATGCCATAGCCATAGGCGGGCAGGTCGAGGCTGGCGAGGCTTTCCATGAAGCACGCGGCCAGTCGGCCGAGGCCGCCATTGCCCAGCGCCGCGTCGGGTTCGATCTCCTCCAGCTCGGCGAGGTCGACGCCCAGGGTCTGAAGCGCGCCCGCCACCTGCGCCATCACGCCCATATTGGACAGCGCGTCACGCAGCAGCCGGCCGATCAGGAACTCCAGGCTGAGATAATAGACCCGCTTGGCACCCGCCGCATGGGCTTCGCGGGTGGAGGCCATCCAGCGTTCGATGATGTCGTTGCGGACGGTCAGGATGGTTGCGGCCAACCAGTCGTGCCGCCGCGCATTGGCGGCGTCCTTGCCGATCCGGTGCACCAGCGTGTCGACAATGGCGTCGGCCAGCGGCCCGGTGTCGTCGACATGCAAGGTGGTGATGGTGGTCGTCATTGATTCGGGCGTCCCTGTCGATCCAGTTGCACCCAGATTAGTCGCGTAAGGGGTGAAGTCACGCGGCATTCCTTCGCAACTGCGAAAACGAGATCAGCCCGTTGCCAGACCCCACAACAAGGTCAGGTTAAGGCCGATGATGATCGCCGCAATGATCCACGCTAAGATGCGCAGCCATACGGGACTGGCAAAGGGCCCCATCATCCCCTTGTTCGCGGTGAAGCGGACCAGCGGCACCACCGCGAAAGGCAGTTGCAGGCTGAGGATGACCTGGCTGAGGACCAGCAGCTTGGTCGCGCCCGCCTGACCACTGGCCCCCACGACCAGCACGGCGGGGACGATCGCCAGCCCGCGCGTGATCAGCCGCCGCAGCCAGGGCGCGAGCCGCAGGTCGAGGAAGCCCTCCATCACGATCTGCCCGGCGAGTGTCCCCGTGACGGTCGAGTTCTGGCCCGAGGCGAGCAGCGCCACGCCGAACACCACGCTCGCCGCGCCCGCGCCCAGCATCGGGGCGAGCAGCCGGTACGCCTGGTCGATCTCGGCGACATCGGTGCGGCCTGCGACATGGAAGGTGGCCGCCGCCACGATCAGGATCGCGGCATTGATGAAGAAGGCGAAGAACAGCGCCACCGTGCTGTCGATCGTTGCCATCTTGATCGCATCGCGCTTGCCTTCGGTGGTCAGGCCGAAGGCGCGGGTCTGCACCACCGAGGAATGGAGGTAGAGATTATGCGGCATCACCGTCGCGCCCAATATGCCGATCGCGATGTAGAGCATCGCCGGGTCGGTCACGATCCGCGTCGTCGGAATGAAGCCCGCCATGACGGCGCCCGGATCGGGGCGCGAGGCGATCAGCTCATAGAGGAAGCAGCCGCCGATGATGAGGAGCAGCGCGATGATGAACGCCTCGACCTTCCTGAATCCGTAACGCTGGAGCGCCAGGATCAGGAAGACGTCGAACCCGGTGATGAGCACGCCCCAGACCAGCGGCAGGTCGAACAGCAGTTGCAGCGCGATGGCGGTGCCCAGCACCTCGGCCAGGTCGCAGGCGATGATCGCGATCTCGCAGAGCAGCCAGAGGATGCGCGAAACCGGCTTGGAGTATGCCGCCCGGCACGCCTGTGCCAGGTCCAGCCCGGCGGCGATCCCCAGCCGCGCCGACAGCGCCTGCAGGATCATCGCCATGATGTTGGACAGCAGGATGACCGACAGCAGCGCATAGCCATAGGCCGAACCGCCCGCGATGTCGGTCGCCCAGTTGCCGGGATCCATATAGCCGACCGCGACCAGATAGCCGGGTCCGGCAAAGGCGAACAACCGCCGCAGGAAGGACGCGCCCTCCGGTATGGCGATCGAACGATGGCTTTCGGCAAGCGAGCGGGTGGCGGGCGTGGCTACGGTCATCGACCTTCAGATGTGACGGAGTTTCCAAAAACCGACAACCCGCCAAAGCGTTGCGCGATACAACAATCCTCGTCCCAGGAAGGATTTAGAGCGGATCGACATTCAGCCGTGCCCTTCTTCCCTCGCCCCTCATAGAGGGGAGAGGGTTGCGCAGACTTGGTCTTTGCAAAAGCAAAGGCTTAGTCGGAGCTGGGTGAGGGGTGCTGCGCTCGCATCCGCGAGCGCGCGAGCCTTTGGCTCGCTCGACCCCTCACCCAAGCTACGCTAGCCAGCACGCTGGCAAGCTCCGCTAACCCTCTCCCCTGTCCAGGGGAGAGGGAAGAGGGGGGCTGAATGTCGATCGATTTTAGAGAGAAGACCCCACCACCGCACAGGCCAGTGCCATCAGCAAACCGGCAAAGCGATTCGATCGGAAGCGGTGAAGCGCCCCCGTGCCATCGTCTGGCTTCAACGTCGCCACCTGCCACCCGAGATGCAGCGCCACCGGCACCAGTGCCGCAAGGGCAATCACGTCCGGTCGCACCAGCCAGATCGCCCCCGCCCAGCACAGCACCGCCGCAAGGTAGAACGCCCCGACCCCCGGCTTCACATGCGCGCCCATACGCAGCGCGGACGAGCGCACCCCGATCAGCGCATCATCCTCGCGGTCTTGCAGCGCATAGATGGTGTCATAGCCGATCACCCAGGCGATCGACCCCGCATAAAGCAGCCACAAAGGTGCCGAGAGCGAACCCGCCACCTCGGCCCAGCCGACCAGCGCAGCCCAGCTGAACACCATGCCCAGCCACGCCTGCGGCCACCAGGTGATCCGCTTCATGAACGGATAGGCCGCGACCGGCGCCAGGCTGGCCACCGCGACGATCGCGGCGAGCGGGCGAAGCTGGACGAGGACGACCAGCCCGATCAGGCAGAGCGCGACCAGCCAGATCGCCGCCAGCTTCACCGATACCAGCCCCGACGGGATCGGCCGCGCCCGTGTCCGCGCCACCTGGGCATCCAGATCGCGGTCGACGATGTCGTTGAACACGCATCCCGCCCCGCGCATCGCGATCGAGCCGAGCAGGAACCACAAGATCAGCGGCCAGCGATCCGGCAGCCCGCCCGCCAACGCGATCGCCCAGACGCCGGGCCAGAACAGCAGCCACCAGCCGATCGGCCGGTCGAACCGGGCCAGCAGCGCCAGCCCGCGCAGCCGGGGCGGCAGCCGCCCGACCAGTCCCTTATGCTCGCTATCGGGTACGATCTCGACGGTCATGGGCTCGATGGTCATGGCATGCGGCCTATGACCGCGACCCGTGGCGCGCAAGGGCGTTCGCCGCTATCGTCTGCCCGTGTCTTCCCGCCATAGCCTCGCCTCATGATCGGCCTGTCGGTCGCGGTCGGCCGTTTCGTCGAGGCGTTGTTCTGGGCGATCCTGCGCGTCGCCGGGATGGTCGGCGGCGTGGTCCTGCTCGTCGGCGTCGTGCTGGGCGTGATGTGGTGGGCGATCCGGCGGCGGCGTTAGGCCCCCAGCAGCGCCAGCTGCGAGCGGATGACGTCCAGATTATGCTGCGCCAGATGGCTGCCGCGCCCCGCCACGCTGCCTTCCAGCTCGGGACGCTCGCCAATCGCCAGGCAGCGTTGCCAGGACCCTTCCGCCAAGGGCAGCCAATGCCCGATCGCATTGGCCGGATCGGCCATGGCCCGGTCGAGCAGCAGGTCGCCGAGCACGAAGAAGAAGTCGGGTGATTCCGGCCAATGCGGCATTTCCCGGTCGGCCAGCGCCAGCGCCTCGTCCAGCCGCCCGGCCTTTGTCAGGACCGTGATCGCCGTGACGACCAGCTCGTGCCGCCAGTTCGCATCCGCCGGAGTCAGCGCCAGGGACTGCGTGAAATGGGTGCAGGCCGCATCCAGATCGTCACGCATCCGGGCGTCGCGGGCGATCTGGTAATGAAGGTACGGATCGTCCGGCTGCTCGGCGAGATCGCGCAGCAACAGGATATGGTTGCGGTTCCGCTTGGGGGCGATCTGCGCGGCCAGATAGCCGTCATGCGCCACATGCAGGGGCAGGGGAACGCGCGGCAGCGGTGACGCGACCTGTTCGTGCACGCGGCCCTGATAGTGCGCGCCGCGCGGGATCAGCCGGGTGATCCAACTGCGCGTCGCCGTCTCGCCATCGTCATGCTGGTTATGGATGCAAACCCGCCCCAGCCGCGCCGGGCCGTCGCACCATTCGCGCAAGAGCTCGCCGCCCGTGACCAGCCATTCGTCGGCATCCAGCATCAGCGCCCAGTCGCTGTCGGCCAGATCGAGCAGATGATTGCGCGCGATCGAGAAGCTCTCCGGCCAGGGCAGGTGATGGACCTCGGCCCCGGCGGCCTGGGCGATGGCAACGCTATCGTCGGTCGATCCGGTATCGAGGACGACCATCTTGTCGACCCAGGGCGCGACGCTCCCCAGACAGCGCGCCAGGCAGCGCGCCTCGTTTCGGACGATCAGGGTCGCAGCGATCGATACGGGTGGGGACATGATCCGCCTTGAGGCACAGCGATCGTAAACAATGCCCTAAGGCTCTGATTTCAGGCGACCAGCGTCGCCAGCTGCGACCGCACGATGTCGAGGTTCTGCTGCGGCAGATAGCTGCCGCGTCCGGCGACGCTGCCGTCCAGATCGGGTCGCTCGCCGATTGCGAGACAGCGTTCCCAGGCCCCTTGCGCCAGCGGCAGCCAGTGGTCGATCGCCTGTGCGGGGTCGGCCAGCGCCTGATCGAACAATATGTCCCCCAGTACGCAGAAATAGTCGGGCGAGTGCTGCCAATGCGGGAATTCGGCATCGGCCAGCGCCAGCGCCTCGTCGCGCCGCCCCATATAGGCCATCAGCGTCATGGCGCTCGTGACCAGCGGGTGCCGCCACCCGGCATCGCGCGGCGCGGTCGCCAGGGCGCGCTGCAGATAGTCGCAGGCGGTCGGAAGATCGCGCCGCGCCTGCGCTTCCATGCCGAACTGGAACATCAGATAGGGATTGTCCGGCTGCTCGGCGAGTTCGCGCTGCA
The DNA here is from genome assembly GCF_014199595.1 of Sphingomonas yabuuchiae. Lineage (GTDB taxonomy): Bacteria > Pseudomonadota > Alphaproteobacteria > Sphingomonadales > Sphingomonadaceae > Sphingomonas > Sphingomonas yabuuchiae. The sequence goes on along the minus strand of NZ_JACHNX010000003.1, from coordinate 271,611 downwards.
ACAGCTGGTAATTGCGGTCGATCTTCCTGGCCTTCTGGGCCGCGAGATAGCCGTCATGGCCGATATGGAGCGGGGTAGGGGTGATCGGCAGGGGAGAGACGACCTGTTCGTGGATGCGCCCCTCATAATAGGTGCCGCGCGGTAACAGACGGGCAATCCAGCTGCGCGTCGGGTGGGGGCTGCCATCCGTCTCGTTCTCGATGCAGACCGACCCCAGTCGCGGCGGCCCGGCGCACCAGCGACGAAGCTGCTCGCCGCCCGCGCTGATCCACTCGTCGGCGTCGAGCATCAGGTTCCAGTCGGCATCGGCGCAGGCCATCACATGGTTGCGCGCCTCGGCGAAATCGTCCGGCCAGGGCAGGTGATGCACCTCGGCGCCCGCCGCCTTGGCGATGGCCACGGTTCGGTCGGTCGAACCCGTGTCGAGCACGACGATGCGGTCCACGAACGGGGCGACGCTTTCCAGACAGCGCGCGAGGCAGCGCGCCTCGTTCCGGACGATCAGGGTCGCGGCGATACGGGGGGCAGGGGGCAACATCCTGGGCGATCCTCGACGCTGGGGATTTGCTCACACGCTATCCCCGCCCCCGTGAAGATTTGCCTAATGCGGCCGTAACCCAATTTGGCCAGCCGCCCGTCCTCCAGCGCAGCCATGTCGAACGGGAACAGGATCTCCGGGTCGGGCGCCTTCACGCCGCCCGCGATATCGGCGGGGGCGATGCCGCGTAGGATGTGGCGGATGATCGCGATCCGGGCATCCTTCTTGTCGTCGGCGCGCGCGACATGCCAGGGTGCGAAGGGGGTGTGGGTGCGGGTCAGCATCGTGTCGCGTGCCGCCGAATAATCGGCCCATTTGGCCTGCGCGACCTTGTCCATGTCCGACACTTTCAGCGCCTTGAGCGGATCGGTGCGCCGCGCCTCCAGCCGCTCTTCCTGTTCCTTCTTCGAGATGTCGAGCCAGATCTTGACCAGCCTGATGCCGCTTTCGACCAGCATCCGTTCGAAATCGGGGGCGTCGCGCAGGAACGCCTCCTGCTCGGTGGCGGTGGAGAAGCCCATCACCACCTCGACGCCTGCACGATTGTACCAGCTGCGGTTGAAGATCACGATTTCCCCGGCGGCGGGCAGGTGCGTGGCGTAGCGCTGGAAATACCATTGCGTGCGTTCGCGGTCGGACGGCTTGGGCAGTGCGACCACGCGGGTGGCGCGGACCGAGAGATGTTCGGTGATCCGCTTGATCGTGCCGTCCTTGCCCGCCCCGTCGCGGCCTTCCAGCACGATCACCACGCGTTCGTCCGATCCCGCCATCGCCATCTGGGTGCGTACCAGCGCGAGTTGCAGCGATTCCAGTTCCTCTTGGTAATGTTTGCCCATCGTCCGTCCTTTCGCGACAGACAACACCCGAAGCCGCAAAAGTGGCAAGTGCCGCGCGACCCGTGTAAGCGAGGCCCATGCCCGCTACCCCCGCCTGGCCGCCGCAATCCACGCCCCGCCTGTTCGTCGACCAGCCCCTGGCCGAGGGGCCGATCCGCATCGACGGCCCGGCGGCGCATTATCTGGTGTCGGTGATGCGGACCAAGGTCGGCGATCCGGTCAAGCTGTTCGACGACCGGACCGGCGAGTGGCTGGGCATCGCCGCCTCGGTCGGCAAGCGCGACCTGACGCTGGACGTGACGGAAATGCTTCGCGAGCGTGAGGCGGTGCCCGATCTGTGGCTATGCGCCGCGCCGCTGAAAAAAGGTCGGGTCGACTGGCTGGCGGAAAAGGCGTGCGAGCTGGGCGTGGCAAGGCTGGTCCCCGTCGTCACCCGCCGTACCGTGGTTGACAAGCCCAATACCGAACGGCTGCGTGCGCACATGATCGAAGCGGCCGAACAATGCGGCCGCACCGCGCTGCCCGAGGTGGCCGAGCCGGTGAAGCTGGCGGCGCTGCTGCGCGACTGGTCGCCGGAACGCGCGCTGTTCTTCGCCGACGAGACCGGCGGCGTGCCCGCACTGGAGGCGATGCGCGCGCATAACGGCCCGGCGGCGATCCTGATCGGGCCCGAGGGCGGTTTCGACGCGGAGGAGCGCGAGGCGATCCGCGCACATCCCGCCGCCATCGGCATCGGCCTGGGCCCCCGTATCCTGCGCGCCGATACTGCGGCGGCGGCGGCGGTGTCCCTCTGGATGGCGGCGGCGGGGGACTGGCGTTGATTCAGCCTATGGCGTGGACGCGCGCGCCCGCGTAAGGCGCGGTTCATGAGCACCAAGACCGCGAGCACAGCCAAGAGCGCCATCATCGAGTCGCGCGACCAGTTGATCGCCAGCTTCGCGCGCGGCGAAAAACCCAGCGATCGCTGGCGGATAGGGACCGAGCACGAGAAGTTCGTCTATGCGCTGGGCGATCATCACGCGCCGTCCTACGACGAAGCCTCGGGCATCCGGGCGCTGCTTGGGCAACTGGAGCAATATGGCTGGGCACCGGTCATGGAGGGCGGCAACGTCATCGCGCTGACCGGCGCGGACGGCTCGATCAGCCTGGAGCCTGCGGGCCAGTTCGAATTGTCGGGCGCGCCGCTCGACAATCTGCACCAGACCTGTGCCGAGACGGGGCGCCACCTGCAACAGGTGAAGGCGGCGGGCGACAAGCTGGGCGTCGGTTTCCTGGGGCTGGGCATGTGGCCGGACAAGACCCGCGCCGAGCTGCCCATCATGCCCAAGGGTCGCTATGCGATCATGCTGCGCCACATGCCGCGCGTCGGCTCGCTCGGCCTCGACATGATGCTGCGGACGTCGACGATCCAGGTGAACCTCGACTACGCGTCCGAGGCGGACATGGTGAAGAAGTTCCGCGTCGGCTTGGCGCTCCAGCCGCTGGCGACTGCCTTGTTCGCCAACTCGCCCTTCACCGAAGGCAAGCCCAACGGCAAGCTGTCCTTCCGCAGCCATATCTGGTCGGACACCGACCCGGCGCGCACCGGCATGCTGCCCTTCGTGTTCGAGGAGGGTTTCGGCTATGAGCGCTATGCCGACTATGCGCTCGATGTGCCGATGTACTTCGTCTACCGCGAGGGCAAGTATATCGACGCGGCGGGTCTGTCGTTCCGCGACTTCCTGAAGGGCGAGCTGTCGGTCCTGCCCGGCGAGCTGCCGACGATCGACGACTGGAACGATCACCTCTCGACCGCCTTCCCCGAAGTGCGGTTGAAGACCTTCCTGGAGATGCGCGGCGCCGATGGTGGTCCGTGGAACCGCATCTGTGCGCTGCCCGCGCTCTGGGTCGGGTTGTTGTACGACAACGGCGCGCTGGATGCGGCATGGGATCTGGTCAAGGACTGGTCGCTCGACGAGCGGCAGGCGCTGCGCGACTCGGTGCCCGAGCTGGCGCTGGACGCGCCGCTGCCGGGGGGCGGGCGGTTGCGCGATATCGCGGGCGAGGTGCTCGATATCGCGCATGCCGGGTTGGCGGCGCGCGGGCGGTTGAACGGGGCGGGGGATAACGAGACCGGCTTCCTCGATCCGCTGCGCGAGATCGTCCGCTCGGGCAAGGTGCCTGCGCAGGTGCTGCTCGACCGCTATCATGGCGAATGGGGCGGCGACATCTCGCGGGTGTATGGCGAGGCGAGCTTTTAATGACGGTCTTCGCGCTCTGGATGATCGCCGCCGTCGGGGCTTCGGTGTTCTGTCTGGTGCGCGGTGTTCTGGATTGTCGGCGCGGGCATTATGTCTGGGGGGTCTTGGGGATCGCCAGTGGGCTGATCCTGGCGTTCATGCCGATCCAGACCCATGCCGTGAAGGTGGACCTTCCCGTCGAAGGCCAAGGTCCTACCCCCGCCCCAAAACCCAGCTGAAGAATCGCGGCACCACTCCGTACCGCTCCATCCAGTCATAATAATCCCGATAGGCCGGATCGGCCGACAGATGCCGCTCCTCGGTCCGCGCGCGCCAGTAATAGATCCCGCTGACCACCCCGAGCAGCAACGTGCTGCGGCCTGCATCCACCCAGGTCCCGGTCGACAGGATCGGGATCGTCGCGATCCACCAGAAGATGTTCTTCGACAGATAGGCCGGGTGCCGCGACACCGCATAGGGCCCGTGGGTCAGGATGCCCCGGTGCGTCAAGTTGGAAAAGCGGATGCCGAACGCCACGGTCGACCAGGCATAGATGGCAGTCAGGGCGACCAGCACCGCGCCCGTCACCGCCAGCACCAGCGGGTGCCCCGCGAACCAGTAGCTCCACTCGGCGGTCCCCGGCCGATAGTTGAGCGGCCCATTATCGCCCATCAGGATCGTCGGCGGATAACAGATCAGCGCTGCCGCCCAGGCCGCCGCATAAGGATTGGCCGAGCGGATATGCGCATCGAGCGGCCGCATGGTCAGCATGTACCCGATCGTCGCAAAGGCAACGTCGATCAGGAACATCAGCGTGATCAGCCAATTGGCCAGCGCCACCGGATCGTGCAGCGCGACGCTCAGGTCGGTCCGCACGAACGTCCCGAACCCGCCCGGCACCACGCCGAGCATGAAGGGCAGGAAGAACGCCTTCACCGCCCAGGATCGCAGATGCGCGTAGATGGCGTGCCGATCAACGCCCGGCTGCCCGGTCAGCCATGTGCCCAGCATCCACGCACCGTCCTTCGGCTCGACCAGCCGCCGGTCGAGCCAGATGACGTACGGGATGGACAGCAGGAACAACACCGGCGCGATCCAGCCCAGGCACCACATGGCAAAGGCGAAAATCCCCTGCCAATAGAAGCGCCCCGTCGCGAAGATCAGCGCGATCCCGCCGAATGTCGCCCACAGCCCCGCCAGCTTGGTCAGGCTGATGTCCAGCGTCTCACGGGCGGGACGGGGATTCGTCCAGTCGATCCCGGTCGAGGCATGGCGATGCACCTTGTCGACCAGTATCGACCAGAGCAGCATCGGCACACCCGCACAGACCAGATGCAGCAACGCCGCATAAGGCCCGTCGAGATGCCGCCACCGCGCGAAAGCGATCCAGCCCAGCGAACCCGCCAGCCCGGCCAGCCCGACACCCCGACTGACGGCGGAGCGGGGACGCGGCGGGCGCGGGGAGTGCGGGGCGGAATCGGCCATGGAATGCAGGCTTTAGCGTAATTCGGTAAGCAAGGCGTTAGGGTGGATCGACATGCAGCTATGCCCTTCTTCCCTCGCCCCTCGCAGAGGGGAGAGGGTTGCACAGACTTGGCCTTTGCGAAAGCAAAGGCTTGGTCGGAGCTGGGTGAGGGGTGGAGCGCTCGCTGGCCGAGCGCGCGAGCCGTTCGGCTCGCTCAACCCCTCACCCAAGCTGCGCTAGCCAGCAAGCTGGCAAGCTTCGCTAACCCTCTCCCCTGTCCAGGGGAGAGGGAAGAAGGGGGAGGATGAATGTCGATCGGTTCCAGGAAGATCATTCCTCCGCCGTCGCCAGAATCTGCGCGACCTCTTCGGCGGTAATCCCGAACGCCGCCGCCAGCCCCGACAGCGACGCCCCCCGCTTGGACAATTCGCGAATCCGCCCCTCGTCGACCACCGTGGCGTATCCCCGCGTATCGCGCTGCTCGCGCACCACGTCCTTGCGACCCGAGGTGCGGTGGCGCTTGGCGGCGGCGGCATGGGGGTCCCTGGCGGCGGCGGCTTCCTCCGCCTCGCGCCGGGCGGCGCGTTCGGCTTCGCGGGCCAGCGTCTCGCGTTCGCGCAACGCGGCGCGCGCCTCCATCCGCCCGGCCATCAGCGTGCTGCGCTCGCCCGCCCGTGCCTCGCGCGCCTTGGCCCGTGCGGCGGCGCGCTCCTCCAAACTGTCATTCGTCCGGACGCGCAGTCCGCCGCGCGGCGGCGTCACGCCCCAGCTGTCATCGACCATGTCTTGCCTCAAATTCCGAGGTCGCCGTCTATAACGACGCGGCCCCGCCCCGCCAGAGGGCGTGCGCATCGCCATCGAAACCGGCGGCATTGGCAACCAGCGGGCGATCTGCTTGTTATTGATGCAGATATAGAATGGGAGGATGGTGATGAACCCGATGCTGGACCCCGATCTCATGGAGTTCATGGACGACGAGTCGCTGCTACTGGCCTTCGCCATGGCCAGTGCCGAGCCCGGCGGCGGCGATGCCCAGGCGATCCAGGCCGAGATGACCCGACGGGGCCTGCGCCCGATCGCGGCCATGCCGGGGCTGCTCGACGTGGCACGTACCGACCACCGGAGCACACAGCTTCGCCTCTAACGCGCCGCCGTCGTCGGCCGCCATGACGATAAAGGGCCACGCTCGACAGACTTGCGCAAATGCGTCAGCTTGCCCCGATAATGGGGGGATGAGCGATGAAATGGTTGCGCGGGATCACGGTGGCGATGGCCATGCTTTGGGCCTTGCCGGTATCCGCCGACAGCTGGGCGCCGCCGACGAAGGAAACCTATCGATCCGCTGACGGCAATGTGCGCTTCACCGTGGTTCCGCGCGGATTGCAGGATCAGCTTGCCTATTTCACCGACAAGGTGAAGGGCAGGGAACCGGCCGGGCAACGGCGCGGTGCCGCATCCTATGCGAGAGGGCTGTGGGAACGGCGTTCCGGCACGACCTGGATCCGCATCTGGGAGGGGCGCCTGGTCAACGACGTGTCGCCCGTGAGTGCCCTGGTCGCCGATGACGGACGCTATGTGGTCACGTTCGACAATTGGCATTCCAAGGGCTTCGGCGACAATGTCGTCGTCATCTACCGCGCCGATGGGACGGTGGTTCGGTCGCTGAGGCTCGCCGATATCATGCCCGAGGATTATGTCCGGATCCTGCCCCGGAGCGTCAGTTCGCTCTGGTGGAGCGGCAAGCACAGCCTGTCGCCGGACGGCCGGTCCGTCATCCTGAAGATCGTCATACCCGGCTCGTCACATGGCGCTACCGAGCCCCGGGGCTATCTCGACGTTCCGGTCGAGCTTGCGACGGGAACGGTCGCTCCCCTGGCGGGGCCGAACTGGGACATGGCCCAGGCGGTGGCGGCCCCCTTGATCGCATCGGCCAAGGAGAGCGAGGCGGAAGACCGCGCCCGAACCCTCGCGCCTCTCACGGCGCCGACGGGCACCGCCGAACTGGAGTGGACGCGCTATATGTGTGCGGCGGCCGAGCGCCTCGCTTCCCCGCCGGGTGTCAGCATCGGACTGGGGACCGAATGGGTCCTGCCTCCAGCCGGCGACCCGCAGTTTGCCGAGAATGCCGAGCTCATCCGGTCCCTTTTCATGGAGCCGAGCGAGAAGGAGGACTATCAATTCTCCAGCCCGAACGCACCCGATGCCCTGGCCCGCTTGCTGATCGACAGCGCGTCACACGGACGGCCCGGGTCGCTCGCCGGATCTCGCCTGTTCATCGCCTTGCCCGCGTCGCAGGCCGAACCCGTTCGCACCGCCCTGAAACGCTCGGGAGCGACCGTCATTCTCTTCGACCCGGCACAGCCGATACCGCAGCGCCCGGAGGTCCTGCGGCAACTGGGCGTCGCCCCCGATCAGGTCGACGCCGAGGTCGCCAAGGCGGAAGCCGCCGCACGCCAGTACAAGGCCGAGGCCGCACGCCTGAAGGCGCTCGCCCCGCCGGAACCCGCAGTGGCGAAGCCCGAGGAAGACGACGCGCAGATGGATGCACTGGCCGATGCCATGGAGATGGAAGCCGACAAGCTCGAAAAGGGGAATTGATCGGGGTCGCGCTTCACCCCGACCGCTTCGATACACTATCCTGAGGAGGACTTACCGCCGGATATACCGGAAATACCACACCTCATGCCCCTGGCGGCGGGCCTTGCGTTCGTAGCGCGTTTCGGGCCAGTCGGCGGGGCGGGTGAGGAAGTCGGCGGGCGTGCGGGCCTGCCATTCGAAATCGGCCCGGCCGTTCATGATCATCATCGACCAGTGGCAATAGGTCGGGTCGTCGGTGCCCAGGCGGAATTCGCCACCCGACTTCAGCTTGCGCGCGATGGTGTCGAGCGGGCCGTGGTTCATCATCCGCCGCTTGGCGTGGCGGGCCTTGGGCCAGGGATCGGGGTGGAGCAGATATACGCGCTCCAGGCTGGCATCGGGCAGCCGCTCGATCACCTCCAGCGCGTCGCCCATGTGCAGGCGGACATTGGTCAGCTCGCGGTCGCGGATATGGCCTAGCGCACCGACCACGCCGTTCAGGAACGGCTCGCAGCCGATAAAGCCGGTGCCCGGCGTCGCCTCGGCCTGTCCGGCCAGATGCTCGCCCGCGCCGAAGCCGATCTCGACCTGAAGCGGCCGATCCTCGCCGAACAGGCGCACGGCATCCAGCGGGCCTTCCTCGGGCACGCTCAGCGTCGGCAGCATCTCTTCGACCAGCGCGGCCTGGCCCTGGCGAAGCTTATGGCCCTGACGCCGACCATAAAGGCGGCGGATCGTCGTCGGATCGTTCATCGCCGGGCCTTTAGCGCGGGTCGGACAGGGAGCCAAGGGTGGGGTCGCTCGTTGCGCTTCCACCATGCAAGACGATGCTCCCCAACCCGATGGAAAGGCGCAGAAGGCCGCCGATGCCAAGGACCTCCACCGCGCGGTGCGTGAGGCGGGGGAGAGCGAACTGGACCGGCCCGCCGGTGCGCTGTTTTGGTCGGGGCTGGCGGCGGGGATCGCGATCCACAGCTCGCTGATCGCCGAGGGCGCACTTCACGCCGGGCTGCCTGAGGCGCCGTGGCGCGGACTGGTCGCGTCGCTGGGCTATCCGGTGGGGTTTCTGGTCGTCATTCTCGGGCGGATGCAGTTGTTCACCGAAAGCACCATCACCGCGATGCTGCCGCTGGTGACGAAGCCATCGGCCTGGGCGCTTCAGCGGACGCTGCGGCTCTGGGGGATCGTGCTGGTCGCCAATCTGATCGGCACGGCGCTGGCCGCGGGCATGGTGGCGGCGGGGGCGCTGGGCAATGCCGAGATTCGCGAGTCGATGGTCGCGGTGTCGGTCCGTATCCTGGAGCTGGGCGGATGGGACACGTTCGTCAACGCCATCCCAGCCGGGTTCCTGATCGCGGTGGTCGCCTGGATCCTGCCCAATGGCCGGACCCAGGCCTTCTGGATCATCCTGGCCATCACCTATGTCATCGCGATCGCCGGATTCAGCCACTCGATCGTCGGCGCGGACGAGGCGTTCCTGCTGCTGTTCACCGGTCAGGTGTCCGTCGAGCGGGCGATGTTCGGGCTGATGCTCCCGGCGATCCTGGGCAATCTGGTCGGTGGGGCGGGGCTGTTTACGCTGCTCGCCCATGGTCAGGTACAGGGCGAGGCACGGGAATAGCATTCGGGGCCATCGACCCTCGCTGGCGCCCCAGCCAACGCCGCACCGGAACGTCGTACAGGCGGTCCAGGGCATAGGCCAGCGCGGCAAAGACGAGCGTATAGCCGCTGGCGAACAGCAACAGATGGTCCCGATAGACGAGCGTCCCGGTGGTGTAGCTCCACAGAAGGACGACGCCGATCATGGGGCAATGCGTGACGTAAAGCGCATAGGACGTCCCGCCGGACAGGGAGCAAAGGCGGGCCGTTGATCCCGTCGGCGCGATGCGCGATCCCAGCAGGATGAAGAGCGGCGACGCGACGAGGATGAAGGCCAAATCATAGGGCCCGGCGTACTGCGCGGGGGGCGAGCAAATCAGTAGGGCGGCTAGCGCGAGGCACAGCAGGCCCAGCATGACATTACCCGGAGCCGTCCCGGGCGTTCGGCCGCCAGAGAGAAGGCGAACCAGAATCCCGATGGAGAAGGACAGGGCACAGCGGACGAGGCCGAACAAAAGATTGCTCCACTTGTCGCCTGCCGCCACATCGCCATGGGCGGTGACATAGACCGTCAGGATCACTGCGAGCGTTGCGCAAAGGACGACCATGGTCCGCACGCTGATCCGCCGCCACAGGATCGCCATCAGGATATTGGCCATCAATTCCAGCATGAGCGTCCAGCAGGGCCCGTTCAGCGGGAACAGGTCTCCCGTCGGGGGCAAAGACGGCAGCAGGACGAGCCCCGTCGCGATGCTCGACAGCAAATGTCCGCCCGTGATCCCCTGCGTCGGGTCGATCAGCAGGATAAGCCCGTTCGCCGCCAGACCGATCGACAGGCCGATCGCATAGAGAGGATAGAGCCGGATCAACCGCAGCCACAGGAACGCGCCGACCGACAGGCCCTGGCGGAACCGCTCTTCATAGGCGTGGAACAGCACGAAGCCGCTGAGCGCGAAGAACAGGTCGACGGCCAGATAGCCATGACCGAATATCCCGCCCCGGAACCCGGTCGCCACGCCCGTGACATGGTAATAGACGACGATGATCGCCGCCAGGCCGCGAAGGCCGTCCAGCGCGGGATAGCCACGGCCCCCGGCGTCCGGCACCGAACGGACCGGGCCGCCCTCTTTTCCCCATGTCGACATCGATGCCATCGACGCCATCAGGCCCAATATGGGTTAAGACCTGATGAAATGGCGGTTCCGGCGCTGGGCGAGGGCCAAGAAAAACGCCCGCGCGGATCGTCTCCGCACGGGCGTCTTTGCTTTACCGGATGGACGGGATCAGGCGACGGCGGCCTTGATCTGGTCGACCAGGTCGGTCTTTTCCCAGGTGAACAGCGCGCCCTCGGCCTCGCGACCGAAGTGACCATAAGCCGCGGTCTTCGAATAGATCGGCGCGTTCAGCTTCAGATGCTCGCGAATGCCCTTCGGCGTCAGGCGAACCAGCTTCGGCAGCGCGGCCTCCAGCTTGGCTTCCTCGACCTGGCCGGTGCCGTGCAGGTCGACATAGACCGACAGCGGCTCGGCGACGCCGATGGCGTAGGAGAGCTGGATGGTGCAGCGCTTGGCCAGACCCGCCGCAACGACGTTCTTGGCGAGGTAGCGCGCGACATAGGCCGCCGAGCGGTCGACCTTGGTCGGGTCCTTGCCGCTGAACGCGCCGCCGCCATGCGGGGCCGCACCACCATAGGTGTCGACGATGATCTTGCGGCCGGTCAGACCGGCGTCACCGTCCGGGCCGCCGATTTCGAACAGGCCGGTCGGGTTGACGTAGATCTGCTTGTCTTCGGGCAGCCAGCCTTCGGGCAGGATGTCGGTCAGCACCGACTTCACATAGTCGCGGAGCTTGGCCTGGCCCGCTTCGTTGGACAGTTCGGCCGAATGCTGGGTCGACACGACGATCGCGGTCGCGCCGACGGGCACACCGTTTTCATAGCGCAGGGTCACCTGGCTCTTGGCGTCGGGCTCCAGGAAGGGGGCCGCGCCGGAGTGGCGGTCGGCCGCCATCTTTTCCAGGATCTTGTGGCTGTAATAGAGGGTCGCGGGCATCAGTCCGGGCGTCTCGTCGGTCGCGTAACCGAACATGATGCCTTGGTCGCCAGCGCCTTCGTCCTTGTTGCCGCTCTCGTCCACGCCCATCGCGATATGCGCCGACTGGGCGTGCAGGTTGTTCGAAAAGTCGAAGGTCTGCCAGTGGAAGCCCGACTGCTCGTAACCGATCCGCTTGACGGTATCGCGCACGGTCCGCTCGATCTCTTCCAGCGCGCCCTCGGCCCACTGGTCGTTCTCGAACACGCCCTTGCAGCGGATTTCACCCGCCAGCACGACCTTGTTGGTGGTGGTCAGGGTCTCGCACGCGATGCGCGCTTCCGAATCCTTGGACAGGAACAGGTCGACGATCGAGTCGCTGATCTGGTCTGCGACCTTGTCGGGGTGACCTTCGGAAACCGATTCCGAGGTAAAGATGTACGAGTTCCGCATTCCCGTCCTCATAAGGATATAAAGATAGCTTTATATCGGTCCTAGCGGCCACGGCGGCGGAAGGCAACGCCGATCGCGGTCAGGCCTGCGGCGATGGCCAGCGCCATCATGTTGCCGATGCGCGAGAAGGGCGTGGGCGGCAGGGCGGCGGGCAGGGGGGCTTGCGCCGCGCCCGCCGTCTCATGGGGTACGGTGGCGATCAGGCGGCCATCGGCGGCGATGATCGCCGAGATGCCGGTCGGGGTGGCGCGAATGATCGGCAGCCCCTCCTCGATCGCCCGCATCCGCGCCTGCGCCAGATGCTGCGGCGGGCCCCAGCGGCCGAACCAGGCATCATTGGACGGATTGAAGAGGAGGCGCGGGCGATGCGCTTCGTCCACTACCTGGCCGGAGAAGATGATCTCGTAGCAGAGCTGTACCCCGACCGGCCCGAAGCCCGGCACGCGCAGATTGCGCGGACCGGGGCCGGGGGTGAAGTCCATGTCGCCGGGGACGAGGCGGGCGAGACCCAGCGGCTTCAGCAGCCATGGCATGGGCAGATATTCGCCATAAGGCACGAGATGCGCCTTGTCGTAGCGGCCGGTGATCCGTGCCGAAGGGCCGATCGCAAAGACGCTGTTGGTCGCGCTGCTCACCCGAGCGCGATCAGGCGAGAAGAGCAGCGCGGTGCCCCCGACCAGCGCGGTGTCGCGCGGTCCCAGCACGCGGGCGATCTGGCGGCGCGTCCAGAAGGGCGGGGCATAGTTGAACCCGAAATAGGCCCAGTCTGGGTAACCATCCTCGATCATGTCGCGCACGACGCCCTCGGGCCAGACGATCAGCCGGGGGCGGGGGCCGGGACGTCCCGACAATTGCGTCAGGCGTTCGAGCAGCAGCGGCCCGTCGCTCTGCCCGCGCTGGTCCTGGCTGACATTGGGCTGGACGACGCGGACCAGCGGCGCGTCAGGGGCGGGATCGGCGGCGCGGGTCAGCGGAGCGGACAGCGCGGCCAGCCCGGTCGCGGGCACCATCACCGCCGCCAGATGCCAATGCCTGCGAAGCGCCAGCCAGATCGCGCCCGCCAGCACCACGGTCAGACCCGATAGGGCATAGGTGCCGATAAAGGCGCTCATCCGCGCCACGCCGATCACTGGCAGCCACGCGACCGACAACGGGTCCCAGGCATAGCCGGTGAACAGACGCGCGCGTAAATATTCGGTCGCGATCCATGCCGCACCGAAGATCAGCACATAGGCCGCATCCGGTCGCCGCCCCCGCAACCTCCAGGTCACGCCCGCCGCCGCCATCGGGAAGATCGCGAGGTAGAGCGCCAGTCCGACCGCCGCGAAATAGCCCAGCACCGGCGGCATCTTGTCCTGAAAGTCGAAGGCGTGCTGGAACCAGTTGTTGTTGACGGTGAAATGCCCGACCCCGAACGCCCATCCGCGCCACAGCGCGCCCCGGATGCTGGGCGCATCCTGCACCAGCGCGAGCAGGACGATCAGCCCGACCAGCAACAGCGGCCAGAGGTCCAGCGGGGCAAAGCCACAGGCGGCGACGGCCCCGGCGATCAGGGCGAGGAGAGCGGGATAGCGGGTCACGGCGGCAGGATATGGCGCGGGCCTGTGACAGGAGCAATGCGGGATGTGTGGCGATGCCCCTCCACCACCCGGCTGTGCCGGGCGGTCCCCCTCCCCAAGCACAGCTTGGGGAGGATTTGAGTAGCCCATTCCTCCCCAAGCTTGGCTTGGGGAGGGGGACCATCGCGTCAGCGATGGTGGAGGGGCATCCCGTCGCGAAGAGGTGGAAAAACCCGCCCCGCCACCCTAGCTTTCCCTCATGACCTTACGCCCCTTCCATCTCGCCTTCCCGGTCCACGACCTGGCCGCCGCCCGCCATTTCTATGGTGAAGTCATGGGCTGCCCCGAAGGCCGGTCGAGCGATCACTGGATCGACTTCGACCTATTCGGTCATCAGATCGTCGCGCATCTCGATCCCGCCGCCAAGCCAATTGCGGTCGAGAATGCGGTCGACGGCCATCAGGTGCCGGTGCCGCATTTCGGCGTCGTCCTGACCATGCCGGATTGGGAAAAACTGGCCGCGCGCGTCGAGGCGGCGGGCATCTCCTTCGGCATTGCCCCCTATGTCCGGTTCAAGGGCCAGCCGGGCGAGCAGGCGACGATGTTCTTCCGCGACCCCAGCGGCAACGCTCTAGAGTTCAAGGCCTTTGCTGACGACGCGATGCTCTTTGCTACGGAGATGACCGCATGAGCGCCCCCATTTCGCTCGATATCCCGCACAAGCTCGGCAAGGAGGGCGTGCGCCAGCGGCTGGATGGCGGCATCGGCAAGATCGGCCGCATGATCCCCGGCGGCGCCACCGTCGAGCATCGCTGGGACGGCGACACGATGCACTTCACCGTTGGCGCGATGGGCCAGTCGATCGGCGCACAGGCGACGGTCTATGAGGACAAGGTCCATGCGGTGGTCAACCTGCCCGCCTTCCTGGCACTCTTTTCCGGCCAGCTGGAGGCGGTGATCCGCTCGGAGGCTCCGAAGCTGTTGAAGTAGCGCAGCGAGCGGGGCGGCAAGCGATCTATTTTATTGTCGCTCGGTCGTGAATTTCCCTGGAACGCTGTTCCTGATGATACAGTCCCGCCCCCAAGTCTGACAATCCAGCAACAGTGCGTCATCTCCAATCCGATACCAGACTTCACCCTTGCTTACCGATAGGCCGAGGTCCGTAGGATTGGTCAGCTTATACCGGCGCCGGTACGTGCATGTCTTTGGAAGACGATCATGCTTTCTATAGTCCCGTTTCAGGCAACCCGGCGGCCATTCATAAATGGATGCCGGGACCCGTTCACCCCAATCATAGCTTGGCCCCGCGTTTCTGCGGGTCATGCTGGGCAGGCCAGCTGCGGTGGCGATCATGACCAGAGCAACGATCGCCGGAACGGCAATTTTCGGGGAAAGCCCTGTGACGATCGCCATGGCGGGGGACTGTTTCCAGCTCAATAATTACTTCGCCGCGCTGACCTTCCACACCACATTGCCGACGTCATCCGCGACTAGCAGGCCGCCCGTCTTGTCGACGATCACGCCCACGGGCCGTCCCTGCGCCTCGCCCTTGGTGTTCAGGAAGCCGCCGACCACCTCGACCGGCTTGGCTTTGGGTACGGGAAAGGCGTTCGCGAAGGGCACGAACACGACCTTGTAGCCCGAAGGCGGCTTGCGGTTCCACGAGCCATGCTCGCCGATGAATGCCCCGCGTGCGAACCTGTCGCCCAGCTTCGCGCCCTCGGAGAAGGTCAGGCCCAGCGCCGCGACGTGCGGCCCCAGCGCATAGTCGGGGCGCTTCACATATTGCTGGAGGGGCGGATTGGCCGGCTGGACCCGATTGTCGGGATAGCCGCCCCAATAATACCAGGGCCAGCCGAAGTGATCGCCGAACTCCACCTGGGTCAAATAATCGGGCACCAGGTCGGAGCCGAGCATGTCGCGCTCGTTGACCACGGTCCATAGCCGCCCGTTGACCGGGTTCAGCGCCATGCCGTTCGGGTTGCGCAGCCCCGCCGCATAGATTCGCCAGTTCTTGTCCTGCGGCCAGACCTGCAGGATCGCGGCGCGGTTCTTTTCAAGATCCAGACCATTCTCGGCGACGTTGCTCGACGAGCCGACCGACACGAACAGCGTCTTGCCGTCGCCCGAGGCGATCACGTTGCGCGCCCAGTGATTGCCCGCCGGGCGCAGGGGCACGACCTTTTCCGGCTTGGCGGCGATCTTCGTCACGCCATCCTGATACGGCACGCGGACCAGTGCATCGGTGTCGGCGATGTAGAGCTGCCCGTCGAACAGCACCATGCCGAAGGGCGAGTTGAGCCCGGTCAGGAACGGCGTCTTCATATCCGCCACGCCGTCCCCGTTCGTGTCGCGCAACAGGGTGATCCGATTGGCCGAAGGCACCGCCGCGCCCGCCCGGCCGAGGAAGAAGTTCATCACCCGCTGCACGATCCCCGAACCGGGCCGCGGCGGCGAGTTGGTTTCGGCGACCAGTACATCGCCATTGGGCAACTGGTACAGCCAGCGCGGATGGTCGAGACCGCTCGCAAAGGGCTGGATGGCCAAGCCCGGCGCGACGCTCGGCTTGGCGCCGTTCGCCCAGCCGACGGGCTTGGCGATGTCGACCGTGGGAATCGTCTGCTCACGCGGCGTCTCGATCGTCGGACGCGCGCCCGCAACCTGATCGACGCTCAACCGCGCCGTGTCGGGCCAGGCAAGCCAGGTGACGACACCGATGCCGATCAGGACGATGATGCCGAGGACAATCAGGACATGTTTACGCATGGCCCGAGGATAGGGTGGGCGCGGCGTGGGGGGAAGGGAAAAGCGTGACGTCGCGCTGGCCTTCTATGGCCTTTGACGGCACCATCCTGGCGCGTTCTGAAGGCTTGGGAGGGCATGTCATGCGCATGGGATCGATGGAATGGGGTTTGGTGGCCGTGATGATGGCGGCCGTGCCGTCCATAGGGGCGGTTCAGGATCACGATCGACCCACACCCGTCCAGGGCCGTGAAGTCGTCGTCGAGGCAGAGAGGCTTCCGCCAACCAACGCTCCGCCCCCGCCGGGTATCACGATCCAACCCGATCGGCTGACGAACCGCATTCTGGACGAGAAGGCGCAGATGTTCGTGCGCTGTGCCCGGTTCTTCCCGGTCAAGCTGCTGCACCGGGTGATCGACGGAAAGCCGAACAGTCCGGCGCCTCTATTTGCGATGGACGGCTTCATCCGGGCCAACATGGCCTGCTGGCCCGATCTTCCGCACTCACCCATCCCTGCACCGCCTGATCTGGCAAGCTGCTGGCCGGCCACTACCAGCATGGGGCTGCCGGTATGCCGCAGCGTCTATGATCGGGGTGCCGTCCTGGAGGAGGCGATCGCGCGTTTCGCACCTGACGCGGAGTTGACGACCCGGCAAGTGGATGATCCCGCCGTTCAGGCGCGGCTGGAGGCCATGGAAGCAAACAGGCTGTCGCTAGCCTATCCCGACGAGCGGCTTCGCGCCCGGGCGCTGCAATGTCTGGTACGGTCCGAACCGGAAAACACCACCCGGATGGTGAGGGCGCATGGCCATCCGGCGCTGCAGACCCAATATGTCTATCGCATTCTCGATCAGGGTCGGCATTGCCTGGGCCGCCAGGGGGCGATCGAAGTCGAACCGCTCTATTTCCGATACGCGCTGACCGATGCCTTTTATCGCTGGGTCGTGGCGGCGCGCGGCGTCGATACCCTGCTGCCGGTCGGGTGAGCCAGGTGCCGCATTCCCTGCGCATGAATTTTGGCCGCCGGTGCCACGGGGAGCGCACCGGCGGCCGTCGAGGACGCGAATGTCAGGGAGTTTATCCGCATCCTCGAACCGGGGAGCCTTGGGAGTAATCGTCTGTACCATGACGTATAGGTCAGCCGCACGGTCGAGGATAATAGAATAAAGCGCGCTCTGTAATCGATTGAATGATTATCATTGCGGAGGGAAGAGCCCGAAATGGGTGAGTCGGCTCAGGCTTACCCCGGATCGGATATGTCCGTCATTGCAGCACATGGCACCGGCCATTCAACCTCCTGACAGCGCGAAGGGCGCCCCGAGGGAGGTATCCGATGAAGAATGTCCTCACACTGGTTCCAATGTTTGGCGCAATTGGCGTCTTGGGCTGCCTGACGGCCGCGCAACCGGCGGCAGCCATGCCGTCTTGCGAGCAGGAAGTCCGGATTCGCTGCTCTGGTTATGACGTTCAGGGACGACCTCGCCTCGATACTCGCCATTCGAGCTATGAAGAATGCGTCGAGGAAGAGACGGCATGGCGATGCATGGGGGGGCCATCCTATTGGAGCGGCAGTGACGACTGGACCGCGTTCCGTCGGGAGGGCGGTTTCCGCTAACCGACAATCACCCTCATGGCCGACTTGCCGCAATCATGCAGCAAGTCGGCCTTTGCGATCATGCCAGTTTGGGAAGCGTCAGCACCATATCGCAGCGGTCGAGCCCTGGCCCATATCCATCCGCCATCACGCTCTCGGCCCGAAAGCCCAGCCGCTCGTAAAAGGCTCGGCTATGCTGGCTGGTATCCAGCCGGACCTCGCGGACATCCGCTTGGGCGGCCCGGTTCAGTCGTACGCGAACCAGCGCGGTGCCGATGCCCTGTCTGTGCCGCGTGCGGTCGACCATGCCCCAGCAGAAATGCGCGATACGTCCGTTCGCGCCGATGGCCATCCCGCCGCAGCCGACGAGGCGACCATCCCTTTCCGCCACCTGAAACGCCCACTTCGCCGCATCATGGTCGAGAAAATGCGCGAAGTCGGCGCGTTCAGACGGCGCGAAATAGGGAGCGCTATTGCCGTCGAACAGCGCCAGGCAGGTGTCGCGATCCCCGGCCCGATAGGCGCGGATCACTCGTCGACCGTGGCCACCGCCGGATGGAGGCGCAGGCGGTGGATGCGACGCTCATCGGCCTCCGTCACCTCGATCCGCCAGCCGCTGGGATGGTCGATACAGGTGCCGACCGGAGGCACCTGTCCTGCCAGCACGGCGGTCAGGCCACCCAGCGTGTCGACATCGTCCTCCGCTTCTTCAAGCTGCGGGTCGACGGCGCGGCCGACCTCTTCCAGCCCGACGCGCGCATCCGCATCCCAGGCACCGCCATCGAGCGGCACGAGCAGCGCCTGCGGCGCCTCGTCATGCTCGTCCTCGATCTCGCCGACGATTTCCTCGATCAGGTCCTCGATGGTGACGAGGCCCTCCGTGCCCGAATATTCGTCGAGCACCACGGCCAGGTGCACCCGCTTCTGGCGCATGTCGGCCAGCAGATCGAGCGCCCCGCGCGACATGGGCACATAGAGCGGATCGCGGATCAGCCCGGCGATGGTGGCGGGATGCTCCGCGCCGGTCGCCAGGATATTGAACACGTCCTTGATATGCACCATGCCGATGATCGAATCGAGCGTCTCGCGATAGACGGGCAGGCGGCTGTGCCCGGCCTCGGCAAAGATCTGGACCAGATGGTCGAAGGTCGTGCGCTCCTCGACCGCGATGATGTCGGCACGCGGCACGCCCACGTCACCGGCATCGCGCTCGCCGAAATGCAGCAGGTTGCGGACCATCTGACGCTCCAGCGGGGTCAGGTCGCCCTTGGCATCGGGGCCGGGATCGCCCTCATGCCGGTCGATCGCATCCTCCAGCTGGTCGCGGAGCGACTCTTCCTGATCGCCGCCGAAGATCAGGCTTTTCAGCCCGTGCCAGATGCTGGATTCGTTGGAGTCACCGTTGCCGGTGCTGCTACTGGGGCCGTCGGCCATCGGGGGGTGTCAGTCCTCGCGTATGAGATAGGGATCGGCGATGCCGAGACTGGCCAGCGCGTCGCGTTCGATCGCCTCCATTGCCTCGGCCTCGCCATCGTTCATATGGTCATAGCCTAGCAGATGCAGGACGCCATGCACCAGCAGATGAGTCGCGTGCGTTTCGGCGGAAATCCCGCGTTCGGCCGCTTCCGCCACACAGACGCCGTGGGCGAGCACGATATCGCCCAGCAGAACCTCGCCATCGTCGGAGTTCTGCGTCACCGTTTCGATCAGGTCGGGCTGGACCATCGGGAAGGACAGGACGTTGGTCGGCTTGTCCTTCTGCCGATACTGGCGGTTGAGCGACTGAACCTCGTCATCGCTGGTCAGCCGCACCGAAATCTCGATCAGCGCGGGCGTGGTCAGCAACGGGCCGTAGGGCGTCCGCTCGATCGCGGCACGCGCGGCGGTGGTAGCCAACGCCTCCCAGCTCTGCTCGTCGCCCGACCAGGGCTCTTCATGGATCAGCGCGATTTCGATCATGGGAGCCTTTCAAGGGCAGCGGGGCGGTGATGGTGAAAATCGCCGCCCCCTATCAACAGTTCCATCGTTACGCCAACGAAAGCAGATGTTGGCGAAAGCAGGCTCAGGCGTTCGGCCCTTCATAGGCGTCGACGATCCGCCCGACGATCGGATGGCGGACGACGTCGGCGGCGGTGAAGCGGCTCATCGCGATGCCCTCGACACCTTCCAGGCGACGCACCGCATCGGCCAGCCCGGATGCGGCGACGCCGCCGGGCAGGTCGACCTGATTGGGGTCGCCGCAGATCACCATGCGGCTGTTCTGGCCGAAGCGGGTCAGGAACATCTTCATCTGGGCGGGTGTGGTGTTCTGCGCTTCGTCGAGGATGACGAAGGCATCGGCCAGCGTCCGGCCGCGCATGAAGGCGATCGGCGCGATCTCGATCTCGCCGCTGGCGATCCGCCGCTCCACCTGCTCGGCGGGTAGGCAGTCGTGCAGCGCATCGTAGAGTGGGCGGAGATAGGGATCGACCTTCTCCTTCATGTCGCCGGGCAGGAAGCCCAGCTTCTCGCCCGCCTCGACCGCCGGGCGCGACAGGATCAGCCGCTGGACGGAGCCGGTGATGAGCTGCGCCACCGCCTGCGCGACCGCAACATAGGTCTTGCCAGTGCCCGCCGGGCCAAGCGCGAAGATCATGTCGTTGGACACAAGCTCCTTCATATAATGCGCCTGGGCGGGGGTGCGCGGTACGATCGTCTTCTTGCGCGTGCGGATCATGACCGATGGGGTCGAACTGCGCTCGGCGCTGAGGATGCCGTCGAGCGTCGGCTCGGACGCCATCGCGATCGAGGCGTCGACCAGGCCGGTATCCACCTCCTCGCCGCGCTGGATACGGGCATAGAGGTCGTTCAGCACGTCGCGGGCCAGCGCCACCTGCTCGGCGGTACCCTCCAGGCCGACCCGGTTGCCCCGCGCGGTGATGTACACGCCGAGGCGATTCTCCAATGCGACCAGATTGCGGTCATATTGGCCGAACAGCTGCGCCAGCACTTGCGGCTTGTCGAAGCTGAGTTCCGCCCGGCTGCGTTCACCGGCCTGGGCGGGGAGGGGCTTGCGGCTCATGCGGTCCTTTCACCGTCTGTGGTTTCCCCAAGATGGGGTGGCACCGGTCGGAACGCCAGCGAAATTGCGTGACATAGGTGTGACGCGATGAGGCTTTTTTGCGCGCAGAGGCGCAGAGGGCGCGGAGAAGAAGAGCCCTGCGTGGCGGTCGGGAGACCTTCTTCTTCCTCTGCGCTCTCTGCGCCTCTGCGCGATTAAGAAGATTTTGGTTCGCGCGGAGGCGCGGAGGCGCGGAGAGGGTGTATCTAGCCGCGATCTTGGCCTGTGAGCCATTGGCTTTCAAATAGGTCTCCCGGTCGCGAGGGCCGGATGAAGCATCGACGAGCCAGGCACCTCCGCGTCTCCGCGCCTCCGCGCGAACAAATTGCGGAAGCGCAGGCGTAGGCTCCGACTTCACTCAGCCTGAACGGAGGTTGGGGCTTACGCCGCCGCCTTCACCTTCGCCTGGCCGGTCAGCGAGTTCGGTCCGGCGGCGACCAGTTCGACCTCGACCAAGTCGCCGATCTGGTGGTCGCCGATCAGGTGGACCGACTGAAGCCAGGGCGACTTGCCGAGCATCTGGCCGGGCAGCTTGCCGCGCCGTTCGAGCAGGACGGTGCAGGTCCGTCCGACGCTGGCAAGATTGAACGCGTGCTGGTCGCGGTTGAGCGCGGCCTGGAGGCGCTGGAGGCGGTCGTCCATCACCTCAGGCAGAACCTGATCCGCCATCGTCGCGGCGGGGGTGCCGGGGCGGGGCGAGTATTTGAAGCTGAACGCCTGGGCATGGCCCATCGCGTCGACCAGGCTCAGCGTATCGGCGAAGTCCGCCTCGGTCTCGCCGGGGAAGCCCACGATGAAATCGCCCGACAGCGCGATGTCGGGGCGTGCCGCGCGCACGCGGTCCATCACCCGCATATAGCTGTCGCGCGTATGCTGGCGGTTCATCGCCTTCAGGATGCGGTCGCTGCCCGACTGCACCGGCAGATGGAGGAAGGGCATCAGGCTTTCGACGTCGCGGTGCGCGTCGATCAGCCCCTGCGTCATGTCGTTGGGGTGGCTGGTCGTGTAGCGGATGCGGTGCAGCCCCGGAATCCGGTCCAACTCGCGGATCAGGCCATGCAGGCCGCGGTCGTCGGCATCGTTCCACGCATTGACGTTCTGGCCCAGCAGCGTGATCTCGCGCGCGCCCGCATCGACCAGCGACCGCGCCTCGTCCATGATCGCCGAATAGGATCGGCTGACCTCGGCACCGCGCGTATAGGGCACGACGCAATAGGTGCAGAACTTGTCGCAGCCTTCCTGCACGGTCAGGAAGGCGGAGGGGTTCACCTTGCGACGGCCGGGCAGGTGGACGAACTTGGACTCGACCGGCATGTCGGTGTCGAGCGCGGCCTCGCCCGCCGCCGCCTTGGCGACCAGATCGGGCAGGTTGTGATAGGCCTGCGGGCCGACGACCACATCGACCTTGGCGCGGCGGACGATCTCCGCCCCTTCGGCCTGGGCGACGCAGCCTGCGACCGCGATCATCGGCTTGCGGCCCTGCTCGCCCGCATCCTTCCGCAGACGACCGATCTCCGAGTAGACCCGCTCGGTCGCGCGCTCGCGGATGTGGCAGGTGTTGAGGACGATCAGATCGGCGGCGCTGGCATCGTCGGTCGTCGACAGGCCTTGCGCGGCCATCAATTCGGCCATGCGCTCGCCGTCATAGACGTTCATCTGACAGCCGAAGGACTTGACGTGGAAGGTCTTGGGAGATGCGGGCATGACGCGGCCCTTATCGTAAAAGTCGCCCGCTCGCCAGCTTCGGGAAGGCGCACTGGCCGCGACGGAGATCAGGTTTCGACGATTCGCCGCCGGGCCTCCGCCGCGATCGCCTTGCGGTCGGGGAAGTCCGCCGGGTCGAATGGCGCGAGATAATGGAGCGTGACGGTAAACCGCCCCCGCCGCCGCAGCACCCGTTTGACATGGGCGTCCCCCGGATCGGCGCCGAGCCAGGCCAGATCGCCCGCCGCCGCGCCATAGTCGATCCGCACCGGCTGCACCCGGATACCGGGGACGGGCGGCACCAGGGCGGCGAACAGCGCGGGCTTGAAGGGCAACAGGCTGAGGTCGTCGCCGGTCGTCCCTTCCGGAAACACCGCCAACGGCTGCCCTTCGGTCAGGGCGGCGCGAATCGTCGCGACCTGATCGCCCACGCCCAACCGATCGCCGCGCTCGACGAACAGGGTGCGGTTGAGCCCGGCGAGCCAGCCGACCAGCGGCAGCGCCGCCACCTCCGCCTTGGCGACGAAACGGGTGCCCGACGTGCCCGCCAGCAGGAGGATATCCATCCAGCTCAGGTGATTGGCCGCAATCATCACATCGCGGCGTTCGGCCGTGCCGACGACGCGAATGTCCGCGCCCAGGATCATCGCGACCCGGCGCAGGAAGCGGGGCGGCCAGGGCGAGGTGCGTCCGGCCAGCCGCCACGCCCCGTGCAGCGCCAGCGCGATCAGCAGCACGCCCACGATACACAAAAGGCGACCCGCTGCTCGCAGGCCGCCCTTGCTGTCGGCGTCGTCGGGGACGGCCGCCGCCATCATCCCTTGCGGTCGAGACTGACGCCGTAAAGCTCCATCCGGTGATCGACCAGGCGGAAGCCCAGCTTCTCGGCGATCGCCTTTTGCAGCTGTTCCAGTTCGGGGTCGACGAACTCGATCACGCGGCCGGTCTCGACATCGATCAGATGGTCGTGATGCGCCTCGGGCGAAGGTTCGTAGCGGGCGCGGCCGTCGCCGAAATCATGGCGGTCCAGGATGCCCGCTTCCTCGAACAGGCGGACGGTGCGGTACACGGTCGCGATCGAGATGCCGGGATCGATCTTGGCGGCGCGCTCATAGACCTTTTCCACATCGGGATGGTCCTCCGCCTCCGACAGGACGCGGGCGATCACGCGGCGCTGTTCGGTGATGCGCAGTCCCTTTTGCGCGCACAGCGCTTCGAGATCGATTTTGCGGGCCATGGTAACGTTTCAACTCCTCGGGCAAACCCCTCTCTACCCCCAAAGCCTAATTGCGAAAAGGGGATAGCGACTCGCAATAACCCGGAAACAGTGATCGGGTCAGCCGATGGCCCGGGTTGCGATCGACCGTCGATAGGTGCGCGCGTCGTAATGGCGCCCGTCGGCGCCCTTGTAATAATTGCGCCGTTCGCCGCACTTGGCAAAGCCATGCGCGGAGTAGAACAGGATGGCGGGATTGTTCGACCGCACCTCCAGATGCAGCGTTTCCACCCCATGTGCGGCGCAGTCGGCGACGACCGCCTCGACCAGCAGGCTGCCGATCCGCGCGCGGCGATGCTCCGGCGTGACGCCCAGCAGCAGCAGTTCGGCCTCGTCCAGCACCGAACGGGTCAGCGCAAAGCCCGCCGGTTCCTCACCCGCCTCGGCGATCAGCAGCTTGATGCCGGGCAGCGCCATCACGCCCAGCAATTGCGAGCGGGTCCAGGCCTCGCCCCATTGCGGGTCGAAGGCGGCGGCCATGACCTGTTCGACGACACCGGCGTCGCGCGCGTCACCGGGGCGAAGCGAGATGCCGATGCTCGCCATCAGGCGGCCAGCCCTGGGGGCGTGATGCCGCCGGGCAGCTTGGCGTCGGGCGCGCGGCCATAGACGGGACGCGGAGGCAGGGCGGTGAGGTCGGCGGGCAGCCGCCAAGCCTCCGACGCATCGGGCAGCGCCTCGACCACCGGCAGATCGGGCGCCAAGGCGGTCAGCCAGCGAACCCCGTTGCCGATCGCGACCCGGCCCTCCAGCGCGGCAAGCGCGGCATCGGGCTTCATCGAGGCGAAGGGGGAGAGGGCGGTCAGGTCGCGGGCAAAGGCCTGCACGAAGACCTCGCCATGCCCGCCTTCCAGCACGACCGTCAGCGCGGCGTCGTCGCGCGCGGAGAACCCGGCGGCGGCGACCAGCGCCAGCGATTGATAGCCGGTCGCGGTCACGCCCCAGCCCAGGGCCAGCCCGCGCGCCGCCGCGATGCCGACGCGGATGCCGGTGAAGCTGCCCGGCCCGCAATCGACCAGGATGCGCGCCGCCCGGCCGCCATCGGGCAAGGCCGCGATCATCGGTACCAGCCGCTCGGCATGGCCACGCCCGACCACGTCATGGCCATGCGCGACCACCCGGTCGCCGTCGAGAAGGGCGACCGAGCAGGCGGCGGTGGCGGTGTCGATGACCAGCGTGCGCAAGTTCGGCTCAGGCGATCCGGTTGGCTTGGTCGAACGCCAGCCGGGGGTTGCGCGGGTGCAGCTTCGACGTGTCGCCATAACCCAGCGTCGCGATGAAGTTCGACCGAACGCCCGGCTGGTCGGCGAAGAACGCCTTGTCCACCGCGCCCTGGTCAAAGCCCGACATCGCACCGGTATCCAGCCCCAGCGCGCGCGCGGCGAGGATCAGATAGGCGCCCTGGAGCGAGCTGTTGCGAAAGGCCGAGGCTTCGCGCAGTTCGGTATTGCCGTCGAACCAGCTCTTGGCGTCCACATGCGGGAACAGCTGCGGCAGGGTTTCGTGGAAGTTCACGTCCATGCCGATGATGACGGCGGCGGGCGCGTTGCGGATCTTGTCGGCATTGCTGTCCGAGGCGCAGGACGCGAGCTTTTCCTTCGCGTCCGCGCTCAGGCACCACACCATGCGCGCCGGGTTCTGGTTGGTCGAGGTCGGCGGCATCTTCATCAGATCCCAGATCGCCCGGATCTCGTCCTCGCCTACGGCCTTGTCGAGATAATGGTTGAAGGTGCGGCCCTCGCGGAACAGCCGGTCGAGGCTGGCATCGTCGATGGGGTTCATCAGACGGCCCTCACTTCGGTGACTTCGGGGACATAATGGCGCAGCAGCTGCTCGATACCGTTCTTCAGCGTCGCGGTGGACGAGGGGCAACCGGCGCAGGCGCCCTGCATCTTCAGATAGACCTTGCCCTTGTCGAAGCCGCGATAGACGATGTCGCCGCCGTCATTGGCCACCGCCGGGCGAACGCGCGTGTCGATCAGCTCGCGGATCTGGGCGACGATGTCGGCATCCTCGGGATCGTCGGTGAAGCTGTCCTCCGACGGCACCGAAAAGTCCGCCGCACCCTGGCGGAACAGCGGCATCTGCGCCGAGAAATGGTCGAGCAGGATGCCCAGCACATCGGGCTTCACGTCCGACCAGTCAGTGCCGGGCGCAACCGTGACCGAGACGAAGTCGCGGCCGAAGAACACGCCGGTCACGTCGCCCAGGTTGAAGATCGCCTCGGCCAGCGGGCTGGCGGCGGCTTCCTCGGGCGAGGCGAAGTCGCGGGTGCCGCTGTCCATGACCTTGCGGCCGGGCAGGAATTTCAGCGTCGCCGGATTGGGCGTCGGTTCGGTCTCGATCAGCATGACCCCCATGTGGCGCGGGTTGCGATGGGGATCAAGCAGGACGCGGGAAAGGATGCGTTTCCGCGGAGGCAATCCCGCTTTGGCCAGCCCGCTTTGGCCGGCGATCAGAAGGCCGACCAGTCCTCGTTCGCCGCGCGTCGCACGGGCAGCGGCACGACCCGTTCCTTCACCGACTCGACGACCCGCAGCGGCGCGGGTGGCATGTCGAGCACGAAGCGTTCGACCGCCTGCGACAATTGCTCCGCCTCCTCGGCCAGGCTGCGCGCGGCGGCGGTGGCCTGTTCGACCATCGCGGCATTTTGCTGCGTCACCATGTCCATCTGGGACAGGCTGGTGTTCACCTCGCCCAACCCCTTGGCCTGACGATTCGCATCGTCGGCGATGCCGGTCATCAGCGTGCCCAGCCGACCCATGCCCTCGTTGATCTTCTCCAGCGCCACGCCCGTCTCGCCGACCAGCGCGACGCCGTTCTGCACGCCGCTGGCGCTGGCGAGCACGCGCTGCTTCACGTCGCGCGCGGCATCGGCCGAACGCTGCGCCAAGGCGCGTACCTCGGAGGCGACCACCGCAAAACCGCGCCCGGCCTCGCCCGCGCGTGCCGCCTCGACCCCGGCATTGAGCGCGAGCAAATTGGTCTGGAAGGCGATGCCGTCGATGACGCCGATAATCTCCTCGATCTCGGACGAGGCGCGCTCGATATCGACCATCGCCGCGCGGGCCCGGACGACCACCGCGCCGCCGTCGCGCGCGTCGGCGCAGGTCTGTTCCAGCGCCAGCGCGGCATCGCTCGCGCCGGTCGCGGCATGACGGACGGTCGCGGTGATCTCGTCCATTGCGGCGGCGGTTTCCTCCAGGCTGGCGGCCTGCTGCTCGGTGCGTTGCGACAGGTCGTCCGAGGCCTGACGTATGTCCATCGCGCCCGCCCGCACGCCGCTGGTCGCGCCCACGACGCGCGCCATGGTCGCATGCAGCGCCGCCATCGCCGTGTTGAAGTCGTTCTTCAGCCGGGCGAAGGGCTCGTCCAGCCTCGCGTCGATCCGCGCCGTCAGGTCGCCCTTCGCCAGTGCCGACAGGCCCTGGCCGATACTGGCGACGATCAGCTGGGTCTGGGCGGTCTTGTCCGCCTCGGCGCGGGCGAGCTGGTCGCGAAAGGCGACCATCGAGCGTGCCATCTCCCCCACCTCGTCCTCGCGTTCGGCATGAGGAATGGCGCGCTCGGTCTGGCCTTCCGCCAGCTGCCCCATGGCCTGGCGCAGCTCATGCAGCGGCCGGACGACGGTGCGCAGCGCCATGTACAGGCCGGTCGCCAGCCCGGCGATGGCGAGCAGCAATGTCGCACCGATCAGGATCCAGCGTCCCTGTTCGGCGACGGTATCGGCGCGGACGTGCAGCGCCTTCACCTCGTCGGTCAGCGCATCGATCCGCGCGTCGGCGATCCTGGATGCCAGTCGTTCGGCCGGGCGCACCCGCTGGCGGAAATGGGAAAGACCGGCGGCGCGGTCCCCGGTGCCTGCGAGGCGGCCGACCTCGGTCAGTTCGCGGCGGACGCGGGCCTGCGAGGTGAAATAGGCGGGCGTGATCGCATAGCGCGCCGCATCGCCTTGCAGCGTACCCAGCTGGTCGGCAAACTTGCCCAGCCGCGTGTCGAACTTGCCCTGGATCACCTTTCGCTCGGCGGGATCGCTTTCGATCACCAGGTTGAGCGCATCGCGTTGCAGCGACCGGCTGAGCGAGCGGAGTTCGGCCAGCCGCAGCATCACCGCCTCGGCATGGGCGGCATCCTGATTGGCACGGGCGACCCGCCCCTCGGTTTGCAGGGTGACGGCCGACAGGATCGCCAGCAACAGCATCGACACCAGCACGGGCGCGATGAGACGGGCTGCTACGCTCTTGATAAACATGACAATTCCGTGACAAAACCGGGGGCGACAGGCGGCGCGGCTTGTCGTGGTCACGGGTTACCAAAAGGTTAAGAGTGTCCGGTTTTCGTACCGGATCGGCCGAAGCCGAGGTCAGGCCGTCTTGCCGATCAGGCGCAGCAGGCCGTCCGCCACGGCTTGGCCGGGCTGTCGCAGCGGGCGGGCAAAACGCAGCCGCAGGACGATCCGCGCGGCCTCGGCTTCGTTCCACAATTCATGCGGATAGCTGTCGTCGAAGATCAGCGTTTCGCCTTCGGCCCAGCGCACGATCCGGTCACGCACCCGCATCCGCGCGCCGCCGTCGCGCGGCACTGCCAGCCCCAGATGACAGGTCAGCAGCCCCTTGGTGGCGCCGCGCCGCATTTCGACATGCGCACCGGGCGCGAGCAGGGCGAAGGCGGCGTCGTGCAGCCCCGGCACCTCGGCCAGCGCCGCCGTCGCGACGGGACAGCGATTCGCCGTCTCGCCATCCCGCAGCAGCGGGACGATCCGATTGGTCGAAGCCGGACCCGATACCGCAACCGCCTCGTCCCGGATCGCGCGCCATTGCCGCCGCAGCCCGGCCGTCCAGTCGAAGTCGCGAATGTCGAGAACCGGGTCGTTGGGCACCAGCGAGGATGCCGCGATCACCCCGTCGAACACCCGGCACAGCGCCGCCAGTGCGGGATGGGGCGGGGCGGGGGGCGAGGGAAGGCTGGGGATCGCGGCGACCAGGGTCGGGACGGGCCGCACGGGCCGCTCGGCCTCGCCCGAATTGTGCCATATTGTGGCCGGGCCCTGACGCTGGGCACTGGCCTTGATCGACTTGGTCATCACGTTCCGAACATCCCCGGCCCGACCCTCGGCGCCCGGGCATCGACGGCCCTTGTGACGCGGGATCAGTCTGGCCGTCCTAGGCCGCCACTGGGTCGAAATAATGGCGTCCGGCCGTTGCAAAGCGGTGCATTGGGGCGATTTAGGGGCGGCTGGCGATCCGGCGTGCGGCGGGTTATGAGGGGGGCATGGCATTTCCGTCCCGCGCTATGCGCCGCCTTGCCCTGCCGGTCCTTCTGGGGCTGGCGATCCCCGTCATCGGCCAGGTTCCCGGCCAGACCGACAATCGTTCGGTGCCGCAGGGCATGCCGGTGTCCGCCAGCGTGGCGCCTCCCCCCACGACGCCAGCGGCCGATCCGCTCGCCCCGCTGCCGCCGATCCCCGGCGTCGATCAGACGCCCTGGCTCTACAAGGGCTCGGACCTGCCGCAGGACAAGATGTGGAAGTTCGGGCGACTGGCCAATGGCCTGCGCTTCGCGGTCCGCCGCAACGGCGTGCCGCCGGGGCAGGTGGCGGTGCGGGTGCGCATCGATGCGGGCGCGCTGAACGAGCAGGCGTCGGAGCGCGGCTTCGCCCATCTGATCGAGCATCTGTCCTTCCGCGGATCGCAATATGTGCCGGACGGCGAGGCCAAGCGTATCTGGCAGCGTCTGGGCGCGACCTTCGGCTCGGACTCCAACGCGTCCACCACGCCGACCCAGACCGTCTATCAGCTCGACCTGCCCGGCGCGACCGAGGCGGGGCTGGACGAGAGCCTGAAGATCCTGAGCGGCATGATGGCCGCGCCCTCGCTGACCGCCCAGTCGCTGAATGCCGAGCGCCCGGTGGTGCTGGCCGAACGCCGCGAGCAGCCGGGGCCGCAGGTCCGCTATTCGGACAAGCTGCGCGAGACCTTCTTTGCGGGGCAGCCGCTGGCCGAACGTTCGCCGATCGGCCAGCTCAAGACGCTGGAGGCCGCGACGCCCGAGACGGTGAAGGCGTTCCATGACCGCTGGTATCGCCCCGAACGCGCGGTCGTCATCATCTCGGGCGACATGGATCCGGCGCTGCTGGCCAGGCTCGTCACCAAGAATTTCGGGTCGTGGCAGGGCGTCGGCCCCAATCCGCCCGATCCCGATTTCGGCAAGCCGACCGCCGATGCGGCCGTAGCGGGCGCGCTGGTGGAGCCGTCCATGCCGCCGGTCGTCGCCATGGCGGTGCTGCGCCCGTGGCAGTATCAGGACGATACCGCGATCTTCAACCAGAAGCGGATGGTCGACATGGTCGCCGCCCGCCTGATCAGCCGCCGTCTGGAAAATCGGGCCCGCGCCGGGGGCAGCTTCCTACAGGCCAGCGTCGCGCTCGACGATGTGTCACGCTCGGCCAATCTCACCACGGTCAATGTCGTGCCGATCGGCGACAATTGGGAAGCCGCGCTGAAGGATGTGCGGGCGGTCGTCGCCGATGCGATGGCGACCCCGCCGACGCAGGGCGAGATCGACCGCGAACTCGCCGATTACGACGCGATCCTGCGCAACCAGGTCGAAACCGCGCGGGTCGAGGCGGGGTCGAAACAGGCCGACGACATGGTCGGCGCACTCGATATCCGCGAAACGGTGACGGCGCCCGAGACGAGCTATCAGATCCTGCGTCAGGCGATCGACAAAAGGATGTTCACGCCCGACACGGTGCTGGCCTCGACGCGCAAGATTTTCCAGGGCACCGCGACCCGCGCGCTGGTCAACACCCGCAATGTGCAAGCCGATGCGGTCGCCAGGCTGACCGCCGCGCTGAAGGCCGATGTCCGCCCGCTCGCCGAACAGCGTCGCCGTCAGGGCACGGTGACCTTCGCTCAGCTCCCCAAGCTGGGTACCCCCGGCAAGGTCGTATCGCGCGAGAAAGTCTCCGAGCTGGGGCTGGAGAAGGTGACCTTCGCCAATGGCACGCGGCTGCTGCTGTTCGCCAATGACGGCGAGACGGCCCGCGTCTATCTGCGGGTCCGGTTCGGGCGTGGCTATGACGCCTTGCCCGCGAAC
Organism: Sphingomonas yabuuchiae; assembly: GCF_014199595.1. Lineage (GTDB taxonomy): Bacteria > Pseudomonadota > Alphaproteobacteria > Sphingomonadales > Sphingomonadaceae > Sphingomonas > Sphingomonas yabuuchiae. The sequence goes on along the minus strand of NZ_JACHNX010000003.1, from coordinate 240,821 downwards.
CGGGAAAGCCCGGCCTGGGCGGCCGACCTCGCGCTGGTCGCGGGCGGCATCGGCAAGTTCGACCAGGGCGATCTCGACCGGCTGACCGCCGGGCGGACCATGGGGCTGGACTTCGACGTCGATGACGATGCCTTCGCCTTCAACGCGCTGTCGTCGCCCGGCGATTATGCCGACAACCTCAAGCTGATGGCGGCCAAGCTGATCGCGCCGCGCTGGGACGCGGCACCGGTCAACCGGGCCAAGGCGGCGATGCTGGCGGGTTATGACGGGTTCGACTCGTCGCCCGACGGCGTGCTCGGCCATGATCTGGAGCGGTTGCTGCGCGACGGCGATCCGCGCTGGGGCACGCCGCCGCGCGACGCGGTGGTGGCGACCACGCCCCAGTCGTTCAAGGCGCTCTGGGCCCCGCTGCTCGCCTCCGGCCCGATCGAGGTGTCGGTGTTCGGCGACGTGAAGGCGGACGAGGCGATCAAGGCGGTGGCCGACAGCTTCGGGGCGATCCCGGCGCGTAAAGGCACGACCGGCCCGGTGCCGCCGATCCGCTTTCCCGCGCATGTCGCCACGCCCGTCGTCCGCACCCATACCGGCCCGGCGGATCAGGCGGCGGCGGTGATCGCCTGGCCGACCGGCGGCGGTTCGGCCGACGACCGCATCCGCAACCGGCTGGACGTGCTGGCGCAGGTCTTTGCCGACCGGCTGTTCGACCGGCTGCGGTCGCAGGCGGGGGCCAGCTACAGCCCGCAGGTCGCCAGCCAATGGCCGATCGGCCTGCCCGGCGGCGGGCGGATGATCGCCATCGGCATGGTCGCCCCCGACAAGGTCGACTTCTTCCTGTCGACCGCCCGTTCGATCGCCGCCGATCTGGCGTCCAAGCCGATCGACGCCGACGAACTGCAACGCATCAAGCGACCCATGGCGCAGCGGCTCGCGCGCATGGCCTCGGGCAATCTGTTCTGGATGCAGCGGCTGGGCGGTGCGACCTATGATCCGCAACGGATCGAGGCGACCAAGCGTCTGGCGCAGGATTTCGTATCGATCGGTCCGGCCGACCTGCAGGCGGTCGCGGCGAAATATCTGCGCCTGGATACCGACTGGACGCTGAAGGTGGTGCCAAGGGCCAAGTGATCCTCCCCGCTGGCGGGGAGGGGGACCGCCGCGTAGCGGTGGTGGAGGGGGTGTGCCGATAGGGACGTCCTATGGGGAAGTCCCTCCGTCAGGCCTTCGGCCTGCCACCTCCCCGTGCCGGGGAGGAACCAGTCGCTTTCCCGCACGTTTTTCGCGGCAACCACCTTTGTGCGCCGCAATATCCGCGCCGCCCTTTCGCTTTGCTTGGCTTTCGGCTATGGCGCGCGGCGACATACCCTCCGAACAAGAGAAATTTGCATGAGCCTCCGCAACGTGGCGATCATCGCGCACGTCGACCATGGCAAAACCACCCTGGTCGATCAGCTGTTCCGCCAGTCGGGCACCTTCCGTGACAACCAGCGCGTCGAAGAGCGCGCGATGGATTCCAACGACCTCGAAAAGGAGCGCGGGATCACCATTCTCGCCAAGCCGACCTCGGTCGACTGGACTCCCCCGGGCAGCGACGAGTCGATCCGTATCAACATCGTCGACACGCCCGGCCACGCCGACTTCGGCGGCGAGGTGGAGCGCATCCTCTCGATGGTCGACGGCGTCGTCCTGCTGGTCGATTCGTCGGAAGGCGCGATGCCGCAGACGAAGTTCGTGACCGGCAAGGCGCTGGCGCTGGGCCTGAAGCCCATCGTCGTCGTCAACAAGGTCGACCGTGCCGACGCGCGTATCCAGGAAGTGCTGGACGAAGTGTTCGACCTGTTCGTCTCGCTTGACGCGAATGACGAGCAGCTGGACTTCCCCGTCCTCTACGCCTCGGGCCGCAACGGCTATGCCTCGACCGACATGGACGCGCGCGAAGGCACGCTGATCCCGATGTTCGAGACGATCGTGAATCACGTGCCCGCTCCCAAGGTCGAAGTCGAGGACGTGCCCTTCACCTTCCTGGTGACGCTGCTCGACCGCGACAACTTCCTGGGTCGTATCCTGACCGGCCGCGTCAACTCGGGCACGGTCAAGCTGAACCAGGCGATCCACGCGCTCGACGCCGATGGCAACATCGTCGAGACCGGCCGTGCGTCGAAGATCATGTCGTTCCGTGGCCTGGACCGCGTGCCGGTCGAGGAAGCCAAGGCGGGCGACATCATCTCGCTGGCGGGTCTGGCGGTCGCCACCGTGGCGAACACCATCGCCGACACCAGCGTCAGCGAGCCGCTGAAGGCGCAGCCGATCGATCCGCCGACGCTGTCGATGCGCTTCGCCGTCAACGACTCGCCGATGGCGGGCCGTGAGGGCTCGAAGGTCACCAGCCGCATGATCCGCGACCGCCTGATGCGCGAAGCGGAATCGAACGTCGCGGTGAAGGTCACCGAGAGCGACGACCGCGACAGCTTCGAGGTTGCCGGTCGCGGCGAACTCCAGCTGGGCGTTCTGATCGAGACGATGCGCCGCGAAGGCTTCGAGCTGGGCATCAGCCGCCCGCGCGTGCTGTTCGGCGAGGATGAGGACGGCAAGAAGACCGAGCCGTACGAAACCGTCATCATCGACGTGGACGAGGAATATTCGGGCACGGTCGTCGAGAAGATGAACCTGCGCAAGGCCGAGATGACCGACATGCGTCCCTCGGGCGGCGGCAAGACCCGCATCACCTTCTCGGCGCCGTCGCGCGGCATGATCGGTTACCACGGCGAGTTCCTGTCGGACACGCGCGGCACCGGCATCATGAACCGCCTGTTCGAGAAGTATGGCCCCCACAAGGGCAAGATCGAAGGCCGTAAGAACGGCGTTCTGATCTCGAACGGCGCGGGCGAAGCGCAGGGCTATGCCCTGGGTCCGCTCGAAGAGCGCGGTATCCTGTTCGTCGGTCATGGTGAGGCACTCTATGAGGGCATGATCATCGGCGAGAACGCCAAGACGGATGACCTCGAGGTCAACCCGATGAAGGCGAAGCAGCTGACCAACTTCCGCGCGTCGGGCGGCAAGGATGACGCCATCCGCCTGACCCCGCCGAAGAAGATGACGCTGGAACAGGCCATTGCGTATATCGACGACGACGAGATGGTCGAAGTGACCCCGAAGTCGATCCGTCTGCGCAAGCGCTACCTCGACCCGAACGAGCGCAAGCGTGCGGCTCGCTCGAAGGCGGCGTAATCAGGCTAGCCAGTCAGGAACGGGGCCGGACGGAAACGTCCGGCCCTTTTTCGTGGGAGCGACCATCGACATTGCCAATCGCCCAACCCGGCGCGCCGATTATATCGCAAATCCGATCACAGAATGCGGACAAGTCCGTTAGCGCGATAGGGGTTCGTGCGATATTGAAAGCGCCATAGGGAGCAGGAGGGGTTTTATGGCGCTGGCAATCGAGATTGGTGTGACCTGGTTGGCCGCTTCGGTCGTGTTCGGTTACGCGATCGCACGGACGATCCCGGCGATCCGCTGATACCCGTTTTCGGCTTTCCGTCGCTCTTCTCCGGCAAGGGGGCGGAATGCCGAGCCTGAAACATGAAGCTGATCGACTCGCGACTAGGCGCTGAACGGAGGGTACGAGGTGGCGGCAGCGCCGTTAGCGACCGGCCCCGCTTGCATCACGCCGCGTGCGACAAAGTGCCTAACTCAGCATCCAAGGCCGCACCCAGGTCGGCCCAGATATCCCGCACATCCTCCAGCCCGACCGACAGCCGGACCAGATCGGGCATGATGCCATGCGCGATGAGCTGTTCGACCGGATAGGTGGAATGGGTCATGCTGGCGGGATGCTGGATCAGCGTCTCGGCATCGCCCAGCGACACGGCGCGCTGGATCAGCTTTAGCCGGTTCATCACCCGCTTGCCCGCCTCGAACCCGCCGCACACTTGAAAGGCGATCATGCCGCCGGGCAGCGCCATCTGACGCCGGGCTAGGTCATGCTGGGGGAAGTTCTCCAGCCCCGGATAATGGACCGCATGCACCGCCGGATGCGCCTGAAGCCGCTCGGCGATCGCCTGTGCCGAGGCGGCATGACGCTGTACGCGGAGTTCCAGCGTCTTCAGGCCGCGCAGGATCAGCATGGCGTTGAACGGGGACAGCACCGCGCCGGTCATGTCCTTCACGCCGAACAGCCGAACCTGCTGGATATCCGCCGCCCGGCCCAGCACCATGCCCGCCACCAGATCACCATGTCCGCCCAGATATTTCGTGGCGGAGTGCACGACGAAGTCGGCACCCAGCGCGATCGGGCGGGTGATGACCGGTGTGGCATAGGTGTTGTCGACCACGCTCCACGCGCCATGCGCCTTGGCGAGGGCGCAGACCGCCTGGATATCGACCAGCCGCATATTGGGATTGGCGGGCGTCTCGAAATAGACGAGCTTGGTGTCCGGCCCGAACGCCGCCTCGACCGCGGCGATGTCGGTCATGTCGACATGGGTGACGCGGATGCCGAACCGGCCCAGCCCATGCTGCATGAAGGCGAAGGTGCAGCCATAAAGCGTCATGTCGGTCAGGATTTCGTCACCGGGACGCAGCAGCGTCCACAGGGTGGCGGTGATCGCCCCCATGCCCGATGCCGTGCCCAGCGCCGCTTCGGCGCCTTCCAGATGCGCGATGCGCCGTTCCAGCAGGTCGAGCGTCGGGTTGGAGATGCGGCTATAGACATGGCCCGGTGCCTCGCCCGAGAAGCGCGCCGCGCCGTCTTCCGCGCTTTCGAAGGCGAAGGTCGAGGTCAGGTGAAGCGGCGGGGTCAGCGCGCCCTCATGATCCTGGGGATCATAGCCATGATGGATGGCGGCGGTCGCGAAACCGAAGGGGGCGGGGGTCGACATGGTAGACAGGCTTTCTCTGCGTGATGCCACTATTCTAGGGCGGAAGCCACGCGCCGAAATTGCGTTCTTTGCCAATCATGCATGCCGAATTGGCAGAATCTGCTAAGATCGGGCATGGACACCAAGGATCGCCAGATCGTTCGCCTGCTCCAGCAGGACGGACGCCTCACCAACCAGGAATTGTCCGAACGGGTCGGCCTGTCGCCGTCTCCCTGTCTGCGGCGGGTGCGGCTGCTCGAACAGGCGGGGGTGATTCAAGGTTATGGCGCGATCGTCGATCAGCAGCGCTATGGCCTCCCGGTGACCGCGTTCATTCGGGTTCGGCTGGAGCGCCATGCCCGCGATCTGGTGCAGCAGTTCGAGGAGGCGATCCGGCAACTGGACGAGGTGATGGACTGTCACCTGCTGACCGGGGATGCGGATTATCTGCTTCGGGTCATCGTTGCCGATCTGGAGGCCTATGAGCGCTTCATCCGCCGCAAGATGCACGCAATCGCCGGGATCGCCAGCCTGGATACCACCTTTGCCTATGGGGTGGTGAAGAGCAGCCGGACCTTTCCCGTCGATTGATCCCAGCCATTAATCCTCCCCTGTAGGGGAGGGTGTCCCGCTTCAAGGCGCATCACCGCCCTCGCAAAAGGTGCCCCCCCTTCGTCAGGCCTTTGGCCTGCCACCTTCCCTTGCAGGGGAGGAATGGGAAAGAAGGGCGCAAACGAAAAACGCCCCCCTTCCGCTGGGGAAGGAGGGCGTCTTGCCGTTCAGTGCCGGGGCGATCAGGCGCCGAAGGTGCGCTGCCACCAGCCGCGGCGCGGGGTTTCCCCGGTCGCGTTTTCGGCGTCGGTCTCCGTCGCGGCCGGTTCCTCGGCCGGAGTGGCCTCGGCGGCAGGGGCTTCCTCGGCGACCGGCTCGGCGGCGACCTTGGGGGCCGCCTTCTTGCGGACGCGCTTGGGCTTGGCCGGGGCTTCGGCTTCCGCCTCGGCGACCGGAGCGGCTTCCTCGGCGGCAACCTTGGGAGCGGCCTTCTTGCGGACACGCTTGGGCTTGGCCGGAGCTTCCGCCTCGACTTCCGCCACCGGCGCGACCGGAGCAGGGGCTTCCTCGACGACCGGCGTCTCGACCGTTTCGCTGACGACCGGCGCGGCCTTGCGGGCGCGCGGACGGCGGCGGGTCTTGGGCGCGTCACTCGCTTCGGCCTCGGCCACTGCGAGCGGGGTCGTCACCGGTGCGGCATCGCCTGCCTCGATCGGCTCGACGATCGGCAGCGGCGCGTCCGACGCGTCGTCATCCGACACGGTTTCGGCAGCGGTCTCGGCCGTGTCGTTCGCGGCACCCTCGCCACGACGACCGCCACGGCGACCGCGACGACCACGACGGCGGCGTCCGCCTTCGCGCGGCTCGGCTTCGGTGGCTTCGACCGTCTCGGCGGTGTCGTCCTCGGCCGATTCCTCGGCGTCGGTCTCGTCCTGCTCGGCCTCGTGCTGCCCAGCGTCGTCCGCCTGCTCTTCGCCCTCGGCCTGTTCGCTGCCTTCACCCTCGCCACGGTTGCGGCGACCACGACGGCGGCGACGGCGCTTGCGGCCATTGCCGTCGCCCTCGTCACGCGATTCGCGCGGGCGGGGCGCCTCGGTCGCTTCCTCCTCGACCTCGTCCTCTTCTTCCTCCTCGATCTCGTCGACCAGATCGTCCTCATCTTCCTCGACGGGAAGGAGCATGTCGATCTTGGGCGCATAGGCGGGCGGCGGGCCGGAGGCCTCGACCGTCATGCGCGCACCCTCTTCCTCGCGGTCGGGGATGATTTCGACGGTCACGCCGTAGCGATCCTCGATCTCGGCGATGTCGGCGCGCTTGCGGTTCAGCACATAGACGGCCGCTTCCTGGCTGGCGCGCAGCGTCAGGATCGAGCCGCGACCGCGCGCGGCCTCGTCCTCGATCAGGCGCAGTGCCGACAGGCCCGAGGACGAGGCGGTGCGGACCAGGCCGGTGCCTTCGCAATGCGGGCAGGGGCGGGTCGAGGCTTCGAGCACGCCGGTGCGCAGGCGCTGGCGGCTCATTTCCATCAGGCCGAAGGACGAAATGCGGCCGACCTGGATACGGGCGCGATCGTTCTTCAGCGCCTCCTTCATCGCCTTCTCGACCTTCCGGACATTGGAGTTGTTGTCCATGTCGATGAAGTCGATGACGACGAGGCCCGCCATGTCGCGCAGACGCAGCTGGCGCGCGATTTCCTGCGCGGCTTCCAGGTTGGTCGCGGTCGCTGTCTGCTCGATATTATGCTCGCGGGTCGAACGACCGGAGTTGATGTCGATAGAGACGAGCGCTTCGGTCGGGTTGATGACCAGATAGCCGCCCGACTTCAGCTGGACGACCGGATTGTACATCGCGGCCAGCTGGTCCTCGACATGCGCGCGCTGGAAGAGCGGCACGGCATCGGCATACTGCTTCACCCGACGGGCGTGCGCAGGCATCAGCAGGCGCATGAAGTCCTTCGCCTGGCGATAGCCTTCCTCACCCTCGACGATGACTTCCTCGATCTCGCGATTATAGATGTCGCGGATCGCACGCTTGATCAGGTCGCTGTCGCCATAGATCAGCGCGGGCGCCGACGAATGCAGCGTCTTTTCGCGGATGCCGTCCCACAGGCGCGCTAGATAGTCGAAATCGCGCTTGATCTCGGTCTTGGTGCGCTGAAGGCCCGCGGTGCGGACGATGCAGCCCATGGTCGAGGGCAGCTGCATCTCGGCCATGATGGTCTTCAGGCGCTTGCGGTCGGCCGCGTTCGAAATCTTCCGGCTGATGCCGCCGCCGTGCGACGTGTTGGGCATCAGGACGCAATAGCGGCCCGCCAGCGACAAATAGGTGGTCAGCGCCGCACCCTTGTTGCCGCGCTCTTCCTTGACGATCTGGACCAGCAGCACCTGGCGGCGATGGATGACGTCCTGAATCTTGTAGCGGCGGCGCAAATTCTGGCGACGCTGGCGCAGTGCCTCGACCTGATCGTCGTTGACGGTCGACTTGCGGGCGCGCGGCGCGGCCTCACCGTCCTCGTCATCGTGATGGTCGTCGGCGTGATCGTCATGATCCTCGCCGTCATGATCGTCATCATCCTCGGCGTCGAGTTCGGCGCGCAGCGCGGCCTCTTCCGCGGCATGCTCGGCCTCTTCGCGCAGCAGGGCTTCGCGATCTTCCTTCGGGATCTGGTAATAGTCGGGGTGGATTTCCGAAAAGGCCAGGAAGCCGTGACGGTTGCCGCCGTAATCGACGAAGGCCGCCTGCAGCGACGGTTCGACGCGGGTCACCTTGGCGAGGTAGATATTGCCCTTGAGCTGCTTGCGCTCGGCCGACTCGAAGTCGAATTCCTCGATCCGGTTACCCTTGACGACGGCCACGCGGGTTTCTTCCCGGTGGCGTGCGTCGATCAGCATACGCGTGGTCATTGTGAAGTCTCCACGCGCGCGCCGGGCCTGGTGGCAGCCGTCGCGCGCGGTAAATAAGGTGGGCGGCGGCGCGGGGCGCCGGTCCGCTGGAAAAAACGGAATGCGTGCCGGTCGCAGCCGCAGCATCGGCAACGGGGCCGGTGCGGACCCACGACACCGCGATCCCACCGGCAAAGGCCGGTCGGTCAGCGGGGTGGATCATATGCGTCATGCGAGCGTCAACCTGGTTGGTCCGGGCGCGAAATCCTCGCAGTCCCAGCCCTTTTAGAGATGGCCCCGTCCCGATCGTGGGAGAGGTGATCGAGGCCGGGGTCCGCAGGAGTGCTAGCATCATCGGAACGTTTGCGCAACAGGCGGAAATCTGCCGATCGAGCGGCCAAAACATGCCGAATTTTCGGTTAACCAATGGCCGAAAGCCTGGAGACAGGCACGTTTCGCTATCCCGGCGTTTCGATCCCCGGATCGTGGAAAAGGGTAAGCGGTAATGGCTTTTCGCTGGACCAGCGACGCACGGGCACGGCATGGACGCCGTGTCGTGCTGATGCTGTTCACATTCCTGATCGGGCTGTTCGCGCCGATGAGCGCGATGGCCGCGACGGTGCAGAAAGTGGTGGTGCGCGGCGCGCGCCTGATCATCCGGTTCGACACGCCGGTCAAACGCGCGCGCAGCGTCATGCTGACCGAACAGCGCCGCGTCGCGATCGACGTGACCGGCGCGTCGCCCGGCCCCGCCACGATCGACGACGGTGTGGTGCGCGGGCTGACCCAGACCCGGATCCAGCCCGGCGTCACCCGGCTGACCTTCGCGCTGGCGCAGGATGCGGCGATCTTCGACGGCGGGTTCGACGATGACGGCAAGACCCTGTCGCTGACGCTGAAGCCCATGGTCGGCCGCTATACCCAGGCGAGCTTTGCGGGCGTGCTCGACTTCTTCCCGTTCCATTTCCAGCGCAAGCCCGCCTACACGCTGACCGTCCCGGTGCCGAGCCCGTCGCGCGCCTTGCCGCTGCCGCGCGTGAAGGGGGCGGACAACCGTCCGCTGGTGGTGATCGACGCCGGGCATGGCGGGGTCGATCCCGGCGCGATCAATCCGCAGACCGGGCTGCGCGAAAAGGACGTGACGCTGGCCATCGCGAAGGAAATTCGCGACACGCTGGTCGCCTCGGGCCGGGTGCGCGCCGCGCTGACCCGCGAGGACGACCGCTACATCCTCCACCGCGAGCGTTACGGCATTGCGCGGCGGCTGCATGCCGACCTGTTCATTTCCATCCATTGCGACAGCGCAGGGGCAGGGGAAGCACGCGGCGCGACGGCCTATACCCTGTCCGACGTGGCCTCCGACAAGGAAGCCGCACGGCTGGCGGCGCGCGAGAACAAGGCGGACGTGATCGCGGGTGTCGACCTGGGCGGGAACAGCGACGTCTCCTCGATCCTGATCGACCTGACCCAGCGCGAGACGATGAACGCCTCGGCCAGCTTTGCGCGTCTGCTCGGCCGCGAGGCGCAGCCGCTCATCCCGGTCAAGCCGACCTTCCACCGCATGGCCTCTCTGATGGTGCTGAAGGCGCCCGACATGCCGTCCATCCTGTTCGAGACCGGCTATATCTCGAACATGCAGGACGCCGCGTTCCTCGCCAGCGAAGAGGGGCGCGAGCGGATCGCCAAGGCGGTACTGCAGGCGGTCGAAGTCCACTTCGCCCGGCGGATGGCGGCGCGGTAGAGCAGCATTGCCATCTTTCCCGTTTTTCCATCAAAATCGACAGTTTCGGGGAAAGTGACTGCGTCGCGCAGGGGCTTGCCGGTCGAGCATCTGGCCCCTTTCACCCGATCCGCGTAAAGGCGCGGGCATGATCCGCGTCTGTGCCCTGTATCGTTTTGCGTCCTTCCCCGACCCCGCCGCCTTGCGCGAACCCCTACTCGCCATCGCCGAGGCGAACGGGATTCGCGGCACGCTGCTGCTGGCGAGCGAGGGGATCAACGGCACGGTGGCGGGCAGCACACACGCGATCGAGGCGCTGCTCGCGCATATCCGGACGCTGCCGGGGTGTGCCGATGTCGACTATAAGGACTCGAGCGCCGAGACGATGCCGTTCCATCGGATGAAGGTGCGGTTGAAGCGCGAGATCGTGTCGATGGGCGTGGAGGGGATCGACCCCACGCGGGAGGTAGGCACTTACGTCGCGGGCGAGGAATGGAATGCGCTGATCGCTGATCCCGACACCCTCTTGATCGACACGCGCAATGATTACGAGGTCGCGATCGGCACGTTCGACGGCGCGGTCGATCCGGGGACGCGCAGCTTCCGGGATTTCCCCGACTGGTTCCGCCAGAATCGCGACGAACTGATGGCGGGCAAGTCCAAGGTCGCGATGTTCTGCACCGGCGGCATACGCTGCGAAAAGGCGACGGCGTTCCTGAAGGCGGAAGGGGTGGCGGACGTTTTCCACCTCGACGGCGGCATCCTGAAATATCTGGAGACGATGCCGGAAGAGAAGAGCCGCTGGAACGGCGAATGCTTCGTCTTCGATGCGCGCGTCGCGGTCGGCCATGGGCTGGCGCAAGGATCGCACGGCTTGTGCCATGGTTGCCGGATGCCGGTCAGCCCGGAGGATCGCGCCTCGCCGCTCTATGTCGAGGGGGTGAGCTGCCCCGCCTGTCACGGCACGCGCGACGCGGAGCGGCTGGCGGCCTATGCCGAACGGCACCGTCAGGAAGCGCTGGCGGCGGCGCGGGGGCAGGCGCATGTCGGCGCACGCTATCCGTCCGCGGAAGATGCGCGCGACGAACCGCAGCCCCTGTAACGCGCAACCGATCCGCAGGCGGGTGGCAAGCCGGGGCGAACCTGCTACACGAAGCCCCGCAAAGCCATGGCCGTCGAAACCTTTTCCCCCTCCGAACCCGCCGAACCGCCGCGTCGCCCGCTCTGGCGCCGCTGGTGGGTGCGGGTGCTCGCCGTCCTTGCGCTGCTCGCGGCGATCGGTGGCGGCGTGTTCTGGTTCGTGTTCATCCGCGACCTGCCCTCGGTCGACGCGCTCAAGGCCTATGAGCCGCCGCTGCCGACCCATGTGCGCGGAATCGACGGCACCCCGATCCAATCCTATGCGCGCGAGCGCCGGGTCGAGCTGTCCTACAATGAATATCCGCCGCTCCTTGTCCGTGCCTTCCTGGCGGCGGAGGACAAGAGCTTCTTCGAGCATGGCGGCGTCGATTATCCCGGCCTGGCGGGCGCGGTCATCGACTATGCCAAGAAATTCGGGAGCGGGCGGCGCGCGCGCGGCGGTTCGACCATTACCCAGCAGGTCGCCAAGAACCTGCTGATCGGCGACGCCTATTCGCCGACCCGCAAGATCAAGGAGGCGATCCTCGCCTATAAGATCGAGGACACGCTGACCAAGCCGCAGATCCTGGAGCTGTATCTCAACCAGATCGCGCTCGGCCGGAACGCCTTTGGCGTCGAGGCGGCGGCCCATGCCTATTTCGACAAGGAACTGGACGAGCTGACGCTGGGGCAGATGGCCTATCTGGCGCTTCTGCCCAAGGGACCGGCCAATTACGATCCCGTTCGCCACCCCGACCGCGCGCTGGAGCGCCGCGCCTATGTGCTGCGCGAGATGCTGTCGAACAACTTCATCACCCGTGCGCAATATGACGCGGCGATGGCCGAGCCGCTGGGCACCGTGCTGCGCCGCACGCCCAAATATGCGCAGGTCGGCGGCTATTTCGTCGAGGAGGTCCGCCGCCAGCTGATCAAGCGCTATGGCGAAAAGGCGGAGAGCGGACCGAACAGCGTCTATGACGGTGGCCTCTGGGTGCGCACCTCGCTGGATACCCGGTTGCAGGATCTGGCGGCCGAAGCGTTGCGCGACGGCCTGATCCGGTTCGAGGGCGGGCGCGGCTGGTCCGGGCCGATCCGGCATGAGGATATCGAGGACGGCAACTGGCAACAGGTGCTGCTGAACACCAATATCGGTCTCGACTATCGCGACTGGCGCGCCGGGATCGTCACCGCCAAGACCTCGGGCGAGGCGACGATCGGCTTCGCCAATGGCCGCACCGGCACGCTGCCCCGCAGCTTCGCGCAGATGCCGCGCCGGGGCACGGCGGCGACCGCGTTCAGCGCGCTGAAGGTCGGCGACATCATCGCCGTGTCGCCGGCGGGCGAGCAGTTCCAGCTGCGCTCCATCCCGCGCATCTCGGGCGGCTTCGTCGTCGAGGAGCCCGCGACCGGCCGCGTGCTGGCGATGCAGGGCGGCTTCGACGCCCGGCTCCAGGCGTTCAACCGCGCCACCCAGGCCGAGCGTCAGCCGGGCTCGACGATCAAGCCCATCGTCTATTCCGCCGCGCTGAACAACGGCATGACGCCCGCCTCGATCATCGTCGACGGTCCGTTCTGCGTCGATCAGGGGGCCGGGTTGGGGACGAAGTGTTTCCGCAACTTCGGCAATTCGGCCGGGGCGGGGCCGCACACGATGCGCTGGGGCATCGAACAGTCGCGCAACCTGATGACCGTGCGGACCGCCTCGACCGTCGGCATGAAGAATGTCGTGGCGACGATCAAGCAGATGGGGATCGGCGATTTTCCGCCCTATCTCGCCTATGCGCTGGGCGCGGGCGAAACGACGGTGGGGCAGATGGTCAACGCCTATGCGATCCTCGCCAATAACGGGCGCGGCGGCGATCCCTCGCTGATCGACTTCGCGCAGGACCGGCACGGCAAAGTGATCTGGCCGGAAAACTGGCGCGCCTGCGACCGCTGCAACGCCGCTGATTATGACGGCAAGCCGATGCCGCGCCCGGTCTCGCGCCAGCGCCAGGTGCTGGACGCGATGACCGCCTATCAGATGGTCCACATCACCGAGGGCGTGATCCAGCGCGGCACGGCCACCGGCCTGCGCGACCTGAACCGCCCGATGTTCGGCAAGACCGGCACCAATAACGGCCCGACCGATGTGTGGTTCGTCGGCGGCACGCCGCAATTCGTCGGCGGCCTCTATATCGGCTATGACACGCCGCGCTCGCTGGGCGGCTATGCGCAGGGCGGGACCATCGCGGTGCCGATCTTCCGCCAGTTCGCCGAAAAGGCCTATGAGGGGCTCGAGAAGCTGCCCTTCCGCGCGGCGCCCGGCATTCGCATGGTCCGCATCGACCGCGCGAGCGGGCGGCCGGTCTATGGCACCTTCCCGACCGGCGACGATCCCAAGCCCGCCGTGATCTGGGAAGCGTTCAAGCCGGAGAGCGAGCCGCGCCGCCGCGCGCGCCGTGCCGCGGCTGCCGAGGCGCCCGCGACGCCGACCGGCCCGGCTCGGCCAGCGCCCCCGCGCGACAGCGATTTCTTGCAAAGAGAAGGCGGAATCTACTAGCCCGCTTCCCATATTCGTTTTGCCGTCCCCGTTCGGGCGGCCGTACGACCGATTCGGAGAATTTTCATGCGCGCTGAAGCGCAGGCTCATGTCGACAAGATCAAGGACGCCCTGGAGCTGCTGCGCCGCTTCCTCGACTGGGACCGCGCATTGCGTCGCCTGGACGAGCTGAACGCGCGCGTCGAGGACCAGGCCCTGTGGAACGACCCCAAGCAGGCGCAGGAGGTGATGCGCGAGCGTCGCCGCCTGGACGAGGCCATCACCGCCACCCGCGCGATCGAGAACGAGCTGTCGGGCACGGTCGAGTTGATCGAGCTGGCCGAGATGGAGGGCGACGAGGATCTCGAGAAGGAAGCCGTCGCCAGCCTGGGCGAACTCGCCAAGAAGGCCGAGGCCGACAAGATCAAGGCGCTGTTGGCCGGTGAAGCCGATGCCAATGACAGCTATATCGAGATCAACGCGGGCGCGGGCGGAACCGAGAGCCAGGACTGGGCCGGGATGCTCCAGCGCATGTACACGCGCTGGGCCGAGCGGCACGGCATGAAGGTCGAGCTGATCGACTATCATGCGGGCGAACAGGCCGGGATCAAGTCGGCGACCCTGCTGGTCAAGGGCGAGAACGCCTATGGCTATGCCAAGGTCGAATCGGGCGTGCACCGGCTGGTGCGGATCAGCCCGTATGATTCGGCCGCGCGTCGCCACACCAGCTTTTCGAGCGTCTGGGTCTATCCGGTGATCGACGACAATATCGAGGTCGAGATCAACGAGAGCGAGTTGCGCATCGACACCTACCGCGCATCGGGCGCGGGCGGTCAGCACATCAACACCACCGACTCGGCGGTGCGTATCACCCACCTGCCGACCGGCATCGTGGTGCAGTGCCAGAACCAGCGTTCGCAGCACAAGAACAAGGCCGAGGCCTATAACCAGCTTCGCGCCCGCCTGTACGAGCGTGAGCTGGCCGAGCGCGAAGCCGTGGCCAATGCCGAGAATGCGACCAAGACCGATATCGGCTGGGGCCACCAGATCCGGTCCTACGTGCTCCAGCCCTATCAGCTGGTGAAGGACCTGCGCACCGGCACGACCTCGACCGCGCCGGGCGACGTGCTTGACGGCGATCTCGATGCCTTCATGGCGGCGGCCCTGTCGCAGCGCGTGACCGGCGAGGCGGTCGCGGTGGAGGATGTCGACTAAGATGCGTGTCCGGGGGGCGGGGCCCTTGATGGCGGCGGCGGCCCTCGTCATCGCGCTGGGGGGCGTGGTGGCGGCGTGCGACGGCTCGAAGCCGCTGATCCAGCAGCGCGACGACGGGGACGACGACAAGGTCGGCCCGTTCCCGGCGGCGGACCGGCCGGTCGCCGACGTCGTCTCGTCGCGCTGGTCGAGCGAGGATGCGCGCGACCGCCTGCGCGAGGCGGATCAGGTCATGGACCGGGCGAAAATCCGCCCCGGCATGACGGTGGCCGATATCGGCGCGGGTGAGGGTTATTACACCGTCCGCCTGGCGCAGCGGGTCGGCAAGACCGGCCGCGTACTGGCCGAGGATATCGTCGCCGCGTGGCGCGACCGGCTGGCCGAGCGTGTCTCGCGCGAGCGGCTGGACAATGTCAGCGTCCGGCTGGGCGAGCCCGCCGACCCCAAGCTGCCACCCACCAGCTTTGACCGCGTTCTCATGGTCCATATGTATCATGAGATCGAGCAGCCCTATGAGTTCCTGTGGCGGCTGTTCCCCGCGCTGAAGTCCGACGGGCTGGTCGTGGTGGTCGATGCCGATCGCCGGACCAAGGCGCATGGCACGCCGCCCGCGCTGCTGAAATGCGAGTTCGAAGCGGTCGGCTTCACCCAGGTGTCGATTGAGAACATGCCCTCGGCGGGCGGCTATCTGGCGACCTTCCGCGCGACCGGCCCGCGTCCCGATCCCAAGGCGATCCGTCCCTGCCGGATGAAGGATAACCAGGGCGGGTAGTCCTGCTCCTCATTCCTCCCCTGCAAGGGGAGGGGGACCATGCGCAGCATGGTGGAGGGGTGTCACCCTATCGAGAGCGGGACACCCCTCCGTCAGGCCTGACGGCCTGCCACCTCCCCTTGCAGGGGAGGAATAGACCTATTGATCAGTCACCGTCGCCACGACAAAATTGGAACATGACAGCTTTGTCATGTATTGATCCCGTATCGGCCCCGCCTGGTGCCGATAGACCACCGGCCAGCATAAGCCGGGGTCCCGCAGAAGGAGATGATGATGAACATGCTTTTGATCGCCGGGCTCGCGCTCGGCGGTGTTGTGGCCTCCGACGGGGCGCTCGAACACCGTGTCCAGCTCGACCATCATTCGGGACCGGTCGCGGTCCGCTACAGCGCCGATGTCGGCGTGACCCATAAGCAGATCGGCGCGGTGACGACCGGCGGCCGTCCCTCGACGCTGCGGTGCCTGTGGAGCGCCAATGTCACGGTCCACCGCGAAGCGCGTGGGCCCAGCGGCACGGCGCTGATGCGCAGCGCGGCGCAGGATCGCGTGATCGAGGGTAGCCGCCCCGGCTGGTGCAGCACCAACCGCAACGCCATCGCGCAGGAAGTGGCCCGGCGTCACGACGCGGTGCGCGACCACCTTCAGGCCGTGGCGCAGGAAGACCATGGCCTGCTACGCGCCGAGATGGATCGCCTGCATGCCGAGACGCGCGCCGGATGAGCTTGCGTATCATTGCCTTGGGTGTCGTATTGGGCACCAGCATCGCCTCGCCGCTCCTCGCGCAGGAGCGGCCTTCGATTGGCGTCGAGGTGAACAGCGACGAGAATCGCCGGGGCCTGAGCTGGAGCGGGGGGCGGGTATCGCCCTCCGCCGATATCTTTGCGACGAGCGGACCGTTCGAGGCGAGCGGCCGGATCGTGGCGCTTCGTGAATCGGCGCGGCATGGCGGCGCGGGGGTGGTCGGCGACCTGAGTCTCGGCGCCTCCACCCTGCTGGGCCCGGTGACGGTGCGCGGACGCGTGACCGGCCATCTGTTCGGCGGGGCGGGCTTCAATGCCGATTATGTCGAACTGGGCGGGTCGGCGGCCTATACGCTGGGTCCGGTACAGGTCGATGCGGGCGCGGACTATGCACCGTCGCAAAGCGCGATCGGCGGCGACAATCTCTATCTTCATGCCGGAGCCCAGGCGGGCATACCGGGCACGCCCTGGACGCTGCTGGCCGGGCTCGGCCACTCTTCCGGCAAGACCGACGATCCCTTCCGTGCCGCGCGGCTTCGTCCCGGTGGCGATTATAGCGACTGGCGGGTCGGGGTGAAGCATGTCACCGGGCCGGTGACTCTGGGTCTGGACTATGTCGGCACCGACGTGTCGGAGCGGGCGGCCTCCGCCTTTCCGCTGGCCGATGCGCGGCATTCGGGCGACCGGATTGTCGGGCGGGTGCGCTTCGGGTTCTGAGGCGCGCTCATAGCTGCGCCATAGGCTCTCCCCTCCCGCAGGCGGGAGGGGATGGGGAGGGCTTCTCCCCACGCGATGTCGCCCATGGCCTGGACTCTGATGGCCTGAAATGGACCTACCCCTCCCCTTCAGGGGAGGGGCCGGGGGTGGGGCGCTTCCGCAAGCGCGGCGTTCGTGGAAAGGCCCCACCCCAACCCCTCCCCTGAAGGGGAGGGGCTTTCAGAGCAGTCCATGCTCCCGCAGGCTGACGACCGCGCCCCCGCCCAGAATCAGGTGGTCAAGCAGCATCACGTCCAGCGCCGCCAGCCCTTGCGCCAGCCGCCGGGTCAATGACAGGTCGGCGGCGCTGGGGCGGGTATCCCCATCGGGGTGGTTGTGCGCGATCAGCACCGCGCTTGCCTCCATCAGGATCGCATCGCGGGCGATCCGGGCGACCGGGACCGTCACCGAATCATGGCGGCCCGCGACATGGCGCAAGCCCAACAGCATCCGTTCCGAACCCAGATAGGCGATCCCCATCGCCTCCTTGTCCCCACGATCCAGCCCGCCGAACAAGGCCAGCGCGTCACGACGCGTGGCGATGCGGAGGGGAGGGCGGGGCAAGCGGTACACGACCAGCCCTGCATCATGCTGAGCGCCGACACAGCTTTATCCCGCGCCGATCCGGTTCGGCTTGGCGGGAACGGCGCACGGCGCTAGGCCCGGGGCATGCGGCAATATCTCGATCTCATGGACCGGGTCCTGACCCAGGGCGTGCAGCAGATGGACCGGACCGGCACCGGCACGCTGTCGGTCTTCGGCCACCAGATGCGGTTCGACCTGGCCCGGGGCTTTCCGGCCCTGACCACCAAGAAGCTTCACCTGCGCTCGATCATCGTCGAGCTTTTGTGGTTCCTGCGCGGCGACACCAATGTCCGCTGGCTTCAGGATCGCCGGGTGAGCATCTGGGACGAATGGGCCGACGAGCAGGGCGATCTCGGCCCCGTCTATGGCAAGCAGTGGCGCGACTGGGCGACGGCCGATGGCCGCCATATCGACCAGATCGCCGAGCTGGTGGAGCAGATCCGCACCCAGCCCGCCTCGCGCCGCCAGATCGTGTCCGCCTGGAACCCCGGCGATCTGCACGCCATGGCGCTGGCCCCGTGCCACTGCCTGTTCCAGACCCATGTCGCGAACGGCCGCCTGTCGCTGCAACTCTATCAGCGGTCGGCCGACATCTTCCTGGGCGTGCCGTTCAACATCGCCTCCTATGCGCTGCTGACCCATATGCTGGCGCAGCAATGCGATCTGGAAGTCGGCGAGTTCATCTGGACCGGCGGCGACTGCCATCTTTACCTGAACCATCTGGAGCAGGCCAAGACCCAGCTGGGTCGCGAGCCGGGCGTGCTGCCGCGCCTGGAAATCCTGCGCCGCCCGGATGCCATCGACGGTTATGAGCCCGAGGATTTCGTGCTGCACGACTATGTCGCGCAACCCCATATCAAGGCGCCGGTCGCGATATGATCACGCTGGTCCTCGCCCGCGCGCGCAACGGGGTGATCGGGCGCGATGGCGGCTTGCCCTGGCACCTGCCCGCCGATCTCAAGCGGTTCAAGGCGCTGACCATGGGCAAGCCGATGATCATGGGCCGCAAGACCTTCGACAGTTTTCCCGCCCCGCTGCCGGGTCGGCGGCATATCGTCCTGACCCGCGACCGCGCTTGGAGCGCACCGGGTGCCGAGGTGGCGCACGACGTCGCGGGCGCGCTTGCACTGGCGGGCGAGGGGCCGGTGGCGGTGATCGGGGGGGCGGAAATCTTCGACCTGTTCCGCGACATCGCCGACCGGGTGGAATTGACCGAGGTCAATATCGATGCCGACGGAGATGTCGTCGTCGCCCCGTTTTCCGATTGGCGCGAAGTCGAGCGGCAGGATCATCCCGCTTCGGATGACCGTCCATCCTATTCTTTTGTGACACTGGAGCGATGACAGAAGGGTGCATTCTTCACTGAAGCTGACCATTTTGCGAAAAATATTTCGGCCCGTCTTCATTTGTTGATCCGACATACCTAAACTCATTCTCGGATAAAGAATTGCGGCATTCACCGCATTCGTCTTGGCAGCGGGCAGTGTCGGATGATCATCGACGGGGGGAATGCGCGGGGGCGTCGGGCGGGCAGTGATCCGGTCGGCATCCTGGACGCCAGTCACGAGGCGGTCGCGTTCCTCGATCGGCATCGACTGGACCGGACGACCACCAGCTACGCGCTGGCGTTGCAGGCGGTCCTTCACCCCTATGGCCCACTGGGCGGTGAGGTGGCGCGGCGGACCGATGGCGGTATCCGCCTGACCGAAGACGATGTCCGCGAACTGATGCCGTTGGTCCGCGAGCATGAGGTCGCCGATCTCGGGCTCGGCCGAATCCAGATGGAGCGGGACCTGGGCGAACAGGCCGAGACGCTGGAGGCGCTGACCTCTGACGCCAGGGCGATCACCGGCGATTTCTCGCATCAGGTCGCGGCGCTCTCCCATGCACACCGCAGCAATGATGTCGGCCCCGACACTCGCGCCATCGCCACGCTGCTCGAACAGTTGATCGCCCGCATTTCCAAGACCGAACGCGATCTGGAGGAACTGGCGGGCAATATTGCGGGCCTGCGCTCCCGGATGGAGCCCGGCGAGACCGACGATCGGATCGACCAGTTGACCGGCGTCACCAGCCGGACCGGTGCGCAGGCGATGGTCGAGCGGCTGGCCAACGAGCCGCATGGATATGTGCTGGCAGCGTGCAGCCTGGACGATCTGGAGGGGATCAACGAGCGTTATGGGCGTTCGGTCGCCGACAACGTCCTGCGCGCGTTCGTCGCCACGCTGCGCCAATCCTGCGAGGGGACGGAGATCATCCGCTGGCAGGGCAATCTGTTCCTGATCGTGCTGCGCGGGCGACCCTTGTCCACGCTGGCGGGCATGATGGAGGATGCGCGCGTCGCCATGCGCGAACGGACGCTGCGCCTGCGCGGATCGGGGGAGCCGATCGGGGCCGTCACCATGTCGGGCGGCGTCGCGGTCGGTGTCGGCGTGCCGTTGGAGGAGGTGCTGACGCGCGCCGACATGCTGCGCGATCTGGCGAGCGGGGGCCTCGGCAATCGCATCCTGTCGCGCGCCTAGCCAATTCGGTGAGGCCTGTTATAGCGCGCGGTCATGCAGCGAGTTGACGGCGCGGGGCCCATCCCGGCGCATCTGGCGGGCGGAATCGTCGCGCTGGGCAATTTCGACGGGTTCCATCTGGGGCATCAGGCGGTGGTCGGTGCCGCCGTCGCCCGTGCGCGTGCCGAAGGGCGGCCAGCGCTGGTCGCCACCTTCGACCCGCATCCGATCCGTTACTTCAAGCCCGACGCCGCGCCCTTCCGCCTGACCACGCTCGACCAGCGCGAGCGGCTGTTCGCGGCGGCGGGCGTGGATGCGATGGTGGTGTTCGGTTTCGACACCGACCTTGCGGCACTGTCGGCGGAGGATTTCGTGCAAGCGCGCCTGCTGGGCGCCTTGCGGGTCGGCGGTGTGGTGACGGGCGAGGACTTCACCTTCGGCCGCGCGCGCAGCGGCGATGTGACGTCCCTGCGCGCCTGGGGCCGGACGCAGGGCTTTTCGACCGATGCGGTGGCGCCGGTGATGCTGGACGGCGAGACGATCTCGTCCAGCCGGATTCGCGCCGCGCTGACGGCGGGCGATCCCGAGACGGCGGCGCGGTTGCTGACCCGGCCCTATACGATCCAGGGCGTGGTGCAGCATGGCGACAAGCTGGGCCGCACCATCGGCTATCCGACCGCCAATCTCGACATGGGCGAATATCTGCGCCCGGCTTACGGCATCTATGCGGTGCGCGGGCGGCTGGACGACGGCCAGGTGCTAGACGGGGCCGCCAATCTGGGCATCCGCCCCCAGTTCGATCCGCCCAAGGAATTGCTGGAGCCGCATTTCTTTGATTTCGGCGGCGACCTGTACGGGCAGCGCCTGTCGGTCGAGCTGATCGACTATCTGCGGCCCGAGGCGAAGTTCGATTCGCTCGATGCGCTGGTCACGCAGATGGACGCCGACTGCGCGCGTGCGCGCGAAATACTGTCGTCGCATAATCCGGCATGACGTGTTAACCTAAAGTCGTTAAGGGCGTGTCCCCTATGAGCGACGCGCCCGATTACCGCGACACCGTCTTCCTGCCGAAGACCGATTTCCCCATGAAGGCGGGACTTGCCGCCAAGGAACCGGCGATCCTGGATCGCTGGGCCAAGATGGGGCTGTACGACCGCCTGCGCCGTGAGCGTGGCGGGCGTGAGCGGTTCATCCTGCACGACGGCCCGCCTTATGCGAATGGCGACATTCACATGGGCCATGCGCTCAACAAGGTGCTGAAGGACATCATCGTCCGTTCGCAGACCCTGATGGGCAAGGACGCGCCCTATGTCCCCGGCTGGGACTGTCACGGCCTGCCGATCGAGTGGAAGGTCGAGGAGGCGTATCGCGCCAAGAAGCTGAACAAGGACGAGGTGCCCGTCGCGCAGTTCCGCGCCGAGTGCCGCGCCTATGCCGACACCTGGGTCGGCACGCAAAAGGCGCAGTTCGAGCGGCTGGGCGTGATGGGCGACTGGGCCAATCCGTACCTGACCATGACCTATGACGCCGAGGCGGTGATCGCGGGCGAGCTGCTGAAGTTCGCCGAATCGGGCCAGCTCTATCGCGGCGCCAAGCCGGTCATGTGGTCGCCGGTCGAAAAGACCGCGCTGGCCGAAGCCGAGGTCGAATATGAAGACATCGTCTCGACCCAGATCGATGTCGGGTTCGAGGTCGCATCGTGCCCCGAATATCCCGATCTGGTCGGCGCGCTGGCGGTCATCTGGACCACCACCCCCTGGACGATCCCGGTCAACCAGGCGCTGAGCTATGGCGAGGCGATCGACTATCTGCACTTCGAGTGCGGCGGCCGTCGCTATCTGGTCGCCGAGCCGCTGTTGCCCGCCTTCACCAAGCGGACCGGCATCGCGATGGAGGGCTTCATCGCGCTGGCCAAGGGGCCGGTGCTGGAGGGCGCGACCGCGCTTCACCCGATGCACAAGCTGGGCGGATTCTTCGCCAAGCCCCGGCCGTTCCTGGCGGGCGAGTTCGTCACGACCGACGCCGGTACCGGCCTCGTCCATATGGCTCCCGATCACGGCGAGGACGACTTCCTGCTGTGCAAGGCGCACGGCATCGACCCGGTCTTCGCGGTGCAGGCCGACGGCACCTATCGCCCCGACTGGGCATGGCTGGGCGGCCAGGGCAGCGTCATCAACAAGAAGTTCGTCTCCGCCGATGGCCCGATCTGTGCGGACCTGCGCGAGGCCGGTGCGCTGCTGTCCGCCTCGGACGATTTCCAGCACAGCTATCCGCATAGCTGGCGCTCCAAGGCCAAGGTCATCTTCCGCGCGACGCCGCAATGGTTCATCCCGATGGACCGCGCCGACACCACGCTGATCCCCGATCTGGCGATGGCCAATGTCGATCCCATCTCGGGTGTGACGCCGCTGCTCACCGTGCCGCTGGGCAATGGCGCGACGCTGCGCCAGACCGCGCTGGACGCGATCGAGCGCACCCGCTGGGTGCCCGAGCGCAGCCGCAACCGCATCCGTTCGATGGTGGAAGGGCGTCCCGACTGGGTCATCAGCCGCCAGCGCGCCTGGGGCGTGCCGATCGCGCTCTATGTGAACCGCCAGACCGGCGAATATCTCGCCGACAAGGCGGTCAATGCCCGCATCCTCGACGCTTTCCGCGCGGGAGGGGCCGATGCGTGGTTCACCGCCGATCACCAGGCGCTGCTGGGTGCGGACTACAACCTCGCCGATTTCGAGCCGGTCAACGACATCCTGGACGTGTGGTTCGACTCCGGCTCGACCCATGCCTTCGTGATCGAGGCGCGCTATGGCGAGGGCACGCGCGCGAACCTGTATCTCGAAGGCTCGGACCAGCATCGCGGCTGGTTCCAGTCGTCGCTGCTCGAGTCGTGCGGCACGCGCGGTCGTGCGCCTTACGACGCGGTGCTGACTCATGGATTCGCGCTCGACGGGCAGGGGCGCAAGATGTCCAAGTCGCTGGGCAATGTCGTCGACCCGCTGAAGATCATCGGCGAGTCGGGTGCCGACATCCTGCGCATCTGGACCGCCTCGACCGATTATTTCGAGGATGTCCGCATCGGCAAGGAGGTGCTGGCCACCGCCTCGGACAGCTATCGCAAGCTGCGCAACACCTTCCGCTATATGCTGGGCGCGCTCGACGGGTTCAGCGAGGAAGAGCGCATCTCGTTCGATGCGATGCCCGAACTGGAGCGTTATGTCCTGGCACGTCTGACCGCGCTCGACACCGAGCTGCGCCGCGCGGCCGAGGCTTTCGAGTTCAACCGCTATCTCCGTGCGCTGACCGATTTCGCGAATGAGGACCTGTCGGCCTTCTTCTTCGATATCCGCAAGGACTCGCTCTATTGCGATGCGGCGACCGATCCCAAGCGTCGCAGCTATCGCACCGTGCTCGATATCCTGTTCCATGCGCTGGTCCGCTATGCCGCGCCGATCTTGTGCTTCACCGCCGAGGAAGTGTGGCAGTCGCGCTTCCCGTCGGAGGATGGCTCGGTCCATCTGCTCGAATGGCCGGAACTGCCGCAGCTGGGCGAGGATGAGGCGCTGATGGCGCGCTGGACCGAGATCCGTGGGCTTCGCGCACAGGTGACCGAGGCGATCGAGCCGCTGCGCCGCGAAAAGACCGTGCGTTCGTCCAACGAGGCGGAGGTGACGGTCCCGTCGCTGCCGCTGGAGCCGCACGCGCTGGCCGAGGCGTTCATCGTCGCCGATGTCAGCCTGGCCGAGACGGTCGGCGTGACCCGTACCGAGAAGCACAAATGCGGTCGCTGCTGGCGTCACTTGCCCGACGTTTCGGCGGACGGCGAGCTGTGCGGCCGTTGTGCCGAGGTGGTCGCGCATGGCTAATCTGCCCAAGCGTGGACTGGTGACGGCGCTGGCGCTGTTCCTGGTCGATCAGATCATCAAATGGGCGGTGACTGGGCCGATGGGCCTGCGTTCGCTCGGTGACGTTCGTGAGATCGTACCGATCTTCAACCTGCGTTTCGTGCCCAATTACGGCATCTCGCTGGGTCTGCTGACCGCCGACAGCAACGCGTCGCGCTGGGCGTTGGTGGCGATGACCGGGGCGATCGCGCTGGCGGTGGCCTTCTGGATGACGCGTGAGCGCAATCCGGTGGACCAGGTCGCACTCGGCTGTGTGCTGGGCGGTGCGCTGGGCAATATCCTCGACCGGGTGCGCTTCGGTTATGTCGTCGACTTCGCCGATCTGCACTTCGGCGAGTGGCGTCCCTTTTTGGTCTTCAATGTCGCCGATGCAGCGATTACGATAGGCGTTCTGGTTTTGCTGGCCCGCGCGCTTCTCGTGCGCGACCGGCCCGCTCCCGTGGAGAAGAGCAATGCGTAAGTTGGTGCCCGTCATCGCAGGTCTGTCCTGCGCCGCGTTGCTGACGGGATGTGGGGCCGGGCGTGGCCTGGACCGGGCGCGCCCCGACGAATTCGCCGTCGCGCGCCAGCCCTCGCTGGTGATCCCGCCCGACTTCGCGCTGGTCCCGCCGCAGCCGGGCGCCGCCCCCGTCCAGACCCGCAGCGGCCAGCAGC
This sequence comes from Sphingomonas yabuuchiae, assembly GCF_014199595.1. Taxonomy (GTDB): domain Bacteria; phylum Pseudomonadota; class Alphaproteobacteria; order Sphingomonadales; family Sphingomonadaceae; genus Sphingomonas; species Sphingomonas yabuuchiae. The sequence continues at coordinate 216,052 of NZ_JACHNX010000003.1, read as the reverse complement.
AGACGCTGGACGCGCTGTTCGGCGGTCAGGCGGCGCGCAGCCAGTCGGAATATGGCCTGGTGCAGAATGCCGGGGCCGATAGCGCCGATACGGGCATCCGCTCGTCGGTCGGCGATCCCGGCACCAACGTCGTCGACAAGGGCGCGACGACCCGCGACATCGTCGCCGCCCCCGAAGGCGACGGCCAGGACGCACGCGCCGCCACCAAGTGACGCCGTACAAGGGTTAGGAAAAGGGCCGGGGGCGGATCGCCTGTCCGGCCCTTTTTTGCATGCCGATCGGGCAGGCGCCCCCTCCCCCTTCAGGGGAGGGGCCGGGGGTGGGGCGCTTCCGCAGGCGTAGCGTTTGTGGCGGTGCCCCACCCCAACCCCTCCCCTGAAAGGGAGGGGCTAACCTTGTATCAAACGCATCTCGCCTGGTGATTTACGCCCCGGGCACCGGCGCGCCGCCTTCGCCGCCCGCGTTTGGCGCGGGCTCCGGCCCCATCTTGAAGCGCACCCGGTCGACACAGCCGGTATAGCCCTGCGGGCTGCTCGGCAGCTTGGCGTCGCGGATCATGCCCAGCGCCTGCGTCCCGAACTCGTCGGAGGGTTGGGCCGCGATGACCCTCAGATTGCCTGTCTGGCCCCAGGGCGCGACGTCATAGCCGATGACCGCCCAGCCCTCGATCGAGCGGCGACGATAGGGTTCGGGAAAGCGAAGCTGTGGCGGCACGGCCCAGCCATGCTCATCGGGGCAGTTGCCCGCGAGCTTGGTGGCGCGGATCGCCTCGGGCATGTCGGGGGCGGGCAGCTTGGCCGCGGCCCGCCAATAGGGATAGAGGCAGCCGGTCTTCGCCCCCTTGGTAAAGCGCGATTCGCGGATCGCCTTCAGCGCGGCGGTATCCAGTGCCCGGTTGCCGGTGCCCGCCAGCAGCGCCGCGCCACGCGTCCGCCCGCCCGCATCAAGGTCATAGCGGATCATCGACCAGTCCTGCACGCCAGGCGTGGCGGTGATGGTCGCGAAGTCGGGGAAATGCCGTTCGAGCGGTTGGGGCTGGGGGTTGGTCAAGCAGTCGCCAGCCGCCTCGCGGATCCGCTGCCATCCTTCGTCCGGCAGCGGCCCCGATATCGGGTGGACCGTATAGGCCATCAGTTCCTGCGCATCCGCCGCCGTCAGGGCGCTGCCGCGCCTCACATAGGTGACGGAGCAATCCTGGTGCGGCGACCGGGCGGCAAAGCGGCTGGCGGCGAGCGCGGGTGCGACATCCTCGGACTGCGGCACATAGGCCGTCGTCTCTCGGGTCAGCGAGACCGGACGACCGCTCGGGTCGATTGTGAAGCGGATGGTCACGGCGCGCTGCGTCTCATTGCCGCTCCAACCCAGCTGGTTCCAAGGCCGCCGGATCGGCTGTCCCGTCACGGCCACGCCGTTGCAGCGTATCTCGCCCGGCATCCACTGGATCAGCACCCGACCGGAGCCACCGGGCTTGACCGGCACAATGGGGAGCGCGTTCTGGAGCGACCAGGCCGCCGCCGACGGAACGACAAGCGCGGACAACAGGCCGAAGGACAGGGCAGCGTGGCGGAACCGGATCATCGAACGCACTCCACGGCGACAGGGCGTCAGCTTAGGCGCGGGTTCGACGTGAGGCGAGGGGGCTTGTCCGTCGCTTCCATGGAAAAGGGCGGCGCCGTCACCGGCACCGCCCCTTCACCCCCGAAAAGCCATTATATCTTTTAGAAAGCGGCCGTCAGCGAGAACACCACCGTCGCATCCGAGATCGAGGCGCCCCCCGCCGTCTGATATTGCGAGAAGTTCGGCTGCAGATAGGCTGCCTTCGATTTGGTGATGTCGGTGTCGATGTACGAGACGTTGAAGGTCAGGTTCTTGTACGCCGCGACATCGGCGCCCAGCGACCAGTCCCAATAGCTGCCGGTCGGCGACAGGCTGGTGCCGTTGGGCCCCAGGCCCGGATTGCCCTTGGAATAGCCGATATGCGCCTTGGCGGTGATCGGCGTACCCGGAATGCCCGCCGCGCCGTCGCCGGTCAGGTAGACGTTATCCCAACGCTGGCCCCGGCTGTACGAGGTGTTGGAGAAGTTGCCGAGCGAGGTCTGCTTGGGCGCATAATAGGCACCGGCGGTCAGCGTCGCGGGGCCGGCGGTGCCCGACAGGCGGCCGAAGAACTCGACCACATCGGTTTCCGAGGCGCCACCCGGATAGGTGTACCAGGTCACGCCCGCATCGACGGTCGCGGAGCCGTATGTGTGCTTGTACCCGGCAATGCCGTCCAGTTCCATATTGGCGCCGCCGAACGTGCCCCAGCCCGCCAGGTTCGACGCGAAGGTGCCGATATAGAAGCCGCTTTCATGCGCGACGGTCAGTGCCGCCTGGACCGCGGCATTCTTGTTGGTCTGCGACACGCCGCGAAGGCGATAGTCGGTCAGGATCGCGGCGCTGCCGCTGACCGTGATCGGCGAGGGCGGCGCGGTATCCGCACCGGCGCTGTCCTGCGCAAAGGCGGGCGTCGCGGCGACCAGCGAGAGGCCGCCAAGGAGGATCGTGGAGAAGCGCATCGTTTCCCTTTCAAACGGAAATTCGATGTTCTCACCTGCAACCTCGCATCGGTGCGGCCTCTATGTGTCGGGTCAAACCCGGCGGACCGTCTGCCTTGCGAGTTGTGAAAGATTGGCAGGCCGTGGTGCGCTGCACAAGTATAATCGAACATAGACTGATGCTCGGATGACGCGATGTTGCGCAAATAACACAGATCAAGCATCGAGATTCTCGTGCCGCATCCCCGTCGGCAGCGATCGGATATGGATGTCGCGCTGGGGATAGGGCAGGCCGATTCCATGCTCCTTGAAGAGGAACCACAGGCGGTTGAGCACATCGGAACGGACATTGCCGACGCCGCTTTCCGGGTCGCTGATCCATGCCAGGATTTCGTGCTGAAGCGCATAATCGCCGAAGCTCATCAGCCAGACGGTCGGCTTGGGGCTTTTCAGGACGCGTGGTGATTCGCGCGCGGCGCGCAGCATCAATTCCTGGGCCAGCTTCAGGTCGTTGTCATAGGCGATGGAGACGGGGATGCGGACACGGACGTTGCGGTCGGAATAGGACCAGTTCTCCACCTCCTGCGTCATCAGATTCTCATTGGGAATCAGATGCTCCTTGCCGTCGCGGGTGATGATCGAGACGGCGCGCACGCCGATCTTGTTCACCCAGCCGATTTCGTTCTGGAGCGCGATGACGTCGCCCGGCTTGATCGAGCGGTCCATCAGCAGGATGATCCCGGCGATCAGATTGCCGATCGTCTTCTGAAGTCCGAAACCGATCGCGAGGCCGAAACCGCCCGAGAACAGCGCCAGGCTGGTCAGGTCGATCTCCAGCAGGTCCATCGCAAAGAAGAAGGCGATGACGACGATGGCGATGCTGGCGAGTTTCTGCGCCAGCAGCTTCTGCGTCGGGTCCAGCCCGCGGGCATGGCCGATCCACTGCTCGGTGATCCGGGTGACGGCGCGGGTGACGGCGAGGATCGCGACCACCGTGACAATCATCGTCACCAGCAGCATGACCGAGAATCGCCGCGACCCCACGGTAAAGCCGATCTGCTCGGCCAGGCGGGTGACCGGCTCGAGCCCGCCGATCTCGCGGCTGAACAGCGCCACGAAACAGACGATGGCAAAGACCCAGGCCAGCCAGCGCGGCAGGTTCAGTCCGCGCAACAGCTGGAACCCCGCCCGCGCCACCGACGCGCCCAGCGCCAGCCCGATCGGCACACCCGCCAGCGACTCCCAGGGCCAGATCGCGCCCAAGGTCATCAGCAGGAAGGCGGCGGCGCCGTGTCGGGTGATCGCGCAGATGCGGGCGTGCAGCGTCTCGCCCTGGGCGATGGCGAAACGCTGTACCATGGCGGCGATGGGCGGGCCGAGCTTGCGCCCCGCAACCACCCCGCCCGCCAGCATGGCGAGCGTCAGGACCGAGGCGACCGCCGCCTCAATGGCTTCGGCGCGGGTCGGCAGTTCGATGCCGCTCGCCTGAAGCCATTCGAACAGGGTCATCCGCGCGCGGCCCGGAAGCGGGCGAGCCCCCGGTCGAGATCGGCGATCAGGTCGTCGGTATCCTCCAATCCGATCTGCAGCCGGATCAGCGGCCCGGCGAACTCGCGGCTAGTTACGCTGCGATAACGATGCGGATCGGCGGGGATGGCCAGGCTCTCATACCCGCCCCAACTAAACCCCAGCCCGAAATGGACGAGCCCATCGAGCATCGCGGTGCGCGCGGCGTCGTTGCCGCCGTCGAGCACGAAGGCGAACAGTCCGCTCGACCCCAGGAAATCACGCGCGAAGACCTCATGGCCGGGGCAGGAGGGCAGGGCGGGGTGCAGCACCTGCGCCACGCCCGGCTGTTCGGCGAGCCACTTGGCGATGGTCAGCGCGCTGGCCTGATGCTGGGCGAGGCGGACACCCATGGTGCGAAGCCCCCGGCTGCCCAGATAGGCGTCGTCGGGGCTGGCGACCTGACCCAGCTGGAAACTCGTGTCGCGAAGCGCCGCCCAGTGCGATGGCGCGGCCGTCACCGACCCCAGCATCGCGTCCGAATGGCCGACAATGTACTTGGTGCAGGCCAGCACCGTCAGGTCGACGCCCTTTGCGATCGCCGGGAAGAAGAGCGGCGTCGCCCAGGTGTTGTCGAGGATCGTGGTGATGCCTCTGGCCTTGGCGACGTCGACGATGGCGGGAATATCCTGCACCTCGAACGTCAGCGAGCCGGGGCTTTCGAGGAAGATCGCGCGGGTGGCCGGGCCGATCAGCTCGGCGATGCCCGCGCCGACCAGCGGATCATAGAAGCGCGTCGTGATCCCCATCCGCGCGAGCAAGCCGGTGGTCAGCCCACGCGTCGGGTCATAGGCGCTGTCGACCAGCAGCAATTCGTCGCCCGGCGACAGCACCGAAAGCAGCGCCGCCGCGATCGCCGCCACGCCCGATGGGTAGAGGAAGGTCGCCGCCCCCCCCGGCTCCAGGCTGGTCAGCGCATCGGCCAGCGACCACTGGGTCGGCAGGCCCTTGCGGCCGTAGAACAGCTTCTCGTGCAGATCGCCCGCACCGGTGGCGCGCATATGCGCGACATTGTCGTACAGCACCGTCGAGCCGCGCCAGACGGGGACGTTGACCACGCCCCTGGTCCATTCGGCGCGGCGGCCCGCCTGGACCAGACGGGTGGCGGGCTTGATGGGCAGGTCGTCGTCGGTCATCGTTTCAAGCGTCTTTCGCTTTGGGGGTGCTGGGGTCGGAACCCCATTCAGTCCAGCTGCCGTCATAGACCGGCATCAAGCCGCCGATCCGCTCCGCCCCGAAGGCGAGGACGCAGGCGGTGATGCCCGATCCACAGGTGGCGACCATCGGCTTGGCGGGATCCACCCCGGCGGCGGCGAATTCGGCGGCTATGGCGTCCGGGAATTTCCAGCGGCCATCGGCCTCGAACAGCCGGGAATAGGGCAGGTTCAATGCGCCGGGGATGTGGCCGGGCTCGACACCGGGGCGCGGTTCGGGCTCGGCCCCGGCGAAGCGGCCGGGAGAGCGGGCATCGACGATCTGGGCATCGCCCGCCTCGACACGGGTGCGGACCTCGCGAAGGCTGCGTACGCGGGCAAGGTCGGCTTGCGCAAGGAACAGGCCGGGGGCTTCGGGCGCGCCCGCCGGGCCGATCGTGACGGGATGCCCCGCCGCTGCCCAAGCCTCCAGCCCGCCATCGAGCAGCGCCACCGACTCGGCACCGAACAGGCTGAGCAACCACCAGACCCGCGCGGCGCTGTGCAGCGGTGAACGGTCGTAAAGCACGATCCGGTCGGCATGGCCGACCCCCGCCTCGCTCAGCGCATGGGCGAAATGCTCGGCCGGGGGCAGCGTCATCGGCAGGTCGCTGTCGGGGTCGGCGAGCGCCCCCATCGGCAGGAAGCGGGCGCCGGGGATATGTCCGTCCTCGAATCCGCGTCGGGCCTTGGCGCCGTCCGGGTCGTCGAGGAAATAGGTGACGTCGAGGATGCGCACGTCCGCCTCGCCGGCGATGGCGGCGAGGTCTTGCGGGGTGATGAGTGGCGGCATCTTGGGGCTCCTCGGTCGGTGGGTCCGTACCTAGGCGCGTTGGGGGCGGGGTCGCAAGCGGGGGCGGGGTAAGCCCCTCCCGTAGGCGGGAGGGGTTTGGGGAGGGCAGGGCCGCAAGCTACGGTATCTGTGAGACCCCAAACCCTCCCCCATCCCCTCCCGCTTGCGGGAGGGGAGCGGCTAGAGGTGAGGGGGGCCTATCCCAAACTCCGTTCCGCCTGAGCGACGTCGAAGGCCATGGGAATCACTCCAGCCCCTCCAAATACCTCGCCGCCTGCGCCCGCACCGCCTTGCGGTCCGCCTCCGCCATCCGGTTCCAGTTCCGATACGCCATCGCCATCCGCACATTCCCCTCGAAGCGCTCTTCGTGCCGGGCGAGGAAGTCCCAATAGAGCGCGTTGAACGGGCAGGCGTCCTCGCCGACCCGCTGCTTCACGTCGTAGCGGCAGGACCCGCAATAATCCGACATGCGATTGATATAGGCCCCGGACGACACATAGGGCTTGGACGCGATGATGCCGCCATCGGCGAACTGGCTCATGCCGACGACATTGGGCAGTTCGACCCATTCATAGGCGTCGATATAGATTTCCAGATACCAGCGATGCACCTCCACCGGGTCGGCGCCGATCAGGATGGCGTAATTGCCTGTCACCATCAGCCGCTGGATATGATGGGCATGGGCGGTGTCGAGCGTCTGGCCCAGCGCTTGCGCCATGCAGTGCATGTCGGTCTCGCCGGTCCAGTAGAAGCCGGGCAATTTCCGATGCGCGCGCAGGAAATTGCGCTCCACATAATCCGGCCCGACATGCCAGTAGAGCCCGCGCACATATTCGCGCCAGCCGATGATCTGGCGGATATAGCCCTCGACCGAGTTGAGGCTGGCGTTGCCGTCCTCATATTCCCCCTCCGCCATGCGGCAGAGCTCCAGCGGGTCGAGCAGCCCCGAGTTGATATAGGGCGACAAAACCGAGTGCCACAGCTGGTGCTGGCCGGTCAGCATCGCGTCCTGATAATCACCGAACTTGGGCAGGCCGTGCGCCATGAACGCCTCGGCCTGTTTCTGCGCCTCCTCGGCGGTAACGGCATAGGCGAAGCCGTCGAGCGAGCCGGGATGGTTGTCGAACCGTCCGGCAACCAGCGTCAGCACCTCGCGAGTGATCGTGTCGGGCGCGAACTTCAGCGGTTCGGGCGGTACGTCCTTCTTGGGCGCGGGCTTGCGGTTGTCGGCGTCGTAATTCCATTTGCCGCCCTCGGGCTTGTCGTCCTTCATCAGCAGGCCGGTCTTGCGGCGCATCAGCCGGTAGAAGAACTCCATGCGGAGTTCCTTGCGATCCTTCGCCCAATCCTCGAACTCGGCCTGGCTGGCGATGAAGCGGGTGTCGGGGCGGATGTCGACGGGGATGCCGAACATCGTCTCCCACGCCTCCAGCATCGCGGCGACCCGCCATTCGCCCGCCTGGGTCACGACGATCCGTGTCGGATCGTGCCGCCCGACCGCGCGGGCGACTTCGCCGGTGAAGCTGCCCGTACTATCGGGGTCGTCCAGCTTGACGTAATCGACCCGCCAGCCCGCCTTCCTCAAGGCCTCGGCATGGTGGCGCATGGCGGACAGGATATAGGCGATCTTGGCCTTGTGATGGCGGACGTAACCCGTCTCGTCCTCCACCTCCATCATCAGCAGGACGGTGCGTTTGGGGTCGGCGCCCTCCAGTGATGACAGGTTCATCGACAATTGGTCGCCGAGAATGGGGATCAGCGTTGGCGCTTTGGGCATGGCTGTCCTACATGGCCTTTCATGAAGCATCTCGGCCAGACCAGCGCGCTGCCCGCTTCCCCGGAAGAGGCGGTGCTCGATTATGTTCCCAACCCCCGTCCGGGGCGTACCTATCTGATCCGGTTCGCCGCGCCCGAATTCACCTCGCTCTGCCCGGTGACCGGACAGCCCGACTTCGCACATCTGGTTATCGACTATGTGCCCGGCGAGACGATCGTCGAATCCAAGTCGCTGAAGCTGTTCCTGGGCAGCTTCCGCAACCATGCCGGTTTCCACGAGGATTGCACCGTCGGCATCGGCGAGCGATTGTTCGAGGAAATGAAGCCGGTATGGCTTCGCATCGGCGGATATTGGTATCCGCGCGGCGGCATCCCCATCGACGTGTTCTGGCAATCCTCGGCCCCGCCCGCCGATCTGTGGCTGCCCGATCAGGGCGTGGCGGGCTATCGCGGCCGCGGCTGATCGGCCCGCGGCTTAACCCCTGCTTCATCCCGATGTGAAACATCGTCCATCCTTGAAGCCGTCCGACTCGCAATTTATGTGGTGCGATAAGGAACGCGTCATCGGGATGCGAAAGGGACCAGGGCCGTGCAGAAGATCGTCAAACATTTCGCCATGGCCGTTGCCACGCTGATCGGGCTTGGCACGGCAGGAGCGGCAAGCGCCAATCCGACGATCATCATCAACGATTCCAATGGTGGCCTCGTGTCCTATGACACGACCACCAAGGTGAGCACCGTCCTGGGCAATACCGGCACGGTGATGTACGACATCGCCTTCAACAATGGCGGCGATCTGTTCGGCGTCGACGGGGGCACGCTCTTCAAGCTCTCGACGACCGGCGGCGCGACGACCGTACTTGGTTCGATGGGCTCGTTCGTCAACGGCCTGGTCTTCGGCGCGGACGGTACGCTGTACGGGTCGGGCGACAATAATCTGTACAAGCTCAACACCAGCAATGGGCAGGCCAGCCTGATCGGATCGATGGGCAGCCCGGAGTCGGCGGGCGATCTGGCCTTCTTCAAGGGGCAGCTGTACCTCGCCAGCAATCTGGGCCTGGCGGTCGTCAATCCGCTGACCGGCGCCAGCCAGCTGATCGGCGGCACGACCGACATGTTCGGGCTGGCCTCGACGGTCGACGCACTGTTCGGCGTGAAGGACAATGCGATCTACACCATCGATCCGACCACCGGCCTGGGGACGAAGGTGTCGTCCTACACCTATGGCCAGGCCTATGGCGCGGCCTCGGCCCCGACCGCCGTACCGGAGCCCGCGACCTGGGCGATGCTGCTGCTGGGTCTGGTGCTGGTGGGCTATGCCTTGCGCCGTCGCGGCACCGGTCCGAACGCCGCCATCGCCTGATCCATCCATCGCGGTGCGCCAAATGCGCTGCGTTGGATATCGAAAACCGGTCGTCCGATGGGCGGCCGGTTTTTTCGTAGCGTCCACCGGAAATCTCCCGCCGCCTTCAAGCGGGATAAGAATATCGCAACCGCTTCCGACGCAGGAATGCCGACAGTCTAGCCGAAATCCGCCTGCGGGCGGGCGGTATGTGGTCATGGAGTTCTTCGCGTGAAACATTGGTCCTGGAGCGCCGTCCCCCTTGCCCTGCTGGCCCTGTCGGGATGCCAGTCCAAGCCCGAGGGGAAGGGGGTGGCCCAGGTCGACGGACAGGCGATCACGACCCAGGCGCTGGATGCCGAACTGGCCGATGCGCCGCCGGGCGTCGATCGTCTCGCCTATCGTAAGGCGATCCTGCCCCAGCTGGTCGACCGTACCCTGCTGGTTCAGGCGGCGCAGGCGATGGGGATCGACAAGACCCCCGAATTCACTGCCCAGCGCGAACGGCAGGAGCAAAGGCTGCGGGTCGAGATGCTGGCGCGGAAGCTGGCCAACACCGTGCCGGTGCCCAACGTCCAGGCGGTCGACGCCTATATCGCCGCGCATCCCTATGAGTTCGCGCAGCGGCAGAAATTCTATGTCGACCAGATCCGCTTCGCCCAGCCCGCCAGCACCGAGGCGCTGCTGGCGCTTGGCCAGTTCAAGACGCTGGACGCACTGGCCGACGAACTGACCCGCAACGCCACCCCCTTCACCCGTGATCATGTCCTCGTCGACTCGGCGTTCCTGCCGGCCGCGATCGCGGCCCAGGTGGCCAGGCAGCCATCGGGCGATCCCATCCTGCTGCCCTATCAAGGCAGCTACACCGCCAATGCGATCATCCAGCGCATGGCGGCCCCCGTCACCGGCGAACCCGCGCGCGCGCTGGCGGGGGAAATCCTGCGGCGCAAGGCGATCGCCGATGCACTGGGCCAGACCCTCAAGGCGCAGCGCCAGAAGGCCAGCATCTCTTATGAGACCGGCTTCAAACCCGACGCCAAGGCGGCGGCCGACGGCAAGACCGTCAGCGACGCCGCCGACCGCGTACCCGCGCGTTGAGAAATTCCCCTCCCTCTCCCCTGGATAGGGGAGAGGGTTAGCGAAGCTTGCCAGCCTGCTGGCTAGCGCAGCTTGGGTGAGGGGTTGAGCGAGCCGAATGGCTCGCGCGCGCTTCGCGCGCTCACCCCTCACCCAGCTCCGACTAACCCTTTGCTCTCGCAAAGGCCAAGTCTGCGCAACCCTCTCCCCTCAAGAGGGGCGAGGGAGGGATGGGATCCTTTGCCACCGATCTGTTTCGGCAACGCGATCCAATAGGCGGAGCCCTATCCCCGTCACGGACACACATTTCAGCGTTCCGTAACGTCATCTCGACGCAGCCTAAGGGTGCGGTGCAGCAAATATGTAATACGCTTTGCAACCTTCGTCGCTCATCGCGGGTTAACCTTAGTGCGAGGGGAATTGCGGACTTTCCGCTTCCCTCTCGCCTGCAAGGACAAGCGATATGGTGGATGCGAACGGAACCGTGATCGAACGACTGGCGCTGATCGGCAATTTCCTGCCCCGTCAATGCGGGCTCGCGACGTTCACCACCGACGTTTATTCCGCCCTGCGCAATCGCTTTCCCGACCTGGCCGTTGATGTCTATGCAATGGACGATCATCCCGGCCGCTATGCCTATCCCCCGGCCGTGACTGCCGCCATCCCGCAGCATGAGCGCGGTGCCTATATCGATATGGCCCGCCGGATCGAGGCGAGCGGCGCGCAGGCGATCTGGGTTCAGCATGAATATGGCATCTATGGCGGTGCCGCCGGCGAGCATCTGCTGGCGCTGCTCGATCGTACCACGCTGCCCGTGATCGCGACGCTTCACACCGTTCTCGAAAAGCCCTCCGCCGATGAGCGCCGGGTGATGGAGGGCTTGCTGCGCCGCTGCGCCCGGATCATCGTCATGGCCGACAAGGGCCGCGACATTCTCCAACGCGTCTATGGCGCCGACCCGCGCCAGATCGCGATGATCCCGCATGGCGTGCCCGACCGCGAACTCATCTCGCCCGACTCGCTGAAGGCCAAGTTCGGCTGGGAAGGGCGCAAGGTCGTCTTCACCTTCGGCCTGCTCGCACCGAACAAGGGGATCGAGACGATCATCGAGGCGCTGCCCGCCGTCGCCGCGCATCATCCCGAACTGCTCTATGTCGTGCTGGGCGCGACGCATCCCAATTTGATCGCGCATGAGGGCGAGGCGTATCGCGACCGGTTGAAGGCACTGGCCGAGGCGCGTGGCGTGGCCGGCAATGTCGCCTTCGTCGATGCGTTCGTCGAGCATGACGAACTGATCGAATATCTCCAGGCCGCCGACATCTATGCGACGCCCTATACCAACCCCGCCCAGATCACGAGCGGCACGCTGTCCTATGCGGTCGGTGTCGGCAAGGCGGTGGTATCCACGCCCTATGTCCATGCGGTCGAGATTCTGGCCGATGATCACGGCGTCCTGGTGGATTTCTGCGATGCGGATGCCTTTGCCCGCGAGATCGACCGGCTGCTGACCGACGAATCGGCACGCAACCGCCTGTCGCAGCGCGCCTATGCCCGTGGCCGCACCATGATCTGGCCGCGCCTCGCCGAGGCGGCGCTGGAGCAGATGGCATCGGCGATCACCGCCCGCCCGCGCCGGATCGCCGGATCATACCAGACCAGCATCAAGCCGCTAAAGGCCGACATCGCCGCCGTCGAGCGGATGAGCGACTCGACCGGCATGTTGCAGCATGCCATCTATTCGGTGCCCGATCGCCGGCATGGCTATTGCATCGACGACAATGCGCGCGCGTTGATCTTCATGACCCAGGCGCCGGATATCGATCCGGTCACGCGCGACAAGTGGACGACCATCTACGCCTCGTTCCTGCAATATGCCTGGAATCCGGAAGAGCGCCGCTATCGCAACTTCATGCGCTTCGACCGCAGCTGGTGCGAGGAAGTGGGATCGGAGGATTCCAACGGCCGTACCCTTTGGGCGCTGGGCGTGACTGCGCGCGACGCGCAGATGGCCAAGCATCGCGATTGGGCACAGATGTGGTTCGACGCCACCGCCTCGCTGGCGCTCGACCTGGGATCGCTTCGTGCGCAGGCCTTTGCGATGCTGGGCGCGGCGGCAATGCTGGAGGCGCGGCCGGGGCATCAGCTGGCGCGTGCCATCCTGGAGAAGCTGCCCCCCCTGCACCTCGCCCTGCTCGAAGAGGCACGGCGGCCGGAATGGCAGTGGTTCGAGATCGTGCTGGCCTATGACAATGCCCGCGTGCCGCAGGCACTGATCGAGGCCGGGCGCGCACTGGGTCGGCAGGACCTGATCGACTGCGGCCTGTCGACGTTGGAGTGGATCGTCGGCAAGCAGACCTCGCCCGAGGGTCGTTTCCGGGCAGTGGGCAGCGAGAGCTTCGGTCGCCCCTATGCCGAGCCGTTGCAGTTCGACCAGCAGCCGCTGGAGGCGCAGGCCACCGTCGAGGCGTGCCAGTCGGCCTATGCCGCCACCCGCGACCCGCGCTGGATCGCCGAGGGCGAGCGGGCCTATGGCTGGTTCCTGGGCGCCAACGATCTCGACCTGCCGCTGGCGACGGCGCAGGACGGCGGCTGTTTCGACGGGCTGATGCCGACCGGCCTCAACCGGAACCAGGGTGCCGAGTCGATCCTGGCGCTGCAACTCGCCAATTGCGCGATAGCCAGCCTTTGCCATTCCGCCTCATCCATGGCAGGAGCCGATCGTCACATTGCCTGACATGCTGTCATGTTCGGGGGATGTGATGAGCGTTTTTGGTAAAGTGGCGAGACGGTAGCGCGATGGATCTTTTCAACCACCGGCTGCGGCTTCATGCCGACCCTTCGCGCGTCGTGGTGCGGCCGTTTCACATCGCCTGGGGCGGTGGCAACGGCGCACCCCCCAGCCGGACCGAACGGCTGGTGGGCGAAGTGCTGGCCATGTCGCCGCAGGAAGCCCGCGACCAGCTGGAAGCCGTGCTGAAGGATTTCGAGGCACGGCACTGGCAGACGCGGCGCGTCTTCATGACCCGTTACGACCAGATCGAGGATCTGCTGAAGCTCGACGGGTCGAAGATCAGCGACGAGAAGCGCCAGCTGATCGGGGCCTATTTCTGCCACGAATACAGCTATGCCGCCGCCGCGCTGATGAACCCGTCGGCGGTGCCGCATTTTGACCAGACCGGCATCCAGCCGGGGTCGCAGCGTATCCTGATGTCGATGCGCTCGGTGGGCGAGGGGCACATCTCGTCGGTCGCGTTCCGCGAAGGCATCATCAACGATCAGAACCAGCTGCGCCTCGCGCCCGAGCCGCCCTTCGCGACCGCGACGGACGTGCATGGCTGGGGCGAGTATGAAGTGCCAAGCGGCCCGATCACGGTCCACCGCCACCGCGACTCGACGCTGTCGGGCACGGTCATCTTCCCGATCACCCAGGCCCAGTCCAAGGGGCTGGAGGACATGCGGATCGTCCAGTTCACGCATGACGACGGCGCGGTCGAGTGGATCGGCACCTATACCGCCTATGACGGCTCGGGCATCCAGTCCGAACTGATGCGCACCCGCGACTTCCGCGCGTTCGACCTCGTGCCGATGACCGGCGCGGCGGCGCGTAACAAGGGCATGGCGCTGTTCCCGCGCAAGGTCGCGGGCCAGTATATGATGATCGGGCGGCAGGACGGCGAAAACCTGTTCCTTCTCAAGTCCGACTCGCTGACGCATTGGGATGAGGGCGAGAAGATCCTCACCCCCGTCTATCCATGGGAACTGGTGCAGATCGGCAATTGCGGTCCGCCCATCGAAACGGACGAGGGCTGGCTACTGCTGACCCACGGCGTCGGTGCGATGCGCAAATATTCGATCGGTGCCGCGCTGCTCGACAAGAACGACCCGTCCAAGGTGCTTGGCCGGACGAAGCAGCCGATTCTGGCGGCGAAGGACCAGGACCGCGAGGGTTATGTGCCCAACGTCGTCTATTCCTGCGGCGCGATTCGGCACGGCGATTCGCTGTTCCTTCCCTATGGCATCGCGGACAGCTCGATCGGCTTTGCGTTCGTGAAGATCAGCGAGCTGTTGGCCGCGATGTAATGTCCAGATGGCGCGGTTCCATGCTGCGCCAAGTTCTCTTTATTCCTCCCCTGTAAGGGGAGGGGGACCATGCGCAGCATGGTGGAGGGGTGTCCCCCCTCTCGATAGCGGGACACCCCTCCGTCAGGCCTACGGCCTGCCACCTCCCCTTACAGGGGAGGAATTAGCGATCAGTGGGCGGCTGGCGGCAGGAACGCAACTTGGCGGCGCGTATAGCGGTACAGCGCCGCCACGATCCCGAGGAACAGGATCGTCCCCCCGACCAGCGCGGGGGTCGCGAAACCCTCTCCGACCAGCGCCAGCGGCGCGTCCGAGTTGGTCAGATAGACGATCCCCGCAAAACCGACGCCCCACAGGCTCTCACCGACGATCAGCCCGGTCGCGGCCAGCACACCCAGCCGCTCGGCGGTGTCCGGGTTGGCGCTGCGCTTGGCCCAGCGGTCATAGGCATGGCCGATGGTGGCGCCGACCACGACCGGCAGCGTGGCCGACATGGGCAGGTAGATGCCCAGCCCCACGCCCAGCGGCGGCAGGCGCAACCAGCCGAGCTTGCCCAGCACCTCGTCCACCACGATCACCCCGACGCCGACCAGCGCGCCGATCCCGATCATGCCCCAGTTCAGGTCGCCGCCCAGTACGCCCTTGGCCAGTGCCGAGATCAGCGCGGCCTGCGGTGCGGACAGCGCGTTGGGGCCAGCCCCCGGCGTGCCCGCAAAGCCCAGCGTTGCGTTGAGCAGGTCGAGGACGGGCGGGATCACCAGGCTGCCGAAGACGACGCCGATGACCAGCGCCACCTGCTGCTTCCACGGCGTCGCACCGACCAGCTCGCCGGTCTTCAGGTCCTGGAGATTGTCGTTGGAGATGGTCGCCACACCGAACACGACGCCGGTAACGATCAGCGCATAGGCGACCAGCGCCTGCGTGGTCTCCGGGGATGTGCCGCGCCCGAACAGGCCGACGAGGAGCAGCGCTGCGGCCAGCACCGACAGGATGCCGATGCCCGACACGGGACTGTTCGAGGCCCCGATCAGACCCGCCATATACCCGCAGACGGCCGCGATCACGAGGCCGATCAGCAAGATGAACAGCAGCGCGCCGCCGATCAGCGCGAAGCCCGATGCGGCGAGCGGCCCGCCCGCGATCACCGACCACAAAAGTCCCGCGATCGGCACCAACGTCGCCAGCGCGACGACCGCGACGATCCCGATCGGCAGGTCGCGCTCGCCGATGGGCAGCACGGTGCCGTCGCGCTTGGCGGAGGCGGCGGCGAGCGACGAGCGGATGCCGCCGATGACCGGCCCGATGATCTTCAGCAGCGTCCAGATCGCCGCGACCCCGATCACGCCCGCGCCCAGGAAACGCACGTCGCGGCTGAAGATACCGCCCGCCCACTCGGCGACCGGGCCGGTCGAGGGGGCCATGGCGGTCAGGATGGGCAGTGCCACCCACCATCCGATCGCGATCCCCGCCAGCATCGCGACGCCGACCGACAGGCCGACCAGATGCCCGACCCCGATCAGCGCGAAGGACAGCCCGCCCGAAATGCCCGTGGCGCCCGCGCCGGTGCGGAACCAGATGGCGGCTTCGGCCACCGCCAGCTTGGTCTGGGTCAGCACGGCGAAGGCGGCCGAGGCGACGGCGTTGACGACGATCAGCCGCAGGCCGGTCGCGCTCTCCGCTTCGCCCTCGCGGCTGCCCGCGCCGACCTTCAGCACTTCGGCCGCGGCGCGGCCCTCCGGGTAGGGGAGGTCGGTGTCGACGACGAGGGCACGGCGCAAGGGGACCGAGAACATGACGCCGAGAATGCCGCCCGTGGCCGTAATTCCGGCGGTCAGGAGGTAGGGAAAGCCCTGCCACCAGCCGATCATGACGAGGCCGGGCAGCACGAAGATGATCGCCGCCAGCGTCCCCGCCGCCGAGGCGATCGTCTGGACGATGTTGTTCTCCAGCACCGAGCTGTTCGGCAGATAGCGCAGGATCGCCATCGAGATGACCGCCGCCGGGATCGAAGTGGCGAAGGTCAGCCCGACCTTCAGGCCCAGATAGACATTGGCCGCCGTGAACAGCAGCGTGATGATCCCGCCCAGCGCAATGCCGCGAAGGGTCAGTTCGGCAACGGGGCGGGCAGCAGTGGGAGTACGGCTCATGCGCGCAGATGTGGCAGAGTAGGAGGCGTGCGCCTAGCGTTTCATATGGGGGATTTGCCTCGACTTCGTCCAGCGGGCGCGGCAGGGAAGATCCCTGCCAACCCCCGTTCAGCCTGAGCGAAGTCGAAGGCCACGCGATTCAATTCGCCAAAGGCCCCAACCCCGACGAAGGCCGGGGTCCAGATCCCGCGAAGCTCGCGGCGCGCAGACCGTTGCGGGGGAGGCGAAGATGCCGCGCCTTCGATGGCCCATGGCAACTGGACCCCGGCCTTCGCCGGGGTGCGCGCTTGGAGTGAGTGGATTCCCGTGGCCTTCGACTGCGCTCAAGCTGAACGGAGGTTGGAAGTAGAGGGCGAGAGAAGCGCTTTATAGGTCCCCTTATTCTCCCTCTCCCACCGGGAGAGGGAAGGGGCCCGCCCGCGATAGCGGGTGGGAAGGGTGAGGGTGGGGGTTGGAAACCGTTACCCTCGAAACAGATTTCCCAGCACCCCGCGCACCACCGCCCCGACGATCCCGCCGCCAGCGCTACTCGAACGCCGCCGCGATCCGCCGCCGAACACCTGCTTGCCGATCTCGTTGGCCACCTGTCGCCCGATCGAGGAACTGGCCGAGCGGGCCGCGCTGCTCGCCATCTTGGCCCAGGGGGAGTTGGCCGCCGCACGCTGTTCGGCGATGCGGGCGCGTTCGGCCTCCTTGGCGGCCTTCGCGTCCGCCTTCGCCTGTTGCGCCGCCTGCTTGTCGGCCTCGGTCGCCGCCTTCGCCTCGGCGGCGGCTGCGGCGGCTTCCTGGGTCTTGGCGGCGAGCAGTTCCTCGGCCGATTCGCGGTCGATCGCCTGATCGTATTTCGCACCGACCGCGTCGGTCTCGATCAGGACCTTGCGTTCCTCCGGCGTCGCGGGGCCGACCCGGCTGCGCGGCGGGGCGATCAGCGTGCGCTCGACGGGCGAGGGGGAGCCATCGGGCTGGAGCAGCGAGACCAGCGCCTCGCCGACCTTCAACTCGGTGATGGCGGTGGCGACATCGACGCCGGGATTGGCGCGGAACGTCTCCGCCGCCGAGCGCACCGCCGCCTGATCGCGGGGCGTGAAGGCGCGCAACGCATGCTGCACGCGGTTGCCCAGCTGTCCGGCGATCTTGTCGGGCACATCGATCGGGTTCTGGGTGATGAAATAGACACCGACGCCCTTGGACCGGATCAGCCGCACGACGCGCTCGATCGTGTCGATCAGCGCGGGCGCGGCCTCGTCGAACAACAGATGCGCCTCGTCGAAGAAGAAGACGAGCTTGGGCTTGTCGGGGTCGCCGATCTCGGGAAGCTGTTCGAACAGTTCGGACAACAGCCAGAGCAGGAAGGTGGCGTAAAGCTTGGGGCTGGCCATAAGCTGGTCGGCGGCGAGGATGTTGACGATGCCGCGCCCCGAATCGTCCGTGGCAATCAGGTCGGCCAGTTCGAGGGCGGGTTCGCCGAAGAAATGCTCGCCCCCTTGGGTGCGCAACTGGAGCAGCGCGCGCTGGATCGCGCCGACCGACTGTTTCGAGACATTGCCATAGGTGGTGGTCAGCTCGTCCGCCCGCGCGGCGCATTCGGCCAGCATCGCCTGGAGATCATCCAGGTCGAGGAGGAGCAGCCCTTCCTTGTCCGCGACATGAAAGGCGATGGTCAGCACGCCCTCCTGAGTCTCGTTCAGGCCCATCATGCGGGCGAGCAGCAGAGGCCCCATCTCCGACACGGTGGCGCGGACCGGGTGCCCCTGCGTGCCGAACAGGTCCCAGAATTGTACGGGGGCGGCATCATAGGCCCAGTCGGTCATGCCCAGTTCGGCGGCGCGCGCGGAGAAGGCGGCGTGCGTCTTTCCCATCGCCGATCCGGCGAGGCCCAGGCCCGACAGGTCGCCCTTCACATCGGCGACGAAGCTGGGCACCCCGGCACGCGAGAACCCCTCGACCATCGTCTGGAGCGTCACCGTCTTGCCGGTGCCGGTCGCGCCCGCGATCAGGCCGTGCCGGTTCGCGCGCTTGAGGTCGATCGCCTGTGGCTTGCCGCCACCCATGCCGATGAAGATGCCGTCCATGGCGCGCATTGTATCGCCGTGAACGGGGACGGGAATAGCAAAAGGCCGCCGCATCCCCGGGATGCGACGGCCTTTCTTTACCGGCCCGTCAAGGCTGGCGGATTACTTGATTCGGAGCGGGATCAGCGCGCCCGCGATCTTGCCGCGGGTGATCTGTGCCAGCACCTGCGGGCGGCCTGCGGCTTTGGCGGCGGCGACGATCTGCTGGAGATCGGCCGCGCTGCGCACCGGCGCACCGTTGACTGCCGTGATGACATCGCCGCGCTTCAGCTTGGCGGCGGCATCGCTCGACGGATCGACCGCTGCGATCACCACGCCCTGGGTCGTCGGGTCGACATTGATCGCCCGCGCGATCGCGGGGGTCAGCACCTGGACCGACAGGCCCAGGCCGCCACCGGCCGCCGGCGTGGTCTGCGCATCGTCGTCATCGTCGGGGAAGGCGTCGGAGCCGTCACCCATGGTCGAGCGCAGTTCCTCGTTCGACGGACGGGTCGCGGCGGTCGCGGTCAACGACACCGGCTTGCCGCCGCGCAGCACTTCCAGCTGGACGCGGCCGCCCGGCGGCACGTTCGCGATCAGATAGGACAGGGTCTGCTCGGGCGTCACCGACTGGCCGTTGACCTTGGTCACGACGTCGAACGCCTTCAGACCGGCCTTGGCGGCGGGGCCGTTCGGCTCGACCTTGGCGATGATCTCGCCCTGGCCCTTGGGCACGCCCAGCGAGGCGGCGACATCGTCATTGACCGGCCCGCCGATCTGCACGCCCAGATAGCCGCGCTCGATCTTCTGGCCCTTCATCAGGCGCTCGACGATCGGCTTGGCGTCCTCCGCCGGGATGGCGAAGCCGATGCCGATATTGCCGCCCGACTGCGAATAGATCTGGCTGTTGATGCCGATCACATTGCCGTTCATGTCGAACATCGGGCCGCCCGAATTGCCCTGGTTGATCGCGGCGTCGGTCTGGATGAAGCGGTCGTTCGCGCCGCCCTGTCCGGTGACGCGGTGGATCGCCGAGATGATGCCCGCGGTCACGGTGCTCGACAGGCCGAAGGGCTGGCCGATGGCCAGCACCCAGTCGCCCGGCCGTGCCCGCGCCGAGTCGCCGAAGCGCACGAAGGGCAGGCTCTTGCCGTCGATCTTCAGAACCGCGAGGTCGGAGGTCTCGTCGCGGCCGACGACCTTGGCGGTATATTCCTTGCGGTCGCTCAGCGTGACGGTGATCGAATCGACCGACGCACCCTGTGCGCCCGGCGCGATGACGTGGTTGTTGGTGACGATATAGCCATCGGGCGAGATCAGGAAGCCCGAACCCAGCGAGGCGCCTTCACGCTTCTGCGGCTGCGGCCCGGCCTGGCCGCCGAACTGGCCGAAAAAGCCCTCGAACGGGGTACCGGCAAACGGGTTCGCCTGCTGCTTTACGGTGATCGACTGCTTGGTCGAGATGTTGACGACGGCGGGCTGGAGCTTGGCGACCATGTCGGCAAAGCTCATCGGCGCGCCGGCGCGCGGGGCGACCGCCTGGATCGCGCCCGGTTCGTTCTGCGCGACCTGGGCGGTGCCGGGCTGAAGGGCCAGGGTCGCGGTCGCACCACCGAGGAGGAGCGCACTGGTAATGGCGTAGGCGTAGCGCACTGGGCTAGGGTCCTCTCAAAGAAAATTCAGTTTGACCGTGACCTATTTGCCACGGTTTGGCTGAACGACGCTTGAATATGAACGAGCGGAAAGGTGGATTGTCCACCTATCGGCCCGGCGCGGTGAATTCCTTCAAATAGCTGTTCTCGGGCGACAGAATGATCTGCGTGGCCCCACGTTCCTGGTTCGAGCCGTCCGCACCGAAGGTATGGCGATAGGACTGCATGGCCCGGTAGAAATCGTAGAAATTGGCATCCTTGCCGAACGCCTGGGCATAGATTTGCGCGGCCTGGGCGTCGGCATCGGCGCGGACGATCTGCGCCTGCTTCTGCCCTTGCGCAGCGATGGTGATCGCCTCCTGCTGGCGCGCGGTCTGCATCCGGGCGAGCGCGCTTTGCAGCGGCGTGCCCGGCGGCAGCTCGGCCTCCTTGATGCGCACATCGACGATCTGGACGCCATATTGGCGCGCGATGCGGTCGAGGCGGACCTGGATCGCGTCCATCACCTGGCCGCGCTCGGGGCTGAGCAGTTCGGACGAACGCCGCTTGCCCAGTTCGTTGCGCAGCGCCGAGCCGAAGATCGGGCGGAGCTGGTTGATGACGCCGTCGACGCTGCCCGCCGTCGCCAGCATGCGGCGCGGGTCGATCACGCGGAAACGGGCAAAGGCATCGACATTCATGCGCAGCTGATCGGTCGACAGCACCTGGGTCTTTTCCAGGTCGAGGTCGAGCACCCGCTTGTCGACCCAGACGATGCGGTCGACGAAGGGAATACGCGCGATCAGGCCTGCGCCGCTGTCGCCCAGTTCCTCGCTGGGCCGATAGCCATTGACCACCCGGCGCGGCTGCTCGAACCGATAGACGACCGCCTGCCGGGTTTCCGGCACGATCGAGAAGGTCGAGGCGGCTATGATGACCGCGATCAGCAGGGCGACGCCCAGCACGATCGGGTTGCGTGCGGTCAGGCCGTTCACTGGCCGCCTCCCTGTTCCGAACCGGCCTGCGCAGAAGCGGCAGGCGGCGTGGCCGGAGCCGTCGCGGTGATCTCGGGCGGCAGCGGCCTGGCCTGGCCCTTGGACAGGGGCAGATAGGGCACGACGCCCGGCGTCTCGACGATGGTCTTGTCCGACTTGGCCAGCACGGCCTCCATGGTCTCGTAATACATGCGGCGGCGGGTCACGTCGGGGGCCAGGCGATATTGTTCGTACACCTTGTCGAACTGCGCCGCCTCGCCCTGCGCACGGGCCACCACCTGCTGCGCATAGGAACGCGCCTGGTTGACGTCGGCGACCGCGCGCTGTTGCGCCACCGTCACCTTGTTGAAGTCGTCGACGATCTGCTGCGGCGGGGCGGCCTGCTTGATGGCGACGCCCTGGATCCGCACGCCCGCGCGATATTCGTTCAGGATCGACTGGGTCAGTTCCTGCACCCGCTGTTCGATGCCGGTACGCCCCGAACCCAGCGCTTGGTCGAGCGAGGTGTCGGCGATCACCGCCCGCATCGCGCTTTCGGCCGCCGCGCGCACGGTTTCCTGCGGCTGGGCCAGACGAAAGGCGTAGTCGCGCGGATTGGCGATGTCCCAGCGCACCGAATAGGTCAGGTCGATGATGTTCTGGTCGCTGGTCAGCACCAGATTCTCACCCGAGCCTTCGGGAAAGTTCTCGGTACGGATCTTCTGCACGTCCAGCACCCGGACGCTGGCGATCGGGGCCGGAGCGGTGATCTGGATGCCCGGCTCGAGGATGCCGGTATAGCGACCGAAATAGGTGACGACGCCGCGCTGCTGCGGGCCGATCGGGTGGATCGAAGTGTAGAGCAGCCAGATGACGATCAGGATCGCCGCGCCGATCGCCCAGAGCGTGCGGCCACCCGGCGCACCGGGAAGGCCGCCGAAACCGCCGCCGGAGCCGCCCGGCCCCTCGCCGGGGCCGCCGCCGCCCGATCCGCGCGCCTTGCGGATGAATTCATCCAGCGCGGTGGGCTTGCCCGGTGCCTTGCGGCCACCCGGCGGAACGGCCCAGGGATTGCGGGGACCACCATTGGGATCGTCGCCGGACCCGCCCCAGGGGCCCTTCGGCGTGTTGGCGGCTAGGATGGGGGGGCGTTGAAACCGGCCCGTCAGCTTTCTCATGTTCATCGTTATAGGAACGGTTCGCCGACAAAAACAGTGCCAAGCCGCGCTTCGCATCCTATCTGCCGCGCATGAGCATCATCGAGACGGTAAAGGCGGCGGTCGCCGCAGTGGCGGGCAAGCGCGCGAATGTGCGGATGGAGGGCGCGCGGGCCGGGGTCGTGCTCGACGCTACCGGCCTGGACGGGGCGGGTCGCCAGGCGCTGGAGGAAGAGGTGAAGGCCGCCGCGATCCAGTCGGGGGCGGAGGATGTCCGCGTCGTCCTGACCGCCGAGAAGCTCGAGCGTCGCATCATCGCGGTCGCCAGCGGCAAGGGCGGGGTGGGCAAGTCCACCCTGTCGGCCAATCTCGCCATCGCGCTGGCGCGGGCTGGCCGCAAGACCGGGCTGGTCGACGCCGATATCTATGGCCCCTCGCAACCGCGCCTGATGGCGGCCGAGGGCGTGAAGCCGGTGGCGCAGGACGGCAAGCTGCAACCCGTGCCGACCCCGTATGGCGTCTCGCTGCTGTCGATGGGCCAGCTGGTCGAACCGGACAAGGCGATCGCATGGCGTGGGCCGATGGCGGCGGGTGCGCTCAGCCAGCTGGTCGATGGCGACTGGGGCGCGACGGAACTGCTGGTCCTCGACCTGCCACCGGGCACCGGCGACGTGCAGCTGACCATGGTGCAGAAGCATCGCCCGGCAGGCGCGGTGATCGTCTCGACGCCGCAGGACCTGGCGCTGATCGATGCGCGGCGCGCCATCGACCTTTTCACCAAGGCGGGGGTGCCGATCATCGGTCTGGTCGAGAATATGGCGGGTTATTGCTGCCCCCATTGCGGGGGTATCTCCGACCCGTTCGGATCGGGCGGGGCAGAGGCGGCGGCGGTCGAGCTGGGCATTCCGTTCCTGGGCCGGGTGCCCCTGACCATCGCG
This sequence comes from Sphingomonas yabuuchiae, assembly GCF_014199595.1. Taxonomy (GTDB): domain Bacteria; phylum Pseudomonadota; class Alphaproteobacteria; order Sphingomonadales; family Sphingomonadaceae; genus Sphingomonas; species Sphingomonas yabuuchiae. The sequence continues at coordinate 192,790 of NZ_JACHNX010000003.1, read as the reverse complement.
ATCCGCACCGCTTCCGATGCAGGGCAGCCTCCGGCGGCGGGCGAGGATGATACGGTCTTTGCGCCGCTGGCCGAGCGGGTGGCGCGCTGGCTGGACGGCCAGTGATGAAACCGGCGGCACGGCGGGGCGTTGGGGTGCGATAACCCGCCGCTTTTTCGAACGTTAGTCGAAAGGTCGGCGGCGAATAGGGGATAGCCGATGCCGTTGACCGCCGATGACGATATTCGCGACCTGCTGGCGAATGCGCGGACCATCGCGCTGGTCGGCGCATCGGACCGTCCCGACCGCCCCTCCTACGGCGTGATGAAGCGGCTGCAGGATCATGGCTATCGCGTGATCCCGGTCAATCCGCAGATCACCGGCGAGCATGTCCACGGCGAATTCGTCTTTCGCGAACTGGGTCAACTGGGCGACCCCATCGATATCGTCGACATCTTCCGCCGGTCCGAGGCAGCGGGCGACGTGGTGGACGAGGCCATCGCGATCGGGGCCAAGGCGGTCTGGCTGCAATTGGGCGTCGTCAACGAAGCCGCCGCCGCGCGCGCCGAGGCCGCCGGGCTGAAGGTCGTGATGAACCGTTGCCCCGCCATCGAGATTCCGCGCCTGGGCGTCGCGCCGGTCGGGCAGGACTGAGAAGAAGGGCAAATATCGACAGCGTATAAAAGGGGAGAAAGACGATGGTGCCGCTATTGTTGCTATGGGCCGCTCCGGTTGCCGAAGGGGAGCAGCGGATGACCCTGCCGCGCCTGACCCCGACCTGTACCCTGTCCACCTGCCATGGCGGCAAGCGTCCCTCGCCCTATCGCCTGGCGCCGAGCCATGTGGTGCCGATCGATTCCAAGGCGCGCGCCTTCGCCAATGACGGCACCTATTGCGCGGTGGTCGGCGACAAATATTGCACCAGCAAGCCGCGCACGCTGTTCCGCACCGCAATTGATTAGCCGGAGCGGCAGGCGCTAGGATCGGCTGATCGAGGAGGATCGCCGATGCTGCCCCTGTTGCTGATCGCCCTTCAGGCCGTCCCCGCCGCCCCGTCGGAGGGAAAGGAGCGCGTCTCGATCCTCCCGCCCGATTGCCCGACTTCTGCGGACGCAAGGCAGGACATCCTGGTCTGTGGCCGTCGACCGGGAAGCGACCGGGCACCCGAACTGCGGGGCGGGCCGTCCGACCATGCGATCCCCTCCAATCCCGAAATGACCGCCATCGAGGCGTTACGCGCCGAGGGTACGCCCTGTGCGGCCAGCCAAAGGGGGTGCGCCGCCCCGGTCGACGTCGTTACGCCCGCGCTGATGCTCGCCAACGAGGCGGGGATCGGTATCAGCACACTGTTCGACAAGAGGCGCGACAAGAGCCGGCGCGTGCCGATCGCACTCGACGGGCCTGGGCCGCAGGGGCATCTCGAACCCTGACCGGAGCGGGGGACAGTCAGCGCGAATCGGCCTTCACAATCCTCTATTGTTCCCCTCTCCCCTGGATAGGGGAGAGGGTTAGCGGAGCTTGCCAGCGTGCTGGCTAGCGCAGCTTGGGTGAGGGGTCGAGCGAGCCGAACGGCTCGCGCGCTCGGCCAGCGAGCGCTTCACCCCTCACCCAGCTCCGACTAAGCCTTTGCTTTCGCAAAGGCCAAGTCTGCGCAACCCTCTCCCCTCAAAGAGGGGCGAGGGGAAGAAGATCAGGTCATGAATATCGATCGGACCTGACGCTGGCGGTCGGTCGGAAAATCCGGCATGATCGCACCCGGCCCCGCCTTTAGGCAGAGGGGCTGGCGATGCCGGGAGAGCGTCATGCTTGCGACGATGTTGGTCATGGTGATGGCGGGACTGTCGGCACAGGGCGAAGATGCGCCGCCACCCTCGGTCGACACCATCGTTGCCAGGACCCGCCGGTTGACCAGTGTCGAGACGCGCTGCGTCTATGACCCCAACGCCACCGACATCACCGTCTGCGGCCGCCGCAATGCCGACCGCTTCCGCATTCCCTTCGAAATACCGCCCGAGCCCGGCGATCCCCGTCATGAAGGGGTGATGGAGGAGCGGACGCGGCTGCTCGCGCGGAGCACGCCGGTCAAGGATCTGTCGCCCTTCCAGGTCGGCGGCGGCTTTGCCGGGGTGACGATGGACACCAATGCCCGGGGCAGCGGCGGCACGACGACTCTGCGCAAGCCCGCGCCATGAGGGCCGGAGACAGGCTATGATCCCGCTGCTGCTGATCGCTTTGCAGGCGACGCCCGCCGTGCCCCCGCCGCCACCCGAGGGCGGCCGTTTCTCGATCCTGGCGCGCGATCCCTGTCCGGCTTCGAGCGGGACGGCGGCCGACATCATCGTCTGCGGGCGGCGTCAGGCGGATGACCGGGCTCCGCAACTCGGCGATGAGCCGCCGACCGGGCCAGTGCCGTCCAACCCCGAACTGACGGGGGCGGGGGCTCTGGCCGCCTCGTCCACCCCGTGTCCGGCGCGGCAAGGCGGGTGTCAGGTGGGGTTCGATCTGGTCACGCCCGTGCTGATGCTCGCCAACGAGGTGCGGATCGGAATCAGCAAGCTGGTCGACAAGCAGCGCGACAAGAGTCAGCGCATCCCCATAGCGCTGGATGGGCCGGGGCCTCAGGGGCATCTGGAGCCCTGACGACCTCTCGAAACCCCTCCCCTGAAGGTGAGGGGCGCTGTCCGCTTCAGGACTTGACCAATTCCCGTTCAGCGACGGACTTGCCGTCGCGAGCGCGCGGACGGCGGCGGGAGGAACCAGTCGGCCAGAGTCATGCCCGTCGCGGCCATCGCGCGCAGCACCACCTGCCCCGCCGCGCGCGCATCGCTGAGCGCATCGTGATGCCGGTGCTCCAGTTCCAGGAAGGCCGCCAGCGTATTGAGCTTGTGATTGGGCAATTCCGGCCAGGCCCGCCGGGCGATGGTCACGCTATCCAGCCAGCGTGCGGCGATCGGGGGCAGGGCGTCGCGCTCGCAGGCGCGGCCCAGCGCGCCCTTGTCGAAGCCCGAATGCGCCACCGTCACCCGTCCCGCCAGATGGCCGGCCAGTTCGGGATGCAGCGCGGCGAAGGTCGGCTTGCCCAGCACATGATCGGCGGTGATGCCGTGGATATTGATGTTGAACGCGCTGAATTCGTCGCACGGATCGACCAGCGTCTCATAGGCCAGCACTTCGACGCCCGCGGCATAGCCGACGATGCCGATCTGGCAGATGCTGCTGGTCCGCGAACAGGCGGTTTCGACGTCGATGACCACGAAATCGGGGGAAATCATGGACGGCCTTTAGCGGCATTGCCCCATTCGAGCAATAAAAGGTCGCTGACCGGCTCGACAGCGACCATTTCTATCCGCTACCCGCCTGCACTCAACAAACGCTCCGGATACAGGATTTGGACGATGGGCGATGCTTTGCGAGTGGCTTTGGCGGGACTGGGCACGGTGGGGGGCGGCGTCATTCGCCTGCTCGATGCGAACCGTGACCTGATTACCCGGCGCGCCGGTCGCCCGATCGAGATCGTCGCCGTCTCCGCGCGTGACCGGACCAAGGATCGCGGTGTCGACCTGTCGCGCTTCGAATGGGTGGACGATACCGCCGCGCTGGCCTCGCACCCGGATGCCGATGTGGTGGTGGAGTTGATCGGCGGTTCGGACGGCCCCGCGCTGACGCTGGCACGCACCGCGCTGGGGGCGGGGCGCGGCTTCGTCACCGCCAACAAGGCGATGCTGGCGCATCACGGGCTGGAACTGGCGCAGAAGGCGGAGGAATCCAACGCCGCGCTGAAATTCGAGGCGGCGGTGGCGGGCGGCATCCCGGTCATCAAGGGGCTTCGCGAGGGCGCGGCGGCCAACGCCATCGCGCGCGTCTATGGCATCCTCAACGGCACCTGCAATTTCATCCTGTCGAAGATGGAAGCCGAAGGCCGTGACTTCGCCGAGGTTTTGGCGGAAGCGCAGGCGCTGGGTTATGCCGAGGCGGACCCCAGCTTCGACATCGACGGCGTGGACGCCGCGCACAAGCTGTCGATCCTGGCCGCCATCGCTTTCGGTACGCAGCCTGCGTTCGGCGACGTCGCGATCGGCGGCGTGCGCCATGTGCTGGCCGCCGATATCGCGCAGGCGGCGTCGCTCGGCTACCGTGTCCGCCTGGTCGGCGTGGCGGAGGAAGGAGCGAGCGGCCTGTTCCAGCGCGTGCATCCGCATCTGGTGCCGCTCGACCATCCGCTGGCGCATGTCACCGGCTCGACCAATGCGGTCGTCGCCGAGGGCAATTTCGTCGGCCGGTTGCTGTTCCAGGGCGCGGGCGCGGGCGACGGCCCGACCGCCAGCGCGGTCGTCGCCGACCTGATCGACATCGCGCGCGGCGAATATGGCGCGTCCTTCGCCATGCCCGCACATGAGCTGACCCCGGCGCCCAAGGCCGACAGCGGCGAGCGGCGCGGGCGTGCCTATTTGCGCTTCACGGTGCAGGACAAGGTCGGCGTGCTGGCCGAGATCGCCGCCGCGATGCGCGATGCGGGGGTGTCGATCGAAAGCCTGATCCAGCGCGGCGAGGCGGCCGATGGCGGGGTGATGATCGCGATCGTGACGCATGAGGGGCCGGAGCGCGCGGTGGCACAGGCGCTGGAGCGGTTGCGCGGGAGCCAGAGTTTGGTCGGGCAGCCGTTGCTGATGCATATTCTGGGGTGATTGTTGGACGCTGGTCTCGGTGAGACCCCGTTCCCTCCCCCAGCCCCTCCCGCTTGCGGGAGGGGGGCTTTAAGGTAGCCCCTCCCGACTGCGGGAGGGGGGCAATTTAAATTCAAACCGCTGATCTTGCCGCTCCCCTCCCGCAAGCGGGAGGGGCTGGGGGAGGGCAAGCCCCAGGCGATCCGCCTGAATTACTTCTTGATCAACCCGATCTCGACCAGTCGCTCGAACAGATAGTCATGCGCCGTGATCGGCTCCGGATAGCGATCCGGATGCCCCTCGCTGATCGTGCCGGGCAGCGTCTTGATCAGGAAGTCCGGCGCCGGGTGCAGGAAGAAGGGCATCGAATAGCGAGAGAAGCCGCGCCGCTCGACCGGCGGGTTGACCACCCGGTGCGTGGTCGAAGGCAGGACATGGTTGGTCAGCCGCTGCAACATATCGCCGACATTGACCACCATCGCACCTTCAGGCGGGCGGATCGCCAGCCACTCGCCCGAATCGCGGTCGAGCAGTTCGAGGCCCGCTTCCTCGGCCCCGAGCAGCAGGGTGATGAGATTGATGTCCTCATGCGCACCTGCGCGGACGCCCTCGGCATCGGCGGGGATCGGCGGATAGTGGAGCAGGCGCAGGACGGAATTGCCGTCCTTCACGGCGGAATCGAACCAGTGGGGGTCCAGCTTCAGATGCCGCGCAATGGCCGACAGCAGCCGGTCGCCCGCGCGATCGAAGGCCGAGAACAGTTCGACGAAATCCGCGCGGAACCCTTCCGGGCGGTCGGGCCAGATATTGGCGGGCATCCGGTCCGCATAGGGGTGCCCCTCGGGCAGTTCGCGGCCGACATGCCAGAATTCCTTCAGGTCGACGACCTTGGCATCCTTCGCGATCTCGGTCTTGAACGGGGTATAGCCGCGCGCGCCGCCGCCGCCGGGGACGTGATAGCCGCGCTTCTCCTCCTCGGGCAGGTCGAACAGCGCCTTGGTCTGCGCCCAGGCGCGGTCGATCAGTTCGGCGGGCACGCCATGATCCGCGACGATGGCGAAACCGAACCGCTCGAACGATGTGCCCAAGGCGGCGGCAAAGCCCTCGGGGTCACGGTCCTGGTCGGCGAGGCTGAGCGTCGGAACCTCGGCGGAGCGGGTGTCGGTCATGGCGATATGTCCAGAAAATCGAATAGGCTGGCCCCTATATAACGCGCCCGTCATCTCCGAACAGGGTGCGTCATCCGCCCCACCCATTATCCTCCGAGCGTGATCGTCCCTGTCGATCGGTCGCCGCCCGAGGGGCGCAGGTCGAGGCGGAAGGATTTCTCCTCCGCCGTCTTGCCGACCAGCGCGCCGCCCTGATCGGTGAGGGTAAAGTCGGCCTCGCCCATCTTGTCGCGGAATCAGTCGCGCACGGTCGCCGGATCGGCCGGACTGTCGAAGGTCATGGTGAACGCCTTGTCGCGGCCATTGCCGACATCGACGTTGCGGATCGTCGAGCCGGGATAGAGATGCACGCCGTTCAGCTCGAAATTATCGGCCTCCATCGACACCTTGGGCAGCTTGAACGCGCCGGAAAAGCCGGGCAGCGCCAGCTTCACCTCCCCCGACTTGCCATCGACCGACGCCAGCGTTTCGCCATCCGAGCCGTTCACCGTGATCGACGTACCTTGGTTCGGCCGATCGCAGGCCGACAGCACCAATGCCGCCAGCAGCGGGAGGGCGAGGGGGGAGCGGGACAGGATGGACATGGCGATAAACTCCTTACGCGTCCTGTTGCATCAATACAGTTGGGGTGCAGGTCTGACCCCCGCAAGCTGTCGAGGGGCTGAATGGCTGTCTATCGGGTCGCTTGCAACGGCCAGCGTTTCAGGACGGCCGGGCCAATCCTCTCAACATCGTCGGTCAGCAACCGGCCGTTATACTGCTGTGGCACTGCATCGAGTTGAACAGGATCGGTCAGGCCCGGATCGCCGCTCTTGTTTCCCATCGGACCCGCTATGACGACCTCGACATCGGCGTCGCGCATCCGTTGCAGGAAGCGGTTGGGCCAGCCCCAGAACGCCCATCGCCCGTTGATCGGCACGCCGATGAAACCATGGCGGCAACTCTCGGGAATATAACCGGTCCAGCCGAATACAATGTAGCGTATCGAGCACGACTTGGTGCGTCGGACCGACCAGCGCCGCGCCTGCGGTGCGACCACGGCCAGCCGATCCAGAACCGTGTCGCTGGCCACGACCCGCAGCCGCCGGTCGGTCGGGTGGTTCCGGGCGCGAAGATACGCGACAAGCGCATCCACTTCGGACGGGTCGTCACTCTTGACGTTGATCAGAAAGCTTTTGTCGGGAAAGGCCGTCAGGATTTCGTGGAGCGTCTTCATCTGACCCACGAATTTGCCGCGAAACTGATGGGTCTTGCCGCCATCTGCGGTGTAGCCGTAGCCCAAATCCAGCGTACGCAAATAGGCCATGCGCTGCTGTCGCGTGACGCCTTTGCCATTGGTACGGCATTCGAGCGTCCAGTCGTGGAAGACCGCGAACTCGCCATCGGTTGTCGGGTGGACGTCTATCTCCACTTCATCCGCCCCCGCCCTGAAGCTGGCCTGCATCGAGCCGATGGTGTTCTCGAGATACGGGTTGGTGGGCGGGCGCATCCGGGTGGCGGTGCACTCCTGTCGGGTCAGATCAGTCCGATCGAAGGTCTGATGAATGCCACGATGCGCCTCGACCAGTGGTCGACCCTGCGGCGCGGGAGCCAACCAGGAGGCGTTCCAAAGATACAGACCGCCGACCGTGGTCGTAACGGCCAGACCGACAATGACCCGCCTGCGCATATCTATCCCTCCCCAAGATCGATGGATATGTAGCATGGATACGCATATCGAAGCGTCAACTCAGGCCCTGCGCGGACCGGGCGAGGCGGAGCAGACGTGTCGCCACGATCTGCACTGTCAGGGCGGCGGATACAAATATCCAGCGGTCGTCTGATCGCGCCGACTCCACTAGGGGGCGGGAAGACCAGGGCGTTTCGTGGTTTTCCTGGGTGACCATTCGTCCTATGGGACAAGCATCATGTCCGAATCCCGTTCCGCTGATCCGGTGACGCCTGTCACCGCCGAGCCTCCCGGCGCGCCCATCGGGTTTGTCGAGTTCGTCCTGCTGATCGCGGCGCTGATGGCGCTGACGGCGCTGGGCATCGATTCGATGCTGCCCGCGCTGCCTGCCATCGGGGAGTCGCTGGGCGCGTCGCCCGCGGCGCGGGCGTTCGTCGTCACGGCGTTTCTGATCGGCTTCGGCGTGGCGCAGCTGGTGCATGGGCCGCTGGCCGATCGTTACGGGCGGCGGCGGGTGCTGATCGTCGCGCTCATCATCTACATCATCGCCAATGGCGCGTCGGCGGTGGCGGGCAGCTTCACCCTGTTGCTGGTCGCGCGGGTCTGTGCCGGGGCGGCGATCGCGGCGACGCGGGTGGCGACGGTGGCGCTGGTCCGCGACTGCTATCACGGGCGCGCGATGGCGCAGGTCATGTCGATCGCCTTCATGGTGTTCATGATCGTGCCGATCCTGGCGCCGGCCTTTGGCGAACTGGTGCTGCTGTTCGGCAATTGGCGGCTGATCTTCTGGACGATCGCGGGCCTCGCCACGCTGGTCCTGGCCTGGTTTTCGCTTCGGATGCCTGAGACGCTGGCGGTCGAGGCGCAGCTGCCCATCTCGCTGACACGCATCGTTGGGGGCTGGCGCGAGACGATCGGGGACCGGCTGTCGCTGGGCTATACGCTGGCGGCGACCGCGCTGATGGCGGCGCTCTATGGCTATCTGAACTCGGTGCAGCCGATCATGGCGCAGACCTTTGGTCGCGAAAAGCTGCTGGCGCTGATCTTCGCGACGACCTCGGTCACGATGGCGGCGGCGAACCTGCTCAACTCGCGGATCGTCATGCGGCTGGGCACGCGGCTAATCAGCCACAGCTCGGTCACGATCCTGATCATCGTGTCGGCCATCCATCTGGCCATCGCGCATTTCGGGGGTGAGTCGCTGATCGTCTTCGCCGTGCTCCAGGCGATCACCATGGCGTGTTTCGGTCTGGCGACCTCCAACTTCTCGTCCATGGCGATGGAGAATATGGGGCGGATCGCCGGGACCGCATCGAGCGTGCAGGGCTTTACCAGCGTCACCATCGGCTCGCTGATCGGCGCAGGCATCGGCCAGGCCTATGACGGGACGACGCAGCCGCTGACCCTGGGTTTCCTGATCGCCGGATGCGCGGCCTTTGCCTTCGTCTTCGCGACCGAACGCGGGCGGATGTTCCGCCCCGCCTGACGCCCCCTGATCCCTGACGCCCCCTAATCAAGGCCGGGGGAACCGCCCGGCCCGCCCCCGTGTTCACCCTCCACAGTTCAAGAGGAGGCAGTGATGGGCGGACATCAGGTTCCGAGCCAAGGACCCGGCGACGATGGCTGGGACGAAGAAGGCTATGACGAGAGCCAACGCGCCGAAATCCTGGAGGTGACGCGCGACGGTCCCAGCGACGGCGTGCTGCTGACCGATATCGAACCCGATCTGGGCGACGACAGCGTCGAGGACGAGCCGATCGACGAACTCGACATGGACTCCGAAGAGGTCGGGACCAGCGATGCTTCGGTCGACATGGATGCCGAGGATATCGACGAAGACGATCTTCAGGAGGATTTCGAGGACGACACGGTGGCCGACGGCGATATCGACGACGCCGACGATACCGCCCTGCGGCCATGAACCGGCTTCCCGTCGCGCTGGCGGCGGGCGGCATCGTGCTAGTCGGCTGTTCGACCATGCCCGATCCGCGTGCCGCCTCGACGCTGCCGCCGATGGTCTCGACGACCTTCCAGTGCGAGAATGGCAGCAGTTTCTGGGTACGCTTCGACAATCGCGACGACAGCGCGCTGGTGCGTTTCGGCGACGATCTGGAGATGCGGCTGGAAGGGCAGCGGGCCGCGTCCGGCATCCACTATGCCGGATTCGGTCACGACCTGCGCGGCAAGGGGGGTGAGGTTGTTTTGACACGCCCCACGGGTGATTCCGTACGCTGCATGGCTCAGCGTTGATGATGGCGGGCGGAAACCGGGCTGAAAAGTGGCGGAAATCTGCCATTGCCCCATTCCGCCCGCATTTGGTTCATCTAGGTGACAGGAACTGTGTCTCTGGTGCCACAGGTTCCGATAAGGCGATCAAAAATCTGAAATGCCGTGCAACCCATGGGCGTCTAGCCGGTTAAGCGGGCCTGGGCTGAGCGGTTCGATCCGCCGCCCCACATAGAATAAGAGAAGGGTATCTCACATGCGTAAGCTTTCCCTCGTCGCCGCTGCGGCGGCCGCGTTCGTTGCCGTGCCTGCCATGGCTCAGGACATGAACACCACCGACACGACGACCGCGGCTCCGGCCCCGGCCGACACCGCGACCGCTCCCGACGGCACCCGTGCCTTCGGTATCGAGCCGTACGTCGCGATCATGGGTGGTTGGGAGCAGTTCGATCGCCAGACGGTTGCCGGCATCCCCGCGCAGCCCAAGGGCTACAACTTGGACGGCGCGCTGGTCGAGGGTATCGTCGGCTTCAACGTGCCGCTGGGCCCGGTGTTCGTCGGCGCCGAAGGCGCGGTCGCCAAGGGCGTGTCGGGTGACATCGACTGGCAGTATGGCGCCTATGGCCGCGCGGGCTTCCGCGCCGGTGAGAGCGGCCTGTTCTACGGCAAGGTCGGCTACCGCTGGAACAACTTCCACAATTTCGCTCCGGGCGTCGCTGGCGACCTGAAGCGGGACTATCACGCGACCGTGTACGGCGTCGGCGCCGAAGTCGGCCCGAAGGACATCGGTCTGGGCGGCCTGACCGGCAACTCGGGTCTGCGTCTGCGTATGGAAGTTTCGACCTTCGACAACGCGCACTCCTTCCGTCCGATGGCGGGTGTTGTCGCACACTTCTGATCCCTCTCGGATCCAGTTGGCGTAAAGGACGGGGTTCGGCAGCGATGCCGGACCCCGTTTTCTTATGGGGCCACGCTTCCCATATCGGGCGCATGGTCGGACGGGTGAAGCGAAAGGCGGGGCTGGTGGCCGCCGCCGAACGGATCGAGCAGCAACCCGCGGCGCGATCCTGCGCGCTGTGCGATCGGCCGCTTGGGGTGAAGGTCGAATGGCACCACCCCGTTCCCAAGTGCGAAGGCGGGCGCGAGACGGTGCCGGTCCATCCCATCTGTCATCGGACCATCCATGCGACCTTTTCCAATGGGGAACTGGCGCGGGAGTTCGCGGACTTCGCGGTGTTGCGGGCGCATCCCGAGATGGCGCGGTTCCTACGGTGGATTGCAGGGAAACCGGCGGACTTTCACGCGCCGACGAAGGGGGCGCGGTAGTTTAGGTTCGCTCGAAGACGCGAGGTCGCGAAGAAGGTTGGTTCGCGCTGAGGCGCGGAGGGTGCAGAGATCATTTGGGCGCGCGGCCAGCTCCCCAATCTCCGTTCAGCCTGAGCGCAGTCGAAGGCCAAGGGAAACCCTCTCCCCGCAGCCCTTACGGCCGCAGGCCAAACTTGAAATTTCATAGTGTGGTAGGCGTTATCCCGTGGCCTTCGACTACGCTCAGGCTGAACGGATGTGAGGAGATCCTCCTCCTGCCTTTTTTCCTCCGCGCCCTCCGCGCCTCTGCGCGAACCACACCTCTTCGCGCCATCGCGCCTTCGCGTGAACGAAAAAAAGGGCGGACCGAAGCCCGCCCTCTCATAGATCACTCCGCCGCGACGCCCGCTGCCGAGAACATGTCGCCGGTTTCGCCCGGCTCCTCGTTCGCCGCCTTGGCGGTCTTGGCCTTTTGGCGGGTGTCGAACGCGTCCCAGACGTCGTTCCACTGGCCGCGGGTCGCCGCCTTGGAATATTCCGTGGCGCGCGTTTCGAAGAAGTTGGCATGCTCCACGCCGTTCAGCAGCGGGGTCAGCCAGGGCAGGGGATGCTCGTCGATCATATAGATCGGCTTCAGGCCCAGCTGGCTGAGGCGCCAGTCGGCGATGTAGCGGATATACTTCTTGATCTCCTTGGGCTTCATCCCCTCGACCGGGCCCATTTCAAAGGCGAGGTCGATGAAATTGTCCTCCAGGCGGATCGTCGTCTGGCACACATCGGCGATGTCGTCCTTGACCGCCTTGGTCAGGCACTGGCGCTCCTGGCAGAAGGCGTGGAACATGCGGATGATGCCTTCGCAGTGCAGGCTCTCGTCGCGCACCGACCAGCTGACGATCTGGCCCATGCCCTTCATCTTGTTGAAGCGCGGGAAGTTCATCAGCATCGCGAAGGACGCGAACAGCTGCACGCCCTCGGTGAAGCCGCCGAACATCGCCAGCGTACGCGCGATGTCCTCGTCGCTGTCGACGCCGAAATTCTGCATGTAATCATGCTTGTCCTTCATCTCGGCATATTCGAGGAAGGCGCCATATTCGCTCTCGGGCATGCCGATCGTGTCGAGCAGATGGCTGTAGGCGGCGATATGCACCGTCTCCATGTTGGAGAAGGCGGTCAGCATCATCTTGACCTCGGTCGGCTTGAACACCCGGCCGTATTTCTCGTGATAGCAGTCCTGCACCTCGACGTCGGCCTGGGTGAAGAAGCGGAAGATCTGGGTCAGCAGGTTGCGTTCGTGATCGGTCAGCTTCTGCGCCCAGTCGCGGCAATCCTCGCCCAGAGGCACCTCTTCGGGCAGCCAGTGGAGCTGTTGCTGGCGCTTCCAGAACTCGAACGCCCAAGGGTATTCGAAGGGCTTATACTGCTTGGAGGCTTGGAGGAGAGGCATCAGGGTTACTCCGGATACAAATCAAATGAGGTGATAGGGTGAAGGCCGGTTCAGCCACTACTCGCCCAGGAGCGCAGAGCGGTGGCGAAACCGGCGAGAATGATTCCGCCCATGGCGAACATGGTGCCCGCGATCAGCCGGGCGTAACGGCCCTGCTCCGACCGGGGGGTGCGGAGTTGCAGCAACAGCGTTGCGCCGATCCCGGTTAACAGGGCGGCAACGCCGTACATGATCGCCGCCCCCGTCATGCGACCATTTCCAGCGTTGCGCGTTCCGAACCCGAACCCAACACAGGAGACGTAAGATGGTCGATGTCAGCCAGATCAAGGAACATGCCGAAGTCGTCGGCGCGGACGGCGTCCATGTCGGCACGGTCGATCATGTCGATGGCGACCGCATCAAGCTGACGAAGAACGACAGCCCGCAGACCCAGGACGGGCAGGGCGCCAAGCACCATTACCTGCCGCTCGGCCTGGTCGCCGAGGTCGAGGGCGACACCGTCCGCCTGTCGGCCACCGGCCAGAACGCCGTCGACCAGTTCGAAGAGGCTGAGTGAGCAATACTCTCCCTCTCCCAGTGGGAGAGGGAGGGAGCGCCCGTCAGGGCGCGGAAGGGTGAGGGTGGTGTCGTTCATGCGACGCCGCCCTTTTTCTTTGTGAGCGCGACACCCTCATCCTTCCCACACGGCTGCGCCGCGCGGGCCCCTTCCTTCTCCCACAGGGAGAAGGAGATACGTTCCATCACGCCTTCGAGATTCTCCATCACGTCGGCGTTCGTCACGCGGACCGTCCGATACCCCTCGCGCGTCATGAAGTCTTCGCGCGACGCGTCATAGCCTTCCGCGACGGCATGGGTGTCGCCGTCGACCTCGATGACCAGCTTTTCGGAAAAGCACAGCATGTCGGCGAAGAATGGTCCCAGCGGCGTCTGGTGACGCCATTTCAGATGCGGATAGGTTTGACGCAACGCGCGGAGCAGTCGGCGTTCGGGTTCGGACGCCTCGCGGCGGAGTTGGCGGGCGCGAGGAACCGTACCAGTCGGTTGATTCTCGTAAAGGCGCATCTGCCCTCACCCTTCCGCCGCTACGCGGCTCCCTCCCTCTCCCGGAGGGAGAGGGATCAGACCGTCTCACCCCTCTCCCCTCGGGAGAGGGAGGGGCCCGCCCGGCATAAGCCGGGTGGGAGGGTGAGGGCGGCCTATGCTCTCAAAGCCCGATTACTGACATGCCAGGCATTCGTCATAATCGGTCGTCTCACCGATCTCGAACTTGGGCGCGCTGATCGTGTTGTCCGCCTCGACGCCGCCGCTTCCGGCGAAACCGGCGCGCTGTACCGACTTCGAACGGAGATAATAGAGCGACTTGATGCCCAACTCCCAGGCGCGGAAGTGGAGCATCAGCAGGTCCCACTTTTCCACATCGGCCGGGATGAACAGGTTCAGCGACTGCGCCTGGTCGATATAAGGCGTCCGATCACCCGCCAGTTCGAGCAGCCAGCGCTGGTCGATCTCGAACGAGGTCTTGAACGTGTCCTTCTCTTCCGGCGACAGGAAGTCGAGATGCTGGACCGAGCCGCCATGCTCGAGGATCGAGTTCCAGACCGCGTCCGAATTCTTCGACTTCGCGATCAGGATCTTCTCGAGATAGGCGTTTTTGACCGCGAACGACCCGGACAGCGTCTTGTGGGTATAGATGTTCGCGGGGATCGGCTCGATACAGGCGCTGGTGCCGCCGCAGATGATGCTGATCGACGCGGTCGGCGCGATCGCCATCTTGCAGCTGAAACGCTCCATCACCCCGACATCCGCCGCGTCGGGGCACGGCCCGCGCTCGACCGCCAGCGTCATCGACGCCTGGTTCACCTGCGCGTTGATGTGCTTGAACATGCGCAGGTTCCACGACTTGGCCATCGCGCCTTCGAAGGGAAGCCCGCGCGCCTGGAGGAAGCTGTGGAAGCCCATCACGCCCAGGCCGACCGAGCGCTCGCGACCGGCCGAATAGGCGGCGCGCTCCATGCCAGGCTCGTGCCGTTCGATATAGTCCTGCAGCACATTGTCGAGGAAGCGCATCACGTCCTCGATAAACTGCTTGTCGTCCTTCCACTCGTCCCAGGTTTCCAGGTTGAGCGACGACAGGCAGCAGACGGCGGTGCGGTCCTTGCCCTTATGGTCGATGCCGGTCGGCAGGGTGATTTCCGAACACAGGTTCGACGTCGACACCTTCAGCCCCAGCTCGCGATGGTGCTTGGGCATGTTCTTGTTCACATGATCGGCGAACACGATATACGGCTCGCCGGTCGCCAGACGGGTTTCGACCAGCTTCTGGAACAGCGCCCGCGCGTCGACGGTCGCGCGGACCTCGCCGGTCTTCGGGCTCTTCAGCTGCCATTCGGCGCCGTCGCGCACCGCTTCCATGAAGGCGTCGGGGATCAGCACGCCGTGGTGCAGGTTCAGCGCCTTGCGGTTGAAGTCGCCGCTGGGCTTGCGGATCTCCAGGAACTCCTCGATCTCGGGGTGCGAGATGTCGAGATAGCAGGCGGCCGAACCGCGACGCAGCGAACCCTGGCTGATCGCCAGCGTCAGCGAATCCATCACGCGGACGAAGGGGATGATGCCGCTGGTCTTGCCGTTCAGGCCGACCGGCTCGCCGATGCCGCGCACCTGGCCCCAATAGGTACCGATGCCGCCGCCGCGCGACGCCAGCCAGACATTCTCGTTCCAGGTGGTGACGATGCCGTCCAGGCTGTCGGGCACCGAATTGAGGTAGCAGCTGATCGGCAGGCCGCGACCGGTGCCGCCGTTCGACAGCACCGGCGTGGCGGGCATGAACCACAGCTTCGAGATATAGTCGTACAGCCGCTGGGCATGTTCGGCATTGTCGGCATAGGCCGAGGCCACGCGCACGAACAGGTCTTGATAGCTTTCGCCGGGCAGGAGATAGCGGTCGTTCAGCGTTTCCTTGCCGAAGTCGGTCAGCAGCGCGTCGCGCGCATGGTCGACCTCGACCGGATAGGGTTGCGGGCGCACCGACTTGGTGTCCGCCGGGGTCGGGGCGGGCGCCGCGTTCTGGGCCGTATCCGCCGCCATCTTTTCGAGCATATCAGTGGTCATGTCGCTATCCCGGCTATCCCTGAAATCCATCATCGATGCCGCTCCTTTGTTCTTGTTCCGTTCGAGCCGGCATCCAGCCCCTAGCACCGCGCGCCAGGCGCGTCGCGATCAGGATGGGAAGGGAGGTATAATCCCCGATTCCGGGGCTTCCTCCGCATCCGGCCATGCATTTCGGCATGACCTCATCCTACCAGTGCTTGGGGCCCTTCCCAACCTCTTCCACAATCCTTAGTGGAAAATCCCGAGCAGCACCGCAAGAGGTTAAAGCGCAGGACGGGGGTTGGTTGCGACGAATGGCGGGCGCGTTCGGGCCGCCCAAAAGCCGCGACGCACGGATGTCTGCGGGGTTCGGGAAGCGCAAGTCCCTAAAAATATTTTTTGGCCGCCGGGATCAGCGAGGGACGAGCAGGAAGAGCGCGATGAGGCCGAGAATCGCCACCGCCATCTGGGGTGGCCGCAGCCGCGCGAAATGCCCCGGCGCGCCGCCCCAACTGGCCAGCCAGGGATCGGTCAGCGCGATCGACGCATAGCCCAGGATCAACAATCCGAAGCCGGTCGACGGCCCTGCGATCAAGGCCAGCAGCCCCAGCGAGAAGCGCAGGATCATCGTCGCCATCTGCGAGACATGGGTACCGCCCGGCGTGAAGAAACTCAGGCCGCGCGTGATGCCCGCCAGAAAGATCAGGATCGCCGCTCCCCAAATCTGTCCGATGAGCAGGGCCAGCGGCATACCCGCCCAGGCGGCCAGCGCGGTGAGGGGCAGCACCAGCACCGGACCATAGCCGAAGACCAGACTGAGCAGGGGGATCCGGCGCGATGCGCCCTCCGGCGTGGGGGCGGGGGCGGGGGCGGGGGCCGGATTGGCGCCCGGATTGGGAGTGGTCGGGGTCATGACGGCGCGAACGTGCGGCGCGGCGTTCCTATCCCGCCCCGATGCCGCCGCCCGTGCCGCCGCCGCCCGTGCGGGCGGTACCGATCAGGCGGATCGAAGCCGTGCGTCCCCCTCCTCCTGTGCCTTGTCCAGCCATGGATGATCCTCGGGCAGCGGCGTGGCGAAGGCCAGGCCCACCCGTCCCTCGCGCTCCCATCGGATATAGCCGCGAACGGGGGCGTCGCCGCCGAGGCGGATGCCGACCGCCGCCCCGCCCACGATATAGGCGGGGGGAAGCCCTTCGATCATGGTGCCGGTGGTCGACAGGTCGCGGATGCGGACATCGATCGTCGCATCCCCCGACAGGATCTGGGCGATGCGCAGGATCTTCACCCGAGGGCGACGGAGCGATTTCAGGCCGACCGGTTCGGCATGGCCGCCATGCTCGCGCATCGACTGGGGGACGTCGGGCGCCTCCATCGGCTTGCCATAGACGAAGCCCTGGATATGGCTGCACCCCAGGCTGCGGATCATCTCGATCTCGTCCTGGATCTCGACGCCTTCGGCGGTCGTCTCCATGCCCAGCGTGTCGGCCATGGTCACGATCGCGCGGATGATCGCGGCATTGCGGCTGCCCTGGCTGCTCGCGCCGCGTACGAAGGACTGGTCGATCTTGATCTTGTCGAACGGTGCGTGACGCAGATAGCCGAGCGAGGAATAGCCCGTGCCGAAATCGTCGAGCGCCAGCCGGATGCCCAGCGCCTTCAACGCGGCGAACTGGCGATGCGATTCCTGATTGTCGTTCAGGAAGACGCTCTCGGTGATCTCCAACTCCAGCCGCGCCGCCGCGAGGCCCGATTGTGCCAGTGCCTGCGCGACCAGCGCGGGCAGATGCGGCTTGGCGAACTGGATCGACGACACGTTGACCGCCACGCGCGCCTCCCGCGGCCAGCCCGCCGCCTCGGCACAGGCGGTGCGCATCACCCATTCGCCGATCTGTTCGATCAGGCCGCAATCCTCGGCGACCGGAATGAACTGCGACGGCGGGATGTTGCCCTGTTCGGGGTGGTGCCAGCGCAGCAGGGCTTCATAACCGACGATCATCGCATCGCGGGTGGACACGACCGGCTGATAGACCAGGCGGAACTGCCCCTGCGCGACGGCGATGCGCAGGTCTTCCTCCATCCGCTTGCGGCTGCGCGCGCCTTCCAGCATCGCCTCGGCATAGAAACGGTGGACGCCGCGCCCGTCGCCCTTGGCCGCGTACAGGCCCAGATCGGCGTTGCGGATCAGCGTCTGCGAATCCTCGCCGTCATAGGGCGCGATGGCGATGCCGATCGAACAGCCGATCGTGACCTCGTTGCCCAGAATGTCATAGGGGCGCGACAGCGCGGCAATTATCCGGTCGGCCAGCATGGCCAGCCGGTCGCGCGCATCGATGCCGGGCAGCAGGATCTGGAACTCGTCGCCGCCCAGCCGCCCGACCAGCCCGACATCGCCGACCACCTCTTCCAGCCGCCGCGCGACCTGTTGCAGCAACAGGTCCCCTGCCTGATGGCCCAGCGTGTCGTTGACCGCCTTGAACCGGTCGAGGTCCATCAGGAACAGCGCATTGGGGCGCCAGGGGTGGATCGACTGTTTCAGCGTCTTGTCGAGCGACAGGGTCATGCGCTGGCGATTGGCCAGCCCGGTCAGGCTGTCGAACAGCGCCAGGCGGGTGATTTCCGCCTCCGACCGGCGCTTCTCGGTCAGGTCGGAGCCCGAACCGATAAAGCCGCGGAACCGGCCGATACTGTCCAGGATCGGTCGGCCGGAGATCGACCACCAGCGTTCCGACACCGCTCCCCCCTCGGCCACCGCGCAGACGGTGTAATCGGAAAAGCCGGTGCGCGACGACAGGTGGAAGGACAGGGTCCGTTCGGTGCCGGGTGCGGAGGGATCCATCTGGAACAGCTCGGTGAGCACTTGCCCACGGCTGTCGAGACCCGAGGCGGCCAGATCGCGTGCGACCTTGTCCGACAGATAGGTGAGCCGCCCATGCCGATCGGTTTCCCAGAACCAGCCGGTGCCATGCTCCTCGAACTCGGCGATCATCTTCACCGCCTGCTGCCCCTGGCCAAAGGCCTGGGCGCGGTCGCGGGCGCCGTCATAATCCAGCTGCCCGACGACGCGCGCCTTGAGGATCAGGAAGATCAGCGGCGGGAGGACCGCTACCAGGACCGGCAGCACCGACACGCCCCAGGCCAGTGCCGTGACCGGCGCCAGAAACGCGAAGCCGAAGGAATAGCCCAGCAGCGCGCCGCGCACCGCGTTCAGCATCGATGCGGTCGCCCACATGGTGCAGGCGAGCGTCAGCACGGCCACCCATCCGCTGGTGCCGTGATGCGCATTCGCCACGATCAGCAGCATCGGCCCGGTGGCCAGCGCGACCAGCAGGCCCATGACGCTCAGCCATTGTTTCAGCCGGTAGAAGGGCCATTGCCGAGCGACGCCGCGCCACAGCACGAAACCGAAGACCAGCGTGGCCGCCACCATCAGGCCGCCCGCCACTGCCCTTTCGATCCGTTGGGACAACGGCTCGCCCAGCGAATCGACCCCCAAGATGGTTGCCACGGCCACCAGATTCTGCAGGACGGCCAGCGGCCAGGTACGGCACAGCGTCTTCAGACGCCCCAGGTGGAGCGACACCAGCAACTCGTCATTATCCTCGGCCAGCCCCATCAGGGCGAGGAAGGACAGGGTCTTGGAGGAGGCTGGCGACATGCGGGGTGCGGGTTTCCAATAATGTCGCGCCACCCTGCGCTAATGCTGGTTAAGATAGCTTGAAACCGGCGCCCTCCATTGCGCCGGCCGCGCCCCTTTCGCTAAGGACGGATGCATGACGACCCTGATCCGCGACACCGACCTGATCGAGAGCGTGGCCGACGCGCTCCAGTTCATCAGCTATTACCACCCGATGGATTATATCCGTGCGCTGGGTAAGGCCTATGAGGCTGAGAAGAGCCCGGCGGCCAAGGATGCCATCGCACAAATCCTGACCAACAGCCGGATGTGCGCGGAGGGGCATCGCCCGATCTGCCAGGACACCGGCATTGTCACGGTCTTCGTGAAATGGGGCCAGGACTGCCGCCTGTCGGGCGACCGTTCGCTCCAGGAGGTCGTCGATGAGGGCGTGCGCCGCGCCTATCTCCATCCCGAGAACAAGCTGCGCGCCTCGATCCTCGCCGACCCAGCCTTCACCCGCCGCAATACCAAGGACAACACGCCCTCGGTCCTCCATGTCGAGATGGTGCCGGGCAACAAGGTGACCGTCGACGTCGCGGCCAAGGGCGGCGGCTCGGAGAACAAGTCGAAGTTCAAGATGATGAACCCGTCCGACTCGATCGTCGACTGGGTGCTGGAAATGGTGCCGCAAATGGGCGCGGGCTGGTGCCCGCCCGGCATGCTCGGCATCGGCATCGGCGGCACGGCGGAAAAGGCGGTGCTGCTCGCCAAGGAATCGCTGATGGGCGCGATCGACATGGGCCAGCTCAAGGAGCGTGGACCGCGCAACGACATCGAGGCGCTGCGCATCGAGCTGTTCGACAAGGTCAATGCGCTGGGCATCGGTGCGCAGGGGCTGGGTGGCCTGTCCACCATCCTCGACGTCAAGATCATGGACTGGCCGACCCACGCCGCGTCCAAGCCCGTCGCGATGATCCCCAACTGCGCCGCGACCCGCCACGCGCATTTCACGCTGGACGGCTCGGGCCCGGTCTATCTCGAAGCCCCCAAGCTGGAGGAATGGCCCAAGGTCGACTGGAAGCCGGACCTTCAGGCGGCCAAGCGCGTCGACCTGAACACGCTGACGCCGGAAGAGGTGAAGAGCTGGAAGCATGGCGACCGGCTGCTCTTGAACGGCAAGATGCTGACGGGGCGCGACGCCGCGCACAAGCGGATCAAGGACATGCTCGACCGCGGCGAGGAGCTGCCGGTCGAGTTCAAGGGCCGGGTGATCTATTATGTCGGACCCGTAGATCCGGTCGGCGAGGAAGTGGTCGGCCCCGCCGGTCCCACGACCGCGACCCGCATGGACAAGTTCACCCGCATGATGCTCGACCAGGGCCTGCTGGCGATGGTCGGCAAGGCCGAGCGCGGCCCGGCCGCCACCGACGCGATCCGCGAACACCAGTCCGCCTATCTGATGGCGGTCGGCGGCGCGGCGTACCTCGTCGCCCGCGCGATCAAGGGATCGAAGGTCGTCGGCTTCGAAGACCTGGGCATGGAGGCGATCTACGAATTCGACGTGGAGAACTTCCCCGTCACCGTCGCGGTCGATTCCGAAGGCCAGAACGTCCATACCCTGGCCCCGCTGGTGTGGCGCGAGAAGATCGCCAAGGAAGGCCTGCTGACCCCGGCGTAAATCAAATTCTCCCCATCGTCAGGTGGGGAGAGGGGCCATGCGAAACATGGTGGAGGGGCGGGCTCCTCCACCATGAGGATGCTGCCCGGCGGTCCTCCCTGCTCAAGCGAGCTCGTTCCTCACAGCATCTCGTCTTCCATATCGGGCATGGGAACCATGAACTCGGCAAAAGTCGCGGGCAGGGTCGTACCGATGGCCAGCAGCGCGGTGAGCCATCCGATCCAATGCATTCGCTGCGTCGGAACCGGCCAGCCGAGATCGGGGGCTACGGCCATCCAGCCGATGAGCAGCGTCACCAGTCCGATATAGGCGGCAAAGGCCCGCGCGGTGGCGCGCAGCAACGCTGCATATTCGAACTCGTCATAAATCGCTCGCCCACGTTCCGTCGCCCAGCTTTCTCGCGCGAAAGGCGACCAGGAAACGAAGAATACGGGCAATGCCGCCAGGAATATGGGCGGATGATTGCTGGCCCCGCTTATCCAGGGCGCGACCAGCGCGGCTATGGTCGATCCCGCCAGCGCCCATCGCACCCAAGAGCGCCTGGGCCGCTGTCCGGACGCTTGCCATTTTCGCACGTCATAGCCGTCGCGATAGCCGGTCATGTGGCGTCTTCCTGATCGGGAAAGGGGATAGCGAACTCGGCGAGCAGGACGGGCAGGTTCGTGCCGATCACCAGCAGAGCCGCCGCCCATGTCGCCCAGTCTGAAAACTGCCGGGGCATCGGCCAGCCATAATGGCTGGCGAACGCGCACCATCCCATGGCGGTGAGCGCCAGTACCATCATCGTCCCATAGGCACGGTGATGCGCCTGCATCAGGGCCTGTTTCTCGAACTCGTCATAGTCGCGATACTTCGCGCGGGCGAAGGGCGAGCGGCCCGAGGCGGCGCCCAGTCCCGCGATGACCAGCGCTCCGAAGTTGAGCCCGACGTCCTGCCAGACCTGCACGACGGCCAGCCCGATCGCCAGGACGACCACGCCGACCAGCCACCAGCGCAGGGTGCGGTTCCGATAGGGGCGGTTGGCGCATTCCGATGACCTCTCGCCCGCCGCGGGGGGCCGGTCCAGCGGCGGCTGTCATAGCGCATCAGGCGTCTCCATCCCGACGCAGCGCATCGGTCAGCGAGGGGAAGGGGGTGAGGGAGAAGATCAGCTCGACCGGTGCGTCGAAATAGGCGGCGATCTTCAGGCCCAGTTCGAGGCTGGGTTTATAGTCGCCGCGCTCGAGATAGCCGATGGTCTGCGGATTGACGCCGACCGCCTCCGCCAGTTCGCGCCGCGATACGTTGCGGTCGTTCCGGAACAGGGCGATGCGGTTGTGCATACAGGCAAGCTATATGCGTTGTTGTGTTTACACAACGATTCGTTTTGGATGGTCTAGGGTCGTGCGACTATGTTCCTCCCCGGTACGGGGAGGGGGACCATGCGCAGCATGGTGGAGGGGGATTGCCGCAGGGGACGTCCTTTATGGCAATCCCCCCTCCGTCAGGCCTACGGCCTGCCACCTCCCCGTACCGGGGAGGATCAATTTCTGTACAGCGCGTCCAGACGGTCGCCATACACCTCGCGCAGGACGTGGCGGCGGATCTTCAGCGACGGGGTCAGTTGCTCGTTTTCGATCGCGAAGGGTTCGTCGGCGATGATGAAGCGGCGGATACGCTCGGTCACCGACAGGTCGCGGTTCACCCGGTCGATCGCGGCCGAAATCGCGCCCCGGAAATCGAGATCGTCGTCCAGCGCGGCGCGATTGCAGCCGGTGCCCGACTTGGCGCACCATTCGGCGGTCCATTCGGCATCGGGCACGATCAGCGCGACCATATAGGGCCGCCGGTCGCCCGCGATCATCGCCTGGCCGATCTCGGGTTGCAGGGTCAGCATCCCCTCGACCTTCTGGGGGGCGACATTCTCGCCCTTGTCGTTGATGATCAGGTCCTTCTTGCGGTCGGTGATGCGCAGGCGGCCCGCCGCATCGATCTCGCCGATATCGCCCGTGTGGAGCCAGCCGTCCTTGAGCACGCGGTCCGTCTCGGTCGGGTTGCGCCAGTATCCGTGCATGACCAGTTCGCCGCGCACCAGGATCTCGCCATCCTCGGCGATCCGCACCTCGGTCTTGTCGAGCGGCGGACCGACCGTGTCCATGCGCACACCGGCCTTGGGCCGGTTGCAGGCGATGACCGGCGCGGCCTCAGTCTGGCCATAGCCTTGCAGCAGGGTGAGGCCGATCGAATGGAAGAACAGTCCGATCTCGGGGTTGAGCGGCGCGCCGCCCGACACCATCGCCTTCAACCGGCCGCCGAACTTCCTGGCGATCTTGGGCTTGAACAGCGTGTTGACCGCCAGCTGCGCAGGGCGATCGATCAGCCGCAAGCGGCCGTCATAGCTCTTGGCCCCCAGCACCAGCGCCTGGTCGAGCAGCCGTGCGCCCAGCCCGCCCTTCTTCTCGATCGCCTTGGCGATGCGGGTGTGCAGCACCTCGAACAGGCGGGGCACGACGAACATGATCGTCGGGCGCACCTCCTCGATATTGGCCGCCAGCTTGTCGAGACCCTCGGCATAATAGATCTGTCCGCCCAGCGAGATGGGGAAATGCTGCCCCCCGGTATGCTCATAGGCGTGGGAGAGGGGGAGGAAGGACAGGAACACCTCGTCGTCCCAGCCGAAATCCTCGGCGATCACCGCGCTGCATCCGGCGCAATTGTGCAGGATCGCGCCGTGATGCTGCATCACCCCGCGCGGCGCGCCGCCGGTGCCGGAGGTGTAGATGATGCAGGCCAGATCCTCGCGGGTGAAATCGGCTTGTGCGGCCACCACCACGGGGTCGGCGGGATGCTCCGAGAGCATCGCGTCATATTGACGGCACTCGATCTGGCTCGGCCCCAGCTTCAGCGGCTCGATCCCGATCACCGTCTGGACGTGGTTGGAACGGAGCGCGGCGGGCATCAGCGTCGTCGCCAGCTTCTGCGTCGACACGATGATCGCGCGCGCGCCCGAATTCTCGATGATATGCGCGTGGTCGCGCTCGGTATTGGTGGTGTAGGTCGGCACGGTCACGCCGCCCGCCGCCATGATGGCGAGGTCGGCGATGCACCATTCGGGGCGGTTCTCCGATACCAGCATCACCCGGTCGCCACGTTGCAGCCCGGTGGCCTTCAACCCCGCCGACAGGCTGGCGACCTGGCGCGCCGCCTCGGCCCAGCTGATCGACTGCCAGGCCCCGGCTTCCTTGCGCCAGAGGAACGGCGCGTCACCCTTTTCGGCGGCGCGCGTGAAGAACATGGTGATCAGATTGGGGAAAAATTCGAGCGTACGCATGGTGCCTCTCCCACCGGCCCGTATCGCACGGCGTAACGCGCGATCGGGCTCTTTGTTTGCTTATTCCGCCGGACGACCCGGCTTGTCGCCGACGCGTCGGATCGCGGTCGTCCGGCCGGTCACGTCGATCGCCGCACCCTCGCTGCGCGGATCGGCGGCACCGACCCAGCGGCCGCCGACCCGCTCGATGGCATTGGCCTTCAGACCCATCGGCGCGACGACCACCGTCTCGCCCAACGCTTGCAGGCCGGGGACGAGCGCCTCCAGCGCGGTGCCCTGTTCGACGGTCGCGACCTTGTACGGCGCGAAGAGCAGCCCTTGCGCGATCGCATCCTGCGCGCTCAGCTTCCAGTCGATGACGCCGATGATCGCCTTGGCGACCTGCGCGATAATGGTCGATCCGCCCGCCGCGCCGACCGCCAGACGGACCTTGCCGTCGGGGCCATAGACGATGGTCGGCGACATCGAACTGCGCGGGCGCTTGCCGCCCTGAACCCGGTTGGCGACCAGATCGCCGTCCTTGACCGGCACGATGTCGAAATCGGTCAGCTCGTTGTTCAGCATCGTCCCGTCGACCGACAGGCCCGAGCCGAACGAACCCTCGACGGTGGTCGTCACCTCGGCAACGTTACCGGCGGCATCGACGGTGACGAGATCGGTGGTGCCGGGCACCTCGCTGACCGGCGCGCGGACACGAGGCGGGGCATCGGGCGGCGTGCCGGGCGAGACCGACGCCATGGTGCGGTCGGGCGAGATCAGCGCCGAGCGGCTGGCGATATAGGCCGGGTCGAATAGGCCCTTGATCGGCACGCGGACATAATCGGGATCGCCCAGATACATGTCACGATCCGCATAAGCGAGCCGCGAGGCTTCGGCGAACAGATGCCAGGCCTGCGGAGAATCCTTGCCCAGCTTGGCCATGTCGAAGCGTTCGAGCAGCTTCAGGATCGACAACATCGTCGAACCGCCGCCCGAGGACGGCCCCATGCTGCACACCCTGTACCCGCGATAGGTGGCGCAGAGCGGTGGGCGCGGCTTTGCGGCGTAGCTGGCCAGGTCGCCGGTCGTCATCTTCGACGGATTGCGCTGGGCGGTGTTGACCGTCGTCACCAGCTTCTGCGCCTGTGGCCCGATATAGAAGCTGTCGGGACCGAGCCTGGCGATCCGCTCCAAAAGTGCGGCCTGTTCGGCATTGCGGATCGTGCTGCCAAGCGGGAGGACCTGTCCGTCCGGGCCGGTCAGCCGGGCGCGGGTGGCGGCATCGACATGGCCGCCATAGCGGGTCAGCGCGGTCTGGAGACGCGGGGTCAGCTGGAACCCGTCGCGCGCCAGCCGGATGGCGGGCTGGAACAGCCGCGCCCAGGGCAGCTTGCCACCTTGCGCATGGGCCAGCGCCATGCCGCGCAGTGCGCCGGGCACGCCGACGCTGCGTCCGCCGGGGACGGCATCGGCATGGCTGAGCGGGCGGCCATCGGAGCCGTAGAACCAGTCGGGCGTCGCGGCCATCGGCGCGGTTTCGCGCGCGTCGATGGTGTTGGTGCCGCGCGCGTCATGGCGTACCCAATAGCTGCCGCCGCCGATGCCGGAGCTTTGCGGCTCGACCACGTTCAGCGCCAGCATCGTCGCGATGGCGGCGTCGGTCGCACTGCCGCCTGCCCGCAATATCTCGACCCCGGCGGCGGCGGCGCGGGGGTCGGCGGCGCTGACCATCCCTTCGGCGGGGGCCTTAGTGGGGGCCTTGGCGGGCTGGCGTGCTTCGGCGGGCGCGGCGAACGGCAGCGTCAGCGCCGCCATGGAGAGGAGCCAGTGCTTCATGCGGCCAACCCTAGCGGCAAGGCTCTCCCTACGCCAAGCCGTAACGTCAGGCGCCGACGGCCTCGCTCACGCTGGCGAACCCGTCGCGGGCGAGCAGCGCATCGAGATCGGTCAGGACGCGCGCGGCCAGCCCCGGCCCCTCATAGACCAGTGCCGAATAGAGCTGGACCAGGCTGGCTCCGGCCCGGATGCGGGCATAGGCCTCTGCGCCGGAGTCGATCCCGCCCGCCGCGATCAGGGTCATCGCCGCCCCGGTAGCCTTGCGGAAATCCACGAGCCGCGCGCGGGCGAGCGGGGCGAGGGGGCGGCCCGACAGCCCGCCGGTCTCGGCGGCGTTGGCGCTCTTCACGTCCGGCCGGGTGATGGTGGTGTTGCCGATGATGATCGCGTCCAGCCGGTTGTCGATCGCGGCGCGCGCGATCTCGTCGATCTGGGCGGGGTCGAGATCGGGGGCGACCTTCAGGAACAGCGGCACCGTGCCTGCCGCCTCGCGCGACGCGGCGAGCAATTCGGCAAGTGCCGCGCCATGCTGGAGGTCGCGCAGGCCCGGCGTGTTGGGGCTGGAGATGTTAATCGTGATGTAATCGGCGATCGGCGCCGCGCAGGCCACGCCATGCCGGTAATCGGCGATCCGGTCGGCGGCGTCCTTGTTCGCGCCGACATTGATGCCCAGCACGCCCTTGCGCTTCGCGGCCTTCGCGCGCGCCAGTCCCGCGTCCAGCCCGCCATTGTTGAAGCCGTAGCGGTTGACCACCCCCTGGTCCTCGACCAGCCGGAACAGGCGGGGCTTGGGATTGCCCGGCTGGGGCTTGGGGGTCAGCGTGCCGATCTCGACCATGCCGAAGCCCAGGCCAAAAAAGCCGTCGATCGCCTCGCCATTCTTGTCGACCCCGGCGGCCAGCCCCAGCGGGTTGGCGAAGTCGATCCCCGCCACCTTGGTCGCAAGGCGGGGATAGCGCGCCGGATCGGTCCCCATCGGTGCGCCGAGTGCGCCCCAACGCGACAGCATCGCGACCGTCAGACCATGGGCGCGTTCGGCATCGAGGGCGAAGAGGAGCGGGTGATAAAAGGCCATGTCGGCCCAGTTAGCGGATTGCGGGGGGAGGGGGAAGAAGGCGGTTGTCCCCTATCTTCTCCCCTCCCGTAGACGGGAGGGGTCGGGGGAGGGCAGGGAGCCTCGCAGAGACCTTCGCCTGTGGCTTTTCCCTCCCCCATCCCCTCCCGCTTGCGGGAGGGGCGTGCCCAGATCAGCGGTTGGGCGTTATCTCCAGAAGGAACGCTATTACCCAACATGGGTTGGTGGGGACCCACAGGGAGAGCCCCGATGAAGACCCCCGTCGCATTCACCCCCCAGGTCGAAGACGTTAGCCCTAAGGAAGGCGAAACCGTCGACCAGATGAACCAGTCGTTCGAGCACATCCTCGACACCACGTCGAAGGACTATGGCCACGGCGTCCGCGCCGTCCATGCCAAGGCGCATGGCATCATCCGGGGCAAGCTGAAGGTTCACGACAACCTCCCGCCCGAATTGGCACAGGGGCTCTTCGCCGGGCCGGGCGAGTATGAGGCGGTCGCGCGCATCTCGACCAATCCGGGCGACATATTGGATGACGCCATCGGCCTGCCGCGTGGGCTCGCGCTGAAGATCATCGGGGTTGAGGGCGAGCGGCTGCCGGGCTCGGAGGGCGATGCGACGCAGGACTTCGTCATGGCCAATGCGCCGGTTTTCACCGCGCCGACGGCGGACGCCTTTGCCAAGAACCTCAAGATGCTGGCGTCCACCACCGACAAGTTCGAGGGCGGCAAGAAGCTGCTGTCGGGCATATTGCGCGGGATCGAGGCGACGCTGGAGACGGTCGGCCTGGAGAGCGCGACGCTTCAGACGCTGGGCGGGGCCAAGCAGGCGCACCCGCTGGGCGAAACCTATTACAGTCAGACGCCGTTCCGCTATGGCGACCATATCGCCAAGTTCGGCCTGTTCCCGGTCAGCCCCGCGCTGACCCAGTTGACCGGCGACACGGTCAATACGCACGACCGCCCCGATGCCCTTCGCGAAGTGGTGCGCGAGGTGATGATCGAGCAGGGCGGCGAGTGGGAGCTTCGCGTCCAGCTCAACCGCGACCTCGACGCGATGCCGATCGAGGACGCCACCGCCGAGTGGAGCGAGGAGGACAGCCCGTACATCACCGTCGCGACCTTCACGGCGGAACCGCAGATCAGCTGGCAGGACGGCCAGACCAACGCGATCGACGATGCGCTGTCCTACAGCATCTGGCACGGGCTGGCCGCGCACCGGCCGCTGGGCAATATCAACCGGGCGCGCAAGGACACCTATCGTTTCTCGGCCGACTATCGCGGCCGGGTGAATGGCTGCCCGATGCACGAGCCGCGCGCCATGGCCGAGTTGCCGTGACGCGGCGGCAGCGGCTAGGATGGGCGGCATGATCCGTCTGTTTCATGTCAGCGACGTGCATTTCGGTGCCGAGGACCCCGCCGCGCTCGCCTGGTTCGCCGAGCGGGTCGCGGCGGAAAAGCCGCATGCGGTCATCATGACCGGCGACCTGACCATGCGCGCGACCAAGCGCGAGTTCCAGGCGGGCGGCGCATGGCTGCAATCGCTGGGTGTGCCGGTGACGGTCGAGGTCGGCAATCACGATATCCCCTATTATTGGGACCCGTTCCGGCGGCTGTTCGCCCCTTATCAGCGTTACGCCGCGATCGAGCGGATGATCGAAAAGCCGCTCGACCTGCCCGGCGTGACCGTCGTGCCGCTGAAGACCACCGCGCGCGCGCAATGGCGGTGGAACTGGTCCAAGGGGCGGGTGAGCCGCAGCTCGCTCCGCCGCGCACTGGCGCTGATCGAGCAGGCGCCCAAGGATCATCTGATCCTGGTCGCCGCGCATCATCCGCTGATCGAGGGGCCGACCAAGGGCACGGCGAAGACCCGCAACGGCGACGAAGCGCTGACCCAGCTGGCGGCGGCGGGGGCGCGTGCGGTGCTGTCGGGCCATGTCCACGACCCGTTCGACGTGCCGATCGACCGCGACGGCCGGATCATCCGCATGATCGGAGCGGGCACCCTGTCCAAGCGGACGCGCAAGACTCCGCCTGCGTTCAACGAACTGCGGGTGGAGGGGCTGGGGTTCGAGACGCTGGTCCGCAGTTTCGGCGAGACCGCGCCGCATGTGATTACCGAGGATATGCGGGCGGGGTGATGGGAGGGGGCAGGGCGTGGGTTTCGACTGCGCTCAGCCTGAACGGTTGTTTATGTAAGACTGATCTTCAACCTCCGTTCAGCCTGAGCGAAGTCGAAGGCCACACTCAGACCCCCGGATCACCCCCGCATCACATGCGGCCGCGCCGCGACCTGATCGTACATCCGCCCCGGCTGGTCGAGCCAGATCGGCGACAGCTTGCTGGAATCCGTCCGCTCCAGCCCGACCGCATAGGCGCAGCGCGCCATGCCCCAGTCGGTATGCGCGGCGGCGGCGAGGATCGGTACGAACATCGGGCGGCCCGCCGCGTCGATCACATGGATCGCCTCGCGCGGCAGGGCGGTGACGCCGCGCACGGTGCGGCTTTCACCCGGTGCCAGCGCGAAGGGCGGGACGATCGGGCGGCCCTGCGGCTGATGCGCCAGCTCGATCAGCTGTCCGTCGAGCCCGGCATGGGCGCTGAGCAGACGCAGGTCGACCGCGACCCGGCCGATCGGCGTCGCGCCGCTGTTATGCACCGTCACCTCGGCCTCGATAGTTGCCGACAGCATGTTGAGGCCGACACGCACCGGACGGGCCTCGACCGCCAGGAAGCTGGGCTCGGGCGGCAGCGCCGGAGCGGCGGGCGGGGGCGGCGTCGGCTCGGCACGCGGGGCCGTGTCGGGCACCGGCGCAGGTGTCCGCTCGACCGGATCGGCGGCGGCGCGCGGGGCGGGCGCCGGGAGCGCCGGAGCCTTACGGCTGCGGCGACCCAGCCAGATGCCGATGGCCAGCGCGGCGAGGCCCGTGCCGATCAGCATCGGCCAGAAGGGCAGGCCGCGATCCGAGTCATTCTGTTGCTCGGGGGCGACGGTGCCCGGCGCGGCGATGGCGGGGGCCTGTTCGTTGGCGATGGTCATGCCGTCCACACTCGGCTCGGTCCCGCCGACCGGCTGGGCCTCGCGATCGGGCAGGCGCGTGGCTGGCGGCTCGGGCGAGGGCGCCGGTACGGGCACCTCGACCGGGGTCGGGCTGGGCGTCGGCGTCGGTGTCGCGCGCGGGGTGGGCCGGGGCGTCGGGGTGGCGCGCGGCGTCGGCGTTGCGGCCGGGACGGCCTGCGGCGTGGTCTGGCTGGGCAGGACCAGGCGCGGCGTCGGCGGGGTCGGCACGGCCGACGGATTGGCCTGCGGCGTCGAAAGGCGCGGGCTCAGGCTGAAGCTTTCCAGTCCGCCGGTGCCTGGGCGCGCGGCGTCATTGTCCTGCGACGTGGTCTGGAACGGGACGGCAGCGGCGGGCAGCGGGGCAAGCACCGGCACCAGCGTCAGGGCAAGAAGGCGCGCGGCGCGGCGCGGCCCGGACGATGTCATGAAATGCATTCCTCGTGGTAACTACAATCTTCAACCGCCGTCCGGGTCCCAGACCCGGCCGCACCAGCCGTGCCCCGGAGGCCCGGCGGATGCAACCCCATATAGTAACCGCATATGCGGCCAATATGTGGCAAGCCCCGCGCCAGCGGGAACTTTGCCCTGGCCTGAGCGTGCGTCGGTTTGACACCCGGGGGTGCAGCGCCTATATCGCCATCACTCACCACGATCTTCGGGAAATGACGCGCCTTCGCGCAGCGTGTCGGTCGAATGGAAGGTCGCTGGTTCAACGGACGCCGGATGCCGCCGCAGTCATTTGCGAGCGGCCTTTCGGCGTCTGTCGTTGCGTCTCGCCCGGAGGCATCCGGGCAGTGATTTACGGCTGACGAGGCAGACAGACCCATGGCAACCAAGGCGATCGACAGCGGCTCCGCCCCGCGCAAGGGCGATGGCGGCACCGCCAAGCGGCGTATCCGCAAGGTGTTCGGCGATATCCACGAAGTGGTGCAGATGCCGAACCTGATCGAGGTTCAGCGCGAAAGCTACGAGCAGTTCCTGCGCTCGGACAAGTCCACGGGCCATGTCTCGGGGCTGGAAAAGACGCTGCGCAGCGTCTTCCCGATCCAGGATTTCGCGGGCACCGCCTATCTGGACTTCGACGATTACGTCCTCGAGGACCCGAAGTTCGACGTGGAAGAGTGCCGCCAGCGGGGCATCACCTATGCCGCGCCGATGCGCGTCACGCTGCGCCTGACCGCGTTCGAGGTCGATCCCGATACCGAAGCCAAGTCGGTCATCGATATCAAGGAGCAGGACGTCTACATGGGCGACATGCCCCTGATGACGGAGAACGGCACCTTCTTCATCAACGGCACCGAGCGCGTCATCGTCAGCCAGATGCATCGTTCGCCGGGCGTGCTGTTCGACCATGACCGCGGCAAGACCCATGCCTCGGGCAAGTATCTCTTCGCCGCGCGCGTGATCCCGTATCGCGGCTCGTGGCTGGACTTCGAGTTCGACGCCAAGGACATCGTCAACGTCCGTATCGACCGCAAGCGTAAGCTGCCGGTGACGGCGCTGCTCTATGCGCTGGGCATGAACTCGGAAGAGATCCTCAACTATTTCTACAACCGCCTGACCTTCGTTCGCGGCGATGGCGGCTGGAAGATCCCGTTCCAGGCCGAGAACTGGCGCGGTGCCAAGCCGATGTTCGACATCGTCGACGCCAGCTCGGGCGAGGTCGTGTTCCCGGCCGGTCAGAAGATTTCGCCGCGCGCTGCCAACAAGGCAGCCAAGGACGGCCTGTCGCAGCTGCTGATCCCGACCGAGGAAATCTTCGGTCGCTATTCGGCCTATGACCTGATCAACGAGCAGACCGGCGAAATCTACGTCGAAGCCGGTGACGAGATCAGCGCCGAGAACCTCGAAGCGCTGGACAAGGCGGGCGTCGACACGATCGAACTGCTCGACATCGACCATGTCGCGACCGGTCCGTGGATCCGCAACACGCTGAAGGCCGACAAGGCCGAAGAGCGCGAGCAGGCGCTGTCCGACATCTACCGCGTGATGCGCCCCGGCGAGCCGCCGACGCTGGAGACGGCAGAGTCGCTGTTCGCTGGCCTGTTCTTCGATCCCGATCGCTACGACCTGTCGGCCGTGGGTCGCGTCAAGCTGAACATGCGCCTCGACCTCGACTGCCCGGACACGGTGACGACGCTGCGCACCGAGGACATTCTGGCGGTCGTCAAGACGCTGGTCGACCTGAAGGACGGCAAGGGCGAGATCGACGATATTGACAATCTTGGCAACCGTCGTGTGCGTTCGGTGGGCGAGCTGCTGGAGAACCAGTATCGCGTCGGCCTGCTGCGCATGGAGCGTGCGGTCAAGGAGCGCATGTCGTCGGTCGACGTGTCGACCGTCATGCCGAACGACCTGATCAACGCCAAGCCCGCGGTCGCCGCAGTGCGTGAGTTCTTCGGTTCGTCGCAGCTGTCGCAGTTCATGGACCAGACCAACCCGCTCTCCGAAGTGACGCACAAGCGTCGCGTCTCGGCGCTCGGGCCGGGCGGTCTGACGCGTGAGCGTGCGGGCTTCGAAGTCCGCGACGTTCACCCGACCCACTATGGTCGTATCTGCCCGATCGAAACGCCGGAAGGCCCGAACATCGGTCTGATCAACTCGCTGTCGACCTTCGCCCGCGTCAACAAGTACGGCTTCATCGAGACGCCGTACCGCAAGGTGATCGACGGCCGCGTTACCGACGAGGTCGTGTACCTGTCGGCGATGGAAGAGCAGAAGCACACGGTCGCCCAGGCTTCGGCCGCGACGGATGCCGACAACCGCTTCACCGAGGATCTGGTCTCGGCACGTCAGGCGGGTGAATTCCTGATGGCGCTGCCCGATCAGATCACCCTGATGGACGTGTCGCCAAAGCAGCTCGTCTCGGTCGCCGCCTCGCTCATTCCGTTCCTGGAAAACGACGACGCCAACCGCGCGCTCATGGGCTCGAACATGCAGCGCCAGGCCGTGCCGCTGGTGAAGGCGGAAGCGCCTTTCGTCGGCACCGGCATGGAAGAGACCGTGGCCCGCGACTCGGGTGCGGCGATCGCGGCGAAGCGCGCCGGTATCGTCGACCAGGTCGATGCGTCGCGTATCGTGGTTCGCGCGACCGGAGAGGTCGATGCGGGCAAGTCGGGCGTCGACATCTACACGCTGATGAAGTTCCAGCGTTCGAACCAGTCGACCTGCATCAACCAGCGTCCGCTGGTGAAGGTGGGCGACGTCGTGAAGGCGGGCGACGTGATCGCCGACGGCCCCTCGACCGAGTTCGGCGAGCTGGCGCTGGGCCGCAACGCGCTCGTCGCGTTCATGCCCTGGAACGGCTACAACTATGAGGACTCGATCCTCATCTCCGAGCGGATCGTGAAGGACGACGTGTTCACGTCGATCCATATCGACGAGTTCGAAGTCATGGCGCGCGACACCAAGCTCGGGCCGGAAGACATCACCCGCGACATCCCGAACGTGGGTGAAGAGGCGCTGCGCAACCTCGACGAGGCGGGCATCGTCTATGTCGGGGCCGAGGTGGAGCCGGGCGACATCCTGGTCGGCAA
Source organism: Sphingomonas yabuuchiae (assembly GCF_014199595.1). Classification (GTDB taxonomy): domain Bacteria; phylum Pseudomonadota; class Alphaproteobacteria; order Sphingomonadales; family Sphingomonadaceae; genus Sphingomonas; species Sphingomonas yabuuchiae. The sequence goes on along the minus strand of NZ_JACHNX010000003.1, from coordinate 159,157 downwards.
GATCACGCCGAAGGGCGAATCGCCGATGACGCCGGAGGAAAAGCTCCTCCGCGCGATCTTCGGTGAAAAGGCCAGCGACGTGCGCGACACCTCGCTGCGTCTGCCGCCGGGCGTGGCCGGTACGATTGTCGACGTTCGCGTCTTCAATCGTCACGGCATCGACAAGGACGAGCGCGCGATGGCGATCGAGCGCGAGGAGATCGAGCGTCTGAAGAAGGACGCCGACGACGAGCGCACGATCCTCAACCGGGCGACCTGGAGCCGCCTGCGCGAGATGCTGCTCGACCAGACCGCCACCGCTGCGCCCAAGGGCGTGAAGAAGGGCATCGTCATCGATGCCGAGGTGCTGGAATCGGTCGATCGTCACGAATGGTGGAAGTTCGCCGTCGCCGACGACGCGCGCCAGAGCGATCTGGAAGCGGTCAAGGCGCAGTATGACGAAGCCGCCAAGCGGATCACGGACAAGTTCCATGACCGTCGCGACAAGCTGGAGCGTGGTGACGAGCTGCCGCCGGGCGTGCTGAAGATGGTCAAGGTCTTCGTCGCGGTGAAGCGCAAGCTGCAGCCGGGCGACAAGATGGCCGGCCGTCACGGCAACAAGGGCGTCATCAGCCGCATCCTGCCGCAGGAGGACATGCCCTTCCTCGCGGACGGTACGCCGGTCGATCTCGTGCTGAACCCGCTGGGCGTGCCGTCGCGCATGAACGTCGGTCAGATCTTCGAGACGCATCTGGGCTGGGCGGCGCGCAATCTGGGTATGCAGGTCGCGGCGCAGCTCGAGGATTGGCGTGAAGCCAACCCCGACGCCAAGCCGGGCGCGGTGCCGGAAGCGGTGAAGTCGCGGCTCGTGGAAATCTACGGCGATCACTATGCCGAAGACATCCAGAACCGGGACGACGAGGAAGTGGCCGAGCTGGTCCAGAACATCCGCACCGGCGTGCCGATGGGGACCCCGGTGTTCGACGGCGCGCGCGAAAGCGACGTGTCGGAGATGCTGGAGCTGGCGGGCCTTCACACCTCGGGCCAGTCGGACCTGTTCGACGGGCGCACCGGCGATCAGTTCGACCGCAAGGTGACCGTCGGCATCATCTACATGCTGAAGCTGCACCACCTGGTCGACGACAAGATCCACGCGCGTTCGATCGGGCCGTACTCGCTCGTTACCCAGCAGCCGCTGGGCGGTAAGGCGCAGTTCGGTGGCCAGCGCTTCGGTGAGATGGAAGTGTGGGCGCTGCAGGCTTATGGCGCGGCGTACACGCTCCAGGAAATGCTGACGGTGAAGTCGGACGACGTGGTCGGCCGCACCAAGGTCTACGAAGCGATCGTCAAGGGCGACGATACCTTCGAGGCGGGCATCCCGGAGAGCTTCAACGTGCTGGTCAAGGAAATGCGCTCGCTGGGTCTCAACGTCGACCTCAAGTCGATGGAAGACGCCCAGGACGACGGTCTGGCCGAGGCGGCGGAGTAACGAACAGAAGCCGGTGTGACGGAATAGGTAGACGTACCACCTCAGTGGTCCCCGAAAGGGGTGCGGGTTCGATCCCCAGCCACCGGCAACTGCTCAGAATTTCGCCCGATGAATTTTCCCTCCCTGTGAGGAAAGCAAGATGAACGAACTGACCAACTTCGCCAATCCGGTGGCCAAGCCGGAAACCTTCGACCAAATTCAGATCGGTATCGCGTCGCCCGACAAGATCCGTTCCTGGTCGTTCGGCGAGATCAAGAAGCCCGAGACGATCAACTACCGCACGTTCAAGCCGGAACGTGACGGCCTGTTCTGCGCGCGCATCTTCGGTCCGATCAAGGATTACGAATGCTTGTGCGGCAAGTACAAGCGCATGAAGTATAAGGGCATCGTCTGCGAGAAGTGCGGTGTCGAAGTCACGGTGTCGAAGGTCCGCCGTGAGCGGATGGGCCATATCGAACTGGCCGCCCCCGTTGCGCACATCTGGTTCCTGAAGTCGCTGCCGTCGCGCATCGGCTTGCTGCTCGACATGCAGCTCAAGCAGCTCGAGCGCGTGCTGTACTTCGAAGCCTATATCGTCATCGAGCCGGGCCTGACCCCGCTGGAGAAGTATCAGCTTCTCACCGAGGACGAACTGCTCGACGCGCAGGATGAATATGGCGAGGACGCCTTCTCCGCCGGGATCGGCGCCGAGGCGGTCCGCATCATGCTCGAGAATCTCGACCTGGAAGGCGAGAAGGTCGCACTGCTCGAAGAGCTGGCGACGACCAAGTCGGAGCTGAAGCCCAAGAAGATCATCAAGCGCCTGAAGGTCGTCGAGAGCTTCCTGGAATCGGGCAACCGTCCCGAATGGATGATCTTGGAAGTCATTCCGGTCATCCCGCCCGAGCTGCGCCCGCTGGTGCCGCTGGACGGCGGTCGTTTCGCGACCTCGGACCTGAACGACCTGTATCGCCGCGTCATCAACCGCAACAACCGCTTGAAGCGCCTGATGGAGCTGCGTGCGCCGGACATCATCGTCCGCAACGAAAAGCGCATGTTGCAGGAAGCGGTCGACGCACTGTTCGACAATGGCCGTCGCGGTCGCACGATCACGGGTGCCAACAAGCGTCCGCTGAAGTCGCTGTCCGACATGCTGAAGGGCAAGCAGGGCCGCTTCCGTCAGAACCTTTTGGGTAAGCGCGTCGACTATTCGGGTCGTTCGGTCATCGTGACCGGCCCGGAGTTGAAGCTGCACCAGTGCGGCCTGCCGAAGAAGATGGCGCTCGAGCTGTTCAAGCCGTTCATCTACGCCCGTCTGGACGCCAAGGGTCTGTCGATGACCCTGAAGCAGGCCAAGAAGTGGGTCGAGAAGGAGCGCAAGGAAGTCTGGGACATCCTGGACGAGGTGATCCGCGAGCACCCGGTCATGCTGAACCGTGCGCCGACGCTTCACCGTCTGGGCATCCAGGCGTTCGAGCCGGTGCTGATCGAGGGCAAGGCGATCCAGCTTCACCCGCTGGTCTGCTCGGCGTTCAACGCCGACTTCGACGGCGACCAGATGGCCGTGCACGTTCCGCTGTCGCTGGAAGCGCAGCTGGAAGCGCGCGTCCTGATGATGTCGACCAACAACATCCTGTCGCCCGCCAACGGCAAGCCGATCATCGTTCCGTCGCAGGACATGGTGCTGGGCCTGTATTACCTCTCGCTCGAAAAGCAGAAGGAACCGGGCGAGGGCATGATGCTGGCGGACATGGAGGAGGTCCACCAGGCCCTCTTCGCCGGTGCCGTCACGCTGCACACCAAGATCATCAGCCGCGTTCCGCAGACCGATGAGAATGGCGAGCAGTATCTCAAGCGCTTCGAGACGACGCCGGGCCGCATGCTGCTGGGCGAGACGCTGCCGAGGAGCCACAAGGTGCCCTTCGACATCGTCAACCGCGTCCTGACCAAGAAGGACGTCGGCGAGGTGATCGACGAGGTGTATCGTCACACCGGCCAGAAGGAGACCGTGCTGTTCGCCGACGCGATCATGGCGCTGGGCTTCCGTCACGCGTTCCGTGCGGGCATCTCGTTCGGCAAGGACGACATGATCATCGCGCCGGACAAGGATCGTCTGGTCGATGAGACGCGCGAGCAGGTGAAGGACTTCGAGCAGCAGTATCAGGACGGCCTGATCACGCAGCAGGAGAAGTACAACAAGGTGATCGACGCCTGGAGCCGTTGCGGCGACCAGGTCGCGAACTCGATGATGAACGAGATCAAGGCGGTCCGGCATTACGAGGACGGCCCGATGGAAGGCCGTGAGAAGCCGATCAACTCGATCTACATGATGGCCCACTCGGGTGCCCGTGGTAGCCCCGCCCAGATCAAGCAGCTGGCGGGCATGCGCGGCCTGATGGCCAAGCCGTCGGGCGAGATCATCGAAACGCCGATCATCTCGAACTTCAAGGAAGGTCTGACCGTTCTTGAATACTTCAACTCGACCCACGGCGCGCGTAAGGGCCTGGCCGACACGGCACTGAAGACGGCGAACTCGGGTTACCTGACCCGCCGTCTGGTCGACGTGTCGCAGGACTGCGTCATCATCGAAGAGGATTGCGGCACGACCCGCGCCCTCGAGATGAAGGCGATCGTGCAGGGCGGTTCGACCATCGCCTCGCTGGGCGAGCGTATCCTGGGCCGCACCACGGCCGAGGACATCGTCAACGCCAAGACCGGCGAAGTCATCATCGCATCGGGCGTCCTGCTCGACGAGCCGATGGTGGCGCGGATCGAGGCGGCGAACACCCAGTCGGTCAAGATCCGCAGCCCGCTGGTCTGCGAATCGAAGGTCGGTGTCTGCGGCAAATGCTATGGCCGTGACCTCGCCCGCGGTACGCCGGTGAACATCGGCGAAGCGGTCGGCGTCATCGCGGCGCAGTCGATCGGTGAGCCGGGCACGCAGCTGACCATGCGTACCTTCCACATCGGTGGCGCGGCGCAGCTGAACGAGCAGTCGAACCTGGAAGCGGCGGTGGACGGTGTCGTCCAGTTCCGCGACCTGCGCCTGATCACCGACCAGCGTGGCCGCCGCGTGGTGCTGAGCCGTTCGGGTGAAATCGCGATCGTCGACATGGACGGCCGTGAGCTCTCAGTCGACCGTATCCCTTACGGTGCGTACGTCCTGTTCGACGATGGTCACATCGTGTCGAAGGGCGACCGCATGGCCGAGTGGGATCCGTTCACCATGCCGGTGATCACGGAAAACCCCGGTACGGTGAAGTTCCAGGACCTCATCGAGGGCAAGACCCTGACCGAGCAGGTCGACGAAGCCACGGGTATCGCCCAGCGCGTCGTCACCGAATATCGCGCCTCGACCAAGTCGAAGGAGGATCTGCGTCCGCGCATGACCCTGCTCGACGACAATTCGGGCGAGGCCGGTCGTTACATGCTGGCACCGGGTGCGACGCTCTCGGTCGAGGACGGGGCGCAGGTGCAGGGCGGTGACGTTCTGGCCCGTGTCGCGCGCGAATCGGCCAAGACCCGCGACATCACCGGCGGTCTGCCGCGCGTTGCCGAGCTGTTCGAAGCACGCGTTCCCAAGGACTCGGCGATCATCGCCAAGGTCTCGGGCCGTGTGGTGTTCGGCAAGGATTACAAGGCGAAGCGCAAGATCGGCATCCAGCCCGAGGATGGCGGCGAGGTCGTCGAGTATCTGGTGCCCAAGTCGAAGGTGATCGACGTTCAGGAAGGCGACTACGTCAAGCGTGGCGACAACCTGATCGGCGGCTCGCCCGATCCACACGACATTCTGGAAACGATGGGCGTGGAGCCGCTGGCCGAATATCTGGTCAGCGAAATCCAGGAAGTCTATCGACTCCAGGGCGTGAAGATCAACGACAAGCACATCGAGACGATCGTTCGTCAGATGCTGCAGAAGGTCGAGATCACCGACGGCGGCGACACCACGCTGCTGAAGGGCGAGCAGGTCGATCGCGAGGAAATGGACGCGATCAACGACAAGCTCGACGCGAACCAGGTCCGCGCACAGGGCAAGCCCGTCCTGCTCGGCATCACCAAGGCGTCGCTGCAAACCCGCAGCTTCATCTCGGCGGCGTCGTTCCAGGAGACTACCCGCGTCCTCACCGAGGCGGCGGTCCAGGGCAAGCAGGACACGCTGATGGGCCTGAAGGAAAACGTCATCGTCGGCCGCCTGATCCCGGCGGGCACCGGTGCGGGCATGAACCGCCTGCGCGTGGCGGCTTCCAGCCGCGACGCAGCGCTCCGGGCGCAGCAGCGCAAGCTGGCCGAGGCGATCGTCGCGCCGGTCAGCGCGGCCGAGCAGCGGGCGGCGGAAAACGCCCGCTCGCCGCGGGAAGACGTCGGCACGGGCAACGATCCGCTGGCCGAGGTTGCCCCCTCGGGCCACGGCACGGATGCCGATGCCGGTGAGTATCTGAACGACTGATCCGACTAACGGATTGGAAACAAAGGGCCGCCGTCCGGGCAACCGGGCGGCGGCTTTTTACCGCCAGTGACATGGATATGTAATTTGAAGCAGGCCTCCGGTTCCCGGCCATAATTTGTAACAGGAAAAACGACGGTTTTGCGCCGAATGGAGGGCGCGTGAGGCCGGATACAGGAACCGAAAGGCCCTCCCAACCATATACGAATATTGGAGAAGATCCCGGAGATGCGCGGGTTATTGGTGCATCGCCGGGACCCTGGAGACCTGAAATGACGTCGCCTGAGATTGACGAAGACTATTTCTATCAGCGTGCCGAAACCGAACTCGAACTGGCCCAGAAGGCGACCCACCCCGCTGCGGTTCGAGCGCATTACATTATCGCCAACCACTATCTCGACCGGGTGTACAGCCAGCCGGATGCCAACGCAGCGGTCGAGGCGGCGGAGTAAGCTCGTCGCCGATCAAGCCAGAGATTTGAATGCGTTGGAGCCGCCTCGACCGTTACCGGTCGGGGCGGTTTTGCTGTGCGCTGCGGGGTGCCGGTCGACGTGGAAATTGGCTCGATTGCCGTAGTGCCCTGGCCATCACGAACTTTCGCGACCGCCTTTTCTGCCACCCCATTTACTCCTCCCCGGCGAAGGCCGGGGTCCAGTTGCAAAGCAGTTGGAAGAATTCACCCACAGTTCCCGGACTGGATCCCGGCCTTCGCTGGGATGGCGTGACCTGTGTTTTTACGCGCACACGCAGCTCGTCTCATTCCTCCCCTGCAAGGGGAGGGGGACCAGCGAAGCTGGTGGAGGGGTGTAACCCTATCGACAGCGGGACACCCCTCCGTCAGCGCTTCGCGCTGCCACCTCCCCTTGCAGGGGAGGAATGACGAGGAACTCTTCGCACCGGGCAGCCATGCGACCCGGCACCCCAAACGGAAAAAGGCGGGCCGTTTCCGACCCGCCTTTCCGTCCTTGGACGATGGCCGTCCCGATCAGATCAGGACGATGTCGCTTGCCGCCAGATCGACATGGTTGGACAGCGCCGCGAGGATCACGAAGGCTTCCTGGCCGCCGACGCCATCGGGATCGTACAGCAGATGGCCCTTCTTGGCGTTGTAGATCAGATGCTGGTCCGCCGTCGTCGCGGCGGCCCCGAAGGTCAGCTCGCTGAAGTCCAGGCGGCCCAGGCCATATTGGGCCAGCGCGGTGAAGACCTTGGTGTCGATCTGCAGCGTATCGATGCCGGTTTCGAAATCCTTGATCTGATCGTGCCCGCCGTCCGGCTTGATGGTCGATAGGATGAAGGTGTCGGCACCTTCGCCACCGATCAGCACGTTCTTGCCCGCGCCGCCGTTGAGCACGTCGTTGCCGCGCCCGCCGATCAGCAGGTCGTCGGTGGTGCCGCCCAGGATGATGTCGTTGCCGTCGCCACCCGCCAGCTTCAGCGACCCGGTGGCCTTCAGGCTCGACAGGTCGATGACGTCATTGCCTCCCTGGCCCAGGATCTGGCCCGACGCGGTTTCGAAATTGACGAAGCTGGCCTTCACCGTGCCGCTCATCACCACATCGAAGTTCAGCGCATCCGTGCCCGCGCCGCCATCGACGCGCTGGACGTTGGTCAGGTCGCCGGTCCAGTTCGCAATGTCGTCACCGGCCCCCAGGCTGACATCGCCCTTGATCGATCCGGCGTTGTTCAGCACGTCATTGCCCGCGTCGGTCGAGACGTTGCCGACGATGCTGCTCTTGTTGGTGATCGTGTCGGCCTTGTCGCCGATAATGGTGATCGCCGCTGCGCCATTGCCCGCAACGATCGATCCACCGGCTTCGTTGGTCAGGGCCAGCGCCGCGAAGGCCGCGCCGCCATGGCCATTGTCGACGGTGATCGCGCGTTGCTCGCTGACGATCTGGCCGCTGTTGACGACGGTGCCGCCGCCGATCGCCAGCGCTTCGTTGAAGCCGTCGCCGCCCAGATATTTGCCGACCGCCTGGATCGTGCCCGCATTGGTCAGGTCGATCAGGCCGTCGACATCGATCCCGTCGCCGTCCTTGGTGGCGGTTGCCGTGCCCGTAATCACGCCATGGGCGGTGTTGACGATCTTGGTGACGGTCGAGGACGCGGTGTCCAGATTGATGCCCGAGCCCTGCTTGCCCAGGATCGTGCCGTCATTGGTGATGCCGATCGACTGCGTGCCGGTGATGCCATGGCGCGCGCCGATGATCGTGCCGCCCGCATAATTTTCCACCGTCACGCCGATGTTGGACTGGGCATCGATGCCGTCATTGCCCGAGGAGCCGCTGGTGCCGTTGCGTGCTTCGATCACACCGGAATTGGCGATCTGCGTAAAGGCGCTGGTGCGGATGGCATCGGCGTCGGCGGACTGGATCACGCCGGTCTTGCCGTTGGTGATCTGGACATGGCCCGCTTCGGTGACGCGCACATCGCCCAGATCGATCGCCTGACCGTTCCGGCCGCCGGTGCCGGTTGTTTCAAGCCGACCATTGTTGGTGATCGCGATCACGCCGGTGAAGACGGTGCCACTGTTCGCGGAGGTCAGGCGGATGGTGTCGCCCTGGCTCTTGATGATGCCGCCCTGCGCATTGGTCAGCGTGAATTGGGACAGGTCGCAATATTCCTGGATGTTCACACCGCGACCACCGGTGGTGCTCATGGTACCGCAATTGTCGACCGTCGCCGAGCCGCCCTTCAGCGTGGTGCGGACCCGGAAGATGTCATCCCCGGCCGTGATCGTACCCGAATTGCAGACCACGATATTCTGGTCGGCGCTGGTCAGGAAGCTATGGGCAGGGGACCAGAAGGTATCGATCGCCACGTCGCGCGCCACAATCTCGCCCCTGTTGTTCAGCATCGCGTCGTTCGACGAACCGATCAGCTTGAAATACACGGCCGTGGAGGTCACCGGCGTGAGCCTGCCCCGCGCGCTGACGGTGTCCGTTTCGCCACCATAGACGAAAAGCGGGGCATACCAGTTTCTGGAAACCGTAAAGTCCGTCATGATCGTTTCTCCCCTGACCCCCCTGTGGGCCGTATGACGGGGCGAGGGCTATGGTGTGTTCACGACGCTTGCAATCATAGTTGCCGAAGGGTGACGGTGCCGAACAGTCCCATGAGTCTCGAATTGAAGCAGCGATGGATCACTGTCCAATATTGGGATAGGGCGGCGGTTCGTTAAATGTTTGGCCGCTTCAACATATTCGTTTGTCTGGCGAAATGAGATTATACACCAGCACGGTGAACTTATCCCTGCTCGACAGAAGCGTATCGGCGACATAGGCGGACGTCATGAGTCCAGCCCCCATTCGCCGTCGTCGCAAGATTGCCCGGCATGACGTTTTCGTCATTGCACTGGCCTATCTGCTGGCGATGCTGATCTTTTTCCGTGTGCCGATCGCCAGCGGCTTCGACCTGGGGTTCGGCGAGCGCGGCGATGCGTTGATCGAGATGACCATCCTCGAACATTGGCGCAATGTCTGGTCGGGGGTGTCGTCATGGAACAGCGGCTTCTACTTTCACCCTTATGGCGGCACGCTAGGCTATAATGACGGCTATTTCCTCTATGGCATCGTCTACAGCCTGTGGCGGCTGGTCGCTGACCCCTTTCACGCCGACACGCTGAACATCCTGACCTTCAAGACGATCGGCTTTTTCGCCGCCTATGCCCTTGTGGGGCGCACCCTGCGCTGGGGGCGGGGGGCGGCGGTCCTGGTCGCGCTGCTCTGGACGATCGCCAGCAACATCCATCTGCAGGCAGTCCATGCCCAGTTGCAGAGTGTCGCGCTGCTACCCCTTGCGATGATGCTGGCGATGGCTTGCGTCCGGGCGGAAGGCGCGGGGCGGCATGGTGCGGCGCGGGTGCGGGCGGTGGGCCTGGCCGCGCTGATGGCGGCGTGGCTGATGACCTCTTACTATATGGCCTGGTTCACCATCTTTTCGGCCTGCCTGTTCCTACTGTGCTGGGGCGTGATGACCGGGCAGGCACGCCCCGCCGCTGCCTTTGCGCTGGTTCGCCGTCATGTCGGGACGATCGCGGTCGGCTTCGCGGCCTTTGCCGTCCTGATCCTGCCCTTCCTGATCGTCTATCTGCCCAAGATGCGCGAGACGGGGGGCGAGGGGCTGGAGGACATGCTCGGCTATCTCGTCACGCCGGTCATCGACATGGTGAATGTGGGCCCGGGCAATTATATATGGGGCTGGCTGTTCGCGCCGCTCCATGCGCTGGTCCATCATCTGCTGCCCGACGATCCCGACCTGCCGCGCCGGGTGCTAGGCGGCGAGCATGAGGCGGGGTTTCCGCTGCTGATGGTCGCGCTGTTGCTGGTCGCGGCCTGGCGGATCGTCGTGCGGAAACGGGTGGGCCAGACCGAGGCGCCGGTGACGTTGCGCGCCTTCACCCTGGCCATGATGGTCGCCTGGGTCCTGACCCTGCAATTCTGGTACGCCTCGCCCTGGCTGCTCGTGTTCGAGTTGGTGCCGGGGGCCAAGGGGTTGCGCACCGTCTCCCGCTATCAGCTGTGGCTGACCCTGCCGTTCCTGCTCGTCATCGTGGCGGGCTGGCGGGCGCAGGCGGCGCGGTTGCGGGCGGAGCGCCCGGCCTGGACGGCGGCGATCGTCGCTTTGCTGGTCGCCGAGAATCTCAGCGCCGAGACGCCCGCCCAACTCAGCCGTGCCGTGCATCGCGCCGCCCTGTCCGCAATCCCGCGGCCGCCGCGCGACTGCCGCGTATTCTACGTCACCGCGTCGCGGGTGACCGAGCCGCTTTACATCAGCGAGGAACTGCACAAGCTCTATCCGCACAATGTCGACGGCATGTTCCTGGCCGAGCTGTGGCGGGTGCCGACGGTCAACGGCTTCTCGACCTTCAATCCGCCCGACTGGCGCTTCGGTGATCCACTGGCGGCGGATTATGATGCACGGGTGGCGGCCTATGCGCGACGGCACGGGCTACGCGACGTCTGTGGGCTGGATGTGCGACGGGCTCGGCCCTGGGCACGGCTTGGGGGTACATCCGGCGCGTGACGTACGCAGCAAAGATTCATTACAGAGCATATATGTGATGTAATAACATGTCTATTATATCCTGTCCTGCGTGTCGCGGGCCGTGCGCTCGCGCCGCAAAGCCCGAGGCGTCTTTGGCGGACAGGAAAGGAAGGCAGAATGTTTACGGACGACATGGTGCACAAGGCGCTTCAGACCTGGTGCGACAATGTGGTGGCGGTCGGCCAGGTCCATGCCGAGGGCGGCGATGTCCAGGCCTTTGCGACCCAGGTCCTGACCGACAATTACGATTACGACAGGGGGCAAGTCCTCTTCAAACCGACGCTGACCTATGGCGCGCAGACCTTCCGACCCACCAAGGAAGGTGCTTTATCCTATTTCGTCGGCGGGAATAACGAGTTTCCCGACGACAAGGGCTTCAAGCTCAAGCCATGGGTGAAGGTGTGGTATAACAAGCTGGACTATATCCTTCATGGTGATCTGGCGATCGTGCAATGCAATGTCCATTTCATCGGCGGCGATGATAGTCATATCTTCGTGAACAAGAGCTTCGTGTTCAAGCAATGCTCGGACGGCAAGGTGCGGATCATCCTGCATCAGTCGTCGCTTCCCTATCAGCCCTGATCCTGAAGGCGACCCATGGGGGTGCGATACGGCGCGTCGCATCCCCGCGTCAGACCGTCGCCGAGGTTCTTTGCAAGAATGGCACCCACGCGAATCGACCATGTTCTGACGATCAGCGGTGACCGTCTCTGGCTCGATCGGATCGCCCGCTCGCAGACTGCGCTGGCGATCTGGTGGCGCGGCGTTCCCGAACCGCTTCGATCGCTTCTCGCCAAGCTCGACCTGACCACCGTCGAGGATCTTTCCGTCACGGTCGAAGCCGGTCACTCGCTGGAGGCGGCCTTGCGCGGGGCGGGATATCCGCAAACGGTGCTGGCCCCACTGGCGGAGGATATCGATTTGCTCGTCCGGCGTCATGCGGCGCTGACCGGGGAGGATCGATTGCAGGTCGGACTGGGGGTGGTCAGTGCCGGTTCGGACACGTGCTTCGGTGCGGATTGCGGCACTCTGCGTCTGTCATGCACCTATGTCGGTGCCGGAGAGCAATGGTGCTGCGCGGATGGACGGGATGCCATTTGGGAGGTGCCGACAGGCGCGGTCGCCATATGGAAGGGCCGCGATCTGCTGGACCCACCGCTCATCGTTCGCCGCGCGCCGCCGATTTCGGCCAATGCCGGACGTCGCCTCGTGCTGACGATCGATCCGCCATCCTGTTGAAAGGGCGCTGCGGTTCGGCACCAAAAGAAAAGGGCGACCCCCGAAGGGGCCGCCCTTAACTTTAGCTCGCCAAGCGAACGGGTGCGAAAGGTTGCCCTTTCGCAGTCCGATTACTTGAGCTCGACGGTCGCGCCGGCTTCTTCGAGCTGCTTCTTGATCTTCTCGGCCTCGTCCTTGGCAATGCCTTCCTTGACGGGCTTCGGAGCGCCTTCGACCAGCGCCTTGGCTTCGGTCAGGCCCAGGCCGGTGATCGCGCGGACTTCCTTGATGACGTTGATCTTCTTGCCGCCGTCGCCGGTGAGGATCACGTCGAATTCGGTCTTCTCTTCAGCGGCCGGAGCAGCAGCGCCGCCAGCAGCAGGAGCCGCGGCAACAGCAGCGGCGGCCGAGACGCCCCACTTCTCTTCGAGCATCTTCGAGAGCTCAGCGGCCTCGAGGACGGTCAGCTCGCTCAGCTGGTCAACCAGCGCGTTCAGGTCTGCCATGTTCTTATCTCCAATACGGGCCGGATGAAGTGGCCCGAGTGTGTCAGTTCAATCGTGTTCGCCCGAAGATCAGGCGGCTTCCTTGTCCTTGTCGGCATAAGCCGCGAGGACGCGGGCGATCTGCGCCGCGGGAGCCTGGGTGATGGTGGCCAGCTTGGTCGCCGGAGCGACGATAAGACCAACCAGCTTCGCCCGGAGCTCGTCCAGCGAGGGCAGAGTCGCCAGCGCCTGCACGCCTGCGACATCAAGGACGTTCGCACCCATCGATCCGCCGACGATCTCGAACTTGTCGGTCGTCTTGGCGAAGTCCACGGCCACCTTGGCGGCGGCCACGGGATCGATCGAGCTGGCAATGCCGACGGGACCCGTCAGCATGTCAGCGACACCGGCATAGTCGGTGCCCTGGGCTGCGATCTTGGCAAGCCGGTTCTTCGAGACCTTGTAGGTCGCGCCGGCTTCCCGCATCTTCGTGCGCAGGGCCGTCGACTGGGCGACGGTCATGCCGTGGTTGCGGGTGATGACCACCACGCCAACCTCGTTGAAGTTGCGGTTCAGTTCGGCGACGGCCTGGCTCTTTTGATCGCGATCCATGCCATTCTCCATGGTTGGAACGACCGCGAACGGTCATCCCGGTTGCTTGACCGGGGGGTGAAACCACCCCTCGGGGTGTCCAGCGATGGGGAATGGGCAACCGACGCGTGAGAAACGCGGGGCAGACCGGACGGGACCAGCAAGTGGCACGACCGGCAAAATCCTTTTCCCCGTCTCGGCAGGAGATTAAGCCAGGGCATATTCCCCGGCACCTGCTGTCTTGGACGGAATCCGAACGGGCAAGCCCATCCGGATGCGGGGCTGCCCATACGAGGATCGAAGACGCGAGTCAAGCAATCCCATCGCATGACGTCCGTGTCATGTCATAGTCATGTATTGGTCACCGACATGACGCCGAAATGAAGCGTGCATGACTTGGTTCGGCGGCAAAGCGCCCCTGCTTACCGCAGCGCTTCCCGCGCGGTACCGGGGGAAATTCCATGTCGGATATCAACAACATGGTCGCCTATGACGATGGCGACATCGATACCAACCGCTCCGCCAACGCGCATATGAGCGACCTGATCGCCACCCGCCTGTCGCGCCGCCAGACGCTGCGCCATGGTGTGTCGGCGATGACCACCGCGCTGTTCGGCGGCGCGCTGCTGGCCGGTTGCGACGACGAGAATCCGCAGGCGGTCACCGCCACGGCGGCGGGCAGCACCGCCAGCGTCGCCGCGGGCCGTCCCGTCACGCTGACCGGCACCGTCGGCAGCGGCCAGGTCGCCAATGTGAACTGGAGCCAGACGGCAGGACCGTCGGTCACGCTGACCAACGCCAACCAGCTGGTCGCCTCGTTCCGCGCACCCGCCGTGGCAACCGCGACGCAGCTGGCGTTCAAGCTGGAGATCACCAGCCGTGACGGCCTGGTCACCAACAACACGGTGACGCTGACGGTCACGCCGATCACGCTCGACTTCACCGCCGTGCCGCACAGCCTGGCCGATATCGTGACCGTCCCCTCGGGCTATAGCGTGACCGTGCTCTATCGCCTGGGCGATCCGATCAGCAGCGCCGTCCCGGCCTATGCCAATAACGGCAACGACACCAATTTCGCACAGCGCGCGGGCGACCATCATGACGGCATGAGCTATTTCGGCCTGTCCTCGTCGGGCGCCAATCCGGACCCGAACAGCAGCACGCGCGGCCTGCTGGTCCTGAATCACGAGAACATCACCCAGCTCTATCTCCACGCCAACGGCCCGACCCCCAGCCCGCGTCCCGAATCCGAGGCGATCAAGGAGATCGAGTGCCACGGCGTCTCGGTGATCGAGGTCACCCGCGCCAACGGCGCCTGGACCTATGTCCAGAGTTCGTCGCTGAACCGCCGCATCACGCCCAACACGCCGATGGCGTTCAGTGGCCCGGTCAAGGGCAATGCCTGGCTGAAGACCGCCTATTCGGCCGACGGCACCATGGGTCGCGGCACGATCAACAACTGCGCCAACGGCACGATGGCGTGGAACACGTACCTGACCAACGAAGAGAATTGGGCGGGTTATTTCCGCCGCACCGCCGGTGACGCAGCGGTCCGCACCGCGACCACGGCCAGGCAGAATGTCTCGCTGGCCCGCTATGGCATCAGCGAGGGGCGCTCGGGCAATTATGGCTGGACCACGGTCACGCCGTCGGATGCGTCGAGCACCGTCTTCCGCCGTTGGAACGCGACCGCCAATGCCGCGCTGGCCGCCGATGGCACCGCCGACTTCCGGCACGAGCCGTTCCAGTTCGGCTGGGTGGTCGAGATCGATCCGTTCAACCCGAATTCGACCCCGCGCAAGCGCACCGCGCTGGGCCGCATGAATCACGAAGGCTGCCAGAGCGGCCGGATGATCGCGGGCGTCCGTCCGGCCTTCTACATGGGCGACGACGCGCAGAACGAATATATCTACAAGTTCGTCTCGACGACGCCGTGGAATGCCTCGGATGCCAGCGCCAGCGATCGCCTGGCGGTGGGTGACAAGTATCTGGACAACGGCACGCTCTATGTCGCGAAATTCAACGCGGACGGCACCGGCCAGTGGATGCCGCTGGTCTTCGGTCAGAACGGGCTGAACGCCTCGAACAGCGTCTATCCCTTCGCGGATCAGGCCGATGTCCTGATCAACACCCGTCTGGCCGCCGACGTGCTGGGCGCCACCAAGATGGACCGGCCGGAATGGACCGCCGTCAATCCGGCGACCGGCGAGATGTATTGCACGCTGACCAACAACGCCTCGCGCAAGCCGGTGGCCTCGGGCAATCAGACCGGCGTCGATGCGGCCAACCCGCGATCCTATGTCGATGCGCCTTCGACCTCGGTCGGCAACCGCAACGGCCATATCATCCGTATCCGCGAGGCCAACGACACGACCGAGGCGACGAGCTTCACCTGGGACGTCTATGCCTTCGGTGCGGGGGCGGACCTGGATCCGACCAACATCAACCTGTCGGGGCTGGATGCGACCAACGACTTCTCGTCGCCCGACGGCCTGTGGTTCAGCCTGCCGAGCAATGTCGCAGGCCAGCAGACGCCGGTGATGTGGATCCAGACCGATGACGGCGCCTTCACCGACGTCACCAACTGCATGATGCTGGCCGCGATCCCCGGCCGGGTCGGCGATGGCGGCACCCGCTCCGTGACGAGCAGCGCGGGCGGATCGAGCGCGACCGTCACCACGCGGATCGGCAAGGCGCCCGGCGTGACGCTGAAGCGCTTCCTGGTCGGCCCGAAGCAGTGCGAGATCACCGGCATCCACTCGACGCCGGACGGTACCTCGGTATTCGTCAACATCCAGCACCCGGGCGAGGACGCCAGCACCCCGTCCGCGCCGACCAGCAACTGGCCGGACAGCCAGGGTGGTTCGGCCTCGGCGACCATCCGCCCGCGCTCGGCCACCATCGTCATCACCAAGAATGACGGCGGCGTGGTCGCGATCTGATCGATTGCCGACGCGACTTGGTCGCATCGTGAGCCGGAGGGGGCGGGAAGGCGATTGCCTTCCCGCCCCTTTCGCGTTCAAGGCGGACGCGAAAGGTGGGGTGCATGACGACGACACGGCGCGAGGTAATGGCGGGCGCGGCGGCAATCGGGCTGGGCACGGCGGTCGCCCCGGCGATGGCGCGGCTGCCGGGCGGCGACCGGCTGATCGCGGGCACCTATGCCAATGAGGGCGGCAGGGGGTTGTACCATATCAGCGACGGGCGGGTGCTCGGTCCGGTGGACACGACCATTGTCGACGCCTCCTATGGTGTCGGCGGTGGGCCCGATCAGACCTTCTATCTGTTGCGGGAGCGGCGGGAAGGCGGCTGCACCGGCTATGGACCGAACTGGGCCGTGCATGGTGGCGCGCCGACCGGCGGGGCGGACCCGTGTCATGTCGCGATCGACCGGGCTTCGGCTTGCCTGGCCGTCGCCAATTATTCCAGCGGCTCGGTCTCCTTCTATCGGCTCGACCGTCGAACCGGCGCGACCGGCCCGGCCCAGGTCTTCCAGCATCATGGTCACGGCCCCAACACCGAGCGTCAGGCCGGGCCGCACGCGCATTGGGTGGGGTTCAGCCCTGACCGGCGTTGGCTGCATGCGGTCGATCTGGGGGCGGATGCGATCTTCGCCTATCGCTTCGACCCCGCCGCACGCACGCTGGCCGAGCCGGTGGTTGCGTGGTCCGCGCCCGCCGGGGCAGGCCCGCGCCACATGGTCCGCCATCCGACCCTGCCGCGCGCCTATCTTGCCTGTGAGCTGACGCCGAAGCTGTTCGTCCTCGATGCGCTGCCCGATGGGCGTTTTCGTGACGCAGGCGAGCACGCGCTGCTCCCCGAGGGCATGAAGGGGCCGTCCTATGCCGCGCATATCGCGATCGATCGGGCGGGGCGGACGCTCTATGTGTCCAATCGCGGCGCGAACACTATCACCGTCTTCGCGCTGGATGCGAAGGGTGAGCCCCGGCTGGTGCAGCATGTCCCGACCGGCGGAAACTGGCCACGCTTCTTCCTGCTGCGCGAGGGGCGGGGGGAGATGCTGGTGGCGAACGAGCGTTCGGGCACGGTCGACGCCTTCCGCATCGGTCGGGACGGCCACCTGACCGCGACCGGCCGGAGCATCGCCATTCCGGGCGTGGTGTTCCTGGCCGAGGTCTGACACGCCCGGACCTCACGACCGTCCGCTCCCCCTCCCGTAAACGGGAGGGGGTGGGGGAGGGTAATGTGTCTCACCGAGACCATCGCTTGCGGCTCAGCCCCCACCCCAAATCCAGTTTCAGGTAAACGATGCCCCGCATCGTTTAGGTCATGCCGGGGGCATGACCGACCTGAAACGCCCCTGCCGGGAGGAGGGGCTTTGCGCCAGGTTTCGCGGGTATCGCGTCATGTTGTTGACGGTGGCCAAGCGTGCGGTCCGCGGCTAATCCCGAACCTTTCCATCCGAAACAGCCGAAGATTTCATGCGCTTTTTCCAACCCTTGCTCGCCGGAGCAACCCTGTCCGGCCGTCTGCTCGCCTGTGTCGGAGCGGTCATCGGGATCGCGCTGACCATCATCGTCTGTGGCGGCCTGCCGCCGCTCGGTCCCGACCTGCCGATCATCGTCGCGCCCCTGGGGGCCTCGGCGGTGCTCGTCTTCGCCGTGCCCGCCAGTCCGCTGGCCCAGCCTTGGTCGGTGGTCGGGGGCAATGTCCTGTCGACGCTGGTCGGGGTGGCGATGTTTCAGGCGATCCCGTCGCTGCCCTTGGCAGCCGGGTGTGCGGTCGGGGGTGCGATCCTGGTCATGTCGCTGGCGCGCTGCCTGCATCCGCCGGGCGGCGCGGCGGCGCTGACCGCCGTGATCGGGAGCCAGGGCATTCATGCGGCGGGCTTTTCCTTCGCCTTCGCGCCGGTCGCGATCAACTCGATCGCGCTGGTGGCGCTCGGCATGTTCTTCCACCGCGCGACGGGGCGCAGCTATCCGCACGAACCCGCGCTCGTCCCGCCGGTCGGCGACGCCTCGCGCATCGGGGCGGAGGATATCGACGCTGCGCTGGAGGATATGCACGAGAGCTTCGACATCGCGCGCGAGGATTTGGACATGCTGCTCGCCCATGCCGAACGCCATGCGCGGGCAAGGGGTAGGAATGCACGTGGCGGGTGACGGGCGTGGCCTTCGACTTCGCTCAGGTTGAACGGAGGGGGGATCAAGGCCCAGCATCCGTTCACGCTGAGCGAAGTCGAAGCGCATGCCCGGACCCGGCGGCTGAGCTCATGCCACACATGAAAAAGCCCGCCCCTCAGCCTGAGGGGCGGGCCTTTCCCATCACATGATCGAGGCGATCAGCGATACTTGCCGGTGAACGACACGCCGATGATGCGCGGTTCGTTGAATACGGCCGCCATATAGTTCTCGATCACGCCCTTGAGGTTCTTCTCGTTCGTGATGTTGCGGGCGAAGACCGACAGGCTCCAGTCGTCGTTCGGCGCGGAATAGCCGATGCTCAGGCCGCCCTCGAAATTGCCGTTCGAGGTGAACTCCTTGGTCCGGTACAGGACGAAGTTCGTGTACCCTTGCAGGTTCCAGTCGGTCGCGATGAACGCCTTGCCGCCATCCGCCAGCGGCATGTCATACTTGGCCGCCAGATTGACGTTGTACTCCGGCGCGTTGGGCAGCGGGTTGCCGTCGATCTGCGCGAAGAAGGCGGGGGCGCCGAACACCGTGCGGGTGACATATGGGTCGAGCACGGTGCAGACCTGCACGCCGTTCAGACCGCAGGTCTGGGCGAACACGCGCTTGTCGCGGATTTCCGAGTGCAGCAGGCTGACACCCGCCGACAGCGCCAGGTTGCGCACCGGCAACCACTGCGCATCGGCTTCCATGCCGTAGGCAACGGCCTTGTCGGCGTTGAACAGGACGCCATTGCCGTCCGAATCATTGCCGTTCAGCTGGATGCCCTTCACGCGGTAGGCAAAGGCGGCGGCGTTCAGGCGCAGCGTGTTGTCGAACAGCTTCGATTTAAAGCCGGTCTCGAACGACAGGTTGGTTTCCGAGTTCGCGGTGGTGAAGTCCGAATTGAACACCGCCGAGCGACCCTGGATGGTCGGGCCACGGAAGCCCTGTGCCGCACGGACATAGACGTTCAGGTTCGGATTGACCTCATACATGGCCGACAGGTCCCAGCTGGGCTGGGTGTCCGACAGGCGCACGTCGCGGCGGCCGCGATAGACCACGCCGCCATCGGGCCGACCCGGCGCCTTGAGCAGCTGGGTGCGCTTGGTATCCTCGCTGATCCGGCCACCGGCGGTCAGGGTCAGGCGGTCGGTCGCCTGATAGCTGACCTGCCCGAACACGCCCCAGGAGGTGTTGACGTTGTGCAGGCGGACCCAGTTGTCCGGGTTGTTGGTGTTCGGGTTGCCCGGTGCCGCCGGATTATAGGCGGGCAGCAGGAAGAAGCGGCGCTGGTAGAAATCGGTGACGTCGCGGCTGTCGAAATAGATGCCGCCGACCTGCCACTTGAACGCGCCGGTCCCGGTCGAGGCCAGGCGGACTTCCTGCGTCCATTGGTCGAGACCCCGGACCTGACCCAGGCTCAGGCCATAGCCGTTGGGCTGGCCATTGAACGGGAAGTTCGCGGCCGCGCCGCCATCGGTGTCGCCCTTGCTGAAACCGGCCGTGGTTTCATAGGCGGTGATCGAGGTCAGCTCGGCCGGCCCCAGATCCCAGGCGGCGCGCAGCGAGGCGCCTTGCGTATCATAGGACTGCGGATTGCCCTGACCCTCGTCATAGGCGACGCGGTCGCGCGGTTCGGCCGACACGTCGCGCGAACCCTTCTTCAACGCACCGCGATGGAACAGCGTCGAGGTACCGTCATACCAGCGGGCATGGCCCGACAGGTTGAACGACAGCGTGTCGGTCGGCGTCAGGAGCAGCTGAAGGCGCACGTCGCGCTCGGTGAAGCCGCCCATGGCGTTGTTCTTCGGGGTCAGCGTGCCGTCCAGGCTGGTGCCCGCATAGCTATTGTCGACCCAGTTGTCGCGGTGCTGCACGAGCGCGGACAGGCGGAAGGCCAGCACGTCGCGGATCAGCGGGCCGCCGACACCGGCATCCATGCTGATCGTGTTGTAGCTGCCGATCGAGGCGGTCGCGCGGCTCTGGAAGCTCTGCGTCGGCTTGATCGTGTCGAACTTGATGATGCCCGCAGTCGTGTTGCGACCGAACAGCGAACCCTGCGGCCCGCGCAGCACCTCGACCTGATCGACGTCGAAGATCGGGTTCGACTTCAGCACGACATGCTCCAGGACCACATCGTCCTGGATGATCGACACGGGCTGCGACGCGCCCAGATAGAAGTCGATATTGCCGAGACCGCGAATGTAGAAGCGCGGGAAGATACGGCCGGTGGTCGTCTCGGCATACAGGCCGGGCACGCGGCCCGACAGCGCAAGGATGTCCTCACCGCCCTGTTGGAAGGTGCGCAGGTTCGACCCGCTGACCACGCAGACCGACACCGGCACGCGGTTCAGGCTTTCCGAACGACGCTCGGCGGTGACGACGACGTCGCCCAGGCCCTGCTGCTCGTCCGTTGCGGCGGTCGTGGCCGTACCCTGATCGGCGGCAGCTTGCGCCATGGCCGGCACGGCCGCCAGCGTTCCCCACGCAGCGCCCAGCAGCGCCGCGGTCTTGATAACCGATTTCATATAGTCCCCACGCTCCGGCGGGCGGTTCATGCCGCCCGACTGATTAAATTCTCCCGGTAGGGCGGGCGGTTAGAGGCGCATTATGGCGCTCGCGTGACAGAGGTGGTGCGGAAAAACCACAATGGCTCATGAATTTACGATCGGCCACGGCCATGGCCCGACCGCCATGGCGCGGCTGCTCTGGACCCTGTTGTCACAGAGTTGTAACCCGGTTTTGCTTGACGGAGGGCGTGCGTCTGGTCAGGGGGGCGGCGTTCGTGCCATCCTCGGTTCTTGACCCTTTCACGGTCCGGCGTTGCGTCGTGGCCCGATCGGTCATGGCCTGAAGACGTGCACGTTATCGGATCACTATCGGGGTTTACCGACTGATGTTCGCCTGGTTCCAACGCCTCCTGCCGAAGACGGGAAATTTCTTCGAGCTGTTCGAGGCGCAAGCCGCCACTATCCTTGCGGGGGCCGAAGCCACCGTTCGGCTGTTCGACAGTCAGGGCCACACCGCCGACGAGATCGCCGTCGTCGCCGCGCGCGAGCATGACGCCGACGAGATCACGCGACAGGTGCTGACCTCGGTCCGCTCGACCTTCCTGACGCCGTTCGACCGTGCCTCGATCACCTCGCTGATCGGCTCGCTGGACGATACGATCGACGAGATGAACGCGGCGGCCACCGCGATCGGCCTGTACCGGCTGACCAACTTCGCGCCCGAGATGCGCGAGATGGCGGCGGTCGCGGTCGAGGCGGCCCGGCTGACCGTCGAGGCGATGCCGCTGATGCGCGACGTCGCGCGCAACGGCGACCGCCTCCATGCGCTGACCGAGGAACTCGTCCGGCTGGAAGGTCGCGCCGACGAGATCCATGCGGCAGGCCTGAAGCGTACGCTGGACGAATGCGGCGAGCGCGACACGCTGCGCTTCGTCATCGAAAAGGAAGTGTACAAGCATCTGGAGCGCATCCTCGACGCGTTCGAGGATGTCGCCGACGAGATCGACGGCATCGTCATCGATCACGCCTGAGGCGCGGATCATGCACGAACTCGCCTTTCCGCTGCTGGCCGGCCTGATCCTGGTCGCGCTGGCGTTCGATTATCTCAACGGCCTGCATGACGCGGCCAATTCGATCGCGACCGTGGTGGCGACGCGGCTGTTGTCGCCGGTCGCGGCGGTGGTGTTCGCGGCGTTCTTCAACTTCGCCGCCTATTTCCTGACCGTCGCCTTCCCGAGCCTGCACAAGGTGGCGGAGACGGTCGGCAAGGGCCTGATCGCCCAGGACGTGGTGACGCCCGCCGTCATCTTCGGCGCGCTGGGCGGGGCGATGGCGTGGAACGTCATCACCTGGCTGCGCGGCATTCCGTCGTCGAGCAGCCATGCGCTGGTCGGTGGGCTGGTCGGTGCGGGCGTCGCCCATGCGGGCATGGGTGCGGTCCAGTGGGCGGGTCTCAACAAGACGCTGCTCGCCATCGTGCTGTCGCCGCTGCTCGGCATGATGCTGGCGATGCTGGTCATGCTGCTGAGCAGCTGGGGCTTACGCCGCTCGACGGCGGGCGGGGCGGAGCGCAGCTTCCGCGCCCTGCACCTCGTCTCGTCGGCCGCCTATTCGCTCAGCCACGGCCTGAACGATGCGCAGAAGACGATGGGGATCATCACCGTCCTCCTCTATTCGACCGGCCGCCTGACCGGCCCGTTCGAGGTGCCGCACTGGGTCGCCATCTCCTGCTACGTCGCCATGGCGCTGGGCACGATGACCGGCGGCTGGAAGATCATCGAGACCATGGGCAGCCGTATCACCAAGCTGTCGCAGCATCAGGGGTTCAGCGCCTCGACGGCGGGCTCGATCGTGATCTTCTGCGCCTCGGCACTGGGTATTCCGGTGTCGACGACGCACACCATCACCGGCTCGATCATCGGCGCGGGCGTCGCCCGGCGCGCCTCGGCGGTGCGCTGGGGCGTGGCGGGAAATGTGGTGATCGCCTGGATCATCACCATTCCGGCCTCCGCCGTGATGGGGGCGGGCTTCTACCTGCTGACCCGGTTGTTCTGATCAAGGGGAGGGCGAAGGTCCTCCCCTTTTTTCTTATCCCTAGCGCCGTTCGGCCTGAGCGAAGTCGAAGGGGGCGGTAAGGCCCAGCTCCAAAGCCAGAACGACTACTCCGGCGAAGGCCGGGGGCCAGTTGTGGTGCGCCGTCGAGAGCGGGCCGCCATGGCCTCCCACGCAACCGCGCCGTACACTTTCAACAGCATGGCAACTGGGCCCCGGCCTTCGCCGGGGAACAGATGAGTATTTAAGTGGGGTGCGGGGAGCGCAACCTCTGCGTCCTCAGCGCCTCTGCGCGAACCGAAATCCCTTGGCCTTCGCTCCGGCTGAACAGAACTAGGGGGCCAGCCTTGATCAGCCCACCCCCTCAAATCCTCACGACCCCGTAACCGGTCCTCCGGCGGCCTGGAACAGGGCGACCGTGTCGGTCATTCGCGCCGCCTTGGCCTGGATCAGCTGCGACCGGGCCTGGGCGTCCGTCGCGGTCGCATTCAGCAGTTGCAGCGTCCCCACATCGCCCAGCGCCAGCTGCCGCCGCGCGAAGGTCAGCGCCTGGCCCGCCGCATTGCTCGCTCGCTGGGCCGCGTCCAGCGCCTGCGCGTCGGTGGACAGGCCGGTCAGCGAGTCCGCGACATTGCCGAACGCCTGGAGCACCGCCTGGCGATATTGCGCCTTGGCCCCGTCCAGCGCCGCCTCCGCCGCCTTTTGCTGGTGGCGCAGCGCGTTGGCGTGGAACAGCGGCTGGGTGATGCCGCCGAGCAGCGCCCAGAAGGGATTGCCGCTCTTGAACATGTCGCCGAAATTCTGCGCCGAGCCACCGGCATTGGCCGACAGCTGAATGCTGGGCAGGCGGGCGGCGATGGCGGCGCCGACATCGGCACCCGCACCCTGCAACTGCGCTTCGGCGGCGAGCACGTCGGGGCGACGATGGACCAGCTCGGACGGTACGATGGCGGGCAGTTCGGTCGGCAGGGTCAGCTGCGACAGCTCGGGCAGCGGCGGCAGCGCCGAACCCGCCGGGCGGCCGATCAGCGTCGCGATGACGGTGCGCTGCGCGGCTTCGGCGCGGACCAGCGGGGGCAGGGCCCCCTCGGCGGTGGCGAGCGCGGCCTGCTGCGTCGCCACGTCTGAGGCACCGACCGCGCCCAGCCGCTGACGCTGTTGCAGCGCGGTCAGGATGTCGCGGTTGACCTTGACCGCAGTCTGCGCGGCGGCGACCTGTTCGGCCAGGCTCGCCCGCTCGATCAGGGCGGTAACCAAGTTGGCGGCCACCGTCATCCGGGCAGCGTCCAGCTGATGCCGCTCGACCTCGGCCCGCGCCACGGCCGAGCGGACCTGCGCCCGGTTCCCGCCGAACGCATCGACGTCATAGGAGACGCTGACCTGCGCGGTATGCAGCGTGTAGAGAAGTTGGTTCTCATCGGCGACCGCCGAAGACAGCGAGTCCGACACGCGATTGCGCTGCGCCTGATAGCTCAGACTACCCTGCGGAAACAGCAGCGAGCCACGCGTTGCCCGCGCCTGTTCCCGTGCCTGCCGCAAAGACGCTTCGGCGACCCCCACATCATTGTTATGCGCCAGCGCCTCGGCGACCAGCGCGTCGAGCTGGGCATTGCCGAACGCATGCCACCATTCGGACGCGACGCTCGCCGACACGGTCTGCGCCGGGCCGGTCGCCGGGGCAATCACCGGCGCGGGAGCCATGGGCGGCAGGCTGGCATGGGCGTCCAGATCATGTGGGCCGACTGCACAGGCCGAGACGCAGGCGAGCAGCGGCAGGGTCAGGAAACGCTTCATGCCGGAACCCCGGATTCAGGAGTGGTGGTATCGTCCTGGTCGTCGACCATCGGATCATGCTTCTTCTTGCGCTGCGACAAGGGCAAGCGGGTGGAATAGCGGCTGATCAGCACCGGCAGGACCAGCAGGATCAGCACCGGGGCCAGCGTCATGCCGCCCACCACGACCAGCGCGAGGGGCTTCTGCACCTGGCTGCCGATCCCGTGCGACAGGGCGGCGGGCAACAGGCCGATGGCGGCGACCAGACAGGTCATGACGACCGGGCGCAGGCTGTTCTTGACGGTGGTGGCCAGCGCATTCTCACGCGGCGCACCCTCGTCGATGGCGTTGTTGAAGGTGGTGACGACCAGGATGCCGTCCATTACCGCGATGCCGAACAAGGCCACGAAGCCGATCGCCGCCGAGATGCTGAACGCCGTGCCGGTCAGGGCCAGCGCCAGCACACCGCCCACGACCGCCATCGGGATCGCGGAGAAGGCGAGCAGGCTGTCGCGCATCGAACCGAAATTGGCATAGAGCAGCAGCAGGATGAGCACGAGGCTGATCGGCACCACGATCTCCAACCGGGCGATCGCGTTCTTCAGATTGTCGAGCTCGCCCGCCCATTCCAGATGATAGCCCGGCGGCAGCTGGACATTCTGGTTGATCCGCGCGCGCGCCTCCTCGACCGCGCCGCCCAGATCGCGACCACGCACCGAGAATTTGATCGGGACGTAGCGCTCCTGATGCTCGCGATAGATGAACGAGGCGCCGCTGGTCAGCTTGACGTTGGCCACCTCCGACAGAGGCACTTGGACGGTCCCGTTGCCGTCGGGCGACGGCGCGCCGATGGTGATGTTGCGCACCGATTCCAGCGAGTCGCGCTGAGTCGGCTGCAACCGCACGATGATCGGGAAGTGGCGGTCGGTGCCGGGTTCGTACAGGTCGGCGGACGACTGGCCACCGATGGCGGCGGCCACCGTCTGGTTGATGTCGTCGGGCGTCAGGCCATAACGGGCGGCCTTGGCACGGTCGACGTCGATCCGCACGGTCGGCTGGCCCAGGATCTCGAACACGCCGAGATCCTCGATGCCCTTCACCTTGGCCATCTGCGCCTTGATCTGGTTGGCCAGCTTTCCCAGCGTGACCAGATCGGGACCGAACAGCTTGATCGAATTGGCGCCCTTCACGCCCGAGGCAGCTTCCTCGACATTATCCTCGATGATCTGCGAGAAAGAGAAGTCGACGCCGGGATATTTCTTGGCGAGCCGGCTCGACAGTTCGTCGATCAGCTTCTCCTTGGTCATGCCGCTCGGCCAGGTGTCGAACGGCTTCAGCGGCACGAAGAACTCGACGTTGAAGAAGCCGGTCGCGTCGGTGCCGTCGTCCGGGCGGCCATGGGCGGACAGGACCGCCGTGGTCTCCGGATAGCTGGCGATGATCTTGCGCACCTCGTTCGTCACCTTCTCGCCCGCCTCCAGGCTGATCGAGGAGGGGAGGGTGGCGCGGATATACATATTGCCTTCTTCGAGGTGCGGCAGGAACTCGATGCCCAGCGAGCGCACGCCGACGACCGCCAGGACCATCATCAGCGCGGCACCACCGAGCGTCACCACCTTGTTGCGCAGCGCGAAGGAGGCGGCGGGTTCATAGACCGCACGCAGCTTGCCGACGATGAACGTCTCGGTCTCGGCCAGCTTGTCCGGCAGCAGCAGCGTCGAAAGCACCGGCGCGACGGTGAAGGTCGCCAGCAGGCCGCCGCTGATCGCATAGGCATAGGTCTTGGCCATCGGGCCGAAGATGTGCCCCTCGACGCCGGTCAGGGTGAACAGCGGCAGGAAGCTGGCGATGATGATCGCGGCGGCAAAGAAGATGCCGCGGCTGACCTCGGACGAGGCGCCTAGCACCGCGCCGAAGCGGCTGGCCAGGGTGTAGCGGCCCTGGCCGTTCTCCACGGCGGCAGAGCGTTCGACCATGTGGCGGAAGATATTTTCCACCATGATGACGCAGGCATCGACGACAAGGCCGAAGTCCAGCGCACCGACCGACAGCAGGTTCGCACTCTCCCCCTGCAACACCAGGATCAGGATCGCGAAGGCGAGCGCGAAGGGGATAGTCGCCGCCACGATGATCGCCGAGCGCAGATTGCCGAGGAACAGCCACTGGAGCGCGAAGATCAGGAGGATGCCGACCACCATGTTTTCCATGACGGTATGGATGGTCAGGTTGATCAGGTCGGAACGGTCGTAGATCCGCTCCAGATGGACGCCGGGGGGCAGGACGCCGCTGTCGTTGATGTTGGCGACCTCGGCCTGGACGGCCTTGATCGTCGGCATCGATTGGGCGCCGCGCTGCATCAGGACGATGCCCTGCACGATGTCGTCGTCGTTATTGTACCCGGCGATGCCCATACGCGGCGCGTTGCCGACCTTGACGGTCGCCACGTCCTTGATCAGCACGGGCGCGCCACCCGCCTGACCGACCAGCACGTTCTGGATCGCGTCGGGCGACTGGATCAGGCCGATGCCGCGCACGATCGCAGCCTGTTCGCCGAAGTTGATCGTCTGGCCGCCGACATTGCCGTCGCTCTTGGACAGCGCCGCCAGCACCTGCGCCACGGTGACGCCATGGGCGTTCAGCCGGTTCTGGTCGATCACCACGTCATAGGCGCGCAGCTTGCCGCCCCAGCCCGTCACGTCGATCACGCCCGGAATCCGCTTGAACCGGCGCTGGAGCACCCAGTCCTGCAGCGTCTTCAGGTCCATCACCGAATAGCCCTTGGGCGCGGCGATGCGGTAGCGATAGATTTCGCCCACCGGCGAGGTCGGCGACAGCGTCGGCTGCGCACCACCGGCCAGCGGCGGCAGCTGCGACAGGCGGTTGATGACCTGCTGGCGCGCCTGTTCGTTGGTATAGTCGTAGGTGAACTGGATCTTGATGTCCGACAGGCCGAACAGGCTGATCGCGCGGATCGCGGTCAGGTGCGGGATGCCCGCCATCTGGACCTCGATCGGGATGGTGACGTTACGCTCCATCTCCTCGGCGGACAGGCCTTGGGTCTGGGTGATGACCTCGACCATCGGTGGAACCGGGTCGGGATAGGCCTCGATGTTGAGGTTGATGAAGCCGATGACGCCAGCGACGATCATCGCGAAGAACAGGCCGACGATCAGCAGTCGCTGACGCAGCGCAAAGTCGACGATGCGGTTCATTATTCGCCGATCCCCGCTTCGTTGACGAACAGCGCGCCCGAGGTGACGATCTTCTCGCCCGGCTTCAGGCCGGAGGTGATGGTGACCAGGCCGTTCGCCGAGTCGCCGGTCGTCACGTCGCGCGCGACCAGCAGGCCGTCGGGACGCATGATCCAGACACGGGCATTGTCGCCTTCATGAATGACGGCGGCGGCGGGCACGCGGATCGCCTCGCCCGCGTTCAGATGCTTGATCGCGAAGCTGGCGAACATCTGCGGCTTCAGCGCCTTGTCCGGGTTGGGGATGGAGGCGCGGACGGGCAGGCGGTGGGTCTGCGGGTCAAGCGCAGCACCGACCAGATCGATGGTGGCGTGGAAGACGCGGCCGGGCACGGCAGGCGTCGTCACTTCGACCGGATCGCCGACGCGGACATTCTCGGCATCGCTCTCGGCCACCTGCGCGACCAGCCAGACGCGCGAGGGGTCGGTGATGGTCATCACCGGCTTGTCGCCGCCCTGCGAGACATATTGGCCCGGCGCGACATCGCGCGAGGCGACGACGCCGCTGATCGGGGCGACCAGCGTGGTGATGTCGTGAATGCCCGAGCCCTGGCCCGCATTCTCCAGCCGGTTGATCTCGCCCTGCGACTTGCCGAGAATCGCCAGCTTGTCACGCGCGGCACCCAGCGAGGCGGCGGCGGTGCGCGCAGTCGCCTGCGCGGCGGCGAGATCGGCCTTGGCCTGCTGATAATCCTTCAGCGCGCCACCGGC
Organism: Sphingomonas yabuuchiae; assembly: GCF_014199595.1. Taxonomy (GTDB): domain Bacteria; phylum Pseudomonadota; class Alphaproteobacteria; order Sphingomonadales; family Sphingomonadaceae; genus Sphingomonas; species Sphingomonas yabuuchiae. The sequence goes on along the minus strand of NZ_JACHNX010000003.1, from coordinate 130,495 downwards.
GGTCTCATAGATTTGCTGCTGGCGGTCGGCGTTGCGCTGCGCCGCGACCAGCTGCGCCTGCGCATTCTGGTAGGCCGCGCGCGCCGAGAACAGGCCCGAGCCGGCATCGACGAAATCGCTGGTCTTGATCAGCAACAGCGGCTGGCCTTGGCGCACCGTCTGGCCCGCATCGGCCAGCATGCGCACCACTTGACCGGCATAGGGCATCAGCACCGGGGTCGAGCGGGTCGCATCGACGGTGATCGCGCCGGTCGCCATCGTCTGGTCGCCCGACGCTCCCAGCCCGACGCGCATCGTCGGCATCGCCGCCAGCTGGTCCTTCGACAGGCGCAGCGTGCCCGGCGGCGGCGGGGCGGGGGGCGTCTCTTCCTTGTGCGTCAGCTTGCCGATGACCGTGAACAGGACCAGCGCCCCGATCAGGACGGCGGCGGCGATGCCGACCCAGCGCCATTGCTGCGCGGAGGACAGGCGGCGGGTTTCGGGTAGCGTTGCGTCGGCGGGGTTGACGTGCATCGGGCTCTTTCGGCGCAAGAAGGCGGATATTAGCCCGGCCGATAGGGGCCGCCCCCTGACCCGGCCCTTACGGGTTCCTTACGAGACGTTCATGATCGGGCGCGGCCGGATCGTCCGAAAATCCACGGAAATTGCCCGAAACGCCTGATTCCAAGATGTTGGCCGGAGGCTTGTCGATATGACCGCCCTGTCACCCGTCAGGAACAAAAGTCACGGTTCGTCGTTGAAAACGAACGGCTCGACATAAGGGAGGGTATAAGATGGCCAGTCACATGCCGCCGCCACGGATTTCCGACATGCCGCGCGAGCAGCGTCTCGACGCGCTCTATCGTCGTGCGGCCGAGGATCGCGCCCGGTACATGGCGATGCGTACCCGCAAGCCCGGCCTGCTCGACCGGCTGCTTCACATGTTCTGATCGACTTGCGTCGCGTGCGTCAGGGGAAGGTATGACGGGCGCGACGACGGGGAATGGCCCGCGGGCGCAGACGCTTTTCACGACGCATGTCACTGTGACCCAGCGCCATCATGATGATGACCAGCGAAGACAGCGCCGACACGGTCAACCAGATTTCCACCAGCGCACCCGCCATGCCGTCTCCCCATGCTCCGAACCGCGCCAACGCGTCTGCTTCCGATCCGATCCCTTCACGCGCCGCAATATCCTTTGGTCCCGCCCCGACCGCTGCGATATAGCTGCCCGTCATGATCCGATCCGATCGCCGATCCTGGCCGCTGGCCATCTGGCTGGCCCTGCTGTCCGGTTATGTCGATGCGATCGGATTTCAGCAGCTTGGCGGCTATTTCGTTTCCTTCATGAGCGGCAACGGCACGATGCTCGCGGTCCGACTGGCCGCACCGCACGGACCCTTGGCGGGAGCGGTCGCGATATTGGCGATGCTGCTGGCGCTGTTCGTCGCGGGCGTGCTGGTCGGCACGCTGATCCGGCTGGCGCTGCCGCGCATCGGGCAGGTTGCGGTGCTGCTGCTGGTCGCCTTGCTGCTGGGGGGCGTCGGGGTACTGGGCGGATGGACCGCGCCCGCCATGGTGCTGGCGATGGGCGCGGCCAACGCTACCTTCGAGCGTGACGGAGAGGTCAGCATCGGCGTCACCTATATGACCGGCACGCTGGTCAAGATCGGCCAGCATCTGGCGCACACCGTCGCGGGGCGGGAGCTTTGGGGCTGGCTGCCCTATCTGCTGCTCTGGAGCGGGTTTCTGGTCGGGGCGGGGCTGGGGGCGCTGGCCTATCCGCTTTGGGGATTGGCCTCGCTGGCGGCAGCGGTGGCGGGCGCGCTGATCGCGGCGGGAGCGGCCTGGCGGCTCTGTCCGGCGGCCTGACGCACGCGCAAACGGGCTCGCCGCCTTTTTGGTCGACCCGACTTGGATTTCACGCGAGAGCAATATAATTACAAGCGTAAGAGTCGGGCATCAGACCCGAAACAGGAGAGCTTATGCGCGTGATCGACCATCTGGTTGCCGGTGGCCAAGCCGCAACCGACGCCGCCGGAACCCCTCCCGAGGGTCGTTTGGGTGATGTCTTCGACCCCAATAGCGGCCAGGTTCAGGCCCGCGTGATGCTGGGCGACGCTGCGCTGCTCGAACGCGCCGTGGCCGCCGCACAAGCCGCGCAGCCGGGTTGGGCCGCAACCAATCCGCAGCGCCGGGCGCGGGTGATGTTCCGCTTCAAGGAACTGGTCGAGCAGAATATGGATGCGCTGGCGCATCTGCTCTCCTCCGAACATGGCAAGGTGATCGCCGACGCCAAGGGCGACATCCAGCGCGGGCTGGAGGTGATCGAGTTCGCCTGCGGTATCCCCCACGCGCTGAAGGGCGAATATACGCAAGGCGCAGGGCCGGGCATCGACGTCTATTCGATGCGGATGCCGCTGGGCATCGGGGCGGGGATCACGCCGTTCAACTTCCCCGCGATGATCCCGATGTGGATGTTCGGCGTCGCCATCGCCTGCGGCAACGCCTTCATCCTGAAGCCGTCCGAGCGCGATCCCTCGGTCCCCGTCCGCCTGGCCGAACTGATGCGCGAAGCGGGCGCGCCCGAGGGCATCCTTCAGGTCGTGCATGGCGACAAGGCGATGGTCGATGCGATCCTCGACCATCCGGCGATTTCTGCGGTCAGCTTCGTGGGCTCGTCCGACATCGCGCATTACGTGTACCGGCGCGGCGTCGAGGCGGGCAAGCGCGTTCAGGCGATGGGCGGCGCCAAGAACCACGGCATCGTCATGCCCGACGCCGATCTGGACCAGGTGGTCGCCGACCTGTCGGGCGCGGCCTTCGGTTCGGCGGGCGAGCGATGCATGGCGCTGCCGGTCGTGGTGCCGGTCGGTGACAAGACGGCGGATGCGCTGCGCGAGAAGCTGATCCCGGCGATCGACGCTTTGCGGGTCGGCGTTTCGACCGATGAGCAGGCGCATTACGGTCCCGTCGTCAACGCCGCGCATAAGCGCCGTGTCGAGGACTGGATTCAGACCGGCGTCGACGAGGGCGCGGAGCTGGTCGTCGATGGCCGCGGCTTCCAGTTGCAGGGTTATGAGGAAGGCTTCTTCATCGGCCCGTCGCTGTTCGACCGGGTGACGCCTGCCATGCAGAGCTACAAGGAGGAAATCTTCGGCCCCGTGCTCCAGATCGTCCGCGCGCCTGATTTCGAGACGGCGGTCCGCCTGCCCAGCGAGCATCAATACGGCAACGGCGTCGCCATCTTCACCCGAAACGGCCACGCCGCGCGCGAGTTCGCGGCCCGCGTCGAGGTGGGCATGGTCGGCATCAACGTGCCGATCCCGGTGCCGGTGGCCTATCACAGCTTCGGCGGTTGGAAGCGCTCGGCGTTCGGCGACGTGAACCAGCACGGCATGGAGGGGGTCCGCTTCTGGACGAAGGTGAAGACGGTGACGCAGCGCTGGCCGGACGGTTCGCCCGATGGCGGCAATGCCTTCGTAATCCCGACGATGGCGTAATAGCACGCCCCTCCCGTTTACGGGAGGGGATGGGGGAGGGAAAGCCACAGGCGGCGGTCTCGGTGAGACTCCTTGCCCTCCCCAAACCCCTCCCGCTTGCGGGAGGGGCTTCAGAAGTGGAAGCATAATGACCCAATTCGACCTCACCGACGAGCAGCGCGAGATCCAGGAACTGGCGCGCCGCTTCACCGCCGATCGCATCACGCCGTATGCAGGCGAGTGGGACGAGAAGCACATCTTCCCCCGCGACACGATCAAGCAAGCCGCCGAACTCGGCTTCGCCGCGATCTACGTGTCCGAGGAATCGGGCGGCATCGCGCTCGGGCGGCTGGAGGCGGCGCTGATCATGGAGGCGATGGCCTATGGCTGTCCCTCGACCAGCGCCTTCATCTCGATCCACAATATGGCGTCATGGATGATCGACCGGTTCGGCGATGCGGATGTGAAGGGCCGCTACCTGCCCGACCTCGTCACCATGGAGCGCATGGCGAGCTATTGCCTGACCGAGCCGGGTTCGGGCTCGGACGCCGCCGCGCTGAAGACGCGGGCGGTGCGCGACGGCGACCATTATGTCGTCGCCGGCTCGAAGCAGTTCATCTCGGGCGGCGGCGAGAACGAGGTCTATGTCACCATGGTCCGCACCGGCGAGGACGGGCCGAAGGGCATTTCCTGCCTGGTGATCGACAAGGATACACCCGGCGTCTCCTTCGGCGCGAACGAGCGCAAGCTGGGCTGGCATTCGCAGCCGACGCGGCAGGTGATGTTCGACAATGTCCGCGTGCCGGTCGCCAACCGGCTGGGCGCGGAGGGCGAGGGGTTCCGCATCGCGATGATGGGGCTGGACGGCGGGCGGCTGAACATCGGCGCCTGCTCGCTGGGGGGCGCGCAGCGCTGCCTGGACGAGGCGGTCGCTTACGTGAAGGACCGCCGCCAGTTCGGCAAGGCGATCTCCGAGTTCCAGAACACCCAGTTCACCCTCGCCGACATGGCGACCGAGTTGGAGGCGGCGCGCGCGCTGCTCTATCTGGCCGCCGCCAAGGTGACGGACAATGCGCCGGACAAGACGCGCTTTGCGGCGATGGCCAAGCGGCTGGCGACCGATACCGGATCGTCGGTGGTCGACCGGGCGCTTCAGCTGCATGGCGGCTATGGCTATCTGATGGACTATCCGATCGAGCGCTTCTGGCGCGACCTGCGCGTGCATTCGATCCTGGAGGGCACCAACCAGGTGATGCGGATGATCGTCGGGCGGGATTTGCTCAAAGACTAAGCTGTTCCCCGGCGAAGGCCGGGGTCCAGTTTCTAAGCAGCCGATGGCGCGCTTCATAGGTTGCCACAACTGGGCCCCGGCCTTCGCCGGGGAACGGGAAGGGGTTAAGGAAAGACATGACCCAAGACCTGATCGTCACTCGCGAAGGCCCGGTGGGGCGGCTGCGGCTCAACCGGCCCAAGGCGATCCACGCGCTAACCCGTGACATGTGCGACGGCGTGCTGGCCGCGCTGGAGGACTGGCGCGGCGATCTGTCGGTGGAGGCGGTGATCATCGACCATGCCGAGGGGCGCGGCTTTTGCGCTGGCGGCGATATTCGCCTGCTGGCGGAAAGCGGTGCGGGCGACGGCGAGGCGGCGCGGGGCTTCTTCCACAGCGAATACCGGATGAACCACCGGCTGTTCACCTATGCCAAGCCGATCGTCGCCTTCATGGACGGCATCACCATGGGCGGCGGCGTCGGAATTTCCGCGCCGGCCCGCTTCCGCGTCGCGACCGAGAACACCCGGTTCGCCATGCCCGAGACGGGCATCGGCCTGTTCCCCGATGTCGGCGGCGGCTGGTATCTCTCGCGCCTGCCGGGCCGGATGGGCGAGTTCCTTGCACTGACCGGCCACCGGCTCGACGGGGCGGAGGCGTACGCCTTGGGGCTGGCCACCCATTATCTATCGTCCTCCACGCTGGACCAGGCCAAGGCTGCGATCATCGCCGCGCCGCAGGACATCGCCGCGACGCTCGACCGGCTCTCTACGCCCGCGCCCGACGCAAAAATCATGGCGCATGCCGCCGACATCGACCGGCTTTTCGCCGCCGATACGCTGGAAGAGATCATCGCCACGCTGGAAGCAGACGGCGGCGAATGGGCGGCGCAGCAGCTCGCCGTGCTGCGCACCAAATCGCCCCAATCCTGCAAGGTGTCGCTCCGTTTGCTGCGCGAGGGAAGGTTGACCACCGACTTCGCCGACGAGATGCGCCGGGAATACGGCATCGCCTCCCGCGTGGTGCAGCGCCCCGATTTCGTCGAGGGCGTCCGCGCGCTGATCGTCGACAAGGACAATGCGCCGCGTTGGAATTCCGCCACGCCCGAGGGCGTGACCGACACGATGATCGACCATATCTTCGCACCCATGCCCGAAGGGCAGGCCTGGACTCCCGACGACCGCTGAGAAGGACGCCCGCATGACCGACTACAACACCCTGATCGTCGAGCGCCGCGAGGCGGTGACCCTGGTGACGCTCAACCGGCCGCAGGCGCTGAACGCGCTCAATGCCGAGCTGCTGTCCGAACTGCTCGACGTGATGCGCGGCTATGACGCCGATCTCGAACAGCGCTGCGCGGTCATCACCGGGTCGCCCAAGGCCTTTGCGGCCGGAGCCGACATCAAGGAGATGCAGGAGATGGACTTCGCCGCCATGTATTGCGGCAATCATTTCACCGGCTGGGACGACTTCACCCGCACGCGCAAACCCATCATCGCAGCGGTCGCGGGCTATGCGCTGGGTGGCGGCTGCGAGTTGGCGATGATGTGCGACTTCATCCTCGCCGCCGACACCGCCAGGTTCGGCCAGCCCGAGATCAAGCTGGGCGTGACGCCGGGCATGGGCGGCTCTCAGCGGCTGGCCCATGCGGTCGGCAAGGCCAAGGCGATGGAGATGTGCCTGACCGGGCGGATGATGGACGCCGAGGAAGCCGAGCGTTCGGGCCTCGTCGCGCGCATCGTCCCCGCCGCCGACCTGGTGGAGGAGGCGCTGAGGACCGCCGCGACGATCGCGGGCATGGCCCCGATCGCGGTCAAGGCCAACAAGGAGATGGTCAACGCCGCCTTCGATATGGGGCTGGCGCAGGGTGTGCAGTTCGAACGGCGCCTGTTCCACGGCCTGTTCGGCTCGGCCGACCAGAAGGAAGGCATGGCCGCCTTTGTCGAGAAGCGCAGCCCCAACTGGACCAATCGCTGATGAGTCTCACGCCCCTCCCGTAAACGGGAGGGGATGGGGGAGGGCAAAGCCGCAAGCGACAGTCTCGGTGAGACCCCTTTCCCTCCCCCAGCCCCTCCCGCCTGCGGGAGGGGGGCAGAAGAAACATAAGAACAAGTCAGGAGAGCAGACATGGCGCGGATCGCCTTTATCGGCCTGGGCAATATGGGCGGCGGGATGGCCGCCAACCTCGCAAAGGCGGGGCATGACGTCCGCGCCTTCGACCTGTCGGCGGAGGCGCTGGCGGCGGCCAAGGCGGCCGGGTGCCTGCCGGTCGACAGCGCCGTGGCGGCGATGGAGGGCGTCGAGGCGGTCGTGACCATGCTGCCCGCCGGGACCCATGTCGAGCGCGTCTATGCCGACGCCGTCTTCGCGGCGGCACCTCCGTCCGCGATCCTGATCGATTGCTCGACCATCGACGTCGCCACCGCGCGCCGCGTCGCGGAGGCGGCGCAAGGCAAGGGCATGATGGCGGTCGACGCGCCCGTCTCCGGCGGAATTGCGGCCGCCAAGGCGGGGACGCTGACCTTCATGGTCGGTGGTTCGGAACAAGCCTTTGCCCGCGCCGAGCCGTTCCTGTCCGCCATGGGCCAGGCGGTGATCCATGCGGGCGGCAATGGCGCGGGCCAGGCGGCCAAGATCTGCAACAACATGCTCCTCGGCGCGACGATGATCGCGACCTGCGAGGCGTTCGTGCTGGCCGAGAAGCTGGGGCTGGAGGCGCAGACCTTTTACGATATCGCCTCGGTTTCGTCGGGGCAGAGTTGGTCGATGACCAGATATTGCCCCGTTCCCGGCGTCGGCCCGGAGACGCCGGCCGATCATGACTATCAGGGCGGCTTCGCGGCGGCGCTGATGCTGAAGGACCTGAGATTGGCGATGCAGGCGGCCCAGGATGCGGGCGCGACCACGCCGATGGGCGAGCGGGCGGCAGAACTTTACGCAGCGTTCGTGGGCGAGGGGCAGCCGCCGGTGGACTTTTCGGGGATCATCCGCACCCTCCGCTAAACCCGTCTTCGCTCAGGCTGGATGGGCTGGGGCCAAGGAAAAGCCCATCGCGCCTTTTCCCCCTGACCAATGCGGCCTAAAGCCCGGAGGGTGATGGAAATACCCGCTCCCCTCCGCCTGCGTGTCGACCGCGATGCGCTCGTTTCCAACTGGCAGGCGCTCGACCGGTTGAGCGGGGCGGCGGCGTGCGGCGCGGCGGTGAAGGCCAATGGTTATGGCCTGGGCGCGGGGCTGGTCGCCGAGACGCTGGCCAAGGCCGGATGCCGCGATTTCTTCGTCGCCAACTGGGCCGAGGCGCAAGGCTTGGCTGCGCTGGGCGTCACGCTGTCGGTCCTGCACGGCTTGCGCGCCGAAGACCTGCCCGCCGCGAAAGCCGGGTTCGCCCGCCCGGTGTTGAGCACGCCGGACCAGATCGCCCGTTGGCGCGACAGCGGCGGTGGCGTGTGCGACGTGATGGTCGATACCGGCATGAACCGGCTCGGTGTGTCGGTGCAGGCGGTGCGGGACGGCCTGCTCGACGGACTGACGATCGAGACGCTTATCAGCCATCTCGCCTGCGCCGATGAGGATGTCGCGATGAACGGGCAACAGCGCGAGGCCTTTGCCGGCCTGAGGGGCCGCACCGGCGCGCGACGCATGAGCCTCGCCAATTCGGCCGGGATCGGGCTGGGCGCGGATTATCATTTCGATCTGACCCGGCCGGGCCTGGCGCTGTACGGCGGCCTGCCGCGTCCTGACATGGCGGGGCACCTCCGCCAGGTCGCCTGGCCCGAAGCGCAGATCCTTCAGCGCCGCCATGTGCCTGCGGGCGAGACGGTCGGCTACAACGCCACCTGGACCGCGCCCGCCGATACCGAGGTGGCGATCCTCAATCTGGGCTATGCCGACGGCTATCGCCGCGCGCTGTCCGACCTTGGGGCGGCGGTGGTCGACGGCGAGAGACTGCCCGTGCTGGGTCGGGTCTCGATGGACCTGCTGGCGGTCGACGTGACCGCGCGTCCCGACCTGGGCGAAGGCGATTGGCTGGCCATGGACTATGACCTGGCCGCTGCTTCCGCCGCGTCGGGCGTGTCGCAATATGAGCTGCTGACCGGCCTGGGCCAGCGTTTTTCTCGTTAGAAAAAGGGGCCGCCTCTCACGAGGCGGCCCCAGGTCATCGATATGGTGGCGTTTAGAAGCGCGCCTCTACGCCCGCGTACAGGAAGCGACCGATGTTCGGATAGATCGCGTCGTTGCCCGTCGCCGTATTGCCGATACCCGTCAGCTCATAAGGCGGCAGCTGGTTGGTAATGTTGTCCACGCCCAGATACAGGCGAAACTTCTCCGTCGCGTTCACCCCAATCCGCGCGTCATGATAGACGATCGGGCTGTAATAGACGAACGGACGCGCATCCGGGTTAAGGGCCGGTCGACCTTGCGAGGCGAAGAACGTCTCGTACACCAGGCCCGACACGATCTGCCGACCGACATAGCGGGCGGTATAGCCGAAATCGATCACGCCGACCTTGCCGTTCAGGTTGAAACGAGCCTGCCACTTCGGATCGCCCAGCATGCTGTCCTGACGATCATAGCGTCCGGGCTCGGCGATGTACGTGTAGTTCAGCCGGTTAAAAATATAGGCAACCGTGAAGTTGGCATTCAGCGAAGCGTTCTCTGAGAAACGCTTGGCATATTGCACGTCGAAGTCGATGCCGTTGGTCTTCAGAGCTGCAAAATTATACGGCTGATTGATGAAGCTGATCCCGTTGCCCGCCTGGGCGAAGGTGAACTGCGACTGGTCGATGGTCCGCCCCGTCTGCCCCAGGAAGGTGCCATTCTGGACCGGATCAGAAGACTGGCGACGGAAGACCGCCGCGCAGAACTGATTGTTGATCCCGTTGGTATCGTCATAGCAGCGGTTGATGATCTGCTGGCCGGTCAGACCCGAAATGACGTTCTTCACCCGGATGTTGTAATAGTCGACCTTGAAGGTCAGCCCGGGGACCTGTTGCGGCTGATAGACCAGGCCCAGCGTGAAGCTGTTGCCGACTTCCGGTGTCAGGCCGATATTGCCTTGGTTGACGCCGGGAATGGTGGACGGAGACTGGTTGGTCCAGGGACGGATCAGCTGTGCACCCGTCGTCGGATCGGTGAAGGTGATCGTCGTCGGAATACCGGCCGCCGCGCAGTTGCGGACGCGGTTGGGATTCGAGGTGATGTTGTTGCTGGCGTTCGTACCACCCGGCTGATCGCACGGATCGGCGACCGAGACGAAGGTCGTCGACTGCGAAGCGTAGAGGTTGCTCAGGTTTGGTGCGCGCACCGAGCGAGAGAAGGTGCCCCGCAGGCGCAGGTCGCGAACGGGGGCCCAGATCAACCCGGCGTTCCACGCCCAGACCGAACCGGTGTTGCCGCCATAGTCGGAGACACGCCCGGCACCCTCGACCGTCAGCTCCTTGATGAACGGGATATTGGCGAGTAGCGGGAGGCGAAGTTCGCCATAAGCCTCCTTGATGTTGACGGCCGGCGGATCAAACGTCGCCGCCGGATTCAGGAAGGTCGCGCCCGATGCGGTGATCGCGTCCTGGCCCGAGAAGGCGTCCTCGCGACGATATTCACCGCCGAACGAGAAATACACCGGACCGCCGGGCAGATTGAAGAACGATCCGGTATTGCCCGAGATGAACGCGGTGGCGTTGATCTGTTCCGCCCACTGATTGCGGGTGGAGGTGTGCAGGATATAGTTGATCGCACGCGGGTCGGCCGCATTCTGGCCGAACAGGTTCAGCGGCACGCAACCCGGCGCGGCGTTGGTTCCGGCGGCATTGGCTGAGCAGATGATCCGCTGCCCCTGCGAGTTCAGGACGAAGTTGGAACCCGTATAATTGGCGGGTGCTACCACCGCGTTGACCGCGTTACGGTAATTGGCGAGCAGAACGTTGCCGCCGGTGCGATAGAAGTTTTCCGTGCGGCCGTAATTGCCTGCAACCTCGTAATACAGGTCGCCCGACGGCGTCAGATCGCCGCGCACGCCGATGACGCCGCGATAGGTGCGGCGGGTGTGGAATTCGGCACGAGTACCCAGATCGTTGTTGAAACGGTTGAGTGTGAACGACGTCGCGCCCGGTGCCAGAATCGTCCCCAGCGTGGCACGAGCCGCAGGCGTCAGGAACGGGTTGTTGACGCTGAACGAGCTCGTCAAGGTGCCGCCGGTGAAGCTCGGCTGGGTCGATTGCTGCGTCGCCTTGATGTTGGCGAAGCTGAACTCGACGAAGGGCTTGAAGGCGGGAGAAATCTCGCCGTTGAGGAGGATGTTGGCCAGGAAGCGGTCCAGGCCCGGCAACAGCATCGCGCCTTCGAGGCCCGATGCGGTGCCGCCGAACAGGACGCCGCCGCCGATTGCGCGATTGTCGGTGAGACCCGTCGTGGACGGCGAATCGCGGAGCAGCGAGCCATCGGGTTGGAACAGATAGTTATAGGCGATCGGGCTGCCGGTCGGTGAGGTCTGACCGGTGCAGATCGCTGCCCGCTGTGCCGCATTGGCCGCCGTGGCGGTGGTGGGGCACTGGGTTACGACGGTGCCGCCGATCGAGCGATTGCCGAACACGCTGCCGCGGGGCACGAAGGTCGTATTGGGAATGCCGTCGAAGTTGCGGTTCGGCGCGTTCGTGATCTGCGAGTTGATGAAGGCCGGCGTGCCGCCATAGGCCCCAAGATAGGGACGCTGGGCAAAAAAGACGGGATTGCTCTTGGAGTACTCAGCCGAGACGGTCAGGTTGAAGCGCCCATCGGCAAAGTTCGCACCGGTGATCCCGCTGACCAGATAGGTACCGCGATCACCATAGCTGGTAACGCCACCCTGCGCGCGCAGGCGCGTGCCGACGAAATCCCGCTTCAGCTTGAAGTTCACGACGCCAGAGATCGCGTCCGAGCCGTAGACGGCCGACTGGCCACCCGTGACGATGTCGACCGCTTCGACGAGGTCGAAGGGGATAGTATTGGTGTCGGGCGTATACGAACCCGGGACTGCAGTAACGACGCGACGGCCATTGACCAGCGTCAGGGTCCGCGCCGTGCCGATGCCGCGCAGGTCGAGCAGGTTGAGCCCGGCCGTTCCGATCGAGCCGGTCGAGTTCGCCTGGCTGAACGTGCTACGCAACTGCGGCAGTTGGCTGATCGCATCGCCCAGAGAAATATCGCCACGCGTGCCGAGCAGCTCTGCCGCGTTGACCGACTCGACCGGGATCGCGGCGTCGAACTTGTTGGTCAGGCGGATCCGCGACCCGGTAACCACGACGTCACCGTTATTCGCGCGGTTGTCCGGCGTCGCATCCTGCGCTGCGGTATCGTCTTCCTGAGCACCCGGCGCTGTGGTCGAAGTGGCGGTCTGAGAATCGGTCTGCGCGAACGCGGCGACCGGCATCAGGACCAGGGTGCTGGCCAGCGCGGAGGCGCCCAGCAGGGTACGCATATTCATTCTTTACCCCCAATATGACGGATCGTTCATGTCCGTTCATCGCAGGGAAAGAAATTTCCGACGGGAAAACAAGCGCTGACGCGACGCTTTCCGAAAATTGCGTCACCATAGTTGCAGGGATGTGACAGCTTCGACACATCCCTGCAATCTAACGGTTAAACGCGAAATTTTCGAAAAGTGGCGTGTTTATCGCTCAACACACGTTTAGCGTTCGAGGCACATGGCGATGCCCATGCCGCCGCCGATGCACAGCGTGGCCAGACCCTTCTTGGCGTCACGCTTCTGCATTTCGTAGATCAGGGTCGTCAACACACGTGCGCCGCTGGCACCGATCGGGTGGCCCAGCGCGATCGCGCCGCCATTGACGTTGACCTTCTCGGGATCGAGGCCCAGTTCCTTGCCGACCGACAAAGCCTGTGCGGCAAAGGCCTCATTGGCTTCGATCAGGTCGAGGTCGCCGATGGTCCAGCCCGCCTTTTCCAGCGCGCGCTTGGTGGCGGGGACGGGGCCGATGCCCATGACCGACGGATCGACGCCCGCCGAGGCCCAGCTCTTGATCGTGGCGAGGATCGGCGTACCCCGCTTCTCGGCTTCCTCGCGGCTCATCAGGACGATGGCGGCGGCGCCGTCGTTCAGGCCCGAGGCATTGGCGGCCGTGACCGTGCCGTCCTTCTTGAAGGCAGGGCGGACGCCCGACACGCTCTCGATGGTCGCACCGGCGCGGATATATTCGTCGTCGGCGACGACCGTATCGCCCTTGCGGCCCTTGATGGTGACGGGCGCGATCTCGTCCTTGAAGCGGCCCTCGCCGCGTGCCTTCTCGGCCAGGTTCTGCGAGCGGACCGCGAACTGATCCTGCTGGTCGCGGGTTACCTGATACTGCTCGGCGAGGTTCTCGGCGGTAATGCCCATGTGATAACCGGCAAAGGCGTCGGTCAGGCCGTCATGCACCATGGTGTCGACCATGGTCAGTGGACCCATCTTGGTGCCGCCACGCATCGTCTGGGCATGGGGCGAGAGCGACATCGATTCCTGGCCGCCTGCGACGACGATCGTCGCATCGCCATTGGCGATCGCCTGCATCCCCAGCGCCACGGCGCGCAGGCCCGAGCCGCAGACCTGGTTGACGCCGTAGGCGGGGACCTCCTTGGGAATACCCGCAGCCATCGACGCCTGACGCGCCGGGTTCTGGCCCTGCGCGGCGGTCAGCACCTGGCCTAGGATCACCTCGGACACGTCTTCGCCCTTGATACCCGCCTGTTCCAGCGCGGCGGTGATCGCCACCCGGCCGAGTTCGTGCGCGGGCGTGGCGGCAAAGGCGCCCAGGAAGCTGCCCACGGGGGTACGCTTGGCGGCGGTAATGACGATCTCGGTCATGAAGGCTCCTTTAGGTTCGGATCTATCTAGGTGTTGGGAGGGCGGTGATCCAGTCGGCGAGCGGCTGCCAGAGCTGTTGCTCCGCACGGCCGCCGACGACCATGCCGACATGGCCCGTGCCCCCCGCTCGCCGGTCGGGCAGGCCGATGGCGGTGGCGGCGGGAACGATCCGGTCGGCGGTGGCGATGAATTCGACGCTAGGGGCGTCGCATTGCGATGGCGTGACGGTCGCCCCGGCGACGCGCCATTGCCCCTGGCCGGGACGATCCTCGGCGATCAGTTCCTCGAACAACTCTCGGCCGAAAGCATGGGGCAGGGGGGCACCCTGGTTGGCCCAGTCCTCCAACCGGACGAAGCGGCGGGCGGCATCGGTGCGTGGATCGAGTTCGGCGAAGGCCGCATATTTGGCGATGGTGCGCGCCGGATCGAGCCGCCAGAAGCCCGCTTGCAACGCCTCCATGGGGACGAGGCCGAGCGCTTCGGAGGTGGGCTTGATCGCGGCCCATTGCGCGGCCATCGCGGCACGGGCCTCGTCGCCATAGCCGGTGAAATGCCATGGTGCGGCGATCGCGGCCAGCCCGGCGACCTTGCTGCGCGCCGCCGCGGCCATGGCGAGCGTACCGCCCAGGCAATAGCCGATCAGGACCGGCGGCTGTGGCAGGCAAGCAATCAGGGGGAGCAGGAAGCGTTCGACATGGCCCGCAACGTCGATGTCGCGGTCCTTCGAGCCCGGCGTTCCCCAGTCGACCAGCCAGGGATGGAAACCCCGCCCGCGTAGCCAGCGGATCAGCGAGCGGTCGCGGGACATGTCAAGGATGGAAGGCGGGTTGATCAGCGAGGGGATGAACAGCACCGGCCGTCCTTCGCCTCCCGCATCGCGCAATTTCACCCGGCCGCGCCGTCGCCGGACGGGCAGGGCGCGCATCGGCCGCTCGCGCTTCGCCTCCTGAAACCGGCGTAGTCCCGTCAGCGCGGCCTGTACCAGCTCGGGATTTTCCGCAGCCTCGCTGCGCAACATCGCCAGGAACAGCGGCAAGGGTCGCGGACCATGTTGCGATGCGAAATCCAAGGCGTTAGGCTGCGACAAAACCATGAAAGGCGGGGGTCCATGAAGAAGCAGGCATCGGACGGCGTCGTGATCGTCAAGAAATATGCGAACCGGCGGCTCTACAACACCGAAACCTCCTCCTACATCACGCTCGACCATCTGGCGGGCATGATCCGCGCGGGCCGCGATTTTAAGGTCGTCGACGCCAAGACCGACGAGGACATCACCCATAATGTCCTGACCCAGATCATCATGGAAGAGGAAAGCCGGGGCGAAACCATGCTGCCGGTGAATTTCCTGCGCCAGCTGATCTCGATGTACGGCGATTCGATGCAGGCGATGGTGCCCGGCTATCTGGAGGCGTCGATGGACAGCTTCCGCCGCAACCAGGAACAGTTCAAGTCGGCGGTCGAGGGTGCGTTCGCGAACACGCCCTTCGCCGACATGGCCAAGCGCAACCTGGCGATGTTCGAAGCCGCGACGCAAGGGTTCAAGCCGGGCGCGGCGGCGCCCGCGCCGACCCCGGCAGCGCCCGCCGCCAGCAAGGACGCCGAAATGGCCGCTCTAAAGGCGGAGCTCGCCGCGCTGAAGGACAAGATCGAGAAGCTGGGGGAATAGCCCCGAGCCTCCGTTCAGGCTCCCTTCTTCCCTCTCCCCTGGACAGGGGGAGAGGGTTAGCGGAGCTTGCCAGCGTGCTGGCTAGCGCAGCTTGGGTGAGGGGTTGAGCGAGCCTAAAGGCTCGCGCGCTCTTCGAGCGCTTCACCCCTCACCCAGCTCCAACTAGGCCTTTGCTCCCGCAAAGACCAAGTCTGCGCAACCCTCTCCCCTCCGTGAGGGGCGAGGGAAGAAGGGCATGGCCTTCGACCTAATTCAGGCGAAACGGGGATGAGTGCGTCGGGCGGTGGGAACTGCTGGCCCCCACAACGCGATCCGGGTTTCCCCGTCCTACGGTTGGCAGATTCACCGTGTCACGCGCGACGCGGTTCACGGGTTAGCTTAGCATGACACGCCGGGCAATATTGAACCCGCGCCCACCCGACTCCATATCGCCGCGCATGAGCGGGAATGAACACGCCATGCCCACCTGGCATGGCACGACGATTTGCTCGGTGCGCCGTGGCGGCCGGGTGGTGGTGGCCGGGGACGGTCAGGTTTCGATGGGCCAGACGGTCATGAAGCCCAATGCGCGCAAGGTCCGGCGGCTGGGCGATGGCTCGGTCATCGGCGGCTTTGCGGGCGCGACGGCGGATGCCTTCACCCTGTTCGAGCGGCTGGAGGCCAAGCTGGAGCGGCATAACGGCCAGTTGCTGCGCGCGGCGGTCGAGCTGGCCAAGGACTGGCGGACCGACAAGTTCCTCCGCAACCTGGAGGCGATGATGATCGTCGCCGACAAGGACGTGACGCTGATCCTGACCGGCAATGGCGACGTGCTGGAGCCGGAGAACGGCATCTGCGCGATCGGATCGGGCGGCAATTACGCGCTCGCGGCGGCCCGTGCGCTCGTCGACTATGAACAGGATGCCGAGACGATCGCGCGCAAGGCGATGGCGATCGCCGCCGATGTCTGCGTCTACACCAATGACCGCGTCACGCTCGAAGCCATCGACGGCGCGAACTAATCCGAAAGCTCCCATGAACGACCAGCTGACCCCTAAGGCGATCGTCGCCGCGCTCGATGCGCATATCATCGGCCAGGCCGACGCCAAGCGCGCCGTCGCCGTCGCCATGCGCAACCGCTGGCGTCGCCAGCGCCTCGGCGCCGACCTGCGCGACGAGGTGACGCCCAAGAACATCCTGATGATCGGCCCGACGGGCTGCGGCAAGACCGAGATCAGCCGCCGTCTCGCCAAGCTGGCCGACGCGCCCTTCGTGAAGGTCGAGGCGACCAAGTTCACCGAGGTCGGCTATGTCGGCCGGGATGTCGAGCAGATCGCACGCGACCTGGTCGAGGAAGCGATCCGGCTCGAAAAGGAACGCCGCCGCGTCGCGGTGAAGGACAAGGCGGAAGAGGCGGCGATGAACCGCCTGCTCGATGCGCTGGTCGGCAAGGACTCCAGCCAGGCGACGCGCGAGGCCTTTCGTCAGCGTTTCCGCGACGGCCATCTCGACCAGACCGAAATCGAGATCGAACTGGAGCAGGCGCAGGCCGCGCCGTTCGAAATCCCCGGTGCCGCGCCGCAGATGATCAACCTGTCGGAAATGATGGGCAAGGCGTTCGGCGGCCAGCCGCTCAAGCGCCGCAAGCTGACCGTCTCGGCCGCCTGGACCAAGCTGGTCGAGGAAGAGGCCGACAAGCGCCTCGACCAGGACGAGGTCAGCCGCGCCGCGCTGGCCGATGCCGAGGCGAACGGGATCGTCTTCCTCGACGAGATCGACAAGATCGCGGTTTCGGACGTGCGCGGCGGTTCGGTCAGCCGTGAGGGCGTGCAGCGCGACCTGCTGCCGCTGATCGAGGGCACGACGGTCGCGACCAAATATGGCCCGATGAAGACGGACCATATCCTCTTCATCGCGTCCGGCGCCTTCCACGTCGCCAAGCCATCCGACCTGCTGCCCGAATTGCAGGGCCGTTTGCCGATCCGGGTCGAGCTGAAGGCGCTGACGGAGAGCGACTTCGTCGCGATCCTGTCGGATACCAAGGCGTCGCTGCCCGCCCAGTACAAGGCGCTGATCGGCACCGAGGGCGTCGAGATTTCCTTCACCGAGGACGGCATCGCCGCGATCGCGCGGATAGCGGCGGAAGTGAACGGCCAGGTCGAGAATATCGGCGCGCGGCGGCTTCAGACGGTTATGGAGAAGCTGTTGGAGGAGATCAGCTTCGAGGCGGAGGATCGTCAGGGTTCGACGCTGACCGTGGATGCGGCCTATGTCGACAAGCAGCTGTCGGCGGTGGCGCGGAATACGGATCTGAGCCGGTTCGTTCTGTGATCCGGGTGGGGGCTCGGTGAGACACTGAAACCCTCCCCCATCCCCTCCCGCCTGCGGGAGGGGCGTGCCCAGGCCGTGGCGTATGCGTTGAGTCGCAACATTTGGTCTTGCCGCTCCCCTCCCGCAAGCGGGAGGGGATGGGGGAGGGCAGGCCGCAAGCAAAAACGCTTATTTCTTCACCCTATCATACGGCACGAACCCGTCGAAGAAACACCATGCCGACGGGATGGAAAGCCCCTGCTGCAACACCCGGAATCGGTCGTTCCGACAGACCTGCGATCCCCAGCGATCGATCAGCAGCGTGTTGAACGGCTGAATACCAAAGCACTGGCCGCGGACCTTGGCCCGCCAGACGCGACGCCCTGCATTGATGAAGATCACGTCCTTGTCGGCGATGACCGGCCCCGACATGGTCGTGCTGGTGTCGACGCATTGCGCCGGCGGCCCCGCGACACGTCCCGCAAAGGGGTCGGACTTGGCCGCCGACAGGGTCAGGGTCAGGCCCAGCGCGGCGGCGATGGTGGCCTTGCCGCGCATCAGCCCTGCTTCCGATAGGGGACGAATTCGTCGAAGCTGCAACTGCCGGTAAAGAAGCCGGAGGTGCGGTCGACCGTCTGCGCAATGTCGCCCGAACAGAGCTGGCCCGTGGTCGTCCGGGTCACGAAGATGTTGTTGCCCGACCCGCCGACATCGCTGCACCCGCCCGCCGTCCGGCTGACATATTTCAGGCGCGGCGACACGGTATAGACGATGGTCGGGCCATACGACCGGACCTGCTGCGTCCGGTACTGGCTGATGCACTGGGTCGGCGCGCCCGGCGTCAGGCCGCGTAGCGCCTTGTCGAGATCGGCACGCTCGGTCTGGACGCGCTGCTCAACCTGTGCCTTTTGCGCCGGGGTGAGCGTACAGGCGCTCAAGCCCGCCATGGGGATCAGAACAGGTAACAACGTCACGATACGCATCATTCCGTCTCCGTCTAAACGCCCCTGTAGCAAAGGCTTAACCCTTGAACGCGTCCTTGGCTGCACGGCGCTGCGCCAGTTCGTCCGCGTCGACCGAGCGAAGGAAGGGGTTGGTCGCCCGCTCCAGCGCGATGGTCGTCGGAATGGTCGGCTCGCCCTGTTCGCGCATCGCGACGACATCGGCCAGCCGCTCGGCGATGGCCTCATTGTCGGGCTCCACGGCGGCGGCGAAGCGGGCATTGGACAGGGTGTATTCGTGGCCGCAATAGACCCGCGTGTCGCCCGGCAGCCCTGCGAACCGGCGCATATTGGCGTGCATCTGCGCCGCCGTTCCCTCGAACAGCCGCCCGCATCCCATGGCGAACAGCGTGTCGCCGGTGAAGATCGTCGCCCGGTCGGCGATATGAAAGGCGATATGGCCCGCCGTATGGCCCGGCACCGACCAGATGGTCGCCACCGCATCACCGACCGCGATGGTGTCGCCTTCGTCCAGCAGCGTGTCGAGCCCGTCGATCTTCGCCGCCTCCGCCGCCGGACCCGCGACGCGGGCCCCTTGCGCCTTCAACGCGGCAGCGCCGCCGACATGATCGGGATGCCAATGGGTCAGCCAGACCTGATCGATCGTCCAGCCGCGCGCGGCCGCCGCCGCCGCGACGGGCGCGGCCTCGCCGGGGTCGAGCGCGACGGTCTGCCCGGCGTCATGGATCAGCCAGGCATAATTGTCGGAGAGGACGGGGACTCGAACGATTTCCATCGAAAGCCTCTTACCAGCTTCCGACATTGGGCATCGAGACCCAGGGTTCGGTCGGCGGCAGCGCACCGTCCTGCAATAGTTCGATCGAGATGCCGTCGGGCGTCTTGACGAAGGCCATATGCCCGTCGCGCGGGGGGCGGTTGATGATGATCCCGGCATCCATCAGCCGCTGGCACGTCGCGTATATATCGTCGACGCGGTAGGCGAGATGCCCGAAATTGCGACCGCCGGTGTAGATTTCGGGATCCCAATTGTGGGTCAGCTCGACCTCGGCCCGGCCTTCGTCGCCCGGCGCGGCCAAGAAGATCAGCGAGAAACGGCCGCGTTCATTGTCCACGCGGCGGACTTCCTTCAGGCCCAGCAGCTCGAAAAAGCGGATGCTGGCGTCCAGGTCGCTGACGCGGATCATGGTGTGGAGATAGCGCATCGGTGGTTCTGCCTGTTCAACGGGGCCGCTCGGGCGGGACAGTCATGCTATCCCGAACGGGAAAGCATGACCTTTACGTGCGATAAGGGATTAGCGGGACGGGAATTGCGAGAGCGCCTTGGCCGTCTCGGCGCGGATCGGGCTGTCGGGCGGGGCGAGGCGGGCGGCTTCGCTCCACGCCTTGCGGGCGCCCGCCTCGTCGCCCGCGACGGCGGCGATGTTGCCCGCCTCCAGCTGGACGCTGGGATCGTCGGCGGAGCGGGCCAGCGCCTGGGCGATGTCCTTCTGCGCGCGGGGCAGGTCCTTCATCCGCCGCGCCAGCGTCGCCGAGAGCAGCCAGGCGAGCGGATCGGCAGGCGCGTTGGTCAGCGCCGCATCCAGATCGATACGCGCGGCGGCCATCTGGCCGCCCGCGACCGAGGCCCGCGCACGGTCGAGCTGCGCCTCGCCCAGCGCGAAGCCGCTCAACTCGCCTGCCGCCAGCGCGGCATCCAGCGCGGCGCGGGCATGGGTGGCGTCTCCGGCGGCCAGAAAGGCATTGCCCGCCTGTGCCCAGTAATTGGCGGCACGCACGTCATGCGCGGTCTCGGCGGCGCGGGCGGCCTGTTCGAAGGCGCTGGCGGCGGCGCTCCAGCTGCGTTCGGCCGCAAAGGCGAGGCCCAGGCATTGCTGCGCAAAATAGTCGCCGCCCGCCAGGCGCCATTTGCCCGCCTCGACCTTGGCCGCCGCGGGATTGGTGTCGGCAAGCGTCACGCAGCGCTGATAGCGCGCCTCGCGCGGGTCGGTGGGTAGGGGCGGCGTCTTGGCGGGGGCGGACTGGACGGCGGCGGCGAGCGCCAGGGAGAGCAGGATCATAGGCGGTGCAACACGTCCTCGACGGCCCGGATCAGCAGCGCGATATCGGCATCGCGCGACAGCCGGTGGTCCCCGTCCTTGATCAAGACAGTCTGCACATCGGCTGAACGGAACAGCTGCGCCAGATGGGTAGTCCGCTGCCAGGGCACATCGGGGTCGGCCATGCCCTGAAGCAGGCGGACCGGCCCGTCGAATGCGATGGAGCCGAAGGTGAGGCGATTGGCCTCGCCCGACGACCAGAAACGGCGGGTATAGATGGTCGGGGCGGGGCCATAAGGATTGGGCCGCTCCAGCCGCCCGGTCTGGAGGATCGTCATCTTCTCCTCCTCGGAAAAGCCCCAGTCGGTGAAGTCGGGCGCGGGCGCGATGCCGACCAGCGCCTGGACCCGTTCGGGGCGTGCCTTGGCGGCGAGCAGCATCAGCCAGCCGCCCATCGACGATCCGACCAATATGGCGGGTCCCTTCACCACATCGTCGAGCATCGCGACCACATCGTCCCGCCAGTCGGCCAGCGCCTGATCCTCGAACGCGCCCTCCGACTCGCCGCAGCCGCCATAGTCGAAGCGCAGGAAGGCCCGGCCGTTCGCCTGGGCCCATGCCTCCAGCGCCAGCGCCTTCGACCCCTGCATGTCCGAGGCATAGCCGGGCAGGAAGACGATCGCGGGGCCGGTCCCCGGCGTCCAGTGATGGGCGAGCTTGGGGCGGGGTGTGGGCGTGTCGGTCATGACCGGGATTTAGGGGCCGGGGGAGGGATTGGAAACCCGACGGCGCAATGTCCCGCCCTCCGTTCAGCCTGAGCGAAGTCGAAGGCCAAGGCATGACCTTCTCATAGGAATGCCTGGAGAGGCCGTGGCGTGGCCTTCGACTATGCCCAAGCTGAACGGAGGGGGGGAGTGCGCCGCGCGGCGAGGACTGCCAGTCCCTCGCAAGCGATCCCGAAAGTCTTCGGTCCTACGGCAGCCAGATTCACCGTGTCACGCGCGACGCCGAGTCAAACTAGGCTTGGCTGGTATCAACGGCAAGCGGCTTGAACCACCGCATTCCTCCCCAAGCTCGCTTGGGGAGGGGGACCGCTCGCGTCAGCGAGTGGTGGAGGGGCAAGACCCCCTCAGATCACATATTCCACGCTCTTCATCTGCGTCTGCGCGGCCTGTTTCTTGCGCCGCTTGGCGACCATCTCGGCATGGAGCCGGGCGACCGTGTCGCTGCCCGTCGTGGTGCACAGCCCTGGCACCACCGCATGGACGATCGCGCCCAGCCCGCCCAGGATCATGATCCCCCCGAACCGTGCCGCGACGCCGAAATGCTCGACATAGCTTTCGCCGACGCTTTCGGGATGTTCGGTGAACAGGCGACGGAACATGACGGGCGTTCTCCTATGGCCGTTGGCGGCGATCCTATCATGGCGATGGGAATAGGCCAAATCAGCCTTTGGACGGGCTGACGAAAATGTCCTCGATCGCGCAGCCGAACAGCTCGGCGATCTTGAAGGCGAGGGGGAGCGAGGGATCGTAGCGCCCCGTTTCGATCGCGTTGACGCTCTGGCGGCTGACCTCCAACAACTGGGCCAGGTCCTGCTGGCTCCAGCCGCGTTCGGCCCGCAGGGTGCGCAGGTGGTTGTTCACGCCCGCGTGCGCCATTCGGTCAGGGCGTTGAAGCAACCGCCCAGTCCCAGGCCGCCGAACCACAGGACGGTCGTCCAATAGCCCTGGGTGTGCTCCACAAGACCGAAGCCCTCCAGAAACCCCCATGCCGTCGAAACGGACAGGGCAAAGCCGGTTGCGATGAGCGACTGTCGCACGAGAAGCATCCGCACATATTCGTCGCGCATCTCCACCAGCAACCGGCCGATCACGACGAAGACGCCCATGATCGGCAGCGCGGGCAGGATGGCGACCAGATAGGCCAGCGGACCTGACGGCGGCGCATGACGAAACCACATATTCGCGCCGATCAGTGCGATGGCATAGAGCGTCATCGTCACCAGCAGGCGGCGGGTATATCGCTTCATTTCCGGTTGCAGGCGCATCACGAACCTCCCTCATATGTGAAGGAGGCTTTACATGGAAAGTTTGCTTTACGTCAAGCGTCCTTTACGTCGCTGCGAGCTGCTCCACCATGTCCTGCGCCAGCAGGCTGAGCGTATCGTCACGCGCGCCCATCACCACGATACGGTCGCCTTCCTGCGCTTCGGCCACGAGCATCGCCGCGGCCTCGGCACGGTCGGCGATGTGGCGGGCATCCAGCCCATGCGCGCGCAGGTCGGCGACGATGTCGGCGCTGGTCACCTCGCGTGCGACGGTGCCGCCGAAATAGGCCGGGTCGGGGATCGCCAGCACGTCGTCGGGCTTCATCCGCGCGGCGATGCTGTCGACCAGTTCGGTCCGCATGACCTTGAGCGGGCCATAACCGTGCGGCTGGAACAGGATCAGCAACCGCCCGGGAAAGGCATGGAGCGTGTCGAGCGTCGCGGCGATCTTGTCGGGGTTGTGGCCGAAATCGTCGATGACGGTAACGCCCTTCGCCTCGCCGACCTTCTCGAACCGGCGTTTCAGGCCTGTGAAGCGCTCGACCGCGCGGATCGCATCGATCAGCGGCACGCCCGCCGCCACGCTCGCGCCGATCGCGGCCAGCGCGTTGGAGACATTGTGGCGGCCCGGCACCGATAGCCGGACATGATAGCCCGCCCCCCCGGTGATCAGGTCGAATTGAATCGCGAAGGGTTCGGGCTTCAGCGCCTCGGCGACCAGATCGGCCGCCCCCTCCACCGCAAAGGTGGTCAGGTTGGGGATGTCGGCCAGCAAGGCCGCCGTCTCGGCATCGCCCGCATTCGCCACGACATGGCGCGCGCGCGCCGCGAACCCACCGAACAGGTCGCGCAATTCCTCCAGCGACTTATGGTCCAGACTGACATTGTTCAGCACCGCGATGGCCGGATTATAGAGTGCGAT
Source organism: Sphingomonas yabuuchiae (assembly GCF_014199595.1). Lineage (GTDB taxonomy): Bacteria > Pseudomonadota > Alphaproteobacteria > Sphingomonadales > Sphingomonadaceae > Sphingomonas > Sphingomonas yabuuchiae. The sequence goes on along the minus strand of NZ_JACHNX010000003.1, from coordinate 107,002 downwards.
CGAGCCGTCGCTTTCGTCGACCTCGCTGACGAACGCCTCGCCGCCGCCGACCAGCGCGCTGGCAAAGGGGCTGTCGGGCGAGACGAAATCCTTCATCACCGCGCCGTTCATCGCGGTCGGATCGCGCCCCGTTTCGTGCAGGATGAAGGCGATCATGCCGGTGACGGTCGACTTGCCGCTGGTCCCCGCCACGCCGATGGGCAGCGCGCTCTCGTTGAACAGGCTTGCGAGCATCTGCGCGCGGGTGGCGCGGGCGCAGCCCAGCCGGTTGGCGGCAACGATGTCGGGCACCGTCTCCTCGACGGCGGCGGAGGCGATGACGAGCTGGTCGGCCGAGGTCACGCCCGATCCGTCCTGTGGGAACAGCGCGATCTCGGCGGCGCGCAGCGCGTCGAACTTGGCGGCGACGCGCCCCTGATCCAGTCCCCGGTCGGAGCCCGCCACCGTCCAGCCGCGCGCGCGCAGGATCATCGCCAGCGGCATCATCCCCGATCCGCCGATACCCACCAGAAAACAGGAATTGCCGTTGGTCATGGCGCCACGCTATCGGCGGTAATGCGGCACAGGGCAATGCCCCGCCGGATCGGCAGCCAAGGGGGTACGCCAGAATGAAGATCGGAATCCTCGCCCCCGCCAGCATCGGCAATCCTGCCGCCGAAGCCCCGGTCAGTGCCTTCGCCGCGATCGCCTATCCGGACGTCGACCTGATCTTCCACCCGCAATGCTACGAGCAGGACGGCCATTTCGCCGGGTCCGACGAACGCCGCGCCTCGGCCTTTCTGGAGTTCGCCAATGACCCCGGCATCGACGCGATCTGGTTCTTGCGCGGCGGCTATGGATCGAACCGCATCCTGTCGCGGGTCATGCCGAATCTGAACGCGGCGGCGGGGCACAAGACCTATATCGGCTATTCCGACCTCGGCTTCGTACTGGCGGCGCTTTACGCGCGGCGGATCGGACGGCCGGTCCATGGTCCGATGGCAAGCGATATTCGCCGCCAGCATGGCGACGCGACGGTGGCGCGCTCGCTCGGCTGGCTGGTGAGCGGCGACCGGCAGGGGCTGGAGCCGGGCCTCGACGGCCGCCCGGCGGCGGCGTTCAACCTGTCGATCCTCCATGCGCTGATCGGCACGCCCTGGCTGCCCGACCTGACCGACCATGTCCTGATGATCGAGGAAGTGTCCGAGCATCTCTATGCCGTCGACCGGATGCTGTTCACCATGGCCAACGCCACCCAGCTCAAGGGCGTGGCCGGCGTCCGGTTGGGCGCGGTCAGCAACGTGCAGGCCAACGAGCCCGAATGGGGCGAGACGCTGGAGTTCATGATCCAGCGCTGGTGCACCGAGATGGGCGTGCCCTATCTGGGGCGGGCGCGGATCGGTCATACGCAGGACAATCATCTGGTGCCGTTCGGGATCGCGTGAGGGAAGGCGATGAAGGCATGGCGCTTGGCCTATGCATCGCACGGACCGCGATGGCGCAGACAAACTCGCCCTCGTAAATCCCGGTCTCCGCCACCGCACCGCCGGTTCGTATCGACATGTCGCCTGCGCCCATCGACGGCAAGGTCACGGCGATGGCGGCCTACCCAATCGATCAATAGGGACCGGCTGCGCCGCGTGATATCGGCGAAGACATGATGTGGTTCGCTCCGTTGTTTCAGGCTCCGCCCCTGTGGATGATAATGATATGGGTCAGGATTGTTGAAGTTCGTACCGCTTCGCTCCATTAAACAGATCATGATCTGTCACTTATGCAGAATATAATTGTTGCGAGGATTTGCGAAACTTGAGGCTCCGCCGCTTCGTCTTTGCGCTGCGGGGGCAGTAGGAGAGACAAGATGGCCAATAGCAATGGCGGCGGCGGCCGCGAGAACAATCCGGGCAACTTCGCCAACGACCGCGAAAAGGCATCCGAAGCAGGGCGCAAGGGTGGTCAGGAAAGCGGTGGCAATTTCAAGAACGACCCCGAACGCGCGGCCGAGGCCGGGGCAAAGGGCGGACAGGCCAGTCACGGCGGCGGCCAGCAAGGTTGACGCCCAGGTCCTGAACCTTGCGGCGGCGGTGGATACGGACCACCGCCGCCCTTTTTCCGGGCAAGCGCCTTGCGCGGGAAAAATCCGGTGAAGCAAGGCGTTAACCAATTCCAACTAGCCGGGGGGCATGGAAATGCGCAAAATCTGCAGTGGATGCCGCGACGGTGTCGATTTCGAGATCCCGTTCACGATGGCATTCCAGCCGATCGTCGACACCATGACCGGTCGCCCCTTTGCCTATGAGGCGCTGATCCGGGGCCTCGGGGGTGAGGGCGCGTATAGCGTGCTGTCGCAGGTGAACGAGGCGAACCGCTATTCCTTCGACCAGGCGTGCCGGGTGAAGGCGATCGAAACAGCGATGGCGGCGGGAATCATGGACGGCGATGCGCGGCTGTCGATCAACTTCCTGCCCAATGCCGTATATTCGCCGATGGCCTGTATCCAGCTGACCCTGCGCACCGCCCAGGCGCAGGGGCTGCCCGTCGACCGGCTGATCTTCGAGTTCACCGAGAACGAGGAGATGGGATCGCCCGAACATGTCGCGAGCATCATCGACTCCTACAAGCAGATCGGCTTTTCGGTGGCGATCGACGATTTCGGCGCGGGCCATTCGGGACTCGACCGGTTCATGCGCTTCGCCCCCGACGAGGTGAAGCTGGACATGGAACTGATCCGCGACATCGACACCGATCCCCGCCGCCGCGCCATCGTGCGCGGGGTGGTCGGCATGTGCGCCGAACTCGACACGCTGCTGATCGCCGAGGGGATCGAGACGGCGGCCGAGGCCGCGACGCTGCGCGATCTGGGCGTGCGGTATCACCAGGGTTACTGGTATGCCCGGCCCGCGCTGGAGGTACTGCCGGAGATCCGGGCGCAGGGCTGAGCGCCACCCCATATACCTGCCCATATACCTAATCGGGATTCTTCCCTATAGAGCCCCTCGCGCCGGGTTCCGCTGGCGCATCACCAGCCCTAATCGAAGAGAGTATCCATGTCCGCGATGTTCCGTATCACGCTGCCCGACGGTTCCGTCCGTGAGGTCGCGCCCGGAACTACTCCTGCGGACATCGCCGCCGCGATCGGTCCGGGCTTGGCCAAGGCGGCGATCGCCGCGCGCGTCGATGGCGAACTGCGCGACATCATGCGGCCGTTCGAGGGCGACTCCGCGCTGGCGCTGGTGACTGCGAAGGACGAGGCCGACGCGCTCGAACTCGCCCGCCACGACTATGCGCATGTCCTCGCCGAGGCGGTGCAGGCGCTGTTCCCCGGCACGCAGATCACCTTCGGTCCGGCGACCGATGACGGCTTCTATTACGACTTCGCGCCCAAGGACCGGCCCTTCACCGAGGAGGACCTGCCCGCGATCGAGGCCGAGATGCGCAAGATCATCGCCAAGGACGAGCCGCTGATCCGCGAGGTCTGGACCCGCGAGCAACTGATCGAGCGCTGGACGGCGCAGGGCGAGAGCTTCAAGGCCGAATGGGCCGCCGAACTGCCCGATACCGAGGAACTGACCGTCTATCGTGCGGGCAAGGGCGAGGATGCCTGGCTCGACATGTGCCGCGGGCCGCACCTCGCCTCGACCGGCAAGCTCGATCCCAATGCCTTCAAGCTGACCCGCGTGTCGGGCGCCTATTGGCGCGGCGACCAGAAGAACGCGATGCTCAGCCGCATCTACGGCACCGGCTGGCTCAACAAGAAGCAGCTCGCCGAGCATCTGACCCGCCTGGAGGAAGCCGCCAAGCGCGACCATCGCAAGCTGGGCAACGAGATGGACCTGTTCCACCTCCAGCAGGAGGCGCATGGCTCGGTCTTCTGGCACCCCAAGGGCTATCGCATCTGGCGCGAGCTGGAGGCCTATATGCGCCGCGCGATCGACGCGGGCGGCTATCGCGAGGTGAAGACCCCGCAGGTGATGGACGCGCGCCAGTGGGAGCAATCGGGCCATTGGGGCAAGTATCGCGAGAATATGTTCGTGATCCCCGACGAGGTGCCGAACGTCGAGGACGAAGGCCCGCTGGTGTCGGACGATGCGCAGTGGATGGCGCTGAAGCCGATGAACTGCCCGGCGCACGTCCTGATCTTCCGCCAGGGGATCAAGTCCTATCGCGACCTGCCGCTGCGCTTCTATGAGAATGGCTGCTGCCACCGCAACGAGCCGCACGGCGCGCTGCACGGCCTGATGCGCGTGCGCCAGTTCACCCAGGACGACGCGCACATCTTCTGCCGCGAGGACCAGATCGTCGAGGAGGTTCGCGCCTTTTGCGAACTGGCGGACCGGATCTACAAGGATTTCGGCTTCACTTATTCGATCAAGCTGGCGCTGCGTCCCGAAAAGCGCTTCGGCACCGAAGAGATGTGGGACATGGCCGAAACCGAGCTGCGCGACGCGGTCGTGCGCGCGGGGCTCGCGACCGAGCAATATGGCTGGGAAGAACTGCCGGGCGAGGGGGCTTTCTATGCGCCCAAGCTGGAATGGCATCTGACCGACGCGATCGGTCGCACCTGGCAGGTCGGCACCATCCAATCGGACCGGGTTCTGCCCGAGCGACTCGATGCGTCGTACATCGGTGAGGATGGCGAGCGGCATCGCCCGATCATGCTCCACCGCGCGATCTTCGGATCATACGAGCGGTTCATCGGCATCCTGATCGAACATTATGCGGGCCGCTTCCCCGTCTGGCTGGCGCCTGTGCAGGCGGTGGTCGCGACCATCGTGTCGGACGCAGACGGCTATGCGGAGGACGCGGCGGCCAAGCTGGCGGCGGCGGGCATCCGGGTCGAGACGGATCTGCGCAACGAGAAGATCAACTACAAGGTGCGCGAACACTCGGTCGCCAAGGTCCCCGTGCTGCTGGTCGTCGGCAAGCGCGAGGCCGAGGAAGGCAAGGTCGCCGTCCGTCGTCTGGGCAGCCAGGCGCAGGAGATCATGACCCTGGACGAAGCCATCGCGATGCTGCGCGAAGAGGCGACCCCGCCCGATCTGCGCGGCTGAATCAGCACTAAGTAAGGGGGAGGGCGGGACGTTTGTCTCGCCCTTTCAAATTCGGGCCCGATCGCTTATATTGAAATCGTAATTGCCACAGGAGAAATACCCATACGTCCTCCCATGATGCGCCGTCCGATGCAGGCGCCGCCGATGAACGGTCCTCGGTTCAACGAGTGGATTCAAAGCCCCAAGGTTCGCGTGATCGACCATGAGGGCGAGAATCTCGGCGTGATGTACACGCGCGAGGCGATGGCCCAGGCCCAGGAGCTCGGCCTCGACCTGGTCGAAGTGTCGCCGAACGCGGACCCGCCCGTCGCCAAGTTCCTCGACGTCGGCAAATATAAGTACGAGGCGCAGAAGAAGGCGAACCTCGCCCGCAAGTCGCAGAAGACGCAGGAGATCAAGGAGATCAAGATGCGTCCGAACATCGACGACCATGATTACGACACCAAGATGAAGAAGGTGGTCGAATTCATCGGCGAGGGCGACAAGGTGAAGGTCACCATGCGTTTCCGCGGTCGCGAGCTGAGCCACGGCCAGCTGGGCATGAACGTGCTCCAGCGCGTCGCCGAGCAGGTGGCCGAGGTTGCCAAGGTCGAAGCCTATCCGCGCATGGAAGGCCGCCAGATGCTGATGGTGCTGGCCCCGAAGTGATGCGCGGCGACTCGGGGGCTCTCCGGGTTGCGCGATGCTTTTGAAAACCCCCGGTGGCTCGATGGGCTGCCGGGGGTTTTTGTTTTGGGCGTGAGTGGAGAATGTTGAATCTGGACCTCCGCTCAGCCTGAGCGACGAAGGTTCGAGCCTGACGACAATGCCTTGAATCAACGTGAGCCCCTCCCCTTCAGGGGAGGGGGCATTTCATGTTGTCCTGCGCGTGAAGACTTCGCGTCTCACGCAACGCCATCCGAACAGCGTCGATCCGTTCCACCGTGTGGCGTGCACTTCGACTACGCTCAGTGCGAACGGAGCGGGGGACGTGTCACAGGCCCCAATAGCAAGGGGAGGGCCTCACCCGGCAATCGGCAGCGACGTGGTCGATTTGATCTCCGACAGAGCCACCGTCGAGTTGATTTCCTGCACCCCGGGCAGGTTCGACAGTTTTTCAAAGAACAGCCGCTCATAGGATTCGATATCCGCCGCCACGATGCGCAGCATGAAGTCGACCGAGCCCATCAACACATGGCACTCCATCACCTCCGGCACCTCGCGGATGGCGGCGGTGAACTCGTCGAGATTGGCGCGGCCATGGGCGTTGAGCTTCACCTGCGCAAAGATCTGCGCCTTCAGCCCCACCTTGGCGCGATCGACCAGTGCGACCCGGCGCTTGATGATCCCGTCACGCTCCAGCCGGTCGATCCGCCGCCAGCAAGGCGACGCCGACAGGCCGATGGTTTCGGCGATGGCGGCCGTCGACAGGCTGGCATCCTCTTGCAACAGAGCAAGGATACGTCGTTCCCAGATATCGAGATCGTGAGACATTTCATCCTCTAATTGGATATTGCGGGGTCATATTAACCGATAAATCGACATTCGCCTAACCAATCGGATCAGTTTCGCCTCTCGCGCTGGGCTATCTCCATGTCAGAGAAAGTTCAGGGATACGATCGATGCTGCACCCAGCCCAAGACCGCCAGAGCCTGCCGCCCGAAGAGGTGGTGACGTTCCACGACAAGGACAGCGGGGCGAGCGGCGTCATCGTGCTCCACTCGACCACGCTCGGCCCGGCGGCGGGCGGGTGCCGGTTGTGGCATTATGCCGACGATCGCAGCGCGACGGTCGATGCGCTGCGGCTGGCCGAGGGCATGGCGTTGAAGAATGCGCTGGCCGATCTGCCCTTTGGCGGCGGCAAGGCGGTCATCCGCCTGCCCCAAGGGCCGTTCGACCGCGCCGCGATGTTCCGCGCCTTCGGGCGTCAGGTCGCCGAACTGAAGGGGCGCTATGTCACCGCCGAGGATGTCGGGACCAGCGTGGCGGATATGGCAGAGGTCGCCACGCGTACCCGCCATGTCGCCGGGCTTCCGGTTTCCAGGCAGAAGCCCGGTGGCGATCCCTCGCCCTGGACGGCGCTGGGTGTGGTTCAGGCCATGCGTGTGGCGGTGCGCCAGCGGCTGGGCGCGGAGCTTTCCGACGTGACGGTCGGCGTTCAGGGGCTGGGCCATGTCGGCTATGCGCTGTGCGAATTGCTCCACGAACAGGGGGCCAAGCTGATCGTGGCGGAACCGCGCAGCGAGGTGGCGGCGCGCGCGGCCGAACGGTTCGGCGCAATGGTCATGAGCAGCCGGGCGCTGCTGTCGGCGCGCGTCGACGTGCTCGCGCCCTGCGCATTGGGTGGGGTGTTGGATGCCGACACGGTCGCCCAGCTGCGCGCGAGCGTGGTGTGCGGAGCCGCCAACAACCAGCTGGCGAGCGAGGACATGGCCGAACGGCTGGCCGCGCGCGACATCCTCTATGCTCCGGATTTCCTGGCGAATGCGGGCGGGATCATCAATGTCGCAGGCGAATATCTGGGCTGGCGCACGACCGAGGTGCGGCGGCGGGTCCTGGCCGTCGGGCGGAAGATGGGGGCGGTGCTGGCGCTTGCCGAGCAGAACGGCATCACGCCGGACGAGGCCGCGCGTGCGATGGCGCTGGAACGGATCGCGCAGGTGCCGCGTGTGCAGGCCGTGGCGGCCTGAGGGACGATGGGGCTAGTTTGATGGGTGGCAGGTCCGGCATCGGCCCAGCCGCCGGAATCTGGCGCGCGCTTCGACTTGGCTCAGCGTGAATGGAGGTTGGGAATGGTGGCGGGACGAGGGGGCGGGTCTGCCCTGACCAATGTCGGTCTATTTCCCCACCCCCGTTCAGCCTGAGCGAAGTCGAAGGCCAAGGGCCAACATTCGCCAAGACATCCGGATCGCGCTTCAGCCTCGTCCAAGGCGAAAGGCTGGCGTTTTACAGCGTGCCACCCCGGCGAAGGCCGGGGGCCAGCTGCGGTCCGATCGAAGTCCCCGCCCGCGCTTTCCCACCTCGATCCCGGCCTTCGCGGAAATTGTGCAAACGAGCGGGCAAGGGTTACTCCGCCACGAGAAAATCACGGATTCCGCGGTTCCTCGTCACGCCTGCGCTGGGCGTTGATCGCGCGGTTTTCTCGCGCGCGCTGGACGAAGCAGCCGGTCGCGCCGCCCGCGCCGACCGCCGAGCAGCTGCCGATGCTGTTGACGCCCGCACCCTCGTTCAGCGTGCCCGTCGCCCGCGTCGCCCAGCTCTCATTCTCGGGCGTGACCTGAAGGTCGCGCAGTTCCTTGGGCACGCGGAACTGTTCCTCCGCGCCGCGCCGGACGCAGACCACGATCTCGTTGCCCTGATTGTCCGTCGGGCAGCGTTCGTTGCCGAACAGCGTCAGCACGCCGTTGACCGGCGCGTTGCGCGACACCTCGCCGGGGGCCTCGATCTTCTTGGGCGGAAGCGCGCCGGGGGCGGCGACCTGCTGTGCCGTCGCGGGGGCCGCGCCGATGCCTGCGATCGTCATCATGGCCAACATGCCGGCGGCCCGGGACCGGTTCGTCATCCTCTCTCTCCCGCAATATCGTTCAGAGGCGCTTGGCCGCCGCGATCGCGACCTTGCAGCCCGCCCGGATCAGTCCGTACATCACCGGATAGGCGATCGCCTCTTCCGCGCCCGCGCCCAGTGCATGGTCGCGATGCTCCAGTTCCTCGGCCTGGAAATCAGCGATGGCCTCCGACAGTTCGGGATCGCTATCGCCCAGCTGGTCGCGCTGTTCCTGGTAATGCTTGTCGATTTCGGTCTCGACCGCCGCAGTGCAGGCCATGGCCGCCTTGGGCCCGATCGCTGCCGTGATCGCCCCCAGCGCGAAACCGGCCTTGTCCCAAAAGGGCTGGAACAGGGTCGGGCGCACCCGGCGCTCGGCGATCATCCGGTCGAAAAAGGCGCGGTGGCGCTCTTCCTGCTCGGCCATGTGGTGGATCGCGCGTGCAAAGGGATGCCGGTCGCCCAGCACCGCCAGCTGCCCGGCATAGATGCGGGTCGCGCCATATTCCCCGGCCTGGTCCACCCGGACCATCGCCTTCGTCGATTCGCGCCGGTCGCCCGGCATCCAGCGAAGCTGGCTCATCGCGCCTTCCTCATCAACAGCAGGATCGCCACCGCACCGCCCAGCGAGAAGATCGCGTTGAACCCGGCGAGCGAAATACCGCCCAAGGTCCATTGCGCCACATCGCAACGGATGACCGGCGCCTTCAAAATCGCGTTCAGCCGGTCGGCGGCGCTCCCGCCCGTGAAATCCACCGTCGAGGTGCAAGCGGTAAAGCCCTGCCACCAGCCATATTCGACCCCGGCATGGGCGACACCGATCGCCCCCGACACTGCGATCAACAACGCGGCGAGCACGACAAGCGATCCCCGGATGCTGCGCTGGGGCACGAAGAAGGCAAGGAAGGCGGGCACCAGCGCGGCATAATGCGGCCAGCGTTGCCAATGGCACATCTCGCAGGGGTACAGCCCGCCGATCAGCTGGCTGCCCCAGGCTCCCGCCAGCAGCGCGGCGGGCAGGGCGAAGGCGATGATGTTCGCCAGTCTCTCGTTACGGGTGCGGGGGACGGCCATGATCATTTCACCGGCGGCTTGGTGGCGGCGGCGACCTGGGTCGGGCCGCCCAGACGCGCGACGGTCTTCAGCGCATAATAAAGCTGGAAGTCCTCGATCCCCTGCTTCTTCAGCGCCTCGGACGTGGCGGCGAAGCGCGGATCGGCCTTGGTATCCTCTTCCAGGATCGAATTATCCGCCTTCACCTCGTTGATCAGGTGGCGGCGCAGATCGGCCTCGCGGAAGACGGGGCGTGTCTTGTAATCGGGGTCGGAAATCTGCGGCACCTTGATGTCGGGCTCGATCCCGCCCTCCTGCACCGAGCGGCCCGAGGGGGTGTAGTAGCGCGCGGTCGTCAGGCGCAGCGCCGTCTCGGGGCCGAGCGGCAGCAGCGTCTGGACCGATCCCTTGCCGAAGCTGCGCTCACCCATCACCAGCGCGCGGTGATGATCCTGCAGCGCGCCCGCGACGATCTCGGAGGCCGAGGCGGTGCCGGAGTTGGTCAGCACGATCACCGGCAGGCCATGGGCGTCGTCGCCGGGCTTGGCGTAATAGCGTTCGATGTCCGACTTCTCGCGGCCACGCTGCGACACGATTTCGCCATGGTCGAGGAACGCGTCGCTGACCGCGATCGCCTGGGTCAGCAGGCCGCCGCCATTGTCGCGCAGATCGACGACATAGCCCAGCGGCCGATGCCCCAGCGCCTTGTCGATCGCCATGATCGCCGCGCGCGTGTCGGCGCCGGTGTTTTCGGAGAAGGTGTTGATGTTGATATAGCCGACATCGCCCTTCACCTCCCACTTTACCGGACGCTGGACGATGACCTCGCGGGTCAGGGTCAGCTCGATCGGCTTGTCGCGGCCGGGGCGCACGATGGTCAGCTTGATCTTGGTGCCGGGCTTGCCCCGCATCTGGCCGATCGCCTCGTCCAGCGACTGGCCATAGATCAGCTTGCCGTCGATATGGGTGATGTAATCGCCCGACTTCACGCCCGCGCGACCCGCCGGGGTATCCTCCTGCGGCGCGATGACCTTGATCGCGCCGTCCTCCATCGAGACGGTCAGGCCCAGCCCGCCATAATTGCCCTCGGTCTGGATTTTCAGATTGTCGAAGTCGAGCGCGTCGACATAGCTGCTATGCGGATCGAGCGCCGCCAGCATCCCCTGGATCGCGCCCTTGATCAGCGTGTCGTCGTCGACCTTGTCGACATAATCAGCCTTGATCCGGTTGTAGACGTCGAGGAACCGGTCGAACTGGCGGACGGTCGAACTGTCCACCGCCGCCATCGCGGAGGTCGTGATCGGCACCATGGCCAGCGCGCCGACGATGGCAGTAGCAGTCAGAAGCGGACGTTTCACAAGCGGACGGGGCATCGAGGGTCCTGGACCAGGTAAGCAGACCGCCTGTGTAGCGGGAAGCGGCAAGCAATCAAAGCGCAACCGTGCTGAACGGAGGGTGAGCGGGGGTTCCGGCGCGAACGAAAGAGTTCCTAATCACGCGATTTAGGGCCACCTCCCTTGTCGAATGGACGCATCAGTGGGGCGCGCTCACGAATCAGCATTCGTCATTTTCACATGTTCAACAATCATCCGCCTTGACGATTGCAAATATCAACATCAACCTGACATGAATAAACTGGCATAGGTTGACAGCATCCAGAGTGAAGGCAAGCCACATGACTTGGGATGGATTTTATGCGGGTTATATGAGTGGGCTCAATGGCCAAGGCTTTGCGATGTTCGTTTTCGCAAATGGCGTTATTGTAGGGTCCGATCCCCTAGGAGTTGAGTTTGATGGTACATATACCACCCTTCAGGATGGATCGCTCAAAGGCGATTTGAAAGTGAAAATCCCGGCAGGTGGCGTCGTCATTCAGGGAGCAACTGCAGGCCCCAGTGGAATGACATATCACGTGCCATTAGCTTTTGCCGCAGATGTTTTTGCCTTCGATTTCCTTAAAATTGAAACTCCGCTTGGTCCGGTAAACTTGCGAATGAAGAAGTTGCGCGAGTGGGGTGACTCACAATGAACGTCGATACGTGGAGCAGTCCTGCCGTCGTTGCAGCATTTTTGAGTGCAGTAGCGGCAATTGCTGCGGCAATAGCAACATGGCGAGCACCGATTTCGGCCGCTCAGATTGCTGAACGATTGCGCCGACAAGGAGATAGCGAATTAGAAGCCCGAAGGTTTAAGCTGAACGTATTCGCCACTATAATGCAAGGACGAGCCGAACTGGCCTCTGAAGATACCGTAAGAGCCCTTAACTCAATCGATGTCGCATTTAACAAATCCGAAGGCGTTCGAGAATCGTGGGCCGAGCTCTACCAATCTTTAAATACTTCACCTTGGCAAGCCCACGTGGTTGATGAGAGAATGCGCCGTTTGTTGCGAGAGATGGCCCAAGATCTAGGAATATCGGATACGCTACGAATTGATGATTTTGGCAGAACCTATTTCCCGACGGCGTTGGCCCAGGATCGCGAGATGCGATCGTTGGAGCGGGCTGCAACTCTAAAACGGTTGATGGGCCAAGCAGCGCCGGAACAAAACGCAGCTACTGATGCCGCCTCGCTTTGGCCACCGAAGCCCAATGAAACGGATGCTGGCCAAGAATAATGATAGCCAGAGAAATTATAAAACTAACTAAGAGTGTCGGAATAAACATTTTACTCTGCAAAAGATAGTTATTTTTGCGAATTTATTCAAATCGGTTTTCGCATTCATCTTAGAATTTCATAATTTTAAATATTTGCATTGGTAGTGCGCGTCACCCCAAAATCGCGGCAATATCCATCGGGCGCCCGTCGCGGCGCAATTCGACCGTCACGCGCGGCTCGACGCCGCCTCGTCCTCGTCCCGCGCGGCCGAGGACGGCCCCCGCTGCGACATGGTCGCCGGGTTTGACCGAGATGCCGCCCAGGCCGGTCACCAGGCTCGTCCAGCCGGTGCCGTGATTCAGGATGACGATCCCGCCATAGCCCCGGAACGCGCCCGCATAGCGGACCTCGCCGCCTGCGGGGGCGAGGATCGGCGCATAAGGGACGGTCGACAAAGTGATGCCGCGCGCCCGCACGCCCGAATCGGAAATTTCACCGAAGCCGCCGGTGACCCGTCCTTTCACCGGCAGGCGATAGGTGTCCGAGGGGATCACCGGGCCCATGACGCCTGCCCCGAGCGGACGCGGGACGGGGCCGGGCAGGGCGAGCAGCTCGCCCGCCGTGGCCTGCGCCTCGCCGCGTTCGGCCATGCGGTCGACGATGTCGCGCGCCGCCTCGCCCAGCGCCAGTGCGCGGTTGGATTCGTCGATGGCGACCTGGCCCAGCGCCTCGGCGCGGCCGCGATGGCGTGCCTCCAGGCGGGCCAGCGCCTGGCGTTCGGATTCTAGCTTGGCGGTGGTCTCCGTCAGCGCCCGCGCTGCCACCGTCACTTGCGCGCGGACCCGGCGGGTGGCGGCCAGTTCGGCGCGGACGGTGGCGGAACGCGCCGCGATGACGGGGGCGACGGTGGCGAAGACCGCGCGGACATGCGCCAGATCGGCGACCGAGCCGGGCTGCGCCACCGCCGCGACCGGGGGACGCGCGGCCATGCTCTGCATCGCGGCCAGCAGATGCGCGAGCGGGGCCTGCGCCTTGGCCAGTTTCGCCTGTTGCTGCTCCAGCAGCCCGGCGACCAGATCGACGCGGGCACGGGCCGCCGTCACCTCGGCCTCCGCCGCTGCGACGCGGGCGGCCATGGCGCGTTCCTTGGCTTGGGCGATGGCGGCGGCGTTACGCTCGGCTCCGGCCTGTCGCTCCAGCGCCTGGGCTCGCGCCTGCGCTGCCGCCGCACCCGCGCGGGCATCGGCCAGCCGTCGCTGGTCTGCGGCGATGTCGGTCGCGCCGAGCAGCGCCAGGGCCGCCAGCGCCAGCACGCCATGCCGCCGCCTCACGCGTTCAGCCTTCGCGGTGATAGGGGTGGTTGGCGAGGATGCTGGTCGCACGGAACAGCTGTTCGGCCAGCATCGCGCGTGCCATCATGTGCGGCCAGGTCGCCCGGCCATAGGAGATGAGCAGGTCGGCGCGCGCGCGGTCGGCATCCTCGAACCCGTCCGCCGCGCCGATCATGAAACGGCACTCGCGCACGCCATCGTCGCGCCAGCGCTCCAGCCGACGCGCGAAATCCATCGAGGACAGATTCTCGCCCTTCTCGTCCATCAGGACCAGACGCGCCTGTCCCTCCAGCGGCGGGACCTTGCCGCCGGTGTCGGGGAGTTCGGTCACCTTGGTCGGCCAGCCGATCCGCTTGATATAGCGGTCGACCAGCTCGGCCTCGGGCGAACGGCCGATCCGCCCGCGCGCGACGATATGCAGCAGCACGGGCGGGCCTTGGCGTGAATCAGGGGTTACGGTCGGCCGGGCTGGCCGGGGGAGTCGGCGCATCGCCGAACGCCCACATACGCTCCAGATTGTAGAAGCTGCGGACCTCGGGCCGGAACAGGTGCACGATGACGTCGTTCGCGTCGATCAGCACCCAGTCGGCGGTCGGCAGACCCTCGATCCGGACCGAACGGCCGAACTCGGCCTTGATCTTCTCGGCGAGTTTCATCGCCATCGAGGCGACCTGCCGGGTCGAGCGACCGCTGGCGATCACCATGAAATCGGCAATCGACGATTTGCCCGCGAGCGGGATCGAGATCGTCTCCACCGCCTGGTCGTCATCCAGCGACGCGAGGATCAGGCGATGCAGCGCCTCCACCTCGGCGGGATCGGACGGACGCGGCGATTGCGGGGAAGTGGCCAAGTGAGCTCCTGTTCAGGGGACGTTCCGGCCCATATGCCGAAACCAGTCCGGATCGCGGGCCCGAAGGCCCGTGGCGGAAGTCGGGTCGGGGCGGAAGCGCAACAGCACGAAGGCCGGCAAACTCCACATCGTCCAGTTCTTCGCCTGGCCCGGACGCCTCTGGAAACGCCTGAACCAGCCCAGCGCGGGTGTCGCGTGGGCGGCGGCATTGTACCCCGGACGGCCGATAACCGCAATCGGGATCGCGCGGGCAATATCACGCCATCCGCGCCAGCGATGAAATTGCTCCAGATTGTCCTCGCCCATCAGCCAGATGAACGTGTGGCCGGGGTAGCGGCGCTGGACTTTCCGCACCGTGTCGAGCGTGTAGCGGGTGTGCAGTTCCTGTTCGATCGCGCTGGCCCGGATCGGCGCGCGGCGCGCCATTTTCCGGGCCGAGGCGAACCGCGCGGCGAAGGGGGCCATGTCGCTGGCACCGTCCTTGAGCGGATTGCCCGGCGATACCAGCCACCACACTTCGTCGAGGTCCAGCGCGCGCATCGCGTCCAGTGTGATGCGGCGATGCCCCTTATGGGCGGGATTGAACGACCCGCCGAGCAGACCGATCCTCACCCTCTGATCTGCCCCGTACCGCGCCCGATCCACTTGTAGGTGGTCAGCCCCTCCAGCGCGACGGGGCCGCGCGCGTGCAGCCGCCCGGTGGCGATGCCGATCTCCGCGCCCAGTCCGAACTCGCCGCCGTCCGCGAACTGGGTCGATGCGTTCCACAGTACGATGGCGCTGTCGACCTGGGCCAGGAAGCGCTCGGCAACAGCCGTGTCCTCGGCGACGATCGCATCGGTATGGTGCGATCCATGCGCGGCGATATGGGCCATCGCTCCCTCCAGGCCGTCGACCAGCGCGACGCTGGCGATGGCGTCGAGATATTCGGTATCCCAGTCCTCGGCCGTGGCGACGTCCAGTCCGGGCACGATCTCGCGGATGTCGGCATCCCCGCGCACCGTGCAGCCTGCGTCGACCAGCGCGGCGACCAGCTCGGCGGGGTGGCAATAGGCGCGGTCGATCAGCAGCGTCTCCATCGCCCCGCAAATGCCGGTGCGGCGCATCTTGGCGTCGCGCACGATCCGCGTCGCCATCGCATGATCGGCCGAGCCGTCGACATAGACATGGTTGATCCCGTCGAGATGCGCGAGCACGGGCACCTTCGCCTCGGCCTGGACCCGCGCGACCAGGCTCTTGCCGCCGCGCGGGATCAGCAGGTCGATCAGGCCGTCGGCGGCCAGCATCGCGCCCACGGCGGCGCGGTCGGTGGTCGGCACCAGCTGCACCGCATCCGCAGTTCCCCCCGCCGCCGTCCAGCCCCGGACGAAAGCGGCGTGCAGCGCGCGGTTGCTGTGCACCGCTTCCGACCCGCCGCGCAGGATCGCGGCATTGCCCGCCATGGCGCAGAGGGCCGCGGCGTCGACCGTGACGTTGGGGCGGCTTTCATAAACGATGCCGATCACCCCCACCGGCACGCGGACGCGCGACAGGTTCAGGCCGTTGGGCCGGATGCGCTCGTCGATCCGCTCGCCCACGGGATCGGGAAGAGCGGCCACCGCCTCCACGCCCGCGACGATGCCCGCGATCCGCGCCTCGTCCAGCGTCAGCCGGTCGAGCATGGCAGAGGACAGCCCGTTCGCCGCGCCCGCCGCCACGTCGCGCGCATTGGCCTCGAGCACCGCCGGAGTTGCCTCGCGGATCGCGGCGGCGGCGGCGCGCAGGGCATCGGCCTTCGCCTCGGTCGGCATCTGCGCCAGCGTGACGGCGGCGCTGCGGGCGCGTTGGCCCATATCGGCGATCAGGGCGGGAATGTCGTTCAGGTCGGCCATGCGGGGGCGGTATCATGCCGGGACGACACACCCAAGCATGGGAATCTTGCTCCCCTGCAAGGCGCCGTGATCGCAAGGCCGTTTACGCCGCGATCTCCAGCGCTTCGCCCGCCGCCGCGCCGAGCAGCCTTTTCTCCAGCGTCTTCAACCGGCTGCTATTGGTGATCTGATCCCCGGTCAGGTCGGTCAGGTAGAAGACGTCGACCGCGCGTTCGCCATAGGTCGCGACATGGGCGGAGTGGATCGTCACCTTCGACTGGAACAGCGCATGGGCCAGCTGATTCAGCAGCGCGGGGCGGTCGCGGGCATGGACTTCGACCACCGTGAAGCGGTTCGAGGCGCGGTTGTCGATCAGGACGTTGGGCGCGATGTGGAAGGCATCGGCGCGCGGCCGGGCATTGGGCTTGGCGACCAGCCGGTCGGCCAGCTTGCTGCGATTGGCCAGCGCATCCTCGATCGCGCGGCGCAGGCGGGACAGCTGGCCGGGATCGTCGAACGGGCGACCCAGCGGGTCCTGCACCAGGAAATTGTCGATCGCCATGCCGTCGCGCGTGGTGTGGATGCGCGCATCGATGATGTTGCCGCCCGCGACATGGATCGCGCCCGCGATACGGTAGAACAGGCCCGGATGGTCGGCGGCATAGATGGACACCAAGGTCGCGCCGCGCTCGCCATAGACCTGTGCATCGATCGACAGCTGCGCATCGCCCGCCGCCGCCATCTGGCGGGCATTATGGGCCAGAACATCCTCGGGCTCGGCGATCCAATAGGCCTCGGGCAGGCGGCGGACCAGCGCGGCGAACTGCGCCTCCGGCCAGCCCAGTATCTCCGCCAGCCGCGCCTGCTTCGCGGCGATCCGCTCGGTCCGGCCACGCTGCTTGTGACCCAGGCGCAGCACCTCCTCGGCGGCGTCGTACAGGTCGGCGAGCAGCTGGCGCTTCCAGCCGTTCCATGTCCCCGGCCCGACCGCGCGAATGTCTACGATGGTCAGCAGGAGGAGCAGGCGAAGCCGTTCGGGGCTCTGGACCGTCTCGCAAAAGTCGAGGATCGTCTTGAAGTCCGACAGGTCGCGCTTGAACGCCGTGGCGGACATCAGCAGGTGCCAGCGGACCAGCCACGCCACCGTTTCGGTTTCGGCCTCGCTCAGGCCCAGGCGCGGGCAAAGCCGCTCGGCCACTTCCGCGCCCAGGATCGAATGGTCGCCGCCACGCCCCTTGGCGATGTCGTGGAGGAGGACCGCGACATAGAGGACGCGCCGCGACACGATCTGGTCGATGATCGCCGAGGCGACGGGATGTTCCTCGACCAGTTCCTGCCGTTCGATCTTCGCCAGCAGGCCCAGCGCGCGGATGGTGTGCTCGTCGACCGTATAATGGTGGTACATGTCGAACTGCATCTGCGCCACGACACGCCCGAAATCGGGCATGAAGCGGCCGAAGACACCCGCCTCGTTCATCCAGCGCAGCACCAGTTCGGGGTCGTGGCGGCTGGTCAGCACGTCGAGGAACAGGGCGTTGGCGCGCGGATCGTTACGGATATCGTCGGCCAGCTTGGCATCGCGCGACGCCGCACGCACCGCCAGCGGATGGACCTCCAGCTCGTAACGGTCGGCAAGCTGGAAGATCTCGATCAGCCGGACCGGGTCTTCCTGAAAGAAGCTGTCGCGCGGCAGGGCAAGCCGCCCGCGATCGAGCACGAAGCCGTTCAACCGGCGCGGGCGCCTGCGGATGGTGGGCAGGCCGAAACGATGGCCGCGCGCCGCGAACCGCTCGTCCAGATGCGCCAGGAACGCACCGGTCAGCGCGCCGACCGTCTTCACCTGCAGGAAATAGAGCTGCATGAACCGCTCGACCTTGGCCTTGCCGGGCCGGTCGGAGAAGCGCATCCGCTCGGCGATCTGGCGCTGCACGTCGAAGGTCAGCCGGTCCTCGGCACGGCCGGTAATGGTGTGGAGGTGACAGCGCACCGCCCACAGGAAATTGTCGGCGCGGTGGAATTGCCGATACTCCTCGCGGGTGAACAGGCCCCGGTCGATCAGGTCGGCCGCACGGTCGACGTCATAGACGTACTTGCCGATCCAGAAGAGCGCATGCAGGTCGCGCAGGCCGCCCTTGCCCTCCTTGACGTTCGGTTCGACGACATAGCGGGTATCGCCCATCTTGCGGTGGCGCAGGTCCCGCTCGGCCAGCTTGTCGGCGATGAACTGACGGTGCGAATCGGTCTGGATCTCGGCCTTGAAGCGGCGCGATGCCTCGTCATACAGCGCTTGGTCGCCGCACAGGAAACGCCCCTCCAGCAGGGCGGTGCGGACGGTGACATCGCCCTTCGCCTGGCGGATCATCTCGTCGATCGAGCGGCTGGAATGGCCGACTTTCAGCCCCAGGTCCCAGATCGAATAGAGCATCGATTCGATGACCTGTTCGGCATGCGGGGTCTGCTTGAAGGGGGTGAGGAAGCCGATATCGACGTCCGAATAGGGCGCCATCTCGCCCCGCCCATAGCCGCCGACCGCGATCAGGGTCAGCCGCTCGCCCGCCGTGGGGTTGCTCAAGGGGTAGAGCGTGTCGGTGGTGAACTCGAACAGCACCTTCAGCACCTGATCGGTCAGATAGGCCTGCGCCGCCGCCGCCTCCAACCCGCGCGAGGGATGGAGCGACAGCCGTCGCGCCACTTCCTGCCGCCCGGCATCGAGCGCGGCGCGCAGGACGGGGGTGACGAGCGTGCGGCCTTCCGGCCCCGTGATGCCCAGGGCGGCGACCTGTTCGGCGAGCGCCCGGCGGTCGACGATGGCGCGGCGGTTGGGCAGGGATTCGAAACGGCTGTGCATCAGGCCTTCATAGGGGCTGGTGATGAACAAAAGGAGAGGGGGCCGATTCAATCCTCGCCAAGCCGCGCTTGTCCGCGATCGGCGGGGCGGGTAGCGCCAGAGCCCGTGAACCGGGGGATGATCCGATGACGCGGTGGCAGGGCTTGGGCGGGATTCGGGCAGGGCTGTTCCTGTTGGTCTGGTTCTCCTGCGCCTGGTTCGGATCATGGGAATTGAATCCCAACAACGCGACCCGCCTGTTCGCCGCGATCCGCATGGTCGAGAACGGCACCGCGACCATCGACCCCTTCGCGCCGCTGACCATCGACAAGGCGCAGTTCGGGGCGCATGCCTATCTCGACAAGGCGCCGGGCATGACGCTGATGGCGCTGCCTGCCGTGGCGCTGACCGATCTGGTCACCGGTGACCGGGCCGAGCGCCATGTCCTGTCCACGGCCCATGCAGGTTTCGTCGACTATCTGAAGCTGCGCACCCGCGTCGCCGCCGCCACGGGATCTGCGCTGCTGACCGCGATCGCGGCCGTTCTGCTGTTCGATCTGGCGCTGGGCCTGAGCGGCCGTGCAGGGGCGGGGCTGTTCGCCGCGCTCGGCTATGCGCTGGGGACGCCGATCTGGGGCTATTCCACGACCTTGCTCGGCCATGCGAGCGTGGCGGCGCTGTTCGTCATCGCGCTGGCCGGGGTGGCGCGGGGCGGTGGACGCTGGCTGGCGGTGGCGGGGCTGGCGCTCGGCTGGGCGGTGGTGGTCGAGTATCAGGCGGTCCTGGCCGGCTCGGTCATCGGGCTCTGGGCGCTATGGCGGCACCGGGCGAACCCGAAGCCGCTGCTACCGTTGCTGGCGGCGGGCGTGGTCGGGCTGCTGCCGCTGTTCGCCTATAATATGTTCGCCTTCGGGACGCCGTTCCGCATCGGCTATTCGGGCGTGGTCGGGTTCGAGGGGATGAACCAGGGGTTGTACGGGCTGACCTTTCCCCGGATCGCGGTGCTTCGCGAAATCCTGACCGGCCCGACGCGCGGGATCGTCTGGGTCGCGCCGGTGCTGGTGCTGGCCCCGATCGGGCTGTGGCGGCTGAGTGAGGAACGGGCGACGCGCGGGCTGGCGCTGACCGCCGCCGGGGTGGCGCTGGTCGCGCTGCTGGTCAATGCGGCCTATGTCTATTGGGATGGCGGCAACGCCACCGGCCCGCGTCATGCCATGCCGCTGGCGGGCGTGATGGCGCTGGGGCTGGCGCCGCTCTGGACGATGGCGCGGCGGCTCTGGATGCGCGGCTT
Organism: Sphingomonas yabuuchiae; assembly: GCF_014199595.1. Lineage (GTDB taxonomy): Bacteria > Pseudomonadota > Alphaproteobacteria > Sphingomonadales > Sphingomonadaceae > Sphingomonas > Sphingomonas yabuuchiae. The sequence continues at coordinate 86,649 of NZ_JACHNX010000003.1, read as the reverse complement.
GCTCGCGCTGGTGCTGACGGGATCGATGGCGATCAACCTGACCATCGCTTCGGCCGAGATCTTTGCGCCGCCGACCTTCCGCTGGGCCTGGTGGCAGGCGGTGATGCAGCAGCGCTTCCTGTTCGGCGACCTGCGCACCATCCCCTCCGAATGGTGGGGATGGACGAGCTGGCACGGCCTGTACCTTTGGGCGGCGGTGGCGATCCCGCTCGCTTTGTGGCTGGTTCAGTCCTGCGCGCGCTTCAGCCCGCGTACCCGGTGCCAGATGTAAAGGCCGATCAGCACGACCAGCACGATCCCGATCGCCAGGTCGGCGCGGTGGAAGAACGCCTTGACGCGCGGGTCCGAATCCCACTTCTCGCCCAACTCGCGCCCGACGATGGCCAGCACCAGGCAGAAGGGCCAGCTGCCCAGAAAGGTGTAGAGGTGGAAGGGGACGAGCTTCATCCGCGCCACACCCGCCGGAAAGGCGATGAAGGTGCGGATCACCGGCAGCAGACGCCCGATGAGCACCGCAATCGAACCATAGCGCGCGAAGAAGCGGTCGGCGGCGTCCAGCTCGCCCGGCCCGATCAGGAGGTATTTGCCCCAGCGCTCGGCGACCGGCCGTCCGCCGCGCTTGCCGATCTCATAGGCGACGATGGAGCCCAGATTGCAGCCCAGCGCGCCCGCCGTCGCGGCGAGGTACAGGTTGAACTGCCCGGTCGACACCAGATAGCCCGCGAACGGCATGATGATCTCGGAGGGCAGCGGAATGCACGCGCTCTCGATCGCCATCAGCAGCATGATGCCCAGATAGCCACCGGTGGAAATGACCCAGATGGCGAAGCTCGCCAGCGCGGAAAGAATATGCTCGACCATGGGGGCAGCGACTTGCGCGATCGGGGGGCGGGGGTCAATCGGAACCGCATGAGGGGGCGGCCGGTTTGGGACGGCATGAAGACACTGACCCTGAACGACGGCCGCCCCATGCCCCAGCTGGGGCTGGGCACCTATCAGATCCCGGATTCGCAGGCGGCGCTGGTGGTGCGGCGTGGCCTCGACACCGGATACGGCCTGATCGACACCGCCGCCATATACGGCAATGAGCGCGGCGTGGGCGACGGATTTCGCGACGCGGACGCCTTCCTGACCACCAAGCTGTGGAACGACCGTCACCGCGATGCCGAAGCCGCTCTGGACGAGAGTCTGGCGTTGCTGGGTGTCGAGGCGGTCGACCTGTATCTGATCCACTGGCCGGTGCCTGCCGAGGACGCTTATGTCGAGGCGTGGCAAAGCCTGATCGCGCTTCGCGAGGCGGGCAAGGCGATGTCGATCGGCGTGTCGAACTTCCTGCCCGAGCATCTCGACCGGATCATCGACGCGACCGGCGTGGTGCCCGTCGTCAACCAGATCGAACTCCACCCCCGCTTCCAGCAGCGCGAGGCGCGGGCCTATCACGAAGCCAAAGGTATCGTGACCCAGAGCTGGAGCCCGCTCGGGCAGGGCGGTGAACTGCTGAAAACGCCCGAGATCGCGGCCATCGCGGAGAAACATGGCCGATCGACCGCACAGGTCGTGCTGGCCTGGCATCTGGCGCACGGGCTGTCGGTAATCCCCAAGGCGGCCGATGCGGCACATATGGCGGATAATTTCGCGGCGACCGAGCTCTCGCTGGACGAAGAGGATATGGCGGCGATCGATGCGCTGGACGATGCGGACGGGCGGATCGGCCCGGATCCGAGAGTGATGTAACGGGTCACACCACGCCTGGGCGGCACGCAAACCCGCGAATCCTGATTGACATCAAGATCGGTATGAACATATTAGAATGTGTTCATATGTTGGTATATGCATGACACCGGATGAGGGCGCGTTACTGGCCGATGTGTTTCGCCTTTTGGGCGAGCCCAATCGGCTGCGGTTGGTGGTCGCGTGTCTGGATGGGCCGCGCACCGTCAGCGAGCTGACGCAAGAGGTCGGCGTGAGCCAGAGCCTGGTTTCGCAACACCTGCGGCTGTTGCGCGCCGGGCGCTTGCTCAAGCAGAGTCGGCAGGGGCGCAACGTCCTTTACGAACTGCCCGACTGTCACATCCGCACCATGCTGACCAACATGATGGACCATGTGCTCGAACCCGATTCCCTAGACGAGGAGTAAGTCGAATGGCCGTCACCGTCGATCAAGTGAAGTGCGCCTGCGCCGATTGCGTCTGCATCGTCAGCGTCAACAATGCCATCGAAGCCGAAGGTCGCAGCTTCTGCAGCGACGCCTGTGCCCAGCATCATGAGGGCGGCACGGGTTGCGACCATGCCGGTTGCACCTGCCACGGCTGATCGTCTTCGAGGGCCGGGTGCTGATCGCGCCCGGCCCCCTGATGATCAACAATGAAGCGCTGGCCGCCGCGTCACAATAGCGCCGCCGCCGCCAGCTTCAAATCCTCCACGAACCGCGCATATTCGACCTCCTTCGCCGCCGGATCGGGCAGGCGGAGCAGATAGCTCGGATGCACCGTGATGAAGGCCGTGCCGCCATCGGGCAACGTCAGAGCCTTGCCGCGCTCGCGGCCTATCGTCATGACCTTGCCGAACAGCGATCGCGCCGCCGTCGCGCCCAAGGCCACCGTCACCTTCGGCTGGATCAACAGGCGTTCCTGTTCGACCCACCAGCGGCAGGCCTGGATTTCGCCGGCATTGGGTGAGCTGTGGATACGGCGCTTGCCGCGCGGCTCGAATTTGAAATGCTTGACCGCGTTGGTGACATAGGCCGTCGCCCGGTCGATCCCGGCCTCCGCCACCGCGCGGTCGAACACCTGTCCGGCCGGGCCGACAAAGGGGTGGCCCGCCAGATCCTCCTGGTCGCCGGGCTGTTCGCCAACGAACATCAGCGCGGCATCGACCGGACCCTCGCCGAACACCGTCTGGGTCGCGGGCGCATGGAGCGGGCAGCGGGTGCAGGTCATCGCCTCGTCCCTGAGCGCCGCCCAGGCCGCCTGCGCATTGCCGCCGCGCCCGGTCCGCACATCCGTCTTGGCCGTTGCGATCATACCCGTCTCCCGCGCCTGCGCGCCCGCGATCAATTCTGAGACCAACGCGGTTTCCGGCATGTTTTTCCAGTATTTGCGCGGCATCTCCTTCAGCATCGCGCCGATCTTCACGCGGGCGGGATTGAAGATGCTGGCATAATAGGTCTTCCACACCGCCTCGGTGGGATCGCCCTCGGGTGCGTCCGCCCTGCTCGCGCCGGGACCTTCGGTGAGCGTCTTGCCGTCCCAGTGGAGCGACACCTCGGGCGTCAGGATCGACCAGCGCATCGTGGTGAAACGGTTGACGAAGAACGCCGCATTGGCACGCACGATATGATGCTCGGGCTCGAACCAGGCGACATAGCGCGGGCCATCGTCATCCTCCGTCTCGCGAAAGCGCAGAAAGGCGCGCATCTTGTGGATGTCGCGCCGCACCGCCTTGGCCAGTCGGTCGAGGCGGCGGATCAGCGGATCGGCCTGATCCTCGATCAGCCGGGGTTGGCGGCGCAACCGGTCGAGGGCGGTGTGGAGCAGAGCGAAACGCTCCGGGTCGTTGGACAGGATGACGCTGCACGCAAGGTCGATAAAGCCACGCGATACGTTGAAGCGGGGGGCGGTGGTGGCCGGATTGGCCTCGGCGACCGCGCCGAACAGATCGGCGGGCTGCTCGCCGACCTGCCACACGACCTGATCGGGCGGCACGCTGTCGGCGATCAACCCCCGCGCGGCGTCGCGCCAGGCGTCGAAGTCGTCAGGGGCGGGCATGGTTATGATGCGCATGGGTTCGCGACGTTCCTCCCCTGCAAGGGGAGGGGGACCAGCGAAGCTGGTGGAGGGGTGTCCCCGGCTGGGCGGGCAAGCTTCGCTCGCGACCGGTTACACCCCTCCGTCAGGCCTTCGGCCTGCCACCTCCCATGCAAGGGGAGGAATTGGCGCATAGGCAAGCTCAATCCCGCTCGTCTCCGCCGGTCGGGTTGGCCTTGGCTTCCTTCGCCTCGATGGGTTTGCGGGTTTCGTAGATTTCGGCGAGCTTCTGCTCGGTGGCGTCGTCGAGTTCCTTCTCGGCGGCGGGGAACATCTCTTCCTCTTCCTCGTCGATATGATGCTCGTAGCGATGGCGCATGTGGAAGAACTTCGACTCCCACTCGTCCGACGCGAAGTCGAGGTCCATCATCTCGCCCAGCAGATCGTCGATCTCCTTATGCTCGGACACCGAATGGCGTGCATCGTCGCGCAGCTCGGGCTCGCCCAGCATGGTGGCGTAGAGCGACTCTTCCTCGGCGGCGGCGTGGCTCTGGATCTCGATGCGGAACGCTTCGAACAGCTTCTTGCGCTTGGCACCGTCGCCCTTGAGCTCGGCAAGTTCCTTCAGCATCTCGCGCTGCTTGTCGTGATCGCGCTTCAGATCGGCATAGATTTCGGCGGTGGCCATGATCGTCTCCTTCGCATGGCCCAACGGCGCAACATGACGCGCGTTTCACCCGCGAATCACTCTCATGGAATCAGGTGTACTCAGCCGAACAGTTCCAACTGCTTGGCGCTAGGCTTGACCAGCGGTTTCAGGTCCGCCCGCTCGGCCAGCGCCACCGGGCGCCAGTCCTCGGCGATCAGGAAGGGGCGCAGCTTGGCGATCGAGACGGTCAGCCGCCCGACATCCTCCAGCCGCAGCTTGCGCCATTTGCGGGTGGCGATGATCCGGTCCACCGCCTTCACGCCCAGTCCCGGCACGCGCAGCAGCATCTCGCGCGGGGCACGGTTCACGTCGACAGGGAAGTTCTGGCGGAATTTCAACGCCCAGGCGAGCTTGGGATCGATGTCGAGCGGCAACATCCCCGTCGCCTCGTCCGCGGCCGCCGCCACTTCATTGGGGCGATAGTCGTAGAAGCGCATCAACCAGTCGGACTGGTACAGCCGATGCTCGCGCATCAGCGGGGGGCGTTGCAGCGGCAGCACGGCGGAGGCGTCAGGGATCGGGCTGAACGCCGAATAATAGACGCGACGTAAGGAGAAGCGGTCATACAGGGTTGCGGCACGACCGACGATGTCGCGGTCGGTCGCGGCATCCGCGCCGACGATCATCTGGGTCGACTGGCCTGCGGGGGCGAAGCCGGGGGCGGATTTGTACTTCTTCGCCGCATCGGTGCGATCCTCGATCGCGGTCTTCACATTGGCCATCGCGCCTTCGATCCGGCCTGCATCCTTTTCGGGCGCGAGGCGGCGGAGACCGCCCACTGTGGGCAGCTCGACATTGATCGACACGCGGTCGGCATGAACCCCGGCCAGCCGCACCAGCTCGGGATCGGCATCGGGGATCGTCTTCAGATGGATATAGCCGCGAAAGCCATGATCCTCACGCAGGGACCGCGCGACCTCGACGATCTGCTCCATCGTATAGTTGGACGACTTGATGATGCCCGAGGAAAGGAACAGCCCCTCGATATAATTGCGCCGGTAAAAGGCGAGGGTGAGGTTCACCACCTCCTGCGCGGTGAAACGCGCGCGGCGGACGTTCGAGGACTTGCGATTGATGCAATAATGGCAGTCGAAGATGCAGCTGTTGGTCAGCAGAATTTTCAGGAGCGAGATACAGCGGCCATCGGGCGCATAGGCGTGGCAGATACCCATGCCCTCGGTCGAGCCGATCCCCTTGCCGTCGCGGCTGTTGCGTTTCGACGTGCCCGACGACGCGCAGGACGCGTCATATTTCGCGGCATCGGCCAGGATCGCCAGCTTTTCACGGGTGTCGAGTTGCGCCATGTGTTCGATATATGTTCGCCCATGCGGCGGGACAAGCGCCACGCCGCCAGTCATCGACCGTACAGCCCGTCCGGTCCATATTGGCGGCATCGAGGGGAGATAAATGATGCGTAAGGTGATGATCGCGCTGGCTTTGATCGGCGCCGCCAGCCCGGCCGTGGCGCAGGTCGTGACGCGTGAGGCCAAGACCGCCGACTATGAATTCAGCTATGCCTATCCGGCGGCCGCGGCGCGGATCGGTGGGCTGAAGGCATGGTTCGACGCCGACCGCGCACGCATCCAGGCGAAGGCGGCGCGCGACGGGGCCGCCGGTCGTCGCGACGCGAAACAATCGGGCTTTCCTTATAACCGCTATTCCTTCGACAAGACGTGGAAGGTCGTGACCGACACACCGCGCTTCCTGAGCCTGTCGGGCAACAGCTATAGTCTCACCGGCGGCGCGCATGGCTCGCCCGCCTCCCATGAATTGGTCTGGGACAAGGCGGTGGGGCGGCGGCTGGACCCGAAGGCGGTGTTCACGTCGCTGCCCGCGCTGCAAACTGCGATCCGCACCGACTATTGCGCGAGGCTCAAGGCTGAGCAGGTGAAGCGTAATCAAGGCGATCTATCGTTGATGAACGCCTGCCCGCCGTTGAAGGACCTGACCATGCTGCTGGGGTCGACCAATGGCCGCGCGATCGACCGGATCGGGCTAATCGCCGACCCTTATGTGGCGGGGTCCTATGCCGAGGGGGCGTATGAGGTCACGCTGCCGGTGACGCGGGCCATCCTGGGGACGGTGAAGCCGGAATATCGCGGGGCGTTTGCGGTGCGGGGGTGATATGATCCGGTAGAGGCAATGGTGGAGGGGGGAAAGGGTGCGGCTGAATCAGGTGACGGTCGGTGCGACCGATTTCGAGGCCAGCGTCCGCTTCTACTGCGATCTGGGTCTGCGCCTGATCGTCTCGTCGCGCGGCGAATATGCCCGGTTCGAAATGCCGGAAGGGGATGCGACCTTCTCCATCCACCTGCAAAGCGACGTGTCCGGCGATGGGCCGATCATCTATTTCGAGGTCGATGACGTGGATGCTGCCGCCGCCCGATTCACGGCACAGGGCGGCACGTTGGAGTCGGGTCCGGAAGACCAGCGTTGGCTCTGGCGGGAGGCACGGCTGCGCGACCCTGCCGGTAATCAGCTTTGCCTGTTTCAGGCAGGAAGCAATCGGCGCTTCCCGCCATGGCGGATCAAGGGTCACCCCTGACGTCGCCCGCGTCCCTTGGTCATCGGATCGGGCTTTTTCGGCGGCACCCAGCCTTCGGGGCGTTCGGGGCGAGACTGGCTGGTGCCTAGGCCCATGGCACCGGGTTGTTGGCGGGTCAGGCCGCTGGTATCGACCGCGACATCCTCCGCGCCGCCGCGCAACAGGTTGATCCGGTCGCGCAGGGCTCGTGCCTCCTCGAAGTCGAGGCGTTCGGCGGCCGCTTCCATCTGGCGGCGCAGTTCTTCGAGGGTCGGGGCGGTCATGCCCGGACCAACGCCTCAGGCGGCGATGCGTGCCGCCTCGGTCTCGGCGATCCAGCCGCCGCCCAGCACGCGGTCGCCGTCATAGAGCACCGCCGCCTGGCCCGGCGACACGCCATATTCGGGCGCATCGAACACCAGCCGGTCATCGACCATGCGGGCGGGCACCGGCTTGGCCATGGAGCGGACCTTGGCGAATAGCGGGCCGTCGAGCGGTCCCAGCACGTTCATGGCCGTGAGCCGCGCCGCCTCCACCGCCAGCGCGACGCGCGGGCCGACGACGACGCGCTTGGTGTCGGGCTCCAGCCGGACGACATAGAGCGGCTCGGGGCTGCCGCCGATCTCCAGCCCGCGCCGCTGGCCGACCGTATAGTGGATGAGGCCGCGATGCTCGCCAAGCTTGGCGCCCGACAGATCGACGATATCGCCGCGCGTATCCGCTTCCGGACGCAATTTCTTCACCAGCCCGGCATAGTCGCCATCGGGCACGAAGCAGATGTCCTGGCTGTCCGGCTTGGCCGCGACACCCAGCCCCAGTTCGGTGGCAATCTCGCGCACCCGCGACTTCGGCAGCGCGCCCAGCGGGAAGCGCAGGAAGTTCAGCTGATCTTGCGTCGTGGCGAACAGGAAATAGCTTTGATCGCGGGCGGGATCGGCGCCGCGAAGCAGCTCCGCACCGTTCACCCCCTCGACCCGACGGACATAATGACCGGTCGCCAGACAGTCCGCGCCCAGATCGCGCGCCAGCTTCAGCAGGTCGGTGAATTTCGGCCCCATATTGCACTGGACGCAGGGGATGGGCGTGCGCCCGGCCAGATATTCGTCGGCGAAGCGATCGACCACCTGGGTGCGGAAACTATCTTCGTGATCGAAGACATAATGCGCGATGCCCAGGCGATCGCACACGGCGCGCGCGTCGCGGATATCGCGGCCTGCACAGCAGGCGCCCGCGCGGCCCACCGCCTCGCCATGGTCGTAGAGTTGCAGGGTGACGCCGATCGTCTCGGCCCCCGTGGCATGGGCGAGCGCGGCCACGACCGAACTGTCGACGCCACCCGACATCGCGACCACGATCCGCTTGGCCCGGGGATCGGCCCCAAGCTGAAAGTCCACCATCTGCTCCATGGTCGCCCCCATACGCCTTTCGCACGCGTCATGCAAAAAAGTGGAGCGTCCTCCCTATTGAAGAAGGGGCAAGCGTCGTAAAATAGGGAGAATAGTTTTGGGCCTTTACCCGGCTTTCATATCCCGTCGATAACAAGGCCACTCACCCACCGGGATTGGACCGCGCTTTTGGACCTGAGTTTCAACCGTTTCGATCGGGATACCGAACTGACGGTGCTGCCGCCGGACCTGGCCGTGCTGATGGTCGGTGCGACGGCGCGGCAGGCGGCCAGCCCGACCGCGGCGGTGCAGGCCGGTTTCGCCCGCGTGTCCCCCGATCCGATGCTGTTCGCCCCGCTGGACGGGGCGTTCAACGGGCCGATGGCGCGGGCCATCGTCGGATGGAACAGGAATGAATGATCCGTTAACCTTTCGATTTTAGGCGATGTTCAAGGGCACATGGTAGAGCGGCCCTGCAGACGACATGGGGTAGGGAGCCCCGACGAGGTTTGATGATGATCGAGAACCAGAAGATCCGCCCTGCCAAGGTAATCGGGCCGCTCGGCGAACCGCTGACGCTCGACAACCTGCCGCCGCCCAGCACCACGCGCTGGGTCGTCCGTCGCAAGGCGGAGGTGGTCGCGGCCGTCAATGGCGGGCTGCTTTCGGTGGACGAGGTCTGCGACCGTTATGGCCTGACCGTCGAGGAATTCGCCGGGTGGCAGCGCGCCATCGATCGCTCGGGAATGCCAGGCCTGCGCGTCACGCGCATCCAGCATTATCGCTCGCTCTACGAGCGCCAGCAGAAATACTGAGCCCCGACACCCAGGGCGGAATAAAAACGATCGCATCGTTGACTTTTTCAAAAACGCTTCGTCGAATTGCCGGTACGGCCACGGAACAATAGCCACATTCGCACGTCTTTTCCCCGTGTCCCGCTCGCGGGCCCAACGGAGGGAAAGACAATGGGTATTATCCTGTGGCTTATCGTCGGTGGTGTCATTGGCTGGCTGGCCAGCATCATTATGCGTACCGATGCTCAGCAGGGCATCTTCCTGAATATCGTCGTCGGTGTCGTCGGCGCGTTCATCGGCGGCCTGATCTTCGCAGGCGGTTCGATCAACAATGCCGGTCTGACGCTGACCTCGTTCCTCGTTTCGCTGCTGGGCGCCGTCGTCCTGCTGGCGATCGTGAACCTGGTTCGTCGCGGTCGTGTGCGTTAAACCACGCACTCGCTCGTTGAGCCAGAAAGGGCCGTCCGGGAAACCGGGCGGCTCTTTTCGTGTGTCGGGTATGGCGCTGGCCGCTATGTGCCCGCCGGAAAGTTCGCCCCCATGCCATGAAGGCGATGGGGGCGTGATCGGTCAGTTCAGCAGGAAACGGACCGAGACATTGACGGTCACGTCGCGCTCACCCGGCGCGATGCTGGTCTTTTCCATCGCGTCCGAACGCATCGCCGAGGCGCGGAGCATCATCGGCGGCTGAGGGCTGCCCGCATCCGCGCCATTTTCGGTGATCGAGACGATCCGCGCGACGCGCAGCCCCGCCGCCTTGGCGTAAAGCTCGGCGCGGGCGCGGGCACGCTGGATCGCGTCGGCCCGCGCCTCGTCCAGCGCGGCGTCGGGCTTGTCGATCGACAGATTGGGGCCGTCGATCTGGTTCGCCCCTTGCGCCACCAGCGCGTCTAGCACGCTGCCCGACTTGGCGACGTCGCGGAACCGGACGCTCAGCGTGTTGGTCGCCTGATAGCCGGTGATGACCGGCGGCACATTGTCGCCATAACGATATTGCGGCTGGAGCTGCACGGTCGCGGTCTGGATATCGCGGTCGGCGATCCCGGCGCGCTTCACCGCGGCCAGTACCCGCGCCATGCGCTGCGCATTGTCGGACAGGGCGGCGGCGGCGGTCGCACCCTGGCTGACCACCCCGGCCCGAATCGTCGCCAGGTCCGGCACGCGCGTCGTGCGCCCCTCTGCCGACACGTCCAGCACCGTCCCGGCGGCGGGCACCAGCGGTTCGACCGTGGTAGGGGCGGACTGGGTCTGCGCAGCGGCGGTCAGCGGCGCCAGCGCGGCGGGGGCCATCGCGGCCAGAAGCAGGTATTTCCTCATCGACATCTCCCTTGTGATGATCGTCTCACGACTATGGGCCAAGGCTTTGGCGCCTCATGGCAAAACAGGCGATGAACGCATGGCGTCCACCTTGGAGCCGCCGCAATTCCGGCGTACCAAAAGACACTTGAGTGGTGTGCTATATTTCTATAACACAGCGGGAATGAGCGCATCCTGCACGGCAATGCGCGCACGATGGATGCGGTTCGGGGATCAATGACGAACATGAATTACGAGACGGGGGCGATCGGTGGCGGCCGGCATCTGGAGCTGGAGGGGCCGGTATCCACGCCGCGCAGGCGTTGGATCTGGATCGTCGTGGCGGTCATCGTGCTGGCGCTGGCGGGCTGGTTGCTGTTCGCGCCCAAGAAGCATGAGGCGGACCAGGGTGCCGGGGCGGGGACGCAGGTGCCCAACATCACCGTCGTCGTTCCCGGTCAGCAGGCGGTCAGCCGCGTGATCTCGGCCACCGGCACGCTGGCTGCGCGCCGCGAAATGCCGGTCGGCGTCGCGGGCGAGGGCGGCATGATCACCCGTGTCCTGGTCGAGCCGGGCCAGTGGGTCCGTGCGGGGCAGGTGCTGGCCACCGTCGACCGCTCGGTCCAGACCCAGACCGCCTCGGCGCTGAACGCGCAAGTCTCGGTCGCGCAGTCGGACCAGCAGATCGCGCAGGCCGAACTCGACCGTGCCCAGCAGCTGGTCGATCGCGGCTTCATCTCCAAGGCCGATCTCCAGCGCCGCACCGCGACCCGCGATGCCGCCGCCGCCCGCGTCCGCGCGGCGCAGGCGACCTTCCGCGAGGCGCAGGCGCGCAACGGCCGCCTCGACATCCGCGCGCCCGCCGAGGGCCTGATCCTGACCCGCGCCGCCGAGCCGGGCCAGATCGTCAGCTCGGGCTCGGGCGTGCTGTTCCGCATGGCGATGGGCGGGCAGATGGAGTTGCGCGCACAGCTGGCCGAGGCGGACCTGGTCGGCCTGTCGGTCGGCGCGCCCGCCACCGTGACCCCGGTCGGCGGCGACAAGAGCTTCAAGGGCGAAGTGTGGCAGGTGTCGCCCGTCATCGACCCGCAGACGCGTCAGGGTGTCGCGCGCGTCGCTTTGTCCTATGACCCCGCGCTGCGGCCCGGCGGTTTCGCCGCGGCGACGATCCGCGGCGGTGCGGGCCATGCCCCGGTCCTGCCGGATTCGGCGATCCAGAGCGACGACAAGGGCAGTTTCGTGTATATCGTCGGAGCCGATAACAAGGTCGCGCGCCGTGACGTCAAGATCGGTCAGGTGTCGGACGATGGCGTGACCATCGCCTCGGGTCTGAACGGGACTGAGCGGGTGGTGCGTTCGGCGGGTGGCTTCCTGGCGGCCGGGCAGCTGGTCCGCCCGATCCTTGCAGGCCAGGAGGCCAAGTAAGATGAGTTTCCGCAACATCTCGGCCTGGGCGATCCGGAACCCCGTTCCGCCGATCGTCCTGTTCGTCGCGCTGACGCTGGCGGGGATCGTCAGCTTCATGCGGATGGACGTGAACAACGACCCCGATATCGATTTCCCGATCGTCGTGGTCGTCGTGAACCAGCCGGGTGCGGCACCGACCGAACTGGAGACGCAGGTCACCCAGCGGGTCGAGGCGGCGTTGCGGAACCTGCAAGGCGTCGACCAGATCACCTCGACCGTGACCGAGGGCACGTCGCAGACTTTGGTCCAGCTCGACATCGGCACGCCGATCGACCGCGCGGTCAGCGATGCGCGCGATGCGATCACCCAGATCCGCTCGATGCTGCCCGACGGCATTCTCGAGCCGCAGGTGATCCGCGTCGATTCGACCGATAACGACCTTGCCAGCTATTCGGCGGTGGCGTCCAACATGACGCCCGAGCAGCTCAGCTGGTATATCGACAACAATGTCACCAAGGAGCTGTTGTCGGTTCCGGGCCTCTCCAAGGTCATCCGCAACGGCGGCGTGACGCGCGAGATTCGCGTCATCCTCGATCCATTGAAGTTGCAGGCGCAGGGCCTGACCGCCAGCGAGGTCAACGCGCAGCTGCGCATGACCAACCTGAACGCCGCCGGTGGCCGCGCCGAGATTGCCGGGACCGAACAGGCCGTCCGCGTGCTGGGCAATGCGCGCAACGCCTATGACCTGGGCCAGACCCAGATCAATGTGCGTGGCGGTCGCACTGTGCGCCTCGCCGACATCGCCACCGTGCGCGACCTTTACGCCGAACAGCGTTCGCAGGCGGCGGTCGATGGGCGGCAGGTCATCAGCTTCGACTTCCAGCGGGCCAAGGGCGCCTCCGACGTCAGCGTCTTCAACGGCGCCGTCCAGAAGCTGAAGGACCTTGAAAAGCGCAACCCGGAGGTGAAGTTCGTCCTCCGCTCGAACAGCGTGAAATACACCGAGGCGCAATATGAAAGCGCCATCCATGCGATGATCGAGGGCGCGGTGCTGGCCGTCATCGTCGTCTTCATCTTCCTGCGCGACTGGCGCGCGACGGTGATCTCGGCGCTGGCCATTCCGCTGTCGGCGATCCCCGCCTTCTGGTTCATGGACCTGCTGGGCTTCACGCTGAACCAGATGACGCTGCTGGCGCTCAGCCTGGTGGCGGGCGTGCTGGTCGACGACGCCATCGTGGAGATCGAGAATATCGTCCGCCACATGCGCATGGGCAAATCCGCCTATCAGGCGTCGATCGACGCGGCGGACGAGATCGGCCTCGCCGTGCTGGCGACCACCATGGCGATCGTCGCGGTGTTCCTGCCGGTCGCGCTGATGCCCGGCGTTCCGGGCCAGTATTTCAAGAATTTCGGCCTGACCGTCGTCGTCTCGGTGCTGATGAGCCTCGCGGTCGCGCGCCTGATCACGCCGATGATCGCGGCCTATTTCCTGAAGTCCGCCGGCCATGCCAGCCATGGCGAGGGCAGGCTGATGGACGCCTATATGGCGACGCTGCGCTGGTCGCTTCGTTATGACCGGCCGACCGATGGCGTGAAGCGCGGGCGTCTGCGTCGCCTGCTGGGGCGGTTCCGCGACCATCGCCTGTGGGTGATCGGCATCGGCTTCGGCGCCTTTGCGCTGACCATCGCGATGTTCGCCATCATCCCCAAGACCTTCCAGCCGCCGCAGGACAATGACCGGGCGGTCGCCAAGATCGAGATGGTGCCCGGCACGACGCTGGCCCAGACCGATGCGGTGGTGAAGCGGGTCGCGAACTTCCTGAGCAAGCAGCCCGACGTGGAGTCGGTCTATGCCCGCACCAATGTCGGCAATGGCCGCGTGGTCGCGACGTTGAAGGAGGATCGCTCGATGAAGAGCACCGACTTCGAACGCTCGCTGGCCCCCGAACTGGCCGCGATCCCCGATGCGCGCGTGTCGTTCCAGTCCCAGTTCGGCTGGGGTTCGAGCGGGCGTGACCTGACCATCACGCTGGGCGGCGACGACCCCGCCGTGCTGCGCGATACGGCGAACAAGATCGTCGAGCAGATGGGCACCATTCCGGGCCTCGTCGCGCCGCGTATCGTCGGCAATGTCGACCGGCCGGAAATCGTCATCCGCCCGCGCCTCGACCTCGCGGCCAATCTGGGCGTGACGACGCAGGCGCTGTCGAGCGCGATCCGTATCGCGACCCTGGGCGATATCGACCAGAATTCGGCCCGCTTCTCGCTGTCCGATCGCCAGGTGCCGATCCGCGTCGCGCTGGACCAGAATGCGCGTGCCCGCCTGTCGACCATCCAGAACCTGCCGGTGCAGACCCAGACCGGTGGCTCGGTGCCCTTGAGCGTCGTCGCCGATATCGGTCTGGGCGCAGGGCCGACCCAGATCGACCGCGTGAACCAGCGGCGTCAGGTGACGGTCGGCGCCGATCTCGCCAAGGGCCTGATCAGCGGCGACGCGATGAAGAAGGTCCATGACCTGCCCATCATGAAGAACATGCCCATGGGGGTCGGCGAGATGGTGCTGGGCCAGGCCAAGATGCAGGCGGAGATGATGGCCAACTTCTTCACCGCCATCATTTCGGCGGTGTTCCTGGTCTTCGCGGTGCTGGTGCTGCTCTATCGCCGTTTCCTGCCGCCCTTCGTCAACATGGCATCGCTGCTGCTCGCCCCGCTAGGCGGCTTGCTGGCGCTGTATTTCAGCGGCAATCCGCTGTCGCTGCCGGTCTATATCGGCCTGCTGATGCTGCTGGGCATCGTCGCGAAGAACTCGATCCTGCTGATCGATTTCGCGCTGGAGGAGATCGCCAAGGGCGTTCCCATCTATGAGGCGGTGGTCGATGCCGGGCACAAGCGCGCCCAGCCGATCGTGATGACCACGGTCGCGATGGTCGCGGGCATGGTCCCGACCGCGCTGTCGCTGGGCGGTGACGGATCGTGGCGCAGTCCGATGGGCGTGACGGTGATCGGCGGGCTTGCGCTGTCGACGATCCTGACCCTGCTGATCGTCCCCGCCGCCTTCAGCCTATCGGTCGGTGTCGAACGCTGGATTGGGCCGCGCCTGGGCCGACGCCTGCTGACCTACAAGCCCGGCGACGAACTGGGCGGCGGGCCGGTGATCGAAGGGCCTGCGGGCGGACCCGCGCTGCCGCCCGCGACGGGCAAGCTCGGTTACGATCCGGCGGAGTGAGGGGCAAATATTCCTCCCCTGTAAGGGGAGGTGGCAGGCCGAAGGCCTGACGGAGGGGTGTCGCGCTCTCGATAGGGTTACACCCCTCCGACGCGCTTCGCGCGCCACCTCCCCTTGCAGGGGAGGAATAGAAGGTCGCCCCGCTTTCGTTACGCTCGGGAAAGATTCCTCTTGAACAAAGCCGCTCTTCGCGAATTGTCCTGATTGATGGAACTCGCAATGCGATCGGGGGGTAGCCAGACCGTTCCAGCCGCCCTGCGGAAGATGCGGGTCTTGGCCACCGGACTGCTGGTCGGCATGGCGGCGTTGTACCTGGTGTCGCGGGGACTGCAGCCGGTGCATCCCGCCTGGGGCTATGTCCGCGCCTTTGCCGAAGCGGCGATGGTCGGCGGGCTGGCGGACTGGTTCGCCGTGACCGCGCTGTTCCGCCATCCGCTGGGCCTGCCCATCCCGCACACCGCGATCGTGCCGCGCAACAAGGATCGGATCGGCGACACGCTCGCCAATTTCCTGCGCACCAATTTCCTGGTCCCGCGCGTCGTCGCGCGGCGCATGGTGCGGCTCGACGTCGCAGGCGCGGCGGGGCGCTGGCTGGCGCAACCGCCGCAAGAGGGCGGGCGTATCCGGCGCGGGGCGTCGCGCCTGTTCGCCGAAATGCTGACCGCCTTCGACCCGCAGCGATTGGGCGGCATGGTCAAGGCGGGGATCGGGTCGCGGCTTCGCGCGACCGAGGTCGCGCCGATCCTGGGCCAGTTGCTGAAGGCCAGCATCGCCGAAGGGCGGCATCTGCCCCTGCTGGACTCCGTGCTGCGCTGGGCCGCCTCCGCGCTGGACGCCAATGAGGCGATCGTCCGGGCGATGGTGCATGAACGGGCGGGCGCCATCCTGCGCTGGACGGGGTTGGACGAGACGCTGGCCGACAAGCTGATCGACGGGCTGCACAAGCTGCTCCACGACGTCGCCGAGGACCGCGACCATCCGCTGCGCCAGAAGATCGAGGAAGGGCTCGATCGCCTTGCCTGGGACCTGCAATATGATCCCGACATGCGCGCTAAGGTGGAGGCGATGAAGGCCGAGCTGATCGCCAATCCGGCGATGCAGCGCTGGCTGGACGGATTGTGGGAGCAGGCACGCGAGGCCCTGCTGCGCATGGCGCGCGATCCGCAGGCGGTAACCGCAGGGCGACTGGGCGATGCGATGCGCCAGCTGGGCCAGACGTTGCAGGACAATCCCCGGCTGGCGGCGACGATCAACCGCTTCGTGCGCCGTGCGACGGCGGGTATCGCGGCCGATTATGGCGACGGCATCGTCCGGCTGGTGTCGGAGACGGTGCGCGGCTGGGATGCCGACACCGTCACCTCGCGGCTGGAAAATGCGGTGGGCCGCGACCTGCAATATATCCGCATCAACGGGACATTGGTGGGCGGCAGTGTCGGCCTGATCCTGCATCTGCTGGATCGGCTCCTATGAAAACGTCACACCGTCGTATAATTACTGCCGCCAGTCGATTCGTCGTGGGAACGAAGCGCCTTGTCGATACACCCGCTTTCCCGCAAAGAGGCAGTTGATGAACGCCAAGGCCGATTATCAACATGACCCGGCCGACGGAGGAGCGCTTCGCTTCACCGGCAGCCTTTCGCTGGCGACCCTGGGCGACCTGCCCGAGCGGCTGGATCGCGAGGATTCGACGGTCCGGCGTATCGACCTGTCGCAGGTGGACCGGATCGACACGGTCGGTGCCTGGCTGATCCACCGCTTCGCCGCGCGTAACGATGCCGCCATCGATGGTCTGGACGACGACCAGCGCCACCTGTTTGCCAAGGTAACCGAGGCGGATCAGCCGGTCGCAATGCGCCCCAAGCCGGTCAGCCCCTTCGCGCGCGTGGCGGGCGAGGTCGGCGATGCGGTGGTCGCCGCCTTCCAGACGCTGTACGGCCTGCTCGGCTTCATGGGCGCGACCGTGCTCGCCGGGCTGGCGGTGATCCGCCATCCGCGCCGCTTCCGCTTCAACGCGGTGGTGCATGAGTTCGAGACGGTCGGCGTCTCGGCACTGGCGATCATCGGCCTGATGAGCTTCCTGATCGGCATCGTCATCGCGCAACAGGGCGCGGTACAGTTGCGTCAGTTCGGTGCCGAAGTGTTCACGATCAACCTGGTCGGCCGCCTGACGCTTCGCGAACTGGGCGTGCTGATGACCGCGATCATGGTCGCCGGTCGCTCCGGCTCGGCCTTTGCCGCGCAGTTGGGCACGATGAAGCTGACCGAAGAGATCGACGCGATGCGCGTCATCGGCGTCTCGCCGATGGAGGCGCTGGTCGTGCCGCGCACCATCGCGGCGGTCACGCTGATGCCGCTGCTCGGTTTCTATTCGTCGTTGATCGCGATGATCGGCGGTTGTTTCCTCGCGGCGGTGTCGCTGGGCATTCCGCCCGTCACCTTTATCGCGCGCATCCGCGAAGTCGTGCCGATCACCGACCTGTATGTCGGCCTGATCAAGGCCCCGGTGTTCGGCGCGATTATCGCAATTGCGGGCTGTTTCCAGGGCATGCAGGTCAAATCGGACGCCGAGCAGGTCGGCCTGCGCACCACCGCCGCGGTGGTGCAGGCGATCTTCCTGGTGATCGTGCTCGACGCCTTTTTCGCGGTCTTCTTCACCTGGATCGGATGGGATTGATGGCCGAGCAGGACGAACATCTGATCCAGGTCCGGGGCCTGCGCAACAGCTTTGGCGAGCAGGTCATCCATGACGGCCTCGACCTCGACGTGCGCAAGGGCGAGATTCTGGGCGTGGTCGGCGGGTCGGGCACCGGCAAGTCGGTGCTGATGCGCACGATCATCGGCCTTCAGACCCCCGATGCGGGCGAGATTACCGTGTTCGGTGAACCGACCATCGGGCGTGAGGCGACCGAGGCGGTCGATGTGCGCAAGCGCTGGGGCGTGCTGTTCCAGGGCGGCGCGCTGTTTTCGACACTGACCGTGGCTGAGAATGTCGCGGTGCCGCTTCGCGAATTCTACCGCGATCTGCCCCCGGCGCTGATGGACGAGATCGCGTCCTACAAGGTCGTGATGACCGGCCTTCCCGCCGATGCGGGGCCGAAATATCCGGCCGAGCTGTCGGGCGGCATGAAGAAGCGGGCTGGGCTGGCGCGTGCGCTGGCGCTCGACCCCGAACTCCTGTTTCTCGACGAGCCGACGGCGGGTCTCGACCCCATCGGCGCGGCGGCGTTCGACCAGCTGATCGCGTCGCTCCAGAAGACGCTGGGGCTGACCGTCTTCCTCATCACCCATGATCTCGATACGCTTTATGCGATCTGCGATCGGGTGGCGGTGCTGGCCGACAAGAAGGTGATCGCCGTCGGTACGATCGACGAGTTGATCGCGCTCGACCATCCGTGGATCGAGGAATATTTCAAGGGACCGCGCGGCCGCGCCGCCGTCGCCGCCAAGGATGAGGTGGCGGACATCCGCCCCCGTTCGGCCGAGGCCGACGCCGCACGCCACCCCACCGAAGTCGACGCCCATGCCACGGGACAGCATTCCCAGGGTAATGCGGCCGATGCCCATGCGAGAGGCGAAGCAGGGACACGCTGATGGAAACCCGTTCGAACCACGTCCTTGTCGGCTCTGTCGTGCTGATCCTGCTCGCAGTGCTGGCCATCTTCACCGTCTGGATCGCCCGTCTGGGCGGCACGTCGGAGAAGGAATATGACATCTTCTTCCGCCAGTCGGTGGACGGCCTGGCCAAGGGCTCGGCGGTCACCTATTCGGGCGTGCCTTCGGGGCAGGTGAAGGAAATCGCGCTGTGGCGGCCCGATCCGCAATTTGTGCGGGTCCGCGTCGCGGTCAACGAGCAGACGCCGATCCTGCAGGGGACGACCGCGTCGATCTCGGCCAGCTTCACCGGCACCAGCACCATCTCGCTGGACGGTGCCCGTAAGGGCGCGCCGCCGATCACCTGTCCGCAGCCGGAAAACAAGACCATCTGCCCCTATGGCGTGCCGGTCATTCCGACCAAGCAGGGCGGCATCGGCGCGATCCTGAACTCCGCGCCGCAGCTGCTGGAGCGCCTGTCGACGCTGACCGAGCGGCTGACCGGGCTGTTGTCGGATCGCAACCAGGCGTCGATCGCGGGCATATTGGACAATACCAACCGCCTGACCGATGCGCTCGCCGATCGCGGGCCGGAGATCGCCGCGACGCTGGCCCAGACCCGCGTGGCGATCCAGCAGGCGGGGGATGCGGCGCAGTCGATCGGCCAGCTGGCGGCGACCACCAACGGCATCCTGGCCGAGGATGTGAAGCCGACCATCGCCAATCTGAACCGCACCATCGCCTCGGCGCAGAAGAGCGCCGACACGCTGAACTCGGCGATCGGCGATGCGCGGCCGGGCCTGCAGACTTTCTCGAAGCAGACGGTGCCCGAGGTGGATCGCCTGGTGAAGGACCTGCGCGTGATGACCCAGTCGCTGTCGGCGGTCGCCGAAAAGGTCGACCAGCAGGGCGCAGGGTCGCTGATCGGGCAGCAGAAGCTGCCGGACTATAAGGGCAAGTGAGGATGCCGATGAGGACCGTCATGAAGACTCCGCTGATCGTGATGCTCGCATCGCTTCCGCTCGCCGGCTGCATCAGCTTCGGCGCCAAGCCGCCGCCCTCGTTGCTGACGCTTCAGGCGCAGTCCGCGCCGAGCGTGGGCCAGACGCAGGATTCCGGACCGGGCAAGTCGATCACCATCCAGGTGCCGTCCTCGCCCCAGGAACTGGCGACCGCGCGCGTGCCGGTGCAGGAGAATGCGACCAGCATTGCCTATGTGAAGGACGCGCAATGGGCCGAGCCGCCGACGCGGCTGTTCGCCCGGCTGATGGCCGACACGCTGACCGCGCGGGCCGGGCGCATCGTCCTGTCGCCGCGCGACTCCATCGGCGATCCGGGCGACCGTCTGGGCGGTGAGCTGCGCCAGTTCGGCATGGACGCCACCCGTCGTGATGCGGCCGTGGTGTTCGACGCCACGCTGCAACGCGACGGCCAGACGAATATCGAAAAGCGTCGCTTCGAGGCACGGGTGCCGGTCGGCAAGATCGATAATGAGAGTGTCGGCCCGGCGCTGAACCAGGCGGCGAACCAGGTCGCCCAGCAAGTGTCTGACTGGGTAGGGCGGTAAGAGCTGATCCTCCCCGCTAGCGGGGAGGGTGACCGTGCGTAGCATGGTGGAGGGGGATCGCCGCGAGGGATGACCTTTGTGGAAGCCCCCCTCCGTCAGGGCTTGCGCCCTGCCACCTCCCCGTACCGGGGAGGATTTTTGAATTTCAGCGGAACTTCCACCCCGCGAAAACGTGTCGCACGGGATGACGGCAATCTGCCGCATCCGTCACAATTTGCGACATAAACACACTGGACGGGGCCGTAACGGCACGGCACGTTCCGGGCCATGAAGCCTCGCGCCTGCGTCCTTCTCCTGGCCACAGCCGCCTTGTCCGGCTGTACGGTCGGCCCCGATTACCGCCCCGCCGCTCCGCAAGCGCTGGGGGTGCCCACCAATTGGTCGGTGCCCGCCGCCAATGCGCAGGCACAGGACCTGACCCGGTGGTGGCGGTCGTTCGACGATCCGCTGCTCGCCGAACTGGTCGAGCAGGCGGTGGTCGCCAATACCGACGTGGTCCAGGCGATCGCCCGGCTGCGGCAGGCGCGCGAAAGCCTGATCCAGAGCCGCGCGTCGCTGCTGCCCAATGTCTCCGGCTCAACCGGCTATCAGCGCAACGAGAATCTGCGCGGCGGCGGGCGCAGCTTCACGCTGCCCGACGGTACCGTCGTCGATACCGGCGGGGGCGGCAGCAACAGCTTCACCGTGGGATTGTCGGCCAGCTATCAGGTCGGCCTGTTCGGCGAGGTCCGCCGCACGGTGGAGGCGACCCAGGCGACCTATGAGGGCGCGGGGTTCAGCTATGCCGCCACGCTGCTGACCGTCGAGAGTGAGCTGGCGCGCAACTACATGCTGGCGCGGGCCTATCAGGCACAGCTGGCCAATGCGCGGGCCAGCCTGTCGTTGCAGGACGACAATCTGGAGATTGCCGGTTTCCGGGTGCAGGCGGGCCTCGTTTCCTCGTTGGACGCCGAACAGGCGCGTGGCCAGCGGGCCAAGACCGCCGCGACCATCCCCTCGATCGAACAGCAATATAATGCCGCCGTGTCGCGGCTGGGCGTGCTGACCGGCCAGGCACCCGGCGCGGTCAAGGCGCGGCTGGCGGCGGTCAAGCCGATCCCCACCGGCCCCGTTATGATCGGCACCGGCATTCCCGCCGATATCCTGCGCCGCCGCCCCGATGTCCGAGCGGCCGAACGCAATCTCGCCGCCGCCACCGCGCGGATCGGCGTGGCGCAGGCCGCGCTCTATCCGGCGCTCGCCATTTCCGGGAACATCAATACGGCGGCGACCAGCATCGGTTCGCTGGGTGACGCGATCACCGGCAGCCTGTTTGCAGGCCTGACCCAGGCGATCTTCAACGGCGGACGACTGCGCAGCCAGGTGCGCAATGCCCAGGCGCTCGCCGATCAGAGCTATGCCGCCTATCAGGGCACCGTCCTGCTCGCGCTGGAGGATGTCGAGAACGCCATCGTCGCGCTCAACACCGCGCGCGAGCGGGAACGGCAATTCGCCATTCAACTCGACGCCGCGCGCAACTCGGCGATCCTGGCGCGCAGCCAATATCGCTCGGGACTCACCGATTTCACCACCCTGTCGCAACAGGAGGCGGCGTTCCTGAACGCGCAGAACGGGCTGGTTCAGGCCCGGTCCGACGCCGCGACCGCGCAAGTCGCGCTGTTCGCCGCGCTGGGCGGCGGATGGGACGACACGACCACCCCCGAAGCGCCGCCGCGCCTCGCCACAACCCCGGACAACCGCTGATGGCCGACCAGACTCTCGACGATTTCCTGGGCGTGAAGCCACAGCCGCGCTGGCGCAAATGGGTGCAGTGGGGCGTGGTGGTCGTTGGCGTGGTGCTGCTCGCGCTGCTGCTGAAAAGCTGTTTCGGCGGATCGAAGGAAGCGGGCTTCGCGACCGCCCCGGTCACGCGCGGCGACCTGACCGTGACCGTCTCGGCCACCGGCAAGCTGGCGCCGACCAACCAGGTGACTGTCGGCTCGCAGCTGTCGGGTCTGGTGACGAAGGTCGTGGTCGATGTGAACGACCGGGTGAAGGCGGGCGAGGCGCTGGCGCTGATCGATCCAGAACAGATCGATGACCAGATCCGCGCCGCCCAGGCGACGCTCGCCGCCAATGTCGCGCAGGTGGCGCAGGCGCGCGCGACCGTGTCGGAATCGCAGGCGCAACTGGCGCGACTGGAGCAGGTCTACAAGCTGTCGAACGGCCGGGTGCCCTCGGCCACCGAACTTCAGGCGGGGCGTGCCGATGCCCAGCGCGCGCTCGCCGCGCTGCGCGTCGCGGAGGCCAATGTCACCGCCGCCCGCGCCCAGCTCGCCCAGTCGCAGACCCAGCGCCAGCGTGCGATCATCCGCTCGCCCGTCTCCGGCGTGGTACTGGCGCGACAGGTCGATCCGGGCCAGACGGTCGCGGCGTCGTTCAACACGCCGACCCTGTTCGTCATCGCCGAAGACCTGACCAAGATGAAGCTGGAGGTCGCGATCGACGAGGCCGATGTCGGCGAGGTGAAGGTCGGGCAGAAGGCCAATTTCACCGTCGACGCCTTTCCGGGGCGGACCTTCCCCGCGACGATCACCCGCGTCGATCTGGGGTCGAACCTGACGGTCAGCGCGGCGACCTCGTCCGCCTCCTCGACCACCAGCGCCGCCTCGACCACGGGGCAGGTGGTCAGCTATGCCGCCGACCTGACGGTGGGCAATCCCGACCTGCAACTGCGCCCCGGCATGACCGCGACCGCCGATATCGTGACGTCGGACAAGAAGAACGTCATGCTGATCCCTAACGCGGCCCTGCGCTTCAAGCCGTCCGACGGCGCGCAAGCGGGCGGCGGCGGCATTGCGGGCTCGCTGACCTTCCGCCCGCGCCGGGACCGCGCCGCACGCACCGCCACGGTTCAGCGCGGCGCGACCCAGACCGTCTATGTCCGGGGCGACGACGGCAAGCCGCAGCCGATCCAGATCGTCACCGGCGACACCAATGGTTCGATGACCGAGGTGCTGTCGGGTGGCCTGAAGCCCGGCATGCAGGTCATCACCGGGCAGCTTGCGGGTGGCGAGAGCGCCGCGCCCCGTGGCGGTGGCCAGCGGCGTCAGGGTAGCGGCCAGCAGGGCGGGGGCGGTGGTGGCCGCTGACGCCCCGCTCATCCAGCTTCGCGGCGTCACCAAGACCTATGGCATGGGGGCGACCCAGTTCCAGGCGCTGAAGGGTGTCGACCTGGACATTGCGGCGGGTGATTTCGTCGCCGTGATGGGGCCTTCGGGGTCGGGCAAGTCGACCACGATGAACATATTGGGATGTCTGGACGTGCCGAGCGGCGGAAACTTCCTGTTCCGCGGCCATCATGTCGAGACGCTGGACCGCGACCAGCGCGCCATGCTGCGGCGGCGCTATCTGGGTTTCGTGTTCCAGGGCTTCAACCTGTTGTCGCGCACCACCGCGCTGGAGAATGTCGAGCTGCCGCTGCTCTATCGCGGTGAGGACAAAAGGACCCGGCGCGATCTGGGCATGGCGGCGCTGGAGAAGGTCGGCCTCGACAAATGGTGGGACCATACGCCCGCCGAGCTGTCGGGCGGACAGCAGCAGCGCGTGGCGATCGCGCGCGCCATCGTCACCAGCCCCGACGTCCTTCTTGCCGACGAGCCGACCGGCAATCTCGATTCCGAACGCTCGGTCGAGATCATGGAGTTGCTGACCGGGCTCAACCGGGACAGCAACATTACCGTGCTGATGGTCACGCACGAACCGGACATGGCCGCGTTCGCGCGCACGGTCATCCACTTCAAGGACGGGCTGGTCGATCGGATCGAGGCGCAGCACCGGCCGGGCGTCGTGCCGGACATGGCCCCGTTCGACAGGGATGGGAACTGATGTTCGGCACCACGCTCATCCTCGCCATCCGCTCGATCCGGCGGCATGTGCTGCGCTCGTTCCTGACGACGTTGGGCATCATCATCGGCGTCGGCGCGGTCGTGACCATGGTGACGCTGGGCAAGGCGACGACGGCGGCCGTGCAGCAGTCGATCTCGTCGCTGGGCACCAACATCCTTCAGGTCCGCCCCGGCCAAGGCTTCGGACGCGGCGGCGGCGGCCCGCGTCCGCCCGACTTCAAGCCCGAGGATGTCGAGGCGATCGCCGACCAGATCGCGGGCGTCACGGCGGTGGCGCCGCAGGCGCAGACGACGGCGACCGCCATCTATGAAGGCGCGAACTGGTCGACCACCGTTACCGGCACGACGCTGGCCTATTTCACCGTCCAGCCCTGGCCGCTGGCCTCGGGCCGCACCTGGACCCCGGCCGAGCAGGCAGCGGGCAAGGCGGTGTGCATCATCGGCAATACCGTCCGCCAGAACCTGTTTCGCAGCACCGATGCGGTCGGCAAGCGCTTCCGTATCGGGGCGATCAGCTGCGACGTGATCGGCGTGCTGACGACGCGCGGGCAGGGGGGCTTCGGCGATCAGGACGACGTGGTGCTGATGCCGATCAAGGCGGTCCAGCGCCGCTTCACCGGCAGCCGCGACATTCGCCTGATGCTGGTCGGTGTCGATCAGGCCTATTCGACCTCGGCGGTGCAATCGTCGCTCACCGATCTGCTCCGCGAACGGCGCAACATCAGCGGCGGCAAGGACGACGACTTCAACATCTTCGACACCAAGCAGATCAGCGACACGCTGACCAGCACGACGACCATGCTGACCCGCATCGTCGCCGCGGTGGCGGCGATCAGCCTGGTGGTCGGCGGCATCGGCATCATGAACATCATGCTGGTGTCCGTGACCGAGCGCACGCGTGAGATCGGCATCCGCCTGGCCATCGGTGCGGTCGCGCGCGAGGTGCTGATGCAGTTCCTGGTCGAGGCGGTGGTGCTGTCCTGCCTGGGCGGGATCATCGGCCTGATCCTGGCGCAGGCGATCATTGCTCTGCTGGTGCCGGTAATGCAGGTGCCCTGGACCTTCGATCCGCAGATCAACATCATCGCCTTTGCCATTTCGGCGGTGATCGGGGTGGTGTTCGGTTACTTCCCGGCGCGGCGGGCGGCGGCGCTCAATCCGATCGACGCGCTTCGCCACGAGTGATCGTCCGCTCGGGGGCGTGGACGAGCTGGCGCAGGCGTTCCAGATCCTCGGGCGTGTCGATGTCGATCAACTCGGCAGGCGTGGTCACGACATGCCGTCCGCCCGCGACCAGCTTGCGACCGCCCTCGTCGCCTTGCAGAGTGAGCAACGCGTCGAACCGGCCCGCACCGAAGATGCCCGGCGGGGTTGGGTGCTCGCCATTACTCGACACCACCACCGAGTCCGGCCCCTCGAACGCATCGAACAGGCGATAGATGTGCGCCGCCGTCACGCGCGGCATATCGGCCAGGGCGATCAGGATCGCCTGGGGCGACGCCGTCATCGCCTCGCGCACGCCCAGATGCAGCGAGTGGGACATGCCCCGACCGACCTCGGCGTTATGGATAACGCGATAGCCGCGTGACGCGAAATCGAGCTGGCATCCGTCCGTCACCACGATCCGCTCGGCAAAGGGGACGCTCTCCAACGCGGTGGTGACGTGAAAGCCGACCGGCTTGCCGAGAAACTCGGCTTCCAGCTTGTTCTCCATGCCGAAGCGGCTCGACCGGCCCGCCGCCAGCAGGACCAGGGCGACATTTTCAGGGTCGATCATGAAAGGCTCCGATCATGGCGGCTGCGATCGACAGGGCGATTTCGGAAGGGCCGATCGCGCCGATATCCAGCCCGACCGGACCGTCGATCCGGTCGATCGCTTCTGCGGCGACACCCATCGCCGCCAGCCGCTCGCGTCGTGCGGCATGGCTGCGCCGACTGCCCAAGGCGCCGACATAGGCGGTGTCGCTGGCGAGCGCGGCGACCAATGCGGGGTCGTCGATCTTGGTGTCGTGGCTCAGCGTCACCACGGCGGTCGCCGGGCCGGGGGCATAGGCCGCCACCGCCTCGTCGGGCCAGCGGTCGTCCAGCGTGACGCCGGGAAAGCGTTCCTCGGTCAGGAAGCGGGCGCGCGGGTCGATGACGACCGTGGCGATGCCCAAAGTCTGCGCGAGTTGCGCGAGAGACTGTGCGATCTGCACCGCGCCGACGATCAGCAACCGGCGCGGCGGGTCGTAGCGATTGGCGAAGACCTCGCCCGTCTCGATCGGGCGCAGGTCCGAATGGCCGCTGGTCAAGTCGGTGGTGACGGTCAGCGCCTGGCCCCGCTCGCGCGCCTCGGCGATCCGGTCGAAGAGTTCGGGGTCGAAGCCGTCCGCCGACACCGGCTGCACCATCACCGCGATCTCGCCGCCGCAGGGTAGGCCGACTTCCCAGGCCGAGGCGTCGGCCACGCCGTAGCGCTTCACCTGGAACGGCGTGCCCGCGATGACTTCGGCGGCGGTATGGAGAATGTCGTTCTCGACGCAGCCGCCCGACACCGATCCCTCGAACCGGCCATCGGCATGGACCAGCATATGGCTGCCGCGCGGGCGTGGTGCCGACCCCCAGGTCGACACCACCGTCGCGATCGCCATCGGCTCGCCCCGCCATTCCCTTGCGGCGGCGAGGACGCTGTCATGGTCGCTCATCAAAGCGCCGGAAGATGATCGAGCAGCTTGTCGAGCGTCACCGGCATTTCGCGCACCCGCACGCCGGTGGCGTTGTAGATGGCGTTGACCACGGCCGGGGCCGCGCCGGAAATGCCCAGCTCGCCAATCCCCTTGGCATGGATCGGATTGGCATGGATGTCTCGCTCGTCGAGGAAATGGACTTCCAGCTGGGGCACATCGGCGTTCACCGGCACATGATATTCCGCCAGGTCGTGGTTGACCAGCTTGCCGGTGCGCGGATCGTGGATCAGATCCTCGGTCAGCGCGGTGCCGATGCCGAAGGTCATGCCGCCCAGGCATTGCGAGCGCGCCGTCTTGGCGTTGAGCACGCGCCCCGCCGCGAACACGCCCAGCATCCGCCGGACGCGGACCTCGCCGGTGACGACGTTCACGCCGACCTCGGCGAAATGCGCGCCGTAGCTCGCCTGGTTGAACTGCTTTTCCTGCTGGCCCGGCTTGATCTCGCCGATGGCGGACAGGCCATCCTTGCCGACCAGTTCGGCCAGCGGCACCGAGCGATTGTCGCCGATCGCCATGCCGTCCTTGAGCGTCAGGTCCTCGGGCTTCACGCCCATCGCCTTGGCCAGCCTCTCGCGCACGCGCTCGGCCGCGAGATACACCGCCGAACCAGCCGACGCCGCACCCCAGGACCCGCCCGAACCGGCGGCGGGGGGATCGTTGGTGTCGCCCAGCGACATGGTCACCTTCTCGACCGGCAGGCCCAGGATCTCGGCGGCGATCTGCGCCATGATGGTATAGCTGCCGGTGCCGATATCGGTCATCGCGGAGGATACCGTCGCGCTGCCGTCCGGGTGCAGTTCGACCTTGGCGGCGGACTGTTGCAACTGGTTCGAGCGGCAGGCGGCGGCAACGCCCATGCCGATCAGCCAGTCGCCCTCGCGCCGCTGGCCCGGTGCCTGGCGCTGGTCCCAGCCGAAATGCTTCGCGCCTTCCTCCAGCGAACGCGTCAGGTTGCGCGAGGAATAGGGCACCTTCAATTCCGGGTCCTGCTGGGGGTCGTTGACCTTGCGCAGGGCGATGGGGTCCATGCCGATGGCTTCCGCCAGCTCGTCCATGGCGCATTCCATGCCGACCATGCCGACCGCCTCGCCGGGGGCGCGCATCGAGCCCGACAGCGTCCAGTTCAGCCGGACCACGTCATGATTGATCCGCCGATTCTCGCCGCCATAGAGGAAGTGCGTACCGATCCCGACGGGTTCGAAGAAATCCTCGTCGGGCAGGTTGGAGGTGATGGATTCATGGCCCAGCGCCACGATCCGGCCGCCCGCCTCGGCGCCCAGCCGCATCCGCTGTTCGGTATTGGAGCGGCGGACGGTGGCGTCGAACACCTGCTGGCGCAGCATCACCGCCTTGACCGGGCGGCCAAGCTGCTTGGCGGCGATGGCGGCGGCGACGCTCTCGGGTGCGATGCCCAGCTTCGATCCGAAGCCGCCGCCGATATAGCGCGAGATGATTCGCACCTTGGACTGCGCGACACCCAGCGCCTTGGCCAGCTGCTGCGCGTCGGAGGTCGGCATCTGGTACGCGCCGTAGAGCGTCAGCGCGCCATCCTCCCACACCGCGATCGAGGCGTGCGGCTCCATCGCCGCCGAGTTCTGGCTGGGGGTGGTATAGGTCACGTCGACCTTGACGGGGGCATTCTCGAACGCCTTGTCGAAATCGCCCTGGTCGTAATGGCCCTTGATCAGGCCGTCGGGCGCAGGCTCGGCTTCGCCCTTGTTCGCCTCATAGTCGAACGTGCCGTCGAGCGGTTCATAGTCGACCTTCAATTGCTTGGCCGCGTCACGTGCCACTTCGAAGCTCTCGGCGACGACGATCGCGATGATCTCGCCGAAATAGTCGATGGTGCGCACGCCTTGGGTCGGTGCGCTCGTCTCGCCGCCCTGCTGCGAATTGCGGATGAAGGTGTCGTAGTCGGTGATGACGTCGATGACGCCGGGGATGGCCTTGACCGCATCGGCGTCGATCGCCTTGATCTTGGCATGGCCCTTGGTCGCACTGACCAGCACGCCGTGCGCGACATTTTCGATGGCGTATTCGGCCGCATAGGTGGCGGTGCCCGTCACCTTTTTCGGGCCGTCCACGCGGTCGAGCGGTTTGGAAATCACCCCCTGCACGCCCGTGTCGAGCAGGCTGTCGGGATGCGGCTGATTCATGGTCAGCGCGTTCGTATCGTCCTTGCCGAATCCGAACATGGGATCAGCCCTCCTGCGTCAGTTCACGGAGCGTCGCGACCAGGGTGCGACGCGTCAGCGGAATCTTGAAGTCGTTCGAGCCATAGCCCCTGGCGTCCGCCAGCAGCGCGTCGGCGGCGGCGTGGAAGGCGGCGTCGGTCGGCTCCTGTCCGACCAGCGCGGCCTCCACCGCCTCGTTGCGCCACGGCATCGGACCGAGCCCGCCAAAGGCGAGGCGCGCCGAGGCGATCCGGCCGCCCTCGATCGCGACGATCCCGGCGACCGAGACCAGCGCGAAGGCATAGGACGCCCGGTCGCGCACCTTGCGATAGGTCTGGCGACCCGCGGGCGCGGGGGGCAGTTCGACATGGGTGATCAGCTCGCCCGGCTCCAGGACATTCTCGATCTCGGGCGTGGCTGCCGGCAGGCGATAAAAGTCACCGATCGCGATCCGGCGGCGGTCGCCGTCGGGCTTTTGCGTGACGATCACCGCCTCCAATGCGCGCATGGCGACCGCCATGTCGCTGGGGTGCGTCGCGATGCACTGGTCCGAGGTGCCGAGGATGGCGAGGATGCGGTTCTCGCCGCCGATCGCCGAACAGCCACTGCCAGGCTCGCGCTTGTTGCACGGGGTGGCGGGGTCGTAGAAATAATAGCAGCGCGTGCGCTGGAGCAGGTTGCCGCCGGTCGATGCCTTGTTGCGCAATTGCCCCGAAGCCCCGGCCAGCAAGGCGCGCGACAGCACCGGATAGCGCTCGATCACGCGGGCATCGGCGGCAAGGTCGCTATTGGGCACCAGCGCACCGATGGTCAGGCCGCCATCCTCGCGCTCCTCGATCTCCGTCAGGGCCAGGCGGCTGATGTCGACCAACGTCTCGGGCGTCTCGACCTGCAATTTCATCAGGTCGAGCAGGTTGGTGCCACCCGCGATGAAGCGCGCGCCCGGCACCGCCCCGTCACGGGTGGCGGTCGCGACCGAGTCGGCGCGGGCATAGTCGAACAGCTTCATGCCGCGACCTCCTTACCGACGTCCTCGTTGGGATTGCGGTCGCCCAGGCCCGCCACGTCGCGGATCGCATCGACGATATTGGGATAGGCGGCACAGCGGCACAAATTGCCGCTCATCCGTTCGGAGATTTCCTCCACCGTCAGCTCGGCCGCGCCCAAATCTTCGGTGACATGGCTGGGCCAGCCCTTCTTCACCTCGTCCATCATGCCGACCGCCGAACAGATCTGGCCCGGCGTGCAGTATCCGCACTGGAAACCGTCATGCCGCACGAACGCATCCTGCAAGGGGTGGAGATTGCCCGGCTGGCCCAGTCCCTCAATGGTGGTGATCTCGTCATCCTGATGCATCACCGCCAGCGTCAGGCAGCTGTTCACGCGGCGTCCGTTGACCAGCATCGTGCACGCGCCGCACTGGCCATGGTCGCAGCCCTTTTTCGAGCCGGTCAGGCCCAGATGCTCGCGACACAGGTCGAGGAGGGAGGTTCGGACATCGACCTCGATGTCATGCGATTGACCATTGATTGTGAAATGCACGGGCGCATCCCCTTTGGGATTAGGAATGGATGAACAAACGCCATGATTTCCCTGCGTTTCCCGTTGCGAACCACTCTCATTGCCGCTGCGCTCGTCATGGGGCAGGGTGAGGCCATGTCCGCCGACGCCCCCAAGCCGCTTTCCTCGCCTCCCCTTTCGTCCCCGATCGTCATCGCGCATCGCGGGGCCAGCGGGCAGCGCCCCGAACATACGCTGGCCGCTTATGATCTTGCGATCCGCGAAGGCGCGGACGTGATCGAGCCCGATCTGGTGCCCACCAGGGACGGCCATCTCGTCGCGCGACACGAGAACGAGATTTCGGGCACGACCGATGTCGCCGCCCACCCGGAGTTCGCCGATCGCAAGACGACCAAGACGATCGACGGCCAGGCCGAGACCGGCTGGTTCACCGAGGACTTCACGCTCGCCGAGCTGAAGACGCTCCGCGCCCGTGAACGCCTGCCGCAACTGCGCTCGACCGCCTATGACGGGCAGTTCGAGATCCCGACGCTGGAGGAGATCATCGCGCTGGCGAAGACCCGGTCGAGGGAGACCGGTCGCACCATCGCCATCTATCCCGAAACCAAGCATCCGACCTATTTCGCCGGAATCGGCAAGGGCACCGACGCCCCGCTAATTGCCGCGCTGGACAAGGCGGGCTGGAAGACGGCCGATGCGCCGGTCTTCATCCAGTCGTTCGAGGTGAACAACCTCAAGCACCTCAAGACCATGACCGGCATCCGCCTGATCCAGCTGGTTTCGGGCGAGGGCGGTCCGGCGGACAATGCCGCGCCCAGCTATGCCGCGATGATGACGCCCGAGGGTATGAAGCAGGTCGCGACCTATGCCTGGGGGATCGGGCCGGACAAGGCGATGCTGTGGAACGGCGATGCGCCTTCGTCCCTGGTCGCCGACGCCCATGCGGCGGGCCTTCGCGTCCACCCCTGGACCTATCGCGCGGAAAACCAGTTCGTGCGGGCCGGCTTTCGCAGGGGCGCCAATCCCAAGGCGCATGGCGATGTCGCGGGCGAAATTCGCGCCGCACTGGGCCAGGGCATCGACGGTTTCTTCACCGATTTCCCGCAAATCGGGGTAGAAACGCGCAACGCTTATCTGCGCGCCCGCTGAAAGATCCCAAGACCATGCGTAACCTCGTCCTGAAACTCGCCGTCCTGACCCTGCCGCTGGCCACCGGAGGCTGCGTCAAGACGGTCGCCAGCGTGGTGAAGGCCCCCTTCCAGGCGGCGGGGCAGGTGGTCGATTGGACCACGACGAGCCAGGACGAGGCCGACCGCAATTACGGCCGCAAGATGCGCAAGAAGGAAGCGCGCGAAGGCCGTGAGCGCCGCGAATATGAAAAGCAGTGCCGCAAGCATCCCGAACAATGTCAGCAGAACCCGCAGGGCCAGCCCAGCCAACAGGGCTATGACGGCTACCGCGCCGCCAACGATTGATCGCTGACGGGCGGCGGCCATCCGGCGAGGATGGTCGCCACCGCCGCCAGCACCTGCGGCCTGTGCTGAACCCATAAATGGCTGGACGTGACCTCGACCGCCGGGGTCGTGTCGTCGCGGCAGATCGTCCCTGCGACCAGCCCGTCGTTCCGGCTCCAGATCGCGGCGGAAGGGCAGGGCAGCGGACCTGCAATCGTCGTCGAGCGCGCGATCACCGCCGGATCGTCCACCCGCTCGCCGGTCAGCCGCTCGAACGCCCGCCAGACATTGGTCGCGCGGGGTGGCCCGGCATAGGGCGAGGCGATGGTGATGACGCCCGCGACCAGATCGGGGCGGGCTTGCGCCGCCATCCGCGCCATGATCCCGCCCAGGCTGATACCGATCAGCGTCACCGGCCCCTGATCGGATAGCGACTCGATGCGGGCGATCAGTCGTTCGGCCTCCGCCCCGACGCTGCGCACCCCACGGTTGCGACCCAGCCCCCAGCCATGAACGCGGTAGCCCTTGGCGGTCAGGTAGCGGCGCAGCACGATATTCGACCCATCGGTGTTGAACAGGCCGGGCAGCGCCATCACCGTCCGCCCGTCTCCCTCCGGCGCGGCGGTCAGCGAGGCGCGGTGCCGCCACCAGGTCGCGCCCATCCACAGCGCGCGCGGCAATTCGGCGGCCCAGAGCGTCTTGGACGGCGGCGGGATCACAGCCACCACGTCACCGTCCAGGGAAAGGGCGTCCACCACCCCATCCGCACGCCCGCCGCCGCCAGTGCATCGCCGGTCCAGCTGTTGCAGGTATGGACCGCGCTATACCGCCCGCTCGCCTCATAAAAGGCGTCATACACGTCATAGCCGGGATAGTGCGGGCCACCGCGCCGCCAACTCGCCTGGATGAAGGCGATCAGGTGGCGATAGGCCTCGGGCGACAGGCGGATCGCCCGCACATCGTCGCCATTCGCATGGGGCAGCGGCAGATGGTCGACATGGATCAGCGTCCGGTCGCTGCCCAGCGCGGCATGCAGGATCGTGCCCGGCTTCACGTCACGCCAGTGCGGCGTTTCGCGAAAGAAGCCCGCCTCGCCCCAGCCGATGGCCAGGAAGGGAAAACCGGCATAGCGCAGGTCGCGCAGGTCCTGCGGCCTTGCCCAGTCGCGCCAGTCCATCCCCGCCGCCTGTTTGGGTACGATGATCGCGGTGTGGATCGCGCTCGACTCGACGAAGATGGTGACGGCATCCGCGCCCGCCTTCGGCATCGGCGCGGTCGTTCGTGGGATCGCCCCCAGCGCCAGCCCCATGCCCAGATAGGCCAGCAGGATCAGGCCGATAGCGGCCAGCGCCCCCCTTGCAACGCGCCCCAGCCGTCGCCACGATATGGTTTCATTTGTCACCATCATCATGATAGGCTCCGCGAATGGCACAGGATACCCATGTTCTCGCCGCCCCGCCCGAGGGAGCCTCCGCCGACTGGACCATCCCGCAGGGGTGGGAGCGTTACACCGCAGAGGAACATGCGACCTGGGACACGCTGTTTGCGCGCCAGTCCAGGCTGCTGCCGGGCCGTGCGTCGGAGGCCTATCTGCGCGGTCTCGACGTGCTCAAGCTGTCGCGGCCGGGCATTCCCGATTTCGAGGAACTGTCCGAACGGCTGATGAAGCTCACCGGGTGGCAGGTCGTGGCGGTGCCGGGGCTTGTGCCCGACGACGTGTTCTTCGACCATATGGCCAATCGCCGCTTCGTCGCGGGCAATTTCATCCGGCGGCCCGACCAACTCGACTATCTGCAAGAGCCGGACGTCTTTCATGACGTTTTCGGGCATGTGCCGATGCTCGCCGACCCGGTCTTCGCCGATTATCTCGCCGCCTATGGGCGGGGCGGGCAGCGAGCGCTGGGCATGGACGCGCTGAAGTATCTGGGGCGGCTTTATTGGTACACCGTCGAGTTCGGGCTGGTGCGCGAGGACGGCGACCTGCGAATCTACGGCGCGGGGATCGTGTCGAGCTATTCGGAAAGCCGCTTCGCGCTGGAGGACCCGAGTCCGAACCGGATCGGCTTCGACCTCGCCCGCGTCATGCGGACGGAGTATCGGATCGACGATTTCCAGCAGAATTATTTCGTGATCCCGAGTTACGAGGAATTGCTGCGCACGACGCTGGAGACGGACTTCGCGCCGCTCTACGAGGCAATCAAGGCGTTGCCCGATATTCCCGTGGCGGCGATCGTCGACGGGGACGAGGTGATGACGCGGGGGACGCAGGATTATGCCCGGGCGAAGGGCGGATAGGGATTCCCTTGGGCTTCGACTTCGGCGCTGTGCGCGCCGAAGTTTATCCTGAGCGGCTGGCTTGCCAGCCAGCCGAAGGGCTCAGCCTGAACGGGGCGGGGGCATGTTTCCAAACCTCCGTTCAGCCTGAGCGAAGTCGAAGGCCACGCCCCGAGCCCGCAACACGCGGGAACATTATCCCGCAACCCCGGTTCGCCATGTCATGCATGACCAGCCCAACAGAGCGGTGAAATACCCGTTGCTCGCCCAGCCCCATGTCCAGCTTTACGGCACGGTGGACGAGGTGATGTATGCCGGTTTCAAGGACCAGCTTGCCGCCGCGCCGACCGAGGGCCCGCTGGTCGTGTCGATCACCACGCTGGGTGGCGATCCGGAAATGGCGCGGGCCATGGGCGACTCGATCCGGCTGCTGCGCGACTATACCGGGCGTGAGACGCTGTTCCTGGGTAAGGTCGCGGTCTATTCGGCCGGGGCGACCTTCATGTCGGCCTTTCCGGTCGAGACGCGGTTCCTGACGCGCGGCACCCGCCTGATGCTCCACGAACGGCAGATGTCGGGTTCGATCGACCTGACCGGCCCGCTCACCAGCCTGCCCGCGATCCTGAAGGCCAAGCTGCATGAGATCGAGCAGTCGGTCCTGATCCAGGAGGAGGGCTTCCG
Source organism: Sphingomonas yabuuchiae (assembly GCF_014199595.1). Lineage (GTDB taxonomy): Bacteria > Pseudomonadota > Alphaproteobacteria > Sphingomonadales > Sphingomonadaceae > Sphingomonas > Sphingomonas yabuuchiae. The sequence continues at coordinate 51,684 of NZ_JACHNX010000003.1, read as the reverse complement.
CGCCATCGTCAACGGTTCGCAGGTGTCGTTCGACACACTGCGCGAAAAGGCGACCAGCAACTGGTATATCGACGCCGAGGAAGCGCGCGACCTGGGGCTGGTCCTTGATGTGATCTGACTCCGCGCCTAAATCGCGTGAAGACATTTGCGACAACCGGCCCTGTCATGTATCGGCTCTGCTAATCCTTTGCCGGTCCCGGGACCGGCCCATCCAGCGGGTTAGAGACCATGGCCGAATTTGCCCTGCCGAAGAACAGCGTCATCAAGAAGGGCGAAACGCACCAGGCGACCACCGGCGGCCGCCTGAAAAAGTTTAAGGTCTATCGCTACGACCCCGATTCGGGTCAGAACCCGCGCTACGACACGTTCGAGGTCGATCTGGACGAGTGCGGCCCGATGGTGCTCGACGCGCTGATCAAGATGAAGGCCGAGCAGGACAGCTCGCTGACTTTCCGCCGTTCGTGCCGCGAGGGCATTTGCGGGTCGTGCGCGATGAACATCGACGGCCGCAACGGCCTGGCCTGCACCACCGCGATCGAGGATGTGAAGGGCACGGTCCAGATCACGCCCTTGCCGCATATGGACGTGGTCAAGGATCTGGTTCCCGACTTCACGCATTTCTATGCGCAATATGCCTCGATCAAGCCGTGGCTGCAGACCGTGTCGCCTGCCCCCTCGGGCAAGGAGCGGCTCCAGTCGCCGGACGACCGTGCCAAGCTCGACGGACTGTACGAGTGCATCCTGTGCGCCTGCTGTTCGACCTCGTGCCCCAGCTATTGGTGGAACAGCGACAAGTTCCTTGGCCCGGCGATCCTTCTCCAGGCCTATCGCTGGCTGGCCGACAGCCGCGACGAGATGACCGGCGAGCGTCTGGACGAGCTGGAGGATCCCTTCCGCTTGTATCGCTGCCACACGATCATGAACTGCGCGAATGTCTGCCCCAAGGGTCTGAACCCGGCCAAGGCGATCGCCGAGATCAAGAAGATGGAAGCCGAGCGGGTTATCTGATCCGGCTGGTTTGATGGAAACGGAAAGGGGGGGCGGAAACGGCCCCCCTTTTTCAATTCTATCTGGTCCGCCAACCACCCCCACCCTTCCGGCGCTCACGCGCCTCCCTCCCTCTCCCGATGGGAGAGGGAAGGGGCCCGCCCGCTGCAAGCGGGTGGGAAGGGTGAGGGTGGAGAGGGGTTGACGCCAGCCACCCCAGGGCAGACATCGCCCCCAACATGCCCGACATCCTCAACGCCTATCATCGCCTGGTCTCCGCCGAAGAGCTTCGCCCCGATCCCGAACAGGCGGCCGCCGCCGCCCGACTCGAAGCCCTTGCGACCGAATTGGAAACCCCGCGCAGGACCGGGCTGTTTGCCCGCCTGACCGGCAAGGGGGCGCCTGTCCCGAAGGGCGTCTATCTCTGGGGTGATGTCGGGCGCGGCAAGTCGATGCTGATGGATCTGTTCTTCGACCATGTCGCGGTCGAGGCCAAGCGCCGCGTCCATTTCGCCGAGTTCATGCTGGAGGTGCACGCCCGCATCGCCACCGAACGCGCCAAGCAGGCGGGCGACCCGATCGCCCCCGTCGCCGCCGCGCTGGCCGAGGAAGTTCGGCTGCTGGCGTTCGACGAGATGATGGTGACGAACAGCCCGGACGCGATGATCCTGTCGCGGCTGTTCACCGCGTTGATCGAGAGTGGGGTGACGATCGTCACCACCTCCAACCGGCCGCCCAGGGATCTCTACAAGAACGGGCTTAATCGCGAGCATTTCCTGCCCTTCATCGCGCTGATTGAGGCGCGGTTGGACGTGCTGGCGCTCAATGGCCCGACCGACTATCGGCGCGACCGGCTGGGGCGGCTGGATACGTGGTTGGTGCCCAATGGGCCGAAGGCGACGATGACGCTCTCGGCGGCGTTCTTCCGCCTGACCGACTATCCGGTCGAGGATGCCGCGCATGTGCCCTCCGAGGACCTGAAGGTCGGCGGGCGCGTGCTGCATGTCCCCAAGGCGCTGAAGGGCGTCGCCGTCTTCTCGTTCAAGCGGCTGTGCGGCGAGGCGCGGGGGGCGGCGGACTATCTGGCGGTCGCGCGGCGCTTCCACACCGTCATCTTGGTCGGCATCCCCAAGCTGGGGCCGGAGAACCGCAACGAGGCGGCGCGCTTCGTCCAGCTGATCGACGCGCTCTACGAACACAAGGTCAAGCTGCTCGCCGCAGCCGACGCCCAGCCCGCCGAACTGTATGAAACCGGCGACGGCCGGTTCGAGTTTGAGCGCACGATCAGCCGGTTGGAAGAGATGCGCTCCGAGGAGTATCTGGCCCAGGGCCATGGCTCGGAAGGGGCTTAATCAAGCCTTAATGCACTTGCGAACCATTATCGTTTAAAATCTTAAACTCTGTGGAATAACGGTTGCCCCGACGCCGCAATAGGCGTAGGCCGCGTGACCAATCACGTACGTCCACTACGGAGTAGGATTGGAATGGCTCGCAAGAAGATCGCGCTGATCGGCGCCGGTAATATCGGCGGCACGCTGGCGCACCTCGCCGCGCTCAAGGGGCTGGGCGATATCGTCCTGTTCGACGTCGTCGAGGGTGTCCCGCAGGGCAAGGCGCTCGACCTGTCGCAGTGCGGCCCGGTCGAAGGCTTCGACGCGAATATCAAGGGTTCCAACGACTACGCCGATATCGCGGGCGCCGATGTGATCATCGTCACCGCCGGTGTCGCGCGCAAGCCCGGCATGAGCCGTGACGACCTGCTCGGCATCAACCTGAAGGTGATGAAGGCGGTCGGCGAGGGCATCCGCGACAACGCGCCCGATGCCTTCGTGATCTGCATCACCAACCCGCTCGACGCGATGGTCTGGGCGCTGCGCGAATTCTCGGGTCTGCCGGCGAACAAGGTCGTCGGCATGGCGGGCGTGCTCGACTCGGCGCGCTTCTCGCACTTCCTCGCCGAGGAGTTCGGCGTGTCGGTGAAGGACGTGAACACCTTCGTGCTCGGCGGCCACGGCGACACGATGGTCCCGGTCCTGGAATATTCGACCGTCAGCGGCATCCCCGTCAGCGACCTGATCGAGATGGGCTTCTCGACCAAGGAAAAGGTCGACGAGATCATCAAGCGCACGCGCGGCGGCGGCGGCGAGATCGTCGCGCTGCTCAAGACCGGCTCGGCCTACTATGCGCCCGCCACCAGCGGCATCGCGATGGCCGAGGCGTATCTGTACGACCAGAAGCGCATCCTGCCTGCCGCGGCGCACCTGTCGGGTGAGTATGGCATCGACAACCTCTATGTCGGCGTGCCCGTCGTGATCGGCGCGAACGGCGTCGAGAAGGTCGTCGAGGTCAAGCTGTCGGACGAGGCGAAGGCCAACCTTCAGGTCTCGGTCGACGCGGTCAAGGAACTGCTCGTCGCCTGCAAGGGTATCGACGAGTCGCTGGCCTGATCCATTCCATTGTGCCCCGGCGGAGGCTGGGGCCCAGTTGGGAAGGCATTCGAGATGGAGCGACCGGGCTATGTCTATATCATGGCCAGCGATCGCAACGGGACGCTCTATCTCGGTGTGACCAGCAACCTCGCCCAGCGCGTGCTTCAGCATCGCGACGGGGTGGTCGCCGGGTTCACGCGAAAGCATCGCTGTCATCGCCTCGTCTGGTTCGAGGCGCATGAGAGCATCGAATCAGCACGGCAGCGCGAGCTGCGGATGAAGGAATGGAAGCGGGCCTGGAAGCTGCGGGAAATCGAAGGGCTCAATCCCGACTGGGATGATCTTTACGACCGGATCGCACTGCCATGACCGTTTCCCCCACTGGGCCCCGGCCTTCGCCGGGGAACAAGAGGAAGAGAAGTTAGATGAGCATCCTCGTCAACAAGAACACCAAGGTCATCACCCAGGGCATGACGGGTGAAACCGGCACGTTCCACACCCAGCAGGCGCTGGCGTACGGCACGCAGATGGTCGGCGGCGTGACGCCGGGCAAGGGCGGCACCGAGCATATCGGCCTGCCGGTCTTCAACACCGTCGCCGAAGCCAAGTCGAAGACGGGCGCCGACGCGTCGGTCATCTATGTGCCGCCGCCCTTCGCGGCCGACTCGATCCTGGAAGCGATCGACGCGGAAATCCCGCTGATCGTCGCCATCACCGAGGGCATTCCGGTCCTCGACATGGTCAAGGTGAAGCGCGCTTTGTCGGGTTCGAAGTCGCGCCTGATCGGTCCGAACTGCCCGGGCGTGCTGACGCCGGGTGAGTGCAAGATCGGCATCATGCCGGGTTCGATCTTCAAGAAGGGCTCGGTCGGCGTCGTGTCCCGCTCGGGCACGCTGACCTATGAGGCGGTGTTCCAGACCTCGAACGCTGGCTTGGGTCAGACGACCGCGGTCGGCATCGGCGGCGATCCCGTCAACGGCACCAACTTCATCGACGTGCTGGAGCTGTTCCTGGCCGATGACGAGACCCAGTCGATCATCATGATCGGCGAGATCGGCGGCTCGGCGGAAGAAGAAGCCGCGCAGTTCCTGCGCGACGAAGCCAAGCGCGGCCGTTCGAAGCCGATGGCCGGGTTCATCGCGGGCCGCACCGCGCCTCCGGGCCGTCGCATGGGCCATGCCGGTGCGATCGTGTCGGGCGGCCAGGGCGGCGCCGAGGACAAGATCGCGGCGATGGAAGCGGCCGGGATCAAGGTCGCGGCCAGCCCGTCCGAGCTCGGCTCGACGCTGCTGTCGGTGCTGAACAAGTAAGGCGTATCGCGTCACCCCGGCACAGCCGCCGGGGTCCGTGGCGGCAGGCGGGCCGCTCGCGGCTGCGGACCCCAGGCGGATGTGCCGGGGTGGCGATCATGAAGAAGACGGGCGGTCGAGGAAGCGTCTCATGGGCTACGAAGGCCAGGAATTCAGCGACATCGCGGCGGGCGTCAGCCCCGCCTTCATCGAAACGCTCTACGCCAAGTATCAGGCCGACCAGTCGTCGGTCGATGCGGGCTGGCGGACCTTCTTCGAGGGTCTGGAGCAGGGCGTGGGCGCCCCCAGCTGGCAGAACAAGCGCTGGCCGCTGACCTCGACCGACGATCTGACGGCGGGTCTCGACCCGACCCAGATGGAACCGGCCCCCAAGCCCGCCAAGGGTGGGAAGCCCGCTCCGGCAGCCGCCGCGGCGGCCCCTTCGACCGCCGACATCGTCAAGGCGGCGGGCGACGCGATCCGCGCCCAGCTGCTGATCCGCACCTATCGCGTGCGCGGCCACCTTGCGGCGAACCTCGACCCGCTGGGCCTGTCGGGCCTGCGCGAGTTGCCGGAAGATCTGAAGACCGAATATCACGGCTTCACCGACGCCGATATCGACCGCAAGGTCTATCTCGGCGGCACGATGGGCTTCGAATGGGCGACCGTTCGCGAGCTGGTCGACACGCTGCGCAAGAATTACTGCGGCAATATCGGCCTCGAATATATGCACATCGCGGACGTGGAGGAGCGCCGCTTCCTTCAGGACCGGATGGAAGGTCAGGATAAGGCGATCGACTTCACCGTCGATGGCAAGAAGGCGATCCTGAACAAGGTCATCGAGGCCGAGCAGTGGGAAAAGTTCCTCGGCAAGAAATATGTCGGCACCAAGCGCTTCGGCCTGGACGGCGGCGAGTCGATGATCCCCGCGCTCGAGTCGGTCATCAAATACGGTGGCCAGATGGGCGTGCGCGAGATCGTGTTCGGCATGGCGCATCGCGGCCGCCTGAACGTGCTTGCCAATGTCATGGCCAAGCCGTTGCGCGTGATCTTCCACGAATTCGCCGGTGGTTCGGCCAACCCCGATGACATCGGTGGTTCGGGCGACGTCAAATATCACCTCGGCACCTCGACCGACCGTGAGTTCGACGGCCACAAGGTCCATATGTCGCTGGTCGCCAACCCCTCGCACCTCGAGGCGGTGAACCCGGTCGTGCTGGGCAAGACCCGCGCGATCCAGACGATCGCCGACGACCTGACCGATCACTCGGCCTCGGTACCGGTGCTCATCCACGGCGACGCCGCCTTTGCGGGCCAGGGCATCGTCTGGGAGTGCCTCGGCTTCTCCGGCATTCGTGGCTATAACACGGGTGGCTGTGTCCACTTCATCATCAACAACCAGGTGGGCTTCACCACCTCGCCGCAGTTCGCGCGCTCCTCGCCCTATCCGTCGGACGTGGCCAAGGGCGTCCAGGCGCCGGTCTTCCACGTCAATGGCGACGATCCCGAGGCGGTGACCTTCGCCACCAAGATGGCGATCGAGTTCCGCCAGAAGTTCCACCGCGACATCGTGATCGACATGTGGTGCTATCGCCGCTTCGGTCACAACGAAGGCGACGAGCCGGGCTTCACCCAGCCGCTGATGTACAACAAGATCCGCTCGCACCCCGGTGTCGCCGAGACCTATGCGAAGCGTCTTGTCGCCGAGGGTGTGGTCGATCAGGCCTGGGTCGACGAGAACATCAAGCAGTACACCACGCGCTGCGAAGGCGAGTTCGAGGCGGGCCAGAGCTACAAGCCCAACAAGGCCGACTGGTTCGCCGGTCGCTGGTCGGGCCTGTCGGCACCGAAGGAGACCGACCAGGGTCGCCGCAACGTGGAGACCGGCCTCGACAAGAAGCTGTTCGACGCGATCGGCCGCACGCTGACCACGATCCCCGAGGGGCTTCAGGTCCACAAGACGCTGAACCGCGTGCTCGACGCCAAGCGCCAGATGTTCGCCACCGGCGAGAATTTCGACTGGGCGACCGGCGAGGCCTTGGCCTTCGGTTCGCTGCTGTCCGAAGGTTACGGCGTCCGCCTGTCGGGCCAGGATTCGGGGCGCGGTACCTTCTCGCAGCGTCACGCGGTCTGGGTCGACCAGACCGACGAGCATAAGTATGTGCCGCTGAAGACCGTCGAGCATGGCAGCTTCGAAGTGCTGGACAGCCCGCTGTCCGAATATGGCGTGCTCGGCTTCGAGTATGGCTATGCGCTGGCCGACCCGAAGACGCTGGTCATGTGGGAGGCGCAGTTCGGCGACTTCGTCAACGGCGCGCAGATCATGATCGACCAGTTCATCACGTCGGGCGAGTCCAAGTGGCTGCGTGCCAACGGCCTGGTGATGCTGCTGCCGCACGGCTATGAAGGTCAGGGTCCGGAGCACTCGTCGGCCCGTCCCGAGCGCTTCCTCCAGTCCTGCGCCAACGACAATATCCAGGTTGCGAACTGCACCACCCCGGCCAACTATTTCCACCTGTTGCGCCGCCAGATGCACCGCAATTTCCGCAAGCCCCTGATCGTGATGACGCCCAAGTCGCTGCTGCGTCACAAGCTGGCGGTGTCGAAGGCCGAGGACTTCCAGGGCGAGAGCCACTTCCGTCGCCTGCTGTCGGACACCAATGGTGCCGCCGACGAGGCCACGACGCGGCTGGTCCTGTGCACCGGCAAGGTCGCCTATGACCTGATCGAGGCACGCGACGCGGCGGGCGACACCACGACCCAGATCGTGCGTGTCGAGCAGCTCTATCCGTTCCCGAGCGACGCGCTCGCCAAGCGGATCGCGCGCATGCCGAACCTGCTGGACGTGGTCTGGGCACAGGAAGAGCCGAAGAACAACGGTTACTGGTTCTTCGTCGAGCCGCTGATCGAGGAGTCGCTGGCGGCTGCCGGTGCGAGCGTGAAGCGGGCGCGTTACGCGGGTCGTGCGGCGGCGGCTTCGCCCGCCACCGGCCTGATGAAGCGCCACACCGCCGAGCAGGGCGCGCTGGTCGCCGATGCGCTGGGCCACAATGTCCGCGAGGAAATCCGCCGGACGCGCGCCGAGGGCAGCAACACCACCGCCAAGCCGACCACGGCGGCGGCGGACTGACTTACCGAGTTCCCCGGTTCGTGACCGAGCCGGGGAGGGATGAAATCTGGCGCGGGCGCTTTGCCCGCCCGCGTAAGAGCCCCGGTCGATGGACCGGGCGGAGGAAATGGAAATGGCGACTGAAGTTCTGGTCCCGGTACTGGGCGAATCGATCTCCGAAGCGACGCTGGGCGAATGGCTGAAGCAGCCGGGTGACGCGGTGGCGGTCGACGAGCCGATCGCGAGCCTGGAGACCGACAAGGTCTCGGTCGAAGTGCCCTCGCCGGTGGCGGGCGTCATGGGCGACCATGCCGTCAAGGTCGGCGACACGGTGCAGGTCGGTGCGCTGCTGGCCACCGTCGATGCCGGTGGTTCGGCCCCGGCCAAGACCGAAGCGGCAACGCCTGCCGTGACCGCGGCTCCGGCCGCTGCCGCGCCTGCGCCTGCTGCGGCCCCGGCCGCTGACGAGTCGAGCGACTCGCCCGCAGCGCTCTCGCCGTCGGTGCGCCGCGCGGTCCTCGAGCATGGCCTCGACCCCGCGACGATCAAGGGCACCGGCAAGGACGGCCGCATCACCAAGGAAGACGTCGCCGCCGCCGCCGCCAACAAGTCGAGCACACCGGCGCCTGCCGCCGCTGCTCCGGCCGCTGCCCCCGCCGGTTCGGCGCGCAAGGAAGAGCGCGTGAAGATGACGCGCCTGCGCCAGACGATCGCCAAGCGCCTGAAGGAAGCGCAGAACACCGCCGCGATGCTGACGACGTTCAACGACGTCGACATGACCGCGGTGATCGAGGCACGCGCCAAGTATAAGGACCTGTTCGAGAAGAAGCACGGCGTCCGCCTGGGCTTCATGGGCTTCTTCGTGAAGGCCGCGACCATGGCGCTGAAGGACATTCCGTCGGTCAATGCCTCGATCGAGGGCGATGAGATCGTCTATCACGACTATGCCGACATCTCGGTCGCCGTCTCGGCCCCGAACGGCCTGGTCGTGCCGGTCATCCGCGATGCACAGGACCTGACGGTCGCGGGCATCGAGAAGACGATCGGTGATTTCGGCAAGCGCGCCAAGGACGGCACGCTCAAGATGGACGAGATGAAGGGCGGCACCTTCACCATCTCGAACGGCGGCGTGTTCGGCTCGCTGATGTCGACCCCGATCATCAATCCGCCCCAGTCGGCGGTGCTGGGCCTCCACCGCATCGAGGAGCGCCCCGTGGTCGTCGACGGCCAGATCGTCATTCGCCCGATGATGTATCTGGCGCTGTCCTACGACCACCGCATCATCGACGGTCGCGAGGCGGTGACCTTCCTCGTCGCGCTGAAGAACGCGATCCAGGATCCGACCCGCATCCTGATCGACCTCTGATCGCTTTGTGATCTATACGGGCCCTCGAACGGTCGAGGGTCCGTCCTTGCTGTGACAGGCGGGTGCGCCCGCAGGCTGGACCCCGAGAGCCGGGGAACGGGAGAGACAAATGGCTGAGTATGACTATGACGTCCTGGTGATCGGCGCTGGCCCCGGCGGCTATGTCGCGGCGATCCGCGCGGCGCAGCTGGGCCTGAAGACCGCATGCGCCGAAGCGCGCGAGACGCTGGGCGGCACCTGCCTCAATGTCGGCTGCATCCCGTCCAAGGCGCTGCTCCACGCGTCCGAGCTGTTCGAGGAAGCATCGCACGGTGCCCTCGCCAAGTTCGGTGTCGAGATCGAGGGCGCCAAGCTCAACCTCGACCAGATGCACGCCGAAAAGGCCAAGGCGGTCGGCGAGCTGACCGGCGGCATCGAATATCTGTTCAAGAAGAACAAGGTCACCTGGCTGAAGGGCAAGGCCGCGTTCCAGGATTCGAGCACGGTCAAGGTCGGCGACCAGACCGTCACCGCGCGCGACATCGTGATCGCGACCGGCTCGGTCGTGACCCCGCTGCCGGGCGTCGCAATCGACCAGAAGGTCGTGGTCGACTCGACCGGCGCGCTGGCGCTGCCCAAGGTGCCGGAGCATCTCGTCGTCATCGGCGGCGGCGTGATCGGGCTGGAGCTGGGCTCGGTCTGGCGTCGTCTGGGGGCCAAGGTCACGGTGGTCGAATATCTCGACCAAATTCTCCCCGGCTTCGACGGCGAGGTTCGCAAGGAATCGGCCAAGCTGTTCAAGAAGCAGGGCATGGAACTGAAGACCTCGACCAAGGTGACCGGCGTCACCGTCGAGGGCGACCGCGCGACCGTGTCGGTCGAACCGGCGGCTGGCGGTGCGGCGGAAACGCTGTCTGCCGACGCCGTGCTGGTCGCCATCGGCCGCAAGCCCAACACTGACGGGCTGAACCTGGAAGCCGCCGGCGTGAAGCTGAACGGCCGTGGCCAGGTCGAGATCGACCATGACTTCGCTACCAATGTCGACGGCGTCTGGGCGATCGGCGACGTGGCACCGGGCCTGATGCTCGCGCACAAGGCCGAGGACGAAGGCGTCGCGGTGGCGGAAAACATCGCGGGCCAGACCGGCATCGTGAACCACGACGTCATCCCCAGCGTCGTCTACACCATGCCCGAGATCGCCGGTGTCGGCCTGTCGGAAGAAGCCGCCAAGGAGCGTGGCGAAGTCAAGGTCGGCAAGTTCCCCTTCATGGCAAACAGCCGCGCCAAGACCAACCGCGACACCGACGGCTTTGTGAAGGTCATCGCCGACGCCAAGACCGACCGCGTGCTGGGCGTGTGGATCATCTCCTCGCTCGCGGGCACGATGATCGCCCAGGCCGCGCAGGCGATGGAGTTCGGCGCGACGTCGGAAGACATCGCCTATACCTGCCACGCGCACCCGACCCATGCCGAGGCGCTCAAGGAAGCCGCCATGGCGGTGCAGGGCAAGCCGATCCACATCTGATCGGGCTTTACCGGATCAACGGAGGGGCGGGCATCGCAAGGTGCTCGCCCCTTTTGTTATGGGCCTCTTGAATTCCTCCCCTGCAAGGGCAGGGGGACCATGCGCAGCATGGTGGAGGGGTGTCGCGCTATCGATAGCGCGACACCCCTCCGTCAGGCCTTCGGCCTGCCACCTCCCCTTGCAAGGGAGGAAAAGGGCTCCAGACTCATCCGCACGGACGGGACTTCGCCGCCGACGGCGACACAGGGGCGCATGACGCGGCCCGCCTCGACAAAACCGAGCTTGGTAAGCACCCGACCCGACGCAGGATTGTCCTCGAAATAGCCGGAGGTCAGGCGAGCAAGCCCAACATGCTCGAATCCAAAATCCACGACCGCCCGCGCTGCTTCGGTCGCTATTCCCCGCCCCCAATGGCCCGGGGACAGCCAATAGCCCAGCTCCGCGGTCTCCTCCTCCGGGGTCAGGCCGACCGCGCCGATCAGCTGATCCTCGCCCCGCAGCGTTATCGCCCATACCCATTCGGCGGGAACGACCCGCTCCAGAAAAAAGCGCGCATCATCCGGCCCATAAGGATGCGGCACGCGGGCCAGACGGCGGGCGACGTCCCAGTCCCCGACGATGGAAACGATCGCCTCCCCATCACGCTCGGCCGGACGCCGCAGTGACAGGCGGGGGGTGGCAAGGTTGGGGCGGCTGTCGAGATGGGGGATCATGATCTCGCCTACTGAAAGTTCATGGCATCGACGCAGCACACAAAAAAGGCGGCCAACGCTTTCGCGCCGCCGCCCTTCCTGTTCCGGACGAAAGGCTTACGCCTCGCTGCGATCCCCGTAATTGGCCAGTTCGTCGCCCATGATGCGGGTGACATGCAGCACATTGGTCGACCCCGGCGTGCGGAAGGGAACGCCCGCCATCAGCACGACCTGGTTGCCCGCCTCGGCGATGCCGTGGCGCAGCGCCATGCGCTTGGACTTGGCGACCATTTCCTCGAAGGATTCGACGTCGCGGGTGTGAACCGCGTGGGCGCCCCAGAGCAGGCCCAGACGACGGGCCGTCTCCAGCTGCGGCGTCAGCACCAGCAGCGGCACCGAGGGACGCTCGCGCGCGATGCGGCGCGCGGTCGAGCCGCTGGTGGTGAAGCAGATGATCGCCTTGGCCGACACGGTGTCGGTGATCCGGGCCGCCGCCTCGGCCAGCGCGTCGGCGGTGGTCGGATCGGGGGTCATCGCGGTGAAGTGGACGCGGTCGCCATGGCCGGGGTCGTTTTCCACCGACACGCCGATCGCGTTCATCATCGCGACCGACTCGACCGGCCAGGACCCTGCCGCCGACTCGGCCGACAGCATGATCGCGTCGGCGCCGTCATAGATGGCGGTCGCCACGTCCGACACTTCGGCGCGGGTGGGCGAGGGGCTCTGGATCATCGATTCGAGCATCTGCGTCGCCACGACCACCGGGCGGCCCATGCGGCGCGACACCTCGACGATGCGCTTCTGGAGCGGCGGGACGGCCTGGGGCGGCAGTTCGACGCCCAGGTCGCCGCGCGCGACCATCACGCCGTCGCACTGCTCGACAATCTCCTCCAGACGGTCGATCGCCTGTGGCTTCTCGATCTTGGCGAGGAGCGCGGCGCGTCCCTTGATCAGGCCGCGCGCCTCCATCAGGTCTTCGGGGCGCTGCACGAAGGACAAGGCAATCCAGTCCACGCCCTGCTCGACCGCAAAGGCCAGGTCCGAACGGTCCTTCTCGGTCAGCGCGGCCATGGGCAGCACGACGTCGGGGACGTTCAGCCCCTTGTTGTTCGACAGCGCGCCACCGACCTCGACCAGCGTGGTGATCTTGTCCGCGTCATGAAAGGCGACGCGCAGCACCAGCTTGCCGTCGTCGAGCAGCAGACGCGCACCCGGCTCGATCGCGGCGAAGATTTCCTTATGCGGCAGCTCGACACGGGTCGCGTCGCCCGGCGTCGGATCGCGATCGAGGATGAAGGTGCTGCCGGTTTCCAGCATGACCTTGCCCTCGGCGAACTTGCCGACGCGCAGCTTCGGGCCCTGAAGATCGGCCAGGATGGTGGTCGGGCGGCCGAACCGCTCCTCCAGGCCACGGATCGCCTGGATCAGCGGGATCTTCGACTGCTGGTCGCCATGGCTCATATTGATTCGGAAGGCGTCGGCGCCAGCCTGAAACAGGGTGGCGATCGTCTCGGGATCGCTGCTGGCCGGGCCGAGCGTGGCGAGGACGCGGACTTTGCGCGAACGAGGTGGGAGGGCCTTGGTCATGTTCACATCCTGCTTCTTTGCGGCCAGTGTCCTAAAGCCTAATGCGTTACGATCAACCTAGGAGCGACGAATATGAGCGATACGCTGGATGCGTTGAATGCAATCGATGACGCGGCGGCTGCGGCGGCGTTTCGTCGGCTGGTGATGCATTTGCGCCACCGTACCGATGCGCAGAATGTCGACCTGATGGGGCTGGCGGGCTTTTGTCGCAACTGCCTGTCCGACTGGGTGGGCGAGGCCGCCGGGGTGGACAAGGCGACCGCGCGGGCCGCGATCTATGGCATGCCCTATGACCAGTGGAAGGCCGAGCATCAGGCCGAGGCGACGCCGGAGCAGTTGGCGCGCATGGCCGAGAGTGTGAAGAAGAACCGTTAACCCCCGCTTGAGCGACGGCGCGGAAGCGCCTAGACCGCCCCCGATCCCGACATCCGCGCCGGACCGACCTTGCCCATGGGCGGGGCCCGTGTCGTGGCGGCGGATTCCTGGGAGCGGACAGGATTTCAAGAGGGTTAGAAGACCATGGCGGACGAGAATTTCGACAGCAGCGGCAATGTCACGGCCGACGAACTGCGCCTGCTGATCGAGCGGGCCGAGCGGCTGGAAGAAGAGAAGAAGGGCATTTCGGACGACATCAAGGACGTCTTCGCCGAAGCCAAGGCGCGCGGCTATGATCCGAAGGCGATCAAGAAGATCATGGCGATCCGCAAGAAGAAGCGCGAAGAATATCAGGAAGAGGAAGCCATCCTCGAAGTGTATATGAAGGCGCTGGGCATGATCTGATCCCGGTTTCGGGTTTGGATATGCGAAGGGCGGCGGGGCTGGTGGCTCCGTCGCCCTTTTTGTTTGTAATGAGCGGTGGGGCGTGGCCTTCGACTTCGCTCAGGCTGAACGGAGCGTAGGAGGTTGGCCTGGCAAAATATTCAGCCTTAACTTCCGTTCCGCCTGAGCGAAGTCGAAGGCCACGCGAAACCCTCACCCCATCTCCGCCGCCTGGGTCGTCCACCCAAGCCGCGGGATCGTGATCGACCGCTTCCCCGTAAGGTCCGTCCGGCACACGAACAGGTCGCGGCTCTCGATATAGGCGATCAGCCGCTTCACCCGGCCCAGCGAGCTGGTCCCGTACGTCTCGGCGATCTTGGTATCGGGCGGACAGGGTAGTCCCTCCCGCGCCGCGCGCGCCACCAGCAGGAACGCGCCCAGCATGTCGTCGGGCAGCATCGCGGCCAGTGCCAGGGCTTCCTGCCAGTCGGGGTCGTTGACGTCGAAAATCCCCGCCCGCGCGCAGGACAGGCGACGGGCAAAGCCGTTCAGGTCGAGCGGCGGCCGGGCCAGCCCCGCCATACGGCAGCGCACCTGGAAATCCTGGAACAGGACAGAGGCCGGGCGGAAGGTCGATTCGGGGTCCTCGACGATCGCGCGCAGCACCTGTTCATAGATCGCCTCGACCTCGCCCTCGTCCATCTCGGGCGCGGGCGGTGCGGCGGTGGTCGGCAGGGGCGGGCGGCCGAGATCGGCCATCAGTTCCTCGGCGGGCACCCGGCGCGGGCGCGGGTCGAAGGTCATGGGCAGGGTCGGCGCTTCCTCGACCGGCGCGAAGAGCAGTTCCTGCAAGTCCGGCGGCGGGGCGTCGGGCAGGGGGGTCAGCTTGGGGCTGCCCGACCGCGCCGAGGTCTCGACTGCGCCGATCTTCACCGTGATCGGCCGCCGCGAAACGGCGGGGCCGAGCGCCAGGAAGGTGCCGCGCGCCAGATCGCGGATCGAGTCGGCCTGCCGCCGCTCCATGCCGAGCAGATCGGCGGCGCGCGCCATGTCGATGTCGAGGAAGGTGCGGCCCATCAGGAAGTTGGACGCCTCCGCCGCGACATTCTTGGCGAGCTTGGCGAGTCGCTGGGTGGCGATCACCCCCGCCAGCCCGCGCTTGCGCCCGCGACACATCAGGTTGGTCATCGCGGACAACGAAGCGCGGCGGACTTCCTCGGTCACTTCGCCCCCCGTCGTGGGGGCGAAAAGCTGCGCCTCGTCCACCACCACCAGCGCGGGATACCAATGCTCGCGCGGGGCATCGAACAGGGCGTTCAGGAAAGTCGCGGCGCAGCGCATCTGGCCCTCGATCTCCAGCCCCTCCAGGCTGAGCACCACCGAGGCGCGGTGTTCGCGTATCCGCGAGGCGAAGCGCCCGACCTCGCGCTCGGCATAGTCGCCTGCCTCGATCACGACATGGCCATAAGCCTTAGACAGGGTGACGAAATCGCCCTCGGGGTCGATGACCACCTGTTGCACCTGGCCGGCCGATTTCTCCAGCAGGCGGCGCAGCAGATGCGACTTTCCCGACCCCGAATTGCCCTGCACCAGCAGGCGGGTCGCCAGCAGTTCCTCAAGATCGATCGGCACCGACGAGCCGCGCTCATCGGTTCCCATATCCACGCGTACCGTCATGACTGGCGTTTGGCCGATCAACGCCCCAAGGAGCAAGGCATTTGATTCCTTACGAGGAGCGCCAAGCCCATGGCCCTGTCGACCGCTGCCGAAATCGCCCGCCGCACGCTGGGCAAGCCTGCGCATGAACTGGACGAGGAAGAAGCCCAGGTCATTGCCGATATCGAGTCGGGCCAGCTCAGCGCACGCGACGCCGCCGATGTCGCGGACGAAACCTCGACCTGGGGCGAGAAGCTGGCGGACCGGGTGGCGGCGGTCGGGGGAAGCTGGGGCTTTATCATCACCTTTTCGGTGATCCTGCTGGGGTGGATGCTGCTCAACTCGGACGTGCTCAGCCATTTCGGCATGGCGTTCGATCCGTACCCGTATATCTTCCTGAACCTGATGCTTTCGACGCTGGCGGCGATCCAGGCGCCGGTCATCATGATGAGCCAGAACCGGCAATCGGCGAAGGACCGGCTGGCTGCGAGCCTCGACTATCGCACCAATTTGCGCGCCGAGATCGACATATTGCGGCTGCACCACAAGCTGGACAACGCCGTCACCGAACGGCTCGATACGCTGGAGGCGAAGATCGACGGGTTGGCAAAGGCCCTTGGGCAGTCGTAAAGAGCCCGATCATCTCAAGAGGCACCGATGGCAGGCCACAGCAAATTCAAGAACATCATGCACCGCAAGGGCGCGCAGGATAAGAAGCGCTCGGCAGCATTTTCCAAGCTCTCCCGCGAAATCACCGTGGCGGCGAAGATGGGCACGCCCGACCCGGACATGAACCCGCGTCTGCGCGCCGCCGTCAACGCGGCCAAGGCGGCCTCGATGCCCAAGGACAATATCGCGCGCGCGATCGACAAGGCCTCGCGCGGTGACGGGGAGAATTACGAAGAGGTCCGCTATGAGGGCTTCGGCCCCGGTGGCGTCAGTCTGATCATCGAGGCGCTGACCGACAATCGCAACCGCACCGCGACGAACGTGCGCACCGCAGTGTCGAAGAATGGCGGCAATCTGGGCGCTGGCGGCTCGGTCAGCCATGGCTTCGACCGGATGGGCCTGATCAACTATCCTGCCAGCGCCGGTGACGCCGAGAAGGTGTTCGAGGCAGCACTGGAAGCCGGGGCGGAGGACGTGACCTCGTCGGAAGACGGCCACGAGATCTGGACCGCGCAGGGCGATCTGCACGAAGTCGCCAAGGCGCTGGAGCCGGTGCTGGGCGAGGCCGAAGGCGCCAAGCTCGCCTGGCGTCCGCAGACCATGGTTTCGGTCGACGAAGCGGCGGCGGCGACGTTGTTCAAGCTGATCGACACGCTGGACGATGATGACGACGTCCAGACCGTCTGGGGCAATTACGAAGTCTCCGACGAAGTGATGGAAAAGCTGGCCTGATCCCAAATCCTCCCCAAGCTTGGCTTGGGGAGGGGGACCGCCGGGCGAAGCCCGGTGGCGGAGGGGTAAAGACGGCGTACACTGACCCCTCCGGAAAGCCCCAAATGACCCCACCCCCCGCCATCATCCTCGGGCTCGACCCCGGCCTCGGCACCACCGGCTGGGGGGTGATCGCGGTGGAGGGCAACCGGCTGCGCCACGTCGCCAACGGCCAGATCAAGACCGAGCCGTCGATGCCGCTGCCGCGCCGCCTCGCGAACCTGCACGCCGCGCTCTACGACGTGATCCGCCAGCAACAGCCCGACGGCGCGGCGGTGGAAGAGGTGCTGGGCAACAGCAATGCGCAGTCCACGCTGAAGCTGGGCCAGGCGCGTGGTATCGTCCTGCTGTCGGCGGCGCAGGCCGGGCTGATCGTCGGCGAATATCATCCCAGCATCGTCAAGAAGGCGACCGTCGGCACCGGCGGCGCGGACAAGAAACAGGTCCAGGCCATGGTCGGACATTTGCTGCCCGGCGTGAAGCTGACCGGCCCGGATGCGGCGGACGCGCTGGCGGTAGCGATCACCCACGCGCACCATCTGGCGAGCGCGCGGGCGATGCAGCGGCGCAACAGCGCGATCTGATCTGCGAGTGGGTCCGAAACGGACCGGATATGCCTGCGCCCCGCTTACGCTGACGATCTTCTCACGGCATCATCGATAACGCTCGGTCCTAAGGGGGCGGGCCTGTCGTGGCGTTGCGTTTGTCTGTTCGACGGGGAGCCAAGCCATGAAGCGCCGCCTATTCACCACATCCGCGATTCTTGCGTTCGTCACGATGCCCATGCCTGCCGAAGCGGCGATCATATCCGGGACCTCGGGAACCGCTGTACAGATCGAGCAAGACGACGGCGATGATGACAAGCCCTTCAATTGCAGCGGCGGCGACAAGGGGGGGCAAGGGCTTGACCAAATTCCGGACGGTCGCCGGCTGAGCGAAGTGATCGGGGTTCATGAATGCTGGCAGGCGAAGGTCGATAACAGGAGCTTCTACCACCTCAACGACCTTTACGGCCGCTGGGTTGTCGAACTGGTCGACGATGGCGGATATGTTCGCGACTATAAGCGAGAGCGGCACAGCGCGTTCAGTCGCTTCTTCATGGGACGGTCGCGCGGGGTGGTCATGTCCGTACGCATCCGGATGCGCGACCCCGATATCGAGTTCAACGTGCCGTTGGTCGCGGTCGATTATAACGGGCGCGGTCGTCAGGGCGAGGCTTTTGTCACCACGCTGACCGGGTCGGATATGGCGCTTCCCGATGTCCGCTTGTCCGTTAATTCCAGCGTCACGATCGAGGCCACGGGGCGCATCGCCGACGAGGTGGACATCCAGCCGACCGGAATCGTCCTGTCGACGCTTCGCGATTCGCTTGCGATCGCCGCGCCGGGAGGTTCGCTGTTGACCGCCATCAATCGCGAACAGGTCCAGCGCGTGTCGTCGGCCTATGACGTCGCCCTTTCCCGCCTGCTTTCCACATCGATTACCGAGACCGTCTCGGCCGGGCGGTTGATGAGCGAATGGTATCCTGGCGCGTCGATCGTCGTCATCGTGTATCTCCCCGAAAAAATTCGTGCTTCACGCTGGGGAATAGCGACGTTTCCGGAGAATCAGACTGGCAGCAACCGCCGGATGGTGTTTCGGATCAGCATGACCTGCCCGCGCGTGTCGGTCTTCGACGTGATGAACGCCTGCCAGAAGGGTGGCGCGAGAAGTGAAACAATACCCGCCCCTGACAATCTGAAAGCGTTGATCTATCGGACGGACTTCAAGAAATTGCATGGCCGTCCGGGTTTCCAGAGCGATCAATATAAATATGCGGTCGATCAACTGGCCGAGCGCGTCAGTCCCAGTCAGGTTCTGAATTTCCGATTGGGCGTCGGCAAGAATGTGCGCCAGTATCTGAGCGAGCAGGAGTGGTTCCTGGCGCTGTCCAAGCAACTCATCCTCATCAAGGACGAGGATGTGCAACAGGCCGAAGGGACGTTCGAAAGCGACAAGAATGCGCCGCCCGCCAAATCCCAGGCGGACGACACGGTTCGCGCTGCCGATCAATTTTGCTCGGCGATTTTCGATCGGCTCTACGCGGCTGGCCTGTCGCGCCTGGACTCGCAGATCGGGCTATGGGCCGTAGCCACGGGTATCGGAGACCTCGCCACCTATCGCAGCCTGTTCCAGCAGGCGCCGGTCTGCCGTGACAATCTGCCCGGTCGCGCCTGGACCTATCTGCCCAATGCAAGGCCTTCCGGCGCGGGTGGCGCGCAAGACGGGATGACGACGACGGAGAGTTCTTCTAACGAAGGGGCATGATCGCGCATCTCAAGGGACGTTTGGACTCCACCGGCATCGACCATGCGGTGATCGATGTCGGCGGGGTCGGCTATCTGGTCGGCGCTTCGGCGCGCACCCTGTCGTCCATCGGGCCGGTGGGCGAGGCGGCGATGCTGCATACCGAGATGCTGGTGTCCGAAGATTCGATCCGCCTGGTGGGTTTCGCCAGTGCGGACGAGCGTGACTGGTTCCGGTTGCTGACGGGCGTGCAGGGGGTGGGCTCGCGCGTGGCGCTGGCGATCCTGTCCGCGCTGGAGCCCGCCGACCTGATGCGGGCGATCGCCAGCGGCGACAAGGCGATGGTTGCGCGGGCGAACGGCGTGGGGCCGAAGCTCGCCCAGCGGATCGTGATGGAATTGAAGGACAAGGTCGGCGGCATCGTGCTCGCGCCCGGTTCGGGCGGCGGGGTGGCCGCGTCGGCCGGGGCTGGCGCGGATGCGGTGTCGGCGCTGCTCAACCTGGGTTTCCGGCCCGCCGAGGCCAATGCGGCCGTGGCGGCGGCGGAAGAGGAGTTGGGGGCGGGGGCGTCGCTGGATGCGCTGGTGCGGTTGGCCTTGCGCAAGGCGGCGAAGTAGCGCGGGGCGGGGGTGTCCCGTGGGCTTCGACTTCGCTCAGCTCGAACGGTTGTTGTAAATCCGACCCACCCCCAAACCCCGTTCAGCCTGAGCGAAGTCGAAGGCCAAGGGAAGCCATCACGCCAACAGCCCCGGCACCTCACGCCCCGCAAAATGCGCCTCCAGGTTCTCCACCACCATTGCCGCCATCGCCGCACGCCCCTCCCGCGTCGCGCTCCCCTGATGCGGGGCAAGGACGACATGGTTCATCCGGCGCAGCGCATAGGGCACGTCGGGTTCGTCGGCGAACACGTCCAACCCCGCCCCCGCGATACGATGCGACTCCAACGCCGCGATCAGCGCATCCTCATCGACCAGGCTGCCGCGCGCGACATTGACCAGCACGCCGTCCGCCCCCAGCCGATCCAGCACAGCGGCATCGACCACCCGCCGCGTCTCGTCCCCGCCCGGTGCGGCGAGGAACAGCACGTCGCTTTCCGCCGCCAGCGTCGCCAGATCGGGCATGAAGCGCCAGGCCACCGGCTTCTGTGACCGCGCGGTGTAGAGGATCTCGCCACCGAACGGCTCCGCCCTTTTGGCAATCGCCTGTCCGATCCGGCCCAGCCCGAAAATCCCGATCCGCCGTCCGCTGGCGCGCCGACCCAGCGGCACGGTCCAGTTGCCCATCCGCATCGCCCGGTCGTTCGCCGCGATCCGCCGGCCGACGGCCAGCCACAAGGCGATCGCCTGATCGGCGACATCCTCGGTCAATATGTCGGCGGTGATTGCGATGCGGATACCACGCGCCGCGACCGCGTCATGATCGATCCCGTCATGGCCGACGCCGTGGATCGCGATGATCTCGAGTTCGGGCAGCCGGTCCAGCAGCGCGGCGTCGACCGTCATCTGCCCACCGCCGACGATCGCTCTGGTGGTTGGCGGCGGCGCATCGCGGTGCAGCGTGAAGCGTTCGGCGAGCAGCAGCTCCAGGGCGGGCGAAACGGCGGTAGCCAGAAAAAGATCGTGCGGCATGACCCTGATGTAGCGCGTTTCCGTCCGTGAGTCCGCTATATGGGGTTAAGCCACCGCACGGGCGATTGTCTCGGCCGCGCATAGCCTGCTATGTTCGTGCAATGTTCGCGGAGCTTCTCGACAGCCATGCCCCCCAGCCGCTAGGGCTGACCTCGTGACCGACCAAGACCGCCTGTTATCCGCCAGCCGCCGTCCCGAGGATGTCGACGCCGCGCTCCGTCCCAAGAGCCTGGACGAATTTGTCGGGCAGCAGGCGGCGCGCGACAACTTACGCGTCTTCATCCAGGCGGCGCGGGGGCGCGGCGATGCGCTGGACCATGTGCTGTTCTTCGGCCCGCCGGGTCTGGGCAAGACGACCCTGGCGCAGATCATCGCGCGCGAAATGGGTGTGGGTTTCCGCGCCACCTCCGGCCCGGTGATCGCCAAGTCGGGTGACCTCGCCGCGCTGCTGACCAATTTGGAGGACGGCGACGTCCTGTTCATCGACGAAATCCACCGCCTGCAACCGGCAGTCGAGGAAGTCCTCTATCCCGCGATGGAGGACCGGGTCCTCGACCTGATGATCGGCGAGGGACCGTCGGCGCGTTCGGTGCGGATCGACCTGCCGCGCTTCACGCTGGTCGGCGCGACGACGCGGCAGGGATTGCTGACCACCCCCTTGCGCGACCGTTTCGGTATTCCGGTCCGCCTGCAATTCTACACGGTCGAGGAACTGACGCGCGTCGTCACCCGCGCCGCGCGGCTGCTCGACCTGCCCATCGCCGAGGACGGCGCGGTCGAGGTCGCGCGCCGCTCGCGCGGGACGCCGCGTATCGCCGGGCGGCTGCTGCGCCGGGTGCGCGACTTCGCCAGCGTGGCGGGGCATGAGATCGTCCACGCCGCCGCCGCCGACCAGGCGCTCAATCGGCTGGAGGTCGATGCGCTGGGGCTGGATGCGATGGATCGCCGCTATCTGACGATGATCGCCGACGTCTATCGCGGCGGGCCTGTCGGCGTGGAGACGCTGGCCGCCGGCCTGTCCGAGCCGCGCGACACGATCGAGGAGGTGATCGAGCCGTTCCTGATCCAGCTCGGCCTGCTCGCCCGCACCGCGCGCGGGCGTATCCTCAATCCGGGCGGGTGGAAGCATCTGGGGCTGAACCCGCCGGTCGGATCGCAGGATGGACTGTTCGACGCCTGAGCGGGCGGAGGCTGTAAATCGCTGAGATTGCATCCCATCTCCGTTCAGCCTGAGCGAAGTCGAAGGCCAAGCGGAACCAGTGGCCTTCGACTTTGCTCAGCCTAAACGGGGACGGGTATCGCGCTGAAAACGGACCCCCGCCGGTCGAACGACCGATAGGGGCCAGGTGGGTGTCTCTCTATGCTGCGTTCGGCCCGGCATCTCGTTCGGTGGCAATCACGACCGCGCAACCCTATGACTCATCACGCAAAAGCGCAGAGCCACGGGCTTTGGGGATGATCGAACCGTCCGGAGAGGCAGGGCCGAGCCCGGGTAACGAACCCCTTTGGCTTCGGTTGCGCGCGAAGGACGATCAATTTCCAATCTATTCCTCCCCTTGTAGGGGAGGAATGACCGATAATGGCCTGATAGTATTACCCCGATAATACACTTGAACCCGGCGACCATCCCCTCCACACTATGGATGCGTATTTGGAGAGTTTGAGAATGGCCACGACCGCCGATACCGTGACCCAGGAAAAGGGGCTGACGCTGACGCCGCCCGATCCCGTGCCGACGGTGGCGCCCGCCCAGGCCGCCGGGCTGGTGCCCGTCGACGACAAGACGCGCACGCAGCTGGAGCAGAAGGTCGATGGCTTCGTCGCCGAGTTGATCGCGCAGGACGTGAACAGCCCCGAATTCGGCCGCCGCGTCGACGCGATCACGGCGATGGGGCAGAAGGAAATCCGCGAGGCCGCAAGCCAGTCCAACCGCTTCCTCGATCGCCCGGTCAAGGCGATGGATGGCGAGACGGGGGTGGGCAAGGACCTGACCGAGCTACGCCGCGTCGTCGAAAGCCTCGATCCCGGCCGCCAGGGCAATCTCTCCGCGCCGCGTAAGTTGCTCGGCATCCTGCCCTTCGGCAACAAGATGCGCGACTATTTCGACGGCTATCGCTCGTCGCAGACGCATATCGCGGCGATCCTGAAGAGCCTTTCCTCGGGCCGCGACGAACTGCTGATGGACAATGCCGCCATCGATACCGAGCGCGCGAATCTGTGGTCGGCCATGGGGCGGCTGGAGCAGATGATCCATCTGTCCAAGACGATGGACGCCAAGCTGGAGGATACCGCCAACGAGCTGGATCACACCGATCCCGCCAAGGCCAAGGCGATCCGTGAGACCGCGCTGTTCTATACCCGTCAGCGGACCCAGGACCTGCTGACCCAGATGGCGGTGACGGTGCAGGGCTATCTGGCGCTCGATCTGGTCAAGAAAAACAATGTCGAGCTGGTGAAGGGCGTCGACCGCGCCTCGACCACCACCGTCTCGGCGCTGCGCACCGCCGTCACCGTGGCGCAGGCGCTGGCCAATCAGAAGCTGGTGCTCGACCAGATCACGGCGCTCAACACCACCACCGCCAACATCATCGATTCGACCGGCAAGTTGCTGCGCAGCCAGACCGCGCAGATCCATGAGCAGGCGGCGGCCTCGACCATCCCGCTGGAGACGCTGCAACGCGCCTTCCAGAATATCTATGACACGATGGATGCGATCGACAGCTTCAAGCTGAAGGCGCTCGATTCGATGAAGACGACGGTCACGACGCTGGGCAACGAGGTCGAGAAGTCGAAGGGCTATATCGCCCGCGCCGAGGGTGCGCAGAATCCGCAGCTGACCGGCGGGTCGTCGGCGTCGTCGTTCAAGCTGGAGGCGCTGTAATCCCGTGACCACCCCCCGCTCGAACGAGGTCGATGCCCAGATCGAGCGTGCGCGCGAAGTGATGGCGCGCATCTCGCAGGATTATCGTGGGTCCGCGCAAGCGACGATCAAGCGCGCC
Organism: Sphingomonas yabuuchiae; assembly: GCF_014199595.1. Classification (GTDB taxonomy): domain Bacteria; phylum Pseudomonadota; class Alphaproteobacteria; order Sphingomonadales; family Sphingomonadaceae; genus Sphingomonas; species Sphingomonas yabuuchiae. The sequence continues at coordinate 27,953 of NZ_JACHNX010000003.1, read as the reverse complement.
CGGCGCAAGACGCGCTCGGCGTTGCAACGGCTGATCCTGATCGCCATCGCCAACGCGGTCATCCTGATCGCGGCGATGGTGACGGGCCTGATCCTGCCCGGCGGGATCGGCATTTTCGGCGCGCTGGCGGCGATGATGCTGATGCTGGCGGCGACGCTGGCCATTGCGCTCGCGCCCGCCCCGCGCGCGCCGACGCCCGCCAAGCTGGCGCAGGTCGATATCAAGGCGCTGCCCGCCCAGACCGAACGCTGGCTGGAGGCGCAGCGCCCGCTGCTGCCCGCGCCCGCCGTGCAGCTGGTCGACCGGATCGGGCGGCGGCTCGATACGCTCTCACCGCAACTGGCGGGCGTCGACAACGAGACGCCCGAGGCGATGGAGGTCCGTCGCCTGATCGGCGAGCAGCTCCCCGCCTTTCTGCGCGATTACGAACGCGTGCCCGAGCCGCTCCGCCGGGTCGAACGCAACGGGCGGACGCCGGATGCGCAGTTGGTCGATGGCCTCAAGCTGATCGAGCAAGAAATCGGCGACATGACCCAGCGGCTGGCCCAGGCCGATCTTGACAGCCTGTCGACCCGCGGGCGATTTCTGGAGATGAAATATCGCGAGGAAAGGGCGGACTGATGCGGAGCGCGGCGGTGGTGGTGACGATGATGCTCTCCACCGCCGCGATGGCGCAGGACGGGCCGAGCAAGGCGGACTGGGACGCGATCAACGTATCGCTGAAGCAGCTGAAGGACGGCCGCTATCTCGACGCGGCGGACATATTGCGGTCGCTGGCCTTTGACGCGGCAGGCAAGCCCAAGCCCGGTATCTTCTATAGCCAGTGGCGAGAGGCGCAGACGCGCATGACGGCCGAGCCGGCAGGTCCCGAGCCCCAACCGTCGGACGGACCCGAGGCCAAGGCGGCGGCCGAGCGTCTGGTCGCCGCCACGCCGCGCGATGCGATCGCGGAGATCGTCGCGCGGGCGGCCAAGACTCGCGTGGTGATCCTCAACGAAAATCATGGCCTGCCGCGCGATCGCGCCTTTGCGCTGGAAGTTGCGCGGGCCTTGCGTCCGCTGGGCTATTCGCTGCTCGCGGCCGAAACCTTCTGGAACGCGGACGATCAGGCGCCGATGGCTCGGTTGGCGAAGGATGGCTTTCCAGTCCACAGCTCGGGGCATTATACCCAGGATCCGGTGTTCGGTGACTTCGTCCGGCAGTCGCTAGCCATGGGCTATCGCCCCGTGGCCTATGAAGAGATGGGAAGCGGCAAAGGCCTGAGCCGCGCCGAGAGCATCGCCCGGCGTGAGGAGGCGCAGTCCAGCAGCCTGGCCAAGGTGCTGGCCGCCGATCCAAAGGCCAAGATGTTCGTCTATGTCGGCCACAGCCACGTCGCCGAGGAGCCGATCGACGGCTCCGGCAACGCCAAGCAAAGCTGGATGGCGGCTCTGCTGAAGGCCAAGACCGGCATCGACCCGCTGACCATCGACCAGGTCACGCTGGGGCAGAGCGCCAGCGGCTATAATGGCCTGGCGCGCCGGGTTTTGGCGGCCAAGGCATCCGGCCGCTCGGTCGTACTGTTCGACGGCGACCGTCCTATGACGGTCGGCCAATATGCCGGTGCGGTCGATTTGCAGGTCTATCATCCGACCACGCGCATGGTGAAGGGCCGCCCCGACTGGCTGGCGGCGATGGGGCGCAAGTCGATGGTGATCCCGGCGGGCTTCGTGCCGCAAAAGGGCGAGCGGCTGGTGCAGGCATTCATCGCGGGCGAGAGCGACGATGCAATTCCGGTCGATCAGGTGCTGGTCCAGGCGGGCAAGAACGTTCCCGTCCTGCTGGTGCCCGGCGACAAGCCCCTGCGGCTGGCGATGCAGGACCCGGCATCCACCACACCCTGACCCGGCTTTCTTCCCCGTGCAGGGGAGAGAACGGGTTCATGACCTCTGGCTTCGCGCCGAACAGCCTATCCCCCAAATGAAAAGGGCTGCCGGGACGTCATCGCGACGGCCCCGGCAACCCCTAAACATGGTCAGCGGCCGGAGAGCTCCAGCCCGGGAGACCATGCGGGCCTCAAGACATCAGGCGCGACCGTTGATTGGGGGAAAATACCCCCCGAACCGCGCCTATCGATATCAGAGACCGGCCCCCCGAACGAACTGAACCGACCCCCTTGCTGAACCATGAGACATCGGATCACCTCCTTTCGCTAGTTAAAGCCAATGCGCCCTTTCAAAGTGCGCAACGCCAATGTGCGTAGGCGAACGCCAATAAACAAGACTTGTAATGCGATGATGTTTGGCCGAGCATCCTGCGCCCGCCAAATTGCGGGACTCAGCCCCGGCAATCCTCGATCACGCGTCCGATCTCCGCATAGGCGGGGATGACCAGCGGCACCTGGCCGCTCTGCTCGATGGTGAACCGGCCCCGGCTGAACGCCATGGCATCCAGCAGCGGATCGGCGACCGGCAGCGACAGCTCCGCTCCGCCCGCGACCGCATGGGCGGTCAGGCTGCGCGTCGTGCTGGAGGTGCGGATCGTGACCGCACCCGCGACCGAGGCGGGGCGGCCGAGGCGGATCTGGCGGGTGCGCGGATCACAGGCCAGGGTCAGGCGCGTGACGCCGGCCGTGCCGAATATCGCGACCGATCCCTGCGCGGCGCGCTGATACCGCCAGTCGCCGGGCGTCAGCGGCCAATCGCGCCAGTCACTCCCCAGCACCGGGCGCGGCGCGGGCGGGGCGGGACGGGGGGGCTGGCGCACCGGCGGCGCGGCCTCGGGGCGCGGGGCGGCGGGGATACAGCCCGACAGGGCGGCGGCCCCGACAATCGGGGCGAGGGAAGCAAGGGACAGGCGACGCATCGCATCCAGCCTATGCGGGAGGGGCCCCGGATGCTCAACCCCGTGCTGCGACGGGACGTGCCGATGCGGCGGGCATCGGAACCGAGATCGGAACCGGGTCCGGCTCCGGCGGTTCATCCGGCTAAACGGAGGTTAATATGGCCGAACACGATACGCCGACCCTGATCCTGGTTCAGTCCACCGTCTCGGGCACGCTGAAGCTCGAAAGCCGCGATGGCGATGCGATCGGCAGCGTCTACTCCTTCATGGTCCACAAGCGCTCGGGTCGCGCGACCCATGCCGTGCTGGCACTCGGCGGGTTCCTGGGCATGGGCAAGAGCTTCTATCCCGTGCCGTTCAGCCTGCTCCAGTTCGATCCGGTGGGCGATCAGTATGTCATCACCGTTGACCGCCGCCTGCTGGAGGGTGGGCCGAGCTGGTCCAACAATGCGCCGGTGTTCGATCAGGCTTATGCCGATCGGGTCGCGGGCTATTATGGGGTGGGGACGGAGAATTTGGATTTGGGTTGAGATTAGTCCTTAGCGGAGAGGGCCCTCCCCCATCCCCTCCCGCTTGCGGGAGGGGCGTGCCCGGTGCAGCGGCAGGAATCTCTCAGACGTAGCGACCCGAAGATATTCCGGTAACGCACCCCTCCCGCAGGCGGGAGGGGATGGGGGAGGGCCACCGCCAAGCAGCCCGAACCCCCCGATAATTAATTCGCCTTCCGCCCGCTGGCAAACTTCTTACTCTTCCCGAACCGCGTCTTGCGCGTGCCCGGCTTGCCCTCGTTGGAGCGCCCCATGATGGGCGCCTTCTGCTCGTGCACCGGCAGGCCCAGTTCCTCATTCTCCAACTGGCGAATCTCATCGCGCAACCGGCCGGCTTCCTCGAATTCGAGGTCGGCGGCGGCCTTGCGCATCTTCTTCTCGAGCTCCTCGATATAGGCACGCAGATTGTGGCCGACCATGTGCGGACGGTCTTCGTCGATGGGCACGGTGACCTGATCGCCCGACGCCACATGCGCGATGATGTCGCCGATCTGGCGGCGGATCGTCTGCGGTGTGATGCCGTGTTCGGTGTTGTACGCCATCTGCTTCTCGCGACGCCGCGAGGTTTCCAGCATGGCGCGTTCCATCGATCCGGTGATCCGGTCGGCATAGAGGATCACGCGGCCGTCGACATTGCGCGCCGCGCGCCCGATCGTCTGGATCAGCGAGGTTTCGGACCGCAAAAACCCTTCCTTGTCGGCGTCGAGGATCGCGACCAGCCCGCATTCGGGAATGTCCAATCCCTCGCGCAACAGGTTGATGCCGATCAGCACGTCATACACGCCCAGCCGCAGGTCGCGGATCAGCTCGATACGCTCCAGCGTCTCGACGTCGGAGTGCATGTAGCGGACCTTGATCCCCGCCTCATGCATATATTCGGTCAGGTCCTCCGCCATGCGCTTGGTCAGCGTGGTGACGAGGGTGCGGTAACCAAGCTCGGTCGTCTTGCGTGCCTCGATGATCAGGTCTTGGACCTGCTCCTCGACCGGCTTGATTTCGACCGGCGGGTCGATCAGGCCTGTGGGGCGGATGACCTGCTCGACGAAGACGCCGCCGGTCTGCTCCATCTCCCAGTTGCCAGGGGTGGCCGAGACGCTGACCGTCTGCGGGCGCATCGCGTCCCATTCGTTGAAGCGCAGCGGACGGTTGTCGATCGCCGAGGGCAGGCGAAAGCCGTACTCGGCCAGCGTGATCTTACGCCGATGGTCACCCCGCGACATGCCGTTGATCTGGCCGATGGTGACATGGCTCTCGTCGACGAACAGCACCGCGTTTTCCGGCAGATACTCGAACAAAGTGGGTGGCGGCTCGCCGGGGAGACGGCCGGTCAGGAAGCGGCTGTAATTCTCGATACCGTTGCAGCTGCCGGTCGCCGCGATCATCTCCAGGTCGAAATTGGTGCGCTGCTCCAGCCGCTGCCGCTCGAGCAGCTTGCCCTCGATCTCCAATTCCTTCAGCCGCTCGGTCAGCTCGAACTTGATCGCCTCGACCGCCTGTTTCATCGTCGGGCCCGGCGTCACATAGTGGCTGTTGGCGTAGATGCGCACCGAGTTGAGGCTGGCGACCTTCTTGCCGGTCAGCGGATCGAACTCGACGATCTCCTCGATCTCGTCGCCGAAGAAGGACACGCGCCAGGCGGAGTCCTCATAGTGCGACGGGAAAATTTCCAGATTGTCGCCGCGTACCCGGAAATTGCCGCGCATGAAGGCGGCGTCGTTGCGCTTGTACTGGAGCGCGACGAGCTTGCGGATGATCTCGCGCTGGTCGACGCTCTGGCCCTTTTTCAGGTCGAAGATCATCGCCGAATAGGTTTCGACCGAGCCGATACCGTAGAGGCACGACACCGAGGCGACGATGATGACGTCGTCGCGCTCCAGTAGAGCGCGCGTCGCGGAGTGGCGCATCCGGTCGATCGACTCGTTGATTGAGCTTTCCTTCTCGATATACGTGTCGGACCGCGGCACATAGGCCTCTGGCTGATAATAGTCGTAATAGCTGACGAAATATTCGACCGCATTGTTGGGGAAGAAGTTCTTGAACTCCCCATATAACTGCGCCGCCAGGATCTTGTTGGGGGCGAGGATCAGCGCGGGGCGTTGCAACTCCTCGATCACCTTGGCCATGGTGAAGGTCTTGCCCGATCCGGTGACGCCCAGCAGCACCTGATCCTTGTCGCCCGCGCGGGCCGCCGCCGTCAGTTCCTTGATCGCGGCGGGCTGATCACCGCTGGCGGTATATTCGGTGACGAGTTTGAAGCGCTTGCCGCCTTCCGCCTTTTCGGGACGCGACGGGCGGTGGGGGATGAAGCTGACCCCGGTTTCGGGCTCGTCGAGGGTGGTGCGGATCTGGATCGCCATGAAAGGGAATATGGGTCCAGTTGCGCTTTTGTTCCAGTGGTTGCGATGTTTGGGCGGCGGGGGCGGGGCGTGGGCTTCGACTTCGCTCAGCCTGAACGGGTTTTCGTATCCAGCCCCATTCCCGACTTCCGTTCAGCCTAAGCGCAGTCGAAGGCCAAGGAGGCCCGCTTTATTGCAAAGCGCGAACCTCTGGCGTGTCGAGACAGGCCCGCATCATCGCATCGCTGGTCCGTGTCACACCGCCATCCCGGAACGGACCGACCTCCACCGGCTGCCCCAGTCGAACCGGGGCAAACCGGCCCCGCGCGCCCGAACACCGCATGGCGGCATCCAGCAGCTTGGGCGGCGTGCCATAGCCTTCATAGGACAGGCGGAACGTGCCCCAATGGATGGGGATCGCCGTCGCCGCGCCCAGCCGCTCGAAGATCTGCACCGCTTGCGGTGGGCCGACATGGCTGCCCGACGCCATCTGCCCGGGCGCGAAGCGGAACGCCCCGATCGGCAGCAGCGCGAGGCGCACCGGGCCGAGTTTCGCCGCCTCCTCGGGCCAGCGCCCGTCGCCCATGCCGGTGTCCCCCGCGAAGAAGATGTTGCCGCCGGGCAGCTTCACCACGAAGCTGGACCATAGCGCCCGGTTGCGGTCGGCGAACCAGCGGCTGCCCCAGTGATGGTTGCGGGTCACTGCGACCGAGACGCCCGGTCGGATGATCCTTTCCCGGCCCCAGTCGAGCGCGGTGGCGGGCACGCCGACCTGGCCGATCACGCTGTCATTGCCCAGGCTGGTGACGACCAGCGGCCGGTCGCGCTGCCAGAGCTTGCGCAATGTCGTCTGATCCAGATGGTCGTAATGATTGTGGCTGATCAGGATTAGGTCGATCCGGGGCAAATCGTCCAGCGCCACGCCCGGCCGCGCCACCCGCTTCGGGCCGAAACCAAAGGGGCCTGCGCGCTCGGCATAGACGGGGTCGGTCAGGATGTTCAGCCCCTGGGTCTGGACCAGTACGGTCGCATGGCCGATCCAGGTCGCGACCATGCGCTGCCCCGCGACACGCGCCTCGGGGCGGGAGGGCTGGACCGCCACCGTCTCGGGCCAGGCGGGGCGGCCGTCATCGCCCGTCAGCTGACGCCACAGGAAACCGCCACGTCCGCCGCGCGTCGGCATCCGCATGGTGTCGGCATCGCCATCGGGATTGAAGAAGCGTTCGCCGTCATAATGGCCGCTCTCCGGCCCTTCATAATAGAGCCGGTCGAGATAATGCGGCACGATCGTCGCGGCCAGGTCGATGAGGATCAGGATCAGCGCCAGCCCCTTGGCGATCGGCCGGACGATGGTCATGACGGAGCCTGGTTCGAAAAGTGCAACGCAAAGCTCCCGACGGTCAGCGACCGCGCGCGATGCGGGCCTGCCAGAGCATAAGAAGCGGCACGACTCCCAGTTCCATCACCAGCCCCAGCCGATGCCCGGGGGAGGGGGCACCGACCGTCGCCCAGGATAGGAGTCGCGCCAGTCCGCCCGCCACCACCAACAGGCCGAGCAGGCGAAACCGCGCGCCCTTGCGCTCGATGCCCCGCACGCAGGTCGTGAAGGCCAGCCCGAGGGCGAAGAAGATGCCCGAGACATAGCGGAACTGGCTGTCCAGATCGGTCGGGATCGCGGGCGCATGGTCCAGCCAGCCGGGGCCGCGCACGATGCTGATCCCGCCGATGGTCAGCGGCACCAGACAGGCGATGGCGACCACGGCCTGCAGGGCGCGCCGCTCCGTCGGGGTGACGCTCAATCCAGGATTTCCTTGCGGACATGAATGGCGCGCAGCGAGATGCGGACCTCGACCATGAAGGCGATCAGGCATGCGGTCAGCAGGCAGACCGACAGGATGAAGGCCAGCGCGATCCAGGTGCCGATATGGAATTTGCCGATATTGGCGATGAACAGCACGGCAATGACGATGCAGGCCATCACCGCGCTCGACACCGACAGGAACAGGGCGGCGTTGATGATCGACATGCGCCGGTCGAGCAGCCGCAGCTCCCATTTATGGCGCGCCAGTTCGGGGCCGTCGTCGATCTTGTGGATCATCATCTCCAGCCCGCGCGCCCGGTCGATCACCCGCGCCAGCCTTCCGGCGAGCACGTTCAGCAACTGCCCGATCGCGGCGAGCAGGAAGACGGGGGCCAGCGAGAGCTGGATGGTCTGGGCGATGGTGGCGACGGCGGGCAGGGTGGGCATCGCCGGAAATGGTGGCGTGTCGGGCCGGGCGGGGCAAGTGGGAAGTGGGGTCAAGACATTCCTCCCCTGGAAGGGGAGGTGGCAGGCCGAAGGCCTGACGGAGGGGTGTCACGGGTTGAGAGGGAGAAGTTCCTCGCAGCCGGTTACACCCCTCCACCATCCTGCGGATGGTCCCCCTCCCCTTGCAGGGGAGGAATGGGGTCGCCGTCACACCGGCGCGGCGTCGGCTCCGGCACCGTAATGGTGCCAGGTGAAGATCGCGAGTGCGCTGCGGTGCGGGCGGAACGCCTCCGCCAATTCGCGGACCAGCTTTTCCGACGGCCGTGCGTCATGGCCCAGGATGCGGCCCATCTCGATCTGCACGGCCAGGTCGCCTGCGGGCCAGATATCGGTGCGGCCTTCGGCGAATAGCAGATAGACCTCCGCCGACCAGCGACCGATGCCCTTGACCGCGACCAGCTTGGCGATCGCTTCCTCGTCATCCTCGGGCAGGGCGGACAGGTTCAGCCGACCGCTCGTCACCTCCTCGGCCAGGCTGCGGAGATAGCCTGCCTTTTGCCGCGAGATGCCTGCGCCGCGCAGTTCCTCGTCAGTGACGCCGTGAAGCCGCGTCGGATCGCTCGCATCGCCGAGCAGTTCGTTCAGTCGCCGCCAATGCGCATCCGCCGAGGCGACCGACACCTGCTGCCCCAATATGGTGCGGACCAATGTGGCGTAACCGCGCGCCCGGATGCGCGGCGCGGGGTAGCCGATCCGGGTCAGCGCGGCGGCAATGGCGGGCTCGGCGGCGGCGAGCGCATCCATGCTTTCGCGAATCTGTTCGGCGCTCAGGCCCATGATGCTTGATCCGTGCGTTCAGGCCCGGCAGAGGCGCTTTCAACATCAGGGCCGACAAGGAGAATGGACATGCCCAAGCTTATCGTCGTGACCCGCGACGGGGAAGAACGCGAAATCGACGGCGAGGCCGGTCTGTCGGTGATGGAAGTCATCCGCGATGCGGGTGTCGATGAATTGCTGGCGCTGTGCGGCGGCTGTTGCAGCTGCGCGACCTGCCATGTGCATGTCGACCCGGCCTTTGCCGACACGCTGCCCGCGCTCGGCCCGGACGAAGATGATCTGCTCGATTCGACCAGCGACCGGAACGCGACCTCGCGCCTGTCGTGCCAGCTACCCTTCGGCGCGGCGCAGGACGGGATGCGGGTTAGGATCGCGGCGGAAGACTGACGGCGCATCGCGTCGGAACGTCGGAGGCGGGGTTTCGGCCCCGCCTCTTTTTTTGCGCGCAGAGGTGGCGGTCTGTTGGGTGAGGTCGCGGCTTATCCGAGAGATTGTGTTCGCGCGGAGACGCGGAGATGTCCTGCGCGGGGCAAGCGGAGCCCGCTATCACGACCGGCAGACTTTTGCGGCGGCTGGCGAGGATGGAGGGGCCTTGCGGCCAGATACACCATCTCCGCGCCTCCGCGCGAACCTTAATCCCGTGGCCTTCGACTTCGCTCAGGCTGAACGGAGGAAGGGAATGGTGGCCACGCGAACCGAAAGCCGTTCATGCTGAGCGAAGTCGAAGCGTACGCTTGGCGCTTGCCACTTCCACTCTCTGCGTCCTCCGCGCCTCTGCGCGCAAAGAAAGGCGGCAGGGTCCATCCCCGCCGCCCCGCAAGTCACCGTGCCGCCACCGCATACAGCGCGATCGCCGCCGCGTTGGATACGTTCAGGCTTTCCACCTTCGGGCTGATCGGCAGCTTGGCGAGTTCGTCGCAATGCGCCTCGGTATTCTGGCGCATGCCTTCGCCCTCGGCGCCCAGCACGATGCAGATGCGCTGCGTGCCCATCGCCTGCGCCAGCGTCTGGTTCGCATGGCCGGTCAGGCCGATACGCCAGAAGCCCGCTTCCGCGATTTCCTCCAGCGCGCGCGCCAAATTCACCACGCGCACCCACGGCACCGTCTCCAGCGCGCCGCTGGCCGAACGGGCGACCGTGCCCGATTCGGGTGGCGCATGCCGGTCCTGGGTCACGATGCCCACCGCGTCGAAAGCGGCCGCCGAGCGCAGGATCGCGCCGACATTGTGCGGGTCGGTCACCTGGTCCAGCACGACGAGCGGCCGTTGATTGTCCTGCGCCTCGTGCAGCAGGTCGCCCAGCCAGATATCCTCCAGCGGATCGACCTCGGCCACCAGGCCCTGATGCGGCGCGTCGGCGGGGACCAGGCGGCCCAGATCGGCGACGTCGGCAAAGGTGACCGGCAGGACCGGCGGCAAGTCGAGCGCGGCCAGCGCCTCGCGCGTGCCCCAGATCTTGCGCACCGTCCGGTTGGGGTTGGCGAGCGCCGCCGTCACCGCATGCCGTCCCCAGAAGCGGGGGCGGTTGGATGAAGCCTGGCTGGGGCGATGTCCTCGGCGTGCCATCAGTCGTCGTTGTCCGTAAAGTCAAAGGGTCTGGTCGTCGCCGGTTGCGTCGGCACCGGCGGGCGCGGCAACGCCTTGTCCGCATTCGCCGCCGCGAGCAAGACCCCCGCGAGTACGACCGAGGCCTGGCGCATGTCGTCGGCCTTCAGATGGTCGAAGGTATCGGCCGAGCTGTGATGCGTGCGGCTGCCATAATCCAGCGGGTCCTGGATGAACTGGAAGCCCTGCACCCCGACCGCCTGCATGAAGACATGGTCGGTGCCGCCGGTCGTCCGCTGCACGACATTGCCCGCCCCCAGCGACGCATAGGGCGACAGCCATTCCTTAAGCAGCGGCACCGCCGCCGGGTTGTTCTCGGCATAAAGGCCGCGCAGCTTGCCCGAGCCATTGTCGATGTTGAAATAGGCCGCCAGGTCGCCGTAACCCGGCTTGGGCGTGATCGGCCAGCGATTGGTCCAGCCATAATAGCGCTTCAGGCCCGATTGCGGCGCATCGTCGGGTCGGCCGCGCGACGCCAGATGCTGTTCGACATAGGCCATGGAGCCGAGGATGCCCTGCTCCTCGCCCGACCATAGCGCGAAGCGGATGGTGCGCTTCGGGCGCTGGCCGGTGGCGGCCAGGATGCGCGCGGCCTCCATGATCATCGCGCTGCCCGCCGCATTGTCGGAAGCGCCGTCGCCAGCGACCCAGCTGTCGAGATGCGCGCCCGCCATCACATAGCCCGCCTTGGGGTCGGTGCCGGGGATTTCGGCGATGATGTTGTAGGCGTTCACGTCGCTGTCGTCGTAGCGGACGTCGCTCAGCACCTCGATCGTCGGGGCGGGGCCGGATTTGGTCAGGCGCGCGAGACGGCGATAATCCTCGGCGGCCAGTTCGATGCCGGGAACGGCGGGCGTCTCGCCGCGCCCGAACAGATAGCCTTCGCCATGCACCAGCTTGCCGTCCCGGTAGCTTTGCGTGACATAGGCGACCGCGCCCTCGGCCTTCAGGAACGCATCGAGCTTCTGCGCGAAGTCGAGCCGCTTCAACCGGCGGTCGGCGGTTTCGGGGTCGTGCTCGGGCTGGACGTAGACGTCGAGCTTGGCGATGTCCTCGCCGGTCAGGCGGCGGAAGGGGGCGCTTGTCTGCTCGTCGCCGGTGCCGGGCATCGTCACCATGACGATCTTGCCGCGCAGCTGGCCGCGCCACTTGTCGAAATCGCGCTCGCGCTTCATCGGCGCGACGATGACGGGGGCGGTCACCGCGCCGTTGGTGCCGGGCGTCCAGGCAATGGGGATCGCGGTCAGCTGCAGCGGGCGGGGCGACACCATGCGTACGCTGGCCCGCTCGATCGACCAGCCGCGCCCGAAGGCGAAGCCCTCCTTATGAACGTTCTTCAATCCCCATTTGGCGAACTGGTCGGCGGTCCAGCCCTCGGCGATGCGCATCGCCGGGCTGTTGGTCATGCGCGGGCCGATCACGTCGGTCAGATGCTGCGCGGTCTGCATGACCTGGCTGTGGTTCATGCCCTCGTCGATCAGCCGGTTGGCGGCATTACGATCCTGCGCCCCCGCCATGGCGGCGGGCAACAGCGCGGCCGCCGCGACGGCGGCGAGCAAGGATGGGCGCATCATGATATTTTCCCCGGTGTCTCTCGAATGGGTCAAAGGCTATGTCCCGATTGCGCGACATGCAAGCAACCCGATCAGGCATGGCTGACGAAAATCGTACAAATCGGCGTTGACAGGTCGGCTGAGCTTCGGCATTGGGCGCGCCTCGCTCCGATGGAGTGACACCCCGGAAGGGTGGCCGAGTGGTTAAAGGCAGCAGACTGTAAATCTGCCCGCGTGAGCGTACACTGGTTCGAATCCAGTCCCTTCCACCATCCCCGCCAATCGGCTAGGGTCGATCAGCGGCGCTGGACTTGAGCGGGTATAGCACAATGGTAGTGCAGCAGCCTTCCAAGCTGAATACACGGGTTCGATTCCCGTTACCCGCTCCACTCCCCGACATATTCAGCAAGTGCGCGTGATATATTATTTCACCGCATAGTGCTTGACCGCCATGGCAAACCACGCCACTCGATTGTCATTTCACGAATGAAAGAGAGTTTTGCTCGATGGCATCGGTCAATTTCGACATCCCCCATTCTCTGGGTCATGCCGAAGCAAGGCGCCGGATCGAGCAGGGGCTCCCCAAGCTGGAAGCAAAAATTCCCGGTGGCGGCCAAGTGTCGTCGGAATGGCCGGCCGAGGATCGCCTGATCCTGACCATCATCGCCATGGGTCAGACGGTGAAGGCCGATATGGAAATCGCCGACACCGCGCTTCGCGGCACGGTGGCGATCCCGATGATGCTGTCGATGATGGCCGGGCCGATCGGCGAGTTCGTGAAGACCAGCGCCGAAAAGATGCTCAGCAAGGCGTAAGCCCGCTCGATTGCGCCTATGGGCGGTCGCGGCGGGGCAGATGCCGTGTCGCGACCCCGACAAGCACGGCCGTCGACAGCAGGATCGACGAGACGAGCCCGCCGATGGCCAGCAGTCCGCCGCTGGTGAGGTTCAGCTTCAGCCGCAGGTCGACCACGCGTCCGGCGGACAGGCGCAGCGTTGCTTTCTGGTAAACGGGGCGTCGATGGGGCGGCGGGGACATGGCGTATCAACGTCCCGATCGCCGGACGGTTCAGCGAAGGTCTGCGGCGGGCCGAAGCGAAGGCAGGGACGCGGAACTCGCCACGGCGATGCGACAAACACTGGCATCCCCGACCAAGCGTCCTTAAGTCCTGACCCATGCTGACCCCCGAACAGGCCCGCGACCGGGCCGCCGATATCGTTGCCCGTGCCCGCGCCGCCGGAGCCGACGCCGCCGACGCGGTCTTTGCCGCCGATGCCGCGCTGGAAGTCTCGGTGCGCCTCGGCGCGCTGGAGGATGTCGGTCGGTCGGAGAGCGAGGAACTGGGCCTGCGCGTGTTCGTCGGGCGGCGCTCGGCCAGCGTCTCGACCTCGGACCTGTCGGGCGATGCGATGACGCTCGCGGTCGAGCGCGCCGTCGCCATGGCGCGCGAGGCGCCCGAGGATCGCTGGGCCGGGCTCGCGCCCGAAGAGCGGCTGTTGCACGGCGCGCCGCCGATGCTCGACCTGGACGATGGCGGCGAGGTCGCGCCCGAGGACCTGCGCGCCGCCGCCCTGGAGGCCGAGGAGGCCGCGCGCGCGGTGGCGGGCGTGACCAATTCGGAAGGGGCGGGGGCGTCGGCCTCGCGGGTCGTCTCGGCGCTGGCGACCAGCCACGGCTTCGCGGCGGGCTATGCCGCCACCGGTTACGGTCTGTCGGTCAGCGTGGTGGCGGGCGAGGGCGCGAACATGCAGCGCGACTATGCCCATCATGGCGCGCGCCTGCGCCGCCTGCTCGAAGGCCCCGAGGCGATCGGCATCCGCGCGGGCGAGCGGACCGTGGCTCGGCTCAATCCCGGCAAGCTGGCCAGCGGCGCGATGCCGGTCGTCTATGACCCGCGTGTCGGATCGTCATTGGTCGGCCATCTCGTATCCGCGATCGCGGGGGCGGCGATCACGCGGCGGACCAGCTTCCTGCTCGATGGTCTGGGCGAGCGGGTGATGGCGGCGGGTATCCGGATCGAGGACGATCCCCACCGCCCGCACGGCCTGCGCTCGCGCCCCTTTGACGGCGAAGGGCTGGCGGTGTCGCCGACCGCCATCGTCGAGGACGGGGTTCTGGAAACCTGGCTGCTCGATTCCGCCTCGGCCCGGCAGCTGGGGCTGGAGCCGACCGGCCATGCCGCGCGCGGCACCGGTGGCGGGCCGGGCGTGTCGACCAGCAACCTGTTCATGGCGCCGGGCCGCGTGCCGGTGGACACGCTGATCGCCGACATCGCCGACGGCGTCTATGTCACCGAACTGATCGGCAGCGGCGTGAATCCCGTTACCGGCGACTATAGCCGGGGCGCGGCGGGCTTTCGCATCGTGAACGGGCGGATCGCCGAGCCGGTTGCGGAGTTCACGGTGGCAGGCAATCTGAAGGATATGTTCCTCGGCATGACCCCGGCCCATGATCTGGAGTTCCGCTACGGCGTCAACGTGCCCACCCTGCGCATCGATGGAATGACGGTTGCCAGCAGCTGAGCTGGTCCCCGCTGTCGTGGCGGCGGCGCGCGAGGCGGCGGCGATGGCGCTCGCCCGCTGGCGTACCGATTTCCGCCAATGGGAAAAGACGCCGGGCAGCCCGGTGTGCGAGGTCGATCTGGACGTCGACCGGATGCTCTATGCCCGGCTCCACGCGCTGATCCCCGATGCGGGCTGGCTGTCGGAGGAGACGGCGGACAAGCCCGACCGGCTGGCGGCGCGGCGGGTCTGGGTGGTCGACCCGATCGACGGCACGCGCGACTATATCCGGGGGCGCGAGGGCTGGGCGGTCTCGGTCGCGCTGGTCGAGGACGGCGTGCCGGTGATCGGCGTGCTGGCCGCGCCCGCGCGCGGCGAGTTGTGGCTGGCCCAGGCGGGGCACGGCGCGACCCGCAACGGCAGCGCGCTGAGCGCGGGCTATTGCCACCAGATGCCCGGCGCGCGCGTGCCCGTCGATGCGCTGCCCAAGGCCGACCGCGATCTGGTCGCGGTGTTCAAGCCCAACTCGATCGCGCTGCGCATTGCGATGGTCGCCGCCGACGAAGCCGATCTGGTCGCAACGCTGCGCTGGGGCAATGAGTGGGACATCGCCGCCGCCGCGCTGATCGCCTCCGAGGCGGGGGCAGGGGTGGCGGATGCGCTGGGTCAGCCCCTGCTCTTCAACAAGCCCGATCCGCGGGCCTTCGGCGTGCTGGTGACGGCGCGTGGTCTTCTGGACCCGGCGGTCGAGCGGCTGGCTCCGCGCGCCCGCGAGGTTATCGTGCCGGTCACCGGCTGAGCATCTGCTCCACCCATTCGGGTACCAGCTGACTGGCGGGCCCCAGGCGACTTTCCTCGAACCAGCCGCTGCCCTCCGACCGTTCGAGATTGAGCTCCAGCGTCGCCGCGCCATAGGCGCTCGCCAGCCGAACGAACCCGGCGGCCGGATAGACCGCGCCCGAGGTGCCGATCGACACGAACAGATCGGCCTGCGCCAAAGCCGCCTCGATCCGGTCCATATGGTAGGGTATCTCGCCGAAGAACACGATGTCGGGGCGCAAACGCGGCGCGGCACAGGCGGGACAGGATGTGCAGGGCGGCAGATCGTCCGCCCAGTCGAACCGCACGCCGCACGCCGCACAGAGGGACTGCTTCAGCGCACCATGCATATGCAGCATCCGCTTCGCCCCCGCCCGCTCGTGCAGATCGTCGACATTCTGCGTGACGATCAGCAACGCGCCCGACCACTCCCGATCCAGCCGGGCCAGCGCCGCATGTGCTGCATTGGGCTCGACGCTGGCCAACCCCGCCCGCCGCAGGTCGTAGAAGCGGTGGACAAGCTCGGGATCGGCGGCAAGCGCCTCGGGCGTGCAGACATCCTCCACCCGGTGGTATTTTGGAACGAGGTCGTCTTCGTAAGTTTCCCAATAGGTTGTGCCGCTTTTGGTGCGAAAGGTCGGCACGCCAGACTCGGCCGAGATGCCAGCACCGGTAAGGATGACGATGTTATGCATCGTTCTAGGTCTTTCTCATGCGGAGATCGGCCCAAACATCGTTCATCCAGTCCTCATAGCCGAGCAGATGTCCTTCCTCTCGCTCTCGATCTGAGCCCCATTGGCCGGGAAGCTCTTTCAGGCGGATCATCCGGTCGATCCTCCATGCTTCAGCGGGCAGAGCATACAAGACGTAGGAAAAGCGATATGTCTCTGCGGCAACGGCGTGCTCACGCTTCACAAAGCGTCCACTTTCAACATGACGGTCGAACATTCGAAAGTAGCGTGTGAGACACTCGGGCGTACGCTCATACTCGCTCACGAACATGGCGAGCGGTTTGAGGCCGCGCAGCATCAAGCCAAGCTCAAGATTCGTGTGTATGAGGTAAGGCAGGCTCTTTACAAACTCCGATCGCATCTGGCCCTCGTACTCTGCTTCATGGCCGCGATAATCATTTGTCGGCCTCCCATCCAGCCTCGACCCGGTGCCCCTCCCATAGCCCGCCGGGCCCGCGAAAGGTGGCGATACCGGACTCGGCGGACAGGCCTGCGCCGGTGAGGATGACGATGTTTTGGAGGTCGATCATGGCATCATCAATGCGTTCATGTGAAAGAACAATCATAATAGTTGCCCCATAGGTGTCGGCATCCGACAAGATCGCCACCGAACAATTTGGTCACGCGATCCGGTGCCGCGAACTTGCCGGTCTTTCCGTCAAAGCCTTTCGCCAGCATGACTTCGCCCGTTGGGTCGAAGATGATTCCGGACCAGTTGTCGAGCATACCCTCGGGGTTGAAGGCAACCCGAACCGGCGGTCCGGCATCGACGACATATTCGATGCTCCCATCGACCTCGGCGGATGAGTCGGTGCTTGGCGAGCGGTGGCCGCGTTTTGCCCTTTCTATGATGGCCTCATAATGACCCCGATTGACCATCAGCCGCGTCCAGGTGCCGATGAAGTTTCCGGCACCAAGCGATGGCCACGCTACGACCAGGGTCATGCCGATCATGAAGGGTGCTGCAAGCGCCGCGATGGCACGGTCGCGCATAGATTTCGCCTGTCGGGCGATGCGTATGCCTTGAACGAGATAGCCGGCTGCGCCGATTGCGAATACGCCTATCAACACGGGCAAGCCGAAGACGAACAGGATAAAGCCGATCGCTGCCAGCCAAGCCGACGTGAAGCCCATCATAAATGGCATAGCGGAGATGATCGCAAAGAAGCGGCCGGATTGGCGGAGGTGGTCGATCATGCGGTCTCCTGACGACACGGCGGCGCAAGGCGGGTCCCGCCGGCGATTTTTCTAACATGGAGCGAATGGCCGAAGAAGTCGTCGAAAGCCCGGACGTTGTAGCCATGCTTCGAAGCTGCGTACCGGTAGTTAGAGAGCACGTCTGAGCCCCGGTTTCCTCCGGCTACAACCTGTGTAAAGGAACACGGCATGACGACCTCCTCCCTCTCATCCCTCGGAGCCCCCCGCATGACCGCCATCGGTATCTATGGCAGCGCCGGGCGCATGGGCCGGGCGATCGCGGTCCTGATCGAGGGCGAGGGCGCAACGCTGGCGGGTGGCTGCGATTCGCGTGACGACCCGGACGCGCTGGCCAAGGCCGCCGATGTGCTGGTCGACTTCTCGATAGCGGGGGCGCTGGACGTGCATCTGGCGGCCGCCCGTGCGGCGCGCACCCCCATCGTGATCGGCACCACCGGTCTGTCGCCCGCGCAGCATGCCGAGATCGATGCCGCCGCGACCGAGATCGCGGTGCTTCAGACCGGCAACACCTCGCTCGGCATCACGCTGCTCGCCAATCTGGTGCGCGAGGCGGCGGCGCGGCTGGGCACCGACTGGGATATCGAGATCACCGAGATGCACCATCGGCACAAGGTCGACGCGCCGTCGGGCACCGCACTGCTGCTGGGCGAGGCGGCGGCGGCGGGGCGGGGGCATCCGCTGTCCGAGCTGCGCGTCGACGGCCGCGCCGGACTGGTCGGCGCGCGCACCGAGGGGACGATCGGCCTGGCGGCTTTGCGCGGCGGCTCGGTGATCGGCGACCATGAGGTGATCTTCGCAGGCGAGGGCGAGCGGGTGACGCTGGGCCATTTCGCGCAGGACCGCACCATCTTCGCGCGCGGGGCCGTGCGCGCGGCGCTTTGGCTCGCGGGTCAGGCACCGGGGCGTTATCGCATGGGCGACGTGCTGGGGCTGTAAGCGCCATGAAGAAGGCGGACGTCGTCGAATTCTACCACCGGCTGGCGGAGGCGAACCCGCATCCCGAGACCGAGCTGGAATATCGCAACCCCTATACGCTGGTTGTCGCGGTCGCCCTGTCGGCGCAGGCCACCGATATCGGCGTCAACAAGGCGACACGTGCCCTGTTCGCCGAGGTCGACACGCCGCAGAAGATGCTCGACCTGGGCGAGGAAGGGCTGAAACAGCACATCAAGACGATCGGCCTGTTCAACACCAAGGCGAAGAATGTCATCGCCCTGTCCCGGATGCTGGTCGACGATCATGGCGGAGAGGTGCCCGAGGATCGCGCGGCGCTCGAGCGGCTGCCCGGTGTCGGGCGCAAGACCGCCAATGTCGTGCTCAACACCGCCTTCGGGCACGAGACCTTCGCGGTCGACACCCATATCTTCCGTGTCTGCAACCGCACCGGCCTGGCCAAGGGCAAGACGGTGCTGGCGGTCGAACTGAAGCTGGACAAGGCCACGCCCGCGCCGTTCCGGCTCCACGCGCATCACTGGCTGATCCTGCACGGCCGTTATATCTGCAAGGCCCGGCGGCCCGAATGCTGGCGCTGCCCGGTCGAGGACCTCTGCGCCTATCGCCCCAAGACCCCGGCCCCTGCCGCCAAGATCGGAAAAGCGGCCGCCGCATAAAAAGGGCTGGCGCGGGGTGCCCCGCGATGCTAGTCGGCCAGCCCACGCACCCGTAGCTCAGCTGGATAGAGCGCTGCCCTCCGAAGGCAGAGGCCACAGGTTCGAATCCTGTCGGGTGCGCCATCCTCTCATATTTTCGATGCTTCGATCCCTCGACGGCTTGGCTGTTGCAGGTCGAACGATAGCGGTGTGGGTGTGTGTCGTCGGGGCGGCAGGCGCCATGGCGGGCGGCAGCTTGACGGAGGGGCGCCACCGCTGATGGCGACATCCCTCCGTCAGTGCCTACGCCTCGCAACCTTTCCCCCAGCTGGCAGGTCGGTTTAGCGCGGCATCTGTTCCAGCATCTGGATATGCTGCTGGACGATGGGCACCGCGGCCTGCGCGCTGGCCTTCAACGCCGGGCGGTCGCCATTCGCGGCGAAGCTCTGATGCAGATCGAGCGCGGCCTGATGCGCGGGCAGCTGCTGGCCGATATACAGCCGGTCGAATGCGTCGGCCGAGGCGCGGCGCAACTCGCCGATAGAGGCTTGCGCTCCGCCGAGCCGGGGCGGGGTCGGGGGCAGGCCGTCCTGCCGGGCGGCACGGACCGTGGCGGCGGTCGTCTGGGTGTGATGGTCGATCATCATCTGCGCGAATCGCCGGACATCGTCGTTGCGCGACTTTTGCAGCGCCAATTTGCTGGAGGTGATTTCGTACAGGTCGCTCATGCCCGCCGCCTTCACATAGGCGGCCGCTTGCGCCTTGGCGGCGGCCGGAGGCGGGGGCGGCGGAGTCTGTGCGGCGACCGGCGCGGCGGCCATTCCCAGGACAAGGGCAATGGATAGGAATTTGGGCATGATGCTCTCCCGTGACGAACGTGGGAGCCAACCTGCCATTTGGTCCGCTGTTCCCCATAAATAATTGATCTATAATGCAGATCAACGTGTTGGTCGGGGCGCTTGCGCCACCAAAAGGCACGCCTGTGCAATATTAGCGCATGACACCGCCGCATTCCGTCTGTTAGCCCTATGCCTATGCCCGTTTCGGCCGCCGCATCCGCCCGCGAGATCCTCGTTCGTCTGCACGACGTGATGGCGTCGCGCACCCCCGCCCAAGCCAAGCTGAATCAGGTGGTCCAGATCATCGGCGAGGCGATCGGCAGCGAGGTCTGCTCCATCTATCTGCTGCGCGAAGGGGTACTGGAACTGTTCGCGACGCGTGGTCTGGCCGAGGAGGCGGTCCACGTCACCAAGCTGGCGATGGGCGAGGGGCTGGTGGGCACCATCGCCGAGGATGTCGAGGTGCTGAACCTGGACGAAGCGGCGAGCCATCCCGACTTCGCCTACAAGCCCGAAACCGGCGAGGATCGTTTCCACAGCTTTGCGGGCGTGCCGATCATCCGGCGCGAGCGGGCGGTGGGCGTGCTGGCGGTCCAGCATAGCGAACCGCGCAAATATGCCGATGTCGAGATCGAGGCGCTGCAGACCGTCGCGATGGTCCTGTCCGAGCTGATCGCCAATGCCGGGCTGATCGACGCGGCGGGGGCGGCGGGCACGCGGCCGCAGATGACCGCGACGATCCGGCTGTCGGGCCAGAAGCTGGTCGAGGGCATGGGCAGCGGCTTTGCCGTCTATCACCAGCCGCGCATCGTTGTCGAACATACGGTCGCCGAGGACATCGATGCCGAGCGCCGCCGCGTCTATGCCGCGTTCGACAAGATGCGCGAACAGATCGACCGCATGGCGCGCGAGGCCGAGTTCGGCGTCGCGGGCGAGCATGTCGAGGTCATCGAGACCTACAAGATGTTCGCCTATGACGAGGGCTGGGCGCGCCGCATCAACGAGGCGATCGACAGCGGCCTGACCGCCGAGGCGGCGATCGAACGGGTGCAGCAGCGCACCCGCCAGCGGATGCGCCAGATCGACGATCCGTTGCTGGCCGACCGGATGCACGATCTGGAGGACCTGTCCAACCGGCTGCTGCGCATCGTGTCGGGCCAGATGGGCACGGCGGCGCAGCTGGGCCTGCGACAGGACACGATCCTGATCGCGCGCAACCTGGGTCCGGCCGAGCTGCTGGAATATGACCGGCGGCGGCTGAAGGGCGTGATCCTGGAGGAAGGGTCGCTGACAGCCCATGTCATCATCGTCGCGCGGGCGATGGGCGTGCCGGTGCTGGGGCGGGTCAGCGACGTGCGCCGCCAGATCGCGGACGGCGACCAGTTGCTGCTCGACGTATCGGAGGGCAGCGTGCTCGTCCGGCCCTCGTCGGCGATGGAGGAGGCGTTCGACGCCAAGCTGGAGCTGCGGCAGAAGCGCCGCGCGGCCTTTGCGGCGCTGCGCGACGTGCCGCCGGTGACCAAGGACGGCCACCGTGTCACCCTGATGGTCAATGCCGGGCTTCGCGACGACGCCGCCGCGCTCGACACGACGGGGGCGGACGGCATCGGCCTGTTCCGCACCGAGTTTCAGTTCCTGGTCTCCGCCACCCTGCCGCAGCGCGAGCGGCAGCAGCGCCTGTACCGCGACGTGATGGAGGCGGCGGGCGACCGGCCGGTCGTGTTCCGCACCATCGATATCGGCGGCGACAAGGCGCTCCCTTATCTCAACACTGATCCGGGCGACGAGGAGAACCCGGCCATGGGCTGGCGCGCGCTGCGCCTGGCGCTGGAGCGCGACGGCCTGATGAAGGCGCAGGCGCGCGCGCTGATCGAGGCGGGGGCGGGGCGCACCCTGAACGTGATGTTCCCGATGGTTTCCGAAGCCTGGGAGTTCGACGAGGCCAAGGCGCTGTTCGAGGCGCAGCGGGCCTGGCTCGGCTCGCGCGGGCGTCGTCTGCCGCTCGACGTGCGTTACGGCGCGATGTTGGAAGTGCCCGCGCTGGCGGAACAGCTCGACCTGATCCTGCCCAATGTCGACTTCCTGTCGATCGGCACCAACGACCTGACCCAGTTCCTGTTCGCCGCCGATCGCGCGAACCCCAAGCTGGCCGAGCGCTATGATTGGCTCAGCCCGTCGATCCTGCGCTTCCTGCGCCGGGTGGTCGGTCCCGCGCGTGAGGCGGGCGTGCCGGTCGGCGTCTGCGGCGAGATGGGCGGGCGTCCGCTGGAGGCGATGGCGCTGATCGGGCTGGGCATCGACCGGCTGTCGATCACCCCGGCGGCGGTCGGCCCGGTGAAGGCGATGATCCGCTCGCTCGACCGGGACGCGATCACCGCCGAGATGGCCCGGCTGCTCGCGCATCCCGTGCGTGACATGCGCGGGGCGCTTGGTGCCTGGGCTGCGACGAACGGTGTGGAATTGGCCTGATCCAGGTCAGGGGTTCGCGTTGACTTGATCCCAGCCGTCTGAAAGAACGACCGCGATCATGGGGTGGGCCATGGTCGCTTCGGAGTTGAGAATGGACGAGGTCAATCCCGGCCACGATGCCGCACCGGCGGCACCTGCCCGCGCCGGTGACGTCCTGCGCACAGCGCGCGAGGCGCAGGGGCTATCGCTGGGCGATATCGGTGCGCGCACGCGCATCCCCAGCCGCCATCTCGCGGCGATCGAGGCATCCGATTATCAGAGCCTGCCGTCGGCCACCTATGCGGTCGGCTTCGCCAAGGCCTATGCCCGGGCGGTGGGTGCGGACGAGGTCGCGATCGCGCAGGCCGTGCGCGCCGATGTCGACAGGCTGGGCCGCCGCGTCACCGAATATGTGCCCCAGGATATCGCCGATCCGGCGCGCGTGCCGTCGCGCGGGCTGGCGATCGTCGGTGTCGGCCTGGCGCTGGCGCTGCTCGTCATCGCGGGGCTGTGGTATGGCACCGATCTGTTCCGCCGCGACCGCACCGCACAGGAGGTGCCCGCCGCGACCCCGCTGACCAATGCGTCCGTGCCCGCACCCACGCCAGCCCCCAGCCCGACGCCGGTGACGACGGGCAAGGTGGTGCTGACCGCCAATGGCGAGGTGTGGCTGCGCGTCTACGACGCCGACAATGTCACGCTGAAGATCGGCACGCTGAAGCCCGGCGAAAGCTATGAGGTGCCCGCCACCGCCAAGGGGCCGCTGCTGAATGTCGGTCGCCCCGACAAGCTGAGCGTGACCCTGGACGGCAAGCCCATTCCGCCGCTGGGCGACGGCTCGCGCGCGATCAAGGACGTACGGCTCGATCCGGAGGCGATCGGCGCGCGGCTGTCGGGTGCTCCGGCCGCTGCCGCTGCGCCGACGCCAACCGTGCGTACCCCGCTGCGTGAGCGGACGGAGCGCCGTTCGACCCGTGCTGCGAGCGGCGAGACCGGCGGCAACGCCCTGACGGCGCCCGCGCCCTCGCCTTCGCCCGCCACCACCGCACCAGCGGACCTGTAAGAAGCGGAAATCTTCAGGCTGGAGACAGCCGGGGCAGGGCAGGGTGGCCCTGTCCCTTTTATAATCAGCCCACCGGGGGGTGAAACCGATGCGTAACCTGTTGCTGGCCGGGGTCGCGGCCGTGATGATCCTGCCGACCGCCGCCATCGCCCAATCCAATGTCGAGGGCCGGGTCGGCAAGCTGGAAAGCGAGATGCGCGCGGTCCAGCGCAAGGTCTTCCCGAACGGCGCGGGTGGCTATGTCCAGCCCGAGATCACCGCGCCGCAAACCCAGGCCCAGGCGCCGGGCGTTCCCGCCTCCAGCGCGCTGTCCGACCTGACCTCCCGCGTGACCTCGCTGGAGGAGCAGATGGCCGGACTGACCGGCCAGATCGAGCAGAACGGGTATCGCACCCGCCAGCTTCAGGATCAGTTCGACGCCTATAAGCGCGCCACCGAAACGCGCTTGAAGGCATTGGAATCCGGCCCTGCGCCGATCGCCCCGGCCGGGCAAAGCGCCCCGCTCGACACGCCAGCCGCCGTCAGCGGATCGACGCGCCCGACCAAGACCCCGGCGGCGGCCTCGGTCGTCACCGGCGATACCGCGACCTCGACCCCGGCGGCCGCAGTCGACAAGCCCTCGACCGGCGATCCGGCGGAGGACGCCTATCTCTATGGCTATCGCCTGTGGCAGGCCAAGCGCTATCCGGAAGCGGAAGCCGCGCTGAAGAAGATGGTCGCCGACTATCCCAAGAGCCGCCGCGCCAGCTTCGCCCAGAACCTGCTGGGGCGTACCTATCTCGACTCCGGCAAGCCCAGCCTGGCGTCGATGGCCTTTTATGAGAATTACAAGAAATACCCGGACGGCGAGCGGGCGCCCGACAGCCTGCTCTATCTCGGCCAGGCGCTGACCAAGCTCAACAAGGCGGCCGATGCCTGCAAGGTCTATGACGAACTGAGCGACGTGTACGGCGCCAAGCTGTCCGCCGCGATGAAGGGCCAGATCGCCAGCGGCCGCAGCGCGGCGAAGTGTCAGTAGTATAAATGTATTCCTCCCCTTTTGAGGGGGAGGATGACATCGTCTTGAATCAACGCGAGCCCCTCCCCTTCAGGGGAGGGGTTGGGGTGGGGCTTTTCCACGAGCGCCGCGCTTGCCGATACGCCCCACCCCCGGCCCCTCCCCTGAAGGGGAGGGGTGGGTCCATCTGATGTGATTCCGCTCTCGCCGAGGAATGCGCAGAGCCACGAAACCTCTTGCACTGGTGCGGCGGAAGGGCCAGAGCGCGCGCATCCCTGACCAGTTTTGAGAGCATCATGGCCACCGATGCCACGGCCGACGATCAGATTGCGCGCTTTGTCGCCGATCTGACGCTTCTTCACGATCCCCATGCCGATGCGGCGCCGCTGTTGCTGGCGGTGTCCGGCGGGCCCGACAGCATGGCGATGCTGACGCTGGCGGCGGCGGCCTTTCCGGCGCGGATCGCGGTCGCGACGGTCGATCATGGCCTGCGGCCCGAAGCGGCGGACGAGGTGCGGATGGTCGCCGATCACTGCGCCCAATTGGGTGTGCCGCATCACGCCCTGCGCCCGGAAACGCCGATCGCCGGGGCGAGCATCCAGTCCCAGGCGCGCGACGTGCGCTATGCCCTGCTCGCCGCACAGGTGCGTGCGATCGGGGCAGCGGCCATCCTGACCGCGCATCATGCCGACGACCAGGCCGAAACCTTCCTGATGCGCGCGGCGCGCGGGGCCGGGCTGTCGGGCCTGTCGGGCGTGCGGGCGCGGACGGTGATCGCCGATGCGGTCGTGCTGCGCCCGCTGCTCGATTGGCGGCGCGCCGAGTTGCGCCGGATCGTTCGCCGCGCCGAGGCCCCGTTCGTCGACGACCCCGCCAATCACGATCCGCGCCATGACCGCACGCGCTTTCGGCAATTGCTCGACGGCCATGAGTGGCTGGGCGTGGCACAGTTGGCCCGTGCGGCGGCGCAATTGGCCGAGGCGGATACCGATCTTCGCGCGACGGTCGACTGGCTGTGGCAGGACCGGGCGCAGATCGATGGCGATAATGTCCGGATTCAGGCGGCCGATCTGCCACGCGAGCTGGGCCGCCGTCTGGCCCGCCGCGCGATCGGCACGGTCCGCGCCGCCGCCGGGATCGAAAGCCCGGCGTGGAGCGAAGGCAGCAATATCGAAAAGCTGCTCGAAGCGCTGTCGCAGGGCAGTCGCGCGACCCAGGCCGGAGTGATCGCCAGCGTCCGCTCCGGCGTCTGGCGCTTCCGCCCGGCCCCCCCGAGGAAGACGGGCTGACGTTTTACGATCCTCCCTGCGCGAAGCGCGGGGAGGGGGACCGCCGCGAAGCGGTGGTGGAGGGGCCTGGGTCGCTTAGCCCCTCCACCATGCTGCGCATGGTCCCCCTCCCCAAGCAGAGCTTGGGGAGGATTGCTTCCACCCCGATCACATTGATCGGTCTTGTTCCATTGCCATTAACCTCGTCATGCCTATCTTGGCACTGAAAGGTATCCGGCACCGATGAACGACAACGACAAGCAGCAGAGCCCCGATCCCAATGGGGGCGGCAACCCCTGGATGAAGAGCCTGTTGATCTGGGTGGGCATCCTGATGGCGCTCGCCCTGTTCGTCAGCCTGTCGGGCGCGGGTTCCTCGGCGCAGAGCGGCAATCAGATCGAATATTCGACCTTCCTGGACAAGGTGGACGAGGGCACGGTGAAGACCGCGACCATCTCGCGTGAGTCGATCACCGGCACGCTGTCCTCGGGCGAGAAGTTCCGCACCACCCCGGTGCCCGACTCGCAGCTGATCCCGCGTCTGCGCGAGAAGGGCGTGACCTTCACGGCGAAGACCGAGGAAGGGCCGTCCATCTGGATGCTGATGCTCTATAATTCGCTACCGTTCCTGCTGTTCATCGGTATTGCCTTCTTCGTTCTGCGCCAGATGCAGAAGGGCGGCGGTGCCAGCGGCGCGATGGGCTTCGGCAAGAGCCGCGCCCGCATGCTGACCCAGAAGGAAGGCAAGGTAACGTTCGACGATGTGGCCGGCATCGACGAAGCGCGCGAAGAGCTGCAGGAAATCGTCGAGTTCCTGAAGGACCCATCGAAGTTCGCCCGTCTGGGCGGCAAGATCCCGAAGGGCGCGCTGCTGGTCGGCTCGCCGGGTACGGGCAAGACGCTGCTCGCTCGCGCCATTGCGGGTGAGGCGGGCGTGCCCTTCTTCACCATTTCGGGTTCGGATTTCGTCGAGATGTTCGTCGGCGTCGGTGCCAGCCGCGTGCGCGACATGTTCGAACAGGCCAAGAAGTCGGCACCGTGCATCGTCTTCATCGACGAGATCGACGCGGTCGGCCGTCATCGTGGTGCGGGCCTGGGTAATGGCAATGACGAGCGCGAGCAGACGCTGAACCAGTTGCTGGTCGAGATGGATGGTTTCGAGGCCAATGAAGGCATCATCATCATTGCCGCGACCAACCGTCCCGACGTGCTCGACCCCGCGCTGCTGCGTCCGGGTCGCTTCGATCGCCAGGTCGTCGTGCCGCGCCCGGATATCGACGGCCGCGTGAAGATCCTCGAAGTCCATATGAAGAAGGTGCCGCTGGCCCCTGACGTCGACGCCCGCGTCATCGCGCGCGGTACGCCGGGCTTTTCGGGCGCGGATCTGGCCAATCTCGTCAACGAGGCCGCGCTGATGGCGGCGCGCAAGGGCAAGCGCCTGGTCGCCAATGCCGAGTTCGAGGAAGCCAAGGACAAGGTCATGATGGGTGCGGAACGCCGCTCCATGGTCATGACCGAGGACGAGAAGCGGATGACCGCCTATCACGAGGCGGGCCATGCGGTCATCGCGCTGCACGAACCGGCGTCGGACCCGATCCACAAGGCGACGATCATCCCGCGCGGTCGCGCGCTGGGCATGGTAATGCGCCTGCCGGAACGCGACTCGTACAGCTATCACCGCGACAAGATGTACGCGAACCTGGCCGTGGCCATGGGCGGCCGCGTCGCCGAGGAAATCATCTTCGGCTATGACAAGGTGTCGAGCGGCGCGAGCGGCGACATCCAGTACGCCACGGGTCTGGCCCGTGACATGGTCACGAAGTGGGGCATGTCGGACAAGGTCGGCCCGGTCGAGTACGCGCAACCGGAAGGCGAAAGCTTCCTGGGCTATTCGTCCAGCCAGCCGGTGCGTATGTCCAACCAGACCGCGCAGCTGATCGACGATGAGATCAAGTCGATCGTCGAGGGCGGCCTGCATCGCGCCAAGCACGTGCTGACCGAGCGTGTCGACCAGCTGCATCTGCTGGCCGGTGCGCTGCTCGAATATGAGACGCTGTCGGGCGACGAGATCAAGAAGCTGATCGCGGGCGACGATATCGGTCGCGACGACCCCAAGGCCAAGGCGATGCCGATCGCCAAGGCGGGGACCTCGATCCCGAAGACGCGGCGCGGCAGCGGGCCGTTCGGTTCGCCGAGCCCGCTGGGGGCGTGATCTTCCCGCTAGGCTGACGAAAGGGCCGTCCCCGATGAGGGGGCGGCCTTTTTGTTTTGGGCGTTGTCCCGTGGCCTTCGACTTCGCTCGGGCTGACGGGGGCAAAAGCAGGCGGCAACCTATCAGGTCGACGCGAGCCCCTCCCCTTCAGGGGAGGGGTTGGGGTGGGGCCTTTCCACGAACGCCGGGCTTGCGGAAGCGCCCCACCCCCGGCCCCTCCCCTGAAGGGGATCGTTGCAAAAGACCTGCGCAGGTGATTGATTATCGCGAGTTGGGGGGGCGTTTGCGATGGATCAGGGTTGCTTAGTGGATGGCCTGGT
>NZ_JACHNX010000002.1 GCF_014199595.1 Sphingomonas yabuuchiae | reverse complement strand
GATCCAGGCCAACCTCGTGTGACACTATCCCCAACGTCACCGCTGACACATCACCATCAATGTCGCTGACCAGTCACCGACGATGTCGCGCTACATGCTACTGCTGATCCTCACCGCCGCACCGTTGGGGACGATCCTGGTTCTGTGTTACGAGGAGTCCGGATCAACCTCTACCGTCCGACATGGCGTGACCGTTCACCGCGTTCCTTAGCTTGCCGCCAAAGCCGTCTACACGTAATCGGGCACTGGGCGCAAACGTCGACAGCCTGGCTCTTGAAAAGTGGCCGAAGTTGAGCAGCGGAAAAAGGATCACGAATGTTTGATCCTGAGTCCTCATGGCATTGAACAATGTCATTCAACCGAGACGGCTGCCTCGGCCCCGTTCCACTTGCCTGCGAGGCCCGGCACCTCCTCGAGTTGGCGCACCTTGCTGAAGCTGCCACGCTCATTCCGATATCTCACGATCTCAAAACCATGCCCTCTCAACTGGGGCACCGCATCCAGTTCCGCTGCGGTCGCGCTGTTCAGGTCGATCATCAACGTCTCCTATTGATCCCTATGAACGAACGGTGCTGGATGGCGTGCCATCGATTGCCAGATGGGTGTTTGTTTGTCGGATCGGGGGTCCGCGGCTATGCCGACGTGGTGTTATCCCTATCCGGGTATTACAATCTCGGGCCGCGTATCCCTTCGGAATGCCGCCCTGCCGGACAATCGGTGCAACCGACAGTGGCTATGCCAGATTCAGCATCCAAAGGTGTACGCCGCCAGTCACAAATAGGCGCTCTTCGCGGATGTCGAACGCGCAATTGCTGCATGTTTCAGGGGTCGGTACGGTAGCGAGATGCGTGCCTGCGGCGTCGAACAGTTCGACCCCCTTTGCCGAACTGCTCCATAGCCAGCCGCGTCGGTCGACGGTGAAGCCATCGGGTATTCCTTCGGCCACCGTCGCGAACTGGCGTCGGTTCGACAGCGTGACACCGTCCCAGTCGAAGGCATAGATCGCGACCTCGCCCTTGCCATGCTCGGGTGTCTGCGAGGCGTAAAATGTCCGCTGATCGGGCGAGAAGGCGAGGCCGTTGGGCTGCGCCATGTCGGCCATCCGCTGGACTGAGCCGTCATTGCCGATCCGACAGATCGCGGTGCGCCCGCTTTCCGAACTGCCGGGCACGCCTTGTTTGGGATTTTCCAGCCCGAAGGTCGGGTCGCTGAACCAGATCGCCCCATCCGGGGCGACGATCAGGTCGTTGGGCGCGTTCAGACGGCTGCCCTCCGCTGCCCATGCGATCGGCGTTGCAACGCCTTTACCGTCGGACCGGCTGATCGCGCGACGACCATGTTCGCAGTGCACCAGTGCGCCATCCGGCAGCACGGCATTGCCGTTGATGAATGGCGTCGCGTCGAGCAACACGTCGACTGCACCGTTCTTGCGCCAGCCCAACACACGGCGGCCGACAATGTCGCTCCATACCAGCGTCCGTTCGCGCGGCCACCAGATCGGCCCCTCGCTCCAGCTCGCCCGATCGTACAGCGTGACGAGCCGAGCGTCACCGAGCACCGCGTTCGCGTCGGCATGGTGGATCACAGGGGGTGCCACCTCGGTCGGCTCGGGCGGTCCGGGCTGACGCAACCGGGCAGGAAACAGCAACGGAGCGAGCGGCATCGCCTGTGCGTCCGTCATGCCCCGAACGGATCGCGTGTCTGCGCGGCGGGCGACGTGGCGAACTGGATCATAATCTGGAAACAGGGCTCGTCGCCGATCTGGCCCGATCGATGCCCCTTGCCATCAGTCGTGTCCTGGTCCTGGCCGAAATGGATGTCGCCCGGCCCCATTTCCACGCGATTTCCGTCCATCGTCTCGATGAACCAGCGACCGCGCAATGGAATCACCCATTGCGCCTTGGGACTTTCGTGCCAGTCCCCGACCCAGCCCACCGGCAAAATCGCGAAGTTGATCGCGCTCACTTCGCCGGGGAACGGCCGCATCCATTGCGGGTCCGCTCCGCCGCCCACACTTTTCTGACCAAAGCCGGTCATGTGCGACAGGTCGATCCGGCTGCCGCCATCCGCGCCGGTCCACATATGGAGGAAGGGTAGCACCGGCGGCTGCTCGGCATCGGTGCCGTCATTGTCCAGCGTCACCCCGGTCGGCAGATCGGTCATCCTCGTTTCCTCCACCCTGACGACCCGGCAGGATCGCGCAGCGATGGCCTAACGGCGTGGGCGCGCGGAGGTTTCGTGCGATCCGGAACGTCGCGGGCTTCGTAACCGGCGGCGCGGTTTCACGATTTGGCGCGATCGCCCAGGCGGGATTCGTCGTCGCCGCTGCCGAATATCGCGTCGTGCCCGATGTCTTTCCGCCGCCGCTCGAGGATGGCACCCTCCGCAGCCTTTCCAACGGTCCTTCGGCCCGTCGGAACCTTGGGCCGTTCCGCCCACCACGCGGCGGCAATACAGGTCGATTACGACCGCCAGATAGGCGAAGCCTTCCA
Source organism: Sphingomonas yabuuchiae (assembly GCF_014199595.1). Taxonomy (GTDB): domain Bacteria; phylum Pseudomonadota; class Alphaproteobacteria; order Sphingomonadales; family Sphingomonadaceae; genus Sphingomonas; species Sphingomonas yabuuchiae. The sequence goes on along the minus strand of NZ_JACHNX010000002.1, from coordinate 502,525 downwards.
GCGTGCCAATTTAGGTGATGTCCGTCACCCAGGCCCGGTCCGGCGCAGCGACGTCGAACTGGCGGTCCAGCGTGTTGTCGACCGCCAGGGACGGCTTGCCCCCATGGCTCCATATAGCCAATCTGCGCCTTGATGCCCGCTAATCTGGTCAATCTGGCAACCCGGTTCGGGCAGCAGGTTTCGCCGTGATCCAGCAGGTCGTCGCGCAGCTTGCGGTATGTGGCGATGCCGACCAATTGCGCGGCTCGCTGCGCGATGCAGGTGCCGTTCCGGTCATCTCCGGCCGGCGCAACCGTAAGCGCATCATCCGCTATGATAAAGATCGATACCGCGGTCGGCACCTCGTCAAGAATGCTTTGTCTGGCCTCAAGGATTTCCGTCGCGTCGCCACTCGCTATGACAAGCTCGCCGCCGACTTTCGCTCAGGCGTAGCCCTCGCCACCGCGTTGGCCTTCTGACTCTGATTGGGGCTCGACCCTGAAAATATAGTGGATACATCATCTTCCGGAGAAATCAGAGGCATATAAACAGTTGTACCTGCGAACCAATTGGCGGCGCAGAATCAAGTAATTTTCATTTGTCTAAGATATAAATATCGAGCACAATCGCGTATTTGAATGCTGTGTCGAACGGGAAGGTCCTATGAACCTTCCCGCTCCCTTAAATGCTATAATTACGAGTGCAGCGACGCCGCATCGAGGTCCACATTCAACTCTCGCGACCAGAGGCGCAGCGCGCGGCACTGGCCGACAAAGGTCTTGGCGTCCTTGGCCTTGGCAAGGCCGACAAAGCCTTCGTCCCGTTCCGTCACCCCGGCGGCGTCGAACAGGGCATTGGCGGCGTCGTTGTGACCGATGAATTTGCAATGGGCGAAGGCATCGGCGACGAAGTCCTTGGCTGTCGCATCCTTGGCGAGCATGGCCACGCCCGTCTCGGATGGCAGGACCGCCACCGCGTCGTAGAGCACCGAAGGGCCGCCATCGATCTTCTGCTTGGCGGCGACTTTCGTGCCGTCGTCGAGCGTCACGCCGCCGATTTTGGGCGCGACGACCTCCCACAAACCGCCTTCCGCCTCCAGCGCCTTGGTCAATGCGGCGAACAGATCGGCGCTGCTGCCGTCCGTCAGCAGGATGCCCATCTTGCGCCCCTTGAAGTCCTTGGGACCGTTAGACAGGATGCTCAGCTTGGCCGAGGGCGGGAGGTCGAGCGTCGGTTTGGCGGCCTTTGCCGGTTCGGGCAGATCGAGACCCAACCCATCCGCGACCGTTGCGGCCAGTCCTTCGTCGATCAGGCGCAGATGCGAGACGGCGCGCGCGCGGATATCGACCCGCTCGACCTTCGACAGTTCGAACACCAGCGCGTCGCCAATATGCTTCTGCTCGATGGGCTGCTGGCTGACAAAGAACTGCCGCGCTTGGCTGTAATGGTCGGCAAAGGTCTCGGCGCGGATACGCTGCTTGGTGCCCTGTACCTCGGCGGGGAAGCTGCGATAGCCGATGGTCGGATTTTCACGCGGCCCGCCATCGGGGCCCCAGCTATTGGGTTCGTAATTGGCGCGCCCCTTGGGGTTGCGCATCGCCATATGACCGTCCTGCTGGAAGTTCATCACGGGACAACGTGGCGCGTTGACCGGCATATGGGTGAAGTTCGGCCCGCCCAGCCGCTTCAGCTGCGTATCCAGATAGGAGAAGTTGCGCCCGTGCAGCAGCGGATCGTCGGAGAAGTCGATGCCCGGCACGACATTCTGGGTGCAGAAGGCGACTTGCTCGGTGTTGGCGAAGAAATTGTCGACATTGCGGTTCAGGGTCAGCGTGCCGACGATGCGGACAGGCACCTCTTCCTCAGGGATCAGCTTGGTCGAATCGAGATGGTCGAAGGGCAGGCGGTCGGCCGTTTCCTGATCGAACAACTGAACACCCAGATCCCATTGCGGAAAGTCGCCGCCTTCGATGGCGGTCCACAGGTCGCGGCGGTGGAAATCGGGATCGGCGCCGTTGATCTTGACCGCCTCGTTCCACAGCACCGATTGCAGGCCCTGGCGTGGTTTCCAATGGAATTTGACGAAGGTCGACCTGCCCTCGGCATTGACCAGCCGGAAGCTGTGGACGCCGAAACCCTCCATGGTGCGGAAGGAGCGTGGGATCGTCCGGTCGGACATCTGCCACATGACCATGTGCCACGCTTCGGGGCTTAAAGACGCAAAGTCCCAGTAATTGTCATGCGCCGACTGGGCCTGGGGAAAAGCACGGTCGGGCTCCTGCTTCACGGCGTGGACCAGATCGGGGAATTTGATCGGGTCCTGGATGAAGAAGACGGGGATGTTGTTGCCGACAATGTCCCAATTGCCTTGTTTGGTATAGAATTTGACCGCGAAGCCGCGCACGTCGCGCGCGAGGTCCATCGACCCCTTGTTGCCCGCGACCGTCGAGAAGCGGACGAAGACCTCGGTCTGCTGGCCGACCGTACTCAGCACATCGGCTTGGGTGAAATCGGCCAGACTGTCGGTCAGTTCGAACACGCCGTGCGCGCCATAGCCGCGTGCATGGACGACGCGCTCGGGGATGCGCTCATGGTCGAAGTGGAAGATCTTCTCGCGCAGAATGAAGTCTTCGAGCAGTGTCGGTCCGCGCTCGCCCGCGCGCAGGCTGTTCTGATTGTCCGAGACGGGAACGCCCTGTTGGGTGGTCAGCGTCCGAGCCGTGTCGTCGGTGCTCTGGTGCGTCTCCCCCCCATGGCCCTGTGGCTCGGCATAATGCGTGGGCGTATCCGACCCGGCAGGGAGGGCAGGGGGCGTGGTGGACGTCTCGCCCTTTGTCGCGCCTGCGCGGGACTTCGTCTTGTTCGCCATGATGCTGCCTTTGCGTCGTTGAGGAATGCCTGCCCTCCCAACGCGCGGATCGAACAATCGCCCTCTCACTAAATGATTGATATTGATCAAGGCTTATCGGAGGCGCCTGTCGTACACATGCGTCATTGATCTGGATGGGTCGCCGCAGTCTGCCGTGCATGGGAGAATGATTCTGAACGAGGACATCCCCGTGGTCATCTGTGTTCCGGCGCGCAACGAGGCGGTCCTGCTGCCCCAATTGCTGTCGGCGATCGCCGGACAGTCGATCGGCGGGAATGGCGTGCACCTCTGCCTGTATCTCGACGATTGCCGGGACGGCAGCCGAGATATGCTGGATCGTATGCAGCCGGTCTTGCCGTTCGGGGCGACCATTAAGCTGGGGCCTCGGGATACGGAGCCCAATGCAGGCATGGCCCGCCACGCGGCGCTGGCGATGGGCCTCGAACGGCTGGCGGGCGCAGAGGGGCTGTTGTTCACGACCGATGCCGACAGCATGCCGCATCGCGACTGGATCGCGGCGGGGCGTCGCGCCCTTCAGGAGGCGGACGTGGTGGCGGGGCGTATCCTTCGCTTCGACGCGACGCGCGATCCCCGGCAATGCCGCATCGAACGCTATTATGATCGGCTCCACCAATATCGACGCCTGGTCGACCCGGTGCCATGGGAGGCGCGGGATAGCCATCATTTCGGCGGGGGCGCCAATATAGCGGTCCGTGCTTCCGCCTATCGCGCGATCGGCGGGTTTCGGCCCCTGCCATCCGGCGAAGATGCCCGGTTTCTCGATGATGCGGCAAGGGCCGGTTTCCGTGTCCGCCGCGACGGGGCCATGGCGGTCGACACATCTTCCCGCCGCGATGGACGGGTCGCCGGGGGCCTTGCGGACGTGTTGCGAGCGCTGGACCACGGCGAAGTGCCATCCATGGCCGACCCACGCGGATCGGCATGGCAATGGCACGCGCAGGCGGCGGCGCGGCGGAGTTTCGCGACGATCAACCAGATGGATGTCCGCGTGGCGCTGGGGCAGATTCTGGGCCTGACGGCGGATCATGTTTTGGGTGTGGCGCGCGACTGTCCCAATGGCGAGGCATTCGCGATGCGTATCGTTCCCGCGCCCGCGGTCCATGACGCCATGGTGTCGCTGACCGCGGCCGAAGACATTCTGGGTGAACTGGAAAGCCGGTGGTGCGAGGTCGCGGCATGACGATGATGGCCGATCAACTGAAAGCCGCGATCGCTGGCCTGGGCTGGGCCGATGATCCGCCCGGCGATCCGCAAACGGCGGACGAGCTGATCGCGCTGCTGGCGAGGCTATACGAAATCGGCCGCCGCGACCTTCCGCTTGCCCGCCTGGTCGAGGGGCATGTCGATGCCGTGCAGATCGTCCGGCGCTACGGCACGGCCGCTCAGGTCGACATGCTGCGCCGTGCCTTGGCACGCGGCGCGACGCTGGGCGTGTGGAATGCCGCGCTGCCGGGCGAGGCGCTGCGGCTGGACGACGGGCGGCTGAGCGGCGGCAAGAGCTATGCCTCGGGGGCGGGTGTGCTGAGCCATGCGCTGGTCACGGCGGACACGTCCGCGGGCGTGCAACTGCTCCTCCTCGACCTTTCGCGCGTACCTCCGGCCACCGACACCGATTGGTGGCGGGTGATCGGCATGCAGCGATCCGAGACCCATCAGGTGCGCTGGGATCATGCACCGATCACCGACGCGGATCGGATCGGCCAGCCTGACAGCTATGCGCGCGAACCCTTTTTCAGCGGCGGCGCGCTGCGTTTCGTGGCGGTTCATGCGGGCGGGGTGGCGGGCATCTGCGACCTTAGCCGCGATCATCTGGTGAAGACGGGGCGCTCCGACGACCCCTTCCAGGCCGCCCGGATGGCCGAGCTGTTCGCACTGGCCGATGGTGCGGCCGCCACCGTGCGGCGGACGGCGCGGCTGTGGTTTCAGGATGTGGACCGGGGCGGTGAACCGCGCCTGGCGCGTGTGGCGGCGGCCCGACTGGCGGTGACCGCTGCGGCCGAGCGGGCGATGGTCGTCGCGCGCGAGGCGGTGGGGCTGGCTGGCCAATTTCATGGCCATCCTCTGTCGGCCATGCTCAGCGATCTGGCGGTCTATCTCCGCCAACCCGCCCCCGACGCCCAAAGGCTCCGCATCGGTCGCGCGGTTCGACAGGGTCTGTTGGTGCCAACCTTGTGAAGCTGAATCTCAAAGCCGTTCGCCGCGCGGTGGTCGTCGCGCCCCATCCCGATGACGAGGTCATCGGGGCCGCTGGCGTGATACAGGCCTTGCGGCGGCAGGGCAGCATGGTTCGGGTTATCGTGGTCAGCAATGGCGCCGCCTCGCATCCCGACAGTGCCGCATGGCCTCCCGACCGGCTGATTGCCGCGCGGAGCCGGGAAAGCCTGTTGGCGCTTCGCCGTCTGGGGGTGACACGTGATCATGTGACCTTTTTGGGGCTGCCCGATGGCGGGCTTTCCGCGCGACCGGAGCTGTGTCGCCAACTGCTGAACCGGGCAATATGTCAGAGCCGGGATTTGGACATGCTCGTCGGCCCCGCCATGACCGATGCGCATCCCGATCACCGGGCCGTGGCGGCGGCGCTTTGGGATACTCGGTTCGCCGGACGACGCATGACCTATCAGGTCTGGCCGCCCCAACGCGCGAGGGTCGCCCGAGGCCGGACCGTTACGCTGGCGGGCGGGGCGGCGGCGAAGCGTTCGCTGATCCAGATGCATCGCACCCAATTGGGGGCGATCACCGACGATCCTCACGGCTTTGCGATCGCGCGTCATGAACTCGCGGTCTTCGCGCACCCGGTCGAACAGTTCGTCGAGGACAGGCGATGAGGCCTATCGATCTTACGGGTTTTGCCGAGAAATTCGCGGCCCATGACGACCCCTGGCGGACCTATTCCGACCGCGATGAAGCCGTGAAGCGTGCGGCGATCCTGCATGCCCTGGGGCCAGGCCCTCTTGGCCGCGTGCTGGAGCTGGGAAGCGGCAACGGATCTAACAGTCGGGCCATGGCCGCTCGCGCCTTGCGTCTTCATGCGACGGAGGGGACCGTCGAGGGTACGGCTCTGACGGCCCGCGCCATCGCGGACCGCGCGCGCGCGCGCGCCATCCGCTTGGCCTTGCCTGCACGCTTCCCACGGAGAGACTATGACGCGATCGTGATCGCGGAACTCCTCTATTATCTTCCCCCGCAAGCGATGAGGCATGTCGCCAAGTGCGTCGCCCAGGCGCTACGCCCGGGCGGACGACTGGTGCTCGCGCATCACCGCATCGACTATTACGACTTCGCGCAGCACGCCGCCGGGATACAGCAACGCTTTCTCGACCTGACCGGCACGTCCTGGAAAGCCGAGACGGTGCGTCGTCAAAGACGATGGCATGTCGTCGTCGCACGACCGATTTGTGGATGACCGCCCCGGCGGCCAGGCCAGTTTCGACCTTCATACTTCCGCATTCCAGCGATAGTAGTTCAAGGGAAGTGTTCGATAGCTCCTAAGAAAAGGCGCTATGATCCGGGAATCTCTACTGTCAGCATCAAGGCCCATATTTAGGGCTTGCCGCTAGCGTTTTAGCTGAGTTTTCAACTCCGGCAGGACCTTGATTTCAAATGACGGGGCGGATGGGGCGGCAAAGCGACGGACTGCGGCTCGGACCTGCTCGGGCGTCACGGCCTGTCGGCTGGTCACGCCGTCCCGGATTGCGGCGACTTCCGCCGGATTGTCCAAGTTCGCCATGATGAGGCCAGCCCAAAAGTCGTTGCCCTTTGTCGCGCGCTCGATGGCGCCCACCGTTGTCGCCTTCGCGCGGGCAAAGGCATCGGCATCCGGGCCGTGCGCGGCGATATCCGTGATGACGGCCGTCAGCGCCGCCTCAAAGTCGGCCATCCGGTCGGTTCGAAGCTGGGCGCCGGCGACGAGGGCACCGTAATGCGGAATGTCGCCGCCGCCGTAATTATAGCTGACGAACGGCGCATAGCTGCCGCCCTGGGTTTCGCGGAAATCTTCGGTCAGGCGGGTCTGGATCAGGCTTGCCGCAAGTTCGAGCGCCCGTCCGGTCGTGACGTCATCGAACAGTCCCTGCGTCGGCCATATGCGTGCCACCATCGCCTGTGTGGGGTCGCCGCGATGCCGAAGGACGACAGGATCGGCGGCAGGCAAGGACGCGGACACCGCGCGCTGCGCCGCATCCAATGGCACATTCTCGCGGGAGGGCAGGGTGCCGAAGCTTTTGGCGACCGCCGCGATGATCGCGTCCCGATCAAAGTCGCCGACAACTCCTACCTTTACCGGCCCCTGGTTCAGCCGCTGCTGCCAATAGGACTGGAATGCGGGCAGCGTCACCGCGTCGACCTCGGCGATCGGCGGTGTCGCCCGGAAACGCGTATCGCCGCCAAACAGATAGGGAGTGGCGAATGCGGAGAACACCGCCCCAGGTTGATTGTAGATAGCCTGATAGGCGGCGTTCGTCGCGTCCTTCAGCCGCGCCAGCGGGGCAGGTCGATAGTTCATCTGTGTCATGGCGACCGTCATCAGCCGGAACATGTCGGCGACATCGTTTCGGTCGCTATCGCCACGCAGCAACACCCCGTTCAGGGCGGTCCCGATCCCGAACCCGACCGCTCGCCCCGACAGAAGGCGGGTCAGTTCGTCGGGGGAAAGGCCACCATAGCCGCTCGCCAGCAAGGCGCCGTTCGTCCATATGAGGCCCGGATCGTTGGGACGTTCGCCCAGCACGCCATGCCCGATCAGCACACTGACGCGGATCTTGTCCTTTTCGAAAGCCGTCCGCTTGAGATCCAGTTCGACGCCGTTGGAGAACAGGACGCGCTCCACGTCCAGACCCGGCACGATCGATGTCGAGGCGACGGTGGCCGGATGACCGGATAGCTTCAGGTCATCGAACGACACGGTGCGAACGGCCGCCTCGCGACTGGCGGCCACCTGTCTGGCACCGGCAAGAGCCGTCTGTACCGCCGCGTCCCCGCCCACAACCGGCGTCGAGCTGTACACGATGAGCCGGGGATCGGGGGACAGAAGGCGTCGGATGGCGGCTTGCACGGTCGTCGGCGTGAATGCCTTTTGCTGCGCGAAGAAGAGGTCGCGGTAGAACGTGCTTGGCCCGGACACGTCTCCCTGGTCGACGTCGCCGATGAAGCTGTTCGCCAAATCGGCTGACGTGCGGGTATCCTGCTCCGCGATCCGGCGGTCGAGCATCTTGGTGACGAAGGTCACCTGTTGGTCGATCTCCGCCTGGGTCGGGGGAGACGCGATCGCACCGTTCAGCACGCCATAGGCCGTGTCCAGCGCCGCCTTCCATGCGCCGGGTTTGGGAACGACACCTACGGTCAGTTGATCTTGAACATGACGGCTGGCATTGAGGGCCACCCCGGCATTGACGACCGCCTCGCCCTTTTGCGCCTCCGTCCCCAGACGGGCGTTCAGAATGCCGACCGCGATCCAGTCGAGATATTGCCGCTGCTGACGCGACACCGTCCAGGGACGATCGTCATGCGGCGTGACATAGGCCAGCTGGAAGCTGTTGGGGATCAAGGGGTCGGTGACGACCGCTGCAGGCTTTGCCGGGCGGACGGGGGCGCCGTAATCGGGCTCGCTCGGTTCGCTCCCCGAGGCAGACCAGTCCCCAAAAGCGCGGCGCACGCCCGCTTCCAGCATGGCGGGATCGGCATCGCCGGCCACGACGACCACGGTGCGCGACGGCCGGTACCAGCGTTTGTAATAGGCCTTTAGCCGCTCGGCACTGGCCGCATCCAGCGTCGCCTCCGACCCGATGACGTCGCGGTCTGCCGCCTTGGTCCCCGCCAAAAGCAGCGGATTGGCGATCTGCTTCACCTTCTCGGCCATTGGCGGCATCCGCAACGCGCGTTCCGCCAGCACGACCTTGCGCTCGGTCGCCAGCGCGACCGGATCGATCGTCGCACGGCTCATCATCTCGGCCAGCACGGCCATCGCCTGATCATAGGACGTGCCATCATTCTTCGGCAGGTCGAGGACGAAGGTCGTGGCGGTCAGCGTGGTGAAGGCATTGGTGTCGCTACCGAAGCTGGCGCCGAGACGCTGCCATATCTTGATGCCTTCGCCATCCGCGAAATGGTCGGTGCCACGGAACACCATGTGCTCGAGCATATGGGTCCAGCCCTGCTGCTCGTCGGTTTCCATCAGCGCGCCGTCAGCGACCCTGATCCGTACCGAGATAGTGCCGGGGGGCTGCGTTCCGCGGCGTACGGCGAAGCGGAGGCCATTGGGAAGGATGCCGGTACGCCACGCCGGATCCAGCGGAATTTCGCTCCCGGCGTTCTGCCACGACGTCGGCAGGCTCTGGCTGATGATCGGCTTCGTGGCAGGCGCCTGTGCCAGAGCCGATGTCGAGGCCATAAGCGATAGGGTGAGGTACATGCCGCGCGTAATAATCATCATGACTTAGTGGCCTGACTTGGAATTTGTTACGCCCGAAATCCTTTTTGAAATGGTTGATGCTGTTTTGGGTGAAACTCAAGGGCTATTTGTAAATATGATTATTAAATATGGTGTCATGAGTAGTGAAATTGCACGATGGAATTTTGATATGTGTGTCGAAATACGAAATTTCGTATTTATAGCAAGTGATTGGAAGGAGTGAGGCACGGCGTCATTCCAGGTTGTAATTAGGCGTGGGCGGCGGTTAAAGAATTCGCTCGTAGTGCCGTAGCTTTTGGCTCAAATTGCTCGACGTGCCGGTCAAGGCTGGCGTGGTCACTGAAAATACCGCGATTAAGCTTATAAAAGCGCAACGCCCGGCGCTTGATCGGAAAATGGGCCGCCTGATCCACGGGGCGCTCGCATGATGGGCGTACGAGCAAGCCTGTCCTGAGTCTGTCGAGGGGGCTGGTCGAATGTGTTGCCTCCCGACATAGGCGGCGGTTCCAACCGGCCGTGCGGTTTGCCACCCGCTACGTCCGCCTCGCCGCCAACTTCCCCCCAGGCGCGCCCATCGTAATCGCGATCGCTATCCGGCTCGAATTTCTGCCAACGCGTATTCACAAACAAGTTGCAGTTTCATGAAGATTAGTTTTCATTTCGAATCACTCACCGATCGAGTGAGTGACCGAAAGTTGCGTGTCTACCCTTTGGGTGGCTGCCCGCGACCTGTGATCCTGACGCTGAAGAGGATGCTGATGGCGTGGTGGCGGTTTCGTACCGCCGCCCTGTTCAGCGTTCGAGCCAAGGGGAATGGGGTAGCTATGGCGACACGGCGCACGGTACTCGGTAAGCTGGGAATGTTGGCGGGGCTTGGCCCCATGATGGGGGCCATGCAGGCTTTGGGCATGGCAGGTTTCGCCCATGCCGAGTATTGGGTGCCCTTGCCGACGGAGGTTGGTCACGGCCGGCATGTGGTGGTGCTGGGGGCCGGTATCGCGGGTCTGGTGGCCGCCTATGAACTGGAACAGGCCGGTTTCCTCGTCACCTTGCTGGAAGCGCGCGATCGAGTCGGGGGGCGCGCCTGGACGGTTCGCGACGGCGACCGGATCGAAATGGTCGGTGAGGCTACGCAGACTGCTCGGTTCTCCGACGGTATCTACTTCAATGCCGGCCCGGCGCGGATTCCGAGCTTTCATCAGGGCTTGCTCGGCTATGCCAAGCAGTTCGGCGTGCCGATGGAGGTGGAGGTCAATTCCAGCCGTTCCGCTTACATCATGGGCGACGACGGGTCGAAAATCCGGATGCGCACCGCGATCAACGACATGCGTGGCCGGATCGCGGAACTGTTGGCCAAGGCGATCAACCAGGGGTCGCTTGATCGTGAACTGACGGCGGCCGATCGCGAGCGGCTGACGCCTTTCCTCAAGGCCTATGGCGATTTGGACGCGACCGGCGGCTTCAAGGGGACGGAGCGCTCCGGTTTCGGAAATGCACCGGGGGCGGGGGTCACGTTCGCATCACCCTCTACGGCGCTGCCGCTGGAGCAGTTGCTGGCCAATCAGCGCCTGCCGATGACGCTGTTCGAAGACAATCTCTACATGCAGGCAACGATGTTCGAGCCGGTGGGCGGCATGGATCGTATCCATGCCGGCTTCGCACGCCATCTTCGTCGCCCCCCGTTGCTGGGAGCCGAAGTGACGCAAATCCGTCAGCAGCATGCGGGCGTCGAGGTCGTCTATCGCGATCGCAGCAGCGCTGTGGTGAGCCGGGTCAGCGCCGATTACCTGATCTGCACGATCCCGTTCCCGGTACTGGCCAAGATCGACACCAACTTTTCACCGCGACTGAAGCAGACGGTAGAAAGCGTAAAATATGATTATTCCAACAAGGTAGCGTTCGAAAGTCCGCGCTTTTGGGAGCAGGAGCAAATCTATGGCGGCCTGTCCTTCGTCGGTGGGCCGACCACCCTGGTCTGGTATCCGTCCGCAGGCCTGCATAGCGAGCGCGGGATGATTCTCGGCTGCTACAGCTCCGGGCCGGTCGCCGCAGAATTCGAAAAGCGGCCGATCGCGGAGCAAATCGCCTTTTCGCGTGGCGTGATCGACCGGTTGCATCCCGGACATGGCGCAGACTGTGTCAATGGCCTTGCGGTCAATTGGCACAAAATCCCCTTCAGCCTGGGGCCATGGCCCGACTGGAATGCGGGCAGCGCAAATGGTCGCCAAGAGGGGCATATCGATACGCCCGCCTTCCGCTTTTTGCAGGAGCCGGAAGGGCGGATCTATTTCGCGGGAGCCGCCCTTAGCCAGACGCCGGGATGGCAGGAAGGCGGCATTCAGTCGGCGCGTCGCCAAGTCACTATGCTCGGGCGCCGTGTCGCGAGCGAGGGGGCTGCGCGGGCATTGCGCAGGACATGATCGGCGTCGGTAACTTCGGCTCCGACAGTACGGCCCGGCGGCGTGATGCGCGATCATTCCACGGACGTGGTCAAGACGCGACCCGTAGGGACTGCCATCAATGTCTATGGGGCGGAAAGGCTACCACTGTGTCAATCAGGGCAAAGTATAAGTAATCGTTCGACCGTGTCATGGATGATGGCAGACAGCTTCGGTGCCGATATTGCGTCATTTTTGCAATAAATGTATAAATTTCAGATAATTGAACAAATTCATGATAATTGAGAAATAACGTTTGCAAATGATAAGCTTATAGAAAATGATGATGTCAATCCGGAGGACTGCATAGAAAATAACGATAAATAATCGGGTGAGGATCCTGTCTGTTCGTTGGAAGCAAGGGGGATTGCTATGACTCGACGTGATCGTGTGTCCTATATAGCGTTGACTGCTTGTTATGTGGTGGGTCTGGCCCATCCCGCCTTTGCTCAGCAGGCGGCACCTTCCTTAACGCCGGTCTCTACAACGGTGGAGCCGGAGCCTGCCTTGACCGGATCCATGTCGCCCCCGCAAGACGGTGGCGAGATTATCGTAACCGGGACGCGCGCCACGGGAATGACCGCCGTGGAAAGCGCTGCCCCGATCAAGGTGCTGGGAGAGGAAACGCTCAGCCATGTCGGGCAGCCGAACCTGAACCAGGTGCTGACGCAGCTCGTTCCATCCTTCACGGCACAAGCCTTTGGCGGCGATACCGCCAATCTCACCCTCTCTGCGCGCCTGCGCGGTCTCAGCCCGAACCATGCGCTGGTGTTGATCAATGGAAAGCGGCGTCACGGCACCTCCAACCTGGCCGTTCTGGGCGGACCATTTCAAGGCGCGGCGACCGCTGACCTCGATCTGATCAGCCCGTCATCGATCAAGCGTATCGAGGTTCTCGAGGACGGCGCAGCCGCGCAATATGGCTCGGACGCGATCGCGGGCGTCATCAATATCATCCTCAAGGACGATGCGGAGGGCGGTGACGGATATATCACGGCCGGGCGCAACTACAGCGTCGGCGGCGACACGCTCGCGGGCACGCTGCACCTCGCGACGAAGCTGGGGGACAGCGGCTTTCTGAACGTGACAGGCTTTCACCGTTTCCATGACTTCACACGGGTAGGCGGACTGGATCGCCGCGTTACCGACATCAACGGCACCCTGCTGACCGCGACGTCCAGTCCGTCACTGAACGCGACGCAGCGACAGCTCTATCCGCTGATGGCCGGTTTTCCCTATGTGAACTGGATCAACGGCGATGCCCAGTCCTCGCTGACCAACCTGCAGTACAACACCGCCTATAATTTCGGTGAAGTCGAAGTTTATAGTTTCGGCACCTATTCCAAGCGTATCGCCAGTGCGTATCAAAATGTTCGCGTCCCGACGCGGGTCGCGCGCACGGTTGCCGGGGTTACGACCTATTTCGATCCGGATGGCGACAATCCGCCCAACGGATTCAATCCGCGCCAGAAAATTCGCGAAGATGATATGGCCTTTACCGGCGGCGTGCGCGGCGACGCCGGTGGATTCCATTACGATCTGTCGACGACATTCGGGCAGGACAAGGCCCTGATCTACACCATAGATTCGGCCAATGCCTCACTATACGCCGATACCGGCTTCACGCCGACGAGCTTTTATAACGGCCTTTTCAAATCGACGGAATTCACGGTCAATGCGGACCTTCGGCGAGAGATCGAGGCGGGCCTGGCGGCTCCGATCACCTTGGCCTTCGGTGCGGAATATCGTCGCAACGTCTATGAGATCGGATCGGGCGACGCCGGCTCGATCTACAAGGAGGGCGGACAGTCCTATCCGGGTTTCCGCCCATCCGATGCGGGCGTCAATGCAAGGACGGGTAAGTCGCTCTATGTCGATGTCGCCACCAACCCGATCGACGAATTGAAGTTGGACGTTGCCGGACGTTACGAGCATTATTCGGATTTCGGCAGCCGTTTCATCTACAAGGGCACGGGGCGTTACGACTTTTCGGATGCCTTCGCGCTTCGCGGCACCTTCTCGACCGGGTTCCGCGCCCCGACGCTTGCGGAATCCTATTATTCGGCCACCAACGTCTCGCCGACCGCCGCGTTCGTCCAGTTGCCCGCCAATTCGGCGGCTGCAAAGCTGATCGGCTTTCAAAATCTGAAGCCGGAAAAATCGACGAACTATTCTCTTGGCACGGTGATCCGGCCCGCGTCCGGTTTCACCATCACGCTCGACGCCTATCAAGTGCGAATCCGCGACCGCATTCTGGGCACGGGGTCGATCTTCGGCAGTGGCGGTGCCGTCAATTTCCCGGTCGTGACGCGCGCCATCATCGCCAACGGCAATGTGCTCGATCCGACGGTCAACCAGACCGGCATCAACATTTTTACAAATGGCGCGGACACACGGACACGCGGCGTCGATCTGGTAATGACGTATATGTCGGACTTTGGAGATTATGGCCGCGCGAACTGGACCATCTCAGGCAACTACAATGAAACCAAGCTTACGCGCCTGATTGCGGCACCCTCAACCCTGACCAACCCCGCCACGGGGCAGATCATTCCGCTCTTCAATCTCGGCGCCCAGTCGAATATCGAGACGGCATCGCCGCGCGTGAAGGTCATCAGCTCGGTCCTCTACACCAGCGACAAATTCTCGATGATGCTGCGCGGGACCGTCTATGGCAAAAGCTCGGCGCAGCTTAGCCCCGACGGCGGCACATTTTACAACCAGGAGATCGGTACGACCTTCATCGGCGATATCGAGTTGAACTACGATATCACGCCCAACCTCGGCATCGCATTGGGCGCCAACAACGTCTTCAACAAGCGGCCGCCGACCGTCCCGCTGGTGCCCGGTACGTCGAACCAGACCCTGGTGAACGGCGGCAACGTGCTCGACGCGCCGCTGACCTTCAGTCCCTATGGTATCAATGGCGGCTATTACTATGCGCGCCTGAACGTCAATTTCTGATACTTCCCGGCGGGCGTCTCCATGATGCCCGCCGTCCAGTCATGAACCGGAAGGATATGCCATGCCGTATCGCTTGATCGCTGCTACCCTATTCGCCTTTGCCGCTGCGACAGGCGTGCAGGGGCAGAATGGACCCGTCATCCGCCATCCCAACACGCCGCCAGGCCTGATATTGCAGGGCGTGACGGTAAAGCCTGGTGCGACGACGCTCTATCTGTCGGGGCAGTTGGCCGCTCCACTCAATGCCGCCCGCAACAAGCCGCCTGCGCAATTGGCCGTGGAAGACTTCGGCGACACGAAGACGCAGACAGTGAGCGTCTTGAACAAGATCAAAACGATCCTGGCCGCGCGAGGCTTTGCGATGGCGGACGTCATCAAGATGACCGTCTTCGTCGCCGGCGACCCCAAATTGGGGGGCAAGATGGACTTTGCCGGGATGAATGATGGGTTCAAGCAATTCTTCGGCACGGCCGACAACCCAAACACCGTCGCCCGATCGACGGTTCAGGTGGCCGCTCTGGCCGCACCGATTTACCTTGTGGAGATAGAGGTGGTCGCAGCAAAATAGGACTATATCGGATCCTATATTCAGCTGGAGTTTGTACCAAGGCCTTGGAATCTTATCACGCGATGGCCAGACATATTGGGATTGGACCTCGTTGATCACGACCTTTGGATAACGGTGGCTGCGTGGGTTAGGGTAAGGCAGATGCGTGCGGGGGACGACGGGCAGACGAATTTCGTCTGCCTCGTAGTTCGCAAGGCGTGAGGTTGCCCTGGCTCGCGCCTGGATCAGCGCCGGGCGGAACAATGGCGTGCGAGGAAGTCCGCATGGGCGGGCATGTGCCCCGCCGCCGCTTGTGTCACCGCGGCGATCCGGTTCAGACGCGCGCGGAGTTCGTCCATCGGCATACCTTGCGCCAGCGGATCGTGGCCGTTGGCGACCAGTCCCTGTCCGTCCATCACCGCCAGCCAGCTGGTTTTGGTGAACAGCTCGTCCGCCTCGCGATAGACTCGGCCGGTGCGGGCATGGATGGCCAGCCGCTCGGCCAGCGTTTCCGGAATGTCCATGCTGGCCGATTCCCGCCAATAGGCGGTGTCGCGGCGCTCGGTCGCATGGAAATGCAGGATCAGGAAGTCGCGGACGCTATCGAACTCCGCCGCCATCAGCCGGTTGTAGCGGCGTGTGTCCGCCGGTTCGAACGCCCGGGTGGGCAGCATCTCCAGGAGGCGCGCGATCCCCGCCTGGATCAGATGGATGCTGGTCGACTCCAAGGGCTCAAGGAAACCCCCGGCCAGCCCGAGTGCGACGCAGTTGCCGATCCAGAACCGGTCGCGCCGTCCGGTCCGAAAACGCAAAGGACGCGGATCGGACAGGGGCTCGCCGTCGAGATGGGCGAGCAAAGTTGCGGCCGCCTCGTCGTCGGACAGGTGGCGGCTGGCATAGACCAGGCCGTTCCCCGTGCGATGCTGAAGCGGGATACGCCATTGCCAGCCCGCGCCATGTGCGGTCGAGCGCGTGAACGGGGTCGGCGGCCCGACATTGGCGGTGGGCACCGCGACCGCGCGGTCATTGGGCAGCCAATGCCCCCAATCCTCGAAACCCGCGCCCATCGCATCCTCGATCAGCAGGCCGCGAAAGCCCGAACAATCGATGAAGAGATCGGCGGCGATCCGGCGCCCATCGGCCAGCAGGACGGCTTCGATGAAATCTCGCGGGCGGCCGCGTTCGACGGATATGACGCGACCTTCCTCGCGGTGAACACCGGCGGCTTCGGCATGGCCGCGCAGGAAGCGGGCATAGAGCGCCGCGTCGAAATGAAAGGCATAACCGATATGCGCGAGGGGGGTGTTGCCGGGCTGGGGCCGCATGAACCGCCCGCTACGGGCCGCAGCCGCGCAGATCGAATAGGCCTCGAGCGGCAGGGCTTCGCCTGCCAGCCGCAGCCGCTGCCACATCGCCTCGAATGGAATGGCACCCTTGTCGATGCCGTAGACGCCAAAGGGGTGGAAATAGCGATGGCCGGGGCGCAGCCAGTCGACGAACTCGATCCCCAGCTTGAAGGTGCCTTGGGTCGCACGGACGAAATCGTCTTCGTCGATGCCGAGCAGCGCGTTAAAGGCCTGGATCGGCGGGATGGTGGCCTCGCCGACGCCGACCGTGCCGATCTCCTCGGACTCGACCAGGGTAATTGCGGGGCCTTCCGGTCCCAGCACGCGGGCAAGCGCGGCGGCGGCCATCCAGCCCGCCGTCCCCCCGCCGATGATCGCGATCCGGCCGATGGGCGCATCGTCGCTCATGCCGCCACCTTGCATTGGAGGAACAGGTTGCCGGTCAGCCGCCCCATTCTGGGGTCCGCAGCCCGGGCGGGCAGATGGGTGATCCGTCCCGAGTGCAGCAGGTTCGCGCGGTAGAGGACCAGCCGGTCGGGCCTGGCGGCAATGACGTCGATCATCTCGAAGGCGGTGTCGCCATCGGTGCAATAGCCAGCGGGCGGTGGTGGATCGTCCGCGCGTGCGGCGTGATATCGGGGCAGGCGCTCCGCATCCAATGTCTCGAAGTCGGTGGCGCGGTGCCGGAAAAAGGCGGTGCCATCGTCATTGTCGGACGACAGGAAATGGACGGTGGCGAATTGCAGCCGATCGGCGGAGTCGACATGCGGCACGCGTTGATCCTCGCTCAAGGCGGCGGGATCGGTGGTGACCAGCGAGAAATTGCCACGCGCGCGGGCGGGTCGGACCGGCACGCCGGTGAAATGCGTCGCGATCAGCGGCAGGACACGGCGCACCATCGCATCGACATAGGCGACGGGGGCGGGACCGAGCAGCCCGGGATACGCGCTGCCGACGGCGACGGCGGGAGCGAAGGCGGATCTGGTCGCGGCGAAGTCCCGCAAATGATCGACCCATCCGGTCGCGCCGTCCAGGATCACCACCGGCTCGCGCTCATGGCCGATATGGCGAACGGTCGCGACGGCATCGGTCGCAAATTCCAGCGCGGGCGCCGTGGCCATGACTATTCCTACCCCTGACGAAAAGAGCCGGCATGGTCCGATTGTCAGACCATGCCGGCAGGCGGGGATCAATAGGTCGCGCGGAGCGACAGACCGAAGCGGCGATCGTTCAGCTGATACTGAAGCGGCTGCCCCATGGTGCCGATATAGGTGACGTTCATACGATTGGTCAGGTTCACCGCATCGGCGGAGACCGCGATATGGCTGTTCACATTGACGCTGACCGACGCATCCAGCGACGCATAGGGCTTGGCATATTGCGGCTGGTTGGTGCCGGCGCCGAACGTCTGGTCGAGATAGCTCGACCGCCAGTTATAGGCGAGGCGTGCGGTCAGCGGCCCCTTTTCGTACAGCCCGATCAGATTGTAATTGTGCTTGGACAGCTTCTCCAGCGGCAGCTGGGTGTTGCCGGACCCGGCAATGGCGAACGGGTTGGTGACGTTGGAGTCGACATAGGTGTAATTCGCCTGCATGCCGAAGCCGCTGAGCAGGCCCGGCAGGAAGTCGAAGAACTGCTGATAGCCGATCTCCGCACCCTTGACGGTGCCCTTGCCCGAATTGAGCACGGTGTTGACGTCATAGGCGCGCCCTTGAAAATTCTGGACGATCACGCCGCTGGCCAGAAAACCGTCGACCTTCTTGTAGAACAGGCCACCCGTCAGCGATCCGGTGGAGGCGAAATACCACTCCGCCGTCAGGTCGAAATTGTTGGACGAAATCGGTCGCAGGCGCGGATTGCCCGAATTGGCGCTGGGGCGGCCGGTGATCGGATTGATCTGATTGGGATTGTTCAGCGTCAGGTTCGTCGACAACTGGTCGAAATTCGGCCGCGCCAGCCCCTTGGAATAGGCGAAGCGCATCTGGAACTCTTCGGTGATCCGCGCCCGCAGGTTCACGCTGGGCAGCGCGCGGGTATAGCTGTTCTGGATCGAGAGCGGCGAGCTGGTCCCGTTGGAGTTGAACTGCGTACCGAAGGAGGTCAGGTCGGTCTTCACCAGCCGGACGCCCACGCCGCCATCGAAGCGCAGGCCCGCGCCTTCGAATGCGTAATCGACCGCGCCCCAGGCGGTATAGGTCTTCTCGGTCTGCGAATTCAGATCGCCCGGCGTGAAGGCATCCTTCGTCTGGGCCCCGAACAGCGCGTACAGCGCCTTGGTCTGCGCCCAGACTCCGTCGCCAGCGGGGAAGGCGGGATAGAGGAAGCCGCCGGTCACGCTGCGTCCGTCGAAGAAATTCTTGGACGGCCCCGGCATGGCCAGCTGGGGATTGCGGCTGAGCGGGATCAGGGGCGTGCCGTCCTTGGCCGAGCAGGACGGATCGGGCCCGGTCGCATACAGGCAGACGCCATTCCAGGTGCCGCGCAGATCGATCGAATTGTCCGAATAGCGCGCGCCCCCGCGCAATTTCTGGAGGAAGCCGCCCTCCAGATCATATTCGATGTCATAGGCCAGCGCGAGCGTGTCCGCGTCGTTGCGCTGCAAGGCGTCGGCGATGAACGGCGTGCTGTAATTGGCCGGATTGCTCAGCAGCGCCTTGTCGCGCACGTCCCATTGCGGGCGGCTGCCGCGCAGGTCGAAGTCGATGGTCGACGGGTGCGGCGATCCGGTGGGCGTGTTCTGCCCAGCGGCGGTAAACAGCGACAGGACATGGCCGTTGCGGTCGGCGTTATAATAGCTCTTCAGATACTGGGCGTCGAAATGGACCTTAGCCCGGTCCGTCGCCTGCCAATCGGCGGCCAGGGTGAAGTTCTGGCTCTGGCTCCACAACTCCTGGTCGAAACGCCCGGTCTCGAAATTCTGCCCTCGCAGCGAGCCGGAGGTCGCATAGCCTTCGTTGTTGAAGGTGAAGGTCGATCCGGGCAGGGGATTGGACTGGCTGCCGCCATTGACCGTGTAATAGTAGGCCCCGCGCCGGTTAAACCAGTATTTCGCGAGCTGATACTGGCCGGTGATCAGCAGATTGTCGGCGGCCTGCCATTGCACCGCGCTGGCGATGCCCAGGCGACGACGGTCGCCGAGATCGTCATAGACCTGCATCCCCATGGGTGCCCGGGCATTGGCGGGCGCGCCGGCAATGCTGCCGGCCGGTATCGGCTGCTGCGGGTTTGCGAGGATGCCGTCCTGGCGGTAATGCGCGGTCGAATAGACGGCATTGAACAGGACGCCGATCTCGCCGATGCCGGTGTCGAAGCGGTTGCTGTACAGACCCGAGGCCGAATAGCCGAACTTGTCGACGCGGTCATAATAGTTGCCGCGCAGCGTGCCGCTGATCGTCTGGCCGGGCTGGTCGAAGGGCAGGCGGGTGCGCAGATTCACCGCCGCGCCGACGCCGCCCTCGATGACATTGGCAGGGGCGTTCTTGTAGACGTCGATGCCGCCGAGCAATTCGGGCGGAATCCCCTCCAGATCGAAGGCGCGGCCGCCCGATGCCGAATAGACGGCACGGCCGTCGAGGAAGTTCTGCACCTGGGTCAGGCCGCGCACCGTGATGGCGGGCGAGGTGCGGTGATCGAAGTCGGTCGCGCCTTCGCCATAGCGGCGCTGGATCTGGACACCGGTGATGCGCTGCAACGCCTCGGTCGTGTTGGCGTCGGGCAGTTTGCCGATGTCCTGCGCCTGCACCGAGTCGATGATCTGATTGGCGTTGCGCTTCAACGCCTGCGCCGAGCGCAGCGACTCGCGCACGCCGGTGACGACGATGTCCTGATCCGAAACGCCCTGCTCCGCGACCTGCGAGGCATTGAGCGCGCCGGTCGGCTGGCTGGGATCGCGGCCCTGCTCCACGCGAAGCTCGGCACCGCGCTTCGGCGGCGCCACGGCGGTCTGTGCATGGGCGATGTTGTGAATGCCACCCGTTGCGATCGCAACGACGGACGCGCCGAACAGCCAGCGCGATGCAATATCTCGCATAGATCCTCCCCCCAAATGTATGCCCGCTAAGTTGCGGTTCGTGCCTTACATGGCACAAAGGAAAATGCCTGACAAATACATTTGAAAGAAAAAACCGCGATTTGCCACGTTTGCGTAACATAATGATTTTATGGGGTATTTTTGGTGATGGTTGACTCCGCGCGTTCGGGCGGGGATTGGCTGTCTCGCCAATATCTGATAATTATCCAGATATTGTAATAGCTTAAGAAAGCTAGGTGTCTGAACCTGAAGGCGCAACAATCCAACAATAAATCCCGGCAG
The DNA here is from genome assembly GCF_014199595.1 of Sphingomonas yabuuchiae. Classification (GTDB taxonomy): domain Bacteria; phylum Pseudomonadota; class Alphaproteobacteria; order Sphingomonadales; family Sphingomonadaceae; genus Sphingomonas; species Sphingomonas yabuuchiae. The sequence goes on along the minus strand of NZ_JACHNX010000002.1, from coordinate 481,643 downwards.
ACTTAAAGTTTTCTACGAATCGCGCTAGTTGGGTTTGGATGTCTGTCGAGGCCGCATTGCTTGGCCGGAAGGCCTCCTGACACGTTGGGGCTTCAAGTCCGACAAGATGGTTTCGCCGAAGCTTGGGCTATCGTGCACGTCGGCGATGGCAGATCGCTACTGCCAGGCCGACCGCAGTTTTTCGTTTTGCGGGCGAGCATGCGGCCAGCCCGTTCGAGGTCGCGTCGTTGGCCACTCGGAGGGGCTATTGCAAACGAGCGAAGCGGGAATGCGGGCCGGGGGCCTCGACCACTGCCTGTGGGCCCGCCTTGGTCGGCGTATCGCCATCCTCACTGATGGCGAAGGGTCTTTTCAAAGCCTTCATTCGTCTTCGCCATTTTGGCGAGCTTTCGCAGATAGGTACGAACATGCCGTTCGAACCGCATATCGTCATTCACGCCGGTTGCGGGATACTCGTCCTGTCCGATCAACTCTTTGATGCGGATGATGAGCGCAGCTTGATCGTCAACGCATTCGGCGCTTTTCAGCACACGACACACCCATTCCTCAGCAGCGGCCTTGTCGAAGTCATCGCGGGCTTCGTAGCCGCGCCGATCGGCGGCGGCCTGATCCAGCCGCGCCGCCTCATAGCGGCGTTCCAGCCATTTGCGGGCCAGTGCCGCATCCCATGGTTTCGCCAAACTCGTCATCTTCGCCCCCATCGGCCCGGCGGGGTGGGGGCCTTTTGCAGCTTTTCATATGACGGGGTGGATCGCTTTGCTACAGGCGGTCGGAAATAAGGTAGTTGTTCCATCCATGGCCAGACGTTCCAAACACGATCCCTATGATCACCTCCCGCCGGAAGAGGAGGTCCCGGCCGCACCGGTGCCATGCTGGCTCTGCGGTCGGCCGACGGGGAAGACTATCGTCTGGCACCATCCAGTACCCAAAAGCCGGGGTGGCCGAGATGTCGTGCCGATGCATCCGATATGCCAGCAGACCCTGACCGTGAATTTCAGCAATTCCGAACTGCAGCGGCATGGGATGAACGTGGCTGGCCTGCTCGATCACCCGAACGTCCGGAAATTCGTGGATTGGGTCGCCAAGAAGGATCCGGACTTCACCGCGACCATCACCAAGAAGCAGCGCTGACGCCCGACGCTCGGATATGATCAGTGAATGGTGGACGGGGCAGAGCCGGTAGGTCCGTGCGGCATATCTGCATCCGTCGTTTTCAGGGTTCGACCGTCGCCTGGGTCTTCGTGGGAGCGGGCTTCATCCGAAGATGCGCTCCACGCCGCCGATCCCGAATGCCGAGCTCAAAAATCTTTTGTCGATCAATTGGATGCGGGATGAAGGCGATCTGGCACGGCTCCCGCGGCGATATCCCCTTCCGCCGCCTGATGGATTACAAAGCGCTCTCCCGCTAGGATCGCTAGTTTTCAGCCATATTTCGCGCTGCCACTCGCCGCAGCCTTCATCCGGCGGCCATGGTAGAAAAAATCTGGGTCACCCTCTTGCCGTCGCGCAAATGTCGGACATAATGTCGCCATAATGACGCTGCGAGGCGACGCATTCGCCATCGTTGCTACCGGGAGATACAGGATGAATGGCGGATCGCATCCCCTTGGCAATTTGTTATGTGGGTTGGCAGGCATTGCGCTGGTCGGGGCGGCACCCGCCGCCGATCCGCTGACGGACGCCGTTGCGAACGCGTTGCGCTCCGATCCCGTATTTGCAGCCCCGCTCCGTGGAAACGTCACGCTCCCCGACGATGCCTCAGGCCTGTCGGGGCTTCGCAATGTGCCGAATATCGGCAAGGCGCGGATTACGTGGCGATCCTCCAATCCTGCCATTATTTCGGACGTCGATATGGGGCGCGGCCCTGACGTCATACGCAAGGGGCGCGTCACGCGCGGCACCGGCGACCGTCGCATTCGCCTGACCGCAACCGTCGCGCTACCCGACCACCGGCCCGTGTCCGTCCCGATCGACGTCACCGTGCTGGCCGCGCCCGCCGCCGCTCCTGCGCCTTCGGCCTATATGTTCGTCTACTTCACCGGCAATAGCATCGACGGGGAGAAGCTGCGTTTTGCCGTGTCGGACGGCAACAACGCCCTGCAATGGAAGACCCTGAACGACGCGCAGCCGGTCCTGGAGTCGCGTGAGGGTACGCGGGGCCTGCGCGATCCGTTCATCATGCGCTCTGCCGAAGGGGACCGCTTCTTCCTGCTTGCGACCGATCTTTCGACCGGGCGCACCGGGTGGCGTGATTCGACCAGCCAGGGCAGCCGATATCTCGAAGTCTGGGAGTCGACCGACCTCATCCACTGGGGGAAGCAACGGCACGTCCTCGTCAATCTGCCCGATGCGGGCATGACTTGGGCGCCGGAGGCGACTTATGACCCGACGATCGGCGCCTATGTCGTGTATTGGACCTCCACCCGCTACAAGGATGCGGCGCACAAGGTGGAGGATGGCAACGGCCCGCAGATCCTGCGTGCGACCACACGCGATTTTCGCAATTTTAGCACGCCCGAACCATGGTTCCGGTCCGCCGATGTTCCCGGTGCCGTCAAGGCGAAAGGGATGATCGATGCGACGGTCCTGCGGGACGGCGATCGCTATTATCGTTTCACCAAGATCAGCGATGCAGCCGGTTGCCCGTCCAGCGATATTCTGGCGCAGACGTCGTCCTCGCTCCGGGCCGATGGCGCGTCGGGTGCGTGGAAGATCGTCGACCGCTGCATCGGTCGTCGCGCCGGCACGCCCGAGGTGGAAGGACCGACCGCGTTTCGCGCCAATCCGGGCGATACCAGCGGGTTTCGATATTTCCTGTGGGTCGATAATTATGGCGGCGTCGGCTATATTCCGCTCGCCACCCATTCGCTTGAGGGCAAGATCGCGTGGACCTATCCGCGCCGGTTCCACCTGCCCGAGTCCCCACGACACGGTACGGTGCTTCCCATCACCGCGGCCGAGCGCGATGCTCTGGTGGCGCATTGGAACCGGGTCGCGCCCGATCTCGCGACCGTCGCCGATCGCTGGATCGTCGCCCCGATCCTGGCATCGGGAACGCGCCTGCCGGTGCCGGTGGGGCATACCGCCGCCTGGCGCGCCGATGGCCGCGACGTACCCGACGGCATCCTGACCAACATGACGGCGGACGCCCGCGTCGTCAGCCTTGAGGGTAGGCTGACCCGGCCGGACGGCAAGACCCTGACCAAGCGGTTCAAAGTGAAGCTGCTCGGCAAGTCCGCACGCCAGCTGGAAGCCTATGCGCGCACGCCGACCACGTCGCAGGATGCGAACCAGCCGACCGTCGCGCGAAGTGTCCATCTGGCCATGTCGGGGGGCGATGGCACGATGACCCCGCTCAACGACGACTATGGCGTGATGTTCGCCCGTGGGGATTATATCGGCGTCGATCGCGTCGCCCTTCGCGGCGTTTCGAATCCTTCGCTCTTCCACTTCTCCGACGGCACGATCGGCGTCATCGCGACACGCGTGGACATGGACGGCAAGCAAGATCCGTCACCGTCCGCCATCGTCATCTTCCGCCGCGATCCCCAATCGGCGGAGTTCGTCGAGCTCGGCACGCTGGATCTCAGGTCGAATGACGGCATCGATCATCCCCACGCCATCTGGGACAGCGCCGCCCAGCGTTACATCCTATCGTGGATCGACCGTTCGGGGCAGTTGCGCTGGACGACCGTGGCCGATCTGACGCGTCAGGAATGGCAGCAGACACCGTTTTATCCCGAGACGGGGGGACGCCGCCCGAGGATCGCCTCCATCGGCAATGTGGGGGACGCCCGCATCGGTGATCTCACGACCACGGCCATTGATACGCTGCCCGTCGACGACGTCACCGCGACAGCGCTGGGCAATCGTTTCGGCCGCATCGTCAACACGGCTGCGACCGTGACGCCGCAGACGATCCGACCGGGCGATGCCGGTGGGCTCGCCGCAGTGCCGGTGAAACTGGGCTATTCGGACGGCTCCACCGCGACGCGCGCGGTGGATTGGGACGCCGCCGATCTGGCGCAGTTGGGCAAGCCGGGACGCTATCTCGTCCATGGCACCGTCCGCCAGCGCCGCTATCCGGCGATCTTTGCCTATGAACGCGCCGATCCCAATATCTATCGCTGGGAGCATCAGGGCCGGGTCCGCTATCTGTTCGTCGCGACGGACGACACGAACAACGACAATGTCGGCTCGCCCCATCTGCCGCTCCGTATCGCCGATACGATCGCCGATCTGGCCGACGACAAGGGCGGCCGCGCACGGGAAGTCGACCTGCTCAATCGACGGATCCGCCGCGATCGGACGGCGGAAGGCCGAGTGATTGCGGGATGCTATTGGGCACCTGAAATCCATGAAATCGGCGGACGACTGTCGATCCTGTTTGCGCCCTGCTTCAATCCGACCGACCCGCAGTCCAACGAGGGCGGCGTATGGTCGACGGTGGAGTCGCACATCATGCAGCTTCGCGACGGCGGCGATCCCGCCAATCCCGCCGACTGGTCGAAACCGGCCGCGATCCGCAAGGCGGATGGTACCCCGCTCGGGCGGCCGGACATGCCCGCCAATATCAGTCTCGACATGTCCTATTTCGAGGTACGGGGTCAGGGCTATTACACCTGGTCCCAGCGATACCTGCCGACGTCCGGGCCGCTCGGCGATCCGTTGACGTGGATCGCCAAGGTCGATCCCGCCCGACCGACGCGCCTCGCCGGTCTGCCGTCGCCCGTCATCGCGCCGGATACCTCGGTGGAGGAAAACCTCGCCGAGGGGGCCTTCGCGCTGATCCGGGGCAATCGCGTGGCGCTTGTCTATTCCAGCTCGGGGGTCAGCCCGACCTATGTCGTCAACGGCACGTCCGCCTCGCTCGATAGCGACCTGACCCGCATCGACGCGTGGCGCAAATGGTCCGCTCCGCTTCAGAAAAGCGTGGCCATGCCCAAGGGCGACGAAGACTATCGGCGTTACGAACAGGGGCCGGGCCATGGCTCGTTCACGACCGACGAGGATGGTAACGATCTATATGTCTATCACAGCTGGGGGAACGGCGTCGGTAAGGACGGACGGGATGCGCGCCTGCGTCGCGTTCACTGGGCAGCCGACGGCCGTCCGTTGCTCGAGATGAGCGATGACGACGAGGTCGCACCCGCCAACCGTCGTGTGACGATGGAGGTCACCGTCGGGGCATAATAGCATCGTCCGTCATATCGGCCCGGCGGCGGTGAACCCGATCGGTCGATCTACCAACCCGCCTGCGCTCTTGTTATGCATCGCAAGGCCTTTGGGCCTTGGGCGGGGAAGGGCGGGCAATGACGGCTTCGGGCCAATCGTCAAATGGTCAAGGTGGTGCGTCAGCCTCTCTCCATGGCGGCACGGTCCGTCGGCTCAACCTCAACCTGCTCTATCCGCTCGACGCCATCCTGCACGCCCCGACCCTGACCGAGGCGGGACGTCGCGTCAGCCTGAGCCAATCGGCGATGAGCCATGCGCTGCGGCGCCTGCGCGATCATTTCGGTGATGACCTGGTGGTCCATACAGGGGGGGAGCCGCAGCTGACGCCGCTGGGGCATGCATTGCGGCCTGAAGTGCGCCGGATCATGCGGGAGGTGGAGGGCGCCTTCAACTATTCCATCGCCTTCGATCCCCTGACCACCACTGAGACTATCACCATCGCTGCCGACGATGCGAACGAGCAGATGCTGCTGGGCCCGGTATTGCGCAGCTTTTCGACCCTGGCCCCCGGTTTGCAGGTGAACGTCATCCCCCTGGACATCGAACGGCCGGACAGATCGCTCGATCAGGGGGCCGATCTGCTGCTGCTGCCCGAGCATATGGCGCTCGACGGGCTGGAGACGATGCCGATGCTGACCGTCTGGCCGAGCTGCCTGGTCTGGGATCGCCACCCGGAGTTCGAGAACTGCGTCGAAATCACCGAAGCGCAATATCGGGCCGCGCGGCATATCGTCGCCCGCGGGGAGGAGAGGCAGACTTTCGCGCTAGACCAGAACGGGGTGGACATGTTGCGTGCACGGCGCATCTGCGTCCGGGCCACGTCCCAGGCGACGCTGCCCGCGATCGTGATCGGCAGCGATCTTGTCGCCACGGGCAATTCATGGGTGTTCCAGCATTATGCGGCGTTGATGCCGTTCAAGGTATTCGAGGCACCGTTCGCTCGCCGAGGGATCGTCACCGTCGCCCAGTGGCCGCGCAACCGCCACGACCCGGTGCTCAAATGGTTCATTCTGCAAGCGAGGTCGTATTTCGAGCAATATTACAAGGTTTGAGGGCTATCATCGAATGGGTTCATGCCCCCATGAACATTTCGAATTTGCCTGTCACAAGACTGAAGCATAGCGTCTCCCACGACAGAAGGTCCGGCTGGCATATCGCATCGCCAAGACACGGGCTGTCGTCAGCAGGAATACGGCCGCGGTAGCCTCCTTAGAGGATCGCCACCGCATCATCCGCCGCGAGGCGCCAACCGTTTGTCGACAGGGATGGCTTTCTATCCGGCCGCGGCTTTGCCGTGGAGGATGGCGCGCGCCCTGTGAAGGGGGGATTGCATGCTGAATCTGACTGGGAGTGGGCGTCATGTGCTGGGATTTGCCAGCCTGAGTGTCATCAGCCTTCTGGGCGCGAGCGTGCCGGGTGCCGCCGCTGCGCAGGCCGTGCGGACGGGGGACATCACCGTGCCCGCCATGCCGATGGACCGCGCGCTGGATATGATCGGCAGGCAATCGGGTGTGAACGTCAATTTCGATCCCGACGCGGTCAAGGGGCTGACTTCACGCCCCGTGCGCGGTGCGCAATCGGCGGCGGATGCGATCAGGACGGTCATCGGCGGAACGAGCCTGACCGTCGTTCCGGCGGTGCAGGGGGGCCTGGTCGTCGTCAACGATATCGTCGTGACCGCACGGCGCGACGAGGCGGAAACCAGCGTGCTGGTGCGTCAGGCGACCACCTCGGACCGCAACGGCCTGGGCCTGCGCCATCAGCCGCGCAACACCCAAGTCATCACCGCCAAGACGATCGAGGAACAGCAGGCGCTGAACATCACTGACATCCTGCGCAACGCGGGCGGTGTGTCGGTGCTGGGCAACAACCCGAACAGCGGCGCATCCTATACCATTCGCGGCTTCGGAGCCGGAGGGCTGGTGAACGGCCTGACGACATCGTCGCAATATGGCGTGGCGGCGGGGGCCGACCAGCCGGTGGCCAATATCGAGCGGGTCGAAATCCTGAAGGGGCCGGATGCGATCCTGGCCGGGTTCGGCAACCTGGGCGGCAACATCAACGTCGTCACCAAAAAGCCAAATGCCGAGGAGCGCCTGGCGGTCAGCTTCGACACCGGCTCCTTCGGTCTGGCGCGCGGCGTCATCGATGCCAACAACGCGATCACCGGCGACAAGAAGCTGTCGGCCCGCGTCATCGGCAGTGCGCAGACGATGGATCGAAACTATGGCGGCTATACGGGCAACAAGGACTGGTTGTTCGCGCCGTCGCTTCGGTACAAGGATCGCCTGACCGACATCGTGATCGGTGCGAGCATGAACGAGGCCGTCACCGGCATCGGCGCCTATACGCTGTTCGACAACAAGACGTTTCGGATCATCGACCGCGATCCGTCGGTGCCGATCTACGCCCCCAACCAAGGCATCCGGATCGCGACCAAACGCTATTATTTCGATGCGACCCGACAGATCGTGCCGGGCATCGAATTGGTCGTTCGTGGCTTGCATGATCAGACCCTGCTGACGACGCGTGCGGGTAATTCGGGCTATAGTCGCCAAGGTATCCCCGTCATCGACCTTCAGGGATCGCGGCAACAGGGCTCGGCCAATGCCATTGACGGCTTCCTGCGCGTCAAGACGCACATCGCCGACGATGTGAAGGCCAGCTTCAACGTCGGATATAATTATGGCGACGGCTCCGCCGAACAGCGTAGTGGCCTGGTCTATAGTCGGATCCTGAACCCGTCCTTCACCGCCAGCGGGCCGCTGACCGACATTCGTTGGTCGCCGTTCGGCAATGTCCAGATCCGTTCGGGCGGCAAGCAGGAAGGCGTCTATGGCCAGGCACTGATCGAATTCTGGAAATTGAAGATTTTGGGCGGCGTTCGCAAGAACTGGTTCGAAACCACGTCGCAGACCTTCTTTGCGGGGCCTTCGGCCATCAACGTCCAGCGGAACAACGGCGTGTCGCCCAGTGGCGGCCTGATCTTCGATGCCACGAGCAACCTGTCGCTGTTCGCCAATTACTCCCGCGGCGAGCAGGCGTCTTTCGCGGTGGCGAAGAATGGCAGCATCCTGCCGAACATCATCACCACCAACAAGGAAGCGGGCGTCAAGTTCGACCTGTTCCACAAGCGCGCGACGATCAACGCATCCTATTTCGACATACAGCAGGACAATATCATCATCCGCAATCCGGCGGACCCGACCGATCTCTCCCCTGGGCCGGGTCAGCGCGGGCGGGGGATCGACCTGAACATCGCGGGGCAGTTGCTGCCGGGCTGGTCGGTGCTGGCGTCGCTGACGCGGACCAGATATGCACTGTTGACGGTCAATGCGCTTCAGACGGTCGTCGCACAGCAGCCGCGCGATACGTACAGCCTGTTCTCCTCCTATCGATCGAGGATCGCGGAGGGCGTCAGCGGGGGCCTGTCGGCCGGTCTGTATGGACGCTCCAGTTCCTACGCCAATCTCCTCGGCCAATATGTCGTGCCGCCGTCGCGGCAGGTGGACGTCAACGGCTTTCTGACCGTCCGGGGTTTCGACATCAATATCGGCATCCGCAACATCTTCGATCGGCGCAATTACGGGTCGGCGTCGGCCTTCACCTATGTTCCGGTCGCCGAGCCACGCAACCTGCGCCTCACCATCTCCAAGCGCCTGTTCTGAACGGGGTTCCCACCAATGATGCCACCCCCTGCCCATGCCGAGGAGACCCGCCGCGAAGCGGGTCTCCAGCCTGTCCAGCCAGCCGGTGCACGCTGGGCGCATGCCTGGCGGCTGTGCACGCGGTACTTCGTGTCGCAGGACTGGAAATGGGCGTGGTTCCTGGTCGCATGCTATTGCGCGGTCGAGGTCGGGACGACCTATGCCTTCCTGTTGTCCAATACGTGGCAACGGGACTTCTACGATGCGATCGAACGGCGGCAGGGGGCGCAATTCGTGTCGCTGGTCGTGATGTTCATGATGATCGCCGGGCTGGCGATCGGGACGCAGTTCCTGCACAATATCGTCGGCTGGACCCTGTCGATCCGGTGGCGGCACTGGCTGAACGACTGGTATCTCGGTCGCTGGTTCGCGCGGGACCGTTTCTACGAGATCGAGCGGTTGCGCATGATCGACAACCCCGATCAGCGTATCGCCGAGGATGTGCGCGCCTTTACCTCGATGGGCCTGGAATATGGCCAATCGCCGCTCAGCATTGCCATCTCGCTGATCTTCAGCCTGGTGCGGGCGATCGCCTTCGCCACGATCCTGCTGCAAACCTCGTCGCCGCTCGCTATCCCGCTGTTCGGCGATCGTATCCCGCTGCCCGGCGGCGACCTGATCTGGTTCTCGATCGCCTATGTCGTCCTTGGCACGACCGTGATCACCTGGATCGGCAAGCCTTTCGTCCGTCGCAAGATGCGCGAACAACATTATGAGGCCGATTACCGTGCCGGCCTGCTGCACGTCCGCCGCAATGGCGAGCAGATCGCTTTCTCCCATGCGCAGAATATCGAGCAGGACGGGCTGAAGACCGCCTTCGCCAATATCCGCCGCAACTTCTTTCAACTGATGCTGGCCAATGCCGGCCTGAGCGCCGGGCAGGACATTTACCAGCGCACGATGACGGTCGTGCCGCTGTTCCTGACCGTGCCGAAATATTTCGCCGGTGCGATCACCTTCGGACAGGTTCAGGCCGCCCGCGACGCCTTCACCCAGTTTTCGGCAAGCCTGTCCTATATCGTCATGGCCTATCCCGGCATCGCGCGGCAGGTCGCCAACATCAACCGTCTCAAGGCGCTGGATGATGCGATCGATTACGAGCGTCCGCGCGGGATCACCTTCATGCCCGGCGGTACACCCGACGGCGTGGCGATCCGGGTTGAGGGGCTGGAACTTCGCCGCCCCAATGGAGCCCCCTTGATGGCCGTCGCCGACTGGACGGTCCGCGACGGCGAGCGCTGGGTGATCCAGGGGCCGTCCGGCACCGGCAAGACCACACTTCTGCGCGCGATTGCGGGGCTGTGGCCGGACGGAGCGGGCCAGGTGGCGATGACCCGCCGTGGCCGGGCGATGCTGGTGCCGCAACGGCTATACCTGCCGCTGGGCACGCTGAAGGGGGCGGTCTGCTTCCCCGACCGGCCCGAACAGCATGACGACGCGACCGTCCTCGCCCTGCTGGAAAAGGTCGGGCTGAAGGCCCACGGGACCGCCCTGCACGAACTGCGCATGTGGCAGGAGGAGCTGTCGCCCGGCGAGCAGCAGCGTGTCGCGCTGGCCCGCATCCTGTTGAAGCGCCCGACCCTGCTGATCGTCGATGAAGCGACCAGCGCGCTCGATGCCGACAATGCCGCTTTCTTCTACCGGGCCGTGCTCGACGCGATGCCGGACGCCACCATCGTCAGCGTCGTACACAACGAAAAGCTTGCCGCCTATCACACGCATCGCCTGCGCCTGCACCATGGCCATGCGACGGCGGCCGCCATCACCGAGGACGAGGCATGAGCGCGCTCCTGACCCAGGACGAGGCGGACCTGCGCGATGCCGCGACGCGGGCTGTCGAAATCGCGGCGCGGCGCGGCGCGAGCGCGCGCGCCTCGGCGCATCATGAGGGCATTGCCCGGATCGCCGTGCGGCACGGCGAGGTCGAGACTGCCGAGCGCAGCGGGACGCAAGTCTTGGGGCTGACCGTCTTCCATCAGGGACGGCGCGGAGTGGCCTCTACCGCCAGCTTCGATCCGGCGGCGATCGAACGACTGGTGGACGAGGCGATGATGATCGCCCAGCATGTCCAGCCGGACCCGGACGGCGGTCTGCCGCCAGCGCACAGCCTTGCCTATACGGGCATTTCGCCCTTGCTCTACGCCGAAAGCCCGCGCGATCCCGATACGCTGCTGACCGCCGCGATGCTGGCCGATCGGATCGCCAGCGAGGTGGCAGGGGCCGATCCCCGGCTTCGCGTCGGCGAGTCCGTGGCGGTCGCGACCGAAGGACTGTGGGCGCTGGCGACCAGCGACGGCTTCTGCCGTAGTATCCGGCGCTCGAATGACGGGCGCTGGTCGGTGATGCTGGCGCAGGACGGGGGCGGCAGCACGTCGGCTTTCTGCCAGTCGCAGGAGCGGAGCGTCGACGCCCTGGCCCTGCCCGAGCAATTGGTACGCACCGCCGCCGATCGCGCCCGCGCGGCGCTGGGGGCACGGGCCATCGCCAGTCGGCGTTGCCCGGTGCTGTTCGCCCCGCGCACGGCGATGTCGCTGGTCTCCGACCTGGCAGGGGCGTTGACCGGCATAGCGCAGTTTCGCGGCATGACCTTCCTGCGCGCGCCGCTCGGCCAGCGCGTCGCGGCCTCTCATCTCAATCTGACCGAGGACCCGTTCGAGCCGCTGGGATTGGCGAGCGGTCCGTTCGACAGCGAGGGGATCGCCGGATCGGCCCGTCCTATCCTGCGCGACGGGGTGGTCGAGGGGCTGTTCCTGTCGAGCGTCTCGGGACGCAAGCTGGGCATGGCGTCGACCGGCAATGCCGATGGTTTCTACAATCTGCGCCTGACCAGCAGCGCGCCGGGCGGCGACTGGCCAGCGATGCTGCGGATGCTGGGTACGGGCTTGGTCGTGACCGAATTTCAGGGCGGCAAGACCGATCCGGCCAGTGGCAATTGGACCCAGGCGATCAAGGGGCTGTGGGTCGAGGGGGGCGAGGTCGTCCACCCCGTCACCGACGTGACGCTGGCGGGCCAGATGCCCGCGATGCTGAACGGCATCCGCGCGGTCGGCGACGATGTCGAGCGGCAGGGCGCGCTGCGCACTGGATCGATCCTGATCGACGAGATGCAGGTGGGAGGAAAGGCATGAACGGCGGCGCACTGGCGCTCGTCCGCGCGCGTACCGTGCTGCTTGGTCCGGCGGGGCATGATGAGGCGGCGATCGGTCGTGCGCTGGGCGAACTGGCGGGCGGCGGCGCGGATCTGGCCGACCTGTATTTCGAGACGACGGCGATGCGCAGTTGGCGGCTGGAGGGCGGTCGGGTCACCCAGGGCGGCTTTTCGATGCGGCAGGGCGTCGGCGCCCGGGCGGCGCATGGCGGGCAGGTGAGCTTCGCCCACTCCGCCGACATGCGCGAGGGGGCGCTGCTCGACACGGTACGCGCGGTCCGCACGCTGGCGCGGCACGGCGATGCGGGGCGGTATGGGCAGGGTATCGCTCTGACCCGGACCCCGGCTGGCCATCATCTCTATCCGGCGATCGAGACGGTGGCGGTCGAGGATGCGGCGGCGTGGATCGCCCTGTTGACGCGGATCGACGAACTCGCCCGGATGCAGGACGGTCGCATCGTTCAGGTCGACGCCAATGTCCGGGCGACCGACACGACGATCCTGGTCGCCGAGGCGGACGGGCTGCTGGCCGGGGACGTGCGGCCGATGACCATCCTGTCGCTAGTCGTAATCGCGGAACAGGATGGTCGCCGCGCACGGGGACAGGCGGGACTGGGGCGGCGTACCGGATTGGGCGGGTTCGACGCCGCATCAGTCGACCGGATGGTCGCAGCAGCGGCCAATATGGCGCTGAACAATCTCGATGCCATCCCTGCGCCGGTGGGCCAGATGCCGGTGGTCCTGGGACCGGGCTATCCCGGCGTGCTGTTCCATGAGGCAGTGGGCCACGGGCTGGAGGGCGATCATCACCGCAAGCACCTCTCCGCCTTCGACGGCAAGGTCGGCGAGCGGATTGCGGCACCCGGCGTGACGGTGATCGACGATGGCGGCCTTTCCGGGCGGCTGGGATCGCTGGGCATTGATGACGAGGGCACGCCGCCCGACCGCACCGTACTGGTCGAGGACGGGGTGCTGACCGGTTTGATGCAGGACCGGCTGAACGCCGGGCTGATGAACGCGCGCTCGACGGGCAATGGCCGTCGCCAGTCCTATGCGCATCTGCCCATGCCGCGCATGACCAACACCTTCCTGGCGAACGGCACGGCCGATCCGGCCGATATCATCGCCTCCATCGATCGCGGCATCTATGCGACCGAATTCGACGGCGGGCAGGTCGATATCGTCACCGGCCGTTTCAACTTCACCACGATCGAGGCGTGGCTGGTCGAGAAGGGGCGGCTGGTCGCCCCGGTGCGTGGTGCGACATTGATCGGCGTCGGGCATGAAGCGCTGCGCCACATTTCCATGATCGGCAACGATCTGGCCTTCGATACCGGCATGGCGACCTGCGGCAAGCAGGGCCAGTCGCTCCATGTCAGCGTCGGCCAGCCCACTCTCCGCATCGACCGCATGATGGTCGGCGGACAGGCCGGCTGATCCCCCCAATTCCAGACAAGGACAGTGATGATGCGTAATGCCACCGAGCAGGATTTCGACGAGATCGTCATGCAGAACGACAAGCCCGTGCTGGTCGATTTCTGGGCCCCCTGGTGCGGGCCTTGCAAGGCGCTGGCCCCGACGCTCGACGAACTCGCGGAGGAATATGCCGACGAGATCGACATCGTGAAGGTCAATATTGACGAAAATCCCAAGCTCGCCGAACGGTTCGAGGTGCGCGGCATTCCGCTGCTGCTGATCGTCAAGGACGGTGCGGAAGCCGCGCGCGCGTTCGGCACCATGTCGCGCAGCCGTCTCGACGCCTTTGTCGATGCGAATGTGAGCGCGGCGTGATGGTCGATGCTATCGCTTTCCATGGTGATCCGGCGATCAAGGCGCGAGCCCAGGCACAGCTGAGGCGACATGTCGCGGCGGGCAGTTTCGTCTATTTTCCGGCCTGGGACGACGGCAAGGCCAATGCGATCGGCGCCGTGGTCGAGGCGGACGACACGTCCGCCTATGCGGCTAGGCTCGGCTATCCGATTGCCTTGGTCGAAACCCTGCCCATGATCATCAACGGCTTCCGGCCGCTTGCCGAAGCCGCCCGCTTTGCCGAGGCCTGGCTGGCACGCACGCCGGTCGGCGGTGATCTGTCCGCCGTCGTGTCGCGGATGATCCTCGCCCTGCTGGCCAGGCCGCGCCTGTGCGAGATCACCCGCCGCCATCCGGCAATGGAAGAATGCCGCCTCACCATCATCGACTTGCATCGTTGCGTGGTCGAGGGGGACGAACCGGACCGCAAGCAATGGAAGGCGGCTCGCCTCGCTGCGGTAGCGGCGACCGATGCCCTTGGCGACGACGTGCTGGACCGCGCGGCGGGCAGCACGGTGGAGTCGGCGGCCTGGCCCGGCACGATGCGGACGGTGCTGCGTGATACGCTGAACGCGACGGGCGCGCTCAACCTGCGCGTGGCACTGGCCGAGATCGGCTGGACGCCGGAGGAGGAAAGTCGCGTGTTCCAAATTCGCGAACAGGCCGAGAAGGACGCATACAAGGCGGAGTTCGAGGGGCTTGCACGCGTCCATGCGATCCTCGACGCCGACCATCCCGAACTCGCCGAGCGCTTCCGCCAGCGATGCGAACGGCTGGATAAAGCAAATGAGACCTATGTCGCGGCGGGCTGGACGGCGATCGAGATGATCGAGGCCGCACCGGTCGTCGCGGCCCAGGCCGTGGAGGCGTAACGTGCAAGGGGGGCAGGGGGTGGATGTGCGGCACAGCAAGGTCCTCATCATCGGCTCGGGCCCGGCGGGCAATATAGCGGGTGTCTATGCCGCCCGGGCCGCGCTGTCGCCGAAGCTGATCGAGGGGGCACTCTGCACCGAGGCCCTTTCGCACGGTGCCAGGTCCCCGGCCGCCGGGAGCTTCCGCGGCTTTCGCGGACGAGACGTCGATCCGCAGGCAATGTTGGCGCGCCATGGACTGACGATCGATGCGCGCTGATCGCGATGCCGAGGCCGTCCGGCGCTGGCAGTCGGAGGCGATCCACCGGATCGAGGCGGACTATAACCGTTCGGCCGACACGCACCTGATCCGGGTCGACCTGCCCCGCTATCCGGGGATCACGCTCTATCTGAAGGATGAGAGTAGCCATCCGACCGGCAGCCTGAAGCATCGGCTGGCGCGCTCGCTGTTCCTGTACGCGCTGTGCAATGGCTGGATCGGGCCGGACACCTGCGTCATCGAATCGTCCTCCGGCTCGACGGCGGTCAGCGAAGCCTATTTCGCCAAGATGCTGGGCCTGCGCTTCATCGCGGTGGTCCCCGCCTCGACCGCTGCGCCCAAGCTGGATGCGATCCGTTTCCATGGCGGCGAGATCCACACGGTCGACGATCCGCGCACCGTGTACGACGTCTCCAACGCCCTGGCTGCGGAGACGGGCGGTCATTATCTCGACCAGTTCACCTATGCCGAGCGGGCGACCGACTGGCGCGGCAACAACAATATCGCCGAGAGCATCTTTGCACAGATGTCGGCGGAGGAATATCCCGTCCCCGAATGGATCGTCTGCGGCGCGGGAACGGGCGGCACCTCGGCGACGATCGGGCGGTACATCGCCTATCAGCGGCACGGCACCCGGCTCTGCGTCGCGGACCCGGTCCATTCGGTGTTCCACCGGCACTTCGCCGACCGCCGGGCACTGTCGCTGCCCGAAGGTTGCGGCAGTTGCATCGAGGGGATCGGGCGTCCGCGTGTCGAGCCCAGCTTCATCCCCTCGGTGATCGACCGGATGATCGCGGTCGAGGATGCCGCCAGCATCGGTGCGATGCGCGCGCTTTCCCGCCGGTTGGGACGCCGGGTGGGTGGTTCGACCGGGACCAATCTTGTCGCTGTGGCCCAATTGCTGGAGGACATGGCGGCGCGGGGAGTTGTCGGTTCGATCGTCACCATCCTGTGCGATGGCGGCGAGCGTTACGGCTGCACCTATTATGACGACCAGTGGCTCGATGCGCGCGGGCTCGACTGGCATGCGCAGGAAGCAGCGTTCAGTGCCATGTTCGGCGCGTAATGCGATGATGCAGGATGTTGGCGGTCATCCGTGCGAGTGTGTGATTATGGGTGTCCGCTCTGGCCATCGGGCAATGTCAGGCGCAGGATCGTCCCCGCCGAGGGGCCGTTTTCGACGCTCAATTCCGCTCCCATCTGCTTGGCCAGGCTTCGCACCAGTTTCAGGCCGAGGCTGTTCGAGCCCTGAAGGTCGAACCCCGGCGGCAGGCCTGCGCCATCGTCGATCACGCAGAGTGCGATGACGTCGTCCTGACGGGTGAGGGTGACGACCAACTGCCCGAACTCGCGATTGGCAAAGCCATGTTCCATCGCATTGGCGATGCCCTCCGCCATGATGAGCGCAAGCGGGATCGCCGCATCCGGTGAGAGGCGCAGTCCGGGAACCGCCTCGATCCGGTGGATGATGCCGGGTTTCGTGTCGGCGGCGAACAGGTCCGCCATCAGGTCCCGCAGGAAGATGTCCAGCGGCACCTGCTCGCCCGTCGTCGCGTAGAGCTGCCGCTGGATGCGCCCAATGAGCTGCAGCTTCGTGGAGGCGTCGGCCAGGACCATGCGCGCGATCGGATCGACGACCTGCCGCTGCTGCAGCGACAGCATGGCGCCGACCATCTGGATGTTGTTCGAGACCCGGTGCTGCAACTCGCTGAAAAGCAATTCGGTGCGTTCGGCCAGTTGTCGCTGTTCCGCCGCCAGCCGCGACGATCGCTGGTTGGCACGCTGCATGGCGTCGACAAGACCGATATCGACCGCCACGACACCCGCATAGAAGCCCAAGGCGACGAGCGTGCGCGGCTCAAAATCGAAGCTGTTGGCGGGCGGTATGAAGAAATACCAGGCGAGCAGACCGCAGACGATGGCCGACAGCGTTCCCGGGCCGCGCCCGAACAGGAAGGATGAAATGATGACGGCCGGGAAGAACGTCAGATAGGGAAAGCCCGGCGGAAAGGCCGGATCCAGTGTCCAGCGTATCCACCAGGCAATCGCCGAAAGCGCCAGCGCCACGGAATAGGCCAGCGCCCTGCGCTCGCCAAGTAGCGGCAATTGCTCTAAAATCCGGCGCTTTGAGTCCATATGCCGTCCACATCCTCCTGTGTGAGCTTCTCCTGCGCGATCCCCGCATCAGTTGCAAATGCAGGTTAACACGGCATTGCCGTCATGGCGTTGATCAGGAAACGCAAATCAGCCGTGGTGGGCGGCCGCTCGCGCTCTATCAGGCGGCGTATCGGGACGCGTGGCCATACTCCGTCCGGTATTGCGGGGAGGCCGCAGAGGCATGCTGCGCGGCCGCATCTACGTTGAAGCGCATCACCGAGGCCATCAGCGTCCCACACTCCTGCGCCAGCAGGCTGGCGGCGGCCGTCGATTCCTCGACCATCGCGGCATTTTGTTGCGTGACCGAATCGATCTCGCCGATCGCGATGTTGACCTGACCCAGGCTGTGGGCCTGCTGTTCGGAGGACCGCGCGATGACGTCGACCACGGTGCTGACGTCGGACACCTTGCCGATGATCCGTTGCAGGGCATTGCCGGTCTCGTCGACCAGTACCACGCCCGAACGGACATGTTCGATCGCCGAGAGAATGCGCGCCTTGACGTCGGATGCCGCATCGGCCGAGCGCTGCGCCAGTGCGCGGACCTCGGAGGCGACGACGGCGAAGCCCTTGCCCGCGTCACCGGCCCGCGCCGCTTCGACGCCCGCGTTGAGGGCGAGCAGGTTCGTCTGGAAGGCGATGCCGTCGATGACGGTGATGATATCGACGATCTCGCGGCTGGCCTGGTCGATGCCGTTCATCGCGGTGATCGACTTGGCGACGATCTGCCCGCCCTTTTCGGCTTCGTCGCGGGCCTCGGTCACGGCACGGTTCGCCTGGCTGGCGCTGGCCGCCCCTTCGCGAACGCCTTGCGTGATCTCGCCGACCGCTGCGGCGGTTTCCCGCAGGCTGGCCGCCTGCTGCTCGCTGCGCGCCGACAGATTGTCGGTCGCCTGGCGGATTTCCTCGATATTCGAGCGGATGGAGCCGGCGCTGCCGCGAACGTCGCTGGTCAGGCCCGAAAGGTTCTGGACGGCGCGATTGAAGTCGGCCGCCAGCTGATGGAAGGCGGACGGCAGGTCCGTCAGGCGGACGGTCAGGTCCGCTTCCGACAGGCGATGCAGGCCGGAGCCGATTTCCTGCAAGGCCAGCTCGCGCTCACGGTCGTCGCTCACCTTGGCCTTGGCCGCGTCGCGGAAGACGACGACGGCGCGGGCCATGTCGCCCAGTTCATCCCCGCGCTCGCTGCCCGGCACATCGATGTCGTTGCGACCGCGCGCCAGCTCGGCCATCAGGCGGGTGAGGGTGGTGATCGGCCGTGCGATGCTGCGGCTGAGCAGCATCTGAAGGGTGATGACGACGCCGATCAGCATCACGCCGCCAAGCACCAAGGCGATGATGGCGGTGCTGATCGCGTTTTCCTGCGATGCGGCATTGCTGGCGATCGCCGCCGTTTCCTGGTCGCGAATGGCCCGGAGGGGCAGCACGATGTCGCTGGTCAGCACGGCTTTGCCCGCGTCACGAACGGCCTGTTGCGCTTCGTCGCGCCGCCCGTCCTTGACCCAATCGGTCAGACGGTCGCTCCATGTCCGCCGCCACTTGGCCTTTTCGGCATTGGACTTGGCAAGCAACGCCAACTCGGCCGAGTCGTCCAGCATCGCGTTCAGTTCGCGGCTGGTGGTGTCATATTCCTTGCGGGCTTCCTCGTAGGATTTGAGATAGCTCTTATCCGCTGTGACGAGGAAACCGCGCAACTGGCTGTTCTCTCGCAGAATCGATGTCTCGAGCGTCAGTGCCTTGGCATAGACTTCCTGGGCGTGGTTGTTGCGCGCCGTCGCGTTTTTGATTTCCCAGATGTTCACGAAGAACACGATCGTCATGACCGCGGCCGACAGGCTGACGATCAGGAACGATACACCCAGTTTCTTGGGGATGTTCATGTTCGTGAGCATTATGCGTTTCTCTCAACAAGTCGGACGAGGGACGATAAGCGCGAATTCATTGAGTTATCGTTATCGAGGACAGGCGGACTGGGCCGATCACGCGGCGCATCGAAGGGCGCTGACAGGACGGCGAGAGGATCAGTCGCGGTCATGGATTCGGCTTTGAAAAGTATCGCCAAATGCACTGGCGCAGTCGTCGTCGCGCAATGTCCAATCCCCCCGGTCCCACATGAAACATTGGTTTCGTCGGACAATTGCTAGAACCGCAAAGTTAAGGATGGGTGAAGCGTGTAACCATTATCGTGACGAATAGTTTGTCAGTTCGTCAGCCAGTGAATCCACGCGCCATAAGGATGGCAATGCGCCAGCACGCGGTCTTGACCGTCGGGCCAGGACCGCAGGCGAAGCTCGACCCGCTCGCGCGCCAGGTCCCATTCGAAACCGATCGAGGCGAACGGCCTCGTCGCGGTCGCGGACGCCCCGGCTTCGTTCAGGGTCGCCTCTATCCGGGCGCGGTCTTCGGCGCTGAGATATTGCAGAACCATCGAATGCAGGACGACGCGGTGGCGGCCGTCCGGCGCAGGAGCGGCAAGCTGTGCCGTCAGCCAGGATGCGGCATCGCCGGTATCGAGCCGGGGCGGATGCCGGCGCGCGATTGCCAGAGCCCGGTCCAGGCGCTCGGCCCGCTCGGGCTGGTCGGCGAAAATGAAGGATGCCAGCCGCTCGCAGGCCGCCGGATCATTGACGTCGAGCGGGTGGAGATCGACGCCCAGCGCCTGACGGACGGTCACGGCGGCATCGGGGGGCGGGGGGCCACGCCATTCGGGCGCGATCCGCACCAGCGAGTCCGGCGCACCCGTCCGGACGCCACCCAGATCATAGGCATAGCGGGACAGGTTGAGGTTCAGTCCGGCGCTCGCCCCGATTTCGAACAGATCGAAATCATGGCCATGATCCTGCGCCAGGACCATCAGGGCGGCGTACAAGGCCGCCGCGCGGCCGATCTCGTTGGTCTGCGGCACACGCAGCAACCAGTCGACCAGAAATTCGTCATGCGCCGCCAGCGCCAGGGCGACCGCCTCGTCGAAGCGGTCATGGTCCCCGGCATAGAGGGCGGCCAATTGCGGCTCGACACCGCGCCTCGCCAGCGCATGCAGGGCGGCGTTGATCCGCATCGCGATCGCGGAGGAGGCGGCGGTGCTGCCCCAGGAGCGGATCAGCGCGGCGCTGAGCGGTGCCTTGTCGAGCTGCCGGTCGACCGCGGCCAGCAGGTCGGCGACAAAGGGCGTGCCGATCGCCCGCATCACCAGCGACTGTCGGTACAATTCGCTGGGCTGGGCGGTCGGATTGTCCGATCCCGGATACATGGTCTTGGAACGCTCCGGCTGCATCGGTCGCCTATGACGCCGCAATAGGTAGGATGGCAATACGCGCCGGGACGACGGCGAAGTCGGTCCCGGCGCGCATCACCCGGTCAGGCCGGATCAGAAGTTGAAGTTCGCACCGGCGCTGAAGTTGCGACCGACCAGACCGGCATAATGCCAGCTGCTCAGATAGTTGGGATTGCTGGCATAGGCCCCCGCCGCCAGCGGAGCGCGGGCATTGGTCAGGTTCTGGATGTTGAAGAAGAAGCGGAAGTCGTCATTGACCCGAACGCCGATGTTCAGATCGGTGTAGATGAACGGGCGGATGAAGCACTGGTTGTTCACATCGCTGCCCGCGATGATAGGCACCAGCGTGTTCTTGCATGACAGGTCGATCACGCCGTTGGTTGGCTGAATGCGATCGGCCGCCACCTGCTTGATCCGTCCGACATAATAGGTCGTGCTGGTCAGCGAAAAATTGCCGACTTCGATCGTGTTCTGCCAGTTGCCACGGATGCGCGGCGTGCCGCCGCCCGAGGACAGTTCGTACGGCCCGAGCGTACCCGCATATTTCTGCACGACGCCCGCCGGGGTGACGAGGTCGAGGCGAAGGACGCGGGTGACGTCGACGCGGCTGATCAGCTTGACGCCATTGTCGAACTGGAAGTTCGCATTGGCCTGCATGTCGATGCCCGAGCTGACCATGTAGTTGGCGTTGACGTAAGGAACGTCGAACACCAGCAGGCGGGGCAGGGCATTCGGGTTCACGGGGTCGACCCCGTCGAGGACGTTGCACTTATAGCCCGGACCCACCTTCGCGAGCGCCGCGCATCCGTCGGTCGCATTGGTCTGGCCGTAATAGGCGTTGATCGCCTCGGCGCGCAGCGGTCCGCTGACGATCAGGTTCGACTTGCGGATATTGTAATAGTCGACCGTGACGTTCAGCCAGCGCGTCGGGTTGACGATCGTCCCCACGGTGAAGCTGCGCGACACTTCGGGCAGGATGTCCGGATTGCCCTGGGCGCCGCTGCCGATATTGTACGAGGTCGTATAGGCCGGGCTGCCCGGATGCGCCGCGATGAAGCTGGCGGGCGGGGTGAAGGACGAGAAGCCCGCATAGCTGCTCGCCGGGTTGTATTCCGCAAAAGTCGGCGCGCGGAAGCCCTGCGAATAGGTGGCGCGCAGCGAGAACTCGCGGACCGGGGTGAACTTGGCACCCACCTTCGGCGAGAAGTGGCTATAGCCCTGCGAATAGTGATCGTAGCGGCCCGACACGTTCAGGTCGAACGAGCGCGCGAAGGGCGCGTCGATCTCGAAGAACCCGGCGGTCACGGTCTGACGACCCTGGGCCGACGAGGTGTTCAGGCCGTAATAGGACAGATCCGCATTCTGGTTGCGGTTCATCAGCGTCTCGCGACGGACCTGGAAACCGCCGCCGACATTCAGGTCGCCGCCCGGCAGCTCCATCAGCGACTTCAGCAGCGAACCGCCGATCGTCGCCACCGTCGAGTAGGACGGGGTGGTCCGCTCCGGCGAGATCTGATTGCGGATGGCCTGCGTGTTCTGCTCCGGATTGACGAAGTTGTACGCGCCGGTGTTGACCGCGTTCAGCAGGCCCTGGATGTTGATGAAGCCGCGCTGCGTGACCGCGAAATTGTCACGGGCATAGACGCCGTTCAGGCGGAACTTGAAGCCATCGCCCAGATCGCCCGAAATGCCATAGGTCGCGCGGAACACGTCGACATAACGGTGGCTGCCGGCGGGAATGTCGCCGAACAGATAATAGATGCGCGCGGCATTCTGCGTCGGGTCGGCACCGGCCACGGCATAGGGGTTGTTCGGGTTCAGACGGCGATCCGCGGCGGTGGCGCAGTTCACGCCTGCGGCGCAGACATACATGGGCAGGACGATGCCCGGGCTGGTCGACGCGAGCGCCGCCGAGCCGCCGAACGGCTGGGTCTGGCGGATGCCCGACGGGGTGCCGCGAATATCGACTTCGGAATGCGAGTAGCTGCCGCTGGCAAAGGCTTCCCAGCCCTCGGCGATGCGGACGTTCAGGCGCGCCGTGGTCGAATAACGCTGCTGGCGGGGCTGGATGATCGAATATTCGGCAGGCAGGTTATGCTTGCAACCGGTGCCCTGCGCCGAGCCCGAGGTCACGGTGAAGGTGCCGAAGGGGCACGCATTCGGGTTGAGCAGCACATACTGGTTGGTCAGCGGCGAGCCGACCTGACCCGCCAGCGGATTGTTGAGGTCGGTCTGTCGGACGCGGGTGACGACCGCTTGCGGATTGGCCGCCAGCAGCGAGTCGTCGTTGCGGTTGCGATCCTGCAGGCCGCTGGGGCTCAGGTCCAGCGTGTTGAACGGATAGCCGCGCGAGTTGTTGGTGATGTACCCGTCATAGGTGTATTCACCATTGACGTAGAAGTTGAAGCCCTGCTCGCGATAGTCGCCGAACCCGGCGGTCAGCGTGGCGCGATAGTGCGCGCCGTCGGCCTTTTCGGTGGTGCCCCCCTGGACCGAGCCCGAAATGCCCTGGACGTTCTTCTTGCTGATCAGATTGACCACGCCGCCGATCGCGTCGGCGCCATAGGTCGAGGATGCGCCGTCCTTCAGCACTTCGACGCGCTCGATGGTGCTGAACGGGATCGAGTTCAGGTCGACATAGGCGTTGTGGCCGTCATCGTTCAGCGGGAAGTTCGCATTGCGCAGGCCGTCGATCAGGACGACGGTCGACGACACGCCCAGACCACGCAGCGACACCGCCGCGCCACCGGCCGAGAAGCCGTTGCGGAAGCCGGTCGAGATCGAACCTGCGCTGTCGGCGGAGACCGAACGGATGGCGTCCTGTGCGGTGGTGATGTTGGCGCGCAGCATCACGTTCGAGTTCACCACGGTCACGGGCGAGATCGAGCTGGCGTTGGAATCGCGGAACAGCGTGCCGGTGACGACGACGGTCGTGCCTTCGGCCGTGGCGGGCGCGGGGGCGGTCCGCTTGATCTGGACATCCTGCTCGGCGGTGGCGGCTGCGGTCGCGCTCTGGTCGGCGGCATCGGCAGGCTGGGCCGGTGCTGCCTCCTGCGCAAAGGCCGGGGTCGCGATCGCGGTCAGCAAGGCCGCCGTCGAAATCCCAAGGCGCAGTTTACCAAATGCGGAATTCATCGAAGTCACTTAGCAATTCCCCCTCTGACGCAGCAGCGACTGTGGTCGCCGGTGTTCCACTCGCCAAGAACCGGCGCTGCGATGACCGGCCGCCTATCACCCGTGAAGTTACCGGGTGGTTAAAGGTAAGCATGGCTGTGACGATATTGGTCATTTCTGGGGTGACCGTAAAATTGCGTCGGCAGGTCTTGGGGAATCCTTTGCCAAGGATACTGGCATCTGTTTGGCGGGGCACCGCTTGGCACGGTTGCTTCTTTCGCTATTCGAACGAAGCTGGCCGAGGATCGGCCTGCGAACCAGCGGCCAAGACTCCGAAGCCGTCGGATTAATTTATGCCGGTAAATCAAGTTTTAAGGTTCAGGTGCGACCAGAATGAGCACTCAGTACTGAAGAGAGACGATGCTCAAGAGCCTGTTCCGGGAAAGGCGACGTACCAGCGCCGTACATGCGTTGAACGTTCTGAACTCGCCGCCCGAACCCGGCTTCGACCGTTTCGTCGAGCGGGCCGCGATATCCTTCAACGCCCCGATCGCGCTCCTGTCCCTGATCCATGGCAATCAGCAATGGTTCAAGGCGACCCGTGGCGTCGACATCGTCTGCAATCCGCGCCACCGCAGCTTCTGCACCTTCGCGCTCGACAAGCCCGACGTGCTGGAGATTTGCGACCCGTGCAGTGATCCGCGCGTGGCCGAACTGCCAGCCGTCAACGCCGCGCCGTTCGTCCGCTATTATATCGGCGTGCCGTTGCGCGTCACCGGGGGCATCGATGTCGGTGCACTGTGCGTCTTCGACACGCAGCGACGGAACCCCGCTTCGTCGGACCAGAAAGCCTATCTCATTGCGCTGGCCCGGCAGGCGGCGGTCGCCCTGGAAAGCCGGGCGGACCTGCTCCAGATGGAGGGGACCGCGTGATCGATGTCGTCCTGTGCTTGACGCAACAGCATGACCTGCGCTTCGTCGCGCTGGCGCTGCTGATCTGCGTCACGGGGTCGCTTGCGACCGTCCAGTTGTTCAGCCGGGTCCGGGCCTCCCGGGGGTATCGCCGCTATGGCTGGATCATATTGGGTGCGGTCGGTGCGGGCACGATGGTCTGGGCGACCCACTTCGTCGCCATGATGGCGTTCCGGACGAGCGCGCCCGTCATTCTCGATCCAATCCTGACGCTGATGTCGCTGCTGGCGGTGATCGGGATCGCTGCTCCGGGACTGGCCCTGGCCGCCGGGCGGCGGCGCTGGTCGGGGGCGGTCGGTGGGGCCGTGATCGGCACGGGCATTTCGGTCATGCATTATATCGGCATGGCGGCATACCGGGTCGACGGCATCGTCACCTGGAAAGAGCCTTATGTCGTCGCCTCCATCCTGTTGTCGAGCGGCCTGTCCGCCATGGCCTTCCACGTGCTGGCCGGGCGGGGGCGCTGGAGGAACAAGACGGCGGTGGCGTGGCTGAGCCTTGCCGTCGCGGCGCTTCACTTCACCGGCATGACGGCGATGAAGATCACCGTCCTGAAGCTCGGCCAGGGCCTGTCGGGCATGACCATGGCGACGCTGGCGACCACGACGACGGTCGCCACGCTCATCATCGTCGGATGCGCGGCGATCAGCGCCCTGATCGATGGACATACCCAGTCGGAAACCTATCGCCGCCTGCGTCACATGGCCCTGCACGACAGCCTGACCGACCTGCCCAACAGGATCAGCTTCATCGAGGATCTGGAGGCCCGCTTCGGCATCCGCGGCGGGTATCAGCGTATGGCGGTGGTGATGATGGACCTGTCGCGCTTCAAGGTGGTCAACGATACCTATGGCCATCAGGCGGGCGACCAGCTGCTGGCGGCGCTGGCGGCGCGGTTTTCCGCCATCCTGCGGCCCGGCGAACGCATCGCCCGGCTGGGCGGCGACGAGTTTTCGGCCGTCGTTTCCTATGACGACCCAGCCGAGCTCGAAGATTTCCTGCATCGGCTGACCACGGCGTCCGAGGCACCATTCCTGTTCGACCGGTTCACCGCGTCGATCGGCGCCAATATCGGTGTCGCGCTGGCCATGCGGGACGGCTCCGATGCCGATGCGCTGCTCGCCAAGGCGGACCTGGCCATGTACCGGGCCAAGTCGGCCCACTCCAAGGAACCTTGTTTCTACGACGCGCATATGGACGATGCCGTGCGCGAGCGGCGCGAGTTGATCGCCGATCTCCGCCATGCGCTCGATGCCGACGCGTTCGAACTCTATTATCAGGTGCAGTCGTCCATCCCGTCGGGCGAGATTTGCGGCTATGAGGCGCTGATCCGCTGGAACCACCCGGTCCGGGGCATGATCCCGCCGGCCCGGTTCATCCCGCTTGCCGAGAAGAGCGGCGATATCGTGCCGCTGAGCAACTGGGTCCTGCGGCGCGCCTGCCACGAGGCGGCGGGCTGGGCCGACCCGCAGCCCGTGTCGGTCAACCTGTCGCCGATGCATCTCGCCGAAAAGCAGCTGGTCGAGACGGTACGTTCGGCCCTGGCGGACAGCGGCCTGCCGCCCGAGCGACTGACGCTGGAGCTGACCGAGAGCGCGATCATCCATGACAAGCATTTCGCGCTGGAGCAGCTGAAGGCGCTGAAGGCGATGGGCATCGCCATCGCGCTCGACGATTTCGGCGTCGGCTATTCCTCGCTGGAGGTGCTGCGCTCCTTCCCCTTCGACCGGATCAAGCTCGATGCGTCCTTCGTCTCCGAGATCGAGCATGACGAACAGGCGGTGTCGATCCTGCGATCGGTCGCGGCGCTGGGTGCGACGCTCAACATGCCGGTGCTGGCCGAGGGGGTGGAGGAACCCGCCCAGCTGGCCATCGTGACCCGGGAGGGTTGCGCCGCTGTCCAAGGCTATCTGATCGGCAGGCCGTCGCGCATGCTGGCCGATCCCGACCATGTGCGACGGGTAGCGAGCCTGCGGCCCCGGATCGTGGAGGCCGAAGCCGTCGCGTGATTATCCAACGCCTGCCAGACGGGAGCCATGGCCTGCTCGCGATTAACAGATGCCGTTAGGTTCAGTGTAATGTTTGACGTCGCTAGCGTCAGCGAGCCAGAAATGAACCAATTGTGACATGCATTTCATCGTCTAAAGACAATATAATTATCGTATATCGGGTGTGCCCTTATCCATTGTTGCATAGGAGCTGGTCGACTGTGTTCTTGCGGTTACATTCGGCCAAATAGATCAAGATGACACTTCCGTAAATTTACAGCGTTTCTCTGTGTCGATTTTATGACGCCACGCTTCCGGGCCTCGTGATGGGGCAGGGGGCGGCAATTTTGGCTGGAGGATCGGATGGCCCGGATCCTCGGCAGAATGAGGACGCGTCATGATCAAGAATTCCACGCTTGCCCGTCGCCGGTTGCAGATCGGGACCGCCCTTCAGAGCCTGACGCTGGTTGGCCTGGGTCTCGGCATGGCGAGTTTTGCGACGGAGGCGTCGGCTCAGGCCGTGCAGGGTGCGGCGACGGACACCACTACAGCGACCACCACCCCGGCGCCGACCGGCGATATCGTCGTCACCGGATCGCGCATCCAGCGACCCGACCTCCAGAGCAGCAGCCCCGTCGCCACGATCAGCGCGGGCGAGCTGAAGGCGACCAACACGGTCACCGCCGAGTCCTATCTCTCATCCTCGCCGCAGTTCGTGCCCGCCGCGAGCAGCACGACGAACAACGGCAATGGCGGCACTGCGACGGTCGATCTGCGCGGCCTGGGATCGCAGCGGACGCTGGTGCTCGTGAACGGCCGCCGCATGGTGCCGTCGGACATTGGCGGCGCGGTCGACATCAACGCGATCCCGACCGTCCTGATCAAGCGCGTCGACGTGCTGACCGGCGGCGCCTCGGCGGTCTACGGCGCCGATGCCATTTCGGGCGTGGTCAACTTCGTGCTCGACGACAAGCTGGAGGGCGTGCGCGCCGATGCCAGCTCGCAGGTCACCGGGCATGGTGACGCCGCCCAGTATAATGCGGGCCTGGCGGCGGGCATAAAGTTCGGCAACGACGATGCCGGGCATATCGTCATCGCGGGTCAGTACACGAAGCGGGACGGCGTCTATCAGTCGGCGCGGGCCTATTCGGCGCAGAATCTCGACGCCAATCTGAAGCCCAGCGGGTCGAGCAACGCGACGCCGACGGTCATCGACATCAACTCCGGCCGATACCAGATCAACGACGGCAGCCAAGCGGGCGGCACGGACAATTTCGTGCCTTATTACAAGCCGTACAACTTCAATCCCGCCAATTATCTGCAAGTGCCGCTGGAGCGGTACAATGCGACGGCGCTGGCCAGCTACAAATTCTCTGACGCGGCCGAACTCTATGCACGCGGCAGCTATACGCGCAGCGACGTGACCGCGATTCTGGCACCGACGGCGACCGCCGGATTCAACTTCACCATCTCGCCCAACAACCCGTTCCTCAACGCGGCCAATTCCGCATTGATCTTTGGCGATCCGAAGAACCTGAATGCCGACGGCACCGCCAATGTCGGCATCCGTCGCCGCGTGACCGAGACGGGCGGCCGCATCCAGGAATTCACCAACGATACCTATTTCGGCATTGTGGGCCTGCGTGGCGATTTCGCCGACAGCTTCCATTACGATGTGTTCGCGCAATATGGCCTGGCCAAGCGGCATCAGGCGCTGCTGAACGACCTCGACTATAACAAGACCGCTCAGGCCATCAATGCGACGGTCGGCGCGAACGGCACCCCCGTCTGCGCCAATTCCGCCAATGGCTGCGTCCCCGTTAACCTGTTCACGTCTCAGCCGATTTCGGCGGCGGCGCTGTCGTTCATCACCGCCAACGGCGCGCAGGACAATCGCTATACCCAGTTCGTCACCGGCGGCAGCCTGTCGGGCGACCTGAACTTCTTGCAAAGCCCGCTGGCCGACAAGCCCGCGGCGGTTGCGCTGGGCGCGGAGTATCGCCGGGAGACGGGCAGCCAGTCGGTCGACGCCAATTACGGCTCGGGCAATTTGATCTATTACGGCCAGGGCACGGCGGTTCCGAATGCGTCCTTCGACGTCAAGGAAATTTACGGCGAGTTGCAGATGCCGCTGGTCACCGACCGGCCCTTCGTCCGCGCGCTGAACTTCGAAGGGGGCGTCCGCTATTCCTCCTACACCAACAACACGGTGGCGGGTCGCAATAAGCTGGACGCCGTGACCTACAAGCTGGGCGGCGACTGGAGTCCGGTCGAGGGCGTGCGCTTCCGGGCGATCTTCAACCGGGCGACCCGCGATCCCAACATTGCCGAGTTGAACAGCCCGATCACCCAGGCGGGCACCGATGTCCTGGCCACCGACCCCTGCGCCAATGGTCTTCCTCAGGGCAATGCGACGCTGGCCGCCAAATGTATCGCCCAGGGGGCTCCCGCCACGCTGGTCAACTCGGGCGTCATTCAGGACGTGACCGCGAACCAGACCAACATCAACGCGGGCGGCAACCCCGCGCTGCGCCCGGAAACCGCCAACACGCTGACGGCGGGCGCGGTGTTCTCGCCGCGCTTCCTGCCCGGCCTGAACGTCACCGTCGACTATTACCGGATGAAGGTGAACAACTATATCGCGTCCGATGGTTCGCAGGACATCGTGAACCAGTGTTTCAACAACAATATCTCGGCCTATTGCTCGCTGATCGTACGGAACAATATCTCCGGCCAGCTGTCGGGCTCGCCCAATGCGAATGGCCAGTTCCCGGGCGTGACGGAGCAGTTGATCAACGTCGCCACGCTCAAGACCAGCGGCATTGACGTCTCGGCGGATTATCGCTTCACCCTGCCGGGTGACGGCAACAGCCTGACGCTGAACATGGCGGGCACCTATGTCGACAGCTACACCTTCAATCTGGGCGCGCAGGCGACCCCGATCAACTGCGCGGGCAAGTTCGGCAACAGCTGCGCGGCGGTCTCGATCAACCCGATCCCGCGCTGGAAGCATCAGGCCTCGGCCGTACTCGACCTGAACGGGATCGCGATCCAGGGGCGGTGGCGTTATGTCGGGCCGGTCAGCGCGGATGCGGGCACGCCGATCCTGGCCAGCCGCATTCCGTCCTATTCCTATATCGACACGAACATCAGTTTCGACGTGAACAAGCAGTACACGTTCCGCGTCGGTGTCAGCAACCTGTTCAACATCAATCCGCCGATCGTCGGCGGCTCGGCGGGCAGCAGCGGGGCCAATTCGGGCAATACCTTCCCGAACGTCTATGACGCACTCGGCCGGACCTTCTTCGCGGGTATCAGCCTGAAGCTTTGATAGCCGAACCGGGAAGGGGTGGATTTCGACAGGCCGAAATCCACCCCTTTCCATCTTAGAACTTGGCGCGCAGGCCGATCCGGTAGGAGCGACCCAGCGTGTCGTACAGCGCCGGATTGACGTCCAGGCCGGTATTGGTCTGCGGCGACGGCTCGGGATCGCGGTTCAGAAGATTGTCGACTTTGAAGAACATGCTGACCGCTGGCGTGACGTTCAGCGAACCGCCGATATCGACATAGAAGGCACCCTTCATGAAGTTGCGGTCGATCGTCGGGTTGTTGCCGGTCGAAACCGGGCAGCTGGTCGAGCAGACGACATATTGGTTGCCGAACACGCCATCGCTGAACCAGCGTTCCTGAACCAGCAGGCTGAATCTGTCGGTGTCGTAGCTCTGGATCGCCAGCCACTTCCAGCTCGGGGTCGCACCCGAATTGGCCCCTGCGCTGTCGATCGGGATCGTGCCGGGCAGGCCGGGGTCGGTCACGAACTTGATGACATGGGTGGCGAGCGCGCGCAGCGTCAGATTGCCGTTCAGCCCCATCGGGTTGCGCCATTGATAGCTGCCCTCGATATCGAAGCCGCTGGTCTTGATCGAGGCGAGGTTGAACGCCTGGACGTTGACGAAATTCGGCCCGGCCGTGTTCTGAAGGTTGAAGGCGCCGCACGTCTCGGTATTGCCCTGGAAGCACAGGTTGACGATCTGCGCGGCCGACAGGCTGGAGACGACGTCGTTCACCTTGATCGTGTAATAGTCGAAGGACAGGCTGAGCCCCGGTGCCCAGCTCGGCCGCGATAGGACCACCCCCGCCTCGGTGCTGCGCGCGATTTCGGGGCGCAGGTTGGGATTGCCCAGCGAGTTCTGGATGATCAGCACCTGGGTATTGCGGAACGGATCGGTGAAGTTGGGCACCGTCGTCGTCGTGGGGGCGGCGAATAGCTCGGACAGGTTGGGTGCCCGCACGTCGCGTGAGGTGACGGCGCGAAGGCGGAAGCCGTCGAGCGGCGTGTCCCATGTGCCGCCCAGCTTCCAGGCATAGACCGCGCCGGAGGTCGAATAATGGGTGGCACGACCCGCCGCGCTCAGATTGGCACGGCCCAGGCTCTCCGAATTGATCAGCGGCAGGTTGAGCTCCAGGAAGCTCTCATACACGTCATATTTGCCCGAGCCGTTCTTGTAATTGCCCGCATACCAATTGCTGCCGGTCGCCGAATTCAGGAACGGGTCGGCGGGATAGGCCGCCGAATTGGGGCTGATCGCCGAGACGCCCGCGCCATAAGGATCCGCGTTCACCCGATACGCCTCTCGCCGATACTCGACGCCGGTCGCGATCGACAGCGGCCCGGCCCACAGGTCGATCAAATTGCCCGAGATGCTGCCCGCCGCGGCATCCTGGGTCTGGCGGGTATGCTGGAACGGACCGTTGACGGGCACGATATAGGCCAATGCGGCGGCCGAGGGCGTCGCGCCGCCGAAGATGTTGATCGGCTGGCACCCGCTGGCCCGTGCGGCGGCATCGGCGCAGACGATCTGGCCGTTCAGCGTCGTCGCGTTGATCGCCTGGTTATAGCGTCCGGTCAGGCTGATATTGTCGACATCGATGTCGGTGACGTTGATGCCATGCTCGTAATAGACGTCATAGGTCCAGCTGCCGCCGAACACCTCCGCCTTGCCCTTCAGGCCGCCGACGAAGCGATACTGGCGGCGGTCGGTGTTGACCTTGATGTTCGGCAGGATCGCGTTGCTCAGGCCATAGCTGAACTGGGTGATGCCGTTGGCGGCGCATTGCTGCTGAATGGATTGCGGCAGATAGGGGTTGGAACACTGGATGGTCAGCCCCGTCTTGGAGGCACCGGGATTGGGCTGGTTGCTGGTCTTCACCTGCGCGATATTGGCGGTGACATACAGTTCCATGTCGGGTGCGAGGTCATAGCCGATGCGGGTATAGCCGTTGATCCGCTCCAGCGCGGATTGCAGCGAGGTGCCCGAGCCGACATGGCCCGACTGGTCGCCGCCGACGCAGAAACCGACATAGCATCCGATGACGTTGCCCGCGGCGTTCTTGGCGGGAATGCCGTTCGATCCATATTGAAAGGGGAAGGGATTGCCGTTGGCGTCGAACGCCGTGCCCTGGAGTGGTCCGGCGCTGATCAGGCCGTATTTGGTGTATTGATAGGCCTGGCCATGGTCGCGGTAGAGGAATTGCGGCGTGCTGCCGTTGCGGATGCCGGTATCGACCAGCGTCGACGCGCGGTACCAGTCGCGGCTGCCAGCCAGATCCTCGCCGAAATTGCCCGGCCCGACGCCCTGATCCTTGGCATATTCGCCGCTGACGATCAGGTGAAGTCGGTCACCCGCCAGCGCCTTGCCGAACGCCGCCTGGGCCAGCACCTGGCCGTTATCGCCATAGGTGGTGACCCCGGTCTGGAGATTGCCCTTGAACCCGGTGAAGCGCGTATCGGTGATGAAGTTGATGACACCGCCGACCGCGTCCGATCCCCAGGAGGCCGAGGCACCGCCGGTCACGACATCGACCCGCTTGATCAGCAATTGCGGGAACTGGCTGATATCGGGAACGCCGGTGACGTTCGCGCCGACCACCCGCTGCCCGTCGAGCAGCGTCAGGGTGCGGATGGTACCGAGGCCGCGCAGCGAAAAGGAGCTGAGGCCCTGCTGCCCGCTTGACGTGCTGAAGGTGCCCGTCGTCGCGCCGGTTGATCCCTGCAAGGACGGCAACTGGGCCACGGTGTTGAAGATATTCGGCTGGGCGTTGGCCTGGATCTGTTCCTCGCCGATGACCGTGGTCGGCGTGGGGGCGTTATAGCCATTGGCGGTGATGCGGGTGCCGGTGACGACGATATCGCGCTCGCTGGCCGCTTGTTCCTGAGCGCCCGTCGCAACGTCGGGAGCTTGGGTTTGCTGTGCCGGTGCAGCCATTGCGGGGCTGGCGATCAGCGCCAATGCCAGGGCCCCAACGCTGGTAGCGTTACCGGATTTCCACGAGGCGCGGCTGCGCCGGTTGCCGATGCTCATCACTCCATCCCCTCACTCGAATCGCAGAGCGTGGCCGGTGATCTTTGGCCCCTCCGTCTCCCGCCCGCTTTACCGCAGGGACGAAGGGGCGGCATCTACGACCATAGTCGGTATCGTGGCGGCTCAGGGCTCTGCCGCGTACAATCCATGATGGGTCAGGATGAACAGCGTCCGTCCGTCGGTGCCGCCGAACACCAGCTGCAAGGGACGCTCGGGCACGTCGATCCGGCCGAGTTCGGTCCCTGCTGCGTCATAGACGAAGACCTGTCCGTTCGCGACATAGACCCGCCCGTCCGTGCCCGTGACGACGCTCTCGCCGCCGCGATGGGCGAAGGGTTTCAGCTCGGTCACGGCGCCGCCCGCACCGACCAGCCCGGTATAGGTCCGGTCCTCCGACCCGTTGGCGATGGCGATCCGGGTGCCGGGGCGCGCCGCCATCAGGCCATAGGTGTCGAGCGTGTCCGAAAAGCGCCAGCCGCGATGATCGGTTGGCCCCTGCTGCCACACGCGGAAGGCGGGCAGGGCGATGCTGCCATCGGGTGCGACATAGGATAGCGGCTTGGGCTGGCCGATGTCGCGAGCGAACATCTCGGCCAGGGTGGTGAACCGGTCGGTGGCGGGGTCGTACTGATCGCGAAACTCGCCATTGACCCAGAGGCTGCCGGGCAGGGCGATCCGGGCGCCCGGCGGTGTCGCGGCGCTCGGCGTCAGGAGCGTCACGGCGGCGGGGGTCTTGGGATCGATGCTATAGACCGTCGCGGCAGGCCCCGCGGACGACAGGACCAGCAGCTTGCCCGAGCCATCCACCGCCAGGTTCACCGGGTCGAGCGGCGCGTCGGACACGACCGACAGGCCTTCCGCCTCGCTCCAGCCATGGATGCGCTGGAAATAGCGATCGACGAAATAGAGCTTGCCGCTGGCATCGGCCGCCCCGCCGCCGAGCGAATAGAAACCGTCCGCCAGCCGCCGGACGGGCGTCAGGCTGGGCGAGGGCGCGGGCAGGGTGGCGGGGGTGACGTCCAGCGTCGCGAACTCGCGCTCGCGCACCTCCGCCCCGCGCGTCATGTCGCGGATCGCATTTTCGTAAGGATATTTGCTGGCCCGCAAATAGGTGCCGCAGCCATCCGCCTGACAGGTTGCAAAGCCGCTTTCGGCATTCACATGGACGTTGCGGAAGCGGATGTCGTTCCGGCCGTACAGCGCGATCGCCGCCTTGGCGGGCTGAAGCGAACGGGTGACGCGGTAAGCGTGGAGATTGGCGAACAGCACATCGCGCACGTTGCGTAGCTCAAAGGCGACGGCATCGCGGCTTTCGCCCGCTTCCTCCTCGGTCTGGGGCGCAAGGAACTCCCAATGCGCCACCCGGTCGAGCACGATCTCGGCGCGGCGATGATGCTCGGCGGACATCTGATAGACATGGCCAGGCGTCTCGGTGTTCGACACCAGCATTCCGGCAGAGGCATAGGTGTCGGGAGTCCATAGCCCGTTAAACGTACCGCCACCGCCGTCCATCACCCAAAGGCTGGGATAATGGCCGTCCCAGCGCTGCTTCGGGTCGGGATCGCCGGTGTGGTCGGCATTATAGGGATCGAAGCGGCTGCCATCGGCGCGGAAGGTGCCGTGCCCGCCCTGGAACTTGACGTCATCGACCAGAGAACCTTCGCCCGCGCGCCAGAGCAACGCCGCGGCCCGCGGATTACGCCCGCCCGCCGCGAGACCAAGGCCGGAGATGATGGCGTCGCCCCCCTGGGCGCTCTCGATCAGTCCCTTCGCGCTGCCGACGCCCCGAAAGGCCGGGCTGTCATCGGTCAGGACGATCTGGGTCAGGCTGGGGTGGAGGCCGATCAGCACGCTGTCGGTGCGCAGGCGTAGCGTGTCGCTGACCCGGTAGAAACCGGCGGGGAAATAGAGGATGCGGTGCGTGTCGATCGCCCGTTGCAGCGCGGCGGTGTCGTCGGTCGTGTCGTCACCCTTGGCGCCGAGGTCGCGGACATTGGTCCAGCGTTCGACCGGCGGAAGGGCGCGGATCGCGGGAGCCTCGCGGGATACCGACGCGGACAGCGGCACCGCATCCGCCTTGGTCGCATAGCGCCCCGTCTGGCCAAGCGACGGCACCGCCAGACCATACGAAAAGTCGCGCATCCGGTAGCGTCGGGCGGGGCCGGTAATCGTCCGCCCACTGTCGCGGAACTGCGCGAAGACCGGCATGTCGCTCGCGGTCGCGTCCTGGAAGCCGATTTGCGTATAGGCATTGTCCTCGTTGCTGATGACGATGCCTGCGCGCGCCACCCGCTCGAACCGGACCTTCTTGCCCCAGAACCAATCGCCATAGCCCCGGTCGATCTCGATCCCGACGGGCACGTTGCGGATCACCGTGTTGACCAGGGTCAGCCCCGCCTCATGCTCGCGGATCGCCGCGTCGCGCTGTCCGTCGAAGCTGGAGTCGATCAGCGTGTAGGACCAGGCGGGAGACGGCTTCTCGGTCAGGATGCCGTAGCGCCCGCCATGGAAGTGCAAATCCTGTCCCAGATTGCCGACCTGATAGATGCCAGCCAGCGCATCGCCCAACCGAAAGTCGATATGCGCCAGATAGCTGTGCTGCGCCGTGTGGAAACGGACGGCGGTCGCGGCGGGGTTGCCCGCCCCGATCTCGAAATCGACATTGGCCATGGCCGAATAGAAGGTGCCCGAATTGGCGTCGGCGATGCTCTTGTCGAAGGGGACGCTGGTCGGCGGCGGCACGGGGACCGGCGCTGCGTCCTTGCCCGTTTCGGGGGGCAGCGTGCCGGTGAAGAAGACCATGGTCCCGATGCCCTGCTGGAACCCGGGGGTGGCGGGGGCTAGGACGAAGACGGGGCGCGTCTTGCCCACGCCGAACAGGCGCACGCCTGGCCGCATGTAGAGCGTACGGGTCAGCCGATACCGGCCGGAGGGCAGGAAGACGATCCCGCCGCCGCCCTGACCCGCCACTTGGTCGATCGCCTGCTGGATCGCCGCGCCATCGTCGCTCCGACCGTTACCGCTCGCCTGCACCGTCACCGCGCGGGGATCGGCGGGCGCGCGGGTGAAGACGGAGGCAGGGCGACCGGCCCAGACCGGCGACGCAGCGGTTCCGGCGAGCAGCGCCAGAACGGCAAGGGAAAGCGGGCGCGGCATGGCGGTCATCCTTATCGGGCGGAACGGATCGGGGGCAGGGCAATTGGGATAGGCAAGGCGACGCTGCGGCACGACTGCGACAAAGGTCGTAATGGCCTTTGTCGTCCAAGGCGCGATAGCGAGGGTCGAACGGGCATGGCCGACAGTGCCGATGCTAACGACAAGGGGTGCGGGTGAAGGCGAAAGACGGCAACGGCACAGGCGCACGCGCCCATGGTATCGTGGTGATGGGCGTCAGCGGCACGGGCAAGACCACCCTGTCCGAGCGGCTGGGCGCGCAGCTCGATTGCCCGGTGCTGGAAGGCGATGCGTTTCACTCGGCCGAGAATGTCGCGAAGATGCGCACCGGCCATGCCCTGACCGACGCGGATCGTTGGCCCTGGCTGGATCGTCTCGGCGCGGCGATCGGTAAGACTGCGAGGAACGGCGGGACGGCCATAGCCGCCTGTTCCGCGCTCCGCCGGGTGTATCGCGAGCGTCTGCGGGCAGCGGCGGGCGTGCCGCTGTACTTCGTCTTTCTCGACACGGATGCCCAGGAGATCGCCAGGCGGATGAACGGGCGCAAGGACCATTATATGCCGCCCAGCCTGCTCGACAGCCAGCTGGCGACGCTGGAGCGGCCGACGGCGGACGAATGCGCGTTGACGCTGGATGCCGGACTGCCGCCCGAAACGCTGGCCGCCCAGGCGCTCGGGTGGGTGAAGGGCGCCTGAGACGCTCACGGCATCAGCCGCTTGCGCCCCTGCGACAGATGCCAGCGCATCGCCAGGGCCGCACCGTCGGGATCGCGGCCCCGGATGGCCTCGACGATGGCGTCATGCTCATCCATCATCGCGCCGATCACCTCGGGCGGGCGCGAGCGTGAGATGTCGACCCCGGCGCGCAGGATGTGCATCACCTCGTCCTTAAGATGGTCGAAGACGGGGATGAAGGCCGAATTGCCCGTCGCCTCGACGATGGTGCGGTGTAGCACCCAGTCCTCGTCATGCGCGGGCGCCTCGGACAGGAGCGCGGCGCGTAGCGCGGCCAGCGCCTGCTCGATCGCCTCCATCTGTTCGCTCGACCGGCGCAGTGCCGCCAGCCGTGCGGTCTCCGCCTCCAGAACGAACCGCACCTCATAGGTGCCCAGCGTCTTGGCCAGCTCGTCCATCGGCATATGGGTGCCCAGCCGCTCGGACGGGCGGCGCTTGACATAGGAGCCCGCGCCGCGCCGCGCCTCGGTGATCCCGTCCGATGCCAGTCGGGCCAGCGCCTCGCGCACGATGGTGCGCGACATGCCGAACGTCTCGGCCAGCCTCGCCTCGGAGGGCAGGCGGTCGCCGATGGCCAGCCCCTCGTCATTGATGATGCGGACGATCGCCGTATAGGCCCGGTCCGCCAGCCGCCCTTCGTTCATCGTCGCCCTCGCTTCAGACGATATGGCTCAAGATCATCACCAGCGCGAGGCCGACGACGGAGATGACCGTCTCCAGCATCGACCAGGTCCTGAACGTGTCGGCGGTGCTGGTGCCGACATAGCTTTTGACCAGCCAGAAGCCCGGATCGTTGACATGGCTGAAGAACACCGAGCCTGCGCCGATCGCGAGGACCACGAGTTCGGGGGAGACGCCCGACCCGGCGACCACGCCCGGCATGATGCCGACCGCCGTGATGGTCGCAACCGTCGCCGACCCCGCCGCCAGCCGGATACCGACCGCGACCAGCCAGCCGAGCAACAGCGGCGAGATGGCGTACATGGTGACCAGCCGGGCCAGCAGATCCGACAGGCCTGCGCTGACCAGCACCTGCTTCAGCGCGCCGCCCGCGCCGATCGCCAGCAGGATCGCCCCCGCCGCGCCCATCGTCTCATGCCACACCGCGTCCTGGATCGTCGCCTCGCGCAGCCGCCGTCCGAACAACAGGGGCAGGGCGAGCAGATTGGTGACGAGCAGCGCGATCACCGGATTGCTCGCCGCGACCAGCCAGGCGGCGCCCTTCAAGCCTGTGGCAAGCTGTCCCAACTCGCCCGTTGCGATCAGCAGCACGGGCAGCAGCACGATGAACAACGCGGCCCCGCGCCCTGGTACCGCGATGTCCAGCCGGTGGTCGCCCAGGACGGGCGGCGCCAGGCGGACGCCCGGCGTGACGATCCGCGCCAGTACCGGCCCCGCGATGATTGCGGTCGGAATGGCGACTAGAATGCCGTAGAGCATCGTCCGCCCCAAATTGGCCCCCAGTGCCTCGACTGCCAGCAGCGGGCCGGGATGCGGGGGCACCAGCGCATGGACGACGCCCAGTCCGGCGAGCGCGGGCATGATGAGGCGCAGCTTGGCGGCATCGCGCGCCTCGCTATCGGGCGTGTTCATCGCCTCCGCCGCCGCCACGACGATCGGGAGCAACAGGACAAGGCCCGTCTCGAAGAACAGTGGCAGGCCGATCAGGATCGCGATGCCCAAAGTGGCCCAGGGCGCCGCCTTAGCGCCCGTCAGCCGCAATGCGCTCTGCGCCAGAGCCGCTGCCGCGCCCGACAGGTGCAGCATCGCCCCCAGCGACAGGCCGAGCGCCACGACCAGGCCGGTCCCGCCGACGATGTCGCCCACACCCTTCTGCACCGCCTTGGCGATATCGGCGAGCGGAAGCCCGGCGAGCAGTCCGACCGCGAACGCGCCGCACAGCAGGCCGATGAACGGATGCAGCCGCCCCTTCACGATCATCAGGACGGCGAGCAGGATGCCCGCCAGCGCGGACGCGATCAGGCGGATATCCTCGCCGGTCACGGGCGGGCTCCGCACGTCATCTGGTTCAAGCGCGTGATGTGGTTCAAGCTCTGCGGATCGCGCATCGACACCCCTCCTTGGTCCATGGCGGCGTCTTCGCCTGCCGGACTTTACCACTAATCTGTAGGACAGGTTTTTGGGTCCGGGCAATAGAAAAGGGCTTGATCCGGGGCAATTGGCGGGAGCATGATGAAAACCTGTCCAACCGAATCCACATAGATTGGGTCGCAACGGACGCGGGATCATGTCGGCGCACACGACCGACAGCCTTTGGCCCAGCCGGGCCGCATAGTGGAGGATGACGATGGAAGGGACACGTCCGACGGCCTGCCAACCCCTGAGCACGAGCGCCGAAGCGCCCTCGCTCGCACGGCTGACCCCAACCCAGATGAAGGTGCTGCGCGGCGTCCATTCGGGGATGCTCAACAAGCAGATCGCGTTCGATCTGGGCATCGCCGAGGCGACGGTGAAGGCGCACATGACCGCGCTGATGCGCAAGCTGAACGTGCGCAACCGGACGCAGGTGGCGATCGCGGCGCAGGCGCTCAGCCTCCACGCCTGATCCAGGTTGGCGACGCCGGTCGCCGTGCCGCTACGCTGAGGCCCACCGATACAAGGAGAGGGCAATGAAGACGAACTGGCTGCTGAGCGCGGCGGTGGTGATGGCCGCTGCACCCCTGATGGCGGTCCCTGCTGCCGCCCGGTCCTCGACCTCCATCTATCGCACCGCCCCCGCCGATCCGCGCGCGATCACCATTCGCGGCGTCGGCGACGGGCGCGCCGATGACAGCGCCGCGATCCAGCAGGGCATCGACGAAGCGGCCAAGGGCGGCCATGGCGGCATCGTCTTCCTGCCCTCGGGCCGCTATCGGATCAGCCGCACGATCGTCGTGCGCTCGGGCGTTCGCCTGTTCGGGGTCGGTCCGACCCGGCCCGAGATCCTGTTGGCCGATGCGACGCCGGGCTTCGGCTCGGGCATCGCCGCGATGATGACCTTTGCAGGCGACGACCAGTATCGATCGGGCAAGCCGCCGGTGCCTGTCCCGACGACGGTGCCGTTCGATCCGACGCTGTACGACGCCACCTCCTCGACCTTCTATTCCGCGCTCGCCAATGTCGATTTCCGCATCGGAGAGGGCAATGCGGGGGCGGTCGGGGTGCGGTTTCGCGTCGCCCAGCATGGCTATATCCGTCATGTCGACTTCCATATCGGATCGGGCTTTGCCGGTGTCTATCAGGCAGGCAATGCCGCACAGAATCTGCGCTTTTTCGGCGGCCGATATGGTATCGTTACCGAGAAGACCTCGCCCGCCTGGCAGTTCACGCTGATCGACAGCGACTTCACCGGCCAGCGCGAGGCGGCGATCCGGGAGCATGAGGTCGACCTGACGCTGGTCAACGTCGCCATCCGCGACACGCCGGTCGGGATCGAGATCGACCGGGGCTATTCGGACTCGCTTTGGGGCAAGCAGGTGCGGTTCGAGAATGTCCGCGATGCGGGCGTCGTCATCTCCTCGGAAAAGAGCGTCTTTACCCAGATCGGTTTCGACGATGCGATCGGCATCGCCACGCCCGTCTTCGCGAAGTTTCGCGACAGCGGGCGGGTGGTGGCGGGCGCGGGGCCGCGCTACCGCGTCGCCGATTTCGGCTATGGGCTGAAAGTGCCCGAGCTTGGGCAGATGGGCGAATTCGCGACCGATGTGAAGATCAGCCCGCTGGGCCGGACGCCGGCGAGAGCCAAGCCCGCCATCCCCGCGCTGCCGCCGGTCGCGGCCTGGGCGAATGTCCGCGATCTGGGGGTAAAGGGCGACGACACCACCGACGACACCGCTGCCCTGCAACGCGCGATCGACACGCACCGCGTCCTCTATCTGCCGATGGGCCGCTACCGGGTCAGCGACACGCTGCGGCTGCGCCCCGACACGGTGCTTATCGCGCTGCACCCCAGCCTGACCCATATCTATCTGGCGGACGATGCCCCGGGCTATCGCGGGGTCGGATCGGCCAAGGCGCTGATCGAAAGTGCGAAGGGCGGCGTAGGGATCGTCTCGGGCATGGGACTGTGGACCGGCGGGGTCAATCCGCGCGCCACCGCCTTGCTGTGGAAGGCGGGCGAGGCATCGCTGGTCGATGACGTGAAGATCCAGGGCGGCGGCGGTACGGTGCTGACGCCAGGCAGCCCGATCGGCTTTGGCGACCAGCGGGCGCGGTTCGACGGGCAACATCCCAGCATCTGGGTGACGGACGGCGGCGGCGGCACGTTCAATGCGCTCTGGTCGCCCAATACGCTGGCCTCGGCGGGGTTCTACGTCTCGAACACAACGACGCCGGGGCATGTCTATCAACTGTCGGCCGAGCATCATTACCGGGCCGAGATCGTGCTCGATCATGTCGCCAATTGGGAATTCCTGGCCCCGCAGACCGAGCAGGAGGTGCGTGACGGCGTCAACGCCGTGTCGACCGAATTCCGGCACAGCCGCAACATCCTGTTCGCCAACTACCACGGCTATCGCGTCACCCGCACCGCCAAGCCGATGGATGCGGCCTTCAAGCTGTACGACTCAGGCGATATCCGTTTCCGCAACGTCCATGTGAATGCCGAGAGCGGCTTTGCCAGCTGCGACGCCAAGGGCTGCGGCACCTTTCTCCGCGCGAGCAAATATCCGTTCGAGAATGCGATCAAGGATATGACGCGCCAAACGGAGGTGCGCGAGCGGGAGTTTGCCCGCCTCGACGTGCCGCCCGCTCCCGCCAGCGCGGCGACGGCATCGGCGGTCCCGGTGTCGCCGGGTGTCAGCAAGCTGGCGGACGGTTTCTATTCGATCGCCGGGGCGGCGGTCGATGCGACGGGGACGCTGTACTTCATCGATCGCTTCTTCCAGCGTATCCATAGCTGGTCGGAGGCGAAGGGGCTGAATATCGTCGCCGACGCTCCGCTGGATGCGGTCAATCTGGCGGTCGATCGGTCCGGCCATCTGCTGGTCCAGTCCTCGGCCGGACGCGACGGCAGTGTGTACAGCATCGACCCGTCTGCTCCGGCGGCGGTGACCGTGATCCCGTCGACCCCCGTCCGGGCGCATTCGGGCGCACAGACGCTGCTGCCGGTCAATGTCTGGGAAAATGGCGAATTTGCCGACCGGATCGATCCCAAAAGCTACAGCTATCCGACCATGGCCGAGATGTTCGCCGCCAAGATGGGCGCGGCCAAGGTGCAGGAATATGTCTCGCCCGACGGATCGCTGGTGCTGCCCGCCTTTCGTGTGTGGAACCAGGGGCCGGACGATCATCAGGGCTGGCGCTGGTCCGACACGCTCGACGCCTATGGCTTCGCGCCCGCGCCGGTCGGGGGCGAGGTGGTGCTGACCAACGGCTCGGAGAACCGGACCTATGCCGGAAGGGTCGGCGAGGGCGGGCGCGTCACCGATTTGCGGGTGCTGGCCGAGCGTGGGGGTGAGAGTGCGGTCCGAGATGCGGCGGGCAGGCTCTATGTCGCGAACGGGCAGGTCTTCGTCTACAATCCTGACGGCTCGCTGCTAAGGCGGATCGACGTGCCCGAAAGGCCGCTGCAACTGGTGCTGGGCAAGGAAGAGGTGGAAGGAAAGCCGGGGCGGCTGTTCATCCTGACGCATCACGCGCTCTATTCCGCCACGCTATAGGGAGGCATGGTCGATCCGTCCGTCGCGGAGCCGGAGGCGTTGCACCACGTTATCGTGCCATGACGAAGCCCAAGCCAGATCCCGTCGGCCCCGGTCAGGAAAGCGTCTGGACCTATCCGCGCCCCGCCATCGCCGAGCCGAGCGCGCGCCATGTCCGGATCGCGCATCGCGGTATCGTGATCGCCGATACCCGCGCGGCCGTCCGGACGCTGGAGACCAGCCACCCGCCTAGCTGGTATCTGCC
Source organism: Sphingomonas yabuuchiae (assembly GCF_014199595.1). Classification (GTDB taxonomy): domain Bacteria; phylum Pseudomonadota; class Alphaproteobacteria; order Sphingomonadales; family Sphingomonadaceae; genus Sphingomonas; species Sphingomonas yabuuchiae. The sequence continues at coordinate 438,935 of NZ_JACHNX010000002.1, read as the reverse complement.
GCCCGCCGATATCGACCAGCGCGTGCTGCGTCGATCGGATCGGCGGTCCTTCTGCGAATGGAAGGGCGAGGCGATCTACTGGCATGTCGATCTGGGCGGCACGCTGCTCCGCGACGTCGCGTGGAGCTATCCGAACCCGACGCCGGGCTTTGCGATCCTGCGCGATCATCTCGCCTTCTACGCCGCGCCGTTCGACCATTGCACGATTGACGGCGAGCAGGTCCGGCCGCAGCCGGGCGGCTTCTATGGCGGCTGGATCACGGCCGATCTGGCGGGGCCGTTCAAGGGCGGACCGGGCAGCATGGGCTGGTAGGCCTCAAAGCGCCCGGAGCGCCGCCGACGGCCTTGCCCGCAGCACCGGCAGGGTTCCGGCCACGCCGATGGCCACCGTTACTACCGCGCCGGTCGTCAGTGTGGCGAGGATGACGCTCCAGTCGGGCAGCCACTCGAACTCGAAGATGCGGGTGACGACGAACCACCCGCCGCCCGCGCCCAGCACCAGCGCCACCAGCCCGACAATGGCCGCGAGCAGCGCATATTCGATCGCCTGCATCGCCAGCACCTGTGCCCGTGTCGCGCCCAGTACCTTCAGCATGACCGCATCATAGGTCCTCGCCGCCCGCGCCGCCGCGATCGCGCCGAGCAGCACGGCGATCCCCGCCAGCACCGCGATCCCGGCCGCGACGGTGATGGCGGTCGCCATCTGCCCGACGACGTCCTGGATCTGCTTCAGCACTCCGCCGACCTCGACGACCGAGGTGGACGGAAAACGGGGCAGCAAGGCACGCGTGACGGCCGAGCCCTGCGTGGCGGGCATGTCGATCGTCGCCGCCAGATTGTGCGGCACGTCCTGTAGCGCGCCGGGCGAAAAGACCATCACGAAGTTGAAGCCCAGCGTGTCCCAGGCGATCCGCCGGAACGATGCGATCCGCGCCGTGCGCTCCAGACCCAGTACCGAAACGGTCAATGGGTCACCGATCCGCAGGTTCAGCGCTTTGGCCAGCCGTTCGTCGATCGACACCAGGCTTTGGCGTTGCTCCACTCCGTCCCACCACCGCCCGGCGGTCAGCGTGCTGCCGGGGGGCAGGGTCGCGGCGAAGGTCAGCCCACGCTCGCCCCGCAGCGCCCATGCGCCGTCGGGGATCGACTTGAGGTCGGCGACCCGCGTCGTGCCATAGGCGGTGATCGTGCCGCGCATCAATGGGACGGTGGCGATGCGGGCCGTGGGGGCAACCGACCTGACCGTGTTGCGGAATGCGGCCTCACGCTCGGGCGGCACGTCGAGCGCGAACAAGGCGGGTGCCCGGGCCGGGACCGAACGGCGGATATTGCCATCGATGCTGGTGCGGATGCTGGCGAGCAGCACGAACAGGGTCAGGCCGAGGCCGAGGGCGACGACCAGCGATACGGTCCGCGAACCGGGGCGATAGAGCGCGGTGAGCGCCAGCCGCGGCAAGGGGCGGCGCGGGCGGGGGAGCCGACGCGCGACGGCGCGAACCGCCACGCCGATCGCAACCAGCACGGCCAGCGTCCCGGCGGTCGCGCCCAGAAAGGCGGCGGCAAAGCCCGGACGTTCGGTGGTCGACAGGGCGAGTGCCACAACGGGAAGGCCCGCTGCCATACCCCAGAGGCTACCCCGCCATCCCCCACCGGACCGCGAGTCCAGAACGCCGCGCAACAGGGCAGCGGCCGGAACCTTGCCCGCTGCGACCAGCGGCCGCGCGCAAAAGGCCAGCGCGATCAGCAGGCCATAGGCGGCGGCCAGCGCCAGCGGCCTCGGCGCGATGGTCAGCCCCGGCGCCACCGGCAACACGGCTCCGACGGCGATCCCGACCAACGGCACCGCGACGATCCCCGCCATCAGGCCGAGCAGGATGCCGACCCCGGCGACAGCCAGCAGTTGCAGCAGATAGACTTTCGCCACCAACCCCGATGTCGCGCCAAGCACCTTCAGCATCGCAATCGTCGAGCGTCGCGCCTCCAGGTACGAACTGACGCCATTGCCGACCCCGATCCCCGCGATAACCAGCGCGGCCAGCCCGACCAAAGTCAGGAACTCGGCCATTCGCGCGACGAAGCGGCTGGCGCCCGGCGAGGCCCGGTCGCGGGTCCGCGTTTCCCATCCGGCCGTCGCAAAGCGCCGCTCGAACGCCTTGGCGGTCCGCGAGGAATCATGGGTCGTGGCAAGCCGATATTTGCTCTCGTACAGGCTGCCGGGCTGGATCAGCCCGGTGCGGTCCAGCCCGCCGCGCGACACGATGGCCACCGGCCCCAGCGTAAAGCCCTCACCGAGCCGATCGGGCTCGTCCGCGATGATCCCGCCGACGCGGAACGGGGCCGTCCCGAAGCGAAGCACGTCGCCCTTCTTGATCGCCAGACGCTCTGCCAGTCCGCGACCGATCCACACGGTTTTGGCGTTCGGTGCTCGTACAACCTGCCCATCGGTCAGGGTCAATTGGCCGTAGAGGGGGTAGGCCGCGTCGACCGCCTTCAACTGGACGGGCGCGGTCGTCCCCTTCGCCGTGACCGCCATCGACTGCATTCGCTGGGTTTCCGAGACGCGCCCGGCTGCCTGCATCGCCGCCAGCTCGGGCGGATCGGCCCGGCGTTGCGACACCGCAAATTCCAGATCTCCGCCCAGCAGCACTCGCCCGCGCGCCGCCAGTTCGCCGCCGATCGCATCGCCCAGGCTGCCGATCGCGGCCAGCGCGCCGACGCCCAGGAACAGGCAAAGCAACAACAGCCGCAGTCCCCGGAAGCGAACCGACAGCTCGCGCCGGGCGAGCTTCCAGGCCAGCGCCCAACCGCTCACGCGACGATCCGACCATCGGCGAGTTCGACCACCCGGTCGCAGCGTCGCGCGAGCGCAGGGTCATGGGTGATGACGACCAGGGTCGCGCCGGTCGCGGCGCGGCGATCGAACAACAGGTCCATCACGCGCACGCCCGTGGCGCCGTCAAGATTGCCGGTCGGTTCGTCGGCGAAGACGATCCGGGGACGCGGGCCAAGCGCACGGGCGATGGCGACCCTCTGCTGCTCGCCGCCCGATAGCTGGGCGGGATAATGGTCGAGCCGATGCGCCAGCCCGACCGCCGCCAGTTCGTCTTCTGCACGGGCGAAGGCGTCGGTTTCCCCGGCCAACTCCATCGGCACCGCGACATTCTCGCGCGCGGTCATCGTAGGCAGAAGGTGGAAGGCCTGAAGGACGATGCCGATCCGGCCGCGCCGTGCGATGGCCAGACCGTCCTCGTCCAGCGCCCCGAAATCGGTGCCCGCGACTTCGACACGTCCCGAGGTCGCGCGCTCCAGCCCGGACAGCACCGCCATCAGCGAGGATTTGCCCGATCCCGAGGCGCCCAGCAGCGCCAGGCTTTCGCCATCCGCCACCTCCAGGTCGATGCCCTTCAGGATTTCAACCGGCGCGGCCCCGCCCAGCGTCAGCCTTACATCCGTGGCCCGGATGACCATATTGCCTGCGACCATAGTTGCGGGGATTCCACGCCAGAGATGATGAAGATGCCATATGTGGCCGGGGCCGCGCTTCTCCAAGCCGCCGCACTCCTGTCGGCCTGCAACAGCCGGAGCGATGAGCCATTGTCCGCGACCAATACGGCCACGCCCGCGCCCTCTACCGCGACGTCGCCCAGCGTGCCGGTGTCGGGGCCGAAGCGCGTCGTGCTCGCTTTCGGTGACAGCCTTTATGCGGGTTACGGTCTCCAGCGCGGGCAAAGCCTGCCGGATGCGATCCAGGCGCGGCTGCGCGGCCAGGGTATCGATGCGACGGTGGTGAATGCCGGTGTGTCGGGCGATACCAGTGCCGACGGACGACGGCGGCTGGCCTATACGCTCGACAGGATGAAGACCAAGCCCGACCTGGTGATGCTGGGTCTTGGCGGCAATGACGTGCTGCGGCAGGTCGATCCGGCCGAGACGCGCGCGAACATGGCGGCGATGCTGGACGAGCTCGACCGTCGCGGCATCCCGGTGATCCTGACCGGCATGATGGCGCCGCCCAATCTGGGGCCGGATTTCGTCAACAGGTTCAACGCGATATGGCCCGATCTTGCAAGGCAGCATAAGGCCGCGCTCGACCCCTTCATCCTTCAGGGTGTGCTGGGGCAGCGGCAGTTGATGCTGGGCGACGGGGTCCATCCCAATGCGACCGGTGTCTCGCATATCGCCGATCGCGTGGCGCCGCTGGTGGCGAAGCAGCTTGCCGATTAATCCGTCCCCTTGGCGGCCAGCGCGTCCATCAGGATGCGACTATAGATACGGTGGGTCGCGTTCAGCCGATGAACCCCGGCGGCTGAGGGGGCGATGCCCAGCGAGGCGGCGGGGGTGAAGGTCAGTTCGCCGAAATAGATGCCGTCGTCGCCGTCGTACAGGTCGACGCGGACGAACGGGAAGGGCGCCGACAGCGCCTCGGCCATGGCGATCATCCTGTCGAGCCGCTCGCGATCGGCAGGGAAAAAACTGGCCGGAGCATTCAGGCCATCGCGCTCGTCCATCGGTGCAAAGTCGGGTACGTGGAAAAGGCGGCTCCATGACGCCCCGAAGCGGCCATGGTCGATTTGACAGAGCAGCGGCTGGCCGTGGACACAGTGGAATTTGTAATCGTCGGGCGGCCCCGGCACATGGGTCGGGATCATCGCCTCGACGATGATCTTCCGGTCCAGCCCGGCATATTGCATCTCCCGCAACAGCGTCGAATAGTCGCGCAGGGACAGGTCGTAGAGGGCGTTCAGGTCCGTGGGCTGTCTCAGGTCACGCAGGAACGTCACGGCGCCGCTGGCGTGGGTTGGCTTCGCGACGGCATCAGTCCCTATAAAGGGCTCGAGCAGGTGAAACAGATGCTCGACCGACTCCACCGCCGAGATGGGGATGACCAGAAGCGTTTCCGGGGCGGCGATGCCGGGGCAAAGGCGCCTGGCCTCGATCTTGGCCGTTTCCTTGTCGATAAAGGCGCGGTGCAGCGGCGACCAGTCCGGGTCGATCATGCGAGCGAAGATGACGTCGTTGATAAGAGCGTCCGGCGCATCTGCCGGTAGCGGCCAGCGACCGAAACGCCGGGCAAAATGCTCGCCCGCGATCAGGTGGTTGAAGGCGCGCGTCATCGGCAAAGCCATGTCGCGGAAGAAACCAGGATTTTCGTTTCTGAACAGTGGTATAGGACGTAGCTGTGACAAGGGTTCAGAGACCCTCGGCGTGACGGGTGATCGCCTCGCACAGTCGATGCGTCGCCAGGATCGCATCGGCGTCAGTCGGGCGGCGCTCCCTGACGGCGGACAGAAATTCGGCGCACATCGCCTCGAACCCGCGCTGCTTGCCGACCGTGGTCCAGTCGCCCCGGCGCCGATGCCATTCGCCGCCGTCCATGCGCCGTTCCTCGGCCATGTTGAGGACGGAATGGCGAAGGCCGTCGCCGATGACGTCGAGCCGCTCTTCGTTCAGCCCGCTATTGCGGTGCATGGTCCCGATCGCGGTAAAGCCGTCGCCTGACAGCATCAGCGTGACCGAAATCAGCTCGCCCTGCTCGACATGCGTCTCGATCGTCCGGCGCAGGACCAGGCCGGGCGCCAAGAACAGCAGCGTGTCGACGACATGGATGAAGTCGTCGAAGATCACCCGCCGCGGCGCATCGGGCTGTCGATGGCGATGCTTTTCCATGACGATCAGGTCGCCCTGCAAGGCCTTCAACGCGACATGGCCGGGGGCAAAACGGCGGTTGAAGCCGATGGTCAGCAGCGTCTCCTGCCGCTGCGCCAGTGCCACCAGCCGCTCGACCTCGTCCAGTGTGTCGGCGAGCGGCTTGTCGACCAGGGTCGGAATGCGCCGGTCGAGCAGGGGCTGCACCAACGCCGGATGCGCATCGGTCGCGGCGTGAACGAAGGCGGCATCGAAGCTCTCGGTTCGAAGCGCTTCATCCAGGCTGGAATGAAGTCCGGCAACGCGAAAGCTGCGCCCGGCGTGCTGAAGCACCTGCGCGTTGCGGGTGGCAAGGTGCAACTGGAGGTCGGGCATGGCCGACAGGACCGGCAGATAGGCCTTGTGCGCAATGTCGCCCAATCCTGTGACCAATATTCGCATGTCGCCTCCAAGTCCCTCAAACTACGCCTATCGCATGTCGGTGCGCTTGTCCTCCCTCGGCGGAGCGGTGGATGCGCGGATGGCGAGTTGGGCGGGGGTGATGACCGGCACGCTCGGTACGTCCTGACCGGCCTGCTCGGCGATGATGAGTTCGACCGCGCGGGCGGTGACGGCGGCAATCGGCTGGACCACGGCGGTCAGCGGGGGATGGACGAAGCGGACGATCGGGGTGTCGTCGAAACTGACCAGCGACAGGTCGCGCGGTACGCTAAACCCCCGTTCGCGTGCCAGTTCCAGCGTGGCCAGCGCCATCTGGTCGTTGCTGGCGATGATCGCCGTTGGGGCAACATCGCCGTCAAAAAGTGCCGAGGCAGCGGCGCGCGCCGAGGCGAAGCTGAAATCGCCCTGCGCCAACAGACTCTCGCAAGCCAGCTCCGCCGCCGCCATGCTGGCACGCCAGCCCGCAACCCGCCAACCGCTGAGTTCATACTCGTCAGGCCCGGCGATGAAGCCGATCCGCCGATGGCCCAGCGCGATCAGATGATCGGTCGCCTGTCGCGCCGCGCCCTCATCGTCCAGCGACAGGGCAAAGCCGGGGCCGGGCTTGAGCGAACCGATCCGCGCAAAGCTGATCCCCTGCGCCTCCAGCAAGCCGTTGATCAACGGGTTCTCGGAATGCGGCGGGGTCAGGATCACGCCATCGGGTTGCAGTGCGGCGATCGCGGCCAGCAACTCGCGCTCGATATGGTCGCTATGCGTATCGACCAGCTCGACGATCAGGCGATAGCCATGCTCGGCGCAGGTCAGCATACCCCCCAGCATCATCTGGTCGACCCAGTCGGTGCCCTGCCGGTTGCGCCAGTCGGCGATGGTGCGTTCCCGGTCGTTGAGCGCGACGATCAGATAGGAACGCGATCCCCCCATGCGCTGCGCCGCGATCGAGGGGACATAGCCCAGCCTGGCGATCGACGCCTGGACCCGCTCCATCATCTCGGGGCGGACATTGGGTTCCTTGTTGATGACCCGGCTGACGGTCTGGAGCGAGACGCCCGCATCGGCGGCGACATGACGGATGGTGACGGACTGGCGGCGGCGCGGCGGCATAGGCGCGGTCAGGCCGCCGTGCCGCAGTGGTGCGCGACATAGTCCGCATGGGGCGGCAGGCTGCGCACCGTCGTCGCGATATTCTGGCGCAGCGTGGTCAGCAGCCGGTCCAACTCCTCGTCGGACAGCCGCGCGGTGATCGGATGATGGCTCTCCGGCTTGATGCCCTGGCCCATCATCACCTGCACCCAGCTGTTCTCGGCGAACAGCTCGTCATTGCGGCGGAAGACGCGGCCCGTCTCGCGGAACAGCGCTATCCTGTGCGCCAGGCTGTCGGGTACCTCCATGTCGGCGCATTGCCGCCAGAAGGCGGAGTCGCGCCGTTCATGGATCTTGTAGTGCAGGATCAGGAAGTCGCGGATCTGCAGCATGTCGGTCATCTGCTGATCGTTGAACTCGGCGACATCATGTGGGCTGATCGGGCCGCCGGGGAGCAGGCGGATCAGCCGCAGGATCGCGCGTTGGATCAGGTGGATGCTCGTCGACTCCAGTGGCTCCAGGAACCCGCCCGACAGGCCGACCGCGATGCAGTTGCGATGCCATTGCTTGCGCCTTGCGCCGGTCTGGAACCGCAGCATGTTGGGCTCGGTCAGCACCTGGCCCTCGACGGTGGATAACAGCCTTTCGCGTGCCGCGTCGTGATCCATGTAGCGGCTGCAATAGACGATGCCGTTGCCCGCCCGGTGTTGCAGTGGGATGCGCCATTGCCACCCGGCCTCATGCGCGATGGCGCGGGTATAGGGGACGGGCGGGCGCACGCTTTCGGTCTGCACCGCGACGGCGGCGTCGCAGGGCAGGTAATGGCTCCAGTCGTCGAACCCGACATGCAACGCGCGGTCGATCAGCAGCGCGCGAAAACCGGTGCAGTCGAGGAACAGGTCGCCCTCGATCCGCCGCCCGTCGTCCAGCACCAGCGCGGCGATGTCGCCGCTATCGGGGTTCAGCGCGACCTCGGCAATCCGCCCCTCGATCCGCGTCACGCCGTCGCCCTCCGCCATGCGGCGCAGGAAGCGCCCGTAGAGCGTCGAGTCGAGCTGATAGGCATAGTTCATCCGCTCGTCGGGGAGATGCGCGAACCGGCCCTCGCGCGCGGCGATCAGTTCCAGGCAGTAATCGTCATAGGGCGCGTCATGCCCTCGACGGAGGCCGTCCAGCCAGAAATGCTGGAACCCCGCTGCCCAGTGATCCTTGCCGGTCAGGCCGAAGGAATGGAAATAGCGGTCCTCCGGCCCTTTCCACCCGTCGAACTGGATGCCCAGCTTGAAGGTCGCCTGGGTCGCGGCCATGAACTCGGCCTCGTTGATCCCGAGCAGTCGGTTGAAGGTGATGATCGGCGGAATGGTCGACTCGCCGACGCCGATCGTGCCGATCGCGTCCGACTCCACCAGCGTGACGGTGACCGCACGGCCCAGCGTCCGAGCCATGGCGGCGGCGGCCATCCAACCGGCGGTGCCGCCCCCGGCGATCACGATCCGGCGCGGCGTGCTCATCGGCTGAGCGCCCGCAGCAGGAAGGCACGGATGCGACCCGCCAGGTCGGGCGTCATCGGATCCAATATGCCGCGCCCGCCCTTGGGGATATGGGCGACCACGCTATCGTCATTGGCGAAGACATAATGGTCGAACATGGCGCGCCAATGCGCCTTTTGGTCGGCGGGCAGGTCGCGGATCGTCATCATCGCGTGGTTCAGCGCCTCTTGCGGCTGGCCCAGCCAGCGGGGCGCGTCGCGCCACCAGTAATTGACCAGCACGTTGAAATCCTCGGTCCCCTCGACATGGTGCCACCAGAGGGCGGGGATGAACACCGCGTCGCCCGCCGCCAGGTCGGCGACCTGCGCAGTTTCCAGCGCGTCGGCGAAGCGGGGATGGCGCTCGAAATCGGGGGCGTGGAAATCGACCATGCTGACCGCGCGGCCCGCTGGTGTATTGTCGACGGGGCCGAGATAGAGGTTGCAGAACTGCTCGCGCGGAAAGAGCGTAAAGCGGCGGCGGCCGACCGCGCAGACGGCCAGATTGTGCGGCACGTCATTATGCGCGGCGATCCGGGTGCGGGTGCCGATCCAGATGCTGGCCAGCAGCTCGCGCTCGCCCAGATCGATATGGTTGGCCTCGTGCAGTCCGTCGAAAAACTGGTGCATGTCGATCGAGGCGAGATAGATGGAGGGAGCGTCGGGCCGGCCCGCAAATTCCGCGATGCGGGCGAAGATCTCGGGCAGGCGCGCCTCCATCATGCGGAAGTTCATCGCCATGGCGTCGTCGTAGAACAGCCGCCCGCCGCTGCCCGGCACGCCGACCGAGACGGTGAAGGGCCGGTCGCGATGACGGTCGAGCAGATACGCCCGCGCCGCCTCCGCCGAACGCCGCCCGGCCTGGACCAGCGGCCAGTCGGTGGCGAGCCCACGCACGACGAAGGGGCGGTCGGCGGCGCACAGCACCCGGTCGAGTTCGGCCGCATCGGCGACCGTCACCTCGGGCACCGGGGGAAGGGCGGTCAGCCGCCCCGGATCGGCGTCAGCCACGCGCAGCCCGCCGGTTGCGCCGCGCGATCAGGGCGCTGAACTGGCTGAGCGAAGCCATCGCCATATAGATAGGCTCCAGATGGCCCGCCGCCTGAAGCTCGGCCAAGGCCGTACCGCTCAGCGAGTTTAGTCGTGCCTCGTCGATGATGTGATAGCCGACCAGCCGGTTGTCCGACCGATCCTCCAGCGTCACCTCCAGGGTGAAGGGCTCGAGCAGCTCGTGACGCTGGAGCGCGGCGAAGAAATCGCCTGACTCGCGAAAGCCATGGTCGAGTTCGCCGATTTGTTCGATCACCCGTTCCAGATAGGGCGTGGGGCGGCCATGCTTGTCGAAAACGCGCACGCCTTCGTCGCCGGTCGCGATGCGGGGGGAGTCGACATCGACATGGATCTGCTTGGGGCCATCCTCATCGGGACGGCCGCCGATCAGGAACGGCTGGATATCGATCGCCAGGGGGCGGTAGCGCGCGTCCCAGCGGCCATCCGCCAGATAGAGATTCTCGCCATTCTCGAACCCGAACATGGCCAGCGCGCTGAACCGGTCGCGGGTTTCGTTCAGGCGGAACAGGATGGGGTATTCGGCCTGGAGCGCGCGGAACTCGGCGGGCACGACAATGCAGACCATGCGGGCATCACCCAGCGCAGCGTCGCGGCGCTCCTGGATGCGCAGGTCGCGGTGGTCGTCGGGGTTGAGGGCTTCGTGGCGGGACATCAGGCGCGTTTCTCGGAAAGGGGGGCCTGTTCGGCGCGCAGGGCGTCGAGATAGGCGCGGTTGGTCGGCAGGCTCGCCGCCAGCGCACGGCCGCGCTGGTCGATCTGGCGAAGCTGGCTTGGCAGGTCGGGCCGATGCGGGCGCGGCACGGGTGAGGGCAGGGGGGCGGGAAAACCCATACCGCGAAGGATGTAGCGATAGCTGGCCGCCGGAAACAGTTCATCCTGCATAGGCAGGTCGAGCGCGGACGGGCTGCGATAGCGCCACAGTGCCAGCATCTCGGCCAGTCGGTCGGGTATCGTGGCGGGATCGCGATGCGCCCGCCAATAGGGCTCATCGCGTCGGCTGAGGACATAGTGCAGCTTCAGGAAGTCGACGATCCTTTCCCAGCGATAGGTCGCCAGCGCATTGAAACGCCGCGCCTGGATCGTCATCAGACCGGTGTCGACGGCAAAATCGTCCAGCAGTGCATCCAGCGCCAACTCGATCATCACGATGGCCGAAGCTTCCAGCGGCTCCATGAACCCCGCCGACTGGCCGATGGCGAGGCAATTGGCCGTCCAGGGCCTGGACCGATAGGCAGAGCGGAAGGTCAGCCGACGCGGGGCGGGGCTATCGCCCGAAATCCGGCGGCAATATTCGGCCAACACGCCTTCCGCCTCGTCGTCGCTCATGAAAGCGGAGGCATAGACACAGCCGATCCCGCGTCGGGTCGGCAGGCCGATGTCCCAGATCCAGCCCGCGCCATGGGCGGTCGCCACGGTCTGCGACGCGACGGGGCTGCCCGGCGCGACGGGCAGTTGCACCGCGAGCGCCTGGTCGTTGAACAGGATGGAGGAGGCATCGACCGTCTCCACCCCCAGCGCATCGCCGATCAGCAGCGCGGCATGGCCGGTGCAGTCGAGGAACAGGTCGCCCGCGACGCTCCCCGATCCGCGGATATGGACCGCCGCGATGCCGCCGTCCCCGCCGCGTTCGACCCCGGTGACGTGATCGCGGATATGCCGCACGCCCAGACGGATGGTCGCGTGCCGGGTCAGCAGCGCGGCGAGCTTCGTCGCATCCAGATGATAGGCATAGTTCAGCGCGCCTGCATAATCGGGCATCCCACGCTGGCGCGGGGCAAGGTCCTCGGCACAGACCAGCGGCTGGGCGCAGGTGGCGAGGGCATAGGGGATATCGCCGGGCAGATCGGCGGGGTCGGCATCGATCGGTGGCACGAAGGGATGGTAGTAGCGATCATCGCTCGCGCCGGTCGCCCATCGGTCGAAGCGAGTCCCCTGTTTGAACGACCCGTCGCAGGCGAGCAGCAGCTCGGTCTCGGTGATGCCGATCCGCTCCAGCGTACCGCGAATGGTCGGCCAGGTGCCTTCGCCAACCCCGAGCGTCGGCACGTCGGGGGATTCGATCAGCGTGACCGTCACCGATCCGGCGGTGGCGGCGGCGATGCGGGCGGCGGCCAGCCATCCGGCGGTGCCGCCGCCGACGATCACGATCCGGGTGATAGCCTTGTCCACCGCAGTCCCGATCCCCGGCCCGTCTTCCAAGCCCGCAAATTGCCCATATGGTCCGCGAAAAGCCAGCCATTCCTCGGCGGAAAAGCTGGCTTCCCATCGTCAGAAGGTGAAGCGCACGCCCGCCGAGTAGCGCGCATCCTGCTTCGTCACGAAGTTGACGTTACGATCCGAGCGGAGGTGGCCGCTGCGGTTCTCGCCTAGCAGGTTGATGCCCTCGGCAAAGATCGCGACGCTCTTGGTCAGCGCATAGCTGGCGCTGGCATCCAACTGGCCATAGGTGTTGACATAGACCGGGTTGATGCCCGCCCCGGCCAGATAGCCCCGGCGCCAGTTATAGGCCGCGCGTGCCTGGATACCGAACTTGTCGTAGAACAGGACCGCGTTGGCGCTGTCCGACAGGCCGGTGATCGCGAATTGCGACACGCTGGCGGGTTGCCGGTTGTCATAGTTCCGGTTCCCGTTGACGATCGTATAGTTCAGGATCGTGCCGAAGCCGGTGTCCCAGAAGCTGTGCTGGATCGCGAACTCGAAGCCGTCGACCTTGGCGGTCTGATCGCTGTTGAACGGCGTCGTGACGACGAAATTGACCAGCGGATCATTGGGCTGCGCGACGATCGTACCGTTGACCACGCCGCCGGGAAAGTTGGCACCAATATAGTCGCGGATCTGCGCGAAGGTGGCATTGGCCCCCAGCGCGTTGATCGCCGCCTGATAGCGCGGGCCATTCTGGGTCACACCGTTGAAGCTCGTGGTGGGCGAGGTCAGGCCGGGCACCGTCAGGTTGACCTGCGTATTGCCGATATAGTTCGACACGACCTTGTGGAAGAAGCCGACCGAGATGTAGCTGTCCGGCTTGTAATACCACTCCGCCGACAGATCGATATTCTTCGACTTGTACGGGATCAGGTTGGGGTTGCCGACCCGACCCGTGCCGCCGCCGATGCGGAACAACTGATCCAGGTTGCGACCGCCCTGCAGGCTGCCATAATCGGCGCGGGTGATGGTGTGGCTGTACGATGCGCGCAGCTTGACGTTTTCCAGCGGCTGGAAGTCGAAGTCGACCGAAGGTAGCCAGTTCTGGTAGCGGCCCTTGAACGTCGTGAAGCCACTGCCCGAGAACAGGATGTTGAACTCGTTCTGCGAGTTCTGCCGCGCACCCACCGGGGTCGGCACCAGCGCGGAGGCCGAGACGTCGGTATTCTCGAACCGCAAGCCTGCGATCAGGTGCGCGGGGCGCGCAAACAGGTCCATCTTGCCATTGAACTGGAAGTATGGCGCGACGGTCTTCTCCCGGATGCGCGAGTCCGTCGTGTACGGGATCAGGCACTGGCCGTTGCCCCCGCAAATGCCATAGGCCTTGTCGAGCAGCGACACCATCGACGGCAGGTTAAAGCCATAGAAGGACTTCACGATCGCCGCATTGTTCGCGCCGCCGATGCCGGAAAATTTGTCGGGCACGCTGATCTGCTGGAACAGATCGTCGGGGATCAGGGCGGCGGCCGCCGCACGCTGAGCCGCGCTGTCGCCGCCGGTGCCGCCCCAGGTGTCGTTCTGAAGCACGCTATAGGCCGAGCGCACCTTGTTGTCGGTATAGTCGAAACCCCAGTCCAGGCTGTCGAGGAAGCCCTGTTCATGGTCGTAATGGCCACGGAACTGGACCTGATTGATCTCGTCGCGGAAATAGGAATTGCGGAAGGCACTGCCCGTGGGGACGATGTTCGCGGCGTTCAGCGGGTCGATGCCCGGCTGCATCGCGAAGGAGATGACCGGCAGCTTGTTGTCGAAATTGATCGTCTGGCTCTGCACGCCGAAGATCGCGGTGCCGACCGAGTTGCTGTTGCCGTAAGGGTTGTCCGGCTTGGACTCGGCGGTCGAGTGATGCGCGTCGATCGACAGGGTGACGCCGCCCGGCGTCTTCCAGGTCAGGTTGCCGCCCAGCGACTTGTTGATGCTGCGGCTCGAGGTCTGCGTCGCCGAATAGGCCAGGTCCTTGGCCTCGGCGGCGGTGAAGCGCTCGGTATAGAAGACCGGCTCGGCGATCGGGCCGTTGGTCCAGGCGCTCGACGTGTCGTTATGGTTGTACCAGATGCCGACATTGTTGTCCCGAATGTCGAAGGTGTTCTGCGAATAGGTATAGTCGACCGTTGCGGTCAGATCGTCGATCGGGCGGAATTGCAGGACGGCCTGGCCGTTGATGCGCTCGCGGCGGCCGTTGACGATGTTGTAGCTGGCGTTCTGCGGCACTTGATACACGTCATTGGCGCCGGGCCGGTTGGTGATGTTGGCGTAGCGCGGATCGCCTTGCTGCGCCAGCGAACCCCAATTGTTCTCCGAGCCGAGATAGCCGTCGCGCCAGCCGACATTGGCCTGGTTCTGGCTGAAATTGCGCCGCTGATAGGCGCCCGTGACCAGCACGCCGATCCGGTCGTCGGCAAAGGTGTCGGAGAAGATGCCCGACACTTCGGGCGTTATATCCTTGCCGCCGTTCTGCGAGGTGTCGATCACCCCGCGCGCCGAGATCGAGCCGCGCAGGCCCGACTTGTCGAGCGGACGGGGCGTGCGGATGTTGATGGCCGACCCAATGCCGCCCGACGCCACCGTCGCGCGGCCGGACTTGTAGACCTCCAGCGCGGCGACGCCTTCGGAGGCGAGGTTGGCGAAGTCGAACGAGCGCGAGCCGGGCGCGCTGTTGCCGTCGCCGATGGTCGAAGTCGGCATCTGCCGCCCGTTGAGCGTGACGAGATTATATTCGGCGCCGAAGCCGCGCACCGTCACGAACTGGCCTTCGCCGTTCGAGCGGTCGATCGACACGCCGGTGATACGCTGGAGCGACTCGGCCAGGTTGGTGTCGGGGAACTTGCCCATCTCCTCGGCGCTGATCGCGTCGACCACGCCCTGCGCATTGCGCTTGATGTCGATCGACTGGCGCAAGCTGGCGCGGATGCCGGTGACGACGATATCGCCGTCGCCCTGTGCGGGGTCGGTCGGGCCGCTGGTCGGCGCCTTGGGATCGGTCTGGGCCGGGCCGGGATTGCCCATCGTCGCGGCGGCATCCTGCGCCAGTGCGGCGGCCGGAAGGGTCAGGGCGACGGTGGAAACACCGATGGCGAAATTGGATAGCAGGCGAGCACGAACGCTACGCATGGAAAACCTCCCCTCGTGAACGGGCGCGGTTATCCGCGCTCTATGAGAACGTTCACTCTGCCAATGCCGGATGACTGTCAAGAGCGTCAGCCATTGATTTTACATGATTGTGAACGTTCTCTGGACAGGCGTGCAGCAATGCAACACAAGGCGGCAAACCGGATGATCGGGGGAGGATGATTGTGACGAAGGGCAAGATGGCAGGCGGTCTGGCGATGATCGCGCTGATCGCGGCGGGCACCGGGGCGTCGGCGCAGACGCAGATGCGGTCGCCGCAAAAGGCGGCGCGGACCTCCATCGCCGCCGCACGCGCGCGCGCTGACCGGATCGTCGCGAAGATGACGCGCGAGGAAAAGATCCTGCTCGTCCACGGCCTGTTCCCGACCATGGCGGCGGGCAAGTCGAAGGAGGAACTGATCCCCTCGGCCGGGCACATCGACGGCATTCCCCGGCTGGGCGTGCCCCTGGTCCGCGAGAGCGATGCCTCGCTGGGCGTGGCCAATCAGGTCGAGCAGCGGGTCGGCGACGTCGCCACCGCGTTGCCCTCCGGCTTGGCGACGGCGGCCAGCTTCGATCCCGCTATCGCCCGCGCGGGCGGCGCGATGATCGGCGCGGAGGCACGCGACAAGCGGTTCAACGTGCTGCTGGCGGGCGGCGTCAACCTGACCCGCGATCCGTGGAACGGTCGCAATTTCGAATATCTGGGCGAGGACCCGCTGCTGGCCGGAACGCTGGGCGGCGCGCATATCGCGGGCGTTCAGTCGAACCGCATCGTCTCGACGATCAAGCATTATGTGCTGAATGCCCAGGAAACCGGCCGCAACATCCTGGACGCCCGGATCGGTGAGGCGGCGCTACGGATGAGCGACCTGCTCGCGTTCCAGATCGCGATCGAGCAGGGGCGGCCCGGCTCGGTCATGTGCGCCTATAACAAGATCAACGGCGACTGGGCCTGCGAGAACCGTTATTTGCTGACCGACGTGCTGAAGCGCGACTGGGGCTATCATGGCTGGGTTATGAGCGACTGGGGCGCGGTGCATTCGACCGTGAAGGCCGCCAATGCCGGGCTGGACCAGGAGTCCGGGCAGGAACTGGACAAGGCCATTTATTTCGCCGAGCCGCTCGCCGAGGCCGTGGCCAAGGGGGAGGTGCCCGAGGCGCGGCTGAACGACATGGTCGCCCGCTATCTGACCGGGCTGATCGAAACCGGCGCCTATGATGCGCCGATGCCCACCCAGGCGGTGACGCCCGACTATGCCGCCCATGCCGAGGTGGCGCAGCGGGCAGCAGAGGCCGGGATCGTCCTTCTGAAGAACGACGGCAATCTCCTGCCCATCGCGCGCACCGCCAAGCGGATCGTGGTGATCGGCGGCAATGCCGATGTCGGCGTGCTGTCGGGCGGCGGATCGTCGCAGGTCCGCTCGGTCGGTGGTGCGCCGGTTGAAATCCCGCTGGCTTATGGCGGCTCGTCCTCGTTCGCGCGGATCACCTATCACGCCTCGTCGCCGCTCGCCGCGCTGCGCAAGGCACTGCCCGGCGTCGAGATCGAGTGGCAGGACGGGCGCAACCTGAACGCGACGGTCGCGGCGGCGAAGAAGGCGGACATGGCCATCTTCTTTGCCACCCAGTGGACGACCGAGGCGGACGACGTACCCGACCTGCGGCTGCCGAACCAGCAGGACGCCCTGATCGCCGCGATCGCCGCCGCACAGCCGCATACCGTGGCGGTGATGGAAACGGGCGGCCCGGTGCTGATGCCCTGGATCGCGAAGGTCCCCGCTGTCGTCCAGGCCTGGTATCCCGGACAGCGCGGCGGCGAGGCGCTGGCGGCGATCCTGACCGGCCAGGTCGATCCCTCGGGCCGCCTGCCGATCACCTTCCCCGCCGATGCGTCGCAACCGCCGCGCCCACGCCCGGTCGGGCTCGACAAGCTGAGCGAGGTCGAAGCGGCGGCCGCCGCCAATCCGGCGGCGACACCGGCCCCGACGCTTCAGAGCTTCCCGGTCGACTATGTCGAGGGCGCCGATGTCGGCTATCGGTGGTATGAGAAAAAGGGGCTGAAGCCGCTTTTCCCCTTCGGCCACGGGCTCAGCTATACGAGCTTCGCCTATCGCAATCCGATCGTCACCGGCGGCAAGACGGTCCGCGTGACCGTCGATATCGTCAACACCGGCCAGCGCGCCGGGTCGGACGTGCCGCAAATCTATGTGGCGCGCGACGGCAGTGGCGATCCGATGCGGTTGGCGGCGTTCCAGCGCGTGACGCTGAAGCCCGGCGAGACGCGTCGCATCACCCTGATCGCCGAGCCGCGTCTGCTGGCGGATTACGACACCGCGCTCCCTGGCTGGCGAATTCAGGGCGGGGCCTATCGCGTCGCGGTGGCGCATGACGCGACCGACCGGGCGATGGTCAGCACCACCCGGATCGATGCGCAGACGATGAAGCCTTAAGGGAAGCCGTAACGCCCGTTGCCCTTGGCGTGCGATCGGGGGCAAGGGTGGGCGATGGTCCCGCCCTCCGATCGCACACATCCGCGCCAGCGCCCGCCCCTGGGGCTTTACGCGCTGGCCAATATCGGTGGCGTGGCGGCCTATCTGCCGCTGCTGACCCTACTGGTGCCGATGAAGGTCGAGGCGGTCAGCCCGGATGGCCGGATCGCCTTGCTCTCGCTGGTCGCGGTCCTGGGCGCGGCGACGGCGAGCCTGGCGAACATCCTGTTCGGCTGGCTGAGCGATCGGTCGCAGCGGGCGGGGCGTGGTCGGCGGGGCTGGATGGCGATCGGCCTGGCGGGGGTGGCGGCCAGCTATGCCGCGATCGGCATGGCCGCGACTCCCGTGATGCTGGTCGTGGCAATCCTGTTCTTCCAGTTCACGGTCAACGCGCTGCTCGCCCCGCTGATGGCGATCATGGCGGAGGAGATACCCGATGCGAAGCGCGGGCTGACGGGCGGCCTGATCGCGCTCGGCAACCCGGCGGCCTCCGCCCTGTCGACCTGGCTGGTGGGCGAGGCCGTGCTGGGGGAGCAGGGGCGGCTGGCGGTCGTGGTGATAGCGGTCATGCTCTGCGTTCTGCCGTTGCTGCTGGTCGGGGCGGGGGGCGCCATGCCGGACGAGCGCGTCGCGCCCGCGCCGTCTCGCCCGCCCAGGCAGGACTTTTTGATCGCGGGCATGGCGCGGCTGTGCATCCAGGTTGCGGCGGTCGTGACCCAGGTCTATCTGCTCTATTATTTCGAAACGATCGTACCGGCCGCCGACTATGCCGACCTGCCCCACTGGGTCGGGCAGGTCTTCACCTTGGCCTTCGTCCTGCCCTTGCCGGTCGCCTTGGTGCTGGGGCGGCTGGCGGATCGTATGGAGCGCCGCCGGTATATTCTAGCAATGGCGGCGCTGGTCGCGGCGTTGGGTTTGCTGGCCATGGCCGCGGCGGACAGCCGTCAGGCTGCGGCGGCGGCGTTCATCCTCTACACCGCCGGGTCTTCCGTCTTCGTCGCGCTGCATGCCGGGCTGACCTTCCAGCTTTTGCCCGATCCCCGGCATCGGGGGCGCGACCTGGGTCTGTTCAACCTGACCAATACCCTGCCGACCATCATCGGCGCGGGCCTGACCTGGACCTTCGCCACGCCGCACGACTTCGACGCGGTGCTAGTCGTGCTCGCCCTGGTCACCATGGCGGGCGGCCTGGCGATCCTGGGCGTCAAGGCGTGGCGATAGGATTATTGTCAGAGCAATACCCGCTCAGAGCCGGCGGAGCGGCCCATTGGCGACCGGCTCGCCGAAATCGGGCGAGCCGTCGGGGCGGTAACGGAAGTACTGCATCCGCGTATCCCGATTGGGATCGAACAGCGGATCGCCCTTGATCTCCAGATAATCGCGCGCGTGATAGACCAGCACGTCGCGCCCGCGCTCGTCCACCGTGAAGCTGTTATGCCCGGGTCCGAAGACCTTGTGCGTGGTGGAGGTCTTGAAGACCGGCACCGGCGACTTGGACCAATTGGCCGCATTCATCAGGTCGGCATCGACATTGCAGGTCAGCATCCCCATGCAATAGCGTGCATCGGTGGCGCTGGCCGAATAGGTCATGAACAGCTTGCCGTTGCGGGTGAGCAGGGCGGGCGCCTCATTGACCTTGAAGCCCTGGATCTCCCAGTCCAGCGTCGGCACCGACAGCCGCACCGGCTTGGAGGCCAGGGTCAGCGCGGTCTTGAGTGGGGCGAGATAGAGGTTGGAGTTGGTCGCGATGCCCGGCTCGCTCTGCGCCCATGCCAGATAACGCTGGCCCTTGTGGACGAAGCTGGTCGAGTCGAGGGTGAAGCTGTCCCATTCGGTCTGCAACTGGCCCAGCACCGACCAGTTGCCGGTCATCGGATCGGGGCCGTCGCACACGACCGCGAAGGTGCGGATGCGGAACACATCCTCGCCGCCGCCGCTCGGCCCCGCAGCGAAATACATGGTCCAGTGGCCATCGATCAGATGCATCTCGGGTGCCCAGATGAAGCCCGACATCGGCCCGCTCGGCAGATGCCGCCACAGTATCTTTTCGGTCGCGGTGGTTAGACCCGCGAGCGTCTTCGAACGGCGCAGGACCAGCCGGTCATATTCGGGCACCGACCCGGTCATGTAATACCAGCCATCGGTGTGGCGGAAGACCTGCGCATCGGCGCGCTGACGGACCACCGGGTTGACGATGGTCGGTGCGCTCGCCGCCCGGACGATCGAGGGCAGGGCCATGGCGGTGGTCGCACCAGCCATGAAGGAACGTCGGGTCAGCATGGTCCATCCTCCGCCTGTCGGCCGCGCCGTCCCGGACGGGATCGTAGCGGTCCTTGTTGTTCGAATCGCCACGAGGCTCATCGAAGTCATTGCCCTAGCCCAAAACTCCGACATTACAAATGCGCGGATAGGGAAGGGCCGGGCATCCATTGGCGCGGGGCGACGTTGACGTGCCATGTCTTCATCCGATCCGGGTCGCTATCCCTTTCGCCCTATCATCGACCGCCCCGCCTATGATTGGCCCGAGGGGCGCAGGGTCGCCATCTATCTGGGCGTCAATCATGAGGTCTTCGACTTTGGCGGCGGCCTGGGAGCCGAGCTGGCGCCGTCGCAGAACCAGCCGGACGTGATGAACTATGCCTGGCGCGACTATGGCAATCGGGTGGGCGCGTGGCGGCTGTTCGAGTTGTTCGACCGGCTGGAGCTGAAGACCACGGCGTTGTTGAACGCGGATGTTCTGGATCGCTGTCCGGGATTGGCCGAGGCCTGTCGCGACCGTGGCGACGAGATCGCCGCGCATGGTGGCAGCAATGCGAAGGCGCAGGGCAAGCTGGGGCAGGAGGAGGAACGCCGCCTGATCGCCGATGTGACCGACAGACTGGCCGCGCTCGGCACGCGCCCCACCGGCTGGCTCGGCCCCTGGATTTCGGAGAGCGAGGTGACGCCCGACCTGCTGAAGGCGTCAGGCTATCGCTACGTGCTCGACTGGGCGCATGACGATCAGCCAACCCGGATGGCGACCGAACATGGCGAGCTTCTGTCGATACCCTATTCCCAGGAGATCAACGACTTGCCCGCCGTGATCCAGCGCAAGCAGGAGGCGGATGTTTTTGCAGGCATGATCCGGGATGCCGTCGCGCAATTGCTGTCCGAGGCCGATCGCCGTCCCTCGGTCCTCGGGATCGCGCTGCACCCCTATATCATGGGGCAGGCGCACCGCGTCCCGCCGCTTGCCCGCGTGTTGACGGCGCTGCGCGAGGCCGACGATCCCCGGATATGGTGGACGACCGCCGGAGCGATCGCCGACCATGTCGAGGCGAACGGGCTCGCCGCCTAGCGTCCCGACGCCAGGAAGCGATCCGCCGTACGCAGCGACAGCGCCATGATCGTCAGCGCAGGGTTCGCGGCCAGTGCACTTGGGAAGACCGAGTTGTCGCAAATCCACAGATTGGCGATGTCGAAGCTACGCCCGTCCGCATCGACCACGGCCTCGTCGCCATTGTCGCCCATGCGGCAGGTGCCGATGGTATGTGCCGAGCGATCGACGGCGAAGATGTCTTGCGCGCCTGCCGCTTCCCAGATGGCGGTCATGACGCGGCGGGAATGCTGGTCGATGGCGCGTTCATTGGCATGATAGCTGAAGTCGATCCGCGCCTTGCGATGGCCGAACGCGTCGGTTTCGTCCGACAGGGTCAGGCGGTTGTCGGGATGCGGCAGGCAATCGCCATTGATGCCGATCCCCGCCATGCGGTTGTAATTTCGCAGGATCGACTGAAGCCGCGTGCCCCACATGCCCGCCCCGCGCGCCAGTCCGGTGGCGAGGTTGACCGGCAGCACGCCCAGGCTCTGCATCAGATAGCCCCCGACGCAATCGGCATCGGCGGGGCGCATCATGTCTTCGCTGATCAGCGAGGAGGGATAGCCCCGGTTCATCCGCATCTCGTCATCGAAGCGTCCCCAGACCTGGGTCGCGACATGCGCCATGAAATTGCGGCCGACCTGTCCGCTGGAATTGGCGAGGCCCAGGTTCAGCAGGAGGCGCGGGCTCTCGACCCCGCCTGCGCACAGGAAGACGGCGCGGCAGCGCTGACGATGCTCCTGACCGCCCTGATGATAGACGACCCCGTCGATCCGCCCATGCTGGTCGAACTCGAAGGACATCACGCGCGCCTGGGAGCGTATCTCGGCCCCATGCGCGGCGGCCATGGGGAGATAGCTGGTGTCCATGCTGGTCTTGGCGGCGTTGCGGCAGCCTTGGTGACAGGTGCCGCAATTGACGCAGGCCTGGCGCTGTCCCCAATGCGGCTGTTCGCGGTCGCGCGAGACGAGCGCAGCCGGAGCGTCCGCCACCGTGATGCCCAGCGCCTCGCACCCCCGTGCCATCGCCTCGGCGGAGGCATTGCGGGGGACCGGCGGATAGGCATAGCGGCGGCTGTCGTCCCAAGGGTAACGGGCCGGGCCGGAGACGCCGGTAAATGCCTCCACTTCTTTCACATAGGCGATCAGCTCGGCATGGGGGACGGGCCAGTCCGCGCCTTGCCCGGTCATGGTCTTCAGTTGCAGGTCGCGGGGATCGGGGCGTGGGCAGAAGGCGCCCCAGTGGAGTGTCGAGCCGCCGACCCCCATGCCCGAATTGTTGGAGCCGAAGGCGGTCGGGTCGTTGCCGCCGCTCAGTCGCTCTTCCATCCAGTAGATATCGGCGGCGAGTTCGTCAGCGACATGTTCGTTTGGTTTGAAGGACCGTCCCGCCTCCAGTGCGACGACCGACAGCCCGGCCTCGGCCAATCGCGCGGTCAGCGGCGCACCACCTGCGCCGGTCCCGATGACGACGGCATCGACCATCTCGGTCGTGGCATAGGGGGCACGGCTCATGCGATCTTCTCCCGTACCGTCTGCCAGGCTTCGACATCGTTCGCGCCGGTTCGGCGATAGCCTTGCTTGCGGGGGCCATCGCCGCCGACCGCAAAGCCGTCATAGCCAATCGCCGCCATCGTCGACGGCAGGGCGGCCCATTGGCGAACGACTTCCGCGCGGACGTCCTGAAACCAGAGGGCCATCTGCTCGGGCGAGAACGGACCCGCATTGGCGGTGGCCTCGTCATTCCCAGCGGCGATCCGGTCCAGCCAGTCGGCCTGCGTGCCATGGTCCAGCGCGGCAAAGCGGCCGGTGAGCGCGTCCAGGGTCAGCAACCCTTGCCGCCAGGCCTCCGGATCGGGCGGCAGATCGGCGAAGCGCCAGCCGTCCCCCGACCCCTGCGTGATGGCCACCTCGACCCGCTGTGCAAGATCAGGCGCGGAGACGTCTTCCGGCAGAATGTGGGCAATCAGGTCCTGGACGGTTGCCCGCTCAGCGTCTGACCATGGAAGTCCGGCGTCGGACACCGGACGGGTCCGCTCCAGCATGGCGGCACGGGTGCGGCGGCTGACCCGGTCGGAGCTTAGAACGTGGACGAACCCGCTCGGCAGGATCGAAGGGGCCAGCGATGCGGCATAGTTTTCGAGAGCCCGAGTGAGCGCTTCGGGCTGTTCATAGGGGATCATGTGGGCGGCGCCGTCGACGACGCGAATATCGGCATGACGGTAATGCGGCGCATTGAGCCTGCGCTGCGCATCCTCGTTCAGGTCACCGTCCTCCGATCCTGCAACGATCAGTGCCGGGATCGAGATCTGGCCGACCTGACCGCTCCAATCCTCCAGGCTCCCCCGTTCTAGCCAGCCGAGCCACGCCTCGCGGCTCGAACGCCGCACGTCCGCCACCGCCCGATCATGCAGTTCAGGCGGCAGAGGCGACGCGGTATTGGCCTCGACGAAGGTCTCCGCATCGTCCTGCCCAATCGATCCGCCCGCGACCCAGCCGATCATCTGCGCGCGCCGCTCCTCGTCCATCGGTTCGGGCGAGGGGGGCGAGGCGGCGACGAGCGCAACGCCCAGAACCCCGGCCAACCCGATCTCACCCGCCGCCGCGCGAGCTGCGACGATGGTGGCGATCTTGCCGCCCATGCTGTGCCCGACCAGGATACAGGCCGTCAGCCCGTTGCGGCGGATCGTATCGGCCAGATCGTCGGCCATCGCGGTGACATCGGCATAGCCTTCATCAACCCGGTCGCCAAAACCCGGCAGGTCGAGTGCCATGCAAGGCGCGCTGCCGAGATGCCGGCACACCAGCTCCCATTCCCGTTTGCTGGAACCCAGGGCGTGGAGAAAGACGAAGGTCGGTTGGATCATGCGGCCGGGTTCCTTGAAAGCCCATGCTGGACGCCGCACGGGACGGTCCGTTCCTGACAAATGCCTCCCAATAAAAATTAATTTGGATCATAGGCGATAATCCTCGCCAGTCGGACGATGCCGGAAAATTCATGGAACCGTGCGCGGGGGCAAGCGCTTGGCCACGGTCCCTATCCATGATCGGAGTAAAGTCGTGGCCGATACCGACCAGGCGCAGCCGCAGTACAAGATCGAATATCGCGAGATCCAGCCCTTCGGCACGTTGAAGGACTTGCCGCTGGGTCTGTCCGACAATGCCCGCAAGCAAAGCGTGTCGATCCTGAACCAAGTGCTGGCCGACACCATGATGCTGCGTGACCTCTACAAGAAGCATCATTGGCAGATGTCGGGTGCGACCTTCTATCAACTGCATCTGCTGCTCGACACCCATTATGAAAAACAGGCCGAACTGGTCGACATGGTGGCTGAGCGTATCCAGGCGCTGGGCGGCATCAGCATCGCGACGCCGCATGACGTGGCCGAGATGACCCGTATCCCGCGTCCGCCGCGCGGTCGCGAGGATGTGCCGACGATGCTTGCCCGCCTGCTGGAGGCGCATCGTATCGTACTGGAACAGGCACATGAGGGCGCCAAGACTGCCGACGAGTCGGGCGATGACGGCACCAACGACCTGCTGGTCAGCGACATCATTCGCTCCAACGAGCCGCAGGTCTGGTTCGTCGGCGAGCATCTCGCCGCGACGGCGCTTCAGCGCGCCGACTGACCCCCCGATAAAGCAGGAAAGGCAAGAGGCGATGGCGGATCGTGATCTGGCGAAGGGCATCGCCTCTAGCGAAGTGCAGGAAGGGCATATCGTCGCCGGTGTGCTGGACGGGCAGGATGTCGTGCTCGTCCGGCACAAGGGGCGGGTCTGCGCGCTGGCGGGCCAATGCACGCATCTGAAGGCACCCTTGTCCGAGGGGATCGTCGCGGACGGCACGCTTCGCTGCCCCTGGCATCATGCCCGTTTCGATATCGAGACAGGCGAGGCCGTGGGCGCACCCGCCTTCGCGCCGCTGGAGCGGTTTGAGGTGGTCGAGGACGACGGCCAGTTGCGGATCACGGTTCCCGCCGAACCGGGTCCTGCACCCGAGGCCGCCGAGGCCGCGGAGTTGGAACGCATCGTCATCATCGGCGCTGGCGCCGCGGGTCATGCCTGTGCCGAAATGCTGGCCCGTCACGGTGCGGGCGCGTCGGTGATCGTGATCGATGAAGAGAGCGATGCGCCCTATGATCGCACCTTCTGCTCGAAACAGTATCTGGCGGGTAAGGCGAAACGAGGCGAGACCGCCTTGCCCGGACTTGAGGGCGTGGACGTTCGGTCCGGCATCGCTGTGTCTCGGATCGACCGCGAGGCCAAGACCATCGTCCTAAAGAACGACGATACCATATCCTATGACCGGCTGGTGCTTGCAACCGGCGCGGCGGTGGTATCGCCCGATTTTTACGGTTCGGATCGAAAGGACGTGTTCGCCTTGCGGACGCTGACCGATGCCGACCAACTGATCGCTGCGGCGGGGCAGGCGAAGCGCGCCATCGTGGTCGGGTCGAGCTATATCGGCCTTGAGGTCGCCGCCTCGCTGATCGCACGGGGGCTGGAAGTCGCGGTCATATCCGACGACGAATGGCCGTTGGAGAAGACGGCCGGGCTCGAGGTCGGCGCGATGATCCGCAACCTGCACGAGTCCAAGGGCGTCACCTTCCACTTGAATCGCCGTATCGCACGCTGGGACGGCCATGTCGCCATGCTCGATGACGGTTCCGAAGTGAAGGGCGACTTCGTCGTCGCCGGGATCGGCGTACGGCCACGGGTGGAACTGGCGGAAGCGGCCGGCCTCGATCTTTCCGACAAGTCCAATGGGGGCGGCGTGAAGGTCGATCCTCAATTGCGAACGTCCGATCCCGCCATCCACGCGATCGGCGATATCGCCAATGCACCGGACCCTCGCCTCGGTCATCCCATTCGGGTCGAGCATTGGGTCGTGGCGCAGCGCATGGGGCAATGGCTTGCCCGGCATTTCATGGGACAGGTGAGCGGCGATTATCGTGAAGTGCCGTTCTTCTGGTCGGGCCATTACGACCTGAGCCTGCGCTATGTGGGCCATGTCGCCTCGCCCGAGCATCGGACGATCTATGGCGATGTCCCGGCCAAGGACTTCGTGGTGTCGTTTGCCGAAGAGGGCCGCGAACAGGCTGTTCTGACGGCGGGGCGCGACGAACTGGCGCTGCAAAAGGAATATGAGTGGGAGCAGGAAGGCCGTTCACAGGCTGGAGACAAGATGCCGTCGGGGTGAATAATCGGTCATCCAAGGCTTCCGATCTTGATCTGAGGGCGGGCTCGACGATCTTTCGGGGCGTAAGATTGGAGTGCCCCGATGAACGCCGAAGAACGCACGTTGCTTACCCGCTTTCTCGATGAATTGTCCGCCGCGCGTACGGGTGGGAAGGACCCCGAGGCCGATGCGATGATCGCCCGCGCTTTGTCCTCCAATCCGGACGCGGCCTATCTGTTGGTCCAGCACGCCATCGTTGCCGACCAGTCGCTGCATGCGGCACAGCAGCGCATCGCTGAGCTGGAGCGCCAGCAACAGGCGCCCCCGGCACCGGCAAGCAGCGGCTTCCTGCCGCAGGGCGCTGGCGGCCCCTGGGGTGCGCGCCCGCAGGACAGCTATTCGCCACCCCCGCCCGAGGCCCGGCCGGGCGTCTTCTCCGGCGGCGGCGGACTGGGCAGCTTCCTGCGCAGCGCGGGCACCACGGCGGCGGGCGTCGTCGGCGGCGAGATGCTGTTTTCGGGCCTGTCCGACATGTTCGGCCATCGCGGCGGCGGTGGTGGTGGCCTGTTCGGTGGCGGCAGTCAGGGCTTCATGGGCCAACCGGAGAATGTCACCATCAACAACTTCGACGATGACGATGGCGGCCGTTTCGACGACGGCAATTCCGACTTCGACAATTCCGACGATTATTAAGCAATGATCGGCTGGGCGGCATCCCCTTCTTCGGGGGCCGCCCGGCTTCCCGCGGTTGATGCCCCGATGGCGGCCAGACTCGCCGCCAGTTCCTCGCTGCGGAATGGCTTGGTCAGTCGCGCGACCTCGACATCCAGCCCCTCCGCCTCGGCATAGCCCGATACGATGAGGGAGCGAAGTCCGGCCAGCCTGTCCTGCAACTCGCGGGCGAGCTGCGCGCCGCTCATACCCGGCATGAGGTGATCGGTGACGAGCAGGTCGGGGCGCAACCCCGCCTGCACCAGTTCCAGCGCCTGTTCGCCGGACGATGCCTCGACCACGCCGTACCCCAGATCGGCCAGCATGTCGGCGGTGCTCATCCGCACCAGATCCTCGTCATCCACCAGCAGGACCGTGCCGATGCCATCGGCCCTTGCCGGGGCAGGGACCACGGGTGCTGCCGTCGCCGTCCCGACATCGCTGAGAGGCAGCCAGAGCGTGATCGCCGTTCCGTGCCCCAGTGCACTCGAAATCGTCAGGCCGCCGCCAAGCTGTGCGGCCAGACCATGCACCATGGACAGGCCCAGGCCCGTCCCCTTGCCGACGCCCTTGGTCGAGAAGAAGGGCTCGATCGCGCGCAGGCGGGTTTCCTCGTCCATGCCCATGCCGGTATCGCCGACGCTCAGGCAGATATAATCACCTGCCGGAACGTCGGTCGTCTGCTGGCCGTCGACCTCGCAGCGGTGGACTTTGACCGACAGCGTGCCTCCGCTCGGCATCGCATCACGTGCGTTGACCGCCAGATTGAGCAGCGCCATTTCAAGCTGGTTGGCATCGGCCCGGGCGGGGGGAAGGGTGTCGGCGACCTCCACCTCCAGCGTGATGGTCGGGCCGACTGTGGATTCGATCAGGTCGGCCATGCTGTCGACCAGCTGGCCCAGATCGACGGCGGTCGGCTGGAGCGGCTGGCGGCGGGCGAAGGCGAGCAGGCGCTGGACGAGGGTCTTGGCCCGTTCGGCCGATTGCAGCGCCCCGTCGATCAGCCGCTGTTCGCGCGCCGTGCCGGAGCCCCTGCGCATCAGCATGTCGAGCGAGCCGATGATCGGCGTCAGCAGGTTGTTGAAATCGTGCGCGACGCCGCCGGTCAGGCTGCCCATGGCTTCGACCTTCTGGCTTTGTCGCAGGGCCTCCTGCGCCGCCTCCAGTTCGGCAGCTGCCTTCAGGCGTTCGGAAATGTCGGTGGCCTGGTGAAAGGCCGCGATCACCCGACCCGCGCCGTCGCGAAGCGGGGTATAGGTGATTTCCCAGATCGGCTTGGCGAGATCCGGGCTGCCAAAGGCTTCGGTGACGGTGAAATGCTCCCCGGTCAGCGCCCGGGTCATCAGCGCCCGGATGGCATCGCGCTGGTCCGGCACGAACTGATCGGGAAACACGTCGCCGATCTTGGTGTCGAAACCGAAGACCCGCCGGAATTCCTGGTTATGCGCCTTGTTGAAGGCGATCAGGCGATAGTCGGTATCGAAGGCGCAGATGGGCGAAGCGATCGCCTCGACGATTTCGTGATAGCGGCGGATCTCGGCGGTGCGCTCGACGACCTGCTGTTCCAGCGTGTTCTTCAACTTGCGCAGGGCCATCTCGGCGCGCGCCCGCTCGACCGCGACCTTGACCCGTTCGCCGACATTCTGGATCAGCGCTTCTTCCTCAGGGCTCCAGATGCGCGGCGTGGCGCTTTGGACCGCGAGCAGGCCGACCCATTCGGTTTCCTCGAACAGAACGACATCGACGAATGCGCCGACCTCACGTGCCTGAAGACCGGAACGCGCGCCGTCGCTCAGACGGTCATCGGCATCCACATTGGTGACGACCACCGGCGCGCCGCCGCGATAGGCGGCCAGCAGATCCGGCCCGAAACTGACCAGCGAGTGGCGGCCGACGATCGAAGATACGCCGCGCGCATAGTCGCGCTCGACGGTCATCCAGCCCTTGCTCGTGATCTCGGCATAGAAGACGCGGCTGGCCGACAGTTCCTCACCCAACCGTTCCGCCGCCAGCGCCATGATTGCGGTGGGCGTCTCCAGCGCCCGCATATGATCGGCCAGGGTCAGCAGGAACGCCGCGCGACGCTCCGCCAGCACCCGCTGCGTCGTATCGGCCAGCAGGCACAGGACGCCGACCGGCTTGCCCTGCCCATCGACGATGGGCGACGTATCGAAATTGGCCCAGGCCTGCGTCTCCTGCCCATTACGGTAGAGGGTCGCGGGCAGGTCCGGGAAGTGCAGCGTTTTGCCACCGAAACCGGCGGTCATGATGACGTCGTTGAAGGCGGCATATTGAGGCCAGCCGTCATGGACCGTCTTGCCCAGCAATCCCGGATGGCCGTCCCCGACAAAATTGGCATAGGCGTCGTTGTACAGCATCACCCCGTCCTCGCCCCAGAACAGCAGGTACGGCACGGCCGAGCGCAGCACCAGGGCGAGCGTCGTCGTCAACGAGATCGGCCAGCTTCCGACCGGGCCGAGCGCCGTGGCGGACCAGTCCAGGCGAGCGATCCGATCGGCACAATCGCCACCGCCGATGAGAAAGGGTGGCATTTCCAAGCCGGTATTGATGGCGGCGACGCCCTCGCCATGCGGCGTACTGACTGATGGGGAGGGGACGGTCACTGGTGCACGATACTCGATAAAGCCGAAAGCGCGAAACAATCATTGATCGACGTTAGAGCCGGTTGGTCGTCCGCCGATGACGCCAGCACCACTCGCAAAAAAAGGCCCCGGTTTTCACCGGGGCCTCTGTCCGATCGCGAGGGGTAAACGATCGAAAGGTTAGAAGGTGCCGCGCAAGCCGATCAGGAACTGACGACCCGGCTTGTACTGGGTGAACGTCGCGTTCTCGAACTGGAAGTAGGAGCGCAGGGTCGCGTTGGTGAAGTTGGCGACGTTGACGGTCAGCTGCGGTGCACCGGCGATCCCGAAGATCTTGTCGAGGTCGAACGCCGACGAGAAGTCGTACGTCGTGAAGTCGGTGCCGAACAGCGCCGCGTTGGGGATACCGTTCTGCGCCGCGCCGCTATTCTGCGCGCCCTGACGCGAGGTCGTGGCGACACGCAGCATCACGCCGTTTTTCTCGTAATAGCCGGTGATGTTGTAGGTGAAGGGCGCCACGCCGAACGCAACGGCCGGGCCGTCGCTGCGCTGGTCGACGATGGTCGCGTTGGCGTTGAAGCCGAAGCCGGTGATGCCGATCGCGCGGGTCAGGAAGTCGAGCGGCTGAACCCACTGGAATTCCAGGCCGTTGATGGTCAGCTTGTTGGGCACGTTGACCTGCGACGTGACCTGCACCTGCGCCTGGCTGGGTCCGCCGCGCGCGTTGATCGCGATCTGCTGCGTCGGGTTCAGCGTGTCATAGGTAATGCCATACTGCGCCAGGTTCGAGAAGGGCACCGTGCTGATCGCGGTGGTGGTGAACCCTTCCAGCGACTTGCGGAACGCGTTGAAGCTGATCACGCCCTCACGGCCGGTATAATATTCGAAGCCCAGGTCGAGATTGGTCGACAGATAGGGGGCCAGCGCCGGGTTGCCGATCGAGGCCTGATCGGCCGAGGGCGCGCCGAAGTTGATGCCCGGCAGCTGCGCCGACGGGTCCGGACGGGTCATGGTGCGCGAACCCGCGACACGGACCACCGCATGGTCGCCAATGTCATAGGCGAAGGTCGCCGCGGGCAGCCATTCCGAATAGACGTTCCGAGTGTCGGCGATGTTCACGATGCTGGGATAGCGGCTGCCATCGGGCAGCGACGCGCCGGTCGCGGTCGTATTGCGGGGATCGGGGACCGAGACGCGGCCCGAGATCGTCTGGATCGTGTTGACATAGCGCAAGCCGACATTGAAGCGCAGCGTGTTGCCGCCCAGTTCCTGTGCACCGTTGACGGTCGCGAAGGCCGACTTCACGACCTCGCGGATGAAGCCCGCACTGGCGCCGGTGTTCGCACCGCCATTCTCGGGCGCATTGTCGTGGAAGAACTGGTAGTTGCTGGCCTTGGCGAAGGCGGGCCAGTTGACCGTCACGAAACCGGCCGGGCCGGGCGACAGATAGCTGGACGCCGCGCTGTTGGGGATCAGTGAACCGCCATAGCTGACCGGGCCGCTCATGCCCGAGCTGAAGCCGGTGCCATAACCCGGATAGGTCGGATAGCCCGCAGGCGCGGCGCCCGGCGCGTTCAGACCCTCGCAGGGCGGCTGCGAGTTGGGCGAGGGGACCGCGACGTTCGGATTGTTGCCGCAGACCGCGTTCTGCCAGAACTGGCTGTTGTCGAAGCCCCGGATGCGGCGCGACGTATCGTCATAGGCGCCGCCGACCTTCAGGTTCAGCGCGGTATCGCCCCAGGTCAGGTCGCCGCGCAGCCCCTTGTTGATGTTCAGGCGACGTTCGTCCTGCAGGTTGACGCGGCTGCCCGCATACCAGCCGAAATTCTTCGGGTCGTTCAGGTCGAGCGCGCTCTTGATCGTCGGAATGCCGCCGGTGTTCGAGAAGGTGACGGTGTTGCCGACGCCCAGCGGCGTCGTCATGCCGACGGTCGGGCTCTCGCGATGGAAGGTCGAGCGGGCGTAATTGCCCTGGAAGTTCAGCTTCAGCTTGTCGTTGATCTGCCACTCGGCACCCGGATTGACGCTCCAGAGGCGCGTCGTCTCGGTATAGGGGCGGAATTCGTTGAAGAACTGGGCGTTGGCGAAGGTGCCGCCGGTGACGGTACAGCCCGCGCTGCAATCGGACTTGTCGAAGGTCAGATTGGTCGGGATGATCGCGCCGTTGCGGACGATCCAGGCCATGTTCTCACGGATCAGCTCGTTCTTCTTGAAGCCGTACAGACCGTCGACATAGAAATGCAGCTCGTCGGTCGGGCGATATTCCGCACTCAGGATCGCGTTGATGCGGTCGCGCGGGCCGCGAATGCTGGTGACGCGGCCCAGGCGGGGCAGCAGGCCGTTGTCGATCTGCTGGATGGTCGCGCCGGGATTGTTGGCGAGCAGGAAGTTGCGGTCGATCACCGTGCCGGGGACGAGGCCCGCACCGGCACCGACCGGCACCGTCGCCGGGATCGTCCAGTTGCCGCCGCCGGTGCTGTTGCAGCCGCTGGTCGCGCCGCACTGCGCTGCGGTGAGCGCCGGGTTGGTATAGCCGATGGTCTCGAAACCGCGCGTATCGGTGAACAGGCGCTGCGCCGAAACGCCTGCCAGGACGCCGAACGTGTCGTTACGCCAGCTGCCGATCAGCGAGCCGCGCGCACCGATCCGGTCCTCGGGCGTCTGCTTCGATCCCTGGATATTATAGGCGAGGAAGGGGCCGCTGCGGTCGAACGGACGGGCCGAGCGCAGGTCGATATTGCCCGCCGCGCCACCTTCCAGCAGGTCGGCGGTATAGCTCTTGTTCACGGTCAGCTTGGTGAACAGGTCGGTCGGGAAGAAGCTGAGGTCGACCGAGCGGTCAGTGCCCTGCGCGTCGGTGGAACCCGATGAGGCGACCGCGATCGGCGCGCCGTTCAAGGTCACGTTGGTGAAATTGGATCCCAAGCCGCGAATGGCGACGTTGGTGCCTTCGCCGGTCACGTCACGGGTGATGGTGACGCCCGGAATGCGGTTGAAGGACTCGGCGATGTTGGTGTCGGGGAACTTGCCGATATCCTCGGCGAAGATCGAGTCGGTGAAGCCGGTCGACGCGCGCTTTGCGTTGGTCGACTTGGCCAGGCTTGAGCGATAGCCGGTGACGACGATGTCCTCGGACGGGGTGCCCTGGGTCTGATCGGTCTGCGGCGCGGGCGGCACGGAGGGGCCGTCATCCTGTCCGTCATTGAGGATCTGCCCTTGCGGGGCGGGAACCGCCTGCGCCCAGGCGGTCGATGCGCTCATCGCGCCGACGGCCGTGGCGCATAGCAGGGCGATGCGGCTGAGGCGGATGGTGGGCACGGATTTCATGTCAGGTCCTCTCTTGCGGCCCGCTGTCGTTCGTTGCGACATGCGGAATCATTTTGGGTGTATCGGTGGATTAGGGGCGATGGATCAGGCTGCCGATGGAGCGTGATGGTGGCCGGGGCGCAGCTCCACGCGGTCTGCCAATGCTTCGGCCATGATGATGCCGTTAACCATGCTATCCCCTCCGACCGTCTGATGCGGCGTGTGCTGATAGCGCTATCGTTCTGCGCTATTGGTCCACAAGTCAATGCAAATTGGTTAGGCCGCAGCGTGTTCGTGACGAACTATGGCTGTTCTGCCACAGCATAGCCGTTTCATGTTGAGACAGTTGGTTTTCTTCAGGCGAAGACTGATAGCGGATGGGCTAAACTGCAATCGATTTATAGTTGTGCAAGTATAGCCATATCGGACCGACCAAATTGCTGTACTCTGGTTTTGCCGATGTGGAGGGTAGGGGGTCGCGGCCCTGACGGACCGCGACCGTAGCTCCTCTTACAGGGTATGGCCGGGGGCATAGGGAAAGCGCTGCGCCTTGTACCAGGCCAGATCATGTTCCGGC
Organism: Sphingomonas yabuuchiae; assembly: GCF_014199595.1. Lineage (GTDB taxonomy): Bacteria > Pseudomonadota > Alphaproteobacteria > Sphingomonadales > Sphingomonadaceae > Sphingomonas > Sphingomonas yabuuchiae. The sequence goes on along the minus strand of NZ_JACHNX010000002.1, from coordinate 405,631 downwards.
GCGCGTACCCCGGCGGGCAGAGGGCGGTGATTGACCGACATCCAATAGGCCAGGCTCGCATCGCGCCACCAGCGGGCCTCGCGTTCCTGAACGGCCAGATAGGTCGCCGTTTTCTGCCACCGCTCGGCATCGATCTTCGGGCGCAGGCCGTCCCACTGCCCTTGCATCTGCGCGACATAGGCGACACCGCGATCATAATGGGCGACCAGATCCTCCCAGAGCGTACGACCGCTCGCCATCCGCCGGTCCCAGGGCAGATGATGGAACCAGAGCAGCATCGACTCCGGCGTCGTCTCCGGCTTGGCAAAGGCCTTGGCGACCGGCCCCGCATATTGGCCGACCGCGTTGCTGCCCGGGGCGGTGCGATCGAAGCCGATGCCGTTCGCATCGGCGCGATGATAATAGGTCGGGTTCCATTCGGGGCGCGCCAGTTCGGACACCCATGGCCCCGGGCCATAATGATGACCCGTCGCCATCAGGTGCGCGAGGCCCAGCGCGCCGGTATAGTCGACCACGGCCTCCCGGCTTCCCATCATCATGGCAGTGACGGTATCGACGACCTGCCGGTCGGTGCCGAAGGTCTGCGCGGCCCAGGCGCGCGCGATATCCTCCGCCGAGAGATCGGGGTCCCAGGCCAGACGGCCAAAGGCGTACCAGTTCGCCTGGTTGAAGGTCGATCCGCTCCAGTCGCGATCGCGCCCGATATTGGCGACGCCCGCCATGCCGGAGAGTTTGTGATGCTCGGCTTGGCCGTCGACCACATCCGCTACCGCCTCGCCCGGCTTCTGTCCGGTCTTGGCGTCCAGCACCTCGGTGAACAGCGGACCAAGATAGGCGAGGTGGGTCGCAAACCCCAGATATTCCTTGGTGATCTGGAACTCGATCATCAGGGGCGTGCGCGGCATAGCGCCGAACAGCGGGTGAAAGGGTTCGCGCGGCTGGAAGTCGATCGCGCCGTTCTTCACCTGCACCAACACATTGTCGGCGAACTTGCCGTCGAGTGGCTTGAACTCGGTATAGGCCTGTTTCGCGCGATCCTCGGGATCGGTTTCGGCATAAACAAAGGCGCGCCACATCACGATGCCGCCATGGGGTTTCACCGCCGCGGCCAGCATGTTGGCGCCATCGGCATGGGATGCGCCATAGTCGCGCGGGCCGGGCTGGCCCTCGCTATTGGCCTTGACCAGGAAGCCGCCGAAATCGGGGATGGTGCGATAGATTTCGTCGGCCTTCGCCTTCCACCACGCCGCCACCGCCGGATCGCGCGGATCGGCGGTCTTCAGCCCGCCCAGCTCGATCGGTGCGGAGAAGCGGACCGACAGATAGACCTTGATGCCCCAGGGCCGGAGCACATCCGCCAGCGCCGCCGCCTTGGCGATATAGGGCGCGGTCAGGCTGTCGGCCTTGGCATTGACGTTGTTCAGGACGGTGCCGTTGATCCCGATCGAGGCGTTGGCGCGGGCATAATCGGTATAGCGGGGATCGCGGAAGTCGGGCAGCGTCCACCAGTCCCAGAGCGACTGGCCCGCATAGCCGCGCTCGACCGACTCATCGAGATTGTCCCAATGGTTGAGCACGCGCAGCTTGACCTTGGGCGCCGAGCGGAGCGCGACGCCATCCGCCGTACCGCCGGTCGCGAGATGGCGGATCAGCGCGAAAGCACCATAGAGCGCACCGCGATCGCTGTTACCTGCAACCAGAACAACCTTCTGGCCACCCAGCGTGACCGCGCGGACCAGATACCCTTCCTCGCCCAGTCCCTCGAACGGCAGGCGCAATGGGCGAAGGGCGGGGTCCGATGCGGTCGCCACCAACACGGGCGGCGTACCAGCGGGCAGCGCGCGGCGCAGTTCTGCGCCTGCCAGATCCAGCGTCGGCGACGCCCCTGACACCCTGACATTCACCTGTCCGACCGATGGTGCGACACTGCGCAGCCACAACGCATAGCCATCCTCCGCTGCCGCCGGAAATGGCAATGCGGCCAAAGACAGGGACAGCGCGGTGGTCCATGCGCGAATCCGTTTCATCCATACTCTCCCAATGTGTCGGCGATTGACAAGCCGACGCTTGGCCCGCACGTTACCGCTATCAGACCAATTGGCAAGTCGGGTTGGACCGGCTGCCTGACAGGAGGGGCCTGAATGACCCGGTGGCAACCCATGACCCGCCCCATGACCGGCCATGCCGCTTCGTGCGGCCGTCCCTTCGTCGCGCTCCTGTTCGCCTGAAGGACGTACCCATGCCCAAGATCGTTTCCGCCCGCCTGATCGTCACGTCGCCGGGGCGCAATTTCGTCACGCTGAAGATCCAGTGCGACGACGGCACCACCGGCCTGGGCGATGCGACGCTCAACGGGCGCGAGATGGCGGTCGCCAGCTATTTGCAGGACCATGTCATCCCCTGCCTGATCGGGCGGGAGGCGCACCGGATCGAGGATATCTGGCAGTATCTCTACAAGGGCGCCTATTGGCGGCGTGGGCCGGTGACGATGACCGCGATCGCGGCGGTCGACATGGCATTGTGGGATATCAAGGGCAAGGTCGCTGGGCTGCCCGTCTATCAGCTGCTGGGCGGCGCGGCGCGTGAAGGCTGCATGGTCTATTGCCACGCCAACGGTACGTCGATTGAGGACACCATCGCCACGGCCATCCGCCACCGCGACGAGGGGTATCGTGCGATCCGCCTGCAATGTGGTGTGCCGGGCCTCGCCTCCACTTACGGCGTCGCCAAGGCGGGGCAGCGCTATGAGCCTGCCGATGCGGACCTGCCTAGCGAAAGCGTCTGGTCGACCGAGAAATATTTACGCGTGGTGCCCGAACTCTTCGCCGCCGCGCGCGAGGCGTTGGGCTGGGACGTGCACCTGCTCCATGACGTTCACCACCGGCTGACCCCGATCGAGGCGGCGCGGCTGGGCAAGGATCTGGAGCCCTATCGCCCCTTCTGGATCGAGGATGCGACCCCCGCCGAGGATCAGGAGGCGTTCCGCCTGATCCGCCAGCATACGACGACGCCGTTGGCGGTGGGCGAGATCTTCAACTCGATCTGGGATGCCAAGCATCTGATCGAGAACCGGCTGATCGACTATATCCGCGCCACCGTCGTCCATGCGGGCGGCCTGACTCATTTGCGGCAGATCGCCTCGCTGGCGGACCTCTATCAGGTGCGAACCGGCTGTCACGGCGCGACTGACCTGTCGCCTGTCACCATGGCCGCGGCGCTGCATTTCGGGCTGTCGATCCCCAATTTCGGCATTCAGGAACATATGCCGCATACCGACGAGACGGACGCCGTCTTCCCGCATCATTATCGCTTCGAGGACGGCATGATGCACCCCGGCGACGCACCCGGCCTGGGTGTCGAGATCGACGAGGCGCTGGCGGAAACCTATCCGTACAAGCGGGCCTATCTGCCGGTGAACCGTCTGGAGGACGGGACCTTGTGGAGCTGGTGAGATGAGCGACTTGACCCAGGCCGCCGTCGCCGCGCCTGATACCGTCGCCCAGACCGTACCGCCGCCGCGCGGGCGCGTGCGCTGGGTCATTTGCGGCCTGCTCTTCGCCGCCGTCGTGCTGAGTTATATCGACCGGCTGGTGCTGGGCGTGCTCAAGCCGCAGCTGACCGCGCTTTATGGCTGGACCAATAGCGGTTACGGCGACATCACCGGCTATTTCCAGGTGGCTTATGGCCTGGGTTTCCTGCTCTTCGGTTGGCTGATCGACCGGATCGGGCCCCGCACAGGCTATCTGCTGGCGATGGGCGCATGGACGGTCGGCCATTTTGCGCAGACGCTCGTCACTTCGACCACCGGCTTCGCGCTCGCCCGCATTCCGCTGGCGCTGGGGGAGGCGGGGACTTTCCCCTCGGCACTGGCGGCCGCCTCGCAATGGTTCCCCAAGAAGGAACGGGCGATGGCGATCGGCATCTTCAATGCCGGGGCCAATGTCGGTGCGGTGGTGACGCCGTTGCTGGTCGGCTTCCTGATCGCCGATCTGGTGCTCGACTGGCGCTGGGCGTTCGTCATCACCGGACTGTTCAACCTCGTCTGGCTGACCGCCTGGTGGCGGCTCTATCACCCGCCGCACAGCCATCCGCGTATCACGCCCGAGGAACGCGCCTGGATCGAGGCCGAGCCGGTCGAGACGACAGGCCGTGCGGGCTTCCTGACCGTGCTGCGCCACCGCGAGTCCTGGTCCTATATGACCGGGCGCTTCCTGATCGATCCGGTCTGGTGGACCTTCCTGTTCTGGCTGCCGGACTTCTTCCACAGCCGCTATGGTTATGACCTGAAGAATTTTGGGCCGCCGCTGGTCGCCATCTATATCATGGCCGATGTCGGGGCGATCGTCGGCGGCTGGTATTCATCACGGCTTCTCAAGCGCGGCGTCGAGACGGGCCGGGCGCGCAAACAGGCGATGTTCGCCTGTGCGCTGTTCGCGCTGCCCGTGATGTTTGCCGCGCAGGCGAGCAGCATCTGGATCGCGGTGGCGATGATCGGCCTCGCCTGTGCCGCGCATCAGGGCTTTTCGACCAACCTCTTCGCGCTGCCCGGCGACCAGTTCCCGCGTTATGCGCAAGGAACGCTGATCGGTCTGGGCGGCTTTGCCGGGGCGACCGGCGGGTTCATCGCGTCCAAGGCGCTGGGCGCGTTGCTCGACCGGGTGGGGAGCTATCAACCCTTCTTCCTCGCATGCGGCGTCGCCTATCTGGTCGCGCTGCTGATCTTCCATATCCTCAATCCGCGCTATCGGGACGTAAGGATCTGCTCCATGTAACATTTCATGTCCTGATCGCAGCGCCGGATATATGGCCGGATCGGGTGGTTTCTCGCTCACACAGCCGGGAGCCAATATGAACAGGATCGCCTTCGCCCATCTTCTTCTCGCTTCGACGATGGTCGCAGGCGGGGCCTCTGCCCAGTCGGCGTCGCAAGTTGTCGGACTGCCGCCCCAGCCCGAGCCCTATGCAACGGAGTCGGTGGTCAACCATCCCAAGACCATTGGCTGGCCGGAAGGGCGCAAGCCCGTCGCACCACGTGGCTATGAGGTGGTGAAGTTCGCAGGCGGGCTCGATTACCCACGTCAGGCACTGTTGCTGCCCAATGGCGATGTGATCGTCGCGGAGGCGCGGACCAAGCCCAAGCTCGACGCCGATCCCGAGGTTCAGCGCGGGCAGGCGCTGTCCAAGACCACCGGCTTCAGCGCCAATCGCCTGACGCTGCTCCGCGATGCAGACCGGGACGGCGTGGCGGAGCAACGCTTCGTGTTGCGCGAAGGGCTGAACCAGCCGTTCGGAATGCAATATGTCGGCGGGCGGCTTTATGTCGCGAACACCGACGGCGTGGTGAGCTTCCCCTACCAGCCCGGCCAGACGACGATCACCGCCGCACCCAAGCCGCTGATTGCACTGCCCGCCGGGGGTTATAACAACCACTGGACGCGCAACCTGCTGCTCAGCCCGGATGGTCGGACGCTCTATGTCTCGGTCGGTTCGGCTTCGAATGTCGGCGAGTTCGGCATGGACGAGGAAAAGCGCCGCGCCGCCATCCTCGCGGTCGATCTGGCAAGCGGGCGCGAGCGTCTTTACGCCTCGGGCTTGCGCAACCCTGTCGGCATGGCCTGGGCACCCGGCGGGGTGTTGTGGACGGCAGTCAATGAACGGGATGAGATCGGCGACGATATCTCGCCCGATTATCTGGTCGGCGTGAAGGAAGGCGGCTTTTATGGCTGGCCGTATAGCTATTACGGAAAGCAGGATCCCCGCCATGCCAATGAACGTCGTGATCTGCTCGCGACGACGCTGATGCCCGACGTTGCAGTCGGCGCCCATGCCGCCGCGCTCGGCGTGGCGTTCGACAAAGGGAATGCGGGGCAAACCGCCTATGTCGCACGGCACGGTTCGTGGAACCGGTCCAGCTTCAGCGGCTATGACGTGCTGGCCGTGCCCTTTGCGAGCGGACGCCCGACCGCCGCGCCGCAGCCCTTCCTGACCGGCTTCGTGGCCGATGCCAAGAAGGGTGAGGTCTATGGCCGTCCGGTCAGCATCCAGACCCGCGAGGACGGTGCGATCTTCGTGCTGGATGATGCGGGCGATACGGTCTGGCTGGTCCGTCGGAGTTCGTGAAACGCGGACGTGGTGCGGCGATGGCGGCTATCTTGTTCGCCATCGTCGCTGTCGCAGGCCCTGCCCGGGGACAATCCATCCCGTTCGCCGATACCGAGGATGCCACGCTTTCCGAAATCGATGTGAAGGACGAGGGCAGGAATTGGCATCCGGTCGTGACGCTCGACATTCGCAACGGGGATTATGCCCGGGGTGCACTGGATGACGACGATGCCGCGCTCGACCGGGTGCCGGTGCATGTCGCCTTCGGCGGTGCCTTGGTGCTTCGGCGCGGACGGGACGGAAGCGGCGACCTGTTCGTCATCGGGCAAAGCTCGAACGGCCTTCACGCGCCGCGAGCGGACGAGCGCGCCGCTCCGCGCGCCTGGTATGAGAGCAACAATCTGCTCGGACTGACCTGGCGTCCGGCGGACGGGCTGACGACCGCCGCGACCTATACGATCAAGACCAGCCCCAATGGGGTCGCCTCGACCACGCATGAAGCGAGCCTGAGCATCCTCTATACGGCGGATCGAGGCCTCGGCCGATTGAAGCCGCGCGCGGCGATCACCCGCCGGACGCAGGGGGAGGGCGGTCTCTATACGATCGCCGGGATCAGTCCGTCCTTTACGCTTTCGGGGCGCGAGGAAGGGCCGTCGCTCAGCGTGCCGGTACTGGTCGGCGTCGGCTGGAACGGCTTCTATGCGGAGGGTAGCGGCACGCGCGTTTACGGCAGTGGGGGGCTGTCCATCGCCTATCCTATCAAGCTCGGCGGCAGTGCCGCGACCTTGCAGGCCGATATCCTCGCCCTGGTCCGGGATGACCGGCTGCGCCGACTTGACGCGCCGGGCGGTACGACGGCGGCGGTGGTCCCGCACGCCACCATCTCGCTGATGCTGGCGTGGTAAGCCATTCCAAACGAAGCGGGAGCCGACTTCATTTCGGTGCGTTTACGATCCATAACGAGGGAGCGACGAACGGATATGCGGACGGGATCGGTATTGGCGCTGGGACTGCTGCTGTCGGCATGCGGCGGTCAGGTCGCGACGGATCAGAATGCAACGTCTCCGACGAACGAGCAGGCCAGTCCCGCCCAATGGAGCGACCGCACACGTGGACAGCTGCGTCAGGCGATCGATGGACGGGCGACGCATGGCCTGGACCATATGACGTTCGACGTGTCGGGCAGCGATGAGGCAACGACCACCGAACAGGCTCTCCGCTTCGCCACGGCCCTGGCGCGGGGTGCGACCGATCCCATCAAGCTCTACGACGTCTATACCGTGCCGCGCCCGTCGCCCGACCTGAAGGCCGGACTGGCGGCGGCGCTGCGCAGCGGCGACCTGACCAAATGGCTCAACAGCCTCGCGCCGCAGGACGGCAACTACAAGCGACTGTCCGACGCCTATCTGAAGCTGCGCCAGCAGCCCCAGGACGCCGACGTCAAGATCGCGGGCACCGGCGAGCCGATCAAGCCGGGGGCGACCGACCCGCGCCTGCCGGTGATCATGCACGAGCTGGTCGTCCTCGACTATCTCGCGCCCGATGCTGCGCAGGGGACCAGCTATGGCCCGACCGCCGTCGATGCGGTGCGACGGATGCAGGCCGATTACGGCATGAAGCCCGACGGCATCATCGGCAGCGAGGCGCTGGCGATCCTTAACATGTCCAACGCCGACCGGGCGCGGGCCATCGCGGTGGCGATGGAACGGCTGCGCTGGCTGGAGCGGACGCCACCCGCCACGCGGATCGACGTGAACATCGCCGCCGCGCGCCTGACCTATTGGCGGGACGGCAAGATCGTCGACAGCCGCAAGGTCGTGGTCGGCGAGCCGGATACCGAGACGCCACAGCTGGGGTCGCCCATCTATCGCCTCGTCGCCAACCCGACCTGGACCGTGCCGCGCTCGATCCAGCAGAAGGAACTTGCGAAGAAAGGCTCCGGTTATCTGAAGGCCAACAACATGGTCTGGAAAGACGGCTGGATCGTCCAGCAGCCGGGGCCGAAAAATTCGCTCGGGCTGGTCAAGTTCGACATGCTGAACGACCATGCCATCTATCTGCACGATACGCCTGCCAAGGCGCTGTTCGGCATGGTCCAGCGCCAGCGGAGCCATGGTTGCGTCCGCGTGGACGACGCGCTGGGCTTCGCCGAGATGCTCGCCAGGGACGAGGGCGTGCTGGACGAGTGGCACAAGGCACGCGAGACGGGCGAGGAGAACTTCGTCAAGCTGCCGCGCCAGATCCCCGTCCGGCTGCTCTACCAGACGGTGCTGTTCGACGATGGTGGCGAGCCGATCGTGCGCAACGATCCCTATGGCTGGGATGACCGGGTCGGTGCGGCCCTGGGATTCAAGGCGGGCAAGGCACTCCGGGTGGTGACGGGCGCGGCGGATGTCGGGCCCTAACGGCCCGGCGGCCTAGCCTCTCAGCTTCCTGAGTTGGGAGAGGAAATTGGCGATTTCGCGACGGCGCAACCGTTCCTCCGCAAACTCTCCATCCACCCCCAGCCGCCAGCGAAGCGCCCGGTCGTCGGGCGCTTCGTGAAGGGCGTCGAGATCGCTGCTCCACGCTTCGACATCGCCTTCGGTATTCGCCAGCCCCGCCTCGACAAGGTCGCCGGCCTGTGCGGCGATGGCCAAGGCAATCTCGCGCAGCGCCAGTTCGGGGTGATATTGCACACCCCAGAAGACGCCCCCGTCGAAACGAATTTCCGCCGCCTGCACCCGTGTCACGGCATTGCTGGCGAGCAACGTCGCGCCGGGCGGTAGCTCCTCCACTTCGTCACCATGGATGGCGGGTGCATCCCAGCTCAGCGGTCGACCCGCGAGCAGCGGATGGTCGCGCCCCGCCTCGGTCGGGGTGATGCGGCGGGCAATGCCTGCCTCCATCCGTTCGGGCATCTTGCGCACCCGTCCGCCCGCCGCCGCGACCGCGATCTGCAAACCGGCGCAGGAGCCGAAGGATGGCAGGCCCGCCGCGAACACGCAGCGCATAAAGTCGAGCTGACGCCGGACTTCGGGGCTGTCGTCATAGACGTGCATCGGCGAGCCCGTCAGGAACACCGCGTCGAACGCGGCCAAGCGGTCGGTGGAAAAGCCGGAGGCCGCGTCGTCGGCCGGGGAGACGATCGTCGTGGCGATGCCCGGCTGCATCTGTTCCAGCGTCGCGGCATAGGTCTCGCCCGAGCTTTTGCCGGCACGGCGGCGGCGGGCTTCGCGTTCCTCGGGCAATTCGCTTTGCGCGATCAGATAATGCGGCACAGAAAACTTTCGATCATGAGCCGCACCAACGCGTGCCCGCCCTGGATGGTCCGTCTCTAAGCCGCGAATAATTGGCTGGAAATGCTCCTGGCTGGTGCGGGAAAGAGGGGCCTGTGTGGGGCGACGAACAGGGTTGCCGCCATCCAGCTAATGCGACCGATTTGCAATCCAGTATTCTTTTGCCTAAGAGCCGCCCACCACAAAGGGGGTGGCGAATATGAATATCGGTTGGCGGCTTCTGGCGATGACCTCGGTCGCACTCTATCCGGCGATCGGTTACGCGCAGGATATGGCGCAAGTGGAGGAAGCGGGCGATGCGCCGACGCAGGATATCGTCGTTAGCGCGGCGCGCTCGATCCTGCCGCCCAACGCCTTGCCGCTGACCATCGATATCATCGACAAGCAGGCGCTGGATCAGCAGATCGCCATCTCCGGATCGGTGGTCGATGCGGTGGCGACGCTGACCCCGTCCTTCTCACCGACGCGCCAGAAGCTGTCGGGCGCGGGCGAGACCCTGCGCGGACGCTCGCCGCTTTATGCGATCAACGGCATTCCGCAGACGACGCCGCTGCGCGACGGCAGCCGGGACGGCTATACGATCGACGGCTTCTTCATCGACCGGGTCGAGCTGATCTACGGATCGAACGCGCTGCAGGGCGTCGGTGGAACCGGCGGTATCGTCAACCAGGTCACGGTCGGTGCGCCGCGTCGCGAGGGTCTGAGCGGCCGCGCACTGGTTCAGGGCACCGCCGATACCGATTTTCACGGCGAAGGACTGGGCGGCAAGGTCGGCGGGCTGCTTCAATACAAGTCGGGCCGCTTCGATATCAGTGCGGGCGCGGTCTATGAAAAGCGCGGTGTCTTCTATGACGGTGAGGGGCGCAGGGTCGGCCTGAACCTGACCCAGGGCGAGACGCAGGATTCGCGGACGACCTCTCTGTTCGCGCGAGCGGGCTATGCGGTAACCGACACGATGCGGCTCGACCTGATCGCCAGCCGGTTCGAGCTGAAGGGCGATGGTGATTATGTCGCGGTGGCGGGCAACCGCCTGACGGGCCTGCCGACCAGCGCCCGGCGCGGCAATCCGCCGGGTCGCAGTGCCGCCAGCCGGACGGAGAGCGTTGCGTTGTCACTCACCGATCCCGACCTGGCCCAGGGCAACCTCGTCACCCAGATCTTCTGGAACCGCACCCGCGACACCTTCGGGGCGGAGATCAACCCGATCGCGACCTTCCAGGATCCGCTGATCGCGCCGGTGGGCACGCTGATCGACCAGTCGCAGAACCGCAGCCGCAAGATCGGCGGCAAGATCAGCTATGAGCGCGCGATCCCCGGTTTCGAGGCGCTGACCGCGATCGTCGGTTTCGACGCCCTGTGGGACAGGACCGAGCAGCGGCTGATCCTGACGAACCGCGTCTGGGTGCCGCCCAGCGACTTCCGCAGCCTGGCGCCGTTCGGCCAGCTGAACCTCGCGCTGTTCGACAAGGCCGTGCGGCTGGCGGGTGGCGTGCGGTGGGAGAATGTCCGCATCCGCATCGACGACTATACCACCCTTGCCACCTCCAACCGCGTCGCGGTGAAGGGCGGCACGCCGACCTTCCAGGACGCCCTGTTCAACGGTGGCGTCATCGTCGAGCCGATCCGCGGCATCCGCGCCTATGCCAGCTATGCCGAGGGTTTCACGGTGCCTGATATCGGCCGCATCACCCGCGCCGTGAACCGGCCGGGCGTTTCGATCGACGCCTTCCTCGACATCGCGCCTATCGTCTCGAACAATCGTGAGATCGGCGTCGAGGTGAAACGCGGGCCGTTTGATGCCAGCACCGCCTATTTCTGGTCGTCCAGCGACAAGGGGCAATTGCTGATCGCCAATCCGGGCGGCATCTTCGACGTGCAGCGGCTGCGGACCGAGATACAGGGGCTGGAGATCAATCTGGGCATGCGCCTGCCCCTGCCGGGGACGCGCCTGTCGGTCGGCTATGCGCATCTGTCGGGCCGCTATGACAGCAAAACGCCGCCCGACGGGATCGTCGATACCGATCTGGACGGCGCCAATATCTCGCCCGACCGGCTCAACCTGGCGGCCAGCTATGATCGCGGGCCGTGGTCGGCGCGGCTGCAAAGCCAGTTCTTCCTGTCCCGCACCTTCAAGGGCCGCCTGCGTGACCCGCGCAACGACTTTGGCGGCTATACCGTCGTCGACGGGACCATCGCCTATAATATGGGCAAGGGGACCATCTACCTCGCGGCGCAGAACCTGCTCGATCGCTTCTATATCGACTATTCCAGCGACACCCGGTTGCCGACCGACAATTTCAGCTATTTCGCCGGGCGCGGCCGCACCGTTACGCTGGGATGGGATGTAAGGTTCTGACGATGAAGTGGCTGGATCTGCTCCATCGCTGGACCGGCGGCGTCATTGGTCTGGTGCTGGGGCTGCTGGGGCTGACCGGATGCCTGCTCGTCTGGAAGACCGCGTTGATCATGGTGCCGGGCAAGGCGATGCCGCTGATCCATGATCCGGCCTCCGTCGCGGCGGCGGTCCAGCGCCTGCTCCCCCAGCCCAAGGGCGGCGAGAGCGTGGTGTTCGCCGATAACGGCTTTGCTCTGCACCAGCTTCGCCTTGCCCATGGCGCAGGGGCCTATGCCGATCAGGGTGGGCGGATCGTCGATCGCTGGAGCAGCCAGTGGGAACGGCCCGAGCTGTGGCTGTTCGATTTCCACCACCATCTGTTCGCCAGCGATATCGGCGAGACGGTGATCGGCATTGCCGGGCTGTGTGGACTGTTCTTCGTGGTGTCGGGCGCGATCCTGTGGTGGAGGACCCGCCGGACGTTCAAATGGCGACTGTTGCCAAAGCGGATGAGCCGTCCGGCGATCCTCATGCATCACCGCGATCTGGGGATCATCGTTGCGCCGCTGCTGCTGCTGTCGAGCATTACCGGCGCGGCGATGGTGTTTCGGCCGGTGGCGATGATCGTCGTCGCACCCTTCGGCTCTCCCGCCAAGGCGCTGGCGGCGCTGCGGCCGGGCAAGGTGCATGGCGGACCGCTGGCGGCCAGCCCGCCCTGGCAAGCGATGCTGACGACGGCGAGCCGGCGTTTCCCCGATGCGGTTCCCCGTATCCTGACCATGCCGCGTAAGCCGGGGGACCCGATCACGCTGCGGATGCGCCGGGCGGACGAATGGTTGCCCAATGGGCGAACCACTTTGGTCTTCGACGCCGCCACCGGCCGTCTGTTGTCGAGCAACGACGCGATGGCGATGCCGCGAGCCGCCCGCGTCTATAACATGCTCTATCCGCTTCATGCCGGGCGTGTCGGCGGACTGGCCTGGAAGCTGCTGATGACCGTCAGCGGCCTGGCGCTGACCCTGCTGGGGTCGTTGGCAGTATGGACCTTCTGGTTCCGGCGACCACGCCGCCGCCTATAGCAGGTTACTCGGGCTTTCGCAGGGCAGAGGCGAGGGCGATACCGGCCGCCAGTTGCAACAGGCCATAGGCTCGGCGGCGCTGGGGATGGTCGGCGAAGGGGCGGACGAGCAGATCGACCGCCGGAACGTCCGACTGCCAGAGTTCGACATGCCGTTTCGGCTGCAGCAGGCCGAGCAGTCCATCGCCGATCATGAAGACGGCGGCCATTTCGCCGCTGCGACGCAGGCCGATCTGAAGGTTGGTCCTGTCGCTCATCGCCGCTCTCCCAAAACACCCCAACGCGAAAGCGGGGTTATGGTCGCATGGCGGCGGGGCCGCGACGCGGCTCAGGCGGCGGCGCGTTCTTCTTCGATGATGGCCCGTGCCAGGACCGCGCACTGGCCGCATTTGGGCTGGCGACCGAGCGCCTGATACATTTGACAGGGGGTCATGGAACCGGCGCGAGCGGCGTCGCGGACCTGGGACTCCCGGATGGCATTGCAGACGCAGACGACCAAGGCGCTCTCCATCGATTACCCCTCCCGTCTAGCGCTAATGAGAGTGGATCGCAAGCATATTGCGAGGCGTTTGCAGAAAATTATCCCGCTCTGCCAACCGCTCCCCGACTTGCCAGTCGCCATAGGCGCTCGAGCGGTCCATGCCCGAAACGGGCGAGCCATGGCTGCGACCAAAGCATCATCAACCCCCACATCAGGGGTGCCAGGATATAGAGTTCGGCCCGGTTCCATCGGGCGAACTGCCCCAAGCCATGACCGTAGAAGACCGCCGTCATCAGGAGGCTGGTTGCGATATAGTTGGTGAAGGCCATCCGCCCCGCCGCTGCGATCCGGACCGTCCACCAGCCGCCCGGCCGCATCAGCAGCAGGATCAGCGCGGCATAGCCGATCGTCCCGATCAAGCGGAAAGGCACGTTCAGGAGCAGCTCGACCAGAGTGACCGCGCGAACGTCGTATCCGCTGGCCATGATACCCAAAGCCATTGCGGCATAGACGGGGATGGTCAGTCCAAGGCCCATTGCCGCCCAGCGGCGATAGGCGGCGCGCGGCCAGTCGCCTGTCAGGAAGCCCGACTTGAACGCGGCTATGCCCAGCAGCATGGCACTGAGCGTGTCGGGACCGATCTGGATGAGGTCGATCAGCGGATTGCCGTTATTCTCCAGCCGAAAGGCGGTCGCCATGGCCCAGGGCCCGCGCATCGCGGCGATTTCCGGGGCGAGGCTGGCGGCCGGAGGGGTGCCGAAGGCCAGTTGATAGCTATCCCACAGGCTCGCCATTTGCGGGGTGTTGCGCGCGGCGGCGACGAACAGCCCCAGACAATCCAGCGCACCGAATGCCATGGACAGTGCGGCAAAGCCCATGGCGGTCCAGCACAAGGCCCGTGGCGTCAGGCCGACAAAGGCGAGGGCGACGATCCCAACCAGCGCATAATGGGCCAGGATATCGCCGGTCCAGATGAAGGTCAGGTGGACCAGACCCAAGACAAACAGCACCGCCATCCGCCGCAGATGGAAGGACGCTCCGTTCCACCCCGCCGCATCCGCCCGCTGGATGACCAGCAGCGTCGATGCCCCGAACAGCAGCGAGAATAGTCCCCGCATCCGCCCGTTGACGAAGCTTTCCGTCAGGAACCACATGGCGATGTCAATCGGCCGCCGCCCGCCCCAGGCGATCGGGTTGGAATAGGCCGGGTCGGGCAAGGCGAAACCGGGCAGGTTGGCGAGCAGGATCGCCATCACCGCCACCCCGCGCAGCACGTCCAGCGACAACAGCCGCTCACCGGGGGCGGCCGACGTCAGGGTGGGGGCAGGGGCAGGGGCAGGACCATCGGCCAAGGAATAGCTCCGTCTAACTTGCCGGGGCTTAGCCTCCGTTGCCGGGGATGCAACTACCGTGCTGGCGAGGCATTGGAATCCCATGGGATTATCGCCTCGCCTGACCGGCCGCGCCACCGCGCGTGCGCATCACTCGCCCGCCGCGTCGGCGTTCCTGCATAAGATAGAGCCGCTTTTCGCAGGACGGGAGGTCACGGGCGGGCCGTTGCTGCTCGCGACGATCCTGGCGCTGGCGATGACAAACAGCCCCTGGGCGGGCGGCTTCGAGCGCTTCTGGGATACGCCCGTCACCATCGGGTTCGGAACGGGCAAGGTATCGCACCGGCTGGCCGAGTGGATCGACCACGCGCTTCTCCCGCTGTTCTTCGTGATCGTGGGGGCGGACGTGAAGCGGGAAATGGCGATAGGGCCATTGGCGCACTGGCGCAGCGCGGCGTTTCCCCTGTCGGGCGCGTTGGGCGGGATGCTGGTGCCGGTGGGGCTCTATCTGGCGGTCGCCGGGGGCACGCCTGCGCAACCCGGCTGGGGGGCGGTCATCACCACCGATACGGCTTTCGGTCTCGCGTTGATCGCGGTGTTTGCGAACCGGCTGCCTGCGGGCTTGCGCGCGACGATGCTGGCCTTTGCGGCGGTCGACGATGTCGGCGGACTGCTGGTCATCGCCTTCGCCTATAGCGGCGCGATCGATCCATGGGGGCTGGTTGTCGCGGCGGCTGGGCTGGCGGGCATCATGGGACTACGCCGGATCGGCTGGGTGTCGTCGGTGCCCTATGTGCTGCTCGCATTGCTCGTGTGGGGCGGCGTTCTGGAGTCCGGCATCCATGCGACGATCGCCGGCGTCCTGATCGGCCTGACCGTCCCGGTCGAGCCCCGGCTGCAACAGCATGCCTTTGCGCAGCGGGTCCAGCGGCGGGTCGACGAATTCCGCGACGCGCATGATGCGGCCGAGGATGCCCATGACGACGAGGAAGAGCATCGGCATCGCGAGCGGGCTGAGGAACGGCTGGGCTATCTGCACGAAATGGCGTCCGCGACCCGTGAGGCGAGCAGCCGGTTGATCGAGGTGCTGACCCCCTGGGTCAATTACGTCGTGCTGCCGCTGTTTGCGCTGTCGAACGTGCGCATCCACATTTCGGGGGATTTGCTGTCGATGATCGGCGGGCCGCTGGTGATGGGCGTCGTGTTGGGCCTCGTGATCGGCAAGCCGCTGGGCTTCCTGACCTTCACATGGGCGGCGAGCGCGCTGGGTCTGGCGCGGCGGCCCGATCAGGTGACATGGCCGATGGTGGCGGGCGTCGGCGCTTTGGCCGGGATCGGCTTTACGATCTCGCTGTTCATCGCAGGGCTGGCCTTCGGCGACGGCGAAATGCGCGAGGCGGCGTCGCTGGGCGTGCTGTTGGCCTCGGTGCTGGCGGCGGCGATCGGCTATGCGATCCTTCGCCACTGTGCGGAGCCCCGGCACACTGCCGAGGCTCCGCCAAAGGGTTAGGGGCAGAGGGTTAGGCGAGGGCGGCGTCCGCGCCCATCAGCGCGGGGAAGAAGCCTTCATGCGCGCGACGCAGATCGTCCAGCGCCACGACGAAATCGCCGTCCTCGCGCTCGAAGATCAGGCGCGTGCCCGCCGTGCGGCCGATCCGCTCGACCTCGACGCCCGCCTGATGCGCGTTCGCCAGGAAGTCCATCAACGCGGTGTCCTCGACCGTGGCGAGGTACAGGCCCTGATCCTCGGCGAAGAGCTGGCGGCAGGCCTCGCCCTGTTCCGGGAACTGGATCAGCGCGCCGATATTGCCCGCCAGCGCCATCTCGGCGACCGTCACCGCGATGCCGCCGTCCGAGACGTCGTGCACGGCGGTCAGGTGGCCAGCGGTGATCGCCTCGCGGACCAGATCGCCGGTACGACGTTCCGCATCCAGGTCGATCGACGGGGGCGGGCCGGCCTCGCGGCCTTCGATCCCGTGCACTTCGCGCAGCCAAAGCGACTGGCCGATTTCGCCCTTGGGGGTGCCGATCAGGACGATGACGTCGCCCGTGCCCTTGAAGGCCACCGTTGCCGACTTGGACCAGTCGGCCATCAGGCCGACGCCGCCGATCGCCGGGGTCGGCAGGATCGCCGAGCCCCCGCCGGTCGCCTTCGACTCGTTGTAGAGCGAGACGTTGCCCGACACGATCGGATAGTCGAGCGCACGGCACGCCTGGCTCATGCCCTCAAGGCAACCGACGATCTGGCCCATGATCTCGGGGCGCTGCGGGTTGGCGAAGTTGAGGCAGTTGGTGATGGCGAGTGGCTTGGCGCCAACCGCCGTGATGTTCCGCCACGTCTCGACCACGGCCTGCATGCCGCCGGTCACCGGATCGGCGTAGCAATAGCGCGGCGTGCAATCGGTGCTCATCGCGAGCCCCTTTTGCGTGCCATGGACGCGGACCACGGCGGCATCGCCACCGGGACGCTGCACCGTATCGCCGCCGACCATATGGTCATACTGCTCCCAGATCCACCGGCGCGAGGCGATGTCGGGCGAGCCCATCAGCTTCAGCAGATCGGCGGCCGGGTCCTGGCAACCGGGCGACGTGATCGCGGCGGGCACCTCGGTCGGCACATGCGGACGATCATAAAGCGGGGCGTCGTCGGCCAGCGGGGCGAGCGGGATGTCGCACACCACCTCGCCCTTGTGGCGCAGGACCATGCGGCCGGTCTCGGTAACATGGCCGATGACCGCGAAGTCCAGTTCCCATTTGCGGAAGATCGCCTCGGCGAAATCCTCGCGGCCGGGCTTCAGCACCATGAGCATGCGCTCCTGGCTCTCCGACAGCATCATCTCATAGGCCGTCATGCCCTCTTCGCGCTGGGGCACGTCGTCCATGATCAGCTCGATTCCGACGCCGCCCTTGGACGCCATCTCGACCGACGAGGAGGTCAAACCCGCCGCGCCCATGTCCTGGATCGCGACGATCGCGTCCGACGCCATGAGTTCGAGGCAAGCCTCGATCAGCAGCTTCTCGGTAAAGGGGTCGCCGACCTGCACGGTCGGGCGCTTGGCCTCCGCATCCTCGCCGAAATCGGCCGACGCCATGGTTGCGCCGTGGATACCGTCGCGGCCGGTCTTGGAGCCGACATAGACGATCGGATTGCCGACGCCGCTGGCGGCCGAATAGAAGATCTTGTCCTGATCCGCGACGCCGACGGTCATCGCGTTGACCAGGATGTTGCCGTCATAGGCCGGGTGGAAGTTTACCTCGCCACCCACGGTCGGCACGCCGACGCAGTTGCCGTAACCGCCGATGCCATGGACGACGCCGGAGATCAGGTGGCGCATCTTGGGGTGATCGGGACGGCCGAAGCGCAGCGCGTTCAGGTTCGCGACCGGACGCGCGCCCATGGTGAATACGTCGCGCAGGATGCCGCCGACGCCCGTCGCCGCACCCTGATAGGGCTCGATGTACGAGGGATGGTTGTGGCTCTCCATCTTGAAGATGGCGGCCTGGCCGTCGCCGATGTCGATGACGCCCGCATTTTCACCGGGACCGCAAATGACCTGGGGCCCCTCGGTGGGCAGCTTCTTCAGGTGGATGCGGCTCGACTTGTAGCTGCAATGCTCAGACCACATGACCGAGAAGATGCCAAGCTCCACGAGGTTCGGCTCGCGGCCCAGCGCGGTCAGGACGCGCTGATATTCTTCTTCGGACAGGCCGTGGTCGGCGACGATCTGGGGCGTGATCTCGGTCATGGCCCGCGCCTTTAACGTGGTGTCGCGGGTTCGTCACTATCGGTCTTGCGCAGGACGCGTCATGATCTCCATCGGGCAACAGGCGAGGGGGTGGCGCGATGATCCTGGCGTTGATGATGGGTGCAGCTCTGGTGGGGGGTGAACTGCCGCCCGAGCGGGAGCGGGCGATGCTGGCAGAGGTACAGCATATCTATCAGGGTGCTGGAAACCGTCTTTGGCCGGACTTTGACAAAGTGCCCCTGGACTTGGTGCTGATCGGACCGGCGCGCGAGACCCTGTTTTGTCACCGGGCGATCAAGGGCTTTACGTCAGCTGGGCGTGATACGTTGACAAAATGTTCGTTGCAGACCCGACCTCGTGAACTGGATATCGACCTTTCCGCCGCTGCCGATTTCTTTGCGGGCGGCGAGACAATCGCGATCGGTTATCCCGAGGCCTTGCAAATGAGCGCCGCCTATTGGAAGGCCTCGGTGCTCCACGAGGCATTCCATCTCTATCAGTCGCATATGCCCAACTATGCCCGAACAGTGGAAGCATTGGGCTTAAGTACTGGATCGAGCGATGGCAGTTGGATGCTCAATTATCCATTCCCCTATGCCGACCCTGAAGTAGGGGCGGCCTTTTTGACTATGGGGAATGCGGCCTTGGCCTTTCTGGACGCCAAGTCACCACAGGAGCGTCGTTCTGCGACCAATGCCTATGTGACGGCGCGTGAGGCGGCGCTGGCGAAGGTCAGTCCAGTGGATCAGCGCTATTATGAATTTCAGGTCGGTCAGGAGGGCGTTGCGCGCTGGACCGAACTGACCCTGGCCCGGCAAGGCGATGCCGCCATGCGCAACGACTCGGCGGGACGCTGGAGCGGACTTGCAACGAGCTTACGCGCGGTTCGCGACCAAGGCTTGAAGGTCTGGAAACGAAACGCATTATACGTCTATGGCGCGATCGAAGCAGAGATGCTGGAGCAAGCCGGCGTGAATTGGCGCGAGGAGTATCGCCGCCATCCCTTCGGTCTTGGTGATCAATTGAAGCGGCTGAACTAACCCAGCCGCATCGCCACCGCGATGGCGACGCCGGAAAAGGCCAGTGCGGCCGCGATCCAGCCTGCGCCGGTGCGGATCGCCGCTTCGATGTCATTGGTGGAAAGGCCCGACTGCTCGCTCTCCAGCTTGCGAGTGGTCGCGCGGATCAGGCGGGGGAGGTCGTCGCCCAGCCGGTCGAGCTCCAGCACCAGCGCTGCGGCCCGCCTGGTCCAGCGTTCGGGGGCGAGACGCGCCTCGACGATTCGTGCGCTGGCCCGGCGCAGCGCGGCCGACAGGTCGAAGTCGGGCTGGATGCCGCTCAGCACGCCATCGATGGTGATGAGCGCCTTGAACAGCAGCAGCATGTCGGGCTGCAGGACGATGCGTTCTTCGCGCAGTACCGGGAATATGTCGCCGAGGATCGCCGCCAGACGCAACGCGCCGCCACCATGCCGGGCCACCAGCCGGTCGGCGACCGCCTGAAAGCGTTCGGGTACAATATCATCGGTTTGCGACCATTGCTTCAGCGTCTCTGCCAGCAAGGCCGGGTCGCTGTTCGCGATCGATTGGGTAAAGGCGATTACCTCTTCGCGCCGACGCGGGGAAACATGGCCGATCAGGCCTAGGTCGAGCATGGCGATCCGGTTGCCGGGCAGACAGAGCAGGTTGCCCGGATGCGGGTCGCCATGGAAGCGCCCGTTGATGAGCGTCATGTCGAGCACGATGTCCGCCCCCGCCGAGGCGATGGCCGACGGATCGATCCCGGCCTGTTGCAGGATCGCGGCGTTGCGCGGCGGCACGCCTTCGATGAAGTCCATCACCAGCAGCGTTTCGGACGTCTGCGCCCAGTGGATCGTCGGGACGACCACCCGCGTGTCGCCTGCGAAATCCTCACGCATGCGGTCGGCGTTACGGCCTTCGTTGGTGAAGTCGAGTTCTTCCAGGATGTCGCGGCCGAGCTCGCGCACCATTCGTACCGCGCCATAGCGCCGGGCTTCGGCATTGGTTGCCTCGACCATCACGGCGAATTGGGTCAGCAGGCGCAGGTCGGCTTCCATCACGGGGCGGATGCCGGGGCGGCGGATCTTGAGAACGACCTCCGTGCCATCCGCCAGCGCGGCACGATGGACTTGCGCGATCGAAGCGGCGGCCAGCGGCTCGGGATCGAACCGGGCAAAGGCGGTCTCGGGCGGCTCGCCCAGCGCGGCTTCCACCTGTTCGCGCAAATCGGCGAAGGGCAGGCGCGGAGCGGCGCTATGGAGTTGTTCGAGCTCGGCAATCCATTCGGGCGGCAGCAGGTCGGCGCGGGTGGCCAGGATTTGGCCGAGCTTGACCCAGACCGGGCCGAGGGCTTCCATCGCCTGTCGGGTGCGGGCGGGAAGGTCGAAGGGCAGGGCGTCCGGATCCCGCCGCGCCGGATCGAGCCCGAGCCGCGCCAACAGCACGTCCAACCCGAAGCGCGAGGTGGTGGCGATCACCTCGGCCAGTCGGGTGCGGTCGCGTGCCGCAACCCGGATCGCACCCAGCATCATGGCCTTAGATATAAGGCGGCTGGCTATAGCCCGCCGGGCTGAGCGTAAAGATTTCGCAGCCCTCTTCGGTGATGCCGATCGAATGCTCGAATTGTGCCGACAGCGAGCGGTCGCGTGTTACCGCCGTCCAGCCGTCATCGAGCAGCTTCACGTCGGGGCGGCCGATATTGATCATCGGTTCGATGGTGAAGATCATGCCGGGCTTCAGCTCGGGGCCGGTGCCGGGGCGGCCGACATGGACGACTTCGGGCGCGTCGTGGAACAACAGGCCCAGACCATGGCCGCAAAAATCGCGGACCACGCCGTAACGATGCTTCTCGGCATGCTGCTGAATGGCATGGGCGACATCGCCCATATGATTGCCGGGCCTGGCCTGCTCGATGCCGAGCATCAGGCACTCATAGGTCACCTCGACCAGCTTGCGCGCCTTGAGCGGCACGTCGCCGATCAGGTACATGCGGCTCGTATCGCCATGCCAGCCATCGACGATCGGGGTGACGTCGACATTGACAATATCGCCCGACTTCAACGTCTTTTCGGACGGAATGCCGTGGCAGACGACATGGTTGATCGAGATGCAGGTCGAATGGGTGTAACCGCGATAGCCCAGGGTCGCGGGCACGCCGCCGCGCTCGAGGATGAACTGGTGGATCAGGCGGTTGATCTCGGCGGTGCTGACCCCCGGCACCATGTGCGGGACCAGCATGTCCAGCGTCTCGGCGGCCAGACGGCCCGCCTTGTGCATCCCGTCGAACGCCTCGCGGCCCCAGAGCTTGATCGCGCCGGTCCGCCCCTGGGGCGCGTCGGCGGAAACGGTCACATAATCGGTCATGACGGCGATATAGCGTGGCGCGACCGTTTTTGCGAGGCTATGTCGGGCGCATGGAAACCGCGACCCCATCCGAGCGTATCTGGACCGCCGCGCTGATCGTCATCGGCGACGAAATCCTCTCGGGCCGGACGCAGGATCGCAACATCGCGCAGCTCGCCGCTTGGTTGAACGTGCAGGGTATAAGGCTGGCCGAGGTGCGGGTCGTCGCCGACCGGCCGGACGCGATCGGCGAAGCGGTCAACACGCTGCGTGTGCGCAACGACTATCTGTTCACCACCGGCGGCATCGGGCCGACGCACGACGACATTACGGTGGACGCGATCGCGGCGGCGCTGGGCGTGCCGGTCATCGAGCATCCCGAAGCCCGCGCGATCCTGGAGGATTATTATACGACACGCGGCGGGGTGACTGTCGCCCGCGCCCGGATGGCGCGGACGCCGGAAGGCGCCTCGCTGATCCCCAATCGCGTGTCGGGCGCGCCGGGCATCCGCATCGGCAACATCTTCATCATGGCCGGCGTGCCACACATCACCGCTGGCATGCTCGACGCGTTGACCGGCACGCTGGAGGGCGGCCGCCCGGTCGTGTCGGGAACCATCGGCTGCTGGGTCGGCGAGAGCGAGGTCGCTGAGCTGCTCCGTCAGACCGAAAAGACGCATGAGGGCGTGGCGATCGGCAGCTATCCTTTTTTCCGCGAGGGCCGGACGGGGGCGAATTTCGTCGTGCGAAGCCCCGATGCGGCGCAGGTCGATGCCTGTCTGCGGGATCTGACCCTCGCGCTGGAAGCCGATGGTCGCGACGTCATCGCGGGCGGCATCTGAGCCGACGATCCTTTTGAATTGTTCGTACTTTTTCAAGACTGGCGCCCTAAAGGCGGGTCATGGGGCAGCGTGTGCCTGTCCCGAATGGTCGATGATATGGAGTGGTTCCGGATGCGGATTGCGGTGACTGGAACAGGGCGGATCGTTCGCCCCGATGCGGTTCTGGGACTCTAGACGAATGTCCGCCCCCATCCTCGTCACTGGTGTAGCGGGCTTTATCGGTCATGCCACCGCCCATCGCCTGCTCGCACGCGGTGAAACGGTCATCGGGATCGATAATC
Organism: Sphingomonas yabuuchiae; assembly: GCF_014199595.1. Classification (GTDB taxonomy): domain Bacteria; phylum Pseudomonadota; class Alphaproteobacteria; order Sphingomonadales; family Sphingomonadaceae; genus Sphingomonas; species Sphingomonas yabuuchiae. The sequence continues at coordinate 382,795 of NZ_JACHNX010000002.1, read as the reverse complement.
TCAACGACTATTACGAACCGGCATTGAAGCAGGCGCGGCTTGCCAGTTTGCTGGGCGTTCCCGGATTTTCCTTCCATGCGATGGATGTGGCGGATGCCGAAGCCGTCGCCGCGCTGTTGCGAGAGTATGGCGCCGACCGCGTCGTCCATCTCGCGGCGCAGGCGGGCGTGCGCCACAGCATCGACCATCCCTTCGCCTATGAACGCTCCAATATCGGCGGGCAACTCGCGGTGCTGGAGGCCTGTCGCCACCAGCCGGGCTTCGTTCACCTCGTCTATGCCTCGTCCAGTTCGGTCTATGGCGACAAGCCGATGGGCGGGCAGGGGTTCAGCGAGGACGAGCCGTCCGTCGCGCCCGTATCGCTCTATGCCGCCACCAAGCGGGCGTGCGAATTGATGAGCCAGTCCTACGCGACGCTCTATGGCTTTCCGCAGACGGGGCTGCGCTTCTTCACCGTCTATGGCCCATGGGGTCGGCCGGACATGGCCTATTTCTCGTTCACCCGGAAAATCCTGAACGGCGAGCCGATCGAGATTTTCGGCGAGGGCCGGATGGCGCGCGACTTCACCTATATCGCAGACATTGTCGACGGCATCGTGGGTGCGCTGGACCACCCGCCCGAGCGCGGTAGTCACCGCATCCTGAACATCGGCGACAGCCAGCCGGTCGGATTAATGGACATGATCTCCACGCTCGAGCGGACGCTGGGTCGCGACGCGATCAAGATCATGAAGCCGATGCAGCCGGGCGACGTGACCGCCACCTATGCCGATGTGTCGAAGCTCAACGCGCTGACCGGCTATGCGCCCAAGGTCGCGCTGGCCGAAGGGTTGGAGCATTTTGTCGCCTGGTATCGGGATTATTACCGGGTCTAGGATGACCCGGCCGCCATCGAAGCGATGGAGCGGGTGAAGGGAATCGACAACAAACCGCCATGGTTGAAGGCGAGGAATTGAGCATCATAAACAATGGCTTATCAACTTCAGGCCCGACTCGGTCAGTCGGCAGATTGGCGTTGATGCCTTCAGGTCGCTCGATTGCGCGCGCCAAGCCATAGACTATGGTGCTGGAATGGCCAACGAAGAGATGCTCACCGACATCGGGGCTGGGATGCTCGCCGAGGCCTTTCCTATAGAGCATTGTCCCGCTGCGTTGAAGGCCGCCAAAATCGTGGCTCGGGGGCTTGCTGATCGGCAATGGACCGAGCGCTTTTCCGTCTGCACGATGGGACAAACCGTATCGATCCCGGCGCGTCTGTATTTCATGTCTGGAAAACTGCCGGTCAGCCATGACGACGATGCATGGCCGTTCGTGCGCGCTTTGCAGACCCGCAGCAACGATGGGTATGAGCGACAACGCGCTGCTCGCGACCTGCTGGCCGATCTACAACCATGGGGCGCACCGTTCATCGTCGCGCTCTTGGGGGAGTACATCGTCGAGATATTGGACGACGTATCCGAGGCACTCACGCCAGAAGTCCAGCAAATTCTGGCGGCGTTCATCATCGACAATCAAGCATTCTGGGCCACGACCAAGCGTCGGGTGACAAGCTATTGGAATGCGTATTATCGATCACGTTATGCCAGCGAATTGCGACGAGCCTATCGCCGCGACGAATATGTCGGCTTCCATTTAACGAACCGACTGGAAGCTGCCGCTTTCGGCGCATCTATGGCACCTTGCGGCCCTCGCCCTTGCCGCTAACCATGGTCTCATGCGTGAGCCGGATTTCGAAATCGACGGATGGTGCCTTGAAGATGGCGAAGCAAGACATGCGGAAGCGCCCGGCACGTTCTGGATTCCAGATCGACATAGGCGGGAAAGCCTGGAGGTCGGCGACCTCGCCAAGCTGATCTTTTGCATCAGTGTGGACGACCCGGACGAGGATGTCTCGGTCGAGCGCATGTGGGTCCTGGTTCGAGAACGGACACCGGATGGATATCTCGGAATCCTCGATAACGAACCCTACGCTATCACCGAGAATGACGAGTTCTGGCTTGGCACCGAGCTTCCTTTTTCCGCCAAGCACGTGATTGGTATCGACGAGCGGAATGCCGACACGATCGCAACGGCTCGCAAGGAGCCACGCAGACGCTGGACGGGCTAACGGCCGTGCAGGCGGAAGCTACACCGCCGGCAGAAAGCCCTTACCCAATCTCCGTCATCGCCGCCTGCACTACCGCTTCCATCGCGCGGACCTCGTCGTCGGTCAGTTCTGCGAACTGACCCCGCTTCGCCGCCGACAGTTGTCCCCCATTCTGGAGCATCAGGCGGATCAGCAACGCCGCGCGCCGGTCGGGCATGTCGACGATCGTCCGCACCCCTTCCATCGCCTGATCGAACACGGTCAGGAAGCCGAGTTGTTCGTGCAGGTCTGTGCGGACGGTGTCGACCACCCGGTCGTAGAGATATTCGACGAACGGCGTCGCGTCGAAATAGCGGTAGAGCGATGCGGTGTCGTTGCGGACGCTGATCTCCCGCTCGTTGGTCCACGCCCAGTCGATTGCGGCGAATAGCGGTTGCGAGAAGCGCTCCAGCACCGCGTCATAGCTGCGCTGGTCGCGCACGATCGCGGCCGAGACCGGGAAGATCAGATCATCCGGGCTGAAGCCCGTCCGGCTCAGCACATGGTGAACGATGAAGCGGTGGATGCGGCCGTTGCCGTCCTCGAACGGGTGGATGAAGACGAAGGCGAAGGCGGCGACCGCCGCCGCGACGACGGGCTCGACTGCGTCTTCCAGCATTCGCGCGGTCAGTGCCATCCATCCCGCCATCAGCGACGGCACGTCCTCTGGCCGGGGGCAGATGAAGTGCACCTCCTCACGGAAATCGACCGTCGTCTCGCCGACGAAATTCTGGAACGTTCGCCAGCCAGTGGCCGCATAGCGCGGATCGACGATCATGTTCTGCAGGCGAACGATGGCCGCCTCGTCCCCGACGTCGAAGCGCGAGGCCGATCGCAGCGCGGCGACGAACCGTTCGGTGCGGTCCGGGGTCGGCGTTTCGCCCTCGATCGCGAAGGACGAACGGGTTTCCTTGGTGAACAGGTAGCGGACCGCCCGCGCCAGCACCGCCGGATCGTACCGCTCGATGATCGCCCGCGCCTCGGCATCGATATGGACATCGATCTGTGCCGCAAGGCGCGGCGTCCGGCGGACGGTAGGGCACAGCCCAGGTACGCCGAGCAGATTGTCGATCACGCGGTGGCGCGCAGAATTGCGACGGGCGGCGGTGATGTGCTTGGCGGGGTCAAGCACCTCGACATAATTGCCCGCCGTGGCATCGGGCACAGCAAGGACGTCGCCTGTTAGATACTCGTACAGAAACCACGCCCGTCGCGCATAGCTCCCGCTTGGTTCCCGGCGAACCCAGTCCGCTATGGTATCGGCAGAAATGGCCGCGAACGCGGCGGACAGCGTGCCCAGATCCAGCGGCTCATATCGCAACGCGAACCGTAGATTGGCGACGACGTCATCGCCGGTGGCATAGGCGCGCGGATAAAGCTCGACCATGTTCGACCCGTTGGTTTCGGTCCGGCGTGCCCCAGCGATGACATAGCTTTCCACATGGGGCGCGGGGGCGCGGAGCCCGAAATGGGCCCGCAGCCACATGTGGCCGAGCGGTGCTGGACCGTCATGTGCGCCAACCTTCATGTCAAAGCTCTTAATCGCATGGCAAAACGATTGCCAGAACGGGCTACTGTCTCAAATCGCTTATAGCTACCTATAGCACCTGCAATTCTAGCTACTAAGCTCTGGATCAGTTCGCTGGCATCGTGCCTGCGGATGCCGCGATGACCGAGGCACCAGATCTATCTTTGTGTGGAGCGTAAGCGTGTAGTGGAAGCTGATCCGCAGCGTTATGCCGACCACCATTTTCACAAGCTGGGCATGCTGCTCGGCACCCCGCACGCCAGCAACTACTCGATGTTTAGCGGCACTGGCCGGCGATTTATGCGTCCGCTACGAGGTCATTGACAGCCAGCGACCCTCGTCGCCTGCGGTCAAGCCCGAGACCCTGCCCCCCACCATTTTGACAGGGTAAGCCGCGCGTCACCCTCCGCCGCCAAGACCCTGTCAAAACAGTCCCCCGAACCCTCACAATCGCCATTTAGGGGCATGTCAAAACAGGCTTTTTGACATGGCAAAAAAGTTGGGCGCAATACCGTAAACGTGGGGGACCCACGTTTACTGCGAAAATTAGGGGCAGCGAAGTCCCGGTCGCCTGATTCTGCCTTGGTCCGGACCATCGTCATCGCTATGCCGATTGTTCCCTTGTCATGTCGCGGCAGTCTCGCTCTTGCATGACCAGCTACTGTGTAGGCCCGGCGGTGCGGGCGGTGTGGCGCGGTGCCGCGCCAGGTCCTCCACCGCCCTGAGCGGCTCCGGAAGGCGCAGCGGCAAGCGCCGCTGATAGAGCAACAAGAGCGGAAACGACCGCAGCCAGCGAAGCTGTCGGCCGTGATGAAAGGACGGGCAGCCTGATCCGACCCGACCGGGCGGTGATCCTGCTTCCGCGAGTATTAGAATGAATTTGCCTCCCGGCCAAACTGGGTCGGATCCATCGGTTTGGGCGTTGGCCGACCTTGCCGGACGGATCATGCTGACCCATCGTCTGGTGCCCGAACATCTGATGGCGGTGATCGACCTGACCCACGAGCAGGCGGTCGCCCTTATCGCCGAGGGGCGGCTGTCGGTGCAACTCGATTGCGAACAGCAGCAACGGTTGCGGCTGTTCGTCAACATCCTGCACCGTCTCGAATGGCGGCTCAATCATGACAGCGACGCCATCCGCCACGCCCTCGATCTGCCGCTCGCCGTACTGGACAACAAAGCGCCCGCACAGCTGTTTTGCGGATCGATCGACGATCTGCGAGCCGTTCGCCTGTCGATCGACAGCGTCGAAGCACCGAAAGTGAAATGGTACCGCACCGGGCATTGATCGTGGTGCCATCATCCGCCCGATGGCTTCAGGCGTACATGTCGAACGCATGCACCCCCGGATAGGTTGGTGAAGACGACCGGGCCGGCCGGGGATAGGTTTGGAAGGTGCCTGCGGCTGTGCCGTAGAGGCGAAATGATGGTGCGGGGCCGGCGAGCAGCCCGCCGCTCCCGCGCAAAATCAAGGTCTTACATGTACATCGTAAATCGCGAGCGCGAGCTCGCACAGGCGCGCGCCCAGTCTGGCGCGCTGGCCATCGCTGAGCGCGCCGGTTGGCGGATCGACCGATCGGTGCCTATCCTGCCCATGCCTTTCCGCAATTTTCTTCACATCGCCGCCGCCGAGTTGCTGCTGGTGCCGTCGATCGAGCCGTCACGCGGGGATCTCGACACCGTCGAGCGCGGCACCCGCATCGCCCGGTGCGATGCGCTGGTGGTGAAAGCGTCGAGCGCCGAACATCGAACCGTTTATTGTGCGGTCGGCGAGTGGCAGCGCCACGGTACCGTCTGGCATCATGCCCGCCGGCTGTGGCTTTCACGCAGCAACGAGGCGTGGCTGGTGCCCGATCCTGCAGAACCGGACGAGAGCGACGCGGTTTTCCGCCTTTCCCCTGGTCGTCTGCGGCCGATGAGGCCGGCCCGGCTGTCCGCCGCTGACGGAGGCTGCGATCTGAAACCCGGGCTGGAACGTGCCGATGCCTTCCTTGCCGCCGTCTGGGGGGATCGCTGATGAGCAAGCCGCTGCCCTGGATCAGCCCGTCGGATGCCGACGACATGGTGTACGACGATCCGCTCGGCTCGACGCCGGATTTCAGCTACGCCCTGCTGCGCAAGAGTGCGAAGGGAAAGCAGAACAGCGTCGCCGATCTGGCTCGCGCCAAGCTGCAACCTAGCAAGCCTGCTGACCGTGACTGGCTAGCGGATGGACTGTGGCCGATCACCTGCGCATCACACCGCATCTTCACGGCGCCCGGTGTCGCGGTCGAACCCGGCGTGTTGGAAGGCATCTTCCACGACTACGACGCCAAAGCCAAAGCGCATCAGAAATTGCTGGCGGTCGTGCTGACGTACCGCTTCCCGCACAGCTGGCAACCCGCCGACATACTGTCGCTGGTTGGCATGTACGTGGTGGAACACTTGGCACTGAAGCGCCGACTGACCAGCATGACCGTGGTGCATATGCCTGGCGACGAGCTGTCAGCTCGTCGTCCGCACGCCCATGTCGTGTGTCTGTCGCGCGTCCATCGCTCTTCTGGCTGGGGCGAGGTGCATCCTGATCTTGTCGCCAAAACCGCGCAGGCGCGATTCCAGCAGGAATGGGAGACTTTTTACGACGTTTGGTTGCCGCACTTCCGCGACGGCTAAGCATGACGGGCGGGATCCGCAGCGGTCCCGCCCGCCTGCCGGGGGCAAGAGACGAAGGGAGAAGGATGGTCCCCGATCCGGGGATGAAAATGGAGAAGACGACAATGACGACCGACAAGACCGCGATCATCCGCCGCCACGCCGAGGCAGTCGCCCAGATGCTGGTCGGCAGCCGCGCGATGAAGCCCGGCGCGGCGATCCTCGCCGGCGAAATGGGCGGAGCCGAAGGGCGACTGCGTATCGGCGCCATCGCGCACAGCAGCGGCAACGATCTGGTTTACCTGGATTTTGCCGATGGCGAGGCCGGGTATCAGCTGACCGGCATCACGCTTTGCGCGGTACGTGACGGCATCTGCCACCTGCAGACCGATTGCCGCCTGTATCTGAGCCGCAATGGATCACGGGCGATCATTCTGCCGCAGTCCGGCATCCGTAAGGCGTACCGGCTGGCGCCTGGCGAGCTGATCCAGCTGGTCCACCAGCCGGCCGACCGTAACGAGGGCATCGCCCGCGCCGAGGCTCGAATCGCCAAGCTGGTCGCTCGCGGCGCTACCTTTGCCGATGGTGCCGCCGTCCGGACCCGGCCGCTGGCGGCCTAATTCGAACGGGCCCACCATCTATTTTAGCGACTGCGGGATATCTCTTCCCTGATGGATAATCCCGCAGTTTAATTGCTGACAGCCAGGAGGGTTAGGTTGGTGGCAGGCTGCCCGACGTCTTTCGGGGCGGATGGTTCGGTAACCGGCCCGCCGTTCACAAGCGCAAAAGTCGGTTCGCGACCAACTTAAGACCTCAAGCTCATTACGTAAGCGTCAGCTTTTGTCGGAACCTGCCGTTCAGGTTTCGTAAACCGACCGGTCGCTCAATTCTCGGCTGTTAGGCTTATCGAGAGTTCATCCCAGAAGCTGTCGTTCGGTTATGCGGCTTGCAGGCGAGCCATAAATCAAGAGCACGGCCTATTGGCTTGCGGGCAGCGCGCGGCGAAAAGCGGTCGTCTATTCCGCCGCGCGCTCGGCCACTATGCCGTCCCGACGAAAGCAGACCGGCGCAGAATAATCGAAACTTCGCGTTCGATCATTCGCAAGTACCTCCGTTTGTCCGATCACCGACACGGACGAAGAACCACGTCGCGTCTTCCTTCCAGCTACGGGCAAGACCACGATGAACCAAACGATTCGCGGCGCGATTAACGTCCCACACGATTTCATCGATCGCGTCTGCTATGGCTGCAGCGGTGAGAGGCGTAGATACGTCCATTGCCGATAGAATTGATTCTTCGATCGAGGGATCATATCGCGGTTCGCTGTTCCCGACGGTGAAGCGGTCGCACCAGATCAGGAAACCGCGCCACACGATGAAGTGACTTTCGCACCCGCCGTCACGCCAGACGGACGGATACAAGGTTAGGCCTTCGCCACGGGTGTCGATGCGCCATGCTTTGCCAGCGCGGGGATCGATGTTGACCACGAGGGTCTCGCCGCAGCCGTCGGGGCAGGCCATGACCACCGAGCGTGTGCGTCCTCGGACCACCAATACGGCATCGCCAGGCTTGGCCAGTTGAGCTTCCGCCTCGTCACGGTATTCGGCCTCGCCGACAAGGTTTAGCCATCTTGCGGGCGCTCTCATGTCTCGTCTCCTTTCGCAGACGCCTTACGAACGGGCAGTGGCCACGCGGCCCCCTTCGCGCTTGCTCCGGAATCCGAACAGACGATGCATTCAGGGTGGCTAGCCGCAGCCATTTCGCTCACCCGCCCGCGCAGCCCATCATACGTGAGGTGGCGCGGACGTGTCGGCACGGGCGTGACGGCTCCCAGCAGCATGGTGAGCGCCAGCGAGGTGACGGTCGAGTTGATCGAGATGACGGCGGGCTGGGGTTCGCGGACACCCTGCACGTACGGATCGGCGGCGCGCTGCTCTGGCGTCTGGAGCTCGCGAAGGATGGCCTTGCCGTCTAGCGCGCCGGTGCAGGTGAGGCAGGGCAGGCCCGGCGCAATCATCTGAACGCGTCCGGTGACGTGCGTGATGACACTGTCGGCGGCCGTGATGCTGACCCCCATGTCGATCACCGGCACCAGATACTGGTGCGCGGCCTGGTTCACGACGGCCCTGCTGGCGTGCGAATCCGTGCAGAGAAGCACGAAGTCGAAGGTGGGAAGGAGGTCGGCGACATGCGCGTCGACGATGTCTGCTTGGAGCGCACTGACGCGGGCCTCGGGGTTGACGGCCCGGATCATCCTGGCCGCGACATTGACCTTGGGCGTGCCGACATCGCCGGGGCTCGAACCCACCAATCGGTTGAGGTTGGTGATCTCAACGTCGTCCGGGTCGATGACGGTGACGTCCATCGCGCCGAGGTGGGCGAGCTGCTGGCAGGCCAGCGAACCCGTGCCCCCGGCACCGATGACGCCATAGCGAAGGCTTTTCAGACGTCGCTGGCCGGGTTCGCCGAACGCGCGCACCTGTCGGTCCTCGCGCTGAAGTTCTGCGCCGTCCGTCCCGGGAGAATGGAGGGCGAGGCGTTGGCCGACCTCCCACACCTTGATCTCGTCATTCGATCCGAGGCGGCGGGCGCGGCAGCCATTTGCTCCGATGACGAGCGCGACGTGGGGAACGGGGGCGCCCCGTCGTACTAGGTAGGGGGCGAGCTGGGCCTCGCCGTCGTCGTCGGTCGCTGAGAATGTGGGATGCGTTGAGCAGTCGGGGTGGGTGTGGATGAATATCACCGCCATACCGGTGACCCGGCTGCGATTGGCGACTTCGAGGAGATACTCGGCCTTCAGCACCGCGGAGATGCGGTCGCGGCGATCATAGGCGTTGTCCGGCACAGGCGAGGCGTCGGCGACGATCCACGCGTCTGCACCGGGGACGTAGTGGGCATAGGCGATGGCGCAGCTTTCGACGCCGTGGGCGTCTAGAAGCGTTGCGGTGAGCTGGCCGTAGATCGGCGACGGGAATCGAATGCCGCTCATCGTACTTCCTTCATGCGGTTGATCACCACGTTCATCCACGTGGTGAGGGTGTCGCGGTTAGGGTTCCAGGGCGCGGTCAGGTGCCAGGAGAACCAGAGCAACGGCTCGGTGACGCCGGGGATCGGGTTCAGCCCGGTGTTCTGGGGCTGGCCGCCGCCCTGCAGGGTGAGGTCGGCATCGGTCCAGAAGCAGTCGAGAAGCGCGTAGGGATACCCCGACGGAATGATGAAGCGGATGGCGGTCGAGGGTTTCGACCACCCCTCCGGCAGTCGGACGTTCGGCACGGTGACGAGCATCACGTCGCTCGTCACCCGCCGGACGTCCGCACCGCCGAACCGCTCCCGCAGCTGCTCCAGCTGCATGGTGACGGGCCCGGACATCAGCCGAAGTTCGCCTTGGGCACTGACGAGAAGCGGCGCACGCCGTGCTTTGGATCGAGGCTGATGCTCTCGTCGTCGCCGATCGTGCGGTCGGGTTCGTCACCGTGCCCTTCCAGCGCGAGGTCGTGGGTCTCGTCCCAGCCGGGCACCATCGCCTTGATCTGCGCACCGGTGAGCTTCTTCTTCTCGGTTTCGTAGCGCTGGCCGTTGACGAAGAAGAAGTACGAGGTCTTGGCCTTGGCCGTGATGAACCTTTCCACGCCCTCCGCGGTGAGATCGACCTGGGTGCCCACCTCGATCAGCTTGTCGGTGCCGCCGCGGACTTCGAGGAAGACCGCCTTGTCGTCGCCGATTCGGGCGAGCGAGCGCAGGACGGTCTCGGGGATGCTTGGCTGGCCCCAGACGATGCGGCTGTCATCGAGCTTGAGGCGGTAGAGCGGGTCCGTGCTGAACGCGATGAACCGGTGAGCGAGGCGATCGCGCAGATCGACCTCCTCATCGGCGCGGACGTCCTCGAAGTCGCTTTCTTGGGTGATGACGAACAGCGAGTGCCCATCGATATCCTTGATCCCTGCAGCCTTCAGGATTTGGCGGCCGAGAGGGACGGGATCGTCGAGGATGATGGGGCTGTAGTCGACCCGGTCGAGGGCGAAGGAGACGCGGTAGCGGCCGGGGCGCAGCGGGCGATCCTGCTGCACGGCGAGTTCGACATCGTCGATGTCGTGGCTCTCGGTGATGGACATTGTGTATTGTGTTCCCGTGGACCGAGGCGTGATTGCGTCGGTCTCACAGGGTCAATCCCGGCAGCGCGGCCTGACCGGTAATTCCGGTCAGGTATTTTTTTGCAGGCTGCCGTCCACGATCGGGCCGCAGGTGAAGAAGGCCGGGCAGAAGGGGCATGTGCGGTCGGAGCGGTCGGCCTCGAACCGGCCTTCGCCGATGGCGGTGAAGGCCTTCGAGAGCTTTTCCGTCTGCTTGCCCAATCCCTTGTGATCGAACGTGACCCGGGTGGTGGGATCGTCGTCACCGAGATGGATGATCTCGGCGGTGCAGCCCGGAAGGGATGCGGCGGCTGCGATCTGGAAGGCGGCGTCCGCCACATCCTCCCCGGTCTTCGAGGACCGATGCCCGGTTCTCACCATCCTGGCGATGCACTGACCGGAGGAGTTGGTTATGAGATCGTCGGGGATCGCGATGAGGGTGTCGTCCCCGATGCGCGTCTCCAGTGTTACGGGGGCCGCCAAGGTGCCTCCGGCGCGCAGGTCGACGAAACGCTGAACGAGCAAGCCAGCGATCTCGCGGTGGATGGCGTATTCGTGGCCAGAGAGCGGCCCTTCCGACCAAAGCCGATCCAGCAGGGTGACGGCTTCGGATGCGGATTCGGCGGTGGGCTGCCGTCCGGCCATGTCCTCGATCACGGAGCGCACGATGTCGTGCATGCTGGTGATGGTCGTGGATGTCCGCTTTCCTCCCACGCCCAGAACATGGGTGTAGAGGTAGCGCCGCCGACAGCGTGAATAGAGGTGGAGCTGGGAGGTAGTGATCCGGATCGGCGGGCCGATGCGGACGGGCAGCGGCTTGTCTTCGGGATCGGCGGTTCGTTCGGTGCGGGGCGTCGCGGCACGCGTGGCGCTCACGCCGAGACGTGCGATGAAGGGCGACGGGTCGCGTCTGCGGGGCGACCCCGTCCCGGATGACGCGGTGCGTGTCGCCGAATAGAGGAGCAAGCTGTCCCTCGCCCGTGAGGCGGCGACGTAGAACAGGCATTCCTGCTCCAGGTCGTGGTCGATCGCGGCGAGCGTCATGGTGCTGCTCTCGTTCCCTTCGCCCCCGGTGATCATGCCGTCTGGAACGGGACAGGTAGGTCGGCGGGTGGCGGACGATGTGGGCAGGCTGTTCTTGTTGAGCCCCATGACGTGCACCACGGGGAACTCAAGTCCCTTGCTGCCGTGGATGGTCATCAGGCGGACGGCGTCGATGCCCTGTGCCGCCTGGGGCAACTGCCTAAGGTCGCGCTCGTCGGCGAGCTGCACGAGAAGGCGGATGCCATCGAGCATGCGCTGGACCGGCAGGCCGGGACCTGCGCGTTCCGCGCGGAGGAAGCCCATGAACTGCCAGATCGCCACCCCCATCGCTCGGCTGGCGACATCGTCCGCGGTGGCGATCGAGGCGGCAGTGCGCGTGCGGTCGAGGAGAATGCGCGCCAGAACAGGCCACGGACGCGACGAGATCCCGAAGCCATCGAGCATGGCGATCATAGCCCGAAACGATGTGGCATCCGTGGGCGATAGCTCGGGCGGCGCCCACGTCCTCTGGGTCCAGGCGAGCGGTTCCGCATCGGTCTTGCCAAGGTGCTGGACGACAGCCGTGGCGCCGGAGAGGGTCATCCCGGTCGCCAGCCCGGGGAGCGTCGGCTTGCGGACCAGCCCCATCGCGCGGCGGTCGACCAGCAGCGAAAGCAGGGAGAGCAGGTCTTTTATCTCGGGCCGCTCGAACAGGTTGCCGAGGTAGAGCACCGGGATGCCGCGCCGTTCGAGCTCGCGTCCCATGCGGGTCAGCCGGTCGTTGCCCGAGCAGAGTACGGCATGGTCCCGGAACGCGGTGTTCGCCGACCGGCGCTCGATCTCGTCCGCCAGCGCGTCCGCCTCGTCGTCGTTGTCGCCGAACGTCACGTGCTCTGGGCTGTGTCCGCCTGCGGGACGGTCGGCGCCGAGAGATGCATCGTTCGATCCGGCGCGCATGCCCTGCCCGAAGGCCGAGAAGGCATCGACGATTTCCGGCGTCGACCGGTAGTTAAGCCGGAGCCTGCCGCCGGTGGCGCCCGGGAAGTCGTCGGTCGCGAACAGCGACATGTTGTAGGACGACGCGCCGCGGAACCTGTAGATCGCCTGCCGGGCGTCACCGACGGTCCAGAGGTTCCTGCCCCCGTCGGTCAGTCGCTGAAGGAGCCTGACGCTGCTGCGGTTCACGTCCTGGTATTCGTCGACGAGGACATGGGTGTACTTGCCGCGAAGCACCGCCACGGCCTCGGGATCGGTGTCGAGCAGCTTGACGGGGAGCGACACCAGGTCGCCGAAGTCGACCGCGCCGGCCGCCTGCTTCAGCTCCTCGTACCGGCGGTACACTAGGCCGACCTCGATGCACCGCTGCGCCGCCGTGCGCGCGTCGGGATCCACGGCGCGGTCGAGCATCGCTTGGGCGAGTTCGGTAAAGCGCTCGTGCTCGGCGACCTCGTCCTTGGCCCGCGAGATCGCGCCGAGCATCTCCCTCAGGGGCTTGGCCGGATTCATGATCTCGCGATGGTGCGTCAGTGAGAGTGCGAGGTATTCCCTCTCCATGATCGCGATCGCCTCGCTGCGATCCATCATGCGGGGTTCGGCGGCGAAGCCCAGCTGCTTGTGGTAGCGGCGGACGATGTCGAGGCCGAAGGCGTGAAAGGTGCCTATCCACATCGCCGACGCCGCCTCAGGATGGATGGCGGCGATCCGCTCGGAAAGCTCGCCCGCGGCCTTGTTCGAGAAGGTGAGCACCAGGATGCCCGTTGGATCTACGCCTTCCTCGACAAGCCCGGCGACCCGGCCGACCAGCGTCTGGGTCTTGCCGGTGCCGGGGCCGGCTTCGAGGAGATAGGGCGCGCCGCGATGCCGCGCCGCATCGGCCTGCTCCGGATTCAGGGGCTTCGGCGGCTTCTTGGCCGAGTCCGGAGCGGGAGGCTGGATCTCGGGCAGCAGCAAGGCGTCGAGCAACTGCATGGCGACGACCTCGAACGGCGCGCCTAGCCTATCGGCGATCTCCGTCGCGGTCATCCCGTCGAGGTGGCAGGATTTGGCGCGGACGCGCGGGAGGATGAGCTCGCGTCCGAAGAGGTCCATTTGGATCTCGCGTCGCTGCCGGCGGCTGTAGTCGACGACACGATCCTCGCCGACGGGCGCGGCCTCGGACGACCGCGTCGGATCCACGTCCTTTGCGACGTGCTCGATGCGGTCATCGCCCTGGGTTGCGTGTCCAAGTTCGTGTCCTATGAGGAACGCCTTGTCGAAGTCCGAGCCTGCGTCCTCGTAGCGGATCGCCCGGCCCTTCGGATCGAACTGCGCCCGCCCGCCAGCCAGGATCTCGCTGCCCGGCTCGACGGCCTCGTTGTCGAGGCCGCACATCGAGGCGACCGCATTGACGATTGCCATCGGCGACCATGGGTCGGCACCCTCGGACACGGCTCGGGCATGGAGCGCGGCGGCCTGCTGACGTGCGAGTTCGACCGCGTCCACCGATTCAGTCCCGGTCTTCCAGGAGCTCGCGACGCTTGTCGTCCTTCACCCGGCACTGGACGAGCAGCGCCTCGAAGGTGATCTTGGCGGCGGCTGCAGCGGGGGCTTCATCCGACTTGTAGCTCAGACCTGTCGCCAGTCGGGGCTCGGCGGTCATGAACGCCCGCAGATCGCCGACGCTGGTCCTGACGCCTCTCGCGACGGCATCGACGATCCACGCCGGCACCGTCGCGATGTCCACCAACCTCGTGCTGAACCCTTGGATGACGCCACTGGGCACGCCCAGTGTCCGACGAAGCGCGACGAGATCCTCGCTCGATGCAGTCTCGAAAGGATCGACGACGGCTGCACCGGCATTGGTGGACATTGTTGCCTGGAACGCCGCCCAGGATTCCTCGACCCAGACCTCGTCGACGGGTGTGCTGGCGCCTTCGCCCGCCCGCCGGAGCCGCATGTCGAGCGACAGGTCGATCAGATCGTCGGCCAGATGCGGATGGGATTTCAGGTAACGTTCGAGGGTCGCGCGGTCGTGCTCCGGCTCCACCGCGAACGCCAGCAGGACGTCTTCGTCGTCCAAATGGTTGCGTTCACTCATCGCCTGTTCCGATCCCGAGCGCTTTGCGTATCGAGGCGTATGCGGCATCACGCCGGTTACGGACGGTCTTCTCGGAGGAAACCCCGATCACCTTGCGGATGGTCATCAAACTCTCGTCTGAAGAGTCGATCGGCATTTCCTGGAGGGTCATCTCAATCACTCTGCGTTGCTTGTCTGGTAAGGTCTGTATCGCCGCGATCACGCGGGACCGGTAAATCGGATCGTCGGAAAGCAGTTCCTGCTTCAGGTCTAGACTTCCCACGGCCCGCTCCACGGCGAGCGACGGCTCGCTGCTGTCGTCGTCCGCCTCGATGCGTTCGCTCCGGGCCGCCGAGCGCGTGGCGCGCCTCATGGCTGTCTTCCGGAGCGCGGCTATGGCATCGGCGAACATGACCTCGAAGTAGTCGAGACCGGCACCCGCCTCCGCACGATCAACGCTCAACTTCTCGTTGAAGAGGTCGCGGACGCGATCCCGGGCGTCGGCGGCGTGCACGTTCTCGGCGGTGTCCGCGCGCTCCCCTTCGACCCGCGGCAGCACGGCCGTGATCCTTCGCATCAGTTCGCGATAGAGCTCGCCGAAGTAATATTGGTTGTTGTCGGTTCGGGTAGCGCGCATCAGATGCACAATGCACTCCGATTGCACATAGAGCGCGGACCGTGCATCGCGGATTTTCAGGGCGGCGATGACATCGGATCGCCGCAGCCCCACGAGCCGCTCGAGCGCATCTTCGACATCGTCCCGGCGCGTGTAAGTCGTCCCATCCGGCTTCTGCTTCGTCAATGGCGGTACAGTGATTCCCAATGCGGATTCCTCAAGCGGCATGCCGTTGCGGTAATGCTAAAGCGCTCATCTTTGTCCGTCGATAGAAAGTATAGTCCGATCGCAAATTGTTCGTGCTTTACTCCTTTGCGGTTTTAGGATGATGCGCTCAGTTGACCAAGCGCCCACGTCGCCTGCAGAATGAAGGGGCCTGCCCGACCTTCGGTTGGTCGAGCCCGCAAGTCGGAATCCGAAAGCTTGCGCCGTGGCGAAGTGGGCTGGCGGAAATCACGTTGGCGCTTTGCGCCGCCGTGATGGCATTGCCTTTGGCGTCGGCCGGACTGAGATAGTCGATGGAGTAGGAATGGCGATGCCTGACGTGATTGATTTCGAGGAGGCCCTGAACCGCACGGACGGCGAAGATCGGGCGCTGCTCATCGGCAACGGCTTTTCTGCCGAGTACTTCAGCTACAGCAACCTGCTGGACAAGTCGGGGCTCGTCGCCGGTTCGCCGATCCGTACCCTGTTCGACGCACTGCGCACGGTCGACTTCGAAGCGGTCGTTCGAGCCCTCGAAGGCGCCGTCCTGGTGGAGCGCGCATACGGACACGCTGCCCACGCCGATGAGATCGAGGCGGATGCGCAGAAGGTGCGGGAGGCGCTCGTTCAGGCCGTGAACTCGACGCATCCCGCGCATCGCGAGGATCTTGGCCTCAAATACGCCAGCAGCTCCGCCTTCCTGTCGAACTTCCAGACGGTCTTCTCGCTAAACTACGATCTGCTTCTCTATTGGGTAAACTTGGAGAAATCGGTTTTGAAGGACGGCTTCGGCTTGGGGAAAACTAATGGCGCGTTCCACGGGCCGTTCCGGGAGGACGGCACTGTCACATCTACAATCTGCACGGCGGGCTGCACTTGTTCGAGGACTCCATCGGCGAAATCCACAAGGCGGTCCATGGCGGATCAGGAGTTATAGCGACGATCACTGGCGCCATCGCCACCGGACGACGCTTCCCGGTCTATGTAACGGAAGGTTCAAGCATGCAGAAGATGCGTAAGATCAACTCCGTGCCGTATCTGCGTTACTGCTACGACATGCTCATCGACAACCCGGCTACCATGTTCGTGTATGGACATAGTGCCGATGAGAATGACGCGCATATCTATCGTGCCATTTTCAGTTCTTCGGTCGAGCACCTCTACTTTGGGATCTACAAGCCTGATGACGCGAAGCTGAAGGCGATGGACGGACTCCTTGCCAAGCATCAGCGGACGGTGGGTTCGGAAGCGAAATACACGTTCTTTGACAGCGAGAGCGCCAAGGTTTGGGCTTAGATGCAGATCACCTAAGTTACCGTGTGCGGAGTAGTGGGTTCACAAACGTTGGGTCGTATCCTCAAGGCTGTGGAAGTCAGCCGAATCGACTTGCGCAGCCGGCCCAACCCTCGGTCGCTTTGTGGTCCCGTTCGGGTAGAAGCCCAATGTCCGCTCCTGACAAGGCCTGCCGTGCCACGAACCGCGGGGAATGGCAGGAATGTCCCAGTCCCGGTCGTTCACGAAGGCTCGCTGAGCTCATCGGAGCATTCGATCCACCAGACATGAATTAGTAGCAAGTTTCAAGCCGTCATAGGGCGGCGCCAAGAGACCGGGATGGGGTCATAAGTGGTGCTGCCGATATCTACCCGTCAATCATTCCTTCCAAATTGATGGCGGATTTACGCGATACCGCCATCAATGCGTTGGCAACTGCGCTACTGAGCGACCACACCCTTCGGGTCATCAAAGGGTAAGGCCATCTGGCCATCAATGCCGACAGCACCTTCAATTGGCAGCGTTCCGCCATCACCTCCGCGAACGACGCTGGTGTCGTCAGAGCCATGCGGAGCCGGTTTGCCTCGCCGCGGTTGCATGTCGCTGCTGAGGACCGCGGGCACCTTCTCGGAGAGTTGCAGGGTTCCTTCTGCAACGCCCGGGTGCGCCCTATCGTCAGGCGAGGCTGACGCTGGGACGCCAACATCGCGAGCCACGACCTCGCGCATCCCATTGCCGGTTGGCACGGTTTCGACGCGACAGAGATCCGCCTTCAGGGGACCGACCAGAGGTGGCAGGCCAAGGAGGAACGGTTCGGCAACCTCCCGCCCGGCGTCGGGTGTGGCCGACTGAAGAGAAAGGCAGTCCGGATCCCGCAAGACCGGACCGGTGACGGCGTTTTCCGCGCCGTTGCCAAGCGAAGCTTCAATCCGACGGCGGCGAGCAACAGCGATCGGACCGTTGGAAGATAGGTAACGCTTGACCGTAGAAAGGCTGATGCCGAAGTGTTTCGCAGTATCCAGCAGGCTAGCGTCGTTTTCCTTGCGCCACGCGCGTACCTCGTCGGGGTCGCGTGCCGGTGGACGCCCGAGGCTTTTGGCTCCGTTCTGCGTCATTCCGTCGGTATCCAGCAGTTTGCGTGCCAGTTCGCGCCCTGCCGTGGTTCGCTCCCGAATGACGGCACGTTCCATTCCGGCGATCTGCGCAAGGACGGCGACGATCAGATCGCCGACGTTTCCTGAGATGACGCCCAAACCTCTGACGTCGAGCGCCACTCCCTTCTCGCGCAACAGGCGCACCGTCTGCTGGATGTCGATGGCGTCGCGACCGAGGCGGTCAATGGCGTAGACATACAGCGTGTCCGCCTCCCGGACATACGCCATCATTTCGGCGAAGCCGTTCCGATCCCGGGCGAGCACGTGACCGCCAACTCCCTCGTCTTTGAATTCCTTGTCGAACGGACCGGCCATCGCGCTGCGCTGAGCTTCGATCGACTGCGTGCTTGTCGAAACACGGTAATATGCAATTCTCGCCACTCTTTTCCTCCAGGGTCAAATCCTACCCTGATCGTTTCGAGCTTGGCTCAAATCCTCTTTCCCTAACTTCCGGACCTTGCTCAAGCGTCCTGGAAAAACTGTCCAAAAGGTGGACCTTTTGGACGGTGCGTTTCAGATTGCCGTGCTTCAGCGGCCGCCAATTGTAACCATTGGCTCGTTCCCAATTCTCGCGCGGCGCTCCGCCTCGTGCTTTCTCATCATGGTTTCGAACTCGAATGTTCCGACGCGTTCGGCCGAGATGCCGAATGCGCGTGCGGTCCGGGCGCGGCTGGCCTTGTTATCATCGATCCAACGGCAGACGGCCTCTCGGAGCGCGTCGTTGACGTACTGGCGGGCCTGACGAAGATCGGCATCGACCTGCTTTGCATTCAGTCTCATTTTTCCTCCAAAGGTTAGTTCCTCTTTGGAAGATTCGAGCTTTCCCACACGCATCGCGCCTTCTGCGCTTTCCGTCGTCGAAGCAGTGCTGCCGGATTGAGATGCTTGCCTGCGCGGACTTCGCCGCACTCAGCATCCTGGATGCTGCCGTCCAGTGCGAGAATTCCGGGATGGCGGGCATAAGGCCAATGTCCGCATGATCGAGACCGCCGCAGACGGAACATGTTCGCGAAGGGTTTTTGCCCAGTACGGTCGGTGGGGGTGGCGTCGTTGTGCAGTCCGAACTGCTCACCGCCTCCACCCTCACCTCCCTTTACATGGGAATGAAAACTTAAGAATTCGTTAACGTGCGGACCGATTTGCGACGAGCTGTTAAAGGGGCGCTGGCTGGTGAAGGACGCGTCATCCGCTTTTTAACCGAAGGAGAATAGTCCCGCCTGGGAAAGCGGGAGAATGAGAATATGACCGATGAGAGCTGGACGATCCGTGCGCGGGAGGGGCATTATCGCGCCGTTGACGCCGCTTCGTATGACCATTCGATGGACTATGCCATCAACGGCCTGATGCCGGCCACCGGAGCAACCATTTGGTTCGGTGCCGGATCGACCGGTAAGACCCAGCTACTTCTCTGGATGGCCGCGCATATGGCCGCTGTCGGCAATGCTGTCCCAGACCAATGGCTGGGGGCAGACATATGCGTTCGCGGAAACATCCTCGTGCTGACGGCCGAGGACCTCCGCGAGCACCTCCTTCAGCGGATCAGCGCGATTTCCCGGCAAATGGTGAAGGAACTGGGCGGCACCCACGCGGACGCGGCGGCTATCTGCGGCCGCATCCACGTGATGGCGTTCCTCAGCATGACGGACATCGAGTTCCCCGAACCGAACGCCTGTCTGTTCGAGCGCGGTCCAGGCGGTCGCTGGCAACCCAGTCCGGTCCTCAAGGGGGTCGAAGGCTTTCTCGAGGACTGGAACGCTCGCGTCGAGGAGGAAGGCCGACCGCATGACCGGATCGTCGGCGTCATCCTCGATTCTGCCGTATCCATGGCGGGCTTCGAACTGGCGAATTCGGAAGCGACGACGAACTTCCTCTTCTATCTGAACCGCCTGTCTCGGCGGCAGAAAATGTTCTGGGCGGTGATCGGTCACACGCCCAAGGACGCCGCGAAGCGGGCAGATGACGCCGCGATCGAGCGACTACGCGGATCCGCCATGTGGTCAACCACACCGAGGACGGTCGTTGAAGTCCGCCTCGCCGGTGACGCAGAGGACATGAGCAGTGTCCGCGCCGCGATCCCCGATCTTGGGGACCGGGACATCGTCATCGTGCAGGTCGCGAAAGCCAATTCCGAGGGTGCGGACCTTACGCCTCGTGCTTTGCTGCGTCGCAAAGACGGGGCCTACGACAACATCACGTCGACCTATCCCGAGATGTTCGGCAAGTCGCCGACCCGCCGCGGCGCGAAGGCTCATACGCCGGAGCTTCGGAAGGCGATGGTAGCCCTGCTGGAAGGGCTTACGGCCGGTACACCCGGTAAGCCGCTGTCCCGAGACGACGTAAGGACGGCGTTTATGGCAGCGCAGGCCGATAATCCCATCCTCGGCACGATCGGCGATGTCGCTGACTCCCAGTCCGCGAAGTCGGCAGGCACGCTCCCCTACGAACTGTCCGCAATGAAGAAGGACGGGCTGATCGATATCAGCGCAGGCAAGATCAAGATGATCCGGGGAGTGATACCTCTGACATAGGTAGCTGCCTGATCATCCGATGCCGGCCAGGCCGTAAAGCCTGTGTACGGCGGGAACCGCCGTCGGTTGTCGTCGGAGGGCAAAATCGTCTGCTCGCCTTCCGGATGAAGTTTCAGCCTTCGCCAGCTTGTGCATGCGCAAGCTGGCTATTTTTTTGCTCGGTACAGGAATGACGGTCGAGCGTCGTCATGCCCGTACCGAGTAAGATGCACAGATTGGAAGGTCAGGATTGCCGTGGGTGCAATTTCACCCCGGAGGAAAATTTGGAATATCACGATCTTTCCGATCGTATCGAAGTGGCGACCTTTCAACGACAGTCCATGAGCGCGGCGTTGAGTGCTGTCGCAGTCGAAGAACAGGATGCATCGCGATCCGCTACAACAGGGCCAGAACCCGAACTCGAGACCTTCGTCCGAGCTTGGGCACGCCTGGCCGCCGTACGCGACCTGCGGGCGATCGGCCGGAGCCGGTCGGAATGAGGACGGTCATCTACGCCCGCTTCTCCAGCCATTTGCAGAACAGCCGGTCGATAGAAGACCAGATCGCCATCTGCCGGGAGCGTGCCGATCACGAAGGCTGGAGCGTCGTCGAGGTCTTCACCGACTATGCGATCAGCGGCGCGGCAGGGATCACCGAGGAGCAGCGACCGGGCGTCGCCGCCATGCTGGCACGGGTAAGGCTAGGCGACATCGACCAAGTGCTCACCGAATCCACCGACCGACTCGCGCGACACCAGGGTGACAGCCACCACATCCGAGAGCAGCTCGAATATCACAACACCCGCCTGTTCACCCTGACGGACGGGGTCATCACCGAAATCAACGGCGCCATCAAGGGCCTGATGGACTCGCAGTTCCGCAAGGAACTCGGTGCCAAGATCAAGCGCGGCCAGCGTGGTACCGTGTCCAGCGGTCGCTCGCCGGCCGGCCTCGCCTATGGCTACCGGACAGCCAACCAGATGGATGCCCGCGGCCGTCCGATCCGGGGCCTGCGCGAGATCGACGAGGAGCAGGCGGAGGTCGTCCGCCGCATCTTCCGCGAGTTCGCCCGCGGTCTAGCCGCACGGACGATCGCCGCCGGGCTCAATGCGGACGGCATCAAGGGGCCTCGTGGATCGCACTGGCGAGCTTCAACGATCAACGGTGACGGTCGACGTGGCAACGGTATCCTGCGCAACGAACTCTATGTCGGCCGGCTGGTCCACAACCGTACCAGCAAGGTGCCCGAGCCGGTTTCCCGGACGGTCCGCATCCGCGTCAACGTCGTTGAGGACCGGGTCGTCCATTCAGTCCCCCACCTCCGCATCATCGATGACGAGACCTGGGAGGCGGTTCAGGCGCGGCGACGGTCCTATCACGGCGTCAAGCTGCACCGGACCGTCCGTCCGCGTCGGATGCTGTCGGGTCTCGGCGTCTGCGGTCTGTGCGGCGAGGGCTGGATCGTCATCGGGACCGAGCGGTGGGGCTGCACCAAGCACAAGTCGGACGGCAGTTGCACCAACAACCGGCAAATCACGACCGAACATTACGAGCGTCGGGTGCTGGCTGCCTTACGCCAGCGGATGCTCGACCCGGCGTTGGTCGAGGTCTTCGTGCGCGAGTACCACGCTGAATATGCACGCCGCGCCGCCGACAGCCGCCGGGACGAAGCGCGTCTCCGGAAGCGCCTGACGGCCGCACAGGGGCAGGTGAAGCGCTTGGTCGCCGCCATCGCCGCCGGCGGTCAGGAGTTCGCCGACATTCGCGAAGCGCTCGCCGAAGCTCGGGCCGAGCAGGACGCCGCGGAACGTGCCCTCGCCGAGCTCGAGGCGATGCCCGTCGTCGCGCTGCATCCTACGGTCGCCGCCGACTATCGCGCGCAGGTCGAACGGCTGAACGAAGCGCTCGCCGATCCCGAGGCCCGGCTGGAGGCAATCCCGGCGCTGCGCGAACTGATCGACCGCATCGTCCTCACGCCCAATCCGGACGGGCGCGGTGTGCGGATGGAGGTCGAGGGACGGTTAGCCGCGATCATCGATCTTGCCAGCGGCAAGTCGGCTCTGGAGGAACGACTGTTTGTTATGGAGCGGGTGAAGGGAATCGAACCCTCGTATTCAGCTTGGGAAGCTGCTGCTCTACCATTGAGCTACACCCGCGTCGTGGTGCTGCCTATTCAAGCCATGGGAATTTGGCAAGCGGGTGGGGCCAAATTTCTTCAAGGTTGTCAGCCCAGGATCGACTGGCCCAGCGCCATGGTCTTTCCGTTGGTTACGATCACCCGGTCGCCCAGTTTCGCCGCAGCGAACAGCTTTTTGGCAAAGCCGGTGGGTACGCCGATACAGCCATGGGTGGCGTTGCCGTAGCGCACATCGCTGGCGTGGATGGCGACGCCGTCATTGGTCAGCCGCAGCATATAAGGCATGGGCGCGTCGTACAGATTGGAGACGTGGTCCGCGTCCTTTTGCAGGATGGGAAACACGCCGAGCGGCGTCGGCATATTGTCCGCGCCATAGATGATCGCAGCCGTCCCGATCTCATAGCCGTCGCGGAAAATCGAGACGACCTGCGCGGCCAGATCCACCGTGATGACGATGGGGCCGCCGGGTGCGTCGCTTTCGTCCCATACAAAGTCGCCGTGCTTCAGTGGCCCCTTCAGGTCCAGGATACGGCGGACGACGAAGGGCGCGGACGTCGGAGTAGGCGAGGGGGCCGCGATCGGTGGCCTGGAAAGGATGCGGGGCGCTGTCGTCTTGGCGGGCCGGGGCGCGTCATCGCGAGCGGCATGGCGGGCCAGCATCACGCCGCCACCCGCTACGCCCAGAAGTATGGCTCCAGCCAGAATTTGCAGCGCTCTCATCCTGCGCCTTCTACCACCCCTTCTTCAATAAGGGGTTAGCGGATTTCGACCGTGACATGGCCTAGTGCGGCCATCCCCTCCAGCCGCCGATGGATCGTCGCGCTGGTCAGCGCCGTGTCGATGCCCTCGACCGAGAGGACCACGGCATGGGCGGTGGGTCCGATCCGCCAGATGTGGAAGTCGTGGATGCGCAGGTCGCCGGGTGCCTCCACCCGGTCGCGGACCTGGCCGGCGAGCTGGGGATCGGCCGCGTCGAGCAATACGGTCGAGGCCTGGCGCATCAGTCCGACCGACCAGTTGGCGATGACCGCCGCCCCGAGCAGCCCGACCGCCGGATCGAGCCAGACCCAGCCCAGATAGCGCCCCGCCACCAAAGCCAGGATGGCCATGACCGAGGTCAGCGCATCCGCCAGGACATGGATATAGGCCGCGCGCATGTTGGTGTCGCCGCCATAGCGGTCATGCGAATGCCCCTGATCATGGTCATGATCGTGATGATCGTGCGAATGACCATGGCCATGGGAGTGGCCGTGGCTATGCCCGTGGCCATGGCCGAGCAGCCAGGCGCTGGCGATGTTGACCAGCAGGCCCAGTACCGCGACGAAGATCGCATCCCCGAACGCAACCGCATGCGGATCGGCCAACCGCATGACCGACTCATAGGCGATGCCCAGCGACACCAGCCCCAGCACCATCGCCGATCCGAAGCCCGCCAGTTCGCCGACCTTGCCGGTGCCCCAGCTATAGCGCGGATTGGCGACATGGCGCTTGGCATAGGAATAGGCGATCGCCGCGATCCCCAGCGCCCCGACATGGGTCGCCATGTGGAAGCCGTCGGCGAGCAGCGCCATCGATCCGGTCAGATAGCCCGCGACGATCTCGCCGACCATCATCCCCGTCGAGAGCCATACCACCAGGCGGGTGCGGCGCGCATTCTCGTCATGGGCATGGCCCAGATAGTCATGGCTATGCGTATTCATGGGGGCGTTCACGGGGCTGTTCACGGCAAGACGATCCTCGATCGGCAATCAGCGGAAATGACGGCGGAGCAACTTGGCCAGCTCGGTGGCGGCGGCCTTGCGTTCCTCGTCGGACAGGTCGGGGGCTGCGACATGGGCGTGGAGGTGGTCCTCGACCAGTTCGTCCATCAATCCCGCCACCGCGCCGCGAACGGCCGCGACGAGATGCAGCGTCTCGGCGCAATCGGCATCGGCCGTCACCGACCGCTCGATCGCCGCAACCTGTCCCGCGATCCGCCGGACGCGCGCGATGATCTTTTCCTTGCTGGTAGTGACATGCGCCATAATGGATAGGGGTATAGGGTATATGGCAGTTTCGATCAACTGGCGGGTTGCATATCCGCTGCGGCATCCGTCAGAAGGGCTGCCATGAAGAGCAAAGGTACGGGCATGATGGGAAAAATTCGGCGTGGGGGTTTGATAGCGGTGGCATTGACCGCATCCGCCCCAGCGGCGGCGGAGTCGATCCTGTTCGTCGGCAACAGCTTCACCTTCGGCGCGCATTCGCCGGTCATGCGCTATCGCCCCGATCTGGTCCGCGACTTGAACCGGGAAGGCATTGGCGGCGTGCCCGCGCTGTTCAAAACCTTCGCGAAGGAAGCGGGCCAAGACTGGCAGGTCAGCCTGGAAACCGCCCCCGGTCGCGACCTCGCCTATCATTACGAGCAGAAGCGCAAGGAGATCGACCGGCGCTGGGATGTCGTCGTGCTACAGGGCTATAGCACCCTCGATGCGCAGCGGCCGGGCGATCCGACGCGTCATGCCGAGGCCGCGGGGCTGCTGACCGCCATGCTGCGCCGGGCCAATCCACGCGTTCGGGTGGAACTGGTATCCACGTGGAGCCGCGCGGACCTGACTTATCGTACCGCCAGTCCCTGGCGTGGCAAGCCGATCACGGCGATGGCGGACGATCTGGCGGTCGGAAATGCCTTTGCCGTGCGACGCTATCCTGAAATCTCGGGCACGATCCCGGTGGGACAGGCATGGAACAGGGCCTGGGCGGAGCGGGTCGCCGATCCGAACCCTTATGACGGCATCGCCTTCGGACAGGTCGATCTGTGGAGTTGGGACCAGTATCACGCCAGTGCGGCGGGCTATTATCTGGAGGCGCTGGTCGTCTTCGGAAAGATCACCGGGTTCGACGTCCGGCGGCTGGGCGAACAGGAGCGGGCGGGCATCGATCTCGGGCTGGAGCCGCGTCTCATCGGCCGGTTGCAAGCGATCGCCCATGCCGAGGTCACGGCCGTCACGCTGTAACGATTGCTCCATTGCGCACCGTGACCGGCCAGGGCGTCAGACGCTGTCCCGCGCAGGGGCCGCCCAGACATTGGCCGTCCGCCATATCAAAGATCGCACCGTGCCAGGAACAGACGATCCGCTCCCCATTCGGGGTCAGATAGGCGTCCAGTTCCTGCGCCAGCGGCAGGCCCATATGCGGGCAGCGGTCGACATAGCCTTGGACCGCTTCGCCGCGCCGCACGACGAAGCCGTGAAAACGGCCCGCCCGCATCTGGAGCACGAAATTGCGCGCCGCCCCGTCGGCGATGGTATCAAGCGCGCCGAGCGTGATCCCGGCGGGCGTGGCGGTCAGGCGTTCGTCGCTCATGCCGCGTCGCCCTGAACCTCGGGTGATGCCTCGGGCACCCGTTCGCGCAGGCGCTGGGCCGCCGCGACGAGCAGGGGAAAGGGCGACAGGTCGACCGCGAACCGCTGGGCATTATAGACTTGCGGGAGGATATGGCAGTCGGCCAGCGTCGGCATATCGCCATAGGCATAGCCCGCGCCGTGCCGCTCGATCTGCGTCTCCAGTGCGGCGAAACCCTCCGTCACCCAATGGCCGATCCAGCGGGTTGTGGCGGCTTCGTCGGCACCCATATCCTGCCGCAGCATCGTCAGGACGCGCAGGTTGTTGATCGGGTGGATATCGCATGCCACGATCGCCGCCATCGCCCGCACCACCGCCCGCCCGGCACTGTCGCCGGGAAGGAGTGGCGGATCGGGATAGCGTTCCTCCACCCATTCTAGAATGGCGGGGCTCTGAATCAACGGGCCGTCTGGCCCCTCCAGCACCGGCACCAGGCCCTGCGGCTGGAGCGCGCGATAATCGGCGGCACGCTGCGCCCCCGTACGCAGATCATGCGCGACGCTGGTATGGGACAAGCCTTTCAGTGCCAGTGCCAGCCGTACCCGATAGGCGGCACTCGACCGCCAATAGCCGTGGAGCGTCAGGCTCATAGGGGCAGCTTGGCCTTGGGAAAGTCCTTCCATACCGCGTCGTAATCGAGTTGCGCATGCGACAGCGCATGGGTCGTCGGGCGATAGGGCCAACAGCTTTCGACCATGAAGGCCATGGTGCCCTCGATCCGATGCGGCTTCAGCTCCGCGTTGCTCGCTCCCTGCCAGCTGGCGAGGTCGGGACCATGACCCGCCATCAGATTGTGCAGCGACAGGCCGCCAGGTTGGAAACCCTCCGCCTTGGCGTCATAGGCGCCGGTGATCAGGCCCATCGCCTCCGACATGACGTTGCGATGGAACCAGGGCGGACGGAACGTGTCCTCCGCGACCATCCAGCGCGGCGGGAACAGGACCAAATCGGCATTGGCGCGGCCGGGCACGTCGCTGGGTGAGGTCAGCAGGGTGAAGATCGACGGATCGGGATGGTCGAAGCTGACCGTGTTGATCGTGTTGAAATGCGACAGGTCGTAGCGCCAGGGCGCGAGATTGCCGTGCCACGCCACCACGTCGAGCGGGCTGTGGTCGAGCGTCATCGTCCAGAGCGAGCCGAGGAATTTCTGGACCACCTGGGTCGGCTCGTCGCGATCCTCGAACCAGGCGACCGGTGTCTCGAAATCGCGCGGATTGCCCAGCCCGTTCGCGCCAATGGGGCCCAGATCGGGCAGGCGGAACAGGCTGCCATGGTTTTCCGCGACATAGCCCGCCGCCTCGCCATCGGGCAGTTCGACACGGAAGCGGACGCCGCGCGGGACCAGCGCGATCTGGCCGGGAGCGATGTCGATCCGGCCCAGCTCGGTCAGGATGGCCAAGCGGCCCAATTGCGGCAGGAAGACGAGCTCGCCGTCTGCATCGACGAAGACGCGATCCATGCTGCGGTTGCAGGCATAGACATGGACGGCGACGCCCTCCAGGTCAGCCGGATCGCGGTTGGCGAGCATCGTCGTCATCCCGTCGATCCAGTCGGTGCCCGGCGGCGTCATCGGTGCCGGATCCCAGCGCAGGCGATTGGGGGGCAGGGGGCTGTCGCTGGTGCCGGGCGCGAAACCCGGCGCGCCGTCATAGGGCTCGTAGGGTGGATGCTCGGCGGTCGGGCGAAGGCGATAGAGCCAGGAGCGACGATTTTCGTGACGCGGCGCGGTGAAGGCGGTGCCGGACAGTTGCTCGGCATAGAGGCCGTAAGCCGGGCGCTGCGGCGAATTGCGACCGATGGGGAGGGCGCCGGGAACCGCCTCGGTCGCGACGTGGTTGCCAAAGCCGGGGATGTAGGATGTCGTCATCTCTTTTCCTCTCCACAACACGCCAGCGCGTCAGACGCGGCCGAGCCGCGCCTTATGCGCTGGCTCGGCCGCGCTCGCGCACCTTCGTGCGCGCATCGGCGGATGCTTATGCATCCACCGTGATGACGCCGCGCCGGATCTGGTCCAACTCGATGCTTTCGAACAAGGCCTGGAAATTGCCGTTGCCGAAGCCTTCATTGCCCTTGCGCTGGATGATCTCGAAGAAGATCGGCCCGACCATGTTCTCGGTGAAGATCTGGAGCAGGATGCCCTCTTCACCGACATTGCCGTCGATCAGGATACGGTTCTTGCGTAGCCTCTCCAGGTCCTCGCCATGGTTGGGCACGCGCTTGTCGACCAGTTCGTAATAGGTCTCGATCGTGTCCTGCAACCGGACGCCGCGCGCCCGCAGCTTTTCCACGGTTTCGTAGATATTGTCGGTCGTCAGCGCGAGGTGCTGGATGCCTTCGCCATTATATTCGCGGATGAACTCCTCGATCTGGCTCTTCTCGTCCTGGCTCTCGTTCAGCGGGATGCGGATCGCCTTGTCGGGGGCAATCATCGCTTGGCTGAACAGGCCGGTCGCCTTGCCCTTGATGTCGAAATACTTCTGTTCCTCAAAGCCGAACAGCTTGGAGTAAAAACCCGACCAGGTGCGCATCTCGCCGCGCCGGACATTGTGGGTCAGGTGGTCGAGCAGGTCGAGCCCGACATTGTTCTCCGCCTCAGCCTGCTGCCAGCCTTCGATCTCGGTCCAGTCAGCGAACAGGTCGCTGCCTGCCTTGACCAGGTAAAGATAGCTGCCGCCGATCCCTTCGATCGCCTTGGCATCCGGGGTCAGGCACCCGCGCGTCGCGTCGACCGGGGTGGCGCCGCCCTTGACCGCATGGTCGAACGTCTCGGCCGGATCGGCGACATAGAAGCCCATGCCACTGGCCGAGGGGCCGTGCTCAGCGCGGAAGTCTGCCGCTTGGCCCTGCTCCTCAGCGTTGAGCAACAGGGTGATGCGGCCCTGCTTGTACCGGGTAATGGCCTTTTGGGGATGACGGTGCGTCGGCACGAAGCCCATCGCGTCGAACTGGCGCGCCAGCGTATCGGGCTCGGGCGTCGTGAATTCGCAGAATGCGAAGCCGTCCAGGCCCAGCGGATTGTTCGGGGTGGTTGCCATGACGTCCAACTCCTGATCCAGTATCTTCCGTTACCAGATCGCAGAATGGGGAATTGGTGTCAAATGTTACGATCTCGCGAATTGCGGCTGGATGGCTTCCTTCCCTATCGCCTGTCGATCACGTCCAATCTGGTCAGCGACCATATCGCCAGCGCCTATCAGCAGCTGTTCGGGCTCACGATTCCCGAATGGCGGCTGATCGCGATCGTCGCGGAGGAGGGCGCGGTCGCCCAGTCGGCGGTGTGCGAGCGCAGCCGGATGGACAAGGTGACGGTCTCGCGCGCGGCCATCGCCATGGTCGGGCGCGGTCTTCTGGCCCGCAACGCGCATGACGGCGACCGCCGGTCGCACCTGCTGGTCCTGACCGAAGCGGGGCGAGAGCTTTACGCCGATGTCGCGCCCAAGGCGCTGGAGCTGGAGGCGCAGCTATTTGCCGGGTTTACGCCGGACGAACTGGAGGCGTTCGTGACCATGCTCCACCGGATCGATGCCGTCGCGTTGGCGCAGCGCGCTCAGCCCAGGATCGAGCGGTAAAGCTGAAGATAGCGATCGGCCATGCGGTCGACCGAGAAGCGGTCGGCCGCCACCTTTCGGCAGGTCGCCCGGTCGATCTCGCCGATCCGGCCGACCGCTTCAATCGCCTGTTCGACGTTCTCAACGAGGAAGCCGTTCACCCCGTCCTCGATCAGTTCCGGCATCGATCCGCGCCGGATCGCGATGATCGGCGTGCCGCAGGCCATCGCCTCGACGACGGACAGGCCGAACGGCTCGTCGAAGTTGATGAGGTGGAGCAGTGCCTTGGCGCGTCCGAGGGTGGCAGTGCGATCCGCGCCACCGACCGGACCGCGATAGACGATGCGGTCGTCATCGACATGGGGGCGGACTTCGCGCTCCCAATAGCCCTCATCCTGCACGATGCCCGCCATAATCAGGCGGCGGCCGGTGGCCTGGGCGACGGCAATCGCTTCGGCGACCCCCTTGTCCGGGTGGATGCGACCGAAGAAGAGAAGGTCGTCACTACCTATTGAATTGAATTGAAAATCCTCCATTGGAATGCCGTGATGGATGGTGTCGGCATAGTGCAGGCGGGGGTGGCGATCCGCGTCCGAGATCGCGACATAGTGCACGCGTTCCTGATACGGCTCGTACATCGGCATGATGCGCTCCGACGAGAAGCCATGGATGGTCGTCACCATCGGGGTGTCGACCAGTCCGGCAAAGGCATGCGCCGGAAAATCGGCCTGATTGTGGACCAGGTCGAATTCGCCCGCTCGCTCGAACACGGCGGCGAGATGGCGCATCTCCCACACCTTGGCATCGACGCTCGGGTCTTCGGAATAGGGGGCGGGGACGGGGCCAGCCAGCGTGGCGGCGGTGATGCTGTCTTGCGTCGCAAACAGCGTGACGTCGACGCCGCGCGCGACCAGTGCTTCGGTCAGCAGGCTCGTCACCAGTTCCCAGGGGCCATAGGCGCGCGGCGGGGTGCGCCACGCGATCGGGGCAATCATCGCGATCTTCATGCGGGCGTGTCGACTTTCAGGATCAGGCCCTCATCGGGGCGCAAATGGGAAGGCGTATCGCTCGGCAGATTGCCGAGCGTCGAGAGAATGGGGCGGCCGGTCAGGCTTAGACGCGCCGGCTCCGTACCGAGGTTGAGCGCGACGACGAAGCGTTCACCATCCTGTTCGCGCTCATAGGCGAGCACAGAACCCTCCGCCTCGATCAACCGGATCGCTCCGATGGCCAGCGCCGGGCTGCTCCGCCGGAGCGCCAGCAAGGCGCGGTGAAGGGCCAGCATAGAGTCGGAACCGGCCAGTTCGTTGGCGACGTTGCGCGCTTGCCAACCGGCTCCCAATGGAAGCCATGGCTCACCGGCCGTGAAGCCGCCCTGCGGGCTGTCATCCCATGGCATGGGCGTGCGGACGGGATCGCGACCGAGTCCCAGGCCCGGCTCGCGCAACTCGCGCGGATCGCGGACACGGTCGGGCGGAATGACGCCATTCTCCATGCCCAACTCGTCGCCATAATATAGCGTCGGCGTTCCGCGCAGCGTCAGCAGCAGCATCGCCGCCACCCGCGCCTGGGCCGCCCCGCGCTTTGTCGCGCTGCGCGGGCGGTCATGGTTGCCGAGCACCCAATTGGGCCAGCCTCCGGGGGGGAGGGCGGCTTCATATTCCGCGATCATCCGCGCCAGATGGCGGGCATCCCAGGGTGCGTCGATCAACTGGAAGTTGAAGGGTAGGTGCACGCCCTCGCCATGTTGTCCATAATAGCGCATCAGCCGCTCGACCGGCAGATAGATTTCACCGATCAGCACGCGCTCGTCACCTTCGCGGCCGAATGCATCGGCGATAGCACGCATGTCGGCGGCGATGTCGTGGACCTCGGGCTGGTCGGTCGAATGGAGCTGGAACACCCGGTGCATCTCGCCCGTCGCCGGGTCCCAGTCCGGATTGAGTGGATTGTCCGGGAAGCCCGCATGTTTGACGATGTGCCACAACACGTCGATCCGAAACCCGTCGACCCCGCGCGCGAACCAGAAGCGCAGCACGTCGAGCATCGCCGCGCGAACCTCCGGGTTGCGCCAGTTGAGGTCGGGCTGTTCCTTCAGAAAGGCGTGGTAATAATATTGACCGGTCGCCTCGTCCCAGGTCCAGGCGGGGCCGCCGAAGTCGCTGATCCAGTTGTTGGGCGGGCCGCCGTCCGGGACTGCCTCGCGCCAGATATACCAGTCGCGCTTGGGATTTTCGCGGCTCGACCGGCTTTCAAGAAACCAGGGATGCTGGTCCGAGCTGTGATTGGGCACGAAGTCGAGCAGCAGCTTCAGCCCGCGCGCATGGGCCGAGGCCAGTAGCGAGTCGAAATCGGCCAGTGTTCCGAACCGGCTGTCGACACCGCGATATTCCGCCACATCATAACCGAAGTCGGCCATAGGTGACGGAAAGATCGGGGAAAGCCAGATCGCATCAATGCCCAGATCGACGAGATAATCGAGGCGCTGCTCGATCCCACGGAGGTCGCCGATGCCGTCCCCATCGCTGTCCTGAAACGACCAGGGATAGATTTGATAAAGGACCGCCGACTGCCACCAGGGCCGCGCATTCATGCGAACAGGCCCTTCGGCAGGCGGGTCATGCGGCAGGCCAGATCGGCCTCGCCGCTCGCCACCAGATAATGGTCGCCCATATCGACGATGCCGGTGGAAAAGACGACCGGCGTCGGCAGATACATCTGATGCGCGATCGACGCGGTCAGTTCGGGCGCGGCCTCCATGATCGGCTGATCGTCGGCGAGGCGCAGGATGCGGGTGGGTTCGTCCTTGTCGAGCAATGCCCAGAAGCTGCGATAGATGCCGACCGACTCGCGCCGCTCGACACCGTGATAGAGGGTCAGCCAGCCATGCTCGGTCAGGATCGGCGGCGTGCCTCCGCCGACCTTCATCGCCGATACCGAGTCCTTCATCGCCGATACCGAGTCCTTGCGCGCCCGGATGCCGGGTGCCTCCAGCGGCTTCCAGTGCAGCGCATCGGGCGAGGTCGCGAAATTGATCGACGGTCCGCCGACAAAGGGGCTGTCGTCGGGATAGGCGAAATACACTTCACCCAGCGGCCGGGTCAGTGCCATGAACCGGCCGTCGACCAACCCCTCGAAAAACAGCATGTCCTTGTTCTGATGGTCGAGGATGATGCCCGCCAACCGGTAATCCAGGCCGTTGTCCGAGATATGAAGCGTCGTCGAATGCCGCTCGGCCGACACCGAGCAGGTCGTCATATACCAGCGGTCACCGACCCGGCTGATCCGGGCATCTTCTACGCCATAATCCTGCCAGGTCGCGGCCGGTTCGATCGCCTTATCATAGTGGACGGCGACGATCGTCGAGCCGTCCGCCGATAGCTCGACCGGCAACAGCCATGACAGAGAGGTCAGGGCGAGAATGCGGTGCGCGCTGCCGCGAATGGCGAACTGGCGGGGGTCAGTCATGTCGACCGCCGAGAGCGGGTAGCGGTCGAGGACATAACCAGTGGTCGTCCAGCGGATTGCACGGACATGATCACCATCGACCGGCTGGCTCAACGCCTCGGCCACGCGAACCATCAGCAGGATGTTGCCATTGGCCAGCCGGGTCATGCCCGGATTAAACGCCCCCAGTACATAGGTCGGCTCGGCTATGCCCCGCCGAAGCGGCGAGCGGGACAAATCGACGTCATCGGGGCGGAAGATCAGCAGGTCGTCGGACATGGCGCGCCAACGCCTGCTATACCCTCGCGTTCCCAATGAAGATCGCGCCCCGTCGCTCAACCCGCCGTCGCGACCTTCAGGAACACGGACCAGCGATGCTCGAAAAAGGCGTCCGGCGTCATGCCGTTGAAGGGGTCGGGGAGATCGAACTGCATCCGGCGGCTTGGTCCGTCGAGAATGTCGGCCAGCAAACTGAACAGCGCCAGCGCGCTGTCGTCACGCCGCAACAGCCCGGCATCCTGCGACGCCTGGATGCAGGCGATGATCGGATCGGCCAGCACGCGATCCCAGGTCGCGAATCGCTGACGCAATTCTTCGGAGAAAATCGCCTCCGATGTCAGAAAAGCCATGAACCGGACCGAGTCCGGCTGGACACAGAAAAAGAAGAAGCGGCGGGCGGAATTCTTCAACCGCTCCAACGGATTGGCCCCGCTGCTGTCGTCCAGCATGGTCTGGTTCAGCCGGTCGAGGTCGCGCGTCACCACCGCGTCGAGCAGTGCCATCTTGCCTGCGTAGCGGCGATAGATGGTATGCTTGCTAACCCCCACGGATAAGGCAATTTCTTCCATCGAGGTGCCCTCGATTCCGCGGCTGCAGAACGCCTCTCGCGCGCCGGAAAGAATGATATCGTCAATATGCTGCGCCTGCTCGCGGGTCGGGCGTCCGGCGGTCCGTTTCGTGACTGTCATATTCCCCTCTTGCGTCCTCCCACGGCATTGGTCAAATTTAATTGCACCTGGTCGTTGCTTTTTCGCAGGTGCGAAGTACAGGGGAACTTAATGACCGAAACGTCATGTGCTTCAGGGAGTTTCACGGGATGTCCAAATTTACCGTCCTGGGGTCGTCGCTCGCGATGGCATTGGCGCTGGTGGCGTGCGGGCAGGAAGCGTCGCAGCAGCAACAGGCTGCTCCGCCACCGCCCCTCGTCACCGCAATCACCGTTCAGTCTGCTGCCGTTCCCAACATCATCGAGCTGCCCGGCCGGATCGAGGCGATCCGCACCGCCGAGGTCCGGGCCCGGACCGACGGTATCGTCGAGGCGCGGCTGTACCGCGAAGGCACCGACGTAGCCGAGGGTCAGCCTCTGTTCCGCATCGACCAGCGCGATTATCGCGCGCAGGTGCAACAGGCCCAGGCTGCGCTGGCACGGGCCGAGGCGGCACGGGTGAACGCCGCATCTATCGTCCGCCGTTACCAGCCGCTGGTGTCGGAACGCGCGGTCAGCGCGCAGGAGTTCGACGCGGCCCAGTCGACGCTGCGCCAGGCGGATGCCAGCGTCGCCGATGCTCGCGCCGCCTTGTCGCGTGCGCAGTTGCAGCTGAGCTACACCATCGTCCGCGCGCCCATCGCCGGTCGCGTCGGTCGCGCGCAGGTGACCGAGGGCGCACTGGTCAGCGCGACCCAGGCGACGCCGCTGACCCAGGTCGACCAGCTCTCGCCGATCTACGCCGTCTTCACCCAGTCGAGCGCGGCGCTGAGCGAGTTGATCCAGCAGGCGCGTTCAGGTGGTCTGGCGCTACCCGACCTGTCGCACATCACCGTGCGCCTGACGCTGGAGGACGGATCAGAATATGGTCCGACCGGCCAGCTCGACTTTGCCGGGCAGACGGTGGATCCGACGACCGGTAGCCAGCAACTGCGTGCACGCTTCCCCAACCCGACCCGCGCCCTGCTGCCCGGACAGTTCGTCCGCGCGCATGTGAATGCAGGCACGATCCGCAACGGCATCTCGGTGCCGCAGCGCGCAGTCCAGCTAAGCAACCAGGCAGCCTCGGTCATGGTGGTCGATGCTTCAGGTACGGTCCAGTCGCGCCCGGTCACGCTGGGCGGTCAGGTCGGCAGCAACTGGGTGATCCTGTCCGGTCTGAACCCGGGCGAGAAGGTCATCACCGAGGGCTGGCAGAAGGTACAGCCGGGCCAGAAGGTCCGCATCGGGCAACCGGGGCAGCCCGGCGGCGCGCAGGCACAGGGGCAGGCGGGCGGTCAGCCTGCCACAGGCCGCTGATCGCCGGAGTAGAGCATCATGAACCGCTTTTTCGTCTATCACCCGGTATTCGCCTGGGTGATCGCGCTCTTCATCGCGCTGTTCGGTGTGATTTCGCTGCGGCTGCTGCCGATCGAAAGCTATCCCTCGGTCGCGCCGCCCGCGCTCAATCTGGCCGTCAGCTATAACGGTGCCGATGCCGAGGTGATGGACCGTTCGGTGACCGCAGTCATCGAAAAGGAACTGAACGGCGTCGACAATTTCCTCTACATGGCGTCGACCAGCCGTTCCAACGGCACCGCGCAGATCACGGTCACCTTCAAGCCGGGCACCGACCTGGACGTGGCGCGCACGCAGATCCAGGACCGCCTGAGCCGCGCCGAACCGCGCCTGCCGCAGGAGGTTCGCGCGCTTGGCATCCAGGTGACTGAGGGCTCGGCGGGCTTCCTCGAAGTCATCACGCTCAGTTCCAAGTCGGGCAAGACCAGCCCGGTCGAGATGGGCAACTTCGCCGAGAATAATATCCGCAATGAGCTTCGCCGTATCGACGGCGTGGGTGACGTGCAGTTGTTCGGCTCGCCCTATGCGATGCGTATCTGGCTCGATCCGCAGAAGCTGGCGGGCTATAGCCTGTCGGCGTCGGAAGCGCTGGCCGCCGTGCAGGAACAGAATAGCCAGACGGCGGGCGGATCGATCGGTGCGCAGCCGCTGAACCGTACCGCCGAGTTCACCGCGCAGATCATCACTCAGAACCGCTTCGCCACCCCGGAGCAGTTCCGCCAGATCATCATCCGCGCGAACCCCGACGGTTCGGCCATACGCCTGGGTGATGTGGCGCGCGTCGAGCTGGGCAAGGACAATTACGGTTTCCGTCTGACCCTGAACGGCAAGGAGACCGTGGGTCTGGCCGTCCAGCTGGCCAGCGGTGCGAATGCGCTGGCGACGGCGGACGCGGTTACGGCCAGGATGAAGCAGCTTCAGACAAGCTTCCCGGCCGATGTGACGTGGAGCGTGCCCTTCACCACGACGCCGTTCATCACCGCCTCGGTCGACAGCGTGATCCATACGCTGGTCGAGGCGATGATCCTCGTCTTCCTGGTGATGTTCCTGTTCCTCCAGAACTGGCGCGCGACGCTGATCCCCGCGATCGTCGTGCCGATCGCTTTGGGCGGGGCCTGTATCGGCCTGCTGGCCTTCGGCTTCTCGATCAACACCCTGTCGCTTTTCGGCATGGTGGTGGCGATCGGCATCCTGGTCGACGACGCGATCGTGGTCGTCGAGAATGTCGAGCGTATCATGTCGGAGGAGGGGCTGAGCCCCCGCCGCGCGACCGTGAAGGCCATGGGCCAGATCACGGGTGCGATCATCGGCATCACGCTGGTGCTGGTGGCGGTGTTCATCCCGATGGCGTTCTTCCCGGGCTCGACCGGCGGTATCTATCGCCAGTTCTCGGTGACGCTGGCCGTGTCGATCTTCTTCTCGGCCGTGCTCGCGCTGACGCTGACGCCTGCGCTGTGCGCCACCCTGTTGAAGCATGAGGATGCGCATCAGGAGGACCGACGCGAACCCAAGCCGGGCGTGCGCGGCCTGCCGCAGCGTTTTTTCAATTGGTTCAACGACAAGTTTGGCCGAGGTACGGAGAAATATACGGGCGGCGTGAAGCGGATGATGTCGCGGCCGGTCCGCTGGCTGGCGGTGTTCGCCGTCGTCGTCGTGATCACCGGCCTGATGTTCACCCGCATCCCCGGCGGCTTCCTGCCGACCGAGGACCAGGGCTATATCTTCGTATCCTATGACGCGGCACCCGGCGCGACGCTGGAGCGGACGGGCGAGGCGATCACCAAGGTCGAGAAGTTCCTGCACGACCAGTCGCAGGTGTCGGACATCGTGTCGGTCGCGGGCTTCAACTTCTTCGGTCAGGGCCAGGCGGCGGGTATCTCGTTCGTCAACCTGAAGCCCTGGCACGACCGCAAGGGGACCGAGAACAACTCGACCACGCTGGTCGGCAAGACGATGGGCTTTGTCCAGTCGATCCCGGAGGCGACCATCTTCGCGCTCGACCCGCCGCCGATCCAGGCGCTGGGCAATGCGACGGGCTTCTCGATGAAGATCGAGGATCGCTCGGGTCTGGGCGCCGCGGCGTTGCAGCAGGCCCAGGGCGCGATCCTGGCCAAGGCGTCGCAGAACAAGGCGCTGATGGGCGTTCGTCCCGAAGGTCTGGGCCCCGCACCGCAGCTCTACGTCGATATCGACCGTATCCAGGCGCGCGCGCTGGGGCTTCAGATTGCGGATGTGAACCAGACACTGTCGATCGCCTTCGGCTCGGCCTACGCCAACGATTTCGTTCGCGAAGGCAATGTGTTGCGCGTCTATCTTCAGGCCGATGCACCGCAGCGAATGTCGCCCGAGGACGTGCTGGCGCTCCGCGTCCGCAATGCGCAGGGCAATATGGTGCCCTTCTCGGCCTTCACGAAGGTGCGGTGGCAGAACGGGCCGCAGCAGCTGGAACGCTATAACGGCTATCCGTCGCTGACCGTCTCGGGCATGGCCGCGCCGGGCCAGTCGACCGGCACCGCGTTGAAGCAGATGGAACAGATCGCGCGCGAGGTGATGCCGGCCGGCATGAGCTTCGAATGGACCGGCACGGCCTATGAAGAGCAACAGGCGGGTGGCCAGATCGGCCTTTTGCTGGGCCTGTCGCTGGTCGTGGTCTTCCTCCTGCTCGCAGCGCTCTACGAAAGCTGGGCGATCCCGCTGGCCGTGTTGCTGGTGGTGCCGTTCGGCGTGCTGGGCGCGGTGTTGATGACCATCTTCCGGGGCTTCTCGGCGGACGTGTATTTTAATGTGGGTCTCATCACGATCATCGGTCTGGCCGCCAAGAACGCGATCCTGATCGTCGAATTCGCAATCGAGGACGAAGAGGGCGGCCGTTCACCCTTCGAGGCGACGCTGGAGGCGGCGCGCCAGCGTCTGCGTCCCATTCTGATGACCAGCCTTGCCTTCATCCTGGGCATGGTGCCGCTGTTCATCGCGACGGGGGCGGGCGCGGCCAGCCGTCGGGCGGTTGGCACCGGCGTCATGGGCGGCATGATCGCGGCGACGGCATTCGGCATCTTCTTCACGCCGGCCTTCTACATCGCGGCCAAGAAATGGCTGGCGCGCGAGCATGACCATGAGGCGGCGGATGCCGAGGAGGAAGCGCGCGAGCGTGAGGCACGAACCGGCGAAGAGGAGGGCCCGGCCCATGCGTAAAGGGATTTCCCGTGCCGCCGCCATGTTGGCGCTGACCAGCGCGCTGGCGGGCTGCAACCTGGCGCCGCAATATCGCCAGCCGATCGCGCCCGTCTCCGCCACCTATCCCGAGGCGGTGAGCGGTACGCGGACGGCGGCCGAGATCGGCTGGCGCGAGTTCTTCGCCGACGAACAACTCAAGGCTTATATCGCCGCCGCCCTCGCCAACAACCGCGACCTCGCTCAGGCGGTGGCGCGGGTGGCGCAGGCGCGGGCGCAGTACCGCATCCAGGATGCGCAGCGCCTGCCCGCGCTGGACGCCACGGCGGGGGCAGCGCGGACGCGGGTGCCGCTCAACTCGCTGGGCTTCGGCAATGCGATCCCCGGCGCGGGGGATGCGCAGAACCCGACCTCGATCACCTATAATCAGTTCTCGCTGGGCGCGCGGGTGTCGAGTTTCGAGCTGGATTTCTGGGGCCGGGTTCGCAACTTGGCCGAGGCGCAGCGGCGGCAATATCTGGCGACCGTCGAGGCCGAACGTGCCTTCCGCCTGTCGCTGGTCGGACAGGTCGCCGCGACCTACCTCCAGATACGCGCTGCCGAAGAACAGATCGCACTCGCAGAGCAGACCGTCACCAGCCGCCGTGAGGGGCTGGGCATCGCCAAGCGACGGATGGATGCGGGCGTGACGTCCAGTGTCGATTACGACCAGGCGGCAGCCCTGCTGACCCAGGCCGAGACGCAGTTGGCCGAGCTTCGCCGTACCGTGGCGCAGTCGCAGAATTTGTTGACCGTGCTCGTCGGCGGCCCGATCACCGCGCCGCTGCCCGCCGGACGGCGGCTGGGTGACCAGAACCAGTTCGCCGCGATCGAGCCGGGCCTGCCCTCCGCACTGCTGGTCAACCGGCCTGACGTTCTTCAGGCCGAGCAGCAACTGCTCGCCGCCAACGCCAATATCGGCGCGGCCCGCGCGGCGTTCCTGCCCAGCATTTCGCTGACCGGACTGGCGGGCTTCGTCTCGCCTGCGCTCAGCAGCCTGATCGACGGCAATTCGACGCAATATCAGGTGCAGGGTGCGGCCCTGTTACCGATCTTCGATTGGGGCCGCCGCAACGCGCAGTTGAAGCTCAGCCGGGCGCAGGCGGACGAGCTGACCGCCGCCTATCAGCGCACGGTGCAGGGTGCGTTCCGCGAGGTGGCGGACGCACTGGTCGCCCGCCGCCGCTATGCGGAGCAGATCGAGGCGCAGACCCGCGCCGTCGACGCGCAGCGGCGGCTCGCCCGGACGGCGCGGCTTCGCTACACCAACGGCATCGCCATTTATCTCGAAGTGCTGGATGCCGAGCGCAACCTGTTCTCCGCCGAGCAGCAATTGCTGACCCTGCGCAGCGCGGCGCTCCAAAACGACGTCACCCTCTATGTCGCGCTGGGCGGTGGCCTGCGCGAAGGCGGAGTGGCGACCACGGTTCCCGCGTCCGGCTAAATCCCCGAACCCCCGGCCGGTGCGGTCGAGCGAGGGGCGTACGGGTCCTCTCCCCGTGCGCCCCTTTGCTTTGTCTGACGGAGCGCCTAACCGGCGCAGGATGCGACGGGAGAGCACTATGACGGGTTGGACGATCGGGATCATCGGCGGCTCCGGCCTCTACGCGATCGATGCGCTGGAGGATGTCGAGACACTGGTGCTCGACACGCCCTGGGGCGCACCGTCCGACACGCTGGTGCGCGGGCGCATCGGGGGCGTGCGTTTCGTCTTCCTGCCGCGCCATGGCCGGGGGCATCGCCTGTCGCCGACCGAGGTCAATGCGCGCGCCAATATTCATGCACTGAAGCTGGCGGGGTGCACCGACGTGCTCGCCATCTCGGCCATCGGCTCGCTGCGAGAGGAATTGCCGCCCGGCCATTTCGTCGCGGTCGACCAGTTCATCGACCGGACCGTCCACCGCGATACCAGTTTCTTTGGCGAAGGGCTGGTCGCGCATGTCTCGATGGCCGATCCGGTCTGTCCGCGCCTGTCGACCCTGGCGGCGCAGGCGGGCGAGCGGGCCGGGGCCAGCATGGTCCATGGCGGCACCTATCTCGCGATGGAGGGGCCGCAATTCTCGACCCGTGCGGAAAGCCATCTGTATCGCCAATGGGGCGCGGACGTGATCGGCATGACCGCCATGCCCGAGGCAAAACTGGCTCGCGAGGCGGAGCTTCCCTATGCGCTGATAGGCATGGTCACCGACTATGACTGCTGGCGCGAGGACGAGGCGCATGTTGAGGTTGATGCGATCCTGGCACAGCTCAGCCGAAACGCGGCGACCGCGCGGGCGCTGGTTGAGGAACTGGCCCCCATGTTGCCCGAAGAGCGGACCGCCTCGCCGATCGATACCGTGCTCGATCAGGCGCTGATCACCCCTAGCTCGCATGTGGATCGGGCCAAGGCGGATAGCCTCGGCCCGATCGTGTCGCGTGTCCTCGCCACACGAGGCGGTTAAGAATCAGTCCTCGACGATCTGGCTGTTCTTGCGGGTGTCGCGCATCCGCAAGTAAACGATCAGCGAGATGCCGATCATCGCAGTGACATACCAGTAGAAGCCCTGTTCGAAGCCCGCCTTCTTGAACAGCAGCGCAACCGATTCCGCCGTGCCGCCGAAAATGGTATTGGCTAGCGCATAGGGCAGGGCGACGCCGAGGGCCCGGATATGCGCCGGGAACAGCTCGGCCTTCACCACGGCGTTGATCGAGGTATAGCCGGTGACGATAATCAGCGCGCCCATGACCAGCGCCCCCGCGACGATCGGATCGCGCGTCGTCTCCAGCGTCGAGAAGATCGGATAGGTCAGCAGCACGCCCGCGATGCCGAATGCGACCATCAATGGCTTGCGTCCGATCCGGTCCGACAGGCCGCCCGCCACCGGCTGGAGCAGCATGAAGACGAACAGGGTCACGGCGTTGATCTGGCTGGCGACCTCACGGCTGAAGCCGCTGGTGTTGACCAGGAACTTCTGCATGTAGATCGAATAGGCATAGAAGGCGAGGGTGCCGCCCGCGGTCAGCAGCATGACCGTCAGCGTTTCCTTGGGATGCTTGGTGAACAGCTGAACCAAACCCGACTTGGGCGCGCCATCCTTCTTGGCGTTCTTAAAGCTGTCGGTCTCGGCCAGGCCACGCCGGATATAGAAGACGACGACCGCCAGTACCGCGCCCACGGCGAACGGGATGCGCCAGCCCCATTCGTCCAGCGCCGCCTCAGACATGGTCGATTGTAGGATCAACAGCACACAGATGGCGAGCAGCTGGCCCGAGATCAGCGTGACATATTGGAAGGACGAGAAGAATCCGCGCCGATCCTTGCCCGCCATTTCGGACAGATAGGTGGCACTGGCGCCATATTCGCCGCCGACCGACAGGCCCTGCATCAGGCGCGCCAGCACCAGCAGCGCCGGGGCGGCCAGGCCGATCGTCTGGTAGCCCGGCGTGACCGCAATGATCAGCGAACCCGCACACATCAGCGTGACCGACAGGCTGAGCCCCGCCTTACGGCCCCGGCTATCGGCGTAGATGCCCATGACCCATGCCCCGATCGGCCGCATGATGAAGCCGACCGCGAACACGGCCGCCGCGCTCAGCAATTGCGCCGTGCGATCCTCCGACGGGAAGAAATGCGGGGCGAAATACAGAGTGAAGGCGGAGTAGACATACCAGTCGAACCATTCGACGAGATTGCCGGTCGAGCCACCTATGATGGCCTTCAACCGCTCGCGCCCGGGATCGGCGGTGATACTGGTCATGTCATACTCCCCTTTTACAGTTTTCGGCTTTTTCGCCTTGTTAGAAGCGGAAGCTCAACCATCCTGCCCAGAAATCCGAGCTTTTCAGGTTGGCGCGTTGCAGCACCGTGTCCGCCTTGAAATGTTCGTAACGGCCAACGAACGAAAGACGCGGCGTTATGGTCCATGTCGCCTGAAGACGGGCGACCTCGGCCACCTTCTTGCCGCGGACATTCTGCGTGCCCGGCAGCGCCGAGCCGTTGGCGCGGTACACCGCGTCGAACTCGTCGGGCCGCCAGGCAAAGCCATATTCGGTCGCCAGACGCACGCCCTTGATCGGCGAGAAGGTGAAGTTCGGTGCGGTGTACAACAGGTTGGTCGGCGTCAGGAACAACCCATAGCTATAATAGATGTTGTTGCCGAACAGGCCGTTGGTCGTGTTCAGCTCGCCCGTCCGCTGATAGGCACCGCCGCCCTAGCCATAGTCGAAATGCACGCCGACCCGCGGCGCGTCCGGCTTGTTACCCAGGCGATAGGTCTGGGCGATGAACGCCTGCCACGCCTCGATCGAACGGTTGTTGAAGGTGCCGCGCTGGTTGTTGACGGTCCAGTCGATATTGACCGGCCCGGCATCGCCATAAGCGTGGAGGCCGAGAAAATAGCGTTCCTCCAGCCCGGTCGTCGGACCCCAGACCGCCCGGCGGTTGCGGAGGCGCCAGATGAACGGATCGAGGTACAGCTTGGACCCGCCGAACAGCTTGGGCGACAGGCGGAAGCCGAAGGTCGCGCCCGAGAAGCGCACGTCCGGGTTGGTCTTGTCGTCGCTTATGCCCTGAAAGCCATAGGTGACGTAGTTCAGGTCGAAAATGTCGACGCGGGCATCCTTGCCGCGCGCATAGGCGCGAACGCCATCCAGCACAAAGAACAGCGTGTTATTGTCACGACCGACCGTCAGCAGCTGCGGCCCGTCGAAGAATTCCTGGCGACCGGCGCGCACGCCGACGTCCAGGCCCAGCGCCTTGCCCTTCACCTCGGCGAAGAGCTGCTGCACCGCCAGCTGGTTGCGCAGATTGCCGCCCGGTGCGCCAAGGTTGATGCCCTGGAGTTCGGCGCGGCCGAGTTCCCCGAAGACACGGAAGTGATCGCCGAGGTGGAAATCCGCGCCGCCGACAATGCGGGCAATATCCTGACGCTGCTGCTGCACTTCGCGGAGGTTGGGATTGGTGGTGATATTGACGCGGGTGCGAAGCTCGCCCGAGAAGGTGACATAGGACTTGCCGTCCTCGGTCAGCTTCACGCATTTCAGGGCGTCGATAAAGTCGTCGCGCTTGGACGGATCGCAATATTTGCGCCAGTCCTCGGCCCAGCGGGACTGATTATAACCCGCCACGGTGTTGCCATCGCCCGCCGCACTGGTGGGATAGGCGGTGCTGGCAGGGCTGGCGGGTTCGGCAGCGGCCTTCGGGGTGACGGTCTGTGCCATAGCCGGGGAAACGGCAACCCCCATCGCCGACACCATGGCG
Source organism: Sphingomonas yabuuchiae (assembly GCF_014199595.1). Taxonomy (GTDB): domain Bacteria; phylum Pseudomonadota; class Alphaproteobacteria; order Sphingomonadales; family Sphingomonadaceae; genus Sphingomonas; species Sphingomonas yabuuchiae. The sequence goes on along the minus strand of NZ_JACHNX010000002.1, from coordinate 339,262 downwards.
GTGCCGACAAGCCATAGAAACTTCATGGAAAATCCCCCTCAATCAAACCAATATGTCGTCGCGTCGGTTGCCTTATAGCATCCCGGTAAACAAATGACCCGGCCGATGCGGTCGGCCGGGTCGTGCCGGGATAGGGATCAGGCGATGGCCGGCTGGACAGTGGCAGGGGTGGAGAGCATCGGCTTGCCGCTGAGCGCGGCGTCGAGAGCGTCCTTGTCGAGGGCGCCTTCCCAACGGGCGACCACGACGGTGGCCACCGCGTTGCCGATGAAGTTGGTCAGGCTGCGGCATTCCGACATGAAGCGGTCGACACCCAGGATCAGCGCCATGCCAGCGACCGGCACGTCCGGCACGATCGACAGAGTGGCCGCCAGGGTGATGAAGCCCGCGCCGGTGACGCCCGCCGCACCCTTGGACGACAGCATCGCGACAAGGAGCAGGGCCAGCTGCTGGCCGAGCGACAGGTCGACGCCGCAGGCCTGGGCGATAAACAGCGCGGCCAGCGTCATGTAGATGTTGGTGCCGTCGAGGTTGAAGGAATAGCCGGTCGGGACGACCAGACCGACGACCGACTTTTCACAACCGGCCTTTTCCATCTTCACGAGAAGATTGGGCAGGGCGGCTTCGGACGACGAGGTGCCGAGGACGAGCAGCAGTTCGGCCTTCAGGTAGCGGATCAGCTTCAGGACCGAGAAGCCGTTGGCGCGGGCGATGGTGCCCAGCACGACGACGACGAACAGGATCGAGGTGAGATAGAAGGTCGCGACCAGCGCGCCGAGATTGACCAGGCTGCCGACACCATATTTGCCGATGGTGAAGGCGATGGCGCCGAAGGCACCGATCGGGGCGGCCCGCATCAGGATGCCGACCATGCGGAAGATGACGACGCTGATCCGCTCCAGGCTGTTCAGCAGCGGGCGGGCGGGCTCGCCGACCAGCGCCATCGAGATGCCGAACAGGATGGCGACCATCAGCACCTGCAGGATGTTGCCCTGCGTGAACGCGCTGATCAACGTATCGGGAATGATGCCCAGCAGGAAGCCGGTGACCGTCGTGTCATGCGCCTTGGCGGTATATTCGGCGATCGACCCGACCTTCAGCGTGCTGGGATCGATGTTCATGCCCGCGCCCGGCTGAACGACATTGGCGACGACCAGACCGACGATCAGCGCGAAGGTCGAGACGGTGATGAAGTAGAAGAACGCCTTGCCGGCGACGCGGCCGACCGAACCCAGTTCGCGCATGCCGGCGATACCGGTGACGACGGTCAGAAAGATGACGGGGGCGATGATCATCTTCACCAGCTTGATGAAGGCGTCGCCGATCGGCTTCAGGGATTCGCCGAAGCTCGGCCAGAAATGACCGATGATCGCGCCCAGCGCGATCGCGAACAGAACCTGTACATACAGGTGAGACCAGATACGCGCCCGACGGGGCGCCTCTGCCACGGCATAATCTTGGGCGATCATGACTTTTCAGCATCCTCTACAAAAAGTGGGCCGGACGCGGTAGGCCGCGCTTCCGAATTGCCGTCAGTGTGCGGAATGCCGCCGGGGAATTCAATTTTATCGAAAATGCCGCTAAGCATCTGAAATAACATGATAGATGACGTGGCGTTGCGTTATGTCGCGCGAAAATCCGCATGGCGCTCGGGCACGGGTTGCGATATTTCGCACATATGTCGTTGCCGTCCTATCCCGGCCGAGCCCTAGTTCGGCGCCATGCCCTGCCGCTGTTGGCGGTAGTGCTGTTGACGGTCGTCGCAGGTTCGCTGCTGCGTCTCTACGCCCATAGGCAGGCGCTGTCCGATCTCCGGGGCGAGACCCTGCGCATCGCCCGGCAGGAAGAAAGGCTGCTGAGCAGCGAGTTGCAGCGCTTCCGGCTGCTGCCCATCGTGCTGGTCGAATATCCCGATGTCGGTGACGCCCTGCGCAACGGGTCGGTAGAGGCCGCCGCGCGGCTGAACGATAAGCTGCGCGGGTTGGCGGAGCGCACCGGCGCGCCGGTCATCTACGCCATCGACAGGCGCGGGCGTACGGTCGCTGCCTCCAATGCCGGGCGTGCGGACAGCTTTGTCGGGCGCGATTACGGGTTTCGCCCCTATTTCCGTCAGGCGATGCGAACCGGCACGTCCGAATATTTCGCCTTGGGCAATACGAGCCACCGGCCCGGCCTGTTTCTTGCCCGACGGATCGGCCCTGCGACTGCCCCGGACGGTGTGGTCGTGGTGAAGGTCGAATTCGCGCATATGGTACAGGCCTGGGCAAGCGATGCGGGGCAGACGCTGCTGCTCGACGATCACGGCGTGGTCGTGGTCACGACCGATCCCGCCGCGGAGTTCACGCTGACCCGTCCGCTGAACCCTTCGGCGAAGATGGCGATCCGCGAAAGCCAGCAATTCGGCACGATCGCCCTTCGCCCCGGCCCCTACAGGATCGCGGGCGGCGATGCGACCGACCGGGAGGGGACACGCTACATCGTCGGCGTCACGCCCGCGCCGCTGCCCCGGTGGCAACTGGTTCATGTCCTTCCCTCCAAGCCCGCGCTGAAGGAGGCGGACGGCTGGGTCCGTTCGGTCACGGCGCTGATCGCGGTCGGGTTGATCGGGCTGACACTGCTGGCGATCTGGCGACGGACACGCGCCGAACGCGCGGCGATGGCGCGCGAGGCGTTGGAGGAGGAGGTCGCCCGGCGCACGGCGGAACTGCGCGCAACCAACGACCAGCTGACCGTCGAGATTTCCGAGCGTATCCGTGCCGACCAGCGGTTCCGCGCGGCGCGCGAGGAATTGGCACAGGCCAATCGGCTGGGCTCGCTGGGCTCGATCACGGCAGGCGTGGCGCATGAAATCAATCAGCCGGTGGCGGCGATCCGCACGCTGGCGGACAATGCCCGCACCTTCCTGTCGCGAGACAAGCCGGACAAGGCCGCGGGCAATCTGGCCACGATCGTCGAGCTGACCGAGCGCATTGGTTCGATCGTTCAGGAGATGCGGCGCTTCGTTCGGCGCGGTACGCATGGGCTGGGCCCGGTGTCGCTGGAGGCGGTGCTGGACGGCACGATGCTGTTGATCGGCGACCGGTTCCGCACCGCCGGGGTCGCGCTGGAGCGGCCGAGGGGCGGGGCCCTGCCCCGGGTTGTGGCGGGGCGCGTGCGGCTGGAGCAGGTGCTGGTCAATCTCCTCCAGAACGCACTGGACGCCGTGGCGGAGACTCCTTCGCCGCGCGTGCGACTGACGGTCGTCGAGCATCCCGATGGGGTCGAACTGACCGTAGAGGATAATGGCCCCGGTCTGGACCCGGCCATCGCGACCGAGATTTTCACTCCCTTCGTGACCGGCAAGCCCGATGGGCTGGGCCTGGGGCTGGGGATTGCGCGGGATATCATGACGGAGTTTGGCGGCGTGTTGGAAACCATCTCCTCAAGTCTGGGCGGTGCAGGCTTTCGTCTGAGGATGCGCCGCGCATGAGCGATACGTTGCGGGTCCTTCTGGTCGATGACGACACGGTGCTGCGTCAGGCACTGGCCCAGTCGTTCGAGTTGGCCGGGATCGATGTCGAGGCGCATGGCGATCCGCTGGCGGCGCTGGCGACGATCACCGCCGATTTTCCCGGCATGGTCGTGTCCGACATACGGATGCCCGGCCTGGACGGCATCGAACTGTCGAAGCGGGTGGCCGCGATCGACGCCGAAATCCCGGTGATCCTGATGACCGGGCACGGTGATGTACCGATGGCCGTCGCCGCGCTGAAGCAGGGCGTCTATGACTTCGTCGCCAAGCCCTTTGCCGCCGATCACCTGATCTCCAGCGCCGAACGCGCGTTGGAGATGCGGCGGCTGGTCCTGGACAACCGGCGGTTGCGACAGGCGGCGGAGGAAGCACAGGGTGCCTATCCGCTGATCGGGGAGACCCCGGTCATGATGCGGCTTCGCGATACGGTGCGACAGGTGGCGCAGGCCGATGTCGACGTGCTGGTCGAGGGAGAGACGGGGACGGGCAAGGAACTGGTCGCGCTGCTGCTCCACCGGTGGAGCGCCAGGCGTACGCGGCCCTTCATCGCGGTCGACTGCGCCGCCTTGCCCGAGGCCATTGCCGAGGACGAGCTGTTCGGCCAGGCTCATGGCCGGACGCCGGGACGGATCGCGGCGGCACATCGCGGCACGCTGTTTCTCGACGAGGTGGACAGCATGGCCCCGGCGCTCCAGGGCCGGATGCTCCGCGTGGTCGAGGAGCGGGAGGTCCGCGCGATCGGGGCGGAGGATCCGCAACTGCTCGACCTGCGCATCGTGGCCGCCGCCAAATCCGATCTGGCCCGCGCGGTGGAGGAGGGGCGTTTCCGCGCCGACCTACTCTACCGGCTCGACGCGGTGCGGCTACGCGTGCCGCCGTTGCGCGAGCGGCGGGCCGACGTGCCGTTGCTCTTTGCTCATTTCCTGCGCGAGGCGGCGGAGCGCTTCGGGCGGCCAGTGCCGATGATCGACGGCAGTATCCAGGCGCGGCTGCTGTCGCACGACTGGCCGGGCAATGTGCGCGAGGTGCGCAACTATGCGAACCGCGTCGCGCTGGGCCTTTTCGGCGAAGCGCGCGAGGCGGGGGATCCGCTACCCCTGCCCGAACGGGTCGAGCAATTCGAGGGCGCGACGATCCGCGCCGTGCTCGAGGAAGTGGCGGGCGACGTCCGCGCGGCGCTCGCAGTGCTGGGCATCCCGCGCAAGACCTTTTACGACAAGGTCGCACGGCACGGCATCGACCTGAACGCCTATCGCCCCAATCGCGCTTGACGTTACGGCGGGGGCGGGGGAGCATGGCGGCCACGACACCGATGTACGGTGCGGGGGTTAGGAGATTGCCATGGAGGATGCCGCAGCCCGTCTGGCCAGCGATCCGCGCTACATCGCGCTGGTTCGCAAGCGAGGGCGTTTCACGACTGTCCTGACGGTCATCATGCTGATCGTCTATTTCGGGTTCGTCCTGACCATCGCCTTCGACAAGGCGTTGCTCGCCCATTCGGTCAGCGGGCGCGCGACGAGCTGGGGCATACCGATCGGACTGGGGGTGATCGCCCTCGCGATCGTGCTGACCGGCCTGTACGTATGGCGGGCCAATCGCGATTTCGATCCGGTCATCGACGCGCTTCGGGCGGAGTATGGTGCATGACGCGCGGGGGGATCACGCTCGCCGTCGCCCTGACGCTGTTGCCCGTCTCGGCAGCCGAGGCTCATGCCATCGGCCCTGCCGTCCAGCAGGCGACGAACTGGACCGCGATCGGCATGTTCGCGGCCTTTGTCGCGCTGACGCTGGCCATCACCCGCTGGGCCGCGCGGCGAACCCGGACGGCCTCCGATTTCTATACGGCCGGGGGCGGGATTACCGGCTTCCAGAACGGCCTGGCGATCGCGGGCGACTTCATGTCCGCCGCATCCTTCCTGGGCATTTCGGCGCAGATCTATGCCGATGGCTATGACGGGCTGATCTATTCGATCGGCTTTCTCGTCGGCTGGCCGATCCTGTTGTTCCTGATGGCCGAGCGGCTGCGCAATCTCGGGCGGTTCACCTTCGCCGATGTCGCGTCCTTCCGCTTCGCCCAGACGCCGGTGCGGATGGTAGCGGCCTGTTCGACATTGCTTGTCGTCCTGTTCTATTTGATCGCGCAGATGGTCGGGGCGGGGCAGTTGATCCGCCTGCTGTTCGGCTTGCCCTATGGCTATGCGGTGATCATCGTCGGCGTGCTGATGACGATGTACGTCCTGTTCGGCGGCATGACCGCGACGACCTGGGTTCAGATCGTCAAGGCTATGATGCTGCTCGGTGCTGCCAGCTTCATGGCGATCGCCGTGCTGGCGCGGTTCGGGTTCAGCCCCGAGGCGCTGTTCGCCCGCGCGGTCGAAGTGAAGACGGCGCTGGCCGCCCTGGCGGGCGCAGGATCGGACGAAGCGGTGACGAAGGGCCGGGCGATCATGGGGCCGGGCGGGTTCATCAAGGATCCGATCTCCGCTATCTCGATCGGCGCCGCGCTGATGTTCGGCACGGCAGGCCTGCCGCATATCCTGATGCGCTTCTTCACGGTGCCCAATGCCAAGGCGGCGCGCAGCTCGGTGCTGTGGGCGACGGGCTGGATCGGTTATTTCTACATCCTGACCTTCGTCATCGGCTTCGGTGCGATCGTGCTGGTCGCGACCGACCCTGGCTTCCTCGATGCAGAGGGCGCGCTGCGTGGCGGCAGCAACATGGCGGCGATCCATCTGGCGCAGGCGGTCGGCGGCAACCTGTTCCTGGGCTTCATCTCGGCGGTGGCGTTCGCAACCATCCTGGCGGTGGTGGCGGGTCTGACCCTGTCGGGAGCCTCGGCGGTCAGTCATGACCTCTATGCGACCGTCATCAAGAAGGGCAAAGCCGACTCCGCTTCCGAGCTCCGGGTATCGCGGATCACCGTGCTGGTGCTGGCCGTCATCGCGATCCTGCTGGGCATTCTGTTCGAGAAGCAGAATGTCGCCTTCATGGTCAGCCTGGCCTTCGCGCTGGCGGCGTCGGCCAACTTTCCGGTGCTGTTCCTGTCCCTGCTATGGTCGGGCTGCACGACGCGCGGCGTGGTGGCGGGCGGCCTGGTCGGCCTGCTGACCGCGCTCGTGTTGACCATCCTGTCGCCTGCCATCTGGGTGAACGTCCTGGGCCATGCCGCGCCCATCTTCCCCTATGGCTCGCCGACCATCTTCTCGATGCCGCTGGCGTTCCTGACCATCTGGCTGGTGTCGATCACCGACAGCAGCGGTCGTGCGGCGGTCGACAAGGCGGGCTATCCGGCGCAGCGCATCCGCTCGGAGACGGGCATCGGGGCGTCTGGCGCACACGACCACTGAGTCTCGATCCCCGCTGTCTCGATACGGGGCAGCGGGGACAGACGGTCCAATATCGGGCCGCTGCCGAAACGGTAAACGAGACGTTAACAGGGGGCTATGAGACGCCGCCTAGTCCTGAACAACGAAGCCGCCCGCCACCCCTTTCGGCGCACGCTGCCGCCCCCCGTCAAAGCGCGGAGGCGACAGGACGACGATCAGGATATCCGGCTGTTCGTCCTCAGCTTCACGGCCTTCTTCATCAGTATCTACACGTTTCTGTTTTAAGCCGGTTCGACGGAAACCTCGTCGCAGGCGCGGTGCAGCAGCAGTGCGAGCCAGGCGGATACGAGGCACATGCCCGCGACCACGAACAGCATGTCGGCCGATGAGACGCCCGCCGCACTGATCGCGAAGGCCAGGACCGAGCCGATCGTCATGGCGAAGCAGTTGACGATATTGTTCGCCGCCACCGTCCGCGCGGTCTGATCCTTTTCGACCGTGGTGGTCAGAAAGGCATAGAGCGGCACGACGAACATGCCCCCGGTCGTGGCGATCGCCAGAAGCGTGGCGAGGATACCGATGGCCCGCGGCTCGGCCAGGAACGCCTGCCAGCTATACAGGCCGCCGCCGACCGCCGGGGTCCAGTTGCGGCAAAGGAACGAGAACAGCACGACGAAGGCGCCCATGGCGATGACCGACATCGGCGAATAGCGCGCCGAAATCTCGCCCTTCAGCATCGTGTTGATGACCACCGATCCGATGGCGACCCCGATCGAGAAGATGGCGATAGCCAGGCTGGCGACTTCCTTGTCCGCCGTCAGGACATTCTTCACCAGCGGCGGGAAGATGATGATGAGAACCGCGCCGATCGTCCAGAAGAAGCTGATCGCGATGATCGCCAGGAACAGGCGGCGGATATGCAGCGTCGCCGAGATCAGCCGCCACGAGGCGGTAAAGGGGTTGTAGTTGAGCTTCAGCGGCGGCCCTTCGCGCGGGGCCGGGGGCACCTGACGCCCCAGGAACCAGCCGATCACCGCGACCACCAGCACGCCGATGGCGGCCGCCTCGATCGGGATCCACCCCGCCGCGACCGTGCCGAGCAGGATCGCGAGATAGGTCCCCGCCTCGACCAGGCCGGTGCCGCCCAATATGTCTTCGGCCTCCAGATGCTGGGGTAGGATGGCGTATTTGATCGGCCCAAAAAAGGTCGAATGGACGCCCAGCGCCAGCACCGTGCCCAGCATCAGCGCCAGTCCGGCGGTCGTGTACCCCGCCTTGGCGATCAGCAGGCCACCCGCACCGACCAGCATGATGCCGATCTCGACCGTCTTCACGATGCGGATGATCTTGGCCTTGTCGTGGCTGTCGGCCAATTGCCCGGACAGTGCCGACAGGAAGACGAAGGGCAGGATGGCGGCGCCGGTCGCGGCGCAATTGAAATAGAATTCGGAATGGGGGTCGGTGAAGATCGCATAGGTGGCGAACAACACCATCGACGTCTTGAACAGGTTGTCGTTGAACGCGCCGAGAAACTGGGTGGCAAACAGCGGCAGGAAGCGACGCTGTTTGAGAAGCCCGAGGGCATTGAGCATAACGAAAAATGGCCCGATCGTGGCAACAGGATGACAGCAACATAGCCATGCGTACCCGTATCGCCAACCGCTTAAAGCGGTTTGTCATGCGCGAACGAGCGGTTAGAAGGCGGCATGCTGACGCTGCCCAACCTGTTGACGCTCTCGCGAATCCTGGCCGTGCCGCTGCTCGCGGGGCTGTTGTGGCAACCCGATTGGGCGCTGGGGTATGGCATCGCTTTCGCCCTCTACTGCCTGATGGGCATCACCGATTATTTCGACGGCTATCTCGCGCGTGCGCAGGGGGCGGTGTCGAAGCTGGGCGTCTTTCTCGATCCGATCGCCGACAAGATCATGGTCGCCTCGGTCATCCTGGTGCTGGTCGCGGTACAGGTGCTGAGCGGGGTGAGCGTGGTCGCGGGCCTCGTCATCCTGTTGCGCGAGATCGCGGTGTCGGGACTGCGCGAGTTTCTGGCGCAGTTGCAGGTGTCGGTGCCCGTGTCGCGACTGGCCAAGTGGAAGACGACCCTGCAACTGATCGCGCTCGGTGGTCTGATCCTGGGCGGCGCGCTGCCCGGTTGGCCGTGGATGCATGTGGCGGCCCTGGCGGCGCTCTGGGCCGCGGCGGTGCTGACGCTCGTCACCGGCTGGGATTATCTCCGCGTCGGCCTCAAGCATATGGATAGCTGATGACGCTGACGATCCTGTATTTCGCCTGGGTCCGGGAACGGATCGGACAGGCCGAAGAGACGGTGACGCTGCCCGAGCACGTCGTGACGGTCGGCGATCTGGTCGCATGGCTGGCGACGCGGGGTGGCGGCTATGCCGAGGCGATGGCCGAACCGGAGCGCCTGCGCGCCGCGGTCGACCAGACTTTCGTTGGCCTTGACGCCGCCATCGGCAATGCCCGTGAGGTCGCGATCTTTCCACCGGTGACGGGCGGATGATCCGTATCCTGGTATCGGTCGCCCAGATCGATCTCGCCGAGGAAATGGCGCGGATCGAGGGGCAGGATGTCGGCGCGGTGGCGAGCTTTTGCGGGCTGGTCCGCGCCGATGACGGGGTCGACTGCCTCGAACTCGAACATTATCCCGGCGCGACCGAGGCTGCGTTGGAGCGGATTGCACAGGAGGCGGCGGAACGCTGGTCGCTCCAAGCTGCAACGATCGTCCACCGCGTCGGCCCGATGCGGCCGGGCGAGCGGATCGTGCTCGTCCTGGCGGCGGCCCCGCATCGCCGCGACGCGCTCGACGCCTGCGCCTATCTGATCGACCGGCTGAAGACCGACGCGCCCTTCTGGAAGCGCGAGACGCGGGGACAAGACGCTCGCTGGGTCGAGGCGCGTGATAGCGACACGGCGGCGGCCGAACGCTGGACTTCATAAAAAGGCGAGGCCGAAGCCCCGCCTTTTCCTGTTTCGACGATCCGCCGACTTAGCCGATCTTCGGCACGTTGATGCCGTTGGTCAGATGGACGACGCCGTTGGTCGCCTGCACATCGGCCTTGTCGACATAGGCCTTCTGGCCGTTCACGTCCGTCAGCATGATATTGCCGTTGGGGCCGAGCTGTGCCGTCAGCGGCTGACCGGCGAGCGTCGTCAGCGTGGCGGTGCCGTTGCCCGCCGCGATCTGCGCCTTCAGCTGGTCGGCGGTTACCTTGCCCGACACTACATGGTATTTGAGGATCGTCGCCAGCGTGGCCTTGTTCTCTGGCTTGCTCAGCGTGTCGAGCGCGCCCGGGGGCATACGGCTGAACGCCTCGTTGCTCGGCGCGAAGACGGTGAACGGGCCAGGGCCGGACAGATCGGCAGTCAGGCCCGCCGTCGTGACGAGGCCCGCCAGCGTGCTGCGATCCGGCGTCGCGGCCAGGATCTGGACGATGGTACCGGTGGTGGCGGGCGTCGCGCTGGTCGGGGCTGCTGGAGCAGTCTGGGCAGGCGCGGGCTGCATCGGTGCGGTCTGGGGCGCCGTCTGGGCCATGGCGGCACCCGCGCCGGTCAGGGCCGTGGCGGACACGAGAATGGCAAAGGTCTTCAACATGAATAGCATACTCCCGTTCTTCTGGCGGCGGAGCGGGGTCGCATCGCGCCGCATGGTGAAGGGCAGGCCAGCCGTTCCTCGAGCGAAACGGCCGTCCTGCTGGGGGTAACGCACTTAATCCAGTTTTGGCACCAAAACGCCGTTGACGATGTGGATGACCCCGTTTGCCTGGGTCATGTCACCCGCCTCGATATAGCTCTTGTTGCCGCCGCTGTCGGTCAGGGTGATGACCGACTGGGTCATGCTGACGGTCAGCCATTCGCCCTGGACGGTCATCAGCTTGGCGGTCCCGCCACCGGCCGCGATCTGCTGTTGCAGGTCGGCGATACCGACGACGCCGGGCACCATATGAAAGCGGATCAGCTTGACCAGCGAGTCCCGGTTGGCCGGCTGCAACAACTGCTCCTGCACACCCGGCGCCAGTCGGGCAAAAGCCTCGTTCGACGGTGCGAACAGGGTATAGGGGCCGGGGCCTGCGAGCGTCGTCGCGAGCCCGGAGGCGCGGATCGCGGCGACCAGCGACGATAGCGAAGGCGTGGCCGTCGCATTGTCGAGGATGGTGCGGGTCGGCACCATCGGCTGGTCCGGCTGCGGAGCCGCCGGGGTCGCGACGACCGGCGCGCTGGACGGGGCCGCAGGGGCCTCCCGCTGATCCCGCCCGCGTCCGCAGCCGCCCAGTCCGATCATGGCGATGAGCGGCAGAACGGCCACCAGCCGCCGTGCATTATGGGTCATGGGCGAAATCTCCTGTAGATGGGATGATATCGAAGGGGACGCGCAAGGCGCCGCCCTGGTTGCGCTTCACGCTGCTTCAGCGAGCACCTGTGCCAACAGACGAAAGTCCTTCTCGCGCGGGCTGGCGCGACGCCAGACCAGCGCGATCTTGCGCACCGCATTCTCGGCGTCCAGCGGCCGGGCGGTGATCTGGGTATTGTCCAGAATGCCCGAGCGCAGCGCCATTTCCGGCAGCATCGTCATGCCCAGGCCGTTGTCGACCATCTGGACGATGGTATGAAGCGACGTGCCGAGCATCGTCGCCTCGGCGCGCAGTTCGGGGCGGTTGCAGGCGGCCAGCGCATGGTCCTTCAGGCAATGCCCGTCTTCCAGCAGCAACAGCCGCGCCTCGTCGATCGCAGAGGCCGGGAAGGCGGCAGGCGGCGTCACATCCTCGTCGGTCGGGAAGGCGACGAACAGCCGGTCGTCGAACAAGGGCTCGGCCGTCACCTCGCCACAGGCATAGGGGAGGGCGAGCAGCACGCAATCCGTGCGACCGTTGTGCAGACGCTCGCAGGCCGGGCCGCTCGGTTCCTCGCGCAGAAACAGCTTCAGGTCGGGAAAGTCGCGCCGCAGCCGGGGAAGGATGCGCGGCAGCATGAAGGGCGCGATGGTCGGGATCACCGACATGCGCATCTCGCCCGACAAAGGCCGTCCGGCGGCGCGGGCCATGTCGCCCAGTTCGTCCGCCTCGCGCAGGACGCGGCGCGCCTTGTCGGCGATCCGCTCGCCCAGCGGCGTGAAGCGCACCACACGTCGCGTCCGCTCGACCAGCGTCACGCCGATCAGCGTTTCCAGTTCGCGCAGGCCCGCCGACAGGGTGGATTGCGTGACGAAACACGCATCCGCCGCCCGGCCGAAATGGCCATGGTCCTGCAGGGCCACGAGATATTGTAACTGTTTCAGGGTCGGTAGATAGGTCGCGGCCATTGATCGTCTCAGTCGATTGCGATGTGACAAATAGCTTGTTGGATCAAAGGCGCCAGTCCCCATATCTGTCACGGCAACGAATACAGGCGGGCCAACCGCCGATCGTACGAGAGGATGGCTGAAGCCGAATTTTGTTGAAGAATGGAGGCTATTGCCATGTTGACCGTTGGAGACAAGCTCCCCGCATTCACCGTTCCCGTCCAGCAGGGCACCAACGCGCTGCCCGCCGGCGAGACGATCAGCGACACCTCCTATGAGGGCAAGTGGAAGGTCCTGTTCTACTGGCCGAAGGACTTCACCTTCGTCTGCCCGACCGAGATCGTGGGCTATTCCGAGCTGAAGGGCGATTTCGAGGATCGCGACGCCGTGCTGATCGGCGCGTCGACCGACACCGCGCACGTCCACCTGGCATGGCGCAAGTCGGACCCGGATCTGGCCGCGGCTGACTTCCCCTGGATCGCGGACAATGGCCGCGTCCTGGCCGATGCGCTGGGCATCGTCGACAAGAATGAGCATGTCGCCTACCGCGCGACCTTCATCATCGACCCCGACAATGTCATTCAGCACGTGACCATCAACGGCCTGAACGTCGGCCGCAACCCGGCCGAGACGCTGCGTGTCCTCGACGCGCTGCAGACCGACGAGCTGTGCCCGTGCAACTGGAACAAGGGCGACGACGTCCTCCAGCTCGCCGCCGAGTAATCCTGTCGTCCGGGGGCGGTGACGTCCCCGGACCCAACATTTCCGACGCCCCGGCGAGGGTCGCTGGTCCATCGCGGATCGGCGGCTCGGACTGGGGCGTCGCTTATCCGGAGCAATCCCTTTCATGTCGCTCAAGGAATTTGCCGGGCAGTTGCCCGACTTCGCCAAGGACATCCGTCTGAACGTCGGCTCGCTGCTCAACGAGCCGGTGCTGAACGATCAGCGCAAGTACGGCCTGCTGCTCGCCTGCGCGCACGGCACCGGCCACAAGCCACTGGTCGAGGCCGCCGAGGCGGAATGCGCCCCCAAGCTCTCGCCCGAAGCCGCCAATGCGGCGCGCGCGGCGGCAGCGGTGATGGCGATGAACAACGTCTATTACCGCTTCACCCACCTGGCCGGGAACCAGGAATATCGCAACATGCCCGCCAAGCTGCGCATGAACGTGATCGGCGCACCGGGCATCGACAAGATCGATTTCGAGCTGTTCAGCCTGGCGGTGTCGGCGATCAACGGCTGCGGCATGTGCATCGACGCGCATGAGGCGGTGCTCAAGAAGGCCGGTGCGTCGGCCGAGGTCATCCAGACCGCCGTCCGCATCGCGGCGGTGATGCAGGCCGTGGCCACCGTCCACTCGGCGATCGCGTAAAAATATCCCCCCCGGCACGGGGAGGGGGACCATGCGTAGCATGGTGGAGGGGGCTCTCCGCCAAGGACGGACTCTGCGGAAGCCCCCCTCCGTCAGGCCTTTGGCCTGCCACCTCCCCGTGCCGGGGAGGATTTATCCTTTAACCGCCTGATACAGCCCCCAAAGGCTGGTCAGTGTCAGGATCACCCCGACCAGCGTCAATAGGGTGCGCGCCGGGACCCGCTTGGCCAGCATCGCCCCGAACGGCGCCGCGCAGATGCCGCCGATCAGCAGCCCGACCGTCGCCATGGTGAAGGCGCCCCAGCCGAGCTGCGTGATGAACGTCGCCGAAATGGTCGCCGTCAGAAAGAATTCGGCGGTGTTGACCGTGCCGATGGTGGTGCGCGGCGCGGCGCCCTGGGCCAGCAGGTTCGACGTCACCACCGGCCCCCAGCCGCCGCCACCCGCCGCGTCCAGAAAGCCGCCGAGGAACCCCAGGGGTTCGACGATCCTGGGCTCGCGCGTCGCCGCCTTGTGCCGCCAGGCGCGGATCAGCAGATAGATGCCGATACCGGTCAGATAGGCCAGGATGAAGGGCTTCACCACGGCCGCATCGATGTTGGACAGCACATAGGCGCCCATCGCACCGCCGATCACGCCGGGGATCATCAGCCGCAGGAACAGCCGCCAGTTGACGTTGCGATGGACCGCATGGCTGATCCCCGAGACGGCGGTAGTGAAGGTCTCGACACTGTGCACGCCCGCCGAGGCGGCGGCAGGCGGAACGCCCAGGCTGATGAGCAGCGTGTTGGAGATCACCCCGAAGGCCATGCCCAGCGCACCGTCGACCACCTGCGCGGCAAACCCCACGGCCACGAACGGCAGGATGTGGATCAGTTCGGTGCTCGTCGGGTCCATCATGTCTCCTGTGCTTTATGACCGGCGGCCATGCCGTGTCCCGGCCAACGCTGCAACCGCGATAGAGTTTGCCCGATACCAAGCGAGAATGGGTCGATCTGGATTTTGGCCGGGCCTATGCCTAAATGCGCATATCGCATCTGGGGACATGCTCATGCCGAGCCGATTGGCCGCCTATCTCGATTCGATCCGGGCTCGCGATCCCGCTCCGCATTCGCGTGCGGAGATTTTGCTTTACCCCGGCGTCTGGGCGCTGGCCGGGCATCGGGTCGCGCATCGGCTTTACAAGTCGCGGGCGTTTTTCCTCGCGCGGCTGGTCAATCACTTCACCCGCTTCCTGACCGCGATCGACATTCACCCCGGCGCCAAGATCGGACGCAACTTCTTCATCGACCATGGCTTCGTCGTGATCGGCGAGACGGCGGAAATCGGCGACGACGTCACCATCTATCAGTGCGTGACCCTGGGCGGCACCAGCCCGGACAATGGCGTGGCGGGCAAGCGGCATCCGACCCTGATGGACGGTGCGATCGTCGGATCCGGCGCGCAGGTGCTGGGTCCGATCATCGTCGGTCCGCGCGCGCGGGTCGGCGCGAACGCGGTCGTCACGCGCGACGTGCCCGAGGGGGCGGTGATGGTCGGCATTCCGGCTCGCCCGACGATCGTCGAAGGCGGGGCTGCGCCCGAGAAGCGCTTCGTTCCTTACGGCACGCCCTGTTCCGAAATGTTCGACCCCCAGACCCAGAAGATCGAAATGCTCCGTTGCGAGCTGGAGACGATGCGGCGGCGGCTGGACGCGGTGCTGGCCGAGCAGGGCGAAGAGCGCGACCGGGCCTGATGGGGGTCGTACCCTTTCCCAAAGCGGCGGGGCAGGTGGGGTTCGACCGCGCGGAGCTGACGCGTATCCTCGACCTCTATGGCCGGATGGTCGCGGCCGGGCACTGGCGCGACTATGCGATGGACATGGGCCGCGATGCGGCGATCTTCTCCGCCTTTCGCCGCGCGGCCGAACGTCCTGAATTCCGGATCGAGAAGCGCCCGGCGCTGCGCAACCGACAGGGCATGTGGGCGCTGATCGGCGAGGGCGGGGCGGTGCTGAAGCGTGGGCATGAACTGGGGCCGGTTCTGGCCCCGGTCGAGCGGCGCCTCATGAAGCTGGTCGAGGAATAACCCGTCCCCATGAAAAAGCGCCGGTCCCCGTGTCGGGGAACCGGCGCCGTTCTTACAGCCGGGTGAGAGGCCGATTACTTGCCGCCACGCTGACGGCACTGGTCATACTGACCCTTTTTGCAGATCGGATAGCTTTTGAGCGGCGCCGGGGCCGGATAGGCCTGGGACGGGCTGGGCGCCTGCTGGAACACGACCGGCGCGCCGGGCGCGGGCTGCGACGCCATGGGCGGCTGGGCGGGCTGATAGCCACCGGCGGTCATCGTGCCGGCGGTCGCGGCGGCATTGGCCTGCATCGAACCCTGAGCCGACGCGTCGGTCTGGGTCTGAGTCGTGGTCGTATCGGTCTGCGTCGAGGCGCCAGCCTGCATCCCCGCTTGGGCGGTGGTGTCAGTCTGGGTCTGCTGGGCGAGAGCGGGCGCCGCCATCAGAGCGGTGGCGGCCAGAAAAACGAGCTTCATGCGAATCTCCTGTTCAGAAGCGCAAGTGCGTTAGCGCGTCGGGCAGAACGCCCCATGCCGCACTTGGCTCCCTCGTTTCGCTTGCGACCCGATCCTGACAGGCTTTTAATCAACCACCGGCGTCGAGCGAATAGCCCGCCGAGCGCACCGTACGGATGATGTCGGGGCGGTCGCCTATGTTGATGGCCTTGCGCAGGCGGCGGATATGCACGTCGACGGTCCGGCTCTCGATATCCGAGTCATGCCCCCATACCGCGTCGAGCAGCCGCTCGCGCGAGAAGACCCAGCCTGGATGCTCGAGGAAATGCTTGAGCAGGCGGAATTCGGTCGGCCCGAGCGAGACGACTTCGCCAGCCCGGCGGACCTTGTGGCCGACCGTATCCATCTCGATATCGGCATAGGTCAGCGCCTCGCCCGCCAGCGCCGGACGCACGCGGCGCAGCACCGCGCCGACGCGCGCGACAAGTTCGCGCGGGGAAAAGGGCTTGGTGACATAGTCGTCCGCGCCCGTCTCCAGCCCGCGCACCCGGTCCTCTTCCTCGCCGCGTGCGGTCAGCATGATGATCGGCACGTTCGCCGTCTCGGCCGAGCGACGCAGGCGGCGGCAGACCTCGATCCCCGAAATCCCCTCGACCATCCAGTCGAGCAGGACGATGTCGGGCGTGCTCTCCCGCGCCAGCAGCAGCGCCTCTTCGCCGTCGACCGTATGGGTGACGTCGAAATCCTCGCGCTTGAAATGGAAGACGAGCAGTTCCGCCAGCGCGGCGTCGTCTTCGACCAGCAACATCTTTACCCGTGCCATCGTGCCTGTTCCCTCAAGAAGGCAATGTGCCGCCGCGGTCCCGCTCACCCATCTGGGTGCCGGTGGCGGCGAAATAGACCATCTCCGCGACGTTCGTCGCATGGTCACCGATCCGTTCGAGATTCTTGGCGATGAACAGCAGGTGCGCGACCTGTCCGATCGTCTTGGGATTCTCGACCATATGGGTGACGAGCGTGCGGAAGATGGAATCGTAGAAATCGTCGAGCGCGTTGTCGCTGTCGCGGACCCGGATCGCCGCCTCGGCATCGCGCGCGGCAAAGGCGTCGAGCACGTCATGCACCATCGCGGAGGCGATCTTGGCCATGGCGGGCAGGATCGAGACGGGTTCGATCCTATCCTCGCTTTCGATCATCGGCACCCGCTTGGCGATGTTCTTGGCATAGTCGCCGATGCGCTCGACGACGCTGGCGATCTTGAGCGCCGCGACCACCTCGCGCAGGTCGTTGGCCATCGGCGCCCGGAGTGCGATGGTCCGCACCGCCAGCCGCTCGACCTCCGCCTCGATCAGGTCGATCGCCTTGTCGTCCTCGCGGACCTTGCGCGCCAGTTCCAGGTCGGAGCGTTGCAGCGCCTTGATGGCGTTAGCGATCGCCTCCTCGGCCAATCCGCCCATCTGGCTGATCAGCCCGCGCAGGCGGCCGATATCATTGTCGAAGGCTTTTACGGTGTGGTCCATGATCCTCGTCCTCAGCCGTAACGGCCGGTAATATAGTCCTTCGTCCGCTCTTCCTTCGGGTTGGTGAAGATGTCGGACGTCTTGCCGTACTCGACCAAGGTGCCGAGGTGGAAAAAGGCGGTGCGTTGCGAGACGCGGGCGGCCTGCTGCATATTGTGGGTGACGATCGCAATGGCGTAGCGGCCGCGCAGGTCGTGGATCAGTTCCTCGATGCGCGCCGTGGCGATCGGGTCCAGCGCGCTGCACGGCTCGTCCATCAGGATGACTTCGGGGTCGACGGCGATGGCGCGGGCGATGCACAGCCGCTGCTGCTGGCCGCCCGACAGCGCGGTGCCGCTTTCCGACAGTCGATCCTTGACCTCGTTCCACAGGCCCGCACGGGTCAGCGAGCGCTCGACGATGGCATCCATCTCGCTCCGCGAGGTCGCCAGGCCATGGATGCGGGGGCCGTAAGCGACATTTTCGTAGATCGATTTGGGGAAGGGGTTGGGTTTCTGGAACACCATACCGACGCGCGCGCGCAGCTGCACCACGTCCATCTCGGGCGCATAGATGTCCTGCCCGTCCAGCCGCACGTCACCCGACACCCGTGCCGAGGGGATGGTGTCGTTCATGCGGTTCAGCGTGCGCAGGAAGGTCGACTTGCCGCAGCCCGACGGGCCGATGAACGCGATGACGTGATCCATGTCGACATCGATCGAGATGTCATGGATCGCCTGCTTGTCGGCATAGGACACGCTGACGTTGCGCGCGGTTATCTTCGGGGTATTCACCAGCGTGTCTCGAACCGATTGCGGAGATAGATGGCCAGCCCGTTCATCGCGAGCAGGAAGACGAGCAGGACGATGATCGCAGCCGAGGTCTTTTCGATGAAGCCGCGGTCGACCTGATCCGACCAGAGGAAGATCTGGACCGGCAGCACGGTCGCCGGATCGGTCAGCCCACGCGGCGGCGCGGCGATGAAGGCGCGCATGCCGATCATCAGCAGGGGGGCCGTCTCTCCCAGGGCGCGGGCCATGCCGATGATCGTGCCCGTCAATATGCCGGGCAGGGCCAGCGGCAGGACATGGTGAAAGATGACCTGCACCCGCGAAGCGCCGACCGCCAGTGCGGCATCGCGGATCGAGGGCGGCACCGCCTTGATCGCATTGCGCCCCGCAATGACGATGACCGGCATGGTCATCAGCGCCAGCGTCAGGCCGCCGACCAGCGGGGCCGAGCGCGGCAGGCCGAAGCTGCCCAGGAAGACTGCCAGCCCCAAAAGCCCGAAGATGATCGAGGGGACCGCCGCCAGATTGTTGATCGACACCTCGATCATGTCGGTCCAGCGGTTTTTCGGCGCATATTCTTCGAGATAGAGGGCGGCCAGCACACCGATGGGAAAGGCCAGCGCCAGCGTGACGAGCATCGTCAGCAGCGAGCCCTTCGCCGCGCCCCAGATACCGACACGCGTCGGGTCGGTGGCATCGGCATCGCGCAGGAAGCCCATGTCCCATCCCGTCGACAGGACCCCGCGCGCCTGCAACTGCGCAACGACGCGCTCGGCCTCGGGCGTACCGACACCCTTGGCGGCGACGTCATAGCGGCTGGCGATCGGCAATTCGAAGCAGTCGGTGCGACGGAGCAGCCCGGGGTCGGCCTTTATCGCGTCGCGCACGACGATCCAGGCGCCGGGCGACAGCAGATCGGTTCCCATCGGGCCGAAGGCGGTCGTCGCGGCGCTCTCCACCGCATCCTCCAGGCCGGCCCCGGCCAGCGCCAGATCGGCCCCGCGCCCCTTCAGGCGGGCGGGCTCGATCGGCAGTTCGGCGGCCGCAAGGTTGACCGGCATGGCCACCCGCGTCTCGGTAAAGCCGCGAAGCCCCTGCGCCAGCATGGTGATCAGCAGGAAGGCGAGGAACGCCGCTGACAAGGCGACGGCCGCCGCGCCCAGCCGCCGGAAGCGACGCTCCGCGGCATAGCGCCGACGCAGGCGACGGGCCATGGCGGGGCTGTTCCAACCCATGGCCGGAGGCTGGGAGGGCGGCTTATTCATAGGTTTCCCGATACCGCTTCACCACATTCAGCGCGACGATGTTGAGCAGCAGCGTGATGAGGAACAGCGTCAGGCCCAGCGCAAAGGCGGCCAGCGTCTTGGGGCTGTCGAACTCGGCTTCGCCGGTCAGCAGGTCGACGATCTGGCGTGTGACCGTGGTCGTGCTGGCAAAAGGGTTGGCGGTCAGCGTGGCGACGCCGCTGGCGGCCATGACGACGATCATCGTCTCGCCGATCGCGCGGCTGACGGCCAGCAGCACGCCGCCGACCACGCCGGGCAGGGCGGCGGGCAACATGACGCGGGTGATCGTCTCGGACGGGGTGGCCCCCATTGCCAGGCTGCCATCCCGCATCGAGTTGGGCACGGCGGCCAGGCTGTCATCGGCCATGGACGAGACGAAGGGGATGATCATCACCCCCATGACCAGCCCGGCGGCCAAGGCGCTTTCCGACGAAGCCCACTCGATGCCGATCGCAACCGCGAACTGCCGGACGGCGGGGGCCACGGTCAGCGCGGCGAAATAGCCATATACGACGGTCGGGATGCCCGCGAGCACCTCCAGCACCGGCTTCATGATCCGGCGCGCACGGGGGGCTGCATATTGGGTCAGATAGATGGCGCTCATCAGCCCGAACGGGATGGCGACCGCCATGGCGATGACCGCCCCGATGAAGAAAGTGCCCCAGAACAGCGGTACCGCGCCCAGCGACGCGCCGGGATTGCGCGGATCGATCGACTGGGGGCTCCAATGCGTGCCGAACAGGAAATCGGTGACCGGCACGACCGAGAAGAAGCGCCCGGCCTCGTAGAGCAGCGAGGCGACGATCCCGGCGGTGGTCAGGATCGCGATCAGCGATGCCCCAAGCAGCAGTCCGAGCACCACCCGTTCGATCCGGGTGCGCGCCGAAAACTCCGGTCGGACGTGCAGATAGGCATAGGCGCCGCCCGCCAGCGCCAGCAGCAGGACGATGGCGGTGGCGATCCAGTCGATCCGCGTCTGTGCGGCGTCATAGGCGGGCGCGAGCGTTCGTGAAAGCGCATGGAAGGCACCATGCGCCTGCCCCGCCGCCAGCGCGCGCGCTTCGGACAGGATCGCCGCGCGCTCGAATCCGGGCGGGGGAAGCTGCACGGCGGCAGGGGCCTGGAGCACCATGTCGG
This sequence comes from Sphingomonas yabuuchiae, assembly GCF_014199595.1. Lineage (GTDB taxonomy): Bacteria > Pseudomonadota > Alphaproteobacteria > Sphingomonadales > Sphingomonadaceae > Sphingomonas > Sphingomonas yabuuchiae. The sequence goes on along the minus strand of NZ_JACHNX010000002.1, from coordinate 318,546 downwards.
TGACGAGCGCGGGGGAGGTCGCGGCCCAGATGGCAAGGAAGATCAGTGGCGGGACGGCCGTCCACAGCGCGACATACCAGCCATAATGATGCGGCAGCGAACTGGTGCGCGATCCCGACCGACGACGGAAACCGAGCGCATGCATCCGCGTCGAGGCCCAGGCGATGATGCCCAGCCCGACCGTCAGGATCAGAAGGACGACGCCGTTCATGACGGCAGGTTCGCCGGATCGAGCGTGATTTCGCGCGCAATGATGGCGCGCGAACGAGCCTGGATCGCCTCCGGCGAGGCGATCAGACCCCGGCGGACCAGCGGCCCGTCCTTGCCCCAGTTTTCGGCATAAAGCCGCAAGAAGGCGCGCAACCCCGGAATGGCGTCGAGATGCGCCTTCTTGGCATAGACATAGAGGGGGCGCGATCCCGGATAACGGTCGGCGGCGATCGCGTCATAGGTCGGCTTGACGCCATTGATCGTCACCCCGTCGACCGTCTGGCGATTTTCCTCAAGATAGGAATAGCCGAAGACGCCGAGCGCGTCGGGATTGGCCTGGAGCTTCTGGACGATCAGATTGTCGTTCTCGCCCGCATCGATATAGGCGCCGTCTTCGCGGACGCGCGTGCAGAACAGGCGGTGCGCTTCGGGATCACGGGCGGCCAGCGCGGGTGCGCCCGGTTCGACTGCATCGCACCCTTTGGCCAGGATCAGCTCGGCCAGCGCGTCGCGCGTACCGCTGGTCGCGGGCGGCCCATAGACCTGAATCGGAATGGCGGGGAGCGCTGGATTGACGTCAGCCCAGGTACGCGCGGCATTGGGCTTGCCGCCGGGATGCGCCGACAGCGCGCGGTAGATATCGACCGAGGTCAGCGCCATGTGCGGCCCGCGCTTGGATTCGGCAAAGGCGATGCCGTCGATGCCGATCTGAATCTCCAGCAATTCGCCCGCACCGTGCGCCGCGCAGTCGCGATATTCGCTGGCTTTCATGCGGCGGGACGCGTCTTCCAGATCGGGATGACCCGCCCCGATCCCGGCGCAGAACAGCTTCATGCCCGCACCCGTACCCGTCGACTCGATCACCGGCGCCTTGGCATCGGGATCGGCCGCGACAAAACGCTCGGCAATGATCGTGGTGAAGGGATAGACGGTCGACGAACCGACAGCCGTGATCTGCTCCCGCACGCCCGCGCCGCCGCCATTGGCCTGATCATGGCAGGCCGCCAGCGCGAACATCGCGGCGAGAAGGCAGGGCAGACGCATCGAGATCCTTGGAAACACCGGAACGGGTGCGAACCGGCGCTGCCACGCTCGCCATACTCCCGTGTGACATTTTTATTGTGATTTTGTGACAGAGCTCTCGGAAGCGTTCTTTTCCGGCGTCTTCAGCGCAGGCAGGCGGACGGTCACGGTCGTCCCCACGCCCACCTCGCTGGCGATTTCCAGCTTTCCACGATGCCGCTCGACGATGTGCTTCACGATGGCGAGGCCTAGGCCCGTACCGCCGATGCTGCGGCTCCGGCCCGAGTCGACGCGGTAGAAACGTTCGGTCAGGCGCGGCAAATGGCTGGCGGCGATGCCTTCGCCCCGGTCGGCGACGCTCAGGCGCAGCATGGGCCCGTCGCGATCCAGCCTGACACGCACCGGCGTCTCGGCCTTCCCGTATTTCATCGCATTGCCGATCAGATTGTGCAGCATCTGCGACAATTGCGCGCGGTCACCTGCAATCGGCGGCAGGTCTTCCGCCAGTTCGCAGCCAATGTCGTCGGCGCGTGGCGAGCCGGAGTCGAGGAACTCCTCCCAGACATGGTCGACCAGTTCGGCCATATCGACGGGCTGGGCGGGCTGGCGATACTTGTCCGCCTCGATCCGGCTGAGCGAGATCAGGTCCTCGACCAGCCGCTGCATCCGCCGTGCCTCGTCGAACATAACCTTCAGGAAGCGCGCGCGGATTTCCGCGTCCTCGCCCGCTTCGTCGCCCAAGGTCTCGATGAACCCCAGGATCGAGGCGAGGGGGGTGCGCAATTCGTGGCTGGCATTGGCCACGAAGTCGACGCGCATCCGCTCGGCGGCGTCGTGTGCGGTCTGGTCGATCAGGTGGACGATGCGCTGGCCGCTCGTGGTATCGGCGACGCGCATTTCCCAGCGCTGTTCGAGAGACCCTAGCCCGACGAGAGAGATCGGATGGTCGGGATCGGTCACGCCTTCCTTGGCCAGCAGACGTTCGGCGGCCGCGGGGTGCCGGATGGCGATGCGGGCATCCTCGCCGACGATATGCTTGCCGAGCAGCCCGCGTGCCGAGCGATTGGCCAGGATCACGCGTCCACCCTCGATCAGCAGCACCGGCTCGACGATCGCGTCCAGCGCTTCTTCGAGCAGCGGAAAGAGGCCGGTATGGCCCTCCTCGGCAGCGGGATCCTCCTCGGCTTCGTTCGGCACGCCCTCACTGGCGACCAACGCGGCGGCGATCCCGCCGACCAGCGCAATGATGGCAGGCGCCGGTCCTGCCGTCAGGAACACGACGGCGGCGGCCACCACGACGACGACGATGGCCCATAAGGTGCGAATGCCGAATCCCATGACGTGCCGATGTAGCGGCGGAGGCGCGCCCTGTCTCCACCGCTGAATGGCGGACCGGCACGGACCGGCTTCCAGTTTTGGGAAGCGGCTGGGCTTGCACAGGTTCTTGTGGCGGGCCAACGAATATGGGAGATCGCTTTGTCATGGACGACACGCCCTCCGAACCCGGCCCCGCATCGGGCTTCGCGCCCGAAGCGCAGGCCGATGCGCCTGCCTCCAGCGTGACCAGCCGCCGGATGCTGATGCTGGGCGCGGTCGGGGCGAGCACGGTGATTGCCGTCCGCCCGGCGCTGGCCCAGACGACGGCATCGGTGCTGAACTGTCAGATCCCCGTGCCCGGTCCGGGCGATGCCGGAAAATATATCGACAGGAATGGTAATGTCGTGAACCCCGGCCCGCTGGGACCGTTGGGCGCGCTGTTCGGCGGGCCCTATCCGCCACCGTCGCGGCCCTTCACCGGCGAGGAAGTGCGCAATGCACTGTACAACGGCATGTCGCTGCCCGGCACCACTTACTATTCCAACGATGCCTATCTCAAATATATCAAGAAGCTGAGTGGCGGCCAGAGCGGCTATACCTGTTTCCTGTCCATTCAGAATCCCAGGACCTGATCCGATGGCCGGTCCGCGCTACCGCGCGGCGGCGGCGGCGCTCTTGATCGTCGAGCCGCTGGATATGTTCACGGCCGTTTTCCATCGCCCCTCCGGCGTGACCCATTTGCTGAACGAACCGGCGCCACAGATATTGGAGGCGCTGGCGGACGAACCCTTGGATAGGGATGCGCTGCTCGCTCGGCTCGCGCAAAATTTCGACTTGGGTGACGCAGACGGTACGGCGGTGTTGCAGGCTCGTCTGGCTGAACTGGAGGCGGCCGGATTGGTCGACCGGGTGTGAGGCATCAAATTACCTTGCGGGTCGGGCCGGTCGGTTTCCGGATCGGATCGGACTGGCATGCGCCGATTGCGGCGCTGGATGCGCTGTATCGCGACTATCCACGACCCGAATTCGCCGATTACAGCGTCCGATTGGAGGCCGTATCGCCCTGGCGCCGCCGGGTGCGGCCATCTGTTCGGGTGGCGGGGGATTACTGGTTGCCTGATGCATCGCCATTGCCGTTGGCGCAAGGCGTGCTGGCGGCCGAGATGGGCATGAACCTGCAGGTTGCGCTCGGGCATCGCCGTCACCTGCTGCTTCACGCCGCCGTGGTCGCGCGCGGCGATCGGGCGATCCTGATGAGCGGCGTGTCGGGGGCGGGCAAGTCGACTCTGGCGTTGATGCTGTCGCAGCGGGGCTGGCGCTTCCTGGGCGATGAGTTCGCCATGATCGATCCGGACACCGGCCTGGCCCATCCCTTTCCCCGTCCGGTCAGCCTGAAGAACGAGAGCCTTTCGCTCATTCCTAAAGGCTATCGCACAGGTCCGTTGCTGACGGGAACGCCCAAGGGCGATGTGCGCAACGTCGCGCCGCCCGCCGCTGCGATCGCTGCGATGGACGAGCCTGCACGGCCTGCGCTGTTGATCTTTCCGCGCTTCGGTTTTCCCTCCGCCTTGAGCGGCCTCGCGCCGACCGAGACCTTCATGCGGCTGACCCAGGCGTCGACCAACTATGTCGCGATGGGGGAGGCCGGGTTCCGGGCGCTGACCCGTCTCCGTGCGCAGGTCCCGGCGGTGGCGCTGGATTATCCCGATGGCGAAGCGGGTGTCGCCGCCGTCGAAGCCCTTTGGGAGGCGCTGTGAGCGCGGTCCGGACGTTGGTCGCGCTGCTGCGTGATCCCGAGCGGGCTGGGGCGATCGATCCGGCGCACTGGACCGAGGTGCTGGCGGTTGCGCGTGCCGAGACGCTGGCCGGAACCTTGGCGTATCGGTTGGCGGGGCTTGCGTTACCCGGTGGGGTCGTCGGGGCACTCGCGGAGGCCCGGATCGACGCCGCAGAGGCCAGGCGGACGGCGCTGTGGGAGGCGAACCGCGTGGCGCTTGCGCTTCGGCCCCTGGAGCACCCGGTCATTCTGTTGAAAGGCACCGCCTTCGTCGCGGCCGGGCTGGCGGCGGGCCAGGGGCGCGGGATCGGCGACTGCGATATCCTGCTTCCCCGACCGCTGCTCGACCATGCCGAGAAGCTGCTGGTCGATGCCGGATGGGAATGGATGAAATCCGATCCCTATGATGACCTCTATTATCGCCAATGGATGCACGAGCTTCCCCCGCTGGTCCATGGCGAACGGGGGCGGATGGTCGATGTGCACCACACCATCCTGCCGCTGACGGCGAGGCCGACACCGGATGCGCAGGCGCTGATCGACGATGCCGAAGTGCTGGACGGCGGCTTGGCGGTGCTGTGCCATACGGACATGATCGTCCATGCGGCGGCGCATCTGTTGGCCGATGGCGAACTGGCCGGTGGCCTCCGCAATTTGTGGGATATCCATGCGCTCATCGAGGAAAAGGGCATGGTGGGGCTGGAGGCACGGGCGGCGCATCACGGCCTTTCGTCCGCCGTCGATCGTGCGCTGCGGTTGACGCATGCGCTTTACGGCACGACCGTTCCTGCCCGGTGGCAAAGGCTGACCATGATCGATCGCCTTTACCGATGCCGCATGATGGCGCGCGACGGATGGGGGCGGGAACGGTACAAGGCGTTACGGACCGTCTCTTATATCCGCTCGCACCTCATCCGAATGCCGCTGCCGATGCTCATCCGACATTTGTGGATCAAATGGCGGAAGGCGAAAGCCGCGTCAGGGTCGGGATAAGCTCGGCATAGCTGTCGATGATCGCATCGCCCCCCAGGGCCTCGACCGGCTGGCTGAGGAATCCGAAGGAGCAGGCGATGACCGGCAGTCCCGCCGCACGGGCCGCCTGGACGTCGAAGATCGAATCGCCGACGAACGCGGCTTTCCCCCCGCCGCACTGCTCGACCAGGGCCTGGATCGGTCTGGGGGACGGCTTTGCGACGCCCAGCGTATCACCGCCGATGATCGAGGCGAAGCGATCGGTCAGGTCCAGCGCCCCCAGGATCGCCCGGGCGAAGCGCTCCAGCTTGTTGGTCATGATGCCCAGTGTTACGCCGCGCGCCGCCAGTTCATCCAGCGCCTCGATTGCGCCGGGAAAGGGTGCGGTATGCACCGCCAGATGGGCCTCGTAATATTCGAGCAGCAGGTGGTGCAGCCGATCCAGCGTCTCGGCATCATGGCCGCCGGTCGCGTCCAGCCCATGCCGCAACATCGCGCGGGCGCCGCCGCCGATCATCGGCTTGACCGCCTCGACGCTCAGGGGCGCACGTCCGATCGAGCCCAGCGCGTGGTTGACTGCGGCGGCCAGGTCGCCGCTGGTATCCAGCAGCGTGCCGTCCAGGTCGAAGCCGACGATGGCGAAGGGAAAACCATGCGATGAATTGACGTCCATGTTCGGCCTCGGTGCAGTCACGGACTGGCGTTGACCGGAAATCCATGGCAGGCGCAACCGTCATGACGAGACCGATCGCCGCCATCATCCTCGCCGCAGGTAAGGGCACCCGCATGAAGTCGGACCTGCACAAGGTCCTCCACCCCATTGCAGGGCGGCCGATGCTGCTCCACCTGATCGACAGCGTGAAGGCCTTGTCGCCCGAACGCATGGTCGTGGTGACGGGTGCCGGGCGCGAGCAGGTCGAGGCGGCTGTTGCTCCGCTGGGTGTCGCCACCGCGCTTCAGGCCGAACAGCTGGGCACCGGCCATGCCGTCGCGCAGGCGCGCGAGGCATTGGCAGGGTTCGATGGCGATGTGCTGATCCTCTACGGCGACGTTCCGCTGGTAGAGGCACGGACGATGCGTGCGATGATCGACCGGCTGGGCGAAGCCGATGCGCCAGCGGCGGTGGTGTTGGGCTTCCGTCCCGATGACCCTGCCGCTTATGGCCGGGTCATTGCCGATCGGAGCGGGCGTATCGATCGGATGGTCGAGTTCAAGGATGCCAATCCTGAAGAGCGTGCCGTAACCCTCTGCAATTCCGGCCTGATGGCCGTGCGCTCAAGCGATTTGTTCGGGCTGCTCGACCGGGTCGGCAACGACAATGCAGCGGGGGAATATTATCTGCCCGATATCGTCATGCTGGCCGCCGCAGACGGTCGCCATTCGGCCGTTATCGAGACAGGCGCGGGCGAGGTCGCAGGCGTCAACAGCCGGGCCGAACTGGCGGTGGTCGAGGGGGACTGGCAGGTCCGTCGTCGTGCGCGTGCGATGGCCGACGGCGCGACGCTCATCGCACCCGAGACGGTCTGGTTCTCGCACGATACCCGTCTTGGCCGCGACGTCGTGATCGAGCCGCATGTCGTGTTCGGCCCCGGCGTCCATGTCGCCGACGGCGTGACCATCCACGCCTTCAGCCATCTGGAGGGCGCGACCGTCGCCACCGGTGCGGATATCGGCCCCTATGCCCGGCTCCGCCCCGGTGCGGACGTGCGCGAGGGCGCACGAGTCGGCAATTTCGTCGAGATGAAAAAGGCCGTCCTCGGCCCCGGCGCCAAGGCCAATCATCTGACCTATCTGGGCGATGCCGAAGTAGGCGCGGGCGCCAATATCGGCGCGGGCACCATCACCTGCAATTATGACGGCTTCCTGAAGTACAAGACCACGATCGGCGAGGGGGCTTTTGTCGGCTCGAACTCGGCCCTGGTCGCGCCCGTCACAATCGGAGCGGGTGCGATCGTGGGTGCGGGTTCCGTCGTGACGAGCGATGTGGAGGCCAATGCCCTCGCACTCGTCCGCGCCGAGCGGCAGACCAAGGCCGGTTGGGCCAAGCGTTTCAGAGACATGATGAAGGCCAAAAAGGCCGCAAAAAAGGCCGGGGAGTAAGTAGCTTATGTGCGGTATCGTAGGAATTCTGGGCGGTAATGACGTGGCCGAGCGGCTGCTCGACGGGCTGCGTCGCCTGGAATATCGGGGCTATGACTCGGCTGGCATCGCAACGATCGACCATGGCGAGATCGAACGTCGCCGGGCCTCGGGCAAGCTGGTCAATCTGGCCAAGGAACTCGCGGCGCATCCGCTGCCCGGCTCCATCGGTATCGCGCATACCCGCTGGGCGACGCATGGTGGCCCCACGACCAACAATGCCCACCCGCACGCGACCGATCACGTCGCGGTCGTGCACAACGGCATCATCGAGAACTTCAAGGCCTTGCGCGACGAACTGATCGGGCGTGGCCGGGTCTTCACCAGCGAAACCGACACCGAAGTCGTGGCGCATCTGGTCAGCGAGAAGGTCGAGCAGGGCCTCGACCCCGTTGCCGCCGTCCGTGAGGTGCTGCCGCGCCTGCACGGTGCGTTCGCGCTCGCCATCCTGTTCCGCGATCAGCCCGACATGCTGATCGGCGCGCGGCTGGGCTCGCCGCTGGTGGTCGGTTACGGTGACGACGAGACCTATCTGGGGTCCGACGCGCTGGCGCTGGCGCCGCTGACCCAGCGTATCGCCTATCTGGACGAAGGCGACTGGGTCGTCTGCACCCGCGAGGGCGCGCAGGTCTATGATCGTGACAACACCCCCGTCGACCGGCCCGTCACCCTGTCGGGCGTCACCGGCGCGCTGATCGACAAGGGCAATCACCGCCACTTCATGCAGAAGGAAATCTACGAGCAGCCGATCGTCGTCGCCCAGACGCTGCGCTCGTATCTCCAGCGGCTGGAGGGCAAGGTCGCGCTGCCCATTCCGGACTTCGACCTCTCGGGTATCAAGCGGGTCACCATCGTCGCCTGCGGGACCAGCTTCTACGCGGGCATGGTCGCCAAATACTGGTTCGAGCAGTTTGCGCGCGTGCCCGTCGACCTCGATGTCGCGTCCGAGTTCCGCTACCGCGCGCCTGTCATGGAGCCAGGCGGGCTGATGATCGTCATCAGCCAGTCGGGCGAGACCGCCGACACGCTGGCCGCCCTTCGCCATGCCAAGAATGAGGGGCAGACGATCGCGGCGGTGGTCAACGTGCCGACCAGCTCGATGGCGCGAGAGGCCGACCTGCTGCTGCCGACCCATGCCGGGCCGGAAATCGGCGTCGCCTCGACCAAGGCCTTCACCTGCCAGCTGAGCGTGCTGGCCGCGCTTGCCGCCAATCTGGCCAAGGCCAAGGGGCGCCTGTCGGCTGACGAGGAGAAGCAGATCGTCCGTCACCTGGCCGAAGCACCCGCCGCCATCAACGGCGCGCTGGCCTATGACGAAGCGATCGAGGGCATGGCGGGTGCCGTCGCGGGCGCGCGCGATGTGCTTTATCTGGGGCGCGGCACCGACTATCCGCTGGCGCTGGAAGGCGCGTTGAAGCTGAAGGAAATCAGCTACATACACGCCGAAGGTTATGCGGCGGGCGAGATGAAGCACGGCCCGATCGCGCTGATCGACGAGCATGTCCCCGTCATCGTCATCGCGCCCTCCGGCCCGCTGTTCGAAAAGACCGTCTCGAACATGCAGGAGGTTCAGGCACGCGGCGGCAAGGTGATCCTGATCTCCGACTATGACGGGATCGAAGCGGCGGGCGACGGATGTATCGCCACCATCACCATGCCCAAGGTTCACCCGCTGATCGCCCCGATCGTCTATGCGGTGCCGGTACAGCTGCTCGCCTATCATGTCGCCGTCGCCAAGGGCACCGATGTCGACCAGCCGCGCAATTTGGCCAAGAGCGTTACGGTCGAATAACTGACCATTTACGTCACTTTAAGCCTCTCTGGTTACCATCTATCTTCGTGTTGAGTAATGAAGACGGATGGTAGCCGGATGCGTATTCTGATCGTCGACGACGAACCGGCGGTTCACGAGAGCTACGAACTGTGCTTCTCGGGACGGAACGTCACGCTGGACGCTATGGCGACCGAGCTGTTCGGTGAGGGGGCCGACGGGGGGGACGGCGACCTGGTCCTCGACCGGCATCATTGCCATCAGGGTCTGGAGGCGGTCGCCGCAGTGGAGCGAGCCCAGGCGGAAGGATCGCCTTTCGCGGTGGCGTTCATCGACATACGGATGCCTCCGGGTATCGACGGTCGCGAAACCGCGCGGCGCATCCGGGCGCTCGATCCCGATATCCATATCGTCATCGTCACCGGCTATTCCGATTTCTCCCCCGCCGAGATCGGCAAGGTGGCGGGGCCGGCCGACAAGATCTTCTACATCGCCAAGCCGTTCGAGGTGATCGAAGTCCAGCAGATGGCGCATGCTCTGTGCCGCCGCTGGGACAATGATCGCGAACTGGCCGCCGCTCGGGCGTTGCTGGCGACGCAAGTCGCGACGCTGGAGGAAAAGACCGCCGAGCTGGAAGCGAACGAAAGCCGGGCGATGCATATCGCCATGCACGACGCCCTGACCGATGCCCCCAACCGCGTCGCCTTTCTGCGCGGCCTGACCGAGCGAGGGCGTCAGGACGGTCCGTTCGTTACCGCGATGCTCGATCTCGACCGGTTCAAGCTCGTCAACGACACGCTCGGTCATCTTGCCGGGGATGAATTGATCCGTATGGTGTGCGCGACCATCCAGGCCAATATGCCCGAGGGCGCGATGCTGGCCCGGCTTGGCGGTGACGAGTTCGGCATCTTCTTCGAGGCCGAGGACATTGGCCTGGCCGTCGCGACCTGTGACCGGATCGTCACCGCCTGTGCCTCGACCTTCAACGTGCTGGGCCATGCGGTGCGGTGCGGCGCATCCTGCGGCTTGGTGATGTGCCAGCCGGGCGGGGAGCGCGATCCGACCGATCTCGTCAGACAGGCCGACATGGCGCTGAACGAAGCCAAGCGTTCGGGGCGCGGCACCGTTCGGGTTTTCGATGCCAGCATGGACGAAGGCATTCGCGTTCGACGCGAGATCGAGGCGGGCTTGAGCCAAGCCATCGCCCGCGATGAGCTGAGCCTGGCCTATCAGCCGATTGTCGCCCGGGGCAGCCTGGACATTGTCGGGTTCGAGGCGCTCGTCCGCTGGAGCACGCCCGAACGCGGTGCGATCAGCCCGGCGATCTTCATCCCGCTGGCCGAGGAAAGCACCCTGATCCATGATCTGGGTGACTGGATTCTCGACCATGCTCTGGCCGAGCTCCAGCATTGGCCGGGCCAATATGTTTCGGTGAATTTCAGCCCGATCCAGTTCCGCCGTTCGCATTTCGTCGGGCATGTGATGGAGAGCGTGCGAAGGGCGGGCGTCGAGCCCCAGCGCGTCCAGATCGAGATTACCGAAACCGCCATTTTCGACGATGCCGAACATGCCGCGCAGACCCTTTGCGAACTGCGCAAGCTGGGCTTCCGTATCGCGCTCGACGACTTCGGTACGGGCTATTCCAGCCTTTACAATATCCGCAAATTCGCGCTGGACTGCCTGAAGATCGACCGCAGCTTCATCGACGGGATGGGACGCGAGCGCGAGTCCGCGGCGATCGTCCATTCCATCATCCATCTCGGTCGGGCATTGGGCCTGGGCGTGATCGCAGAGGGCGTCGAGACGGAATCCCAGGCGCAGGCGCTGCGCGTCGCAGGTGCCAGTCATCTCCAGGGCTATCTCTTCTCGAAGCCCGTTCCGGCGACCGAGGCGCGCAAACTGGCCGAACTGAAATTCCTGACGCTGCCCGGCGAGGCGCAAGGCGCTCCCATCATGGCAGGCGCGGGGCGCTGACGAAGCGAAGCATCATGCGCCGGTGGCATGAACGGCGGCGGCGGCCACGATCGCTTCGTGAGACGATGGTGTCGCTGCTGACCCTGACCGGGATCGGCGGGGCATTGGCGCTGGCCGTCCTGCTGACGCTGGTCATCTCGCCGGGTTTTGCCGAGCTGGAAGAGCGGGCGACGGAAGGCTATCGCGGTCGGGCGCAGACGGTGTTGTCGGACTTCGCGGCGATCAGCGAGGTTGCCGCACGCGAACAGGCCAGTGCCGTTACCTCCGACGGCATCGCGCCGACCGTGCCAGACCAAAGCATCGTGTATCGGCGTGCGGTCGGTGAGGGCGGCAGCGTTCAGCGGCCTTTGACCGAAGAGACGCGTCAGGTCGAAGCGGCACTGGATCGCCTGGATTTCGAACGTCTGGTGGACGCAGGCCGCTCGCCACGTTTCTATCTGGCCGTTGGGGAAGATGTGCTGGCCGTGGGCGTGGCGGACAGCCCGCGCGGCGATATCCATGTCGCCGTGGCGCGGCGTCTGACAGGGCAGACTCTGTCTCGCCTGCTTGGGCGACCAGTGGCCCTTTCTACCGGGACTTCGGCCAGCAATGCTGGGCCCCGCCGCGGCGCGCAATTCATCGATATCGCCGTGCCGATCGATGGACCTGATGGGCGGCCGGTCGCCTCGGCCCGGTTCCGGGTTTCACGCGAGGTCGTGCTGCTCGGCCGCCGCGTTCTCCTGTTGGCGGCGGCAGCATCGATCCTCCTGTTGGTGCTGCTCCTGCTCATGCTGCGGCGCGCGCTGGGGCGGTTCGTCCTCGTTCCGCTCGACCGGGTCCAGCGGCATATGCAGCGAGTCCAGGCATCGGGCGCGCTGCTGCCGTTCGAGGACGATCAAGGCCAATGCGAGGAGTTCGGATCGCTCGGCCGCAACTTCAACGCCATGCTCAGCCAGCTCAAGGATTTGCGCGAACGCAACGAAATACAGAGCTTCGCGCTCGGTCGTTCGGAAAGCGCCGTCGCGGTCCTGCACAATGTCCGCAATGCGCTGGCGCCCCTGGCGACCATCCTCAGCCACGGCGTGGGACAGCATAACGGCGCCCGACGCGACCTGATCGACCGCGCGCTGGCCGAACTGGCGGGTGGAGAGGTCGAGCCCGAAAGACGCGCCAAGCTCGTCGCCTTCCTGTCGACCGCTTTCGATGCGGAGGCACTGGCCCGCACCGAGGTCCGGCGGCAATTGGAAGTCGGGCGCGATGCCATGCGCCAGACGCTGGAGATCATCGGCGCGCAACAGGCCCGGGCTCACGAGCGGCCCGCCCGCGAACGTTGCAACATCAGTGACATCGTGGCGCGCAATGCGACGATCGCACGTTACGCCCATGCCGTATCGATCAGCTTCACCTTCCCGGCCCACCCGGCCTATGTGGTGGCGAACCGGGTGATCCTGAGCCAGGTGATCGGCAACCTCTTCTCCAACGCGGTCGAAGCGATCGTCGCGACGGGGCGCGATCATGGCGCGATCACCGTCGACATTCCGCCGCCCAGCGAAGGGCGGCTGTCGGTTCGGATCATCGATGACGGCGAGGGGTTCGAGCCCGCCCAGGCGACGCGGCTGTTCCAGCCCGGCTATTCGACCCGGACCGAGAAGTCCGGCGGGCTTGGCCTGCATTGGTGTGCCAATTCCATGGCGGGGATGGGCGGGACGCTCGAATTGCGCAGTGCAGGCCGGGGCACCGGTGCAGTGGCGATCGTGACGCTCGACGCGGATGGCGAAGGGGAGCGCCAAGTCGAACTGGCTGCCTGATCGCCGATCATAGCGGCAGTTCCGCCTGGGTCGGGGCGGACCGAGCGCCGTCATCATCGCTGGAAAGGCCGGATAGCGTCAGCCCCAGCAGACGAACCCCGAGCGTCACGGGCAGTTGCTGATCCAACAGATCGAGCCCGACCGCCAGAAATTCGGCACGGTCACGGATCGGGTGATGGGCCGAGCGGGCCCGTGTGATGGTCCGAAAGTCGCTGTGCCGTAATTTCAAGGTCACCGTCCGGCCCGCAACCCCGCTTCGTTCGATCCGGGTCCAGGCGGCGTCGACCACCCGCTCCAGCGCACTCCGCAGCCCCTGGCGATCGGACAGGTCGGACTCGAAAGTCCGCTCGGCTCCGACCGACTTGGCGATGCGATGGGCACGAACCGGTCGGTGATCGATCCCGCGCGCGGCCCCGTAGAGATAATCGGCATAGCTGCCGAAATGGCGTTGCAGGAAATCCAACGGTCGGTCGCGCAAATCCTGTCCGGTCAGGATGCCCAGCGTCTCCATCTTGCGTGCCGTGACCGGTCCGACACCATGGAACCGCTTAACCGGCAATCCCGCGACAAAGGTCGCGCCGTGCGCCGGTGGAATGATGCATATGCCGTCGGGCTTGTTCTGATCCGAAGCGAGCTTGGCGATGAATTTGTTGTAGCTGACCCCGGCCGAGGCGGTCAGCCCCGTCTCCGCGCGGATCGCCTCGCGAATGGCATTGGCGATGGCGGTGGCCGACCCCAGGGCAGCCCGGTCTTCGGTGACGTCGAGATAGGCTTCGTCGAGCGATAGCGGCTCGATCAGGTCGGTATAACGGGCGAAGATGGCGCGGATCTGTTGCGAAACCTCGCGATAGACGTCGAACCGGGGCGGCACGAACACCAGGTCCGGACATTTGCGCAATGCCGTCACCGAAGGCATGGCCGAGCGAACGCCGAAGGTCCGCGCTTCGTAGCTCGCCGCCGCCACGACACCCCTTGCGCGTGATCCACCCACGGCGAGCGGACGCCCGCGCAACGCCGGATCGTCGCGTTGCTCTACCGAAGCGTAGAAGGCGTCCATGTCGACATGGATGATCTTCCGCCCGTCAAGCCGCCCCGTTTCGTCGAAAGGTGATAATGGCGCTGGCACGCAATAGCCCGGAATGATCCTTGCGCCCGCACCCTACGGGCTTGAAAACGAAACAGGAACAGCGCCCAAACGTCAAGCCCAGGGTCGTCGGGACGGCAATCAGAGCGTTGATCAAAATTAATATCCTTTTATGGAACCTTTTCTAAAAGGGGCGCGGGATAATGATTTGATGCGCTTCCGATCCTTCGGTGCCGCTGCCCTTTTATTGCTCCTGTGTCTGCCCGCCATGGTCCGGGGAGAAGCACGCGGCGATCCATGGGCGGCATGGCAATGGGCCAGCTTCACGCGGCTCGGCGACGCAGTGCGCCTGCCCCATATCACCGCGACGGCGGTTGTCCGCGCCAGCGACGGGACCATGTGGATCGGTACGCGAGGCGGTCTGATCCGCTATGACGGGCAGCGTGTCCGTAGCTTCAAGGCCTTGTCGAGCGATCCGTTTTCGCTGCCGGATAATTATGTCCGCTCGCTTTTGGCGCTGCCCGATGGCGGGCTGTTGATCGGCACCAATGTCGGCGGCCTGGCGCGTTACGAACCGGCGAGTGGCCGGTTCATCCGGTTGAAGGCCCGTAATGGACCGACGGGCAGCCGTGTTTTCAGCTTTACCCCGGATGGATCGGGAGGGGCCTATATCGCATCGGATGGTGGCGTTCATCATTACATCGCCCATGCCGATCAACTCGACTCCATGGCAGGTTCGGCGATCCGGTCGGCCGACGGGCGCCGTCAGGGAGCATTTGCGGTCTACCGCGATGCGGATGGCACGCTCTGGGCGGGGTGTGAAGGTGGACTGTGGGTACGCCCTGCCAAGTCCAGGCGGTTCCATCCGACGTCGCTCGTGGATGCCGCGAATAGCCGTGACATCTGGTCGATCCTGCGTGATCGGCACGGGCGGCTATGGGCAGGCACAGGTTCGGACGGCGTCTATTTGTCGAATGACCGGGGCATCCGCCCGCGTTTTTCGCAAATGCCCGCATTGCGTGGCGCCGCCCCCCTGATCGGGCATCGGACGATCAGGGCGATCATCGAAGACGAACGGGGAAGGCTATGGGTCGGTACCGATGGCATGGGGATCGTGCTGATCGATCCCCGCCACGGCTTTTCGGCGACCGCGATCCGCCATCTCGGCGCGAACCCGATGTCGCTGGCGGGCGACACGGTGCGCGCGCTGGCGCTGGACGGGTCGGGGGGCGTCTGGGCCGCAACCGAAATGGGCGCGGCGCGGACGCAGGGACTGGGCGGCGGGACGTTGCGTATCGGATCGGCGATGCCGGATCCGCGCATGTCGCTGTCGGACGACAATGTTCGTGGGATCATGGTCGACCGGCATGATCAGGTCTGGCTGGGCCTGAGTAACGGGACTGTCGATGCGCTCGACCGAAAGGCAGGGCGGGTTCGTCGACTGACCCTGAACGGCCAGCATGGCGGTCAGGATATCAAGGCGCTGCTGGAATCGTCGGACGGCACCATCCTGGTCGGTGCGCGCGGCGTCGTCGCGATCGATCCGCGCACCCTGTCGCAGCATGCGTTGACCGTGAATGGGCTCGGCGACCTTCCGGTCATCTCATTGGCCGAGACGCCCGATGCGCTGCTGATCGGCACCTATAAGGGCCTGTTCGTTCGACGGCGCAGCGACGGACGGGTGCGGGTGTTCGAACATGATGCCGCCGACCCGCACAGCCTGCCCAACAACGAAGTCATCAACATCGTGACGCAGTCTGACGGCAGCGTGCTGGTCGCCACGCCGGGCGGCATCGGCCATCTCGATGTGCCAGCGGGAAAGTTCACCAATTTTTCCAGTCGGTCGCCAGGGCCGGGTAGCTTGCCGCAGGACTATGCCGGTTCGATCATTCCGGCCGGGCGCAGGATATGGGTGGGAACCTATGGCGGCGTCGCCCTGGGCCGGGCGGTCGCAGGCGGCTGGCGCTTCCGTGCGATCACGGAAGCACAGGGACTGGCAGGGGACAATGTTGCCTCCCTTGTCCTGGATGCCCAGCAACGTCCCTGGGTCGCCAGTGCCGGCGGCATCTCGGTCATCGACCCGGCAAGCCGCCATGTGCGGGTCATGAGCCAGCGCGATGGACTGAGCGCCAGCGCCTTCAACCAGCGGGCGGCGGCGCGAATGGCGGACGGCTCGCTGCTGTTCGGCGCACCCGACGGGCTGATCGTCCTGCAACCCGATGTCCTGCTCGGGCGGCTGAGCCGCGCCCGTCCGGGACCGTTGATCGTCAGCTCGGCGGATATCGACGGTCACGCATTGGCCGTGGACTCGGCCGTCAAATCGCTCTCGCTGCGCTGGGGTGCGGACGGGCGCACCCTGCGCATCGGTTTTGCCCTGGCCGATTATGACGCGCCGGAGACGATCCGCTATAGCTATCGCCTGGACGGATTCGACCGGACATGGATGACGGTGCCAGCGGGGACGCCCGCCAGCGCGACCTATACGAACCTTCCGGCGGGCACCTACAACCTGGAACTCCGGGCCTATGTTCCGGGGCTGGGCGCGCGGATGGTCGAGCGTCGCGTCGAGATCACCGTCGATCCGCAATGGTATGAAAGCTGGCTCGGACGGATCGGCTTGGCCATGCTGTTCCTCTTGCTGCTGGGTGCGACCTTCTGGCTCGTTACGGCCGTCGTTCGCCGTCGCGCGCGAATGCTCGAAACCATGGTCGAGGAGCGGACCAGCGCACTGCGCGCCGCGAATGAGCAACTCGACCGCCTGGCCAGCACCGATCCGCTGACCGGGCTGGCCAATCGCAGGACCCTGATGGCGGCGCTGCAGGATGCGCGCGACCGGGCAATTGCGGAGGACGGCTACTTTACCTTCGCGCTCCTGGATATCGATCATTTCAAGCGGATCAACGACGGCTATGGCCATGGCGCTGGCGACGAAGTGCTGGTGCGTATGGCAGCCCGTCTGCTGAAGGGCGTAAGGTCGAACGACGTCGTGGCGCGCTATGGCGGCGAAGAGATCGCGATCCTCTTTCCCGCCGCGACGCTCGATAGCGCGACGGGCATCGTCGAACGCTTGCGGCAGGAGATCGCCAGTACCCCGCTGCTGGTCGGCAACCAGGCGATCACCGTCACCTTTAGCGCGGGCGTGACGGAGTGGCGTCCGTGCGAAGACGTGGCGGCCATGATCCGCCGTGCCGACGACGCACTCTACGAAGCGAAGCGCAGCGGAAGGGACCGGGTCGCGCGGGCGGCCTGATCCGGAACCCGTGCACGCCCGTCAGCATTGAATGGACATGACGATGAACGACAGCGCCGATACCGCCCCATCGCTCGTTCGGAGCGGTCGTCTGGTTCGCCGGGGCGGTGCCTTCGTCCTGGAAGGCGATGACGGCAGGCATCTGGAACTGCGTCTGATGCGGGTTCCCGTCGATCATGTCGGCAAATCGGTCGCGGTGACCGGCCACCTGCTGACCCCCGATGTGATGGAGGTCGACGGCGTCAGGGCCGCCTGAACGGGATCAATGCGCCTTCTTGCTGGGGATCAGGTGCAGCACGCCCACGATGGCCGCACCGATGATAAGGCCGACAATGGCCGAGCCGATCGCGCCGACCAGCCACTCCGCCACCGCACCGCCGACGGGCAGCGCCTCACCCGCGTGATGCGCGGTGCCGTGGATCAGATGGGGCAGGGTGGTCAGCCCGAATTCCTCCATGCCGTGGACGATGATCCCGCCCCCGACCCAGACCATCGCGGCGGTGCCGACGATCGCCAGCACGCGCAGCACGACCGGCATCGCCTTAACCAGGCCACGCCCGATCGCTTGCGCGGTCGCATTGTCGCGCCCGGCCAGATGCAGACCGATATCGTCCATCTTCACGATGGCGGCGACCACGCCGTACACGCCCACGGTGATCGCGATGCCGACCAGCGCCAGGGCAATGGCCTGGGTGCCGATCGACAGGTCGGGCAGTTCCGACAGGGCAATGGCCATGATCTCCGCCGACAGGATCAGGTCGGTGCGGATCGCGCCGGACACCTGGCGTTCCTCCAACTGCTTGGCGTCGACCGGCGCGGCATCCTCCGCCTCGGCATGATGGCCGGTCAGCGTTTCGAGGATCTTCTCGCTCGCCTCGAAACACAGGAACGCGCCGCCCGCCATCAGGATCGGCGTGATCGCCCAGGGCGCGAAGGCGCTGAGCAGCAGGGCGGCAGGCAGCAGGAAGATCAGCTTGTTGCGCAGCGAGCCCAGCGCGATCTTGCCGATGATGGGCAGTTCGCGCTGCGGCGCCAGCCCGACGACATAGCGCGGGGTGACGGCCGTGTCGTCGATGACCACGCCCGCCGCCTTCGCACCGGCCCGTGCCGAAGCACCCGCGACATCGTCCAGCGACGCCGCCGCCAGCTTGGCGATCGCCGCCACGTCGTCCAGCAATGCGACCAGACCACCTGCCATCGACCCGTATCTCCCTAAACCCTGTTACCCCGTGCCTAGAGGCTCCGTGGGGGCGATGCACGGAAAAATGACGGGCGCGTCATGTCATCCATGTTGCGTCGCGCCAGACCTCGCGCAGATGGTCGAGCAAGGCGGGTACTGCCATGGGCGCTCCCGCCGCCGCATGGACTGCCCAGATGCCGACCGCCGCCGAGCCTTCATGGGCGGGTAGGACGCGGACCAGCCGGCCATCCGCCAAGGCATCGCCGACATCCCATAATGAGCGAAGCGCAATCCCCGCGCCGCCCAGGACCAGTTCGCGCACCACCTCGCTGGACGGGGTTTCGACCCGGCTCTCGCCGTTCACCGTGGCCCCCGTCAGCCGCCAGGGGAACTGGCCTTGTGCGGCGAGCAGCGCATGGTCGGCCAGATCGGCGATGCTTTGGGGCGTCCCGGCTCGAGCGAGATAAGCGGGGCTCGCGCACAGAACCCGCCGATTGTCGGCCAGTCGATGGGCTTCCAGACCGGAAGGCGGCGTCGCAGTGATCCGGATCGCGAGGTCGATGCCGCCGTCGATCACGTCGATGAAATCGTCGGTCAGATCGAGCCGAAGCCGGATCGCCGGATAGCGGTCGAGAAAGGGGGTGAGATACGGCGCGATCCATATCCGCCCGAACGAGGTCGGCGCACTCACACGAAGTGGTCCCGCGGGACCGCCGCCATTCTGCGTCACCCGAGCCTCCGCCGCGCGAAGCCCGGCGATCAGCGGGGCTACTTCCGTATGGAAGGCGGCCCCGGCCGTGGTCGGGGCCAGACGACGGGTCGTACGGTGGAGCAGCCGCAAACCCAAACGGCTCTCCAGCCGGGCGATCCGCTTCGACACCATGGCGGGCGACAGACGCCAGAGACGTGCCGCGCCCGCCAGACTGCCCTCACGAACGACATCGACGAACAGCGCGATATCGGGGTCCATTCGTTCCTCCAGCGATCGACAGCCATTCGATTATGCCGACTACCGGCGCAAATAGCGATGCTCTATCATCCCGACCACAGGGCAAGAGGAGAGTTTCGATGCTTGAGGAGCGCCGCATGATCGACCGCCACGGCCTGTCCGTTGCTCCCGCGCTCGTCCGCTTTCTGGAGGAGCATGCACTGCCTGGCAGTGGCATCGATCCGGATCGTTTCTGGGCCGGGATGGCCGATATCGTCACCTGCTTCGCCCCTGAGAACGACGCGCTGCTGCGTCGCCGCGATGCGCTGCAGGCGCAGATCGATGACTGGTATCGACAGGGCAGCGCGCGTGACGGAGCGGCACAGCGGGCGTTCCTGACCGAGATCGGCTATCTGGTTCCCGAGCCCGCGCCCTTCACCATCGCGCCGAACGATGTGGATGAGGAGGTCGCGTCGCGTGCCGGCCCGCAGCTGGTCGTCCCGATGCTCAATGCCCGCTTCCTGCTCAATGCCGCCAATGCCCGTTGGGGTAGCCTGTATGACGCACTCTACGGCACCGACGCCATCGCGCCGGTTTCGGCGACGACGGACTATGACCCGGAGCGCGGCGCGGCGGTGATCCGTTGGGCGCGTGGCTTTCTGGACGAGGCCCTACCTATTGCTGGGGGCTGGGACGCGGTGCCCGACCTTGCCACCGCCGTCGAGCGGCTTGGGGATCCGTCGCTGTTCCGGGGGCGGAGCGAAAAGGGCTGGCTGTTCCGCCATCATGGCCTGCATATCGAAATCATGGTCGATGCCGACCACCCGATCGGCCGTACCGACCGGGCCGGGATCGCGGACGTCGTGTTGGAGTCGGCACTCACCACCATCTGCGACCTGGAGGACTCGGTTGCGGCGGTGGATGCCGAGGACAAGGTTGCGGGCTATGCCAACTGGCTCGGCCTGATCGACGGCACGTTGTCCGCACGGATCGAGAAGGGCGGCTGCTCCATCACGCGAACGCTTGCCGCCGATCGCGAGTATCGCGCACCCGATGGTACCGCCTTTGCGCTCCCCGGACGCAGCCTGTTGTTCGTCCGCAATGTCGGCCATCTGATGACCACGCCCGCGCTCCGGATGCCGGACGGTGGCGAAGCGCCCGAAGGTATCCTTGACGCGATCGTCACCAGCCTGATCGCGATGCGGCGCGGCGGTGCGATCTATATCGTCAAACCCAAGATGCACGGGCCGGAGGAAGCCGCTTTCGCCGACCGCCTGTTCGACGCGGTCGAGGATATGCTTGGCCTGGCGCGCCATCGCATCAAGATCGGCGTGATGGACGAGGAGCGGCGTACGTCAGCCAATCTGGCCGCCTGTATCCATGCGGTAAGAGACCGGATCGTGTTCATCAATACGGGTTTCCTCGACCGTACCGGCGACGAGATCCATACCGCGATGCTGGGCGGCCCGGTGGTGCGCAAGGCGGCGATGAAGGAATGCGACTGGATTGCGGCCTATGAGGATCGCAACGTCCAGATCGGGCTGGCTTGCGGCTTTGCGGGGCGGGCACAGATCGGCAAGGGCATGTGGGCGGCGCCCGATCGGATGGCCGATATGCTCGCTCAAAAGGGTGCGCATCCGCTGTCGGGCGCGTCGACGGCCTGGGTGCCGTCGCCGACCGCAGCCACGCTGCACGCCACCCATTATCACCGGGTCGACGTCGCCGCCCGTCAGGCCGAGCGTGCCGCAGAGCCTGTCGCGTCACTCGAACGGCTGCTCACCCCGCCGATCGCCGAGGCGCCAGACTGGTCGCCCGAGGAGGTCGCGGCGGAACTCGACAACAATGCGCAAGGGCTGCTCGGCTATGTCGTGCGGTGGATCGATCAGGGCGTGGGATGTTCCAAGGTCCCCGACCTCCACGATATCGGCCTGATGGAGGACCGGGCGACGCTGCGCATCTCGTCGCAGCATATCGCCAACTGGCTGCATCACGGCATCGTCTCGGCCGATCAGGTCGAGGAGGCGCTCGCGCGGATGGCGGCCAAGGTCGATGCGCAGAACGCGGGCGATCCCCTCTACCGGCCTATGGCGAAGGACGGCCTGGCGATGCAGGCGGCGCGTGCGCTGATCTTCGAGGGGCTGGCGCAACCCAATGGCTATACCGAGCCGCTGCTCCATCGCTATCGTGCGAAGGCCAAGTCGAAGGAGATGGCCTGATGCCGCTGTACGCGCTGGAGGAACGCCAGCCGGTCGTTCATGACACCGCCTGGATTGCCCCCTCGGCGGATGTGATCGGCGAGGTGCTACTGGGCGAGCAGGTCAGCCTGTGGTTCGGGGCGGTGGTCCGGGCCGATAACGGCCCGGTGCATATCGGCGCGCGGACGAACATCCAGGACGGCGCGGTCCTTCATTCCGATCCCGGCAGCCCGCTGACCATCGGCGCGGACTGCACCGTCGGGCACCGCGCGATCCTGCATGGCTGCACGGTGGAGGACGGATGCCTGATCGGCATGGGGGCGACCGTGTTGAACGATGCGGTGATCGGGGCCGGGTCGCTGGTCGGTGCAGGCGCGCTGGTCACGGAGGGAAAGGTCTTTCCGCCCGGCAGCCTGATCGTCGGTTCGCCAGCCCGCGCCGTCCGGATACTGGAGCCCGACCAGATCACGCGGCTGCGCGCCTCCGCCACAGGCTATGCCGGGCGGGCCGTGCGATATGCCGAAGGGCTGACGCGGCTGGACGCGGGCCTGCCGGGCGAAAACGTTGACGCGCGGACGGGACCTGCCTAGCCAAAGGGGGTGACGCCGCCCACCATCCTGATCGTCGAGGACGATCCCGCCCTTCGTACCCTGACCGCGCGCGCGCTTCAGGAGAACGGTTTCGCCGTGAAGCTGGCCAATGCCGCCCCCGAAATGTGGCAGGCGCTGGAGGTCGGGCAGATCGATCTGATCCTGCTCGACATCATGCTGCCGGGGACCAGCGGCATCGATCTCTGCCGCCAGGTTCGCCAGAAAAGCGCGGTTCCCATTATCTTCATCAGCGCCAAGGGCAGCGAGGTCGACCGGGTGGTCGGGCTGGAACTGGGCGCGGACGATTACCTCGCCAAGCCGTTCGGTACCCGAGAGCTGGTCGCGCGCATCCGCGCCGTCCTGCGTCGTGGCGGGCTGGAGAACACGCCGGGCGAGCGTGAGGCCGGGATATTGGGCTTTGACGGCTGGACCGCCAATCTGCCTCGCCGCGAGCTCATGTCGCCCTCGGGCGCACAGGTCGAGCTGACGGGCGCCGAATTCGACCTGCTCGTCGCCTTTCTCGACAATGCGCAGCGTGTCGTCGCGCGCGAGCGGTTGATCGAATTGTCGCGAGCGCGGATCGGGGACAGCTCGGACCGCAGCATCGACGTGCTGGTCAGCCGCCTCCGCCGCAAGCTGTCGGGGGCGGGCGGGGCCGCGCCGATCGTCACGGTGCGCGGCGTCGGCTATATGCTGAACGTGCCGGTGGAACGGCGGTGATCCGCCCCTCGGTCGGCCTGCTCGGCCGGATCGTCGCGATCCTGCTGCTGGCGGTTACGATCGAGTTCGCGATTTCCACCTATCTCTACGAACGCGCCAGCCATGTCTCGGTGCGTGACGACGAAGCCCGGCGGCTGGCCGAGCATCTGATCGTCGCCCGCCGTGTGCTCAACGAACGGCCCGCTGGCGAACGACCGGAAGTGGCGGACGAACTGACCACCGATCGCTATATCGTCAGCTGGTCACCCGTCGCGCCGCCGCGACCGAAGATCGCCCCGGCGATGGACAGCATGCGTCGTCAGATCGTCGACTGGGAACCTTCGCTGGCGGCGACCGACATCCATTTGCGGCTGACCTCGCCGGGGCGGACCTCGGTCGTGTCGGGTGATCTGCGGCTGGATGACGGATCGCTGCTGAGTTTCCGGATGCGCGAGGGCGTTCGTACGCTCGATCTTGCATTGGGCCGGGTGCTGCTCGCACTGATCCCGGCGATCGCGCTGATGCTCCTGAGCGGTGCTTTGATCGGGCGTATCCTGCACCCCTTGCGGATGCTGGCGCGCGCTGCCGACAAGCTGGGCCGGGGGCAGGGCGGGCAGGGGGCCGCGCTGATCGTGCCCGAGCGCGGGCCGGGCGAAGTGCGACATGTCACCCGTGCGTTCAACCGGATGCAGGCGCGGATCGGGCGACTGATCGACGAGCGCACCCGCGCACTGGCGGCGGTCGGGCATGACCTTCGCACTCCGCTGGCCCGTCTGCGGTTGCGCGCGGACTCGATCCGCGACGACGAGGTGCGCGAGGCGATCGGTACCGATATCGAGGAGATGGAGGCGATGGTCTCCTCGCTCCTTGCCTTTCTGGGCGGCGACGGCGATGTCGAGCAACCCGAGCTGACTGACCTGGCGATCCTGTGCGCCAATCTGGCCGATGACGCTGCCGATCATTGCCGCGACGTGCGTTATGTCGGGCCGGACCATTTCGATTGCCGCCTGCGCCGCTTCGGCATGAAGCGCGCCCTGACCAATCTGGTCGAGAACGCACTCCATTATGGCGAGCATGCGATCATCACCCTGCGTGCCGATCCGGGGGATGATGTGCGTATCCGGGTCGAGGATGACGGACCCGGCATTCCCGACGAATCGCTCGAACTCGTGCTGGAGCCCTTTGTGCGCCTGGATACCGCGCGTCGCCGCGACACGGTGGGATTTGGTCTGGGATTGTCGATCGTCGCCCGCGTGGTCGCGGCGGAGGGCGGCGAACTGACCCTTGCCAACCGCCCCGAAGGGGGGCTTTGCGCCGAAATCCGTCTTCCGCATTGTCGGACATGATTTGTCACGCACTCGCTGCACGGCAGCAAAAAAGGGTGCGTATATCCTGAACCCAGAGGAAGAGACGGCCTCCGCAAAACGGGGCGGCCCCTTCTCTGACGAGTTTAGACAAGTTCAGTCGGGAGAATGACCGATGACGATGGAGTTCGATTTGACCGCACTGGAATTGCAGGGTGCCCTGCTCGTGCTCGCGGTGATCATCACCTTCGCCGCGATCGAGGGCTGGAAGGCCCGCTAACCCGCTTTACTGGTTTCGCAAGGGCTCCTCTGCTGTCCCCTCCGGCATGGGCCTGACCGGAATGGAGCAGGCGGCTCGGCTCAGCGCCGGGTCGCCTGCTCTACGATTTCCAACCGACCGCGGATCGCATTGATCAACTGAGCCGCCGAATAGGGCTTGGTCAGCAGCGCCGCATCCATGTTCGCCGCCTCGGCCGCCATGCCGCCATCCCCCGTCGCGAAGATGATCGACAGGGTCGGCCGCAACTGCCGCGCCCGCCGCGCCAGCTCCACGCCCGACTCACCCGGCAGGTTCAGGTCGGTCACCAGAACGTCGATCTGTGCCGTCTGAAGCGCGGTCATCGCTTCCTCCGCCGTGACGGCGTGAACCACCACGAAGCCCGCATCCTGAAGCGTCTCGGCGGTGTTGGCACGGATCAGGTCATCGTCTTCGACCAGCAGGATCGTGCGGCCGTCGTGCAGGGGCTGCGCAGCAGGCTCGCTTGCCTGCATGTCCCGCGACGGACCGGAACCCTCGGCCTTCGGCATCTGGCGCTGACGCTGATTGGCGAGAACATGCCGGAACTTCCGGGCCAGCGCCTCGCGGGTATAGGGCTTGGACAGCAGCTCGACACCCTTGTCCAGCCGACCGCCATGGACGATCGAATTCTCGGTATAGCCCGAGGTGAAGAGAACAGCGATGTCGGGAAGCCGTTCGCGGGCCTTGCGGGCCAGCTCCGGGCTCTTCAGCGTACCGGGCATCACCACGTCGGTGAACAGGATATCGATCGGGATACCGCTCTCGACGACGCTCAGCGCGCTTTGGGCATCGACCGCCTTCAGAACCCGGTATCCCAGGTCGGACAGCAGCTCGACGACGGTGGCGCGAACTTCGGCATCATCCTCGACGACCAGCACGGTTTCGGTACCGCCGGTGATCGGGCCGGTATCGACCGCAACCTCGACATCCTCAGCCTCCATGGCACGGGGCAGATAGAGCTTGATCGTGGTGCCGTGACCGACCTCGGAATAGATCTTCACATGGCCGCCCGACTGTTTGACGAAGCCATAGACCATCGACAGGCCCAGGCCCGATCCCTTGCCCTCGCTCTTGGTCGAGAAGAAGGGTTCGAAGACCTTGTGGATGATGTCGTCGGACATGCCGCTGCCGGTGTCGGACACGGCCAGCATGACATATTGGCCCGGCGTCACCTCGTCATGGGTCCGGGCATAATCATCGTCGAGATGGGCGTTGCCGAGTTCGATGGTCAGCTTGCCCTGGCCGTCCATCGCATCGCGTGCGTTGATCGCGAGGTTCAGCAGCGCATTCTCGATCTGCGCCGGATCGATGAAGGTGTTCCAGAGACCGCCACCGACGATCGTCTCGATCTCCACGCCCTCGCCGATGGCGCGGCGGAGCATGTCGTCCATGCCCTGCACGAAGCGGGTAACGTTGACGACCTTGGGCTCCAGCGCCTGACGCCGCCCGAAGGCAAGCAGCTGCGAGGCCAGCTTCGATCCGCGCGACACGCCCGCCATAGCATTGGCGACGCGCTGTTCGGCGCGCTGGTTGCCCGCAACGTCCTTGCCCAGCAGCTGGAGATTGCCCGACACGACCTGAAGCAGGTTGTTGAAATCATGCGCGACGCCGCCGGTCAGCTTGCCGATCGTCTCCATCTTCTGCGCCTGGGCGAGCTTCATCTCGGCCTGACGCCGTTCGGCGATCTCCTCGATGACGCGGCTTTCCAGCGTTTCGTTGAGCTGGCGAAGCTGCGCTTCGGCGCGTTCACGGTGATGGACCTGACGGGCGAGCAGCGTGGCCTGATCGCGCAGGGCCTGTTCAGCGGCTCGCTGCTCGGTGATGTCGGTATGGACGCCGACCCATTCGATGAGCTCGCCATCGGCCGCGATGATCGGCAGGCCACGGATCGCAAACGTCCGCCATTCCCCGTCATGGCGACGGACGCGATGTTCGTGGATGAACATCCCCTTGGCGGCGACCGCCTCGTTCCATGCCACGACCGAGGCGGCGGCGTCGTCCGGGTGGACGGCGTTCGACCAGCCGAAGCCCTGATACTCGTCGAATGTCTGCCCGGTGATCGCCGCCCAGCCAGGCTGCTCGCCAACCATCCGGCCGTCGGCGCTGTTGGTCCAGAGCACACCGTGCACCGCATCCATTGCGGCCCGGAAACGCCGGTTGCTCCGCTCGATCGCCTCGGCATGGCGGGTCCGTTCGTCGACGTCGAAGACCAGGATATGGAAGCCGATCACCTCGCCATCATCGTTACGGCGCGGGATATAACGGGTCTCTGCCCGACGTCGGCTGCCGTCGCGGTGATGCAGGTGCACGTCGGCGACGATGGCTTCCCCGGCCAGTGCACGCTCGATCAGCGGGCGACGCTCGGCATAATCCTCTGCCGTCAGCACGTCGCTGAGCCGCTGGCCCAGCATTCCCTCGGGATCGGTGCCCAGAAACTCGCGGTAATAATCATTGGCGAAGCGATAGCGTTCTTCGCGATCCACAAAGGCAACGAGCACGGGCAGCGAGTCCGTGATGATCCGCAGTTCCGCCTCGCTCTCGGCCAACCGCCGTTCGGCGGCGACGCGGCCGGTATTCTCGACGACGGTGCACATCACGCCGCCGACCTTGCCGCATTCGAGATAGACGGGGGTATAATAGAGGTCGAACACGACCTCCTCTTCTGTACCTGCACGCGTGACGATCAGCGCCTGGTCGCGATAGGCGATGTCCTCTCCGCGGAAGCCACGGTCCAGGATGTCACGGTTCCAGTCCCAGATTTCGGGCCAGACGTCCGGAACCAGCCCGCCGAACGCCTCCGGGTGGCGCGGCCCGGCGATGCTGCGATAGGCATCGTTATAGATCATGACATGAGCCGGGCCCCACATCAGCACCTTCGCGATCGGCGAATGGACGATGTTGGCAACGGTCGTGCGCAACACGCTAGGCCAGCCGCCGATCGAGCCCAGTGGGCTTGCCGACCAGTCGATGTCCCGCACCCGCTGGCCGCACTCACCCCCGCCGATCAGCCAGGTGTCGACGTCCGACACCGGCCCATCGGTCCGCATCCGCTCGATCGCGGCGAGCAGCAGCGCCTGTTCGTCGGGAAAGTCGCCCGCATCCACGGCTTCGGCAACATATCGTTCGAGCTGCGGCGGGAGCGACAGCATTCGCGACAGGGGAGTCATCATGGGTTGACGCATGGGTAAGCTGTACCGTCAAGTCAATCGGCGACGGCACCGATCGCGTTGATTTGTATCACTTTGCCTATCATGGCGGTCATGACCGCCCGGTTAATGGCTGGGGGTGGTGCGGCTCTAGGATCAGGGTCGAGCCCTCGACCCGCCAGCTTTTCAGGCGCGACAGGAAGTTCATGCCCAGCACGTCGGTTTCGCCGAACGCGGGCGAGACGACCACCGGCACCTTGTCGGCACGAATGGTGCCGATGCGCAGCGAGTCGACACGCGCCGTTTCCGCCCGGATCATACCATTGGCGGTGTTGAGCACGACCGGAAAGGCGGGCATGCTGGGCTTCAGGCCAGCCGCCTGTGCCGTTGCGCTGGACAGGGCGGTCAGCGTCGCGCCGCTGTCGACCAGCATCCGCCGGTTGACGCCGTTGACGGTGACGCGCGCCCAGAAATGGCCGTCCGGCGCCATGCGGATGCGCACCGTGTCGCCGACGACGCTCTGGTCCTGCAAATTCAGAATCTGCATCGCGCGCTGGATATAGGGATCGAATTGCTGGCGTTGCTGTAGCAGGACGAACAACAATCCGCCGAGCAAAAGCCAGGACAGCAGGCTGATCGCCACCCGCAAGATCGGCACGCGGCGAGCGATGATGCCCGCCAGCACGACGGCAAGGACGACGGCCAGCAGGGGTAGGGGGACGCCCAGATCGGCAAACATTGTGGTTCCATTCCTTCGACCTCCCATATGGGAAGGGCGAAGGGCGGGAGATAGGGGCGTCCGTCTTTACCGTTGCTGACCGTGCGGGATCAGCCCTGTTCGGTCATCCCGACTTCGGATGCGCTGAATCGACGGCCGCCATACCAGCGGCGAAAACTTCCATCCGGTTGGCGGAAATAACGCGAGCCTTCATGAAGAACTGGTGCGCCCAGTGACCGATAGGCCGCCCAGATTCCATAGACCATGGCAACCAGCGCCAGGACCTTGATCCACTCCATCGACTCGCCCTTTATCTATTATGAGTCGAGGCTCGCCGTTGTTGTGGTCAATATCAAGTAAATACGTCGCTGCATCGCAGTAGTTTTATGCTGCAATGCCGTATTCAATCGCCCATGGGCCGACTGAGCCACGGAGAATTCTTCCAACCAAAGCGGCGTGGCCGTTCCGCCGCCCGTGTGATGCCGATACGCGGCCCGACGACGACCGGCGCAGCCCCTGGCGTTCCCGTCAGCGCAAAAGGTGACTCCAAAAGCGACGCGCCGTTCAGGCTCAGGTCGATGCCAAGGGCGCTGCACAATTTGCCGGGTCCCGAACAAAATTGTCTTATCGGAAGCCCGGAACCACGCCGTTCCTGCATGACATCCAGACCATGCAGGGGCTCCAAAGCCCGGATCAAGACAGCGCTGCCCGAAGTACCGCATACGACATTCAGGCAGTGATGAAGGCCATAGATGCGATACACATACGCGTGGCCGACCGGTCCGAACATCGCCGCGTTCCGCGCCG
The DNA here is from genome assembly GCF_014199595.1 of Sphingomonas yabuuchiae. Classification (GTDB taxonomy): domain Bacteria; phylum Pseudomonadota; class Alphaproteobacteria; order Sphingomonadales; family Sphingomonadaceae; genus Sphingomonas; species Sphingomonas yabuuchiae. The sequence goes on along the minus strand of NZ_JACHNX010000002.1, from coordinate 289,377 downwards.
TTCGCCCCGCAAAACTGTGCGAGGCGGGGTCGGCCGCGTCATAGGCTTCCGTTTCTACGATCACCCCGCCTATGCCCTCGACGGTCAGCGTGACGCCGATGAGCGCGCGCGCCACATCTTCCACATCGCCTTGGTAGAAGCCGAGGGGGAGCGGTGTCATTTCTCTCCCGCGCGTAGATCGTACCAGACCGGTCGCTCCGCCAGAAGGTCGCCGAGACGCAGCATTACGTCATCACGGAGGACGGCCGTATCGCGCCAGTCAATGGTGCCGCGCTCATCCATCAAGGGCTCCAGCCGCAAACCGAAGACACAGGTCAGGACGGCCTCATCGTGCCGCCGCTCAAAGGCGATGACCCGGTCGCGACCATGGCCCGTGACGGCAAGCGGATGATAGGTGCCGTGCGTGAACAGGTCGGGATGCTGGCGACGCAGGCCCAGCAAATCTGCCATGAGCTTCTGCTTGGGCGCAGACCCGTCACCCAAGGCCGCCTCCCGCGCAGGATAGTCGACGGGGCGGCGATTGTCGGGATCGACCAGGCTTAGGTCGGCAAACTCCGTCCCCTGATAGCAGTCCGGCACACCCGGCACCGTATAGCGCAGCGCGACCTGAACGAGCGAATTCGCATCGGCGGCCGGACGGATGCGGTGGAGCAGTGCGGCCATGCCCTCCCGGAAATCCGTCCCTTCGCCGCTATCGATCAACGTCTTCGCGAGATGGTTGCAACGCGCCTCATAGTCGGTGTCGGGGTCTTCCCACGACGAACGAAGCTTGGCCTCCCGCAGCGCCTTTTCCTGCCAAGCGGCAATCCGTTCGGCGAAGTCGTCCAAATTGCCGGGTTCGGGCCAGGTCCCGACCAAGGTCTGGATCAGCATATACCAGTCGCCCGGATCGACCCCTTCGGCAAGGTCCAGCGTCTGCGTCCGCCACGCCTCGACCTGGCGTCGCCAATCCTCCGGCATCGCGCTCAGGACCGCCAGCCGGGCGCGGACATCCTCTCCACGCTTGTGATCATGGGTCGCGGTGGTCAGCATCGCCAGCGGAAAGCGATCCGTACGGCCCTTCATCCGGTCATGAAAGGCTGCGATCGACAGGCTGAGCCGCGATGCGTCGAACCCGACATCGTTGCGAGACAGCAAGGTCGCGTGACGATAAAAGGCGGTGTCCTCGACCGCCTTGGCCGCGATGGGGGCCGAAAGCTGCTGAAAACGCCTGACCGCTTCTCCAAGCAGTTCGCGATTGCCGGGCCCGGAGCCTGCCAGCCATTCCAGCATCTGGTCGACGACAAAAGCCTCTCCGGGGGGCAAGAGCGACTCCACCCGTTCGCGCGCCATTCGGCGGATGGCTGCATCGGACGAAGGTGCGTCGGGGCCATAGGTTCGATAGACCGGAAAGACCCAGAGCAGACGCTCGATCGCCCGGCGCAGCATCGGGGTGGTGATCGCCCCCTCCAGTTCCGGGGCGGAAGCGGTCAGCGCTGCGAAGGCCGAGACGCACTGGTCCAGCTGTCCGGCGAACTGCCACGCGAGCAGGTCCTGTCGCGCCTGGAGTTCCTCCGGCGCGAACTGATCCGAGCGGCCGCTCAATTGTGCCCAGAGTTCGGCGAGCGGCCTGGTGCCCTCGGGCGCGTGGAGCAGGGCCAATACCTCCTCCATGAAGTCATAGCCGCTGGTGCCGTCGACGCCCCAATCATTGCCCATGGGCTCGTCGGCCGCGAGAATCTTTTCGACGACGATATAAGCGCGGTTGCCATCGTCCCGCGTGATGGCGTCGAAGCGCGCGCGCAGCTTGCGGCAATAGCCGATCGGGTCGGTCAGTCCGTCGACATGGTCGATCCGGACGCCGTCGATCAACCCTTGCTCATATAGCCGGAAATAAAGGGCGTGGGTTTCCTCGAAGACCTGATCGTCTTCGGCTCGCAGCCCCGCCAAATCGTTGATCGTGAAGAAACGCCGCCAGTTGAGTTCGTCGTTCGATACCCGCCACGATGCCAGGCGATAATGCTGGCGGTCGAGCAAGGCCGCAAGCTCATGCGTCTCGGCCCCGTCCTGATCCTCATCCCGGATCGGCAGGCGATGCTCGCCATAGGCGACGACCTCGGCACGGCCGTCGCGGCGCTCGACGACGATCTGACCGTCTGCCAATACCTTGTTCAGCGGATCGCCGAGGATCGGCAGGACGAGCTTGCGGGACCAGTCGATGTCGAAAAAGCGTGCGAAGCGGCTTGCCTGACCTTTGGCCAGCACGTCGTTCCACCAGCCATTGCCGCCGCCCGCCACGCCCATATGATTGGGCACGATGTCGATGATCACACCCATGCCGCGTGCCCTGGCGGCCTCGGCGAGAGACCGGAAGGCTTCTTCGCCGCCCAATTCCGGATTGATCCGCGTTGGGTCGATGACGTCGTATCCGTGCATCGATCCAGCCGCCGCCGTGGTGATCGGCGAGGCATAGACATGGCTTATTCCCAGCGTGTCGAGATAGGGCAGCAGGGCTTCCGCTCGGGCGAAGGGGAAGTCCTTGTGGAACTGAAAGCGATAGGTGGCGCGCGGCGTCATGGGCGACGTCCTTCGATAAAGCGAGTCAGCGGGCGTTGAGTATGGCGATGCGCGTCGCGACCTCGGGCGTGGCGAGCGATCGCGCGAGCGTATCGGGCAGGCGACGACGCCAGTTCGGATGCTCATCGATGGTGCCGGGGAGATTGGGCTGCTCGTCCAGCCCCAGCAGATCTTCGACCGGCACGATGGCCAGCGGACACGGCGTTTCCGCGACGGCGGCGATGGCGGCATCGACCGCAGGGGCGGGTTCGTCGGGCTCCGGGGCGCCATTGCCGATTGTTTGCCATAGGGCGGTGCGTTCCCGGGCACGGTCCGCGCCGTCCTCTGGCGAGACGGGCCGCCCGGCGATCCGCGCGCGCCATTCCAGATCGCGGCCCTTCCACCATCCGGCAACGGTCGCGATGTCGTGGGTGGCCGTCATCGCGATCGCCTGCTCGCTCCACGTCTCGGGCGGAAGGAACGCGCCGTCCGCATCCCGCTCGAACGGCAGGACGCGCATGCCGAGCATTCCGGCCTTGGCCATGATGTCGCGAAAGCCGGGCGGCACGGTGCCCAAGTCCTCACCGATCACGATCGCTCCGCGCCCCTGATTGGCCCGATGCGCCTCGATCCGCAGGATGCGCAGCATGTCGGCAAAGGGCATCGCCAGATAGGCACCCTGATCGGCCGGAGCGCCGTCCGGCACGACCCAGAGTCGACATAGCCCCAACGCATGGTCGATGCGGATGCCGCCAGCATGCGCGAAGACCGCACGCAGCGTACCGATGAACGGTGCAAAGCCCTGCCGCCGCAGCGCGAAGGGCGACAGCGCGGTGATCCCCCAATTCTGGCCATCGGGACCGAGCGGATCGGGCGGGGCACCGATCGACAGGCCGCTCAGCAACTCGCCGCGTCGGCTCCAGCCGTCCGCGCCGTTCGTGGCAACACCGATGGCGAGGTCGGCAATCAGTCCGATCGCCATGCCATTGCCCCGCGCCGTGTCCGCCGCGTCGCGAAGCGCCCGGTCGGCCCACCATTGGGCAAAGGCGTAGAAGCGAATGGCGTCGACATGCTCGGCGGCAAAACGCGCGACCGCTTCGCTGGCGGGATCGCGATACTCTTCCGGCCAGTCAGGCCAGCCGCCCGCCCGGTCGCGGCCAAAGAAATAGGCGTGGAGCGCATCGAACTGCGCCTGCGATTCCAGCCGTTCGCCGCCCTCCGCCCGCCAGCGTTCGAAGGCTCGGCTTTGCACCGCGTCGAGCTGATCGTAAACGATGCGCAGGTCCCGCATCCGATCCGGCGCGGCGCTTTGCCAGTCGATCAGGGCAGGGGTGTCAGCCACCGGCTCGCCACCCGGGGCCAGCCACACGTTGCGGAACAACCGGCTGGACGGGGCATAGGGGCTGAAGCGCGCGGCGTCGGCGGGAAACAGCGCATGGACGGGGCTGACCGCCAGAGCGGCGGCACCGGCTCGGCCCAGCGACTTGGCGGCGCTGGCCAGACCGGCGAAGTCGCCAAAGGCACCGCCGCCTTCGCGCAAGGATGGTATCTGGACGGCGCTGCCCCAATGCCTGCCCGACGGTGGGGCCGGACAGCGGGGCGGGGCGATGGCGACCGTCCATTGCCGATCGCCCTGTTCCAGCCGGTGATAGCCGGGCTCGAGAATGGCCGGCAGCATTTGGCCCTGGACCGAAAGCGACACCGTTTCACCACCCTCCAGCGTCAGCAGCGCTGTCCCATCACGGTAGATGTCGGGAAGGGGGATTTGCTCGCCGAGTTCACCCGAGACGAACACAGGCTCACCGACATCGGTATCGAGCCGATCAAGGATCGCCGCCAGCGCCTCGTCGGAGACGGTCTGGTCCTGTCCCTTGGCGTCCTGCCAGTGACGTGACAGCCCGGCGGCTTCGGCGCGGGTGTGGAGGTCGCTCATTCGGCGATCCATGCGGCGAAGCGATCGCCTTCCTGGTAGATCAACTGGCCTTCATCCACGGCGATCGCCTCGGGCGCTTCGCCCAGATCGATCAGGATGGTCAGCGTCGCGCCATCGGCCATGCGCCAGCGCGCCTTGACCCGGGCGGGCCCGATCACGTCCGCCGCCAGACCCACCGCACCCTTCAAGCGCGGCATGATATGCACCTGCCGGAGCGCCAGCAGTTCGCGGTATAACGCACGCCACTCCCCGGCCTGGGGACCGGGCTCGGGGATCGAGCTGTCGAAAGTGCTGCGGGCATTGGGGTCTGGAATGCGTTGACGCGCTTCCTCGTCGGCAAATGCGTCGAACTTGGCGAACTCGCGTCGGCGCCCTTCGCGCACCGCATCGGCCAGTTCGTCATGGAAGTCGGTGAAAAACAGGAACGGGCTTTCGCTTCCCTCATCCTCGCCCATGAACAGCAGCGGGATTTGCGGACCGAGCAGCAGCAACGCGGTCGCCGCGCGCAGCCGCTCGCGATCGGTCAGGCGGATCAGCCGGTCGCCCATCGCCCGGTTGCCGACCTGATCATGGTTCTGAAGAAAAGCGACAAAGGCCGTGCTGGGCAGATCGCCCGACGGTTTGCCACGAGGCTTGCCGTCATGATTGGGCGATCCTTCACCCTGATAGATGAAGCCCTCTTTCAGGCAGCGCGCCAACCGCTCGGCCGCATGATCGGCGAAGTCGCCATAATAGGCGCTGGTCTCGCCGGTCAGCAGGACGTGCAGGACGTTGTGGAAATCGTCGTTCCACTGGGCGTCATAACAACCGGCGCGCAGGCGATCGGCGTCGTTCTTCTCATTCTCCAGTACCAGATGGACGTGCCGTTCGGGCAGGGCAGCGCGGATCTCGCTCGCCATCCGGTCGAGGAAGCCGTCATTCTCGATGGTGTGAACCGCATCGAAGCGTAAGCCGTCGATGCGATAATCGCGCAGCCACATCAGGGCATTGTCGACAAAGAAACGGTGTACCGGATCGGCATCCACCGCCACCGCGCCGCCCCAGGGCGTGTCGACCTCTTTGTGGAAGAAGGCGCTGGCATAGGCGTTCAGATAATTTCCGTCCGGCCCGAAGTGGTTATACACCACGTCCAGGAAGACCGAAATGCCCAGGCCATGCGCCGTGTCGATCAGTGTCTTCAGCTCGGCGGGTGAGCCATAGGGCTCGGCCACGGCATAGGGCAGGACGCCGTCATAGCCCCAATTGCGGGTGCCGCCGAATGCGTTGACCGGCATCAGCTCGATCGCGGTGATCCCAGAGGCCGCGATGGCGGGCAGCTTCTGTCGAATGCCCTCAAAGCCACCCAGCGTCCCGACATGGACTTCGAGCAACACCGTTTCCTCCCATGGCCGCCCACGCCATTCCGTGGCGCTCCAGGCGAAGGCCGGGTCGACCACCACGCTCCAGCCATGGACACCGCCCGCCTGAAGCCGGGAGGCGGGGTCGGGCACCGCCAACTCCTTGTCCAGGCGGAAGCGATAGCGGCTTCCCGCGGCGGCTGGGGCGGTGGCGGAAAACCATCCCTCTTCGTCGCGATCCATCGATACCGAGGGCGCGCCATCGATCTCCAGCGTCACCGCGTCACGATCCGGCGCCCAGAGCCGGAACAGCGTATCCGCGCCCTCGCGCAGTTCAGGCCCCCAGTTCGTCATGCCTCGACCGTGTCCCGCCAGGTGATGAGCACCGCGCTCTGCGGTCCGACCTCATAGCTGTCGCCGATCTCGACCTCGCCCTGTTCGGGCTTGGCACTGTCGATCAGGACGGTGCGCGCGGCATGGGGCGGGGGCAGGGTGAAGGTGATCGGATCGGGCGAGGCATTGAGCAGCAGCGAAACCGCCTCGACGCCGCCATCCTCGGTCGCGGACGCGCGCCGCATCATCAGGGCACGACCCTCGGGGTTGTCCCAATCCTCGGGGCTCAGCTGCTCGCCGCGCTCGTCCCACCATTCGATGTCGTTGATGCCATGGCCTGGCGTGTCCTGCCCATAGAGGAAGCTGGGCGAGCGAAGGACGGGATAGCGGCGGCGCAATTCGGCCAGTCGCGCGGTGAAGGCGATCATCCCCTCACCCTCGTCCGATGCCGCAGCCTTCCAGTCGAGCCAGCTGATCTCGTTATCCTGGCAATAGGCGTTGTTGTTGCCATGTTGCGTGCGGCCGAACTCGTCGCCCGCCACGATCATCGGCGTGCCCAGCGAGGCAAGCAGGGTCGTCATCATCGAGCGCATCACACGACCACGCGCCGCCTTGATATTCTCGTCCTCGGTCGGCCCCTCGGCACCCCAGTTGCACGAGTAATTTTCCGAATGGCCGTCGCGATTGTCTTCCTTGTTCGCTTCGTTGTGACGCTGTTCGTACATGACGGTATCGGCGAGGGTGAACCCGTCATGGGCGGCGAGCATATTCAGGCTGGCCCAGGGACGCCGCGCGCGACGGTCGAACAGGTCTCCCGAGCCGGACAGCCGTGCCGCCAGATCGCCGCGCTGGCCGGAATCGCCGCGCCAGAATTTGCGCACCGTGTCGCGATACTTGTCGTTCCATTCCGAAAAGCCCGGCGGAAAATTGCCGAGCTGATAGCCGCCCGGCCCGACATCCCATGGCTCCGTCAGCAGCTTTAGCCGCCCGAGCACCGGGTCCTGCCGCAGCACGTCGAAGAACGCTGCACCCGGATCGAAACCCGTCGCCTCGCGCCCCAAGGTCAGGCCGAGGTCGAAGCGGAAGCCGTCGATCCCGAAGCTCGTCGCCCAATAGCGCAGCGAGTCCGTCACCATCTGGATCACCCGCGCCTTGGACAGGTTCAGCGTATTGCCGGTGCCGGTATCGTTGATCGTATAGCGCGGCTGATCCTGGACCAACCGGTAATAGCTGGCATTGTCCAGCCCGCGCCACGACAGCGTCGGTCCCTTCTCCGACCCCTCGCAGGTGTGGTTGTAGACGACGTCGAGAATGACCTCGATCCCCGCCTTGTGCAGCTTGTGGACCGCGCGACGCAGCTCGTCCTGAGTATCGGTCGCGAAATAGGCCTGCTCGGGCGCGAAGAAGCCGAGGGTGTTGTAACCCCAATAATTGCGCAGGCCCTTTTCCTGAAGAAAACGGTCCTGGGTAAAGCTGTGGATCGGCAGAAGTTCGATCGCAGTCACGCCGATGCGCTTCAGGTGCTTGATGACCGCCGGATGGCCGAGCCCTGCATAGGTGCCCCGCTCGCGCGGGGGAACCAGTTCCATCAGCTTGGTCAGGCCCTTCACATGGGCTTCATAGATGACCGTTTCGGACCAGGGCGTGTTCGGCTTCACGTCGCGGGACCAGTCGAAATGATCGTCGACCACCACGGCCTTGGGCATGGCTGCGGCGCTGTCGCGCTTGTCGAAGCTCAGATCCTCTTTCTTCGACCGGATCTGATAGCCGTGCAGAGCGTCGGTCCACTTGATCTCGCCGTACAGCTTGCGGGCATAGGGGTCGAGAAGCAGCTTGTTCGGGTTAAACCGATGCCCGGCCTCCGGCTCATAACGACCATGCGCGCGATAGCCATAGAGCAGACCCGGCCCGACATCGGGCAGATAGCCGTGCCATACCTCGTCGGTGCACTCGGGCAGCGTGTAGCGCTTCAGCTCGCGCTTCCCCTGTGGGTCGAAAATACACAGTTCGATCCGGTCGGCATTGGCGGAAAAGACGGCAAAATTCACCCCTTCGCCGTCGAAGCTGGCGCCCAGCGGATAGGCGGAGCCGGGCAGTATCTGTTCGGGCAAATCGGTCAAAGGGGCTCTCCGGCAAAAGTCGAACGACTATGCGTGTGGCAGTTTTGATAGGAAGCGGGGTGCTATGGCCCGGTGGCATCCCGCGAAAGGAAGCCACCGAGCATAGGTCATGCGGTCTTGGCGCGGGGCTTTCGGGGCGCCTTGGGCTTCGGCTCCGCCGCGATGGTCTGCGGCGCAGCGTCGGCCTTTTTCCGCCGTGTGGCCGGTTTGGCCGGGGCGGCAGGTTCGTCCGGGACCACTTCGGTCAACTCTCGTTCGGCCTGCTCCCAATGGTCGCGGTCACGACCATGCGGTTCGCCTTCCGACTGCCAGATGCCATATGCGCGTTGCCGAAGCTGTTCTTCCCGGTCTTCCATCGTCACCTCCCTATCGTGACTCGCAAACTGTTATCGCGAGCGTAACGATTGGATCGGCCATAACGCTCCCCGAAAAACGCGTTGATGCGGATCAGTCGCCCGTCGGGGATTTCGCCTTCACCTGTTCGGGCGGGGTGACGGCCGACAGGGTCTGGAGCTGAGTGGCCGGGTCGATCCGGCGTGTGCGGGTGAAGGGCGGCAATTCGACGCGTCCGCCAGTCTTCATCGCGGTCACGATCCCTTCGATGACGCGCAGGTCGGACAGGCCTTCCTCGGCGTCAGGCTCGGGATCGCGGTCGTTCAGGATGCAATCCGAGAAATAGCGCATTTCGCCGCCGAAATGGTCGGTATGCTTGAACTTCTCGTGGCTCTGCTTGTCGCCGATGGTCAGGTTCTGCTCGATCGCCGACTGGAAACCATAGGCCGGGCTCATATGGATCGAACCCTTCATGCCCGCGACGATCAGGCTGTCGATATTGTTCATCGCATAGCTGACCGTGAAGCTGGCCAATTTGTCGCCCGGCATCCGCAGTACGACTGCGAAGGTATCGTCCAGATCGCCCAGGCCTGCGCTCGGCTGGCGCGTGGCGACTGCGCTCTCGACGGCGACCGGCTCGGCCCCGAACAGATAGCGGATGGCGTTGATGGGGTAGGGGGCCATGTCGAACAGCGGCCCGGCCTCCAGCCCGTGCTTGGCCCGATGATTATCGGGATCGAGCTTCTGACCGAAACAGGAGGTGAAGCCGACCAACTCGCCCAGTTCGCCATTGCGGATCTTCTCGATCGCATCGAGCGTGCCCGGCTCGAAGTGCAGGCGATAGGCCGTCATCAGCTTGGCCTTGGAACGCCGCTCGGCATCCTGGATCGCACGCGCCTTCTCGCTCGAAATCTCCAGCGGCTTTTCGCACAGGACATGGATACCGGCGTCGAGCGCGGGGATGGCGAACTCCGCATGGCGCCAGTTCGGCGTGCCAAGATAGATCGCATCGCAGACCCCGGCGGTCAGCAGCTTGTCGAACTCGTTATAGGAATAGACATGCTCGACACCGTATTTCTCGGCAAGGAGCCTGCCTTTTTCCGCATCGCCCGTGACGATCGCGGTCAGCTCCGAATTGCCGGTGTGCTTGATACCAGGCAGCATTGCCGATTGCGTGATGTCGCCCGCGCCAACGACCGCATAGCGAACCTTCTTCGTGCCGAAACCGAATGCCGATGCCAGGCTCATGGCCGTTCTCCCAAATATAAGACGCCAAATCTCGTAACGATTGCTGCAACGCGCCAATCCGGGGAAGGTCCCACGGAGATATTATGGTTTTGGCGAGTTTCCATCGCCTAACCTGCATCAACGGAGACGCGCCCTCGTGACTTTACCCGATCAGCATCCCGAGCCGCTTCGTGACGCCGACGGGTTTCTGGACCTCGAAAACTATGCCGCGCTGGGCGACGGGCGCAGTGTCGCTTTGAGCGGTGCGGATGGAGCCATCGACTGGTGGTGCGTACCCAATATGGACTCCGCACCCCTATTCGACCAACTGCTCGACGGGGAACGGGGCGGCACGTTTTCCATCACGCCGGTCGAACCGTTTACCGTCGAGCGACGCTATCGGCCCGACAGCAATGTGCTGGAGACGATCTTCATCACGGCAAGCGGCCGAGCCAAGCTGGTGGAATCGCTGAATAGCGGCCCGGCGGGGCGGCTGCCCTGGGCGGAGCTGGCGCGGCGCGTAGAGGGGCTGGACGGCTTTGTCCGCTTCGCCATCACCCTGCGCTTCAGCCGCCGGGCCGATACGGTCAGCCCCTATTTCGCGCCTGCGGGTGGCCACAACGTCTTTCACGTCGACCGGGTGCTGGGCGTGTTCCGCCATTGCGGGGGCGTGACGATCGATACGGTCGAGGACGGCCTGGTCACCGGCACGGCAGCGGTCAGGCCGGGGGATCGCGCCCGGATCGCCATCATCGCAGGCGAGGACGAGCCGCTGGTCTGCCAGGATATCGAGCAGATCGACGCGCGGATTGACCTGTCGGATTTCGAATGGCGGCAATGGACCCAGGGGCTGAAGGTGCCGGAGATGTACCGTGACCGCATCCTGCGCAGCGCGCTGGCGCTCAAGCTGCTGCTCTATTCACCGACAGGCGCGATCACGGCGGCGGCGACCACCTCGTTGCCAGAGGGGATCGGCGGCAAGAAGAATTACGACTATCGCTACGCCTGGGTCCGCGACGCAGGCTATACGATCAAGGCGTTCCTGCGCATCGGCGCGCATGGCGAGGCGAAGGCCGCCTTTACCTGGTTGCTCAAGCGGCTTGGCGAGGGGGATCCACAGGTCTGCTACACGCTGGACGGCTGTCCTGTCCCGGCAGAGCGTGAAATCGCCGTCAGTGGCTATCGACATTCCAAGCCGGTGCGCGTCGGCAATCTGGCGGGCGGCCAGCACCAGCACGGCATCTACGGCGACATTTTCGAGACTGCGAGCCGCTTTGTCGCGTGCGGCAATTTCCTCGACACCTCCAGCGCCGAGACGCTGTCGCATCTGGCCGATGCCTGCGCCGATCACTGGCGGCTTCCCGATGCGGGCATCTGGGAACTGCCTGAGGAACAGCATTACACCATGTCCAAGATCAGCTGCTGGCAGGCACTGGCTCGCGCGGTCGAGCTGGCGGACGAAGGACAGATCCCGACCACCTGCCGCGACCGCTGGGCCCGCGAGCGCGACCGGATCGAGGCATGGATCGGCGAGCATTGCTGGTCGGAAAAGCGCGGTGCCTATCTGATGCATCCCGACAGCGACGCGCTGGATGCCAGCCTGGCTTTGGCCGTACGCTTCCGTTTTGATGGGCAGGATCGTCTGGCGCGGACACTGGACGCGCTGGACAAAGAGCTTGCGTCGGGCGCTTTCCATTATCGCTATACCGGCGTCGAGAAGGAAGAGGGCTGTTTCCTCGCCTGCACCTTCTGGATGATCGAGGCCCGCGCGATCCTAGGCCAGCACGAGGTCGCTCAAGCTGCGTTCGACGCCGCGACCGAGGCGTTGGATAGCCATGGGGCGGGGCTCTATGCCGAGATGATCGACCCCAAGACGGGGCATTATCTGGGAAACATGCCGCAGGGGCTTACCCATCTTGCGGTCATCCAGGCCGCAGCAACCTTGGCTGGCGAGGAACTGTAGTCTGTAGTGGTGGCGCCTAATCCGTGTCACAGCCCTGCTGCGCAAATCCTGTACCTTGTCGGGATTTGCGCAGCGGGATGGTCAGCGGTTCGGCCGACTGGTCTACTCAGTCGAGATCGTTCTCACTGACGACGACTAGCGATTGTTGCATGTCACGGCCGAGCGCAGTCAGCGCCGCTTCGAGAATGTCGTTGGAATAGCGCTCGAATAGCTCGACCGCGTCGCCTTCAGGCACGTCCCCACTCAGCGCTTCCAGCATGTCATACTGGACCGCAAACTGATATTCCTCACCGTCGAGTTCCCCAACGAACTCGACCTGCCGGTCCGAGACATTGTCCTCGACCGTGCCGCTTACGATCGTCAGCGCTTCTTCCGCCATGGCATTCCTTCCCAAAAGTGGCTGCGTCGGGGACGCCGCAAACGGCGTCGGGTTCCCTGAACTCCGGCTTATTTGACCCGGCGCCAGCGCTGTTCGCGGCAACCCAGGCTGCCCAACAGGCATCCCTCGCCGACGAGCGTGCGGGCGTCGATCTGGGTGATCGTGCCCTGAACCTCCCGGCCGATATCGGGAACATAGACCGTACCCGACCAGCGGCCCGGCTCTTCCTCCTCGAAATCGCTGAACAGCTGCGTGCCGACCAGTCGTGGCGAGCCGCCCCGCGCGGCGTCCGCCTTGGCCTGCTCACTCGCCCAGACGACCGTCCCGCACATCAGTTCGGCATCGGGCCCGCGTCCGCAAGGCGCAAAGCGGACCTGCACCGTGTTCGACGGATTGGCCCAGGTCCCGGCCGGAACCCGCGCATCGGCGGCACTCGCCGTCAACCCGATACCCATGACGGCCGCCAGCATACCCGTCGCGCGTAAAACACCCATGCTCATTGCCAGTCCTATCCCGATGCAAGTCCTTGTCAGGAGAGGAATATGGGAAGCCGCCTGTATGAAAGCAAAACGGCCGACGGGTCGCCCCGCCGGCCGCTTCGATCGAACCAGAGCGGGTCGTATTACGACGCGCGCTTGGCAAGCTCCTTGTTGATGCCCAGCGCCGCCAGCGTGCCGATCGCACCCGACAGCAGATAGGCGCCAACCGCCACCAGCCCGAAATGGCTCGACAGCAACAATGCGGCGAGCGGCGCGAAGCCTGCACCGATCAGCCAAGCGAGATCCGACGTGATCGCCGCACCCGTATAGCGACGCAGCGGTGAGAAGCCCGAATTGATCGCACCCGAGGACTGGCCAAAGCCCAGGCCGAGCAGCAGGAAGCCCAGCACGATATAGATCGTCTCGCCGGTACCGCCCTGATCCAGCAGCGACGGCGCGAAGCCCGCAAAGGCGGCGATCGCGGCGGCCGACAGGCCCAGGAGCGTACGGCGACCGACCCGGTCGGCGATTTTGCCCGACGCCAGGATGGCGAACACGCCGACGATGCTGCCGATGATCTCGATCATCATGAAGTCCTGCGGGCGTTCCTTGTTGAACAGCACGACCCAGGACAGCGGGAACACGGTGACGATGTGGAACATCGCGAAGCTGGCCAGCGGCGCGAACGCACCCAGGAACACCGTACGACCCTCGGTGCTCAGCGTCTCGCCGACCGGCGCGGGCTGAAGCTCGCGGGTTTCGAACAGGCGCTGGAACTCGGGGGTCGCGACGATACGCAGGCGGGCAAAGAGCGCCACCACGTTGATCGCGAACGCCACGAAGAACGGGTAGCGCCAGCCCCAGTCGAGGAAGTCGGCGGTGCTGAGCGTCGTCAGGAAGAAGGCGAACAGGCCATTGGCAACCAGCAGGCCGAGCGGTGCGCCCAGCTGCGGGATCATCGCATACCAGCCGCGACGACGCTCCGGCGCGTTCAGCGACAGAAGCGAGGGCAGGCCGTCCCAGGCCCCACCCAGCGCGAGCCCCTGCATGATGCGGAAGATGCCGAGCAGCACGGCGGCCGAGGTGCCGATCTGCGCATAGCCGGGCAGGAAGGCGATTGCCATGGTCGAGCCACCGAGCAGGAACAGCGCGATGGTCAGCTTGACGCCACGACCCAGATTGCGGTCGACCGCCATGAAGATGAAGGTGCCGATCGGACGCGCGATGAACGCCAGCGAGAACAGCGCGAACGAATAGATCGTGCCGGTCAGCGCATCGACATACGGGAAGATCAGCGACGGGAACACCAGCACCGATGCGATGGCGTACACGAAGAAGTCGAAGAACTCCGACGTGCGCCCGATGATGACGCCGATGGCGATATCGCCCGGCGCGACGTGGTGCGGATCGCGGGCATTGACCAGCCGCGCGTCCCGCTCAAGGGGCGTCGAGGTCGATGCGGTTAACTCTGCGCTCATCAGCTGCCAGTCCTGACTTCTTCCAAGTTATTGAAGCGGATCAGTTGCAGTGCAAAAAGACCACGCATGACCGCCATTGTGCTGCGCCTATGCGCCTTTCCGGGCGATGGGGGGATTGGACAAACTGTCCAATGTGCGCAGGTGCAGCAAAGGCGTAGCGGCCCCTGTCATATGTCTCATTCGTCGAGCCTTGCGCGCCTGCGCCCTCTTCGCTGGGCCGCCTTGCCCCTCCTGGCCATGCTGGGGGGATGCGACGCGGTCGTGCTCAACCCTGCCGGTGACGTCGCCGTGCAGCAACGCGATCTGGTGCTGATCGCGACGGCCCTGATGCTGCTCATCATCATTCCGGTGATGGCGCTGACGGTGTTGTTCGCGTGGCGCTATCGCAAGAGCAATACCGAAGCCGAATATGATCCGGAATTCGACCACTCCACCATGCTGGAGCTGGTGATCTGGTCGGCACCGCTGCTTATCATCATCTGCCTGGGCGCGGTGACGTGGACCAGCACCCATCTGCTTGATCCCTATCGTCCGATCGAGCGCACCGCGCCGGGTCAGCCGGTTGCGGCGGGCGTCAAGCCGCTGGAGGTCCAGGTCGTCGCGCTCGACTGGAAGTGGCTGTTCATCTATCCGGAGCAGGGCATCGCGACGGTCAACGAGCTGGCGTTGCCGGTCGACCGGCCCGTCGAGTTCCGCCTGACCGGTACCTCGGTGATGAACGCCTTCTACGTCCCCGCGATGGCGGGCATGATCTACACCATGCCCGGCATGGAGACGAAGCTGCACGCGGTCATGAACCGCGAGGGCACGTTCAAGGGGCTGTCGTCGCACTATAGCGGCGCGGGCTTCTCGGGCATGAACTTCCCTGTCTTCGCGCTTCAGTCGAGCGGCTTCGACCAGTGGGTCGAGAAGGTGCGCACGTCGCAGGCCGGGCAGGGCAAGGGCCAGGGTCAGCTGACCCGCGCCGCCTTCCTGACCGTCGAGAAGCCGAGCGAGTATGTTCCTGCGATGTACTATAGCGGCGTTCAGGGCGGCCTGTTCGACCGCGTCGTCAACCGCTGCGTCGCGGACAATACCCCCTGCATGTCGGACGTGATGATGCACGACCGCATGACCGGTGGCGGCGATCCGCACAAGATGAACGTCGGCGAGGGCAATCCGCCCGTCAACAATACCGGCCCGATGCACGGTGAGCGGACAAAGGGTGCGCTCGAAAAGTCGCCCGAGGAAATCCAGACCTCGCCCCACCAGAGCAAGGAGCCGCTGCCGTCGAACGGCGTGCAGCAGCCGGGTGACATGAAGAACCGTCGCATGTCCTTCCTTTCCATCCCGCAGACCCCCGGCCCGCAGACCTTTGGTCATGCCGGTGCGGGTCGCGGCTGAGGCACGCCATCATGGAACACATCATAAAGACCATCTTCGGACGGCTATCGATCGAGTCGCTGCCGATCCACGAGCCCATCGTCGTCGGCACCTTCCTGGGCGTCGCGGTCGGCGGGATCGCGGTGCTGGCGCTCATCACCAAGTTCAAGCTGTGGGGCTATCTCTGGAAGGAGTGGTTCACCACGGTCGATCACAAGCGGATCGGGATCATGTACATGATCCTGGGCATCGTGATGCTGCTGCGCGGCTTTGCCGACGCGCTGATGATGCGCGGGCAGCAGGCGATCGCGTTCGGCGACAACCAGGGCTTCCTGAACTCGCACCACTATGATCAGGTGTTCACCGCCCACGGCGTCATCATGATCTTCTTCGTGGCGATGCCGATCATCACCGGCCTGATGAACTATGTCGTGCCGCTCCAGATCGGCGCACGCGACGTGTCCTTCCCGTATCTCAACAATCTGAGCTTCTGGATGACGGCGGGCGGCGTGGTGCTGGTGATGGCCTCGCTATTCATCGGCGAGTTCGCACGCACCGGCTGGTTGGCTTTCCCGCCCTTGTCGGAGCTTGATTTCAGTCCCGATGTCGGTGTCGACTATTATATCTGGGCGTTGCAGGTGGCGGGTGTCGGCACGACCCTGTCGGGCATCAACCTGATCGCGACCATCATCAAGATGCGCGCGCCGGGCATGACCATGATGAAGCTGCCGGTGTTCTGCTGGACCTCGCTGTGTGCGAACGTCCTGATCGTCGCCAGCTTCCCCGTGCTGACCGCCACGCTCGTCCTGCTGTCGCTCGACCGTTATGTCGGCACCAACTTCTTCACGAACAACCTCGGCGGCAACCCGATGATGTACGTGAACCTGATCTGGATCTGGGGTCACCCGGAGGTGTACATCCTGATCCTGCCGCTGTTCGGCGTGTTCTCGGAAGTCACCTCGACCTTCTCGGGCAAGCGTCTGTTCGGCTACACCTCGATGGTCTACGCCACGATCGTCATCACGATCCTGTCGTACCTGGTCTGGCTGCACCACTTCTTCACCATGGGTTCGGGTGCCAGCGTCAACTCGTTCTTCGGCATCACCACCATGGTGATCTCGATCCCGACGGGTGCGAAGATCTTCAACTGGCTGTTCACCATGTACAAGGGGCGCATCCGGTTCGAGCTGCCGATGATGTGGACCATCGCGTTCATGCTGACCTTCTCGATCGGTGGCATGACCGGCGTTCTGCTGGCCGTTCCGCCTGCCGACTTCGTGCTGCACAACTCGCTGTTCCTGATCGCGCACTTCCACAACGTGATCATCGGCGGCGTGCTGTTCGGCGCCTTCGCCGCGATCAACTACTGGTGGCCCAAGGCCTTCGGGTTCAAGCTCAACCAGTTCTGGGGCAAGGTGTCGTTCTGGCTGTGGGTCGTCGGCTTCTGGGTCGCCTTCACGCCGCTCTACATCATGGGTCTGATGGGCGTGACGCGTCGTCTGCACCATTTCGAGGACCCGTCGCTCCAGATCTACTTCATCGTCGCCCTGCTGGGTGCGCTGATGATCGCGGGTGGCATCGGCGCCTTCCTGGTCCAGATCGGCGTGTCGATCTGGAAGAAGGAAGAGCTGCGCGACGTGACGGGCGATCCCTGGGACGGCCGCACCCTGGAATGGGCGACCTCGTCGCCGCCGCCGGACTATAACTTCGCGTTCACGCCCGTCATCCATGAGCTGGATGCCTGGTACGACATGAAGGACAAGAAGGCGGAGGCGCCGGTGGACGGCTATCGTCCGATCCACATGCCGAAGAATACGGGCACCGGCGTCATCATCGCCGCCCTGTCGACGGCCGCCGGGTTCGGCATGATCTGGTACATGTGGTGGCTCGCTGCCCTGGGCCTGATCGGTGTCGTCGTCGTCGCCATCTGGCACACGTTCAACTATGACCGCGACTATTACATTCCCGTCGAGGAAGTCGTGGCTACGGAAAGCGAGCGGCGTCGTCTGCTCGGGCAGGGGGCCTGATCCATGTCGACCGACGTTCTGAGCGCCGATCCGGCCAAGAACCCGACCTATTATCTGGTCGAGGACGAGGATCATCATCACGAATCCGGTGGCTCGACGGCCATCGGCTTCTGGATGTACCTGATGAGCGACTGCCTCATCTTCGCCATCCTGTTCGCCACCTACGGCGTGCTGGGCACCAGCTATGCGGGCGGTCCGACCCCGCGGGAGATTTTCGAGCTCCCGCTGGTCGCGCTCAACACCTCGATGCTGCTGCTGTCGTCGATCACCTATGGCTTCGCCATGATCGCGATGGAGAAGAACCAGAAGTCGAACACGCTGATCTGGCTGGGCATCACCGGCCTGTTCGGTCTCGCCTTTCTGTCGATCGAACTCTACGAATTCGCCAACCTCATCCATGAGGGGGCGGGTCCGCAGCGTTCGGCCTTCCTGTCGTCCTTCTTTACGCTGGTCGGGACGCACGGTCTGCACGTCACCTTCGGTTCGATCTGGCTGGTCACGCTGATGGTGCAGGTCGGTCGCTTCGGCCTGATCGAGGCGAACAAACGCCGCCTGATGTGCCTGTCGATGTTCTGGCACTTCCTGGACGTCGTCTGGATCGGCGTCTTCACCTTTGTCTATTTGCTCGGAGTTCTCCGGTGAGCGCGCACAAGCCCCACGATCACGGCGATCACGCCAATCTGGACCATGATCTCCACTCGCATGGCGACACGCACGGTCATGGCTCGATGAAGGGCTATATGATCGGGTTCGTGCTGTCGGTGATCCTGACCGCTATCCCGTTCTGGGCGGTCATGACCGGCGCGCTGGGCGATACCCAGACGACCGCACTGGTCATCATGGGTCTGGCCTTCGTCCAGATCGTCGTCCACATGATCTACTTCCTCCACATGAACACCAAGTCGGAGGGTGGCTGGACGATGATGGCGCTGGTCTTTACGGCGGTGCTTGTCGTCATCACGCTCAGCGGATCGATCTGGGTCATGTATCACATGAACACCAACATGATGCCGGACATGGCCGCCCAGCTGGGCGGCGGCATGTAATGGCCGATGCTGGCGTGAGCGGCGAGCGGCGTGTCCGTTGGCCACTGACGCTGGCGATCCTGACCGCGATCGGCGTGGCGCTGATCGCGGTTTTCCTTTCGCTCGGGCTGTGGCAGTTGCAGCGCCGGGTTTGGAAGCTGAACCTTATCGCGACGGTGGAGGCGAGGCTCCAGGCCCCTCCCGTCGCGGCTCCCCCCACGGCTCAGGCCTCCGACGCCTATACCCGCGTGACGGCTGAGGGGCGTTTTCGCAACGACCGCGAAACCTATGTCCAGGCCGTGACCGAGCGCGGGCCGGGTTTCTGGGTACTGACGCCATTGGTCGGCCCCCGCTTCACCGTACTCGTCAATCGCGGCTTCGTGCCCGCCGAGAAGCGGGCCGATCATAGCCGCCCTGACGGCCCCGTTCGTGTCACCGGGCTGTTGCGCGTTACGGAGCCGGGTGGTGCCTTCCTCCGGTCGAACGATCCCGCTGCCGATCGCTGGTACTCGCGCGATGTCGCCGCGATTGCCGAGGCCAAGCGGCTTGGCCCGGTTGCTCCCTATTTCATCGACGCCGACAAAACGGCCAATCCCGGCGGGTATCCCGTCGGCGGGCTGACGGTCGTGGCGTTCCGGAACAGCCATCTTTCCTATGCCCTGACCTGGTTCGCGCTGGCGATCCTGACGGTGGTCGGCATCGTCATCCTCTGGCGGCGAGGTCGCGAGTGACCTCGGGCGATCCGCCCTTCCTGCCCTTTACCGTTCGCCCACGCGAGCCCGACGCGGCTGCGGGCACGGCCAATATGCGTCAGCTTATTCATCTGCGCTGGATGGCGGTGGCGGGGCAGCTGGTGACGATCCTGTTCGTCAACCGCGTCATGGGCGTCCAGCTCCCCATTCCGGCTATGATGGGCGTGCTGGTGATGGCGGCCGCGATCAATCTGCTCAGCCATTTCCGGCTGCGCTTCCACCGGATCACCAACACCGAACTCCTGTTCGCCCTGATGTTCGACGTCGGAACGCTGACGCTGCAGCTGTTTCTGGCGGGCGGTGCGACCAATCCGTTCATTTCGCTCTATCTGATCCAGGTGGTTCTGGGCGCGGTGCTGCTGGAGACATGGTCGGCCTGGGCGCTGGCGGGGATTACCGGGCTCTGCTTCGGACTGCTGTCGCTCCATCACCGGCCGCTCGCCTTTCCGCCATGGTTGTTCGGCGACATTGCCGGACTGCATACGCTGGGCAACTGGCTGGGCTTTGCGCTGGTCACCGGGTTGCTGATCCTGTTCGTTACCCGGATCAGCCACAATATGCGCCTCAGCGCCGCCCGGTTAGCGGACCTGCGTCAGCAGGCGTCGGAGGAGGAGCATATCGTCCGCATGGGCCTGCTCGCCTCGGGCGCGGCGCATGAGCTGGGCACCCCCTTGGCCAGTCTGTCGGTGATCCTCAGCGATTGGCGGCGCGTCCCCAAGCTGCGCGACGATGCCGAACTGATGGGCGAGATCGCCGAGATGCAGGCCGAGGTGCAACGCTGCAAGGCGATCGTGACCCGCATCCTGCAATCGGCAGGCGAACCGCGCGGCGAGGCGGCCGAACTGTCGGAGGTCGGACGCTTCATCGACACCATCGTCGACGAATGGCGACAGAGCCATGCCCAGGTCGCGCTCGACTACCAGCGGAGCGACGACGATGCCGCGATCGTCTCCGACCCCGCGATCAAGCAGGCGGTATGGAACGTCCTCGACAATGCGGCCGAAGCCTCGCCGCATTGGGTCGGCCTGACCGTCGCGCGCGAGGGCGGGGCGGTGGCGGTCCGCGTTACCGATCGCGGGCCGGGCTTTACCCCGGCAACATTGTCGCAGGTCGGACGACCGCAACAATCTACCAAGGGCGAGGGGCACGGCGTCGGGCTTTTCCTCGTGTCCAGTGTCGTCCGCAAGCTGGGCGGCCGGGTCGAGGCGGCGAACCGGGTCGAGGGTGGCGCGATCGTCACGCTCACCCTACCTTTGAGTATGATCGGCGTATCGGATCGGGAGTAGAGATGGACGAAGACCGTTCATTGGTGATCGTCGAGGATGACGAGACCTTCGCACGGACCCTGCAGCGTTCATTCGAGCGTCGCGGCTACCGCGTGTGGGTGGCCGCCAGTCCGGATGCGCTGCGCGAGGTGTTGAGCACGACCACGCCGCGTTATGCGGTGGTCGACCTGAAGCTGGGGCAGGCGTCGGGCCTGGCCTGTGTGCAGACGCTGCACGCACATGATCCCGAGATGCTGATCGTCGTGCTGACCGGCTTTGCCAGCATCGCGACGGCGGTGGAGGCGATCAAGCTGGGCGCGTGCCACTATCTCGCCAAGCCGTCCAATACCGACGATATCGAGGCTGCGTTCCACAAGGCAAGCGGGGACGCGACGACGGCGATCACCGACCGTCCCAGCTCGATCAAGACGCTGGAATGGGAGCGGATCAACGAGACGCTGGCCGAGACGAACTTCAATATTTCGGAAACCGCAAGACGGCTGGGGATGCACCGTCGCACCCTCGCGCGGAAACTGGAGAAGCGCCACGTCCCCTGACGTGGCGCTTTCCCCGATCAGCGGCGCTTTTCGGCCGCGATCCAATCCGCGATCTTCTTTTCCAGCACCGGCATCGGCAGCGCGCCGGTATCGAGCACCTCGGCATGGAAGCGGCGAGGGTCGAACTTCGCACCCAGCTCGGCCTTGGCCTGCGCCTTCAACCGGCTGATCGTCAGCTGACCGATCTTATAGGCCAAGGCCTGGCCCGGAATGGCGATGTAACG
Source organism: Sphingomonas yabuuchiae (assembly GCF_014199595.1). Classification (GTDB taxonomy): domain Bacteria; phylum Pseudomonadota; class Alphaproteobacteria; order Sphingomonadales; family Sphingomonadaceae; genus Sphingomonas; species Sphingomonas yabuuchiae. Next base: position 268,048 of record NZ_JACHNX010000002.1, on the reverse strand, counting down.
CTCGACCTCGGCGGTCGCGTCGGTGCGCGCCATGGGCGAGTTGGCGAGCATATAGTCGATCGCATGATCGCGGGTCCAACCCTTGGCGTGGATGCCGGTATCGACGACCAGCCGCATCGCGCGCAGCATCTCGTCGTTCAGGCCGCCCATCCGCTGATAGGGATCGGTTTCCATGCCCAGTTCGGGCCACAGCGTCTCGGCATAGAGGGCCCAGCCCTCGGCATAGGCGGTGTTGCCGCCGAAGCGCATGAAGGCGGGAAGCGCCGCATTTTCCTGCGCCAGGCTGATCTGGAAATGATGGCCCGGCACCGCTTCGTGGAGATAGAGCGTCTCCATCTCCCACATATAGCGCGAGGGGAGGTCATAGGTGTTGTAGTAGAAGACGCCCGGCCGCATCCCGTCCGGGGTGCCGCCCTGATAGGAGCCACCGGCATCTGTCTTTTCCTTGAAGGCCGGGACCGGACGGATTTCGAGCGGTGTCTTGGGGATCAGCGAGAACTGCTCGCGGATGCGCGCATCGACGCGGCGGCCGATCGCCTCATAGCCTTCGCGAAGCTGTGCCGCGCTCTTGGGCGCGAAACGCGGGTCGGTGCGCAGGAAGGTGAAGAACTCCGCCAAACTGCCCTTGAAGCCGACGGCTTGCTTCTGGACCTCCATCGCCTTCAGGATACGCGCGACCTCGGACAGGCCGAGCTGATGCACGTCCTCGGCCTTGAGGGGCAGGGTGGTGTTCTGTTCGATCAGATAGGCATAGAGCTTGTCGCCGCCCGGCATCCCCGACAGGCCGACCGTATCGCGCGCCACAGGCAGATAGGTGTCGGCCAGGAAGGTCCGCATCCGCCGCTCCGCCGGTACGATGACGTCGCGGATCTGCGCGGCATAGGCGGCCTTCAGTCGTGCTTGCTCGGCTGCCGGGACGGTGGCGGGGAAATTCATGACCGGACCGTAGAAGGTCGACTTCTCGACCGGCACGGCAAGCAGATTGTCGAATTGGGCGATCATGTTGCGCACGACCAGCTTGGGCTGGACGATGCCGCTTGCCATGCCCTGCCGAAAGCGGGTGATCGCTTCGTCCAGCAGGCGGGCATATTCGACGTTGCGCTTCAGGTTGTTTTCGTAATCGGCCACCGTGTTGAACGGCGCGGCGCCCTGGCCCGAGGCGAATTCGGGGTAGAAGGTCTGGATGCCGTAGAAGTGATCCATGGGTCGTACGATCGTCAGCGCGACGATGGCGGGATCAAAGCCCCTCAGCGTCGTCTCGCCCTGCTGCTTGAAGACGTCATAGGCGACCTGGTTGGTCGGAGTCAGCCTGGCCCGATCGATCTGGCCCAGGGCCTTCAGGTCCTTCTCGGTCGCCGCGCGCTCGGCCGCGATATAGGCGTCGGAAAAGAAATCGCCGATCCGGTCGGCCCGGCGCATGTCGCCTCGGAAGATGCCGCTGATCGGGTTGCGCGCCAGGCTCGCTTCGTCGCTGTCATGGAAAAGCTGCTTGAGCCGGGCGTCCTCCTTGCCCTCACCGGGTTGAGGCGCCGCGATGGGGGTGGCCTGCGCCTGGACGATGGCGGGGGCGCTCAGCGAGAGGGCGGAAAGGACGATGGCGAGGGAGGAAGAGCGCAAGCGGATATCCCGGTGAGAGCGTTGGAGCAATCTTGGTAGAAAGCCCCGTTCGCACCCGCAAGCCGTTGCGGCATAACCCCAAAAAAGAAGCGCCCCGCGATCGCCATCGGATCGCGGGGCACCGTCTGCTCGCCATGGGGGGCGAGCTTAGACCGAGGTCTTGTTCGTCGCCGCCTTGGCCGCGGCCGACCCGGCATTGCTGGCAGCCTTGACCACATCGTCGAACAGCGACTTGGCGCGGTCCTTGGCGGCGTCCTTGGTCAGACCGGCTTCCTCCAATTCGCGAAGACCCGTCTCGCGCGCGGCCTGGGTCGCCTGGCGGATCGTCTCGCCCAGCTTCTTGCCGAGCGGGGTGAGCAATTCCTTTTCGCGCGCAGAACGCGGAATCAGCGCACCCGCGATCACGCCGACGACCAAACCGCCGACGAGGATGCCGAGCGGATTGGATTCGATCGAACGGGCCGTCTTGTGCGCCAGCTCGCCTGCCTTGTCCTTGGACGTGTGGAGCGCGGTTGCGGCCTTGTCCTTCGCGTCGTGATAGGCCTGCGACGCGGTTTCGCGCGTATGGTCGATCTTTTCGCGGAGGGCAGTCTGCTGATCGTGGGTTTCGGTGGTCATTGCGAACATCCTTCTGGGCCGTGTCGCGAGGGCGCGCCCCCCGCGAACCAAATCAGCGTTTACGCTTGAACAGGCGGGCGATCCGCCGACGATTGAGGAAGAGGCCGAGCACGGCCACGCCGCCAGCGACGGCGGCAGGGTTGCTCTTGGCGGACTCGAGGCCGCACTTCGCGGCCGTGACGCTCGCCTCGCGTGCCTGCGCAGCCAGTGCCTGCGGCTCCAGCTTCGCCTGGATGCGCGATGCGGTGGCGTTCAGCCGTTCGCGTGCCTCGGCCGCGCGGGTTTCCGCTTCTGCGACGGTCATGCGCCACCTCCCGACAGACGGGATTTGCCCATCATCGCTAAGATGCCGGCAATGATGACGACCACGCCAACGACGATCAGCGTCGCCGCGAAAGGCCCGGTCGCCGGCGCCAGCGCGAAGATCAGGCCGACGAGCAACGCGATCAGCGCCGACAGGCCCAGAACCGCTGCGACCCCGAAGAAGATCGCCGCGCTGCGATAGCGTCCGATCTTATCAGTCGCGCGGGCCTTCGCCAGATCGATCTCGGCGGTGATGAACGTCCGCCCATCATCGACGAGCTGCGACACCAGCGAAGTCAGCGTCTCCGGCTCGGGCGATACCGCCGTCCGCAGGGTTTCGACGACGCGGGTCACGCGGAGGCGTCGACCGACTGGCGGGTTTCGACACCCGACTGGACGACGCGCGCCAGTGCGAAGCCGAGGGCGGCTGCAATGCCGATCGCGACCGCCGGGCTCTTGGCGACGAAGGCGCGGGCGTCGTCGAGTAGTTCCTCGACGTCCTTGTCCTTGATCGCACCCGACAGCGAGGTCACGGTGTCGGCCGCCGAGCGGGCATATTGGCCATATTGATTGCCCAGCTTTTCGTCGACTTGCCCGGCCGCGTCGTTCAGCAGCTGCGCAACCTGATCGAGCGCCGACCCGGCCTTGGCCTTGCCGTCACCGGCCAGCGCCTGGATCTTGTCGACCGCCTGCTGCTGGAACTTGCTGGCGCCGTCCTTCACCTGCTGCTTGGCGTCGGCCAGACCGGCCTTCGCCGTCGAAGCGTCGGTGTCCGATACCAGCGGGGCGTTCGGGGCGGCCACTTCCGGCGCGACCGCGATGTTGGCGCCGAAACCGGGCGTCGCGGTATTAGCGGCGGGGAAGGTGCTGTCGGTGTCAGCCATCGAAAAACCCTTTCGTTACGGCCCGGGCGAACGGGCGGTTTACGTCTTAACCCCGGCAATCGAAGCACGGTTCCATAATTTTACCGCAATTGCCCTTCGCACAGTCACACGGTAGAGCCGCGCCGAGACCACTAGGCTGATGTAGGAGCATCGTTACGTGACCGCAATCATCGACATCCACGCGCGTCAAATCCTGGACAGCCGGGGCAATCCCACCGTCGAAGTCGACGTGCTGCTCGAAGACGGCAGCTTCGGCCGCGCCGCCGTTCCCTCGGGCGCATCGACCGGCGCGCATGAAGCCGTCGAGAAGCGCGACGGCGACAAGAGCCGCTGGATGGGCAAGGGCGTCGAAGCCGCAGTCGAAGCGGTCAACGACGAGATCACCGACGCGATCCTGGGCATGGATGCCGAGGACCAGGCCGATCTCGACCGCGCCATGATCGAGCTGGACGGCACCGAGAACAAGGGCCGCCTGGGCGCGAACGCCATCCTGGGCGTCAGCCTGGCGGCGGCCAAGGCCGCATCCGAAGCGCGGGGCCTGCCGCTTTACAAATATGTCGGTGGCGTCTCGGCGCATCTGCTGCCGGTGCCGATGATGAACATCATCAATGGCGGCGAGCATGCGGACAATCCGATCGATTTCCAGGAATTCATGATCATGCCGGTCGGTGCGGCGAACATCATGGAAGCGGTCCGCTGCGGCTCGGAAATCTTCCACACGCTGAAGAAGGCGCTGCACGAAAAGGGTCTGGCGACCGGCGTGGGCGATGAGGGCGGCTTTGCCCCCAACATCGCCTCGACCACCGAAGCGCTCGACTTCATCATGGCGTCCGTCGAGAAGGCCGGGTACAAGCCGGGCGACGACGTGATGATCGCGCTCGACTGCGCCGCGACCGAGTTCTTCAAGGACGGCAAGTACAATATCTCGGGCGAGGGCAAGATCCTGTCGAGCCATGAGATGGCCGAGTATCTCGCCGACCTGACCCGCCGGTACCCGATCCTGTCGATCGAGGACGGCATGGCCGAGGACGACTGGGAAGGCTGGAAGGCTCTGACCGACCTGATCGGCGACAAGGTGCAGTTGGTCGGCGACGATCTGTTCGTCACCAACCCGAAGCGCCTGAAGAAGGGCATCGAGGGCGGCTATGCCAACTCGCTGCTGGTGAAGGTTAACCAGATCGGCACGCTGACCGAGACGCTGGAGGCTGTGTCGCTGGCGCAGCGTTCGCGCTATACCGCCGTTATGTCGCACCGTTCGGGCGAGACCGAGGACGCGACCATCGCCGATCTGGCGGTCGCCACCAACTGCGGTCAGATCAAGACGGGCTCGCTGGCGCGTTCGGACCGGCTCGCCAAGTACAACCAGCTGATCCGCATCGAGGAAGAGCTGGGTGACTCGGCGCGCTATGCCGGTCGCGATATTCTCATCCGCGCTTGAAATCGGAAGGCGACGGGACGATTATGGTTGCCGTGACCAAGAAACCGTCGCCTTTCATCCGGACCATGCGGCGTGCCGCGCTGCCCGCCCTTGGTCTGACGATCGTTGCCTTTTTCGGTGCCTATGCGGTGCTGGGGCGCAACGGCCTGCTCGCTTATGGCGAGTATCAGCGCCAGCTGGTCAAGCGCGAGCATGACTATGCCGCGCTCGACAAGCGACGGACGGTGTTGAAGAACAGGGTGGCGCTGCTCGATCCTGACCATGCCAATCCGGACATGGTCGACGAGATGGTCCGCAAGGAACTGAACGTCGCGCATCCGGACGAGGTCATCGTTCCCCTGAAGTGAAAAAGGGCGGCCCCGCAAGGCCGCCCTTTTCCGTATCACCGACCCAGGAAGGTCAGCAGGTCGCTGGTGAGGCGGTCGCTGTGCGTGACGTTCAGCCCGTGCGGCGCGCCGTCATATTCGACGAGTTGCGAATGCGCGATGCCCGCCGCTGCGGCGCGGCCCGCCGCATCGATCGGCACCGTTTGATCGCCGGTCCCATGCACGATCAGCGTCGGCACGCGGAACGCGGACAGGTCGGGACGGAAATCCGTCTGGCTGAACGACTCGGCGCAGGCCAGCGTCGGCTTGAGCCCCGCCTGCATCGCCACGCTCGTCGCCCAGTCGAGCACATCGTCGCTGACCGGGCTGCTGATGAAGCCCACACCGAAGAACTGCTTGAAGAAGGTGTGGCGCAGGAAGTTGGCGCGGTCGTCGCGCAGGCCCTGGCCGATCTGGTCGAAGACCGACTGGTCGGTCCCGTGGGGATTGTCGTCGGTCTTGAGCATATAGGGCACAACCGAGGCGATGAGCCCGGCCGCGACCACGCCCTTGCCGTCATGGCGGCTCATGTAGCGGGCGACTTCACCGCCCCCCATCGAGAAGCCGATGATCGCCGCATCCTGCGCGCCGGTCGCCTCCAGCACATCGGCCAGATCGTCGGACAGCGTGTCATAGTCGTACCCCGACCACGGCTGGCCCGAGCGTCCGAAGCCACGCCGGTCATAGGCGATGGCGCGGAACCCGGCCTCGGCCAGCGCCATCATCTGGGCGTCCCACATGTCCGCCGATAGCGGCCAGCCATGGAGCAGCACGACGGGGCGACCTTCACCCCAGTCCTTGACGTAGATGTCGGTTCCGTCGCGGGTCTTCACATAAGGCATCGTCTGCTCCTGCGCATATGGCTATAAGGCGGGAGGTGAACGGGCCGGTCGTGCGGCCGTTCCGTATCCCCGGCGATTGCAGAGCGTCACGGAGTCCAACGATCCCATCGACTTGGATGGGGCCGATCAGGAGGGTAATAAAGCGGCGGTCGCGCATTGCCTTGGTTACGTGATGAAGTCACATTCCCATCATTCGCGATTGATACGGAGCGTGACGGAATGCGGGGATGGCGTGGACTGCTGGCGGGCACGATGCTGGCCGGGCAGCTTGTGGCGGGGCCTGCGATGGCGCAGACCAGCCCGATGACCGAGAATGATCCCTATATCTGGCTGGAGGACAAGGACGGCGCGAAGGCGCTGGCCTGGGTCGAGGCGGAGAATGCAAAGACCCTGCCGCGTCTCCAGAACGATCCGCGCTATCAGACCTTTTACTCCGAAGCGCTCGCCATCGCCTCGGCCAAGGATCGCATTCCGATGCCGGGCCAGATCTATGGCCGCATCGTCAATTTCTGGCGCGATGCCGATCATCCGCAAGGGCTATGGCGCTGGACGACCGAAGCCGATTACGCCTCCGCCGCGCCGAAATGGACGACGCTGCTCGACCTCGACGCGCTCGGCAAGGCGGAGGGCAAGAAATGGGTCTGGAAGGGCCTTTCCTGCCTCAGTCCGGAGGATCGCCTGTGCCTGATCGCCCTGTCCGAGGGTGGCGAGGACGCGATCGAATATCGCGAGTTCGATCTGGAGACCGGCCAGTTCGTCCCGAACGGTTTTCGTCTCTCCACCTCCAAACAGGGCGCGGCTTGGCTCGACAAGGATACGCTGCTGGTCAGTCGTGACTGGGGGCAGGGGACACTTACCAAGTCGAGCTATCCCTTCGTCGTGAAGATGGTGAAGCGCGGAGCACCGCTCGAACAGGCGACCGAGATTTTCCGTGGCGCGCCGACCGACGAACTGGGCACCTATGCCAGTGTCCTGACCGATGCGAAGGGCAATCGGGCGGTCGTGATCGAGCGGCGCCAGACGTTCTTCGGCGGCAGCAAGCTGTTCTGGACGCCAGGCGGCGGGGCCAAGCCGATCGCGATGCCCGCCCGCGCCTTTCCGGCCGGGATGGTCGACGGCAAGGTGATCTTCCAGACCAGCGACGCCTGGGGGCAACATCCGGCGGGTTCGGTCGTCTGGGCGCCGCTGTCCGAGCTGGAAGCGGGGCAGATCACCCCACGCGCGCTGTTCACACCGACCGACCGACAGGCGGTGGAGGGGGTTTTGACCACCAGGGACCGCGTCGTCGTCACCTATATCGACAATGTCCGGGGCCGGGCCAGCATCTTTGCCCCGACGGGCAACGGCTGGGCGGCTACGGCGGTGCAGGTGCCGGACAACATGGCGGTCGATGTGGTCAGCACCAGCGACCGCTCGAATACCGTCTATCTGTCGACCTCGGGCTTCACGACGCCGACCGTGTTGTCGCGCTTCGACGCCGGCCGTCCGGCCGCGCCGCAAGTGCTGAAGACGCTGCCAGCCCGTTTCGATGCCGCAGGCACGACGGTCCATCAATATGAAGCCGTCTCGACCGACGGAACCAAGATCCCCTATTTCGTCGTCCTGCCCAAGGGCGCGAAGCTGGACGGAACGACGCCGACGCTGATGACGGCCTATGGCGGGTTCGAGATTGCCCGCCTGCCCAATTATCTTGGTTCGACCGGCAAGATCTGGACCGAACGGGGCGGCGCGTTCGTCCTCGCCAACATCCGGGGTGGTGGCGAGTTCGGGCCGAAATGGCATGACGCGGGCCGCAAGACCAAGCGTCAGATCATCTATGACGATTTCGCGAGCGTGGCGAAGGACCTCTTCACGCGGCGGATTACCAATCCGCAGAAGCTGGGCATCTATGGCGGGTCCAACGGCGGCCTGTTGATGGGTGTCGAACTGACCCAGCATCCCGAGCTGTGGAAGGCGGTGACGATCCAGGTGCCGCTGCTCGACATGGTGCGGTATCAGAAGATCGCGGCGGGCGATTCGTGGAAGGACGAATATGGCTCGATCGACGTGCCGGAGGAGGCTGCGTTCCTGCGCAAGATTTCGCCCTATGCCAATATCCGCAAGGGCGTCGCTTACCCCGAGCCCTATATCTGGACCACGACCAAGGATGACCGCGTCGGCCCGCAGCATGCGCGCAAATTCACGGCGCGCCTGTCGGAATATGGCATACCCTATCTTTTTTACGAAGATACGGCAGGTGGGCACTCGGGCGATGCCGACATTGCGCAAGGTGCGCGGTTGAGCGCGCAGCAGATGGTATATTTCGCCCAGAAGCTGATGGACGCGCCGAAGCGATAGCCGGAGGGGCCGGGCGTCTCGCACGTCCGGCCTTTCCAATGCCCCATGCGGCAATTATGCTCTTGCTGCACCGCGACAGGATCGGCAAATGCAGGGGATGACCGATATGACGACGACCGAGCGCCGTCCGGCTGAACCGGCGGCAGGCGCTCCCGCCATCATCTTCGAAGCGATCGTCAAGATGCAGGCGGTGTCCGCCATGTATAATCGCGGCGAAGTGGTGCTGGCGCCCCATGTGATCTTCACTCGACACGACGAACTGTATGTCGACGCGACGACGATCGAGCGGGACGGAAAGCCGCCGCGCGAGGAAAAGATGGGCACCTTCAAGCTTGCCGGACTTGGCGCGCTGCGCCTGACGCCCCGGCGGTTCACGGCAAGCGCCCTGTTCGAGCGGGATGCCGAGAAATATCAGGGTGCGGCCCTGATGATGGTCGAGCCGGGCTGATCCTGGAAAAGCCAGGTACCGCGCTTCCGGTGAAACGCGGTACCTGCGAGCCTTAGCGGCAGCGGACCTGGTTCTGCTCGATCGAGCGACCGGCCAAGGCGCCGCCTGCCGCCCCGAGCAGCGTCGCGATCGTGCTGCTCCGCCCGCCGACCAGATTGCCCAGCACGCCACCGGCTGCGCCGCCGATGATCAGGCCGGTCGTGCCGTCCGGGCGACGGCAATAATAGCGACCATCGGTCCCCGCATAGACCCGGTCCTGCGGTTGCAGCACGCGCTCGCGATATTGCGAACCGTCGCGATAGTCGCCGACCGGATCGTAATAAGGTTCGGCATTGCGGTCATAGCCATCGGCCGGGACCGGCGGTGCGACCCGATATCCACCGGGACCAGCCTGTGGCGGGGCGGGGCGATAGTCGCCATCGTCATAGCCGCCCTGGCGCCGCTCGGACTGGTACAGGTCCACTTCCTGACGATAGATCTGATATTCCCGATCGAAGCGCGCCTGCGCCGCCCGGAACCGCGCATCCTGGGCGGCGGTCTGTGCCGTCGCGGGAATGGCCGTTGCGGTGACGGCGGTGGTGATCGCCAAGATGGTCAGACGACGAAAGCCCATCGTTCCTATCCCTCCATACCCCGACAATCGGGGGAGCCGAGCGATACGGTCACGAAAGGATATGGTTCCTGAACGACATCAACCATTCCTCCCCTGCAAGGGGAGGGGGACCATGCGCAGCATGGTGGAGGGGTGTAACCGGTCGTAAGTTTGCCCGATCTCTTCAACGGTGACACCCTTCCGTCAGGGCTTCGCCCTGCCACCTCCCCTTGCAGGGGAGGAATGTGAAGGCTTTTCACCCCTTGGTGACGAAGCTGTCCATCACCCGCTTGCGCCCGGCCTGCTCGAAATCAATCTCCAGCTTGTTGCCCTCGATCGCCGCGATCTCGCCATAGCCGAACTTCTGGTGGAACACGCGCTCGCCGACACGCAGATCGTCGCGCCCCTTCTGCCCCAATCCGACGGAGGGCGAACGCGACTCGACGATCCGAGCGGGACGGGCAGGGGCCGCATTCTGTCCCGTCGCAGCCCGCTGCCAGCCCGGACCGCGCCCGGTGCCGCGCCCGACATTGGCGAAGGGGTCGGCATGTTCGGACCAGTTGGCCCGCCACAGGCTTTCGCCGCCGGTCATGCTCGTCTCGCTCTCGATATGCTCGGGCGGCAATTCGCCGACGAAGCGGCTCGGCAGGCTCGACGTCCATTGGCCATAGATACGGCGATTGGCCGCGTGGAGGATCACCGCCTTGCGCCGGGCGCGGGTGATCGCGACATAAGCGAGCCGCCGCTCCTCCTCCAGGCTGCGCGTGCCGCCTTCGTCGATCGCACGCTGCGACGGAAACAGACCTTCCTCCCAGCCCGCCAGGAACACCGTGTCGAACTCCAGCCCCTTGGCGGCATGGATCGTCATGATCGTCACCTCGGGCTCGCGCTGGTCGCCGTCGCGGTCCATGACCAGCGAGACATGCTCCAGGAACGCGCCGAGCGACTCGTAATCCTCCATCGCGCGGACGAGTTCGGACAGGTTCTCCAGCCGCCCGGCCGCCTCCGCCGACTTTTCGTTCTGGTACATGGCGGTATAGCCGCTCTCGTCGAGCAACTGCCGCGCCAGCTCCGGATGCGCGAGGTCGCGCGCCATGTCGCGCCAGCGGGCGATGTCACCGATCAGATTGCCTAGACTCCGCCGCGCCTGCGGGGTCAGCTCGTCGGTGTCGAGGATGCGCGCCGAGGCGATGGTCAGCGGCAGTCCTTCGGCCCGCGCCAGTTGGTGAATTTTCGCCAGCGCCTTGTCGCCCAAGCCGCGCTTGGGAACGTTGACGATCCGCTCGAACGCCAGATCGTCCGACGGCTGGTTGACGATGCGCAGATACGCAAGCGCATCGCGGATTTCGGCGCGCTCGTAAAAGCGGAAGCCGCCGACGATCCGATAGGGCAGACCGATCGCGATGAAGCGATCCTCGAACTCGCGGGTCTGGTGCGAGGCGCGAACGAGAATGGCGATATTGTCGTAGGAGGTACCCGACCGCCGCGCCGATTCGATCTCCTCGCCGACCCGCCGTGCTTCTTCGGGACCGTCCCAGACGCCCAGCACCTGAACCTTTTCGCCGACGTCCAACTCGGTCCAAAGCGTCTTGCCGAGCCGACCGCCATTATTGGCGATCACCCCCGAGGCGGCGCCCAGGATGTGCGGCGTCGAACGGTAATTCTGTTCCAGCCGGATGACCTTGGCACCCGGAAAGTCCCGCTCGAAGCGCAGGATATTCTCCACCTGCGCGCCACGCCACGAATAGATGGACTGATCGTCATCGCCGACGCAGGCAATGTTCTTGCGCGCCTGGGCAAGCAGTCGCAGCCAGAGATACTGGACGCTGTTGGTGTCCTGATACTCGTCCACCATGATATAGCGGAAGCGCTGCTGATAATGCTCCAGCACGTCGCGATGCGTCTTCAGGATGGTCAGCATGTGGAGCAGCAGATCACCGAAGTCGCAAGCGTTCACGCTGCGCAGCCGGTCCTGATATTGGCGATAGAGTTCGGCCCCCTGGCCGTTGGCGTAACGCTCGGCTTCGCCTGCATCGATATCGCCGGGGACCAGCCCCTTGTTCTTCCATTCGTCGATCAGGCCGCCCAAAGCGCGCGCCGGAAAGCGCTTTTCGTCGATGTCCGCCGCCACGATCAACTGCTTGAGCAATCGCAGCTGATCATCGGTGTCGAGGATGGTGAAATTGGATTGCAGCCCGACCAGTTCGGCATGACGGCGCAGCATCTTGGCCCCGATCGCATGGAAGGTGCCCAGCCATGGCATTCCCTCCACCGCGTCGCCGACCAGCCGCCCGACGCGCTCGCGCATTTCGCGTGCGGCCTTGTTGGTGAAGGTGACCGACAGAATCTCCGACGGCCAGGCCTTGCGCGTATAGAGAAGGTGCGCGAGCCGTGCGGTCAGTGCCGCCGTCTTGCCCGTGCCCGCGCCCGCCAGCACCAGTACCGGCCCGTCCGTGGTCAACACCGCCTCGCGCTGCGCGGGGTTCAACGTCCGAAGATAGGGATAATCGGCCAGCGAAGCGGCGGGATCGGAAGAAAGCACGGTCATCGCGAACAGTTAGGGAACGTTTGCGGCGGGGGCAACCACCCGTAATCTCGGCCCGGCCTTGTTTCATAGCGGGACGCGTCATCATAGCGTCTTTTGTGCGACGCGAAAGCGACATGTCCGCCGCCTAGAGGCACCGCGTGCCGACGAGCGGCGGGGTGACCTCATCACTCACGCCGCCGTGACGGGCACGATCCGATGCAGGAGCACCACAAGATGAAGAAGTTTACGGCAGCCGCCATTGCGGCTTCTCTGTTTGCGTCCGCAGCGGCTCAGGCCGAAATGCGCGAGCCCGTCACCGTCACCGTTCGTCACGCCGATCTCGATCTGCACCGTGCCGCTGATCGCGCCCAGTTCGACGCGCGTATCCGCCGTGCCGCGACCATGGCGTGCGGCCATGTAACGGCCGATCTGCGCCGCAACGCCGACGTCACGCGCTGCCGCCGAGAGATGATGGCGGACGCCGCGATCAAGGTCGCGGCATTGTCGACCGCCGCGCCGGTCGCGCTGGCCAGCAACAACTGAGATCATGAACGGCACTCGACCGGGCGGTCCGATGCACCGCCCGGTCGCGTTCCGATGTGAGACGGCGTGGACCGGAAGGCACCGGGCAGCCGTCATGAAAATGTCACCAGAAAGGCGCAACGCGATTGGTCATGACATCCTATGCGCTCGCCGGTGGCCAATCCGAATCGCACGTTCGCGGGCCGCGTCTCGATGCCGGGCTCCATCCGATGGGCCGTTGGGTGTTCACCGCCCTGTTGATCGGCGGCCTCGCCTATGCCGGCTATAGCATTGCGGTCGACACCGCCCGCGTCGGTGAGCCGATGGCGATGGGCGTGTTCGCTTTTCTGGGGCTGGCGCTGCTGATCGCGCTGGGCTTCGAATTCGTGAACGGGTTTCACGATACCGCCAATGCGGTCGCCACCGTCATCTATACCCATTCGATGCCCGCCCCGCTGGCGGTCGTCTGGTCCGGTTTTTTCAATTTCCTGGGCGTTCTGACCTCGACCGGAGCCGTCGCCTATTCGATCATCACGCTGTTGCCCATCGACCTGATGCTGCATGTCGGCTCGGCTGGCGGGTTCGCGATGATCTTTGCGCTGCTGCTGGCAGCGGTTCTTTGGAACCTGGCGACCTGGGCGGCCGGGCTGCCCAATTCGTCGAGCCATGCGCTGATCGGCTCGATCCTGGGCGTCGGGCTTGCCAACCAGTTGCTGTCGAGCATTCCCGGCACCTCCGGGGTCGATATGGCGCAGGTGTGGAAGGTCCTGTCCGCACTGCTGTTCAGCCCGCTGATCGGTTTTGCCGGTGCCCTGATGCTGCTGCTCGTCATGAAGCGTTTCCTGCGCGACAAGCGGCTCTATCGCGAGCCGGAGGGCGATACGCCGCCGCCGCGCGGCATCCGTGCGCTCCTGATCTTCACCTGCACGGCGGTCAGCTTCGCGCATGGCGGCAATGACGGGCAGAAGGGCATGGGGCTGATCATGCTGATCCTGATCGGCTGCGCGCCGACCGCCTATGCGCTGAACCGCACGCTGCCCGAGAGTGCCATGCCCGCCTTCGTGCGCAGCGCGCAGGTAGCGGCGACCGCCTATGCCGCACATGGTGAACAAGGCACCCCCTCAGTCGATCAGGCGCGCGCGGACGTGGTCGACGCCGTCCGCAAAAAGGCGATCGATACGCCCAAGGTCTATGCGGGCCTGTCCGCGCTGTCGCGCGACATCGGCGAGCGGATCGGCAATTACGGCGCGCTCAGCCGTATCCCCGCCGCCGCCGTGCCCAACCTGCGCAACGACATGTATCTGGTCCTCGACACCACCCGCATGGTGACCAAGAGCGAGACGGCCAAGCAGCGCTTCACCGCCGCCGAGATCGAGTCGCTCAACGGCTATGCCGGGTCGCTAGAGCGGGGCACCCGCTATATCCCGCTCTGGGTGAAGGTCACGGTCGCCCTGGCGCTGGGCCTGGGTACCATGGTCGGCTGGCGGCGGATCGTGGTGACGGTCGGTGAGCGGATCGGCAAGACGCATCTGACCTATGGCATGGGGGCCGCAGCCGAACTGATGACGGCAGCGACGATCTTCGGTGCGGAATATATTGGCCGTCCGGTGTCGACCACGCATATCCTGACCTCCGGCGTCGCCGGGGCGTCTGTCGCCAATGGCGCAGGTCTTCAGTTCCGGACGATCCGCAACATGCTGCTGGCCTGGGTCCTGACGCTGCCCGCCGCGATGCTGCTGTCGGGCACCCTCTATTGGCTGCTGCTGCAACTGGCCCGCGTGTTGGAGGGGTAAGCGGATAGGGCTTTACGCCGGGCGTCCGCTTCTGCACGAGCGAGGCATGACCCATGCCTCGCCTCCGTCGCACCGCCATATCCTGCTGGCCAGCCTGACCGGTACGGCGGTCGAATTCTACGACTTCTATATCTATGCGACCGCAGCGGCGCTGGTATTCGGGCCGCTGTTCTTTCCGGCATCTTCGGCGACGGCGCAATTATTGCTATCCTATGCCAGCTTCGGTCTCGCCTTTGTGGCCCGACCGGTGGGAGCCATCGCCTTCGGCCATTTCGGCGACCGGGTCGGGCGCAAATCGACCCTGGTGGTCAGCCTGATGCTGATGGGCGGATCGACCGTCGCCATCGCTTTCCTGCCGACCTATGCGCAAGCGGGATGGATCGCGCCGCTGCTGCTGTGCATCGCGCGGCTGGGGCAGGGTCTGGGGCTGGGCGGCGAATGGGGCGGGGCCGCCTTGCTCGCGGTGGAGAACGCCCCGCCGGGCAAGCGCAACACTTGGGGCATGTTCCCGCCGCTCGGCGCGCCGGTGGGCTTCATACTGGCCAATGGCTTCTTCCTGATCCTGGGGCTGATCCTGACCGACGAGGAGTTCCGCGCCTGGGGCTGGCGCCTACCGTTCCTGGCGAGCGCGGTACTGGTGCTGTTGGGCCTGTGGGTCCGCCTGCGCCTGACCGAGACGCCCGATTTTGCCGAGGCGAAGAAGGCCGAGACGTTGCCTCGCGTGCCGATCGCGACGCTGCTCCAGGGGCATGGCCGCGCGCTGCTGGCGGGAACGGGCGGGGTGGTCGCCTGTTTCGCAATCTTCTACCTCGCGACCGCCTTTGCGCTCGGGCATGGGACGACCGTGCTCGGCTATCCGCGCGAGGCGTTTCTGGGCATTCAGCTGGTCGCGATCCTGTTCCTGGCGCTCGGCGTCGTCGTCTCGAGCGTGATGGCCGACCGGCATGGCGCGCCCTTCATGCTGCGGCTGGGCTTTGCGGGTTGCGTGCTGATCGGGATCGCGATGGGACCGATGCTGGGATCGGGGTCACTCGCCATCGTGTTCGTCTGGCTGGCGGCAGCGCTGTTCGTGATGGGCTTTGCCTATGGCCCGTTGGGCGGCTGGTTGCCCGCGCTATTTCCGGCGGGCGTGCGGTATACCGGCGTGTCGATGACGTTCAATCTGGGCGGTATCATTGGCGGCGCCCTCGCCCCCATCGCCGCACAGGCGCTGACCGAGCGCGGCGGGCTGAACTTCGTCGGCGGCTATCTGGTCGCCGCCGGTTTGCTCAGCCTCGCCGGGCTCGCCCTGATGCGCGGGCGCGGGCGCGGTGCCTATCAGGCCTGACGAAGCAGGGTCAGCCGCGCCTTTCCGTGGACGCGGGAAGCATCGACGGTGAAGCCCGCAAGCTCGATCTCTTCTTGCTTGGCTGTCTCGATGCTGACCCAGGTTCCCGCACCAACCCAGCCGAGCCGGGCCAGCTTGTCGAGCGCGACGCTGCCCGCGCTTGTCCCATAAGGCGGGTCCATCAGGATCAGGTCGAGCGGCGCCCGCGCAGGCCCCAGCGCCATCACCGAAGACGCCCGGACATCGCCCTTGGCCTCCAGCTTGGCGAGATTGGCCCTCAGCGCATCGAGGGCGGCGCGGTCCTGCTCGACGAACAGGCAGGACGCCGCCCCGCGCGACAGCGACTCGATCCCGAGCGCGCCCGAACCGGCGAAGAAGTCGCCGACGGCCAGCCCCTCGAAATCGCCCAGCCGGGCCGTGAGCATCGAAAACAAGGCCTCGCGCGTTCGGTCGGCGGTCGGGCGGGTCACGTCACCCTTGGGCGCGACGAGCGGGCGTCCGCGCCATTGTCCGGCGATCACACGCATTAGCGATGCCCTCCCGGACGACCGGGACGCGAGCCGCCACCGTTAGGACGTCCGCCGCCGCGTGAGTCCGGCCTCGACGGTCCGCCGGAGCGTCCGGGCGAACCCTGGGGGCCACGCGACGGACGGGCGGGGCGGTCACCGCGATCGTCGAAACGCGGCTGGCGTGGACCGCTCGCGGGCTTGGCAAAGGGCTTGGTATCACCACGCGAACGGTCGGAGCGCGCCCCGTCCCGTGCCGGGCGTTCGCCCCGATCTTCCGAGCGCGACGCCCGCTGTCCTCCAGAGCCATAACGCTCGCCGGTGGCAGCGCTGCCGAAAGGCTTGGCATCCCGACGCGACCGATCGGAACGACCGCCCTCGCGAGCAGGGCGCTCGGCCCGGTCATCGAAACGCGATGGCCGCTGGCCGCCGGAACCCGACCGTTCGCCCGTCGGGGATTTGGCAAAGGGCTTGGCCCCCGGCCGCGCCCGATCGGACCGGACACCGTCACGCGCAGGGCGTTCGGTACGATCCTCGAAGCGGGATGGGCGTTGTCCGCCAAAGCCGGACCGCTCGTTGGTCGGTGGCCTGCCATAGGGCTTTGCGCCCTCACGCGGTCGGTCGGATCGAACGCCTTCGCGGGCCGGTCGGTCGTTTCGGGCATAGGCCGACGACGGACGCGCGTCGTCACGGCGGCTCCGGTCGCCAGAGCCCATCCGCTCCTGCGACCGTGGACGGTCACTTGCTCCACCGCGGGCGTCGCCTGCACCAGCGCGTGCCGGGCGCTCACCCGCAGCGCGCGTTGGCGGCGTGCGGAAGCCGGGCTTGATCTTCGCAGGCTTGACCGCGTCGGCGGGGATGCCGCCCTCCAGCGACCGCCGGAACTCGACGATATCGGCACCCCGGACCTCGCCGATGTCACCGACCGGCAGCTCGTCCAGTACGAAGGGACCGTAGCGCAGCCGGATCAACCGGCTGACCTGAAGCCCCAGATGTTCGAGGACGCGGCGCACTTCGCGGTTCTTGCCCTCGCGCAGCGTCATCTCGATCCAGACGTTCGCGCCGGTCCGCCGCTCGAGATTGGCATCGATCTGGCCGTAGCGGATGCCGTCGATCTCGATCCCGTGGATCAGCTCTTCCAGCTGCGCTTGGGTGATGTCGCCATAAGCGCGGGCGCGATAGGTGCGTTCGACGCCGGTGGCGGGCAATTCCAGCTGACGCTTGAAGCCGCCATCGGTGGTCAGCAGCAGCAACCCCTCGGTATTCAGGTCGAGCCGTCCGACCGGCACCAGACGCGGCAACCCTTCGGGCAGGCGATCATAGATGGTCGGCCGCCCGGCGGGATCATGCTCGGTGACGAGCAGGCCGGTGGGCTTGTGATAGAGGAACAGGCGTGTCGGCTCGGGCGCGGCGACGGGATCACCATCCACGGTCACGCCGTCGAGAGATGAAAGAAGCGTCGCGGGGGTGTCGATGGTCACGCCATTCAGGGCGATCCGGCCCTCGGCGATCATCCGCTCGATCTCTCGGCGCGACGCGACTCCTGCCCGCGCGAGCAGCTTTGCTATACGTTGATCTGGTGTCATGATCCACGCTGATACAGAGGGTGTCGACCAAAGGAAATTAATTGCGTCGTTTCTCGTAGACAAAGCGTTACGCGAGCGAGCGGGACAGCAGGACAGGCCGATAGAGGGATGAGATTCTTCGGGCGAAAGAAACGACAGCTGGTCAAGCTGCTCGTCGTTGAGGATGAGCCGCTGGTCGCGTTCGACACAGAACACGTCCTGACCGATGCCGATTTTGAGGTGGTCGCCACGGTGGACCGCGTCAGCAAGGCCGTCACCCTGATCGACGGGGGTGCCGGGATCGATCTGGTTCTGGCGGATGTGCGACTGGCGGACGGCAGTGGCGTCGATGTGGCGCGGGCTGCCCATGCCCGCGACATCCCCGTCCTGTTCATCACCGGCACGCCGCCCGATGGCGTCGAGCAACTTGCCGAGGGGCTGCTGATGAAGCCCTATGGCTCGCGCGAACTGCTGGGCGCGATCGATGCGATCGAGGAGCGCCGCGCGGGAAAAGCGCCGGGTCGCCTGCCATCGGGCTTTCGTCTTTTCGCCCGAGCAGCATCATCCGGCCCCGTTGCCCCTGATGGCCAAGCCTTATAGGGTCCCCGCTTTCCGATAGGGTGAGCGGTTCTATGGCGAGTGCGCGTTGGTTGGATGGAGTGCGGCCCTATGTCGAGCCCGCACCGCTGGCCTCGCTCGCGCTCGGCATATCGTCGGCCTTTCCGCTGACCATGATCAACGCGACGCTGGCCAGCCGGCTGGCGGAAGCGGGGATCGAGAAGAAGAGCGTCACCGCCTTCGCGCTCGTCATCCTGGCCTATAATCTGAAATGGCTATGGGCCTGGATCGTCGAGGGGGTAAAGATTCCCGTCCTGCACTGCTTGGGCCAGCGCGTCTCGTGGCTGCTGGTCGTGGCGGCGCTGGTCTGCGCAGCGGCGATTGGCCTGGGCCTGGCAGACCCGCGCGTGTCATTGGCGCAGACGGCGATGGCCGCCCTGGCGCTGGGCATCGCGGGGGCGACTTTCGACATCGTGATCGATGCCTATCGCATCGAACTGCTCGAGCCGCGCCAGCTGGGCGTGGGGGCGGGCATGGGCCAATATGGCTGGCGGATCGGCTCGGCACTCGTCGCCTCGCTCTCGCTGGTCATCGCGACGCGCGCGGGATGGAGCGTGGCCTATATGGTCAGTTGCGCCTTCGCACTGCCCGCCGTGCTGACCGCGCTGTTCATGGGTGAGCCGAAGCGGCATAGCGAGATCACCGCCAAACGCCCTACCGAGGGGATCGTCCGCGCGGTCGTCGGCCCCTTTGCCGAATTTTTCCGCCGTCAGGGCGCGCTCGTCATCCTGGCCTTCATCCTGGTCCACAAGATCGGCGACACGCTCGCCAACCTAACCTTCCGTCTGTTGTTCAACGACCTGGGGTTCAGCAAGAACGAGATCGCGCTGTACGATGTCGGTGTCGGCTTCTGGGCACTGCTGATCGGCGTGTTCGTCGGCGGCGTCCTCTATGCGCGGCTGGGGATGAAGCGATCCGTGTTAATCAGCCTGGTGCTGATGGCGGTGTCCAACCTGTCATTTGCGGGGCTGGCGGCGTTGGGTCATTCCAACTGGGGCATGGCGGGCGCGATCGGGTTCGAGAATTTTTCGAGCGGGATCGGCGGCGTCACCGTCGTCGCCTATTTTTCGGCACTGACCGACCTGCGCTTTACTGCGGCACAATATGCGCTGATTTCGGCGGCGGCGAGCGTGGTCGGGCGTATCCTGAGCGGCACGACGGCGGGGGCGCTGGTCGAGCAGTTCGGTTATGTCGACTTCTATCTGCTGACCACGGTCGTCGCCGTGCCGGGCGTCCTGCTGTTCTGGTGGATGGCGCGGTCGGGCCTGGTCGACCGTTCGATCGGCAGTGCAGGCGTCGCCGGAGAGGGCGACGCCCGTCGCGAGGCACCGGTCAGTAACTGATCGGCCGCCCTTCGTCCGCAAAGGCCGCCGAGACGGCGGCGGCGCTCGCCAGGACGCTATCGACCCGCCGCACGCCGAGCAGATCGGTCATCAGGAAATGCGCCTTTTGCGGCGCCGCTTCCATCTGGGAGAGGATGGTCATCAGCGCCGCCTCCGCCGCCGTCATCCGCGCACAGCAGCAAGGCGCAATGGCGATCTGGCCCGAGGCGTGGGCGGCCAGATCGGCCATCAGCGTCCGCATCAGGATCAGCGGACGTCGGAAATCCTGTCCGAACATGGTGAACAGCGTGTGCGACGCACGGGCATCCGCCAGCCCGTGCGCGCCCATCCGACGTATCGCGAACAGGGCAATCCGGGCGTGGGGGCAGGCCGGCAGCATGTGCGGCAAAGCTGCGGCGAGGGTGGTGGTTTCGGCCATCGGCGGGGGACTCCGTGATTACGGTCCCCATGCTAGACGGTCGCTATTGATAGTCAATCGCAAATAAAGCGGTTGGTGGGATCGTCTCGTCGCATCATTGCGGCGCCTCGTCATTCTGGGCAAGGACCTGTCCGGCCAGGTAAAGTGATCCCGCGATCAGGACATGGGACGGGGCTTCGAGCCGCTCGGCAACCAAGGCGAGCGCATGCGAAGGGTCCCCGGCCGAGATCGCCTTGAGGCCCAAGGCATGGGCCTGTTGCGCAAGGCTTTCGGGCGCGTGGCAGGCGTGATCGGGCACGGGCACGGTAACGATCAGGTCGACCATCCCGCCCAGCTTTTCCAGAACCGGCCCGGCCTCCTTGTTCGCCAGCATCCCCAGAATAAGCGCGGTCGGCCCTTCGGATCGCCAGCCCGCCATGGTCCGCGCCACCGGCGTCGCAGCGGAAGGGTTGTGCGCGCCGTCCAGCCAGCATTGCGTTCCGGCGGGCAGGGCCTGGGTCAGCGGCCCATGCCTCAGACGCTGCATCCGTGCAGGCCACTGCGCGCCGGTCGCCGCCTGCCTCAGAGCCTCATCCGAAACGGTCACGGCTTGCTGATGTCGCAGCATCGCCACCGCCAGCGCCAAATTGCGTGACTGGTGCCCGCCTGTCAGGTTCGGCCGGGGCAAGGTGATTTGACCCCGCTTGTCCTCATAGGACACGCCGCTGCGTGTGGACGCGCTCGACCAAGCCTGTCCCCGTGCGAAGACGGGAGCCCCGGCGGCGGCGGCCACCTCGGCGATCGCGTCTCGCAGCGGGCGGGCATAGTCCATGGTGACCAGCGGCGTGCCCGGCTTGGCAATCCCCGCCTTCTCGCGCGCAATGCCGGTCAGCTTGCGGCCCAGAAACGCCTCGTGATCGATGCCTAGCGCGGCGATGCCACAGACCGCGGGCGGCGGCAGGATGTTGGTCGCGTCGAGGCGGCCGCCCAGACCGACCTCAATGATCGTAGCGGCGGCCGGATTGCGTGCGAAGGACAGAAACGCGGCCGCCGTCGTCACTTCGAAGAAGCTGGCACCGATCCCCTCGGCATGACCCAGCACTTCGTCGAGCACCGCCGCCAACGCATCGTCCGTGATCAAGCGGCCGTTCAGTCGGATTCGTTCGTTGAACCGGACGAGGTGCGGACTGGAATAGACATGCACGCTCTGACCCGACGCGTCGATCGCGGAGCGCAGAAAGGCGCAGGTCGAGCCCTTGCCGTTGGTGCCCGCGACATGGAAAACCGGCGGCAGATGATGCTGCGGATCGCCTAGCCGCCCGAGCAGGGTCGTGATCCGCTCCAGACCCAGGACATCCGCACCGGGCGACAGGCTCCACAGCCGGTCGAGTTGCGCCTGGACGGCCGGATGGTCGGAACGGGCATGGTCGGGCATCGGCCGGTCTCTTGGAAAGCGGATATGAAAAGAGGCGGACCTCTCGGCCCGCCCCTCTAATGCGATCGATGAGAAAAGGCGACGGTTCAGGCGGCCTGACGCGATCCGGTCAGATAGCCGATCACGGTCGCCAGACGCTCGCGCAAATCGCGGCGATGAACGACCATGTCGAGCATCCCATGGTCCAGATAATATTCCGAGGTCTGAAAATCGTCGGGCAGCTTCTCACGGATCGTGTTCTCGATCACGCGGCGGCCGGTAAAGGCGAGCGTCGCCTTCGGCTCGGCGATCTGGACGTCCCCCAGCATCGCATAGGCCGCCATCACGCCACCCGAGGTCGGGTCGGTCAGCACGACGATATAGGGCAGGCCCGCATCGTGCAGCATCTGGATCGCCACGGTGGTACGCGGCATCTGCATCAGGCTGAGAATACCTTCCTGCATGCGCGCGCCGCCCGATGCGGTGAAGATGACATAGGGGCAGTTGTCCGCAATGGCCGCCTCGACCCCGCGCACGAACGCCTCACCGACCGCCAGGCCCATCGATCCGCCCATGAAGGCGAAGTCCTGGACGCCGACCACGACCTTGTGGCCCAGGATGGTGCCGCGTGCATTTACCAGCGCGTCGGTCTCGGCAGCGCTGGTCCGTGCCGCCTTCAGGCGATCGGCATAGCGCTTGGAGTCCCGGAACTTCAACGGATCCTCGGGCACCTTGGGCGCGGGCAGCTCGTTGCAGCTGCCTTCGTCCAGCAGATGGCGGAACCGCGCCTTCGGCCCGATGCGGTCGTGATGATCGCATTTCGGGCAGACGTTCAGATTGTCTTCCAGCTCCTTGGTGAAGACCATCTGCCCGCACCCCTTGCACTTGTGCCAGAGATGATCGGGCGTCTCCTTCTTGACGACGAAGGGGATGACGTTGCGGACGCTGTTGAGCCAGCTCATGCGAGTTCCTTGCGTGCATCGGCCAGTGCCGACGACAGGGTTTGAATATAGGCGCGGACCGGGGCGGGGGCGTTCGCCCCATGCTCGCCCACCAGGTCGACGATCGCCGAGCCGACGACGACACCGTCCGCCACGCGACCGATTGCCGCCGCCTGTTCCGGGGTACGGACGCCGAAGCCGACCGCGACCGGCAAATGGGTCGCGGCCTTCAGACGGGCGACCGCATCTTCGATCGAGGATTGCGCCGCCTGCTGCTGCCCGGTAATACCCGCGACGGAGACATAATAGAGGAAACCGTCGGCACCCGTCAAAATCGTCGGCAGGCGTACGGCGTCGCTGGTCGGGGTCGCCAGTCGGATCGAGGCGATCCCCTTGCCGCGCAGCGCGACGCCCAGCGCATCGTCTTCCTCGGCGGGCACGTCGACGCAGATCACGCCGTCGACGCCCGCTTGCGCCGCCGCCTCGGCGAACCATTCGGGGCCGCGCACCGTCATCGGGTTGGCATAGCCCATCAGGACCAGCGGCACGTGCGGATGACGGACGCGAAAGGCCGTGGCGATCGCCAGCACGTCGGCGGTGCGGGTGCCCGCGCCCAGGCTGCGGATATTGGCCTTCTGGATCGCCGGGCCATCGGCCATCGGATCGGTGAAGGGCATTCCCAGCTCGACCACGTCCGCACCGCCCTCGACCAGCGCGTCGAGGATGGCGGCGGTGTCGCCCGGCGTCGGATCGCCGGCGGTCACGAAAGTGACGAGGGCGGCACGGCCCGCATCGGCGCAGGCCGCAAAGCTATCGGCGATCCGGCTCACATCTT
Organism: Sphingomonas yabuuchiae; assembly: GCF_014199595.1. GTDB lineage: Bacteria > Pseudomonadota > Alphaproteobacteria > Sphingomonadales > Sphingomonadaceae > Sphingomonas > Sphingomonas yabuuchiae. Next base: position 244,816 of record NZ_JACHNX010000002.1, on the reverse strand, counting down.
GGCTCCCAGCGCGTCGGCGACGGTGAAGATGTCCTTGTCGCCACGACCCGAAATATTGACCAGCACGATCTGGTCCCGGTCCATCAGCGGCGCGCGACGGATCAGCCCGACCAGCGCATGGCTGCATTCCAGCGCGGGGATGATCCCCTCGACCTTGCAGCACAGCTGGAAGGCGTCGAGCGCCTCGGTATCGGTCACGCCTTCATAGACGACGCGGCCCGTATCGTTCAGCCAGCTATGCTCGGGCCCGATCCCCGGATAGTCGAGCCCGGCCGAGATCGAATGCGCCTCGGCGATCTGCCCGTCCTCGTCCTGCAACAGATAGGTCTTGTTGCCATGAAGGATGCCGGGCTTGCCGCCGGTCAGGCTGGCCGCATGCTGAGTGGTGTTCAGGCCGTGCCCGGCCGCCTCGATGCCCAGCATCGCGACTTCGGGATCGTCCAGAAAGGGGTGGAACAGGCCGATGGCGTTCGACCCGCCACCGACCGATGCGATCAGCAGGTCGGGCAGGCGGCCCTCGGCCTCCAGGATCTGCGCCTTCGACTCGGTGCCGATCACCGACTGGAAGTCGCGGACCATCTCCGGATAGGGGTGGGGACCGGCTGCCGTGCCGATGATGTAGAAGGTGTCGTGGACATTGGCGACCCAGTCGCGCAGCGCCTCGTTCATCGCGTCCTTCAGCGTCTGTGCGCCAGACGTGACCGGGCGCACTTCCGCACCCAGCAGCTTCATGCGGAACACGTTCGGCGCCTGACGCTCGATATCGCGCGCGCCCATGAAGATGGTGCAGGGCAGGCCGAAGCGTGCCGCGACGGTGGCGGTCGCCACGCCATGTTGGCCCGCGCCCGTCTCGGCGATGATCCGCGTCTTGCCCATCCGCTTGGCTAGCAGGATCTGGCCGATGCAGTTGTTGATCTTGTGCGCGCCGGTGTGGTTCAGCTCCTCGCGCTTGAAATAGACCTTCGGCCCCTTGCCCTCGGGCGCGCTCGCACGAAGCGTGTCGGTCATGCGCTCGGCATAATACATCGGGCTGGGACGACCCACATAATGGGTCATGAGATCGTCGAACTCGGCCTTGAAAGCCGGATCGACCTGCGCGGCGCGATATTCGCGCTCCAGGTCGAGGATCAACGGCATCAGCGTCTCGGCGACGTAGCGCCCGCCGAAATCACCGAAATGGCCGCGCTCGTCGGGCTGGGCACGGAAGGAATTGGGGGCGTTCATCTCGTTTCCCTTGGGCATTTGCGGGGGCGACCCCTGCAAACGATCCTGTCACTGATTTGTCGCAACGGCTTTAAGGAACGTCGCGATCTTGTCCATATCCTTGACGCCCGGCGCGCTCTCGACGCCAGAGGACACATCGACCAAGGGCGCGCCCGTCCGCCGGATCGCCTCGGCGACGTTGCCGCCATCCAGCCCGCCGGACAAGGCCCAGCGCAGCGGATGGCGAACCCCGTCGAGCAGGCTCCAGTCGAAGCGCAGGCCCATGCCGCCGGGCAGCGACGCGTCGTCCGGGGTCTTGGCATCGTACAGAATCAGGCTGGCCGCCCCCGCATAGTCGCGGGCCTTCTCGACATCGCCGCGCAGCTTGATGGCGACGGCCGCCCAGACCTCGCGGTCGAACTTCGATCGGATCGCGGCCACGCGCGCCGGTGCCGTGCGATGAAGCTGGATCGCATCAAGCATCCCGGCACGCACCGCCGCCTCGAGCAACTGGTCATCGGGGTCGACGAAGACGCCGACACGCTGGACATGATCGGGCACCCGTCCCGCCAGTCCCGCCGCGACGTCGAAGGTCAGGTGCCGGGGCGAGGCGGGGAAGAAGACGAAGCCGACATGGCTCGCCCCGCCGCCCAGCGCGGCGTCGAGCGTGGCGGGCGACGTCAATCCGCAGATCTTGGCAGTGGTCGGCATGGTCGTTTCCCGAATGGGAGGGTCCGAAAAACGTATTCAGAGCGTGGCCGCGATCGCACGTGCCGCAGCGTCGGGGTCTTCGGCCTGGGTGATCGGACGGCCGATGACCAGGATCGAGGCGCCCGCATCGACCGCCGCGCGCGGGGTGACGACGCGCTTCTGGTCGCCGATCACACCATCGGCCGGACGCACGCCGGGGACGACGAAAAAGCCCTTGGGCCACGCCTTCTTGACGGCGGCGACCTCTTCGCCCGAGCAGACGATGCCGTCCACGCCCGCCTCGGCCGCCAGGTCGGCCAGACGGCGGACATGATCCGCCGGAGAACCGATCACACCGGTATCGCTCAGATCACTGGCGTCCAGGCTGGTCAACATGGTGACGGCGACGACCTTCGTGCCGGCCGGCGCGGCCGCCTTGGCATCCTCCAGCATGGCACGGCCGCCGCTGGCATGCACGGTCAGGATGGCGGGGGCGAGCGGGCCGAGCGACTGGACGGCCTTGGCCACCGTGTTCGGTATGTCGTGCAGCTTCAGGTCGAGGAAGATGGGCAGGCCGATATGCGCCATCTCGCGCACGCCGGTCGCACCATGCGCACAGAAGAATTCCAGGCCCAGCTTCAGCCCGCCGACATGATGGCGGACCTTCTGCGCCAGCGCCTGTGCGCGAGCGAGATCGGGGGTGTCGATGGCGACGTAGATGCGATTGCTCATGAAGGGATCAGACCGTCGGCTGGATATTGGTGGTAACAGGGGCTGTCGGAGCGACATAGGCGCTGGTCTCGGCTGACACGGCGGCCAGCGAACGCTCGGCGGCGCTTAACCGCTGACGCAGCCTCCAGCGCGCGGCATGCTGCCAGATCAGCGTCGGCACCAGCCCGAGCAAGAAGGTCAGGAACAGCAGCAGCGGCAGGTTCACGTCCGCGACCAGTCCGCCGACCAGCCGGATCGGAACGGTCGTCCAGTTCCCCAGCGTGAAGGCCGCGGCCAGAAAGGCCAGCAGGCACCAGAAGAGCATTTTCAGGAACTGCATGGGTTTCTCCGCATCACCGGGTTCGGCGATGCGGTCTAGCGGCGTTGACCGGGCATGACCAGCCTTCAGCCGATCTCCCGGCGAAGCGAGGCGATCAGGGGCGCGATGGCCGTCAATCGCGCCTCTTCCTCGTCGACTATGGCCAGGAAAGCGCGCCGCTTGAACGCGGCCACCGCGCCGGGCTTTAGGCGGATGGTCGGGGGCAGGGTGGAGACGGCGATGTCGATCATCCGTTCCGCGCCGTGCAGCCGCCCCCAAAGATAGTCGTTCTCGCGGTAACTGCGACTGAAGAATGCGCCGAAGGTCAGGAACTGGATGCCCTTCAGCGTCGCTTCGGCACCGCCTGCCCGAATGGCGGTGGCATCGTCGGGGGAGATGCGGTCGACCTTGATCGGGTCGAACTCATCCAGCCCTTCGCCCTGCAGCAATGGCAGCGTCGCCACGTCGAAATACGGGAAACCCAGATAGGTGAGCAGTAACGTGCGCCGGGCGGCACGCGGCAGCCCCGAAAAGGCAGCCGCCAACCGGGCGTCGGTCTCTCCGTCCAGCCGGATCAGGTCGAGCCGGGCCTCCAGTCGATCAAGCATCGGACCACCATCGTCGCGAACCGCGCGGATATCCTCCGCCCATTCGGTCAGACCGATACCGCTCTGGCGTTCCAGAAACTCGGCCAGCGATTCGTAGATGGCGTCGCGGACAGGCGCGAGTTCCGCCTCGCTATGATCCGCCTCGAGTTCGGTAAGCCGCCGGGCGAGCAACCGCAGACGACGGATGCGATAGCCGAGGTCGAAGGCGCGCTGGAAGGTCCGCGCGCCGTTGCTCGATCCGCCAGTGAAGCCGATCGCGTCGCCACCGACATGGCGGTCCGCGACGGTCCGCTCAATTACTGCGCGAAGGCGGTGGCGGCTCGGCTGGCCATCGTCGCCCATGGCCTCCGTCAGGATCGTCGTCATGCCGTCGATGACATTGGCGAGCTTCAGATGACCATAGGCGGCATAGCTGAACCCCGCCTTCGCGGCAGCGGCAGCCTGCGCGCGAACCCGCCACGACGCCAGTCGCGCGGCGGTCGGGCGGTCGAGGAAGAAGGTGCCGCCGAACAGCTGCTCGATCTCCTGCTCCACCTCCTCGCGGATGGCGGCGAGGATGGCCTGCATCCGGTCGATCCGGCCGGACCGGGCGGCGATCGCCTCCAGATTGTCGCGGATCGGCTGCTGGCGGGGCAGTTCGCTGATCGCCCCGATGATCGTCTGGAAAAAGCCCGGATGACCGCCGCCGCCGGGCAAGCGGAAATGCATGCCCGGAAACGGGTCGATATAGACGAAGCGACGGTCGACCTGACGCCGGGCGGGGCGGCGTCCGAGCGCGTCGATGGCGGGGCGGAAGGGCGCGTTGACCAGCACCGATCCGTCGATCAGCACCGCCTTGTCTGCCGCACCCGCCGCATGATGGCGGGGAAGCACGCGGCGCAGAAAGTCATCGCGCTCGGGCCAGTCCTGTTCGCGCGCCGCCAGCACCCGGTCCAACTCGGCGACGGTGAAGGGCGGGAAGGCACCGGGGAAGCTCGACGTCGCCCTGGCCGCAAAGACCAGTTCGGGGATCGCCGCCAGCTTGCCGCCGCCGGTGTCCGTGAAGTCGACGACCATGCGGTGTTCGGTCTCGACCACCTCGCCCGGCGAATGGAGCCGCAACCGCTGCGGCTGGCCGGTAAAGTCGGTGACGGTGACGAACAGATCCAGTGGCTGCCCCGGCGGGATCAGTCTTTTGCCGACCGGACCGTCCGCCATTCGGTCGAAGGCTTCGAGCAATCGTCCGGTAAAGGCGTCGGCGGCGAAGGGCGGCTCGAACCAGCGCGAGCGGATCAGGTGACCGAGCTTGGAGCGCACCTCCTCGCGCGTATCCTCGTCGAGCGTCGCGACCTTCTCGCCGCTGCGCCCCGCCGCCATCCAGGCGATGGGCAGCGCCCACATCTTGGAAAAGCGCGAGGTCAGCGCGGCTTCGGGGGCGATCAGCGATTCGATATCGGCCGCTTCCAGCCAGAGGTCGGTCAGCGGATCGAGCGACTGGCCGGTCGACATGGCATGACCCAGGAATATACCGTTGATCCCGCCCGCGCTGGCACCCGCGATGATGTCGGCCAGGATGCGCACGCGAACGCCGCCGCGCTCAGCCATTTCGTCGAGCAGATCATGATAGACCGCATCGACCGCCGAGGCGGGAGGATCGCCCTCGTGCGAGGCCCGGCTGGCGCGCACGACCCGCCAGATTTCCTTCGTGATGCCGTGCATGTAGACCGCCAAGCTAATGCCGCCATAGCAGACCAGCGCCAGCCGCAGCTCCTTTTCGCGCATCAGCGAGGCCCGATCGTGGCCCAGATGGGCAAATGGTCGGAGGCGCGGCGCGACATCGGGGTCGCATGAACGCCGCAGGCACCGATCTTCAAGTCCGGCGACACCATGATCCGGTCGAGCCGTCCGATCGGCCGCATCGCGTGGAAGCTCGGCCCCGTCTCCGCCACGGTGAAATCGCGGGTAAAGTCCTTTAGGCACCCGGCGGCGCGGGTCCATTCGTTCAGGTCGCCCATCATGACCGTCGGTTGCCGGTGCGCGCAACTCGTCAGATGCGCCAGGATCGCCGCCGCCTGCCGCCGCCGCCACAGGCCCGACAGGTCGAGGTGCATGCCCACCACCCGGATCACCCCGGCCTTGGTCCGCAGATCCGCCATCACCGCACCGCGCGGCTCCAGCGAGGGCAGGTGGATCGCCTCGAAATCCACGACCTGTATGCTTTTGCGCACCAGGATCGTGTTGCCATGCCAGCCCATAGAGCGAGCCTTCATCCCATAGACGATGGGTTTCCAGTCGCTATGGTCGTCAAGCAGATGGAGCGGAATCACGCCTTCGCGTTCGCCGAAGCGACGATCCGCCTCCTGAAGGGCGATCACATCGGCATCGACCTCGCGCAGTACGTCCAGGATGCGATCGGGATTGCGCCGCCGATCGGCGCCGACCCCTTTCCGAATGTTGTAGCTGGCGACCTTAATCATTCCGCCACTGTAACGCAGCGACGGGCTTTTGGTGCCAATTCCAGAGCAGGATGGAAATGGTGCCGGATGAGGGGATCGAACCCCCGACCTTCGGTTTACAAAACCGCTGCACTACCGCTGTGCTAATCCGGCGTTGCGATCCCCCTAGCGTCAAGACACGCCGAAGGTCCAGCCCTCCGTTTGCGCAACCTGATGGGTGAGGCCTACCGGATGCCAGAGGTCGTCGCGCGTCGCCATGGTGCGGAGCCAGGCGGCAGTCAGGATCGCGTCGGTGCTGTGATCGTCATAGCGATGGAGCGGATCGTGCGGTTCGCTGCCCAAGGCCACCAGCGCCGCATCCAGCGCCTCGGCACTGCGCATCTTGCTCCGTCCGCGCGGGCGGCCGGCGTCACGGGCGGCGATGGAGGTATAGATTTCGACGACCAGTGCGCCGGAGGGCGGCACCGGGTCGAACGGCCAGATCGCCATGTGCCCGTCCAGACGCCGGAGCAGCCGCATTCCGGCAAAACTTGCCTTCGCTACCTGCGACGCGCCGATCACGTCATAAACGGTCGAAGGCTTGCGCGCGCCATCGGTTGCGATCTCGCAGGTTCGCCAATGGAGGAAGTCCGCCTTGCGCCCGTCCGCCGCCCCGAAATAGAAATGCCGCCCGCGCCGCGCCTCCAGGAAACTGCGCGCGCCCAGATCGGGGTCGTCGCAACTGTCATCGACATAGGCCCAGAGCGCCCGCGCGTCCGCGGTCGGTCTATCCCCCGGCAGATGTGCCCCGCGCGTGACGAACGGGGCCGAAAAGCTGAAGTCGAAGCCGATCAGCAGCGGTTCGTCCGCCCGTGCCAGCAGCCACTCGGCGACGCCTTCGCGCGACCAGGCCCGGCCCGGCGGCGCGATGATGACGGGAGCGGAGTTTCCCGAACGGCAAAGGGCGACCTGGATACCCGGGTGCGCAACACCATGCGCACCGGACCAGTCGATCGCGACGAAGCCGCCGAAACGGTCAGCCGTGACGGTCATTGCCGCCATCCTGCAAGGCACGGCGGCGCTCGTCCCACCAGGCCATACGCTCGGCGATGCGTTTCTCCAGACCGCGCCCCGACGGTTCGTAGAAGCTCTGCGGCGGCAACTCGTCCGGCCAGTAATTCGCGCCTGAAAAACCGTCATCGGCGTCGTGGTCGTATTGGTAGCCTGCACCATAGCCGATCTGCTTCATCAGCTTGGTCGGCGCGTTCAGGATATTGGCGGGCGGCATCAGCGACCCGGTGTCCTTGGCGGTTCGCCATGCCTGCTTCTGCGCCTTGTACGCCGCATTCGATTTGGGTGCGGTGGCGAGATACAAGCACGCCTGCACGATCGCCAGTTCCCCCTCGGGAGAGCCCAGAAATTCATAGGCATCCTTGGCCGCAAGACACTGAGTCAGCGCCTGCGGATCGGCCAGCCCGATATCCTCGATCGCCGTCCGGGTCAGGCGACGCAGCAGATAGAGCGGTTCCTTGCCCGCCGTCAGCATCCGCGCAAGATAGTAGAGGGCCGCCTGCGGGTCCGATCCCCGGATCGACTTATGCAACGCCGAGATCAGGTTGTAATGCCCCTCCCGGTCCTTGTCATAGACCGCGACCCGGCGCTGCAGGAAGGCCGACAGCCCGGCGGCGTCGAGCGGTTCGGGCAGGTCGACCGCAAACAATGTCTCGGCCTGGTTGAGCAGGAACCTGCCGTCTCCGTCCGCGCTGGCGAGCAGCGCATCGCGGGCGGGCGGTTGCAGGGGCAGGGGGCGCTCCATCAACGCCTCTGCCCGCTCCAGCAACTGTTCCAGCGCCGGCTGTCCGAGCCGGTGGAGGATCAATACCTGCGCCCGGCTCAGAAGGGCGGCGTTGAGTTCGAAGGAGGGATTCTCCGTCGTCGCGCCGACCAGCGTGACCGTGCCATCCTCGACAAAGGGCAGGAAGCCGTCCTGCTGCGCACGGTTGAAGCGGTGGATCTCGTCCACGAACAACAGTGTCCGCTGGCCGAGCCGGGCATGGTCCCGCGCCTCGGCAAAGACCTTTTTGAGGTCCGCGACGCCGGAAAAGACCGCTGAGATCGCAGCATAGCGCAAGCCTACTTCGGCGGCGAGCAGCCGGGCGATGGTCGTCTTGCCCGTGCCCGGCGGTCCCCAGAGGATCATCGAGGATAACCGCCCGGCTGCAACCATCCGCCCGATGGCACCCTCCGGGCCGGTCAGGTGATCCTGCCCGACGACCTCGATCAGCTTCATCGGGCGCAAACGATCGGCCAGCGGCGCATCGGCCGAGAGAGAGGGCTGGGCGGGGGCGGGGTCCATACCCGCGAACAGATCGGCCATGGCCGTCATGTAGGGGCGCCGAAGCCCCCCGTCACCTTCCCTATTAAAGATATATCGTGAGTCATCTTGACGAATGTCTACTGCGATATATCTTGAGCGTATCAAAACCCAATTTGGAGTATCAGAATGCGACATTTTCACGGGAAAGGACATGGCCAGGATCATCACCAACGGCGCGGCCGGTGGAGTTTCGGGCCGCTGGAAGTGCAATGGGATTTCGAAGACCCACGCGGCGGACGGAGAGGGCCGGGCGGTGGCCGTCGGGGACGGATGTTCGACGGCAGCGAGCTGCGGCTCGTCCTGTTGAAGCTGATCGCCGACGAACCGCGCCACGGCTACGACCTGATCCGCGAGGTCGAGGCGATGACCGGCGGCGCCTATGCCCCCAGCCCGGGTGTCATCTATCCGACGATCACCCTGCTCGACGAAATGGGCTTTATCGAGGAACAGCGTTCCGAGGGAGCCAAGAAGCGCTTCGCTGCGACCGAAACCGGCCGCACGCACCTGATTGAGAATGCCGAACAGGTCGAAGCGCTGCTGGCTCGGCTGCGGGCCCTGGGCGAACATCGCCAGCGGGTCGATGCGGCACCGATCCGGCGTGCCATGGGCGGCCTGAAGATGGCGGTGATGGAGCGCTTCGGCGACGGCGATGCGCCGCAGGAAATGGTGCATGAGGTCGCCGCGATGATCGACGAACTCGCACAGAAAGTGGAACGCCTGAAATGAGCCTGTCCATCGCCCGTGTGCCGACCCCGTCGGCCAGCCGCTATCTCCAGCAGCTCGCCAAGCACTGGAGCCACAAAATGGAGGTGTCCTTCACCGCCGAAGAGGGCACGATCCTGTTTCCCAACGGATCGAAACTCGAGATGCGCGCCGCCAGCGAGACGCTGGATATCGTACTGACGGTGCCCGAGGACGGCGACGTGGCGCAGATGCGGCAGGTGGTCGCCAGCCATCTCGATCGCTTCGCCTTTCGCGAAGCGCCGCTGACCTTCGACTGGCGCGAAGGTTAAGCGAACAGGGCGCGATAGGCGTCGAGCACCGCGTCGTTGACCTTGTCCCATCGGTAATCGGCGACGCGGGCCTGTCCCGCCTCGCTGAACCGGTGGCGCAGGGCCTGATCAGTGGCGATCCGCTCCAGCGCGTCGGCATAGCCGCTGATATCGCGCGCGCCGACCAGATAGCCGGTCTCACCATCCGCCACGAGGTCCATCGCGCCGGTCGCGTTGGCGGCCACGACGGGCACGCCCGCCGCCATCGCCTCGGTCGTGACGTTGCCGAAGGTTTCGGTCACGCTGGGGTTGAAGAAGATGTCCATCGACGCGACCGCACGGCCCAGATCGTCGCCGGTCTGATAGCCTGCGAAGATGGCATCGGGTGTAGCCTTGGCGAACCACTCCTGCGCGGGTCCCTTACCGACCACCAGCACCTTATGGGCCACGCCGCGCCGCCGAAGCTCCGCCAGCGCCTCGGCAAAGACGTCGAGGCCCTTTTCCTTGACCAGACGCCCCAGGAACCCGATCGCCACCTCATGGTCGGCGATGCCCAGCGAACGCCGCCATTCCAGGCTGCGGCGGGAGGGGCGGAAACGGTCGTGATCGATCCCGCGCGACCAGATGCCCATGGGCGGCGTCACCCCCCATCCCCGCAGCAGCGCGATCATGCTGGGGCTGGGAGCCACGATCCGGTCGAACTTGTTGTAAAAGCGGGTCAGCAGCTTGATGATCGCCGGTTCCAGGAAACCCAGATGGTAATAGGCCGGATAGGTCTCGAACCGGGTATGGACCGAGGCGATCGACGGCACGCCGTTCTCCCGTGCCCAGCGCACGGCGGCGTGACCCAGAAATTCGGGCGCGGAGACATGGACGACGTTGGGCGCAAACGCCTCCAGATCGGCCCGCACCTTGGCCGGAAGCCCGCGCGCCAGTTTGTAATCGGCGCGGAACGGCATCAGGATGGCGGGGACATCGACCAGATCCCCGACCGGCGGAAAGGCGGGGGTGGAGGAGGTCGGCGAATAGACCCGCACGGCGACACCCCGCGCCAGCAGATGGCCGACCAGCAGGTTCAGGCTCTGGTTCGCGCCGTCGCGCGTATAATTATAGTTGCCGCTGAACAGCGCGACACGAAATTGTTCTGGGATCATGGAGTTCGGCCCATAGCCGTGTGGGCCGCCAAAGACCACTCCCGCCGCCCGATCAAATCCGTTCCATTTTCGTTCCGCTCCGGCTAGAGCATCGGCATGGCCAAGATCCAGAAGCGCTATGTCTGCCAATCCTGCGGTTCGGTGTCCTCCCGCTGGCAGGGGCAATGCCCCGATTGCTCCGAATGGAACACGATGCTGGAGGAAGCGCCGGTCCAGCTGACGCCCTTTGCCGCCAAGCATAACCTGCAAGGCGGCGGCAGGGCGATCCAGTTGGTCGGGTTGGACGCCGATATTCCGCTGCCCGACCGGATGGCGACCGGCATCGCCGAACTCGACCGCGCGCTGGGCGGCGGCTTCGTCGAGGGTTCGGCTACGCTGATCGGCGGTGATCCGGGGATCGGCAAGTCGACCCTGCTGCTCCAGGCGGCGGCGAAACTGGCGATGGCGGGCAAGCCGGTCGCCTATGTCTCGGGCGAAGAAGCCGCCGATCAGGTCCGACTGCGCGCACGGCGACTGGGGCTGGGGCAGGCCCCCGTACGGCTGGCGGCGGCGACCTCGGTTCGCGACATCCTGACTACCCTGTCGATCGGAACGCCGCCCGCGCTGCTCATCATCGACTCGATCCAGACCATGCACTCCGACCTGATCGAGGGTGCGCCGGGCACCGTCAGCCAGGTGCGCGCGTCGGGACAAGAGCTGATCCGCTTCGCCAAGGAACGTGGCACCGCCGTCGTGCTGGTCGGCCATGTCACCAAGGACGGCTCGATCGCGGGCCCGCGCGTGCTGGAACATATGGTCGACACCGTCCTCGCTTTCGAGGGCGAGCGCAGCCACCAGTATCGCATCCTGCGCGCGATCAAGAACCGCTTCGGCGGCACCGATGAGATCGGCGTCTTCGCCATGCAGACCGAGGGGCTGACCGAAGTCGGCAATCCCTCGTCGCTGTTCCTGACCAATCGCGAGGAAGGGATCACGGGCGCCACCGTCTTTCCCGCGCTGGAGGGCACGCGTCCGGTGCTGGTCGAGATCCAGGCGCTGACCGTAAGGCTGGCTTCGGGTGCCACGCCACGGCGTGCAGTCGTCGGCTGGGATACCGGACGCCTGGCCATGATCCTGGCGGTGCTGGAGGCGCGGTGCGGGCTGAGTTTCTCGTCGGCCGAGGTCTATCTCAACATCGCGGGCGGCTACCGCGTGCAGGACCCCGCCGCCGATCTGGCGGTGGCGGCGGCGCTGATCTCGGCCCTGTCCGAACGGCCGGTGCCGACCGACGCCATCGTCTTCGGCGAAATCGCGCTGTCAGGTGAAATCCGCTCCGTTGCGCATGGCCCGTTGCGATTGAAGGAGGCGGGCAAGCTCGGTTTCGAAAAGGCGATCGTGCCGCGCGCCATGGCCAATGACGAAGGCGGCCTGCGCATGACCGGCTTTCGCACCCTGGCCGAGTTCGTTGACCATATGCTGGGGCGCGGGTAGCGAAGGGGCCTGATGGCGCCAGGCCCCGATGATCGTGGCTCATGGGCTCGTTGAGATATGGGATAACAGGCGTTGACGGCCCTAGATATTCTTGTCCTGATCGCGGTGTTCGGTGCGGCGATACAGGGATTCATGCGGGGCTTCGTCACCGAAGTGCTCGCGCTGTTCGCCTGGGTCGCGATCGTCGCCGCGCTGAAGATGTTCCATATCGCATTGGCGCAGGCGCTGACCGGCGTGGTCGGCACCGTATCGGGCGCGGCCGTGCTGGCCTTCGTGCTGATCGTCGGCGTGACCTATCTGGGCGGGCGCATGATCGCGCGGGCCATCGGTTCGCGGACACGTACCTCCATCCTGGGTCCGGTCGATCGTGCCCTGGGCTTCGGCTTCGGCGCGCTCAAGGGCCTGATCCTCGCCAGCCTCGTCTTCCTGGTCGTCGCCCTGATGGTCGATACGGTCAGCGGCGGCCCCGCCCGGCGGCCCGAATGGATGGTCAAGAGCCGCACCTACAAGCTGCTGAATGCAACCAGCGCCGGGATCGCCGATTTTGTCGATCGCCGTCGCCGGGGCCTGCCCGTCTTCGGCGCGCCCACGCCCGCCACCGCCTCCGGGCCGACCAATAGCAGCGAGACCCCGTGATGAATGCGCCCCTCTACAATGCGGAGATTTTGCGCCTGACCACGGCGATCCCGCACGACCAGCGCCTGACCGATCCGATGGCCAGCGTCGAGCGTCGCTCGCCCATTTGCGGCAGCCGGGTGACGGTGGACGTCAATCTCGATGAAGCGGGCCGGGTGGCCGAGGTCGGAATGCTGGTCCGCGCATGTGCCCTGGGGCAGGCCTCGGCAGCGCTGCTGTCGGCGCATGTCGTAGGTCGCAGCGTGACCGAACTGGCCGCCGCGCGCGACGAACTCACCGCCTGGCTGGCGTCGGGGCAGGGGAATGCCCCCGCCTGGCCGGGTCTCGACATCTTCACCCCGGCGCTGTCCTACACCGCCCGCCACCCCTCGATCCGGCTGGCGTTCGAGGCGGCGGCGCAGGCGGCCGAGGATGCGGCGGCCGGAGCCAGGAACTGATGCACGGCGAGGTATCGCTGCTGCGCGACGGGGCGATCCTGTTCGGCTTCGGACTGGCCTTCGTCCTGATATTCCGGCGTCTGGGACTGGGTGCGACGCTGGGATATCTCGTCGCGGGTGCGGTCGTCGGCCCGCACGTCCTGGGGCTGGTCGGGGACGCCGAGTCCAAGCTGGGCATCGCCGAGATCGGCATTACGCTCCTCCTGTTCATCGTCGGGCTGGAACTGAACCCCGCCCGGCTGTGGCGGATGAAGCATGAGATTTTCGGCCTGGGGCTTCTCCAGGTCGCGATTTGCGGGCTGGCGATCACCGGCATCGTCATCCTCGCGCATTTCTCGCCAGAAGCGGCTCTGGCGCTCGGCCTGCCGCTCGCACTGTCCTCGACCGCGCAGGTGCTGCCGATGCTGCAGTCGTCAGGGCGGATGCGCACGCCCTTCGGCGAGCGGGCCTTTTCGATCCTGCTGTTCCAGGACCTGTCGATCGTCCCGCTCATCACCATCGTCGCGGCCATGTCGCGCAACCCGGCCGATCATACCGGGCCGCCGGGCTGGATCCTGGCGCTGGAGACGATCGGTGCGATCATCGGCCTGATCCTGGCGGGGCGCTTCCTGCTGCGGCCCCTGTTCCGCCTGATCGGCAATATGGGCGAGCGGGAGATGTTCGTCTTTGCCGGGCTGTTCACCGTGGTCGCCAGCGCGGCGGTGATGGAGTTGCTCGGCCTGTCGACCGCGCTGGGGGCCTTCATCGCGGGCGTCATGCTGGCCGACAGTCCGTATCGGCATGAGCTGGAAGCGGATGTCGAGCCTTTCCGCTCGATCCTGCTGGGCCTGTTCTTCCTGGCGGTCGGCATGATGCTCGACCTGCCCGCTATCGCCGAGCGGCCGGTCTTCGTCGCGATCATGGCGATGGCGCTGATCGCCACCAAGACTTTGGTCATCACGCTGATCGGGCTGGCGTTCAAGATGAACTGGCGCTCCGCCCTCGCGCTCGGCCTGCTCATGAGCCAGGGCGGCGAGTTCGGCTTCGTGCTGTTCGCCCAGGCCCAGCAAGGCTATCTGATCGCGCCGGAGGCGGCGAGCCTGTTCGGGGCGATCATCACCCTGTCGATGGCGACGACCCCGTTCCTGATGGGCGCAACCCGCCGTATCCGCGAAGAGCCGGTCATCACCCGCGGCGGCCAGCGTGAGGGTCCGGTGACCGACGGGGCCAATGCCCTGATCGTCGGCTATGGTCGCTTCGGCCAGACCGTCGCGCAGATGCTGATCGCCAGCGACATACCCGTGACCCTGATCGACCGCGATATCGAGATGATCGACATCGCCGCATCCTTCGGAGCCAAGGTCTATTATGGCGACGGCACCCGGCTGGACCTGCTGCGCCAGGCCGGCGCGGCGGAAGCGGAACTGATCCTCTTTTGTCTGGATGACGACCAGATTACGTTGGAGCTGCTGGAAAGCGTCCATGCGGCCTTCCCCAACGCCTCGATCTTCGTCCGCGCCTATGATCGACGCGCGGTCCTTCGTCTCAAGGGCGGCCCCGCATCCTATGTGGTGCGCGAAGTGCTGGAATCGGCGGTCAAGATGGCCCGCCTGGCACTGGGCAGCCTGAAGATCGACCATGCCGAGATCGACCGGGTGGAAACCATGTATCGTGCCCGCGACAAGGAACGGCTGGCGGCGCAGGCGGCTGCGGGCGACCTGCGGGCGGCGAGCGACCGGATCATCACGCAGGACGAAAGGAACGGCTGACCCATGGGACTGGTGGCAATCCTGGCGGCGCTCTCGGGAGCGATCGCGATCGCAGCCGGAGCCTTCGGCGCACACCGGGCCGAAGGCGTGGCCGTCGAGTGGCTGCGCACCGGTGGACAATATCAGCTGATCCATGCCGTCGCCGCGCTTGTCGCATTGCGTATGGAGGCGAGGGGGGTCGCATGGACCTTCGTCATCGGCGCGGCGATCTTTGCCGGGACGCTCTACGCCATGGCCTTTGGCGCCCCGCGCTGGTTCGGAGCGATCACCCCGATCGGCGGTACGCTCCTGATCGGCGGCTGGCTGTGGCTCGCCTGGTCGCTGCGCTGAGGCTACACGCCGGGCTTCACCTGCGCCTGGGGATGTTCTAGGGACCGGCCATGGCCGATCCATTCTATATCACCACCGCCATCCACTATCCCAATGGCCGCCCGCATATCGGCCATGCCTATGAGATGGTGGCGGCCGACGTCATCGCCCGGTTCCAGCGTCAGGCGGGCCGCGATGTCCTGTTCCAGACCGGCACCGACGAGCATGGCCTGAAAATGGCCCAGGCGGCGCGTGCGCGCGGCATTTCGACGCGCGAGTTCGCGGATGAAATGTCCAGCCATTTCCATGTGATGGCCGACCGTCTTGATATCTCCTACGACCGTTTTATCCGTACCGTCGATACCGATCACTATGCCGCCAGCCAGGCGATCTGGAAGGCGATGCAGGACAAGGGCGACCTGTATCTCGACCGGTATGAGGGCTGGTATTCGGTCCGCGACGAGGCGTTCTACGACGAAAGCGAACTGACGGTCGGCGAGGACGGTACCAAGCTGTCGCCGCAGGGCACGCCGGTCGAGTGGACCGCCGAGGAAACCTGGTTCTTCCGCCTGTCCAAATATCAGCAGCCCTTGCTCGACCTGTACCGCGACAATCCCGATTTCATCCGCCCGGAAAGCCGCCGCAACGAGGTGATGCGCTTCGTCGAAGGCGGCCTGTCCGACCTGTCGGTGTCGCGGACCAGCTTCGACTGGGGCGTGCCCGTGCCCGACAGCCCGGGCCATGTCATGTATGTCTGGGTCGATGCGCTGACCAATTATCTGACCGGCACCGGCTATCCGAACAAGGACAGCGATTTGGCGCGCTTTTGGCCCGCCAATCTGCACCTGATCGGCAAGGACATCGTGCGGTTCCACACCGTCTACTGGCCCGCCTTCCTGATGTCCGCCGACCTGCCGCTGCCGCAGTCGGTGTTCGGTCATGGCTTCCTGCTCCACCGGGGCGAGAAGATGTCCAAGTCGGTCGGCAACGTCGTCGATCCGATGGGGCTGGCCGATGCCTTCGGCGTGGACGCGCTGCGTTATTTCTTCCTGCGCGAGGTCAGTTTCGGGCAGGACGGCTCCTATTCGGCCGAAGCCATCGTTACCCGCGTCAATGCCGAACTGGCCAACAGCTTCGGCAACCTGGCCCAGCGGACCTTGTCGTTCATTGCCAAGAATCTGGGCGGCGAACTGCCCGAAGCCGGACGCAGCGATCCGGCCGATGCGGTGCTGTTCGAGGAAGTGGTCGTCGCCTGTGCTGCGCTGAAGACCGCCTTTGACGATCTCGCGCTCAGCCAGGGGATCGAGGCGTGGATGCGCGGTGTCTATGCCTGCAACCAGTATATCGACGTGCAGGCGCCTTGGTCCTTGCGTAAGACCGATCCGGAGCGGATGCACGCTGTGCTCGGCACGCTGGTTCGCGCGATCCGTATGCTGGCGATCGCGATCCTGCCGGTGACGCCACGTGGTGCCGCGCTGGTGCTCGACACGCTGGGGGCGGAGGAACGCGATCACGCCGCGATCGACGATGACGGCTGGTATGCTCGCCGGGCCGGCAACGGCATACCGCTGGCCGCCCCGACTCCGGCATTCCCGCGTCTGGAAATCCCGGCCGAGGCCGACGCCTGATGCTGGCCGACAGCCATTGCCACCTGAACTATAAGGGGCTGGTCGAGGAGCAGGCGGCGATCCTGACCCGCGCGCGGGATCGGGGCGTCACCGCGATGCTCAACATCTCGACGCGGGAAAGCGAATGGGATGCGGTGATCGCCACCGCCGAGCGTGAGCCAGATGTCTGGGCGACGGTCGGCATCCACCCGCATGAGGCCGATGCGCACCCGCATATCGACACCGCCAAACTGATCGAGCGGGCGCGTCATCCGCGTGTCGTCGGCATCGGCGAGAGCGGCCTGGACTATTACTATGACCATAGCGATCGCGCGCGGCAGCAGGCGAGCTTCCGCGCACATATCGCCGCCTGCCGTGAAACCGGTCTGCCGCTCGTCGTGCACACCCGCGACGCCGAGGAGGATACCGCCGCCATTCTGGCCGAGGAGATGGGGAAGGGGGCCTATCCCGGCGTCATCCACTGCTTCACGGCCAGTGGAGATTTCGCCGATAAAGCATTGGCGTTAGGCTTTTATATATCCATATCGGGTATTGTGACGTTCAAGAGCGCTAAGGATCTGCAGGAAACCGCTGCGCGCCTGCCGCTGGATCGGTTGCTGGTCGAGACCGACGCGCCGTTCTTGGCGCCGGTACCCCATCGGGGCAAGACGGGGGAGCCGGCCTTCGTCGCCGACACCGCCAGGTTCCTCGCCGATTTGCGCGGCGAAACGGTCGAACAACTGACCCAGGCGACCGCCGAGAATTTCCATCGGCTGTTCGCGAAGACCCGCGCGTGAAAATCCGCATTCTCGGTTGCGGCACGTCTTCGGGCGTGCCCCGGATCGGCAACGACTGGGGGGCGTGCGATCCGACCGAGCCTCGCAACCGACGAATGCGCTGTTCGGCGCTGATCGAGCATGACGGCACCCGCATCCTGATCGACACTGGCCCCGACATGCGCCAGCAGTTGCTGGCGGCCGATATCGGTACGGTCGATGCGGTCATCTGGACCCATGATCATGCCGATCACTGCCATGGTATCGATGACCTGCGGCAGATCTTCCACGCCTTGGGCGAGCCGGTGGCGGGCTATGCGCGGCCCGCCACTGCGGCGTCGCTCGAAGCGCGGTTCGGCTATGTGTTCCGGGGAAAGACCGGATACCCGCCGACCGCGACTATGAAGCCGATCGACGGTGAATTGATGATCGGCCCGATCCGCATACGCACGATTGACCAGCCGCATGGGCGTATCCTGTCGGCAGGCCTGCGCTTCGAATGTGACGGCAAGAGCATCGGCTATGCCACTGACTTCCATGAGCTGACGCCTGACATGGCCGAACTTTATAGCGACCTCGACCTCTGGGTAGTCGATGCGCTCCGCCGCCATCCGCATCCGGCGCATGCCGACCTGCCATCGGTTCTGCATTGGATCGCAGATCTTAAGCCACGCCGTAGCGCATTGATCCATATGGACCAGTCGATGGACTATGCGACCCTGTGCCGCGAATTGCCCATAGGCGTCGAGCCTGCCTATGACGGCATGGAATTGATCCCGTGAGTGGCGATCGGGCCATGGACATCGTCTATTATGGCCTGATCCTTTTGCTACCGCTGAGCGCACTCGCGGCCCGGCGCATTCCCATCGGTCAGACGGTCCGAATGGCGCTGATCTGGATCGGGATATTCGGCGTCGCTTTCCTGGTCGTTGCACAACGGGACCGCCTGACAGGCCTTTGGTCACGTGAGGCTATGCCGGACGGGATTGTCCGCATTCCGGTAGCGGCTGACGGGCATTTCTACGCCACCGTCCGCATCAACGGAGTCGAGCGTCGGATGCTTGTCGACAGTGGCGCGACCACGACCGCCTTGTCCGAGGCAACCGCCCAGGCGGCCGGGCTCGATCTCGACGAAAGTCCGTTCGGCAGCCTGATCGAAACCGCCAATGGTCGCGTCACGGCATCGCATGTCACCATCGCCGAACTGTCCATCGGACCGATCCAAATGAGGAATGTCGGCGCCGACGTGTCGTCGAGCTTCGGCGACCAGGATATTATCGGCATGAACGTGCTGAGGCGGTTGCGCTCATGGCGAGTGGAGCGAGGACTACTGATCCTGAACACCTCGCCCTAAGCATATTTTACATAATATATATTATCAATTTGAAGGAATACCGAGTTGGAACGCCTGCTGGCCATCATGAAACGCCTCCGCGACCCGCAGACCGGCTGCGAATGGGATGTGGCGCAGAGCTTCGAGAGCATCGCGCCTTACACCATCGAGGAAGCGCATGAAGTCGCCGACGCGATCGCGCGCGGTGACATGGCGGACCTGAAGGACGAACTCGGCGATCTGCTCCTGCAAGTGGTCTTCCATGCCCAGATCGCCGAGGATCATGGGCAGTTCGCCTTTCCCGATGTCGTTGCGGCGATCAGCGACAAGATGGAGCGGCGTCACCCGCATATCTTTGGCGATCAGGCCGAAGGTGGTCATCACCTATGGGAGCAGATCAAGGCCGAAGAACGTCAGGCCAAGGCGGCGGGCGGTACGCTGGATGGCGTCGCGCTTGGCCTCCCCGCCCTGATGCGGGCGGACAAGCTTCAGAAGCGTGCCGCCCGGGTCGGGTTCGACTGGCCCGATGCCGAAGGATCGCGCGCGAAGGTAGACGAGGAAATTCAGGAAATTACCGAAGCCCCGCCCGAGACACTGGCGGAGGAATTTGGCGATCTGCTATTCTCGGTCGTCAACTGGGCGCGCCATTGCGGCGTCGATGCCGAAGCGGCGCTCCGTTATGCCAATGGCAAATTCGAGCGCCGCTTTCGCGCGATGGAAGCCGAGGCGGGCGATGGTTTCCCCGCGCTCGAACTGGACGCGAAGGAAGCCCTATGGCAGGCCGTCAAGCGTCGCGACGGGTGAACCGCTCATAATCGGACTCGGCCAGGCGGACATCATAGACCGCCTGATCGCCCTCGATCACCTGATCCAGCACTTCGCCATGCGCGTGAAGCCAAGCGGCCCCCGCCCCGTCGCCTGCGTCCAGCGTGACGCGATACCGCCGATGCCCGGAGGTCAGCGCAGCCGCGACCTGCTCGATCAGGTCGTCAATGCCCTCCCCCGTCATCGCCGACACTGCGACGATGTTAGGACGGCGTTCGGCGTCGACCAGCACATCCTGGCGCGCATCACCCTCGATCAGGTCGATCTTGTTCCACGCCTCAAACCGCGGCGTTTCGGGATCGACACCGATCTCGGTCAGCACCGCTTCGACATCGGCGCGCTGCGCCTCCGTATCGGGATGCGCAATGTCACGGACATGGATCAGCAGGTCGGCCGATACCACTTCCTCCAACGTCGCCTTGAATGCGGCAACCAGCTGGGTCGGCAGGTCGGAGACGAAGCCCACCGTGTCGGACAGGATCGCCTTGTCGATGCCGGGCAATGAAATCTGGCGCAAGGTCGGATCGAGCGTGGCGAAAAGAAGATCCTTCGCCATGACATGAGCGCCGGTCAACCGATTGAAAAGCGTTGATTTTCCCGCATTGGTGTAGCCGACCAGCGCGATGACCGGCCACGGCGCGCGCTGACGCCGCTCGCGATGAAGCCCACGCGTCCGGCTGACCTGATCCAGCTCGCGCCGGAGCCTTGCCATGCGATCGCGGATCATCCGGCGATCGGCTTCGATCTGCGTTTCACCGGGACCGCCGAGGAAGCCGAAGCCGCCGCGCTGCCGTTCCAGGTGGGTCCAGCTGCGCACCAGACGACCCGCCTGATAGTCGAGATGCGCGAGTTCGACCTGCAACCGCCCCTCGGCAGTGGCGGCGCGCTCGCCAAAGATTTCCAGGATCAGGCCGGTGCGGTCGATGACCTTGGCCTCCAGCGCGGTTTCGAGGTTACGCTGCTGCACCGGGGTCAGCGAGGCGTCGAAGACCACCAGCTGGGCTTCTTCCATCCGCACCTGCTGGGCGATCTGCTCGACTTGGCCGCTGCCGATCAGCGTGGCGGGCTTGGGCGCACGAACGCGCAGCGCCACGCGCTCGACCACGTCCAGGCCGATCGCCATGGCAAGTCCGGCGGTTTCCTCCAGCCGCGCCTCGGCGTCACGCGCGGCATCGCCCTGGTCGGGCAGGACGATGACCGTGCGGGCACCGCGGGCGAATTCGCCGCGGTCGCGATCGAAACCCGTACTCAATCCTCGGCCGATCCCGCCTGCTCTTCGGCCAGATTCAGCGGACGGGCCGGCTGAATGGTCGAGACAGCGTGCTTGTAGACAAGCTGGGCCATGCCCTCACGCTGAAGCAGCATGCAGAACAGGTCGAAGCCCGCAATCTGCCCCTGCAGCATGACGCCGTTGATCAGGAACATGGTAACGGGGTCTTCGGACTTGCGCACCGCATTCAGGAAGATTTCCTGCAAAAGCGGGTTCTTGCGCTGCTGTTCGTTCACGCCGTCGACGATCGCGGCAACGTCCAGCGGGCCCGAGGGCATGATGGTCGAGATGGCATGCTTATAGATCAGCTGCGACTGACCGTCGCGGCGCAGCAATACCGAGAAATTGTCGAACCAGGTGACGATACCCTGGAGTTTCACGCCCTTCACGAGGAACATGGTCACCGGCGCCTTGGAGCGGCGCAGTGCATTCAGAAACAGGTCCTGCAGTGAACCCGATTTGTCGGCCATGGTCGAGCCCTTGTTCTTGGCGGGTCCGTGCCCGCAAGTAGCGCCGTTTCCCGGCGTCGGAATTGCGCCCGTGTACCGGGCGCGACCGATATCTATGGTCTCGACAGGCGTTCGTCCAGAGGTAGCGATCAATCCTCTCGCGTCTCGCTGATACCCAGCAGCTTCAGCTTGCGGTGCAATGCCGAGCGCTCCATCCCGATGAAACTGGCCGTGCGTGAGATATTACCGGAAAAACGCCGGATTTGGACACGCAGATATTCACGCTCCCAGCTTTCGCGGGCCTCACGGAGCGGAGCGCCCATGATCGCCGTCGCACCGCCGCCGCCCATATCGGCCCCCTCCCCCAGCACCTCGGCGGGCAGCAGGTCCAGGTCGATCCGCCCGACCCGGTCGCCCGGCGCCAGGATGATCGTCCGCTCGACGACATTGCGGAGCTGGCGAACATTGCCCGGCCAATCATAAGATTGCATCGCAACCATGGCGTCGGCCGCGATCTCAGGCGTGCGGACGCGGCGCTCGCTGGCGTAATGGGCCATGAAATGCTCGACCAGCGGCGGAATGTCCTCGCGCCGTTCCGCCAGCGACGGGATGGTCACGGGCACCACATTGAGGCGGTAGTAGAGATCTTCCCGGAAGCGCCCCTCGGCGATTTCCTGGGTCAGGTCCCGCGCGGTGGCGGAGACGACGCGGACATCGACCTTGACGACGCGGGTGCCACCGACGCGGGTAAAACTCTGGTCGGTCAGCACACGCAGGATACGTGCCTGGGTCGCGATCGGCATGTCCGCGATCTCGTCGAGGAACAGCGTGCCGCCATGTGCCTGTTCGAGAAGGCCGGTACGGACCAGATCGCCTCCCTCCTCCACGCCGAACAATTCTTCCTCGACCCGCTCGGGCGTCATGCGCGCGGCGCTGACCACCACGAATGGCGCATCGGCGCGGTTGCTCCAGCCGTGGAGCAGGCGTGCGGCGACCTCCTTGCCGACGCCTGCCGACCCCATGATGAGCACCCGGCTGCCCGTTGCGGCCACACGCTTCAGGGTCGCGCGAATGCCGTTGATGGCGCTCGATGATCCGGTCAGATCGGTCTCCCGCCCGGCCGACGCCCGCAGCGAGGCGTTTTCGCGACGCAGCCTTTCGGTCTCGGTCGCGCGTGCGACCATCAAGAGCAGGCGTTCGGCCTCGAACGGCTTTTCGATGAAGTCGGCCGCACCCTTTCGGATCGCGGCGACGGCCGTGTCGAGATTGCCATGACCGGAGATGACGAGGACCGGAATAGACGGATCGCGCCGCTTGATCTCGTCGAGCAGCTCCAGCCCGTCGAGCTTCGACCCCTGTAGCCACACGTCGAGAAGAACGAGCGACGGACGTCGCACCGCCACCGCCTCCAGCGCGGAATCGCTATCGGCCGCGACGCGGGCGTCATAGCCCTCGTCCTCCAGCACGCCCGCGACAAGTTCGCGGATATCGAGTTCGTCGTCGACGACGAGGATGTCCAAAGCCATGATCTTTTTACGTCCGGGTACGAGTCAATGCGGTGAGCTGGCCCTCCCCAGCCAGTTCGGGTTCGGCGCCCCCCTGATCCAGCGCCGCCAGGGCACCGGCGTCGAACATCATCGAAACGATGGTCCCACCGGCGGGATTGTCGGAAAAGCCGATCGTGCCGGCATGTTCCGCAATGATCTTGTTGACGATGGCGAGGCCCAGTCCGGTGCCGCGCGCGCGCGTCGTCATATAGGGCTCGATGATGCGGTCGCGCTCCGGCGGCAGGCCGATGCCATTGTCGGTCACCGTGATCGTGACCATGCCGCCCTGCTGGCCGACGGTCATCACAACCTCTCCGCCCGTCAGGCCTTCCGGACGGGACTCGATGGCTTCCACCGCATTCTTGACGATGTTCGTCAGCGCCTGGCTCATCTGACGACGGTCGCAGACAAGGGTCGGGGCGGGCTCCTCCTGATCCAGCTGGAACCGGACCTCCGGATGCGCGACTTCGTGCAGGAACATCGCCTGGGCGCAGATATCGGCGATGGCCTCTTCGCGGAACACGGGCTTGGGCATCCGGGCGAAGGATGAGAATTCGTCAACCATGCGGCGAAGGTCGCCGACCTGACGGACGATGGTCTCGGTCAGGCGGCCAAACGTCGGATCTTCCGGCCCGACGACCTTTCCATAGCGTCGCTGGAGTCGTTCGGCGGCAAGCTGGATCGGGGTCAGGGGGTTCTTGATCTCATGCGCGATGCGGCGCGCGACGTCCGACCAGGCGGCTCGGCGCTGGTCGAGCAATTGCTGGGTGATGTCGTCAAAGGTCAGGATCGGACCGTCGCCGGTCTGCGCAATGCGCACCGCGAGGGTGCGCATGTCGCCATGGAGCGCCACCTGCACCGTCGCTTCACGCCGTCCCTGGTCGAGAAGCTCGTCAAGCTCGGGCGCGACCTCGCCCAGCTTGCGCCCGACCAGA
The DNA here is from genome assembly GCF_014199595.1 of Sphingomonas yabuuchiae. Taxonomy (GTDB): domain Bacteria; phylum Pseudomonadota; class Alphaproteobacteria; order Sphingomonadales; family Sphingomonadaceae; genus Sphingomonas; species Sphingomonas yabuuchiae. The sequence continues at coordinate 221,006 of NZ_JACHNX010000002.1, read as the reverse complement.
CCTCCCTGATCGGCACCGAGCAGTAAATCCGCGGAGTTGTTCGCGATCCGCACCTGCCGATCCCGTCCGATCGCAACGACACCAGCGGAAACGCCTGCCATCACCGCCTCGATCAATGCACGACGATTGTTGAGCTGGGCATTGGCGGTAACCAATTCCGTGTTCTGGCGCTCCAACTGGCCGGTCATCTGGTTGAAGGCGTTGGCGAGCGTCCCGACCTCGTCGCGGGTCTTGGGATCGGGCACGCGGGCGGTCAGGTCACCGCCCGCGATCCGCCGTGCAGCGTCGACCAGCTCGCCCACGGGGCGGACGAGACGGTCCGCCACGGCCAAGGCGATCCAGACCGCAATGCCGACGATCAGAAGCGCGATCGCGAACAGGACGAGGTTGAATTTCAACTGGAGCGACCGGGCACGCCCCTGAAGCGCACGATAATCGTCGAACACGTCCTCGGCGGCGAAATGCTGCTTGCTGAGGAATTCGGCATTCACTGGCGTGCCGATATAGAGCATCAGGCCACTACCCTCAGGCAAAGGCGTGACCACCCAGACGCGCTGCTCGTTGATGCCCACTTCGGGCCGGCTCAGCTTGCTCGCCTGCTGGATCATTTCCGGCGTCACCAACTCGCGAAAGGTCGTGTCCGACGGCTGGTTGAAGAAGTCGTAGAATTTGAAGCCCTGCTTCCGATCGTAGGAGAAGAGGACCGACTCCACCGTATCGCGCACGACCGTCTGCTGGACGAGATAGTCGTGGAAATCGCGCCGGTTCTCGCGCAGCGCGGGCAGGTTACGGCCGAGGTCCTGCGACATGGCACGGCCGGTATCGACCCAGCGCTTGATGATCTGCTGCTGCGACTGGCGGGCAATGTCCATGGCGTCACCGAACGCCTGGCGGGCGCGATCGGAAATCCAGAATTCGGCCGAGGACTGGAACAGAACCGAAGCGGTGACGACGGTCAACAGGATCGGAATGCTCGCGGTCAGCGAGAACAGCGCGACCAGTCGCACGTGCAGACGCCCACCGCCGCCGACCGCCGACTGGGCCGCCCGTCGCATCGCGACCCGCCGCCCGAGCAACATCAAAAGAAGCACGCCCGGCACCAGATTGAGCGCGAGCAACCCCGCCATCACGGGCGGTGCGATAAGCCCCTGCGCATCATGGCGACTGTCGATATAGACATAGGTCCCGACCGCGATCACGACCGCCCCCAGGACGACCGCAACCTCCATGACCGGAGTGACCGCGAAGCGAGAGCGCGGCCCTTCGGCAGGTTCAGCGGGCTTCACGGACGCCAACATCGTTGCAATCGTACAACGTGAAGCGTGTCCTGCAAGCCACAATTCGTGAAAATTATCCCAAGGCCTCTCCACCCTCGTCATCGCCATTGACGGGGATGTTCAGCGTATCGAGCCGCTTGCGAAGCGTATTGCGGTTGATGCCCATGGCGCGCGCTGCACGAAGCTGGTTGCCGCCGTGGCGTGCGAGCATCGCCTCGATCAGGGGGCGTTCGACCTCGCCGATGATCCGGTCATAGAGCGTGCCGTCATCCAGCGATGTCGGCTGCGACATGGCGAGACGCGCGATATAAGCACGCACCGCCGCCGACAGGTCGCCATCCGCAGCCGCAGCGCCGACCGCTGCGGAAGACGAACGCGCCTCCCCCAACATCGTCCGCACCGCTTCGGCATCGATCACCTCGTCGCGCGCGAGCACGGCGAGGCGCCGCATCATATTCTCAAGCTCACGGACATTGCCCGGCCAGTCATGGGTGACCAGCACATCGAGCGCATGGGTATCGATCCGGCGCTTGGGCAGTCCCTGTAGCGCGGCATTCTCCAGGAAATGCCGGGCGAGCAGCGGAATATCCTGCCGTCGTTCGCGAAGGGCCGGCAAGGCGATCGGCACGACGTTCAGGCGATAGAACAGGTCCTCGCGGAATTGCCCCGAGGCCACCTGCTGGCTGAGATCGCGGTTGGTCGCCGCCACGATGCGGACATCGGTGCGGATCGTCCGCGCGCCGCCGACCGTCGTGAACTCACCCGATTGCAGGACGCGGAGCAGCCGCGTCTGCGCCTCCATCGGCATGTCACCGATCTCGTCGAGGAACAGCGTACCGCCCGCCGCCTGCTCGAACCGGCCAGCATTGCGCTGGGCCGCGCCGGTGAAAGCGCCACGTTCGTGCCCGAACAGCTCGGCCTCGATCAGTTCGCGGGGGATCGCGGCCATGTTGAGCGCGACGAAGGGCGCGGCGCGGCGGGGGCCAAGGTCGTGGATCGCCCGCGCGACCAGTTCCTTGCCGGTCCCCGACTCGCCCGAGACGAGAACGGTCAGGTCGGTGGACACGACACGGGCGATCACGCGGTACACGCCCTGCATCGCCTGCGACCGGCCGATCAGCGGCAGCGCACGGTCATCTTCGCCCAACCCGTCCTCGACCAGCACGCCGCGCCGGGCGAGCGCGCCGGCGACGGCATGGGTCAGCGCATCGAGGTCGAAGGGTTTGGGAAGATACTCATACGCCCCGACTTCCGCCGCGCGGACGGCGGTGGTCAGCGTGTTCTGCGCCGACAGGACGATGATCGGTAGGGCAGGAAACCGCTCGGCCACGCCCCGGATATGATCGATACCGTCGCCGTCCGGCAGGATCACGTCGGTGACCAGCACGTCCGGCGCGCCACCCGCAAGGATACGGTCGAGCCGCGCCAGCGTCTCGACCGTCGTCACCTCGTGCCCAGCCCGCCGCAGGGCCTGACCGACGACGGTACGGATCGCGGCGTCGTCATCGACGACGAGGACATGACTCATGATTGGGGGCTCATGGATGGGCTCTCATGGGTGGGCTCTGGGTAGAAGCAGGCGGAAGACGGTCATTTCCGGCGTGCCCTCCCTGGCATATTGGATGATCCCGTTCATGTCGCGAACGAGCTTGTCGACGAGCGCGAGGCCAAGCCCCTGCCCCTCGCGCCGCCCCGACACGAACGGGTCGAACAAATGGTCGACGATATCGGCGGGCGCGCCGAGGCCATTGTCGATCACGCAAATCTCGATCGGCAGCGGCAGACGGGGCTGCCCCTCTCCTGCGCTGACCGACATGCCGTGACGATAGGCGGTGGTCAGGACGATATGCGGGTTGCGAACCGCACGGACGGCCTCTCGCGCATTCTTCAGCAGGTTGATGACGATCTGGAGCAGCGCGTCGCGATTGATCCGTGCCGGCGGCAGCGAAGGGTCGAACCGCTCCTCGATCGGAATGCCCCGCGCAAAGCCTGCCAGGGCAACACCACGGGCATGGCCGAGCAACGGATAGATATTCTCCGACGCCAGCGGCAGCGGCCGGGTATCGCTGAAATCCTGCATCCGGTCGATCAGCGCGGCGATGCGGTCGACCTCGGTCGTGATGAGCGTGGTCAGCTCGCCGCCATTGAGCAGCTGCGCCGCGCCTCGGATGCCCGACAGCGGGTTCTTGATCTCATGCGCCAGCATCGCGGCGGCCCCAACCGCCGCCCGCGCGCCCGCGCTGCGATCCGAAGCATGGGCCAACCGACGCGAAGGCCCCGCACTATGCAAGGTGATGGCGCGCCAGCCGGGATAGTCGGGGATCTGCGCCTCGACGAAATCGACCCTGATCTTCGGACCGTGCGGTATGGCGATCACCGTGTCGTAGACGGCAAAGCCATGTCCATCGCGACTGCGCGGCGCATCGGGCGGCGGCAGGATCGCGGCGAGCGGCTGCCCGGTCATCAACCGCTCGGACAGGTTGAGCAGTTGCTCGGCCAATCCATTGGCATGGCCGATACGATCGTCGGGATCGACCACGACCACGGCGACCGGCAGCGCGCCGAACAGCGCGCCGAAACCGGGTCGACCGTGACCGGCCGTGTCAGGCAGCCGCTGCAAGCTCGATCTGCGGCATGTAGAAATCGTACAGCATCGCCTTGACCCGCTCGGCGCTGGCTTCGTGGTTCACCGTGTTGCGGAACTCGGCCGAGCCATGCAGGCCACGGGTGTACCAGCCGATATGCTTGCGGGCCATGTTGACGCCCGTCTCGGTGCCATAATGATCCAGCATCGCATCGTAATGCTCGGTAACGGCGCGATATTGTTCGTCGAGCGCCGGGTCCTCGCGGCGTTCGCCGGTGGCGAACCAGTGCATCACCTGCCCCAGCAGCCAGGGACGGCCATAGGCTCCGCGCCCGATCATGATGCCATCCGCCCCCGACTGCTCAAGCGCCTTGTCGGCGTCGTCGATCGAACAGATGTCGCCATTGGCAATGACTGGGATCGACACCGCGTCCTTGACGTTGCGGATGAACGCCCAGTCGGCGCTACCCTTATACATCTGGTTGCGGGTGCGGCCGTGGACGGTGATCATCTTGACGCCGATATCCTCGGCGATGCGCGACAGTTCCGGCGCGTTCAGGCTGTCATGGCACCAGCCCATCCGCATCTTCAGCGTCACCGGCACGTCGACCGCCTTCACCGTCGCCTCGATGATCGCCGAGGCCAGCTTCAGGTCGCGCATCAGTGCCGAGCCCGCATCGCCATTGACGACCTTGCGCACCGGGCAGCCCATGTTGATGTCGATGATCGCGGCCCCGCGATCGGCGTTCAGCTTGGCCGCCTCGCCCATTTCATAGGGCGTGCAGCCGACAAGCTGCATCGACACCGGCTCTTCGAGCGGATGCCAGGCGGCCTTCTGGATCGACTGGCGCGTTTCGCGGATCGCGGCCTGGCTGGCGATCATCTCGGTGACGTTGAGGCCCGAGCCGTAACGGCGAACGAGTGTGCGGAACGGCATGTCGGTGACGCCGGTCATCGGTGCCAGCACGACGGGGCTGTCGATCGTCACCGGACCGACCTGGATGGGAGCGAGATTACGCATCATACTGCCTGAAAATTAAGCAGTCGCCATACGGGAAGTGGGCCGCCATGGCAAGATTGGCGACTGAGCCGAAAAGCCGCTAGGCGGACCCTATGAGCCAGGATGGAAAGATCGCCGCACTGATCGTCGCGGCGGGCGGGGGTTCCCGCATGGGCGGCGGCGTGCCGAAGCAGTTTCGCGATCTCGGTGGTCGGCCGATGCTCGGCTGGAGCCACGCCGCCTTCACCTCGCACCCGGCGGTTGACATCATCCTGACGATGGTCGCGGAAGAGCAGATCGATCATGCGCGGTCATTGCTACCGGGCGCCTGGGTGGAGGCGGGCGGTGCCAGTCGTCGGGAATCGGTGGCACGTGGCCTGCGCCATCTGGCGCTGGCAGGTGTCACGCAGGTGTTGATCCATGACGCCGCGCGCCCTTTCCTGTCGGCGGACGTCATCGACCGCGTGCTGGCGGGGCTTGGCTCGGCCGATGGGGCGATGCCCGTCCTGCCCGTGGCCGACACACTTGCCCGGTCCTTGGACGATGCCCTGGGCGAGACCGTCCCCCGCGACGGCGTGGTCCGTGTCCAGACGCCGCAGGGTTTCCACCTGCAAGCCGTGATCGCCGCGCACGCGGCCTGGCCCGCCGAAGCGGAAGCTACGGACGACGCACAGATGGTGCGACGGCTTGGCGGGCGCGTCGCTTTGGTGCAGGGCGATGCCATGCTCGAGAAAATCACCTATCCCGACGACATGACCGGAGCCGATATGCGCCTGACCTGGGAAACCCGGACCGCGATGGGCTATGACGTCCACCGGCTGGAGGATGGCGAGGAATTGTGGCTGGGCGGCGTGCTGATCCCCCATCATCAGGGCCTGTCGGGGCATAGCGACGCCGATGTCGCGCTACACGCGCTGACCGATGCGCTGCTCGGCACGATCGCGGCGGGCGATATCGGCACGCATTTCCCGCCCAGCGATCCGCAGTGGAAGGGTGCCGAGTCGGGCCAGTTCCTTGAGCACGCCGCCAAGCTGATCGCCGACAAGGGCGGCCGGATCGATTTCGTCGACCTGACCATCATCTGCGAAGCGCCGAAGATCGGCCCGCACCGCGCCGCCATGGTGGAGCGGATCGCCGGGCTGTTGAACATCGACCCGAGCCGGGTCAGCCTGAAGGCCACAACCACCGAACGGCTGGGCTTTACCGGGCGTGGCGAGGGGATCGCGACCCAGGCGGTGGCGACCGTCCGCCTGCCCGGCGGGGCGGCGGCATGAAGCGGCTGGGCCTGATCGTCGCGCTGGTCGCACTCGCCGCCCCCGAGGTCGCGACGGCGCAGCAGGCCTGCATCACCGCGCCCGAGGCGGAAGCGATGACGCTGGTCGCCATGCCCGACATCCTGCGCGAGACGGGCCGGGTGTGCGGCGCACGGCTGCCCGCCAACAGCCTGATCCGGGGCGGCGGTTCGCTGATCTCGAAATATGAAAGTGCGGCCGACCAGGCATGGCCCGCCGCACGAGCCGCGATCGTCAAGCTGTCCGATCCCGCGATCGATACGCTGCTTCAGTCGGACTATGCCCGGCCGCTGCTGACCTCGCTGTTGGTGCCGTTCATCGTCGGGCGTATCGGCCTGGAGGATTGCGGGACGATCGACCGGCTGGTGACGCAGTTGGCCCCCCTGCCCCCGCGCAACATGGCCGGGGTGGTCGTGACCGCCCTACAATATCTCAAGACCGAAAAGGCACGGGGGCGGCAGGTGGCCGTGCCCGACCTGCCGCTCTGCACCAACGGAAACTGATATGGACGTCCTTCTTCCTCGCGAGCTGATCGAACTGGCGGAGCGCGTCGTCGTTGCCAACCGCGCGGCGGGTCGGCGCGTGGCGCTGGCGGAAAGCTGCACCGGCGGTCTGGTCGCGGCGGCGCTGACCGAGATCCCCGGATCGTCCGATGTCGTCGAGGCGGGGTTCGTGACCTATTCGAACCAGGCCAAGATCGGCCTGTTGAAGGTCAATCCGGAAGTGATCGAGACCTTCGGCGCCGTCTCGACCGCCACCGCCTGGGGCATGGCGCAGGGTGCGCTGGCCGCCAGCGAGGCGGACGTGGCGGTTGCGATCACCGGCGTCGCGGGCCCGGGTGGCGGCACGGCGAAGAAGCCGGTCGGAACCGTCGTCTTTGCCCAGGCGCTACGCGGCGGCGACCCTGAGGATGTGAAGGCCGAGCGCCACGAGTTCGGCGATATCGGTCGCGGCGGTATCCGGCTTCAGGCGGCGCTGTTGGCGTTGGAGTTGCTGCTGCCGTAAAGCTTGGCAGCGCGATCCTCGAACGCGCCGATCATGCGGCGGAGTGCGGTGCCGAACACCTGCCCCGCCAGCATCTCGAACACCCGGTTCTTGAACGCGAAGTCGACGGTGAAGTCGACCGCGCAGCCCTGCTCCTCCGGGCGGAAGCGCCAGTTGTTGCGCAGATACTTCAGCGGACCGTCGAGATATTCGACATCGATCGATCCCGGCCGGTCCTTGGTGACGCGGCTCGTGAACGTCTCGCGCAGCCCCTTGAAGCCGACGATCATGTCCGCCACCGTCTCGGTCGGCGTGTTCGAGCGGACCCGCATTGCCGATACCCAGGGCAGGAACTCCGGGTAGCGGGCGATATCGGCGACCAGATCGAACATCTGCTCCGGCGTATAGGGCAGATGCCGCGTCTCGCTATGCTTGGGCATCAGCGCGCGCTTGCGAGCTTCGCCTCGCGGGCCGACCGCAGCCGCTCGAAATCGTCGCCCGCATGATAGCTGGACCGGGTCAGCGGCGAGCTGGCGACCAGCAGGAAGCCCTTGGCCCGCGCGATCGCGGCATAGGCATCGAACGCCTTGGGCGTGACGAACTCGGCGACCTTCGCATGGCGCGGCGTCGGCTGAAGATACTGGCCCATGGTCAGGAAATCGATATCGGCCGAGCGCATATCGTCCATCACCTGATGGACCTCCAGTCGCTCCTCACCCAGGCCCAGCATGACGCCCGACTTGGTGAAGATCGACGGATCATGGCGCTTCACGCTCTCCAGCAGGCGCAACGAGGCGTAATAGCGCGCACCGGGCCGGATCGTCGGATAGAGCCGGGGGACCGTTTCCAGATTATGGTTGTAGACGTCCGGGCGCGCCTCGACGATCGACTCGATCGCGGCCTGCGCCTTGTTACGGAAGTCCGGCGTCAGGATCTCGATCGTCGTGTCGGGCGTCGTACGACGCAGCGCCTGGATCACCTTCACGAACTGCGACGCACCGCCATCGGGCAGGTCGTCGCGGTCGACCGAGGTGACGACGATATGCTTCAGCCCCATCTGCGCGGCAGCATCGGCGACGTTCTGCGGCTCCATCGCGTCGACCTTGCGCGGCATGCCCGTCTTCACGTTGCAGAAGGCGCAGGCGCGGGTGCAGGTGTCGCCCAGGATCATGACGGTCGCATGCTTCTTCGACCAGCATTCGCCGATATTCGGGCAGGCCGCTTCTTCGCAGACGGTCGTCAGGCTCTTGGCACGCATCAGCTCGCGGGTCGCGGCGAAACCGGCGCTCGTCGGGGCCTTGACGCGGATCCAGTCCGGCTTGCGCGCGCGCACCGGCGCGGCCAACGGTGTCAACTCGTTCATGCCCGCGAAATAGCGATGCTGTCCGCCCGACACAATGCCCACGAGCATGGCGAACATAAGGGTAGACAGACACATTTTGATATGGAACCGAAACGGCCATGCTCGGGTTCGCCTGCTACAGCATCGTTTCCTTCACTGGATAAGAGAGAGCAATGACCGACTTTAACGACCTCGTGGATGGCTATCAGCGCTTTCGGACCTCCGATTGGCGTCGCCAGCGCGACCGCTGGGCCGAGTTGAAGGAAGGCCAGAGCCCCAAGGTGATGGTCATCGCCTGCTCGGACAGCCGTGTTGATCCGGCGCAGATCTTCGACACGCTGCCGGGCGAAATCTTCGTCGTGCGCAACGTCGCCAACCTCGTCCCCCCGTTCGAGACGGGCGGCGGTCATCACGGTGTCTCGGCCGCGCTGGAATTCGCGGTGACGCAGCTGGAAGTGACCGACGTCGTCGTCATGGGCCATGGCGCCTGCGGCGGCTGCAAGGCCGCGCTGACGCAAGGGTTCGCCCATGCCCCGCAGGGCGAAGGCGGCTTCGTGTCCGATTGGGTCAGCCTGCTCGACGGCGCGCGTGAGAAGGTCATCGCCAAGCATGGCGACGGTCCGGACGCGATGCGTGAGATGGAACTCGAGTCGGTCCGCACCTCGATCGCCAACCTGCGCACCTTCCCCTTCGTCACCAAGCGTGAGGAAGCCGGTACGCTGACGTTGCGCGGCGCCTATTTCGCAATCGCCGACGGCGTGCTGCACCTGATGGACGAGAGCGGCGAGTTCAAGCCTGCCGCCCCGGCGCTGGTCGCGGCGTAAGGAAGTCGGTCCGGGCCAGGGGCCCGGACACGACATGCGAAAGGGCGGACGCCGCATCCGGCGCCCGCCCTTTTTTACCCTGTAATCCGGGATCAGCCGGCCGAAGCGACGACCTGATCCACGTCCTTCTTGGCTTCCGCGGTCGAGCGGAGCGACAGTTCGCGCATCTGCTTGTTGCTGGGCAGGCTGGGCGCGCCCATCAACAGGTCTTCGGCGCGCTGGTTCATCGGGAACAGCGAGATTTCGCGCAAATTCTGCGCACCGCAGATCAGCATCACGATCCGGTCGACACCGGCCGCCATGCCACCGTGCGGCGGTGCGCCGTACTGGAAGGCGCGGTAGAGGCCGCCGAAGCGCTCCTCGACATCCGCCTTGGACAAGCCGACCTTCTCGAAGGCGGCGACCATCAGCTCGGGCGACTGGTTGCGGATCGAACCCGACGCGATCTCAAAGCCGTTGCAGACCAGATCATATTGATAGGCCTTCAGCGACAGCGGATCGGCGGAGTTCAGTGCCTCCATGCCACCCTGCGGCATGGAAAAGGGGTTGTGCGCGAACTCGACCTTCTTCTCGTCCTCGTCCCACTCGTAAAAGGGGAAGTCGACGATCCAGCACAGGCGGAACGCACCCTCCTCGATCAGGCCGAGCTGCTCGGCGACGCGGGTGCGTGCGAGCCCTGCCAGCTTGGCCGCCGCCTCGACCTTGCCCGCCGCGAAGAACAGGCCGTCATCGGGGCCGAGGCCCAGGGCGGCGTAGAGCGCTTCCATGCCCTCGGTGCCATGATTCTTGGCGATCGGACCGCCGAACTCGCCGCCCTTGCGGGTGACATAGCCCAGGCCCGCATGACCTTCGGCGCGCGCCCACTCGTTCATCTCGTCGAAGAACTTGCGGCTCTTCTCGGCGGTCTTCGGTGCCGGGATCGCTCGGACGACCCCGCCCGAGCCGACGATCTTCTCGAACAGGCCGAAGCCCGAGGTCGTGAAATGCTCGGAGACATCGGTGATGATCAGCGGGTTGCGCAGGTCGGGCTTATCGTTGCCGTACTTCAGCATCGACTCCGAATACGGGATGCGCGGGAACTGGCCGATCGGCGTGACGGTGCGACCGTCGGCGAACTTTTCGAAGATGCCGCCGATCACCGGCTCCATCGTCTCCCACACCTCTTCCTGGGTGACGAAGCTCATCTCGAGGTCGAGCTGGTAGAATTCCCCCGGCAGACGGTCGGCGCGCGGGTCCTCGTCGCGGAAACAGGGTGCGATCTGGAAATAGCGGTCGAAGCCCGCAACCATCAGCAGCTGCTTATACTGCTGCGGCGCCTGGGGCAGCGCGTAGAACTTGCCCGGATGGATACGGCTCGGCACCAGGAAGTCGCGCGCGCCCTCGGGCGACGAGGCGGTCAGGATCGGGGTCGAATATTCGGTGAAGCCGCCCGCTTCCATGCGACGACGCATGTCGGAGATCACCTGCGTGCGGCGCACGATATTGGCGTGCAGCGTCTCGCGGCGAAGGTCGAGGAAGCGATAGCGCAGGCGGATATCCTCCGGATATTCCTGCTCGCCCGCCACCGGCATCGGCAGCTCCTCGGCCGCCGACAGCACGGTCGCGCCGCGCGCGAACACCTCGATCTCGCCGGTCGCCAGATTGGCGTTGACGGTACCTGCCGAGCGCGCCTTCACCACACCGTCGATCGTCACGACCGACTCGACGCGGACGCTCTCCAGGATGGCCAGCGCGGGCGTGTCGCTGTCGGCGACGATCTGGGTGATGCCGTAATGGTCGCGCAGATCGACGAACAGCACGCCGCCATGATCGCGCTTGCGATGGACCCAGCCGGACAGGCGGACCGTCTCGCCGACCGCCTCAGCAGTCAGCGCGGCGCAGGTGTGGGTACGATAGGCGTGCATGGCGGACATTCTCTGTACGTCTGGGGAAAGTGCTGCCGCTTCCCCGCCCACCCCCAATTTGTCAATCCCAATGTGCCCAGGGTGGGCGTTTGCGCGTTCCTCTTTGTCAACCTGCATGAGCCGGGCTATGTGCATGCGATGCACGTTCATCCGTTGATTACCGACAGCGCCACGCTCGCCAATCTCTGCGCCCGTCTCTCGCAGGCCGACTATGTGATGGTCGATACCGAGTTCATGCGGGAAAGCACCTATTGGCCAGAGCTCTGCCTGATCCAGATCGCCGACACCGAAGAGGCCGCCGCGATCGATCCCAAGGCGCCGGGGCTGGACATGACCCCGCTGCTCGATCTGCTGGTCAACAATGATCAGGTGCTGAAGGTCTTCCACGCGGGCGGCCAGGATATCGAGATCATCTACAACCTGACCGGCAAGACGCCGCATCCCCTGTTCGACACCCAGATCGCGGCGATGGCGCTGGGTCAGGGCGAGCAGATCGGTTACTCCAACCTGGTCGACAGCTGGCTGGGCATTTCGGTCGACAAGGGCGCGCGCTTCACCGACTGGTCGCGCCGCCCGCTCGACCAGCGCCAGGTCGACTATGCGATCGGCGACGTCACCCATCTCGCCGCGATCTTCCCCAAGATGCTGGAGCGTCTCCGCAAGACCGGGCGCGGGGCGTGGCTGGACCAGGAAATGGAGCGGCTGGCCGACCCGGCGCACTATGCCAACGATCCCGATGTCGCGTGGAAGCGTGTCCGCGTCTCGGGCCGCAAGCCCGATATGCTCGGCCGCCTGAAGGCGCTGGCCCGTTGGCGCGAACTGGAGGCGCAGGCCAAGGACCTGCCGCGCGGTCGCATCGTCAAGGATGAGACGCTGGCCGACCTCGCCGGGCATCCGCCGCGCAAGCAGGCCGATCTGGCCAAGGTCCGTGGCCTGTCCGCGACCTGGGCGGGCAACGACATCGGCGCGCGCCTGATGGACGCGCTGGAGGCCGCCGAACCGCTCAGCGCCGACGAACTGCCTGCGCGGGACGATCGCAAACCGGGACTGGGTCGCGAGGGCGCGCTGGTCGCCGATCTGCTCAAGCTGCTGCTGAAGATCCGGGCGCGCGACATCGATGTGGCACCGCGCCTGCTCGCCCGCGCCGACGATCTTGAAATGCTGGCGGCGGGAGTCCGCTCCGACCTGTCGGTGCTCGACGGCTGGCGGTTCGAGCAGTTCGGGCGCGACGCGCTCGATCTGGTCGAGGGCCGCACTGGCTTCGTCGTGAAGGGCGGCAAATTGAAGATGGTCCGTACCGCCGAGGACCCGGCATGACCCGCTGGGCTATCCTACTCGCCATACTGCCGCTCGCCGCCTGCGTGACGACACCGAAAGCTCAGGGGCCTGCCGATGTGTCGGGATGCGGTGACGGCAAGGCAGCCGACCTGATCGGCAAACGCTGGACCGAGGCGCTGCGCGCGCCGACGCAGAAGCGCACCGGTGCGCGGGACCTCCGGGTCATCGCGCCTGGCGATGCCGTGACGATGGATTATCGACCCGACCGGCTCAACATTGAAACCGATGCCGAGGGCAAGGTCGTCCGGCTCAAGTGCGGGTAAGCCGCACCGGAGTCTTGCCCAGGGCAGTGGCGAGCGTTGCATGGCGACGCTCCACGGCTTCGCCATAAAAGCCCCGATCTGCTTCGAGCATTTCCAGGCCGAGACGGGTGTCGTCCAGCACGAGCCCCGTCCGTTCCAGCGGCCCGGCCAATCCGCCGCTCAACCGCTGGCCCAGCCGGATCGCCAGACCCCAGCTGGTCGCCAGCTTCAACTGCGCAGGGCTGGCCAGTTCGGCGAGCGGTGACGGCACGTCCAGGCCGCCGCCCAGGCTGGTGTGGAGTGCCTGCGCCAGCATCGCCCGCGCCTCTGCATCGATGCCGACCCAATTGCCGTGAAGCGCGATCTCGACACCGCGTTCGGCGCGGAATTCCGGGTTCGCCCGCCAGCCCACATCGGCCAGCAGACAGGCCGCGTGACGCAGCCTCGCCTCCGCCGCCGCCTCGCCCGCGAAGAGCGGCGCGATCCAGCTTTCCAGCAGATCGCCATGCTCGGGAAAGCGACCCAGCAGCCGCCCTTCCTCGCGCGCCGCGACGATCAGCGGATCGAGCGCCCGCGTCTTTGCGTCCAGCCCGCCATAGAGCAGCCCCTCCCGAAGGCCGAAGGCGGACACCACGGTCGTACTGCTGCCCAGATGCTTGAGCAGCACGCTGAGCAGCGCGGTCGCGTCCGCCAGCGTCGCGGCGCGGCTGGACGACAGCCCCTTCACCTCGCGCAGGCGGGCCTTGCTAAGATGCGGGATGGTCCGCGACAGGCGCAGAATGTCGAGCGGCGTCAGTTCGTAATGATGGATGATCGGCAGCGGATAATCGGCCAGCGTCATGTCCAGCCGCGCCAGCGCCCGCCACGAGCCGCCGACGAGGTAGAAGGGCAAACCACGCCCGCGCCCTTCCCAGCCAGCCTCCTCGATCAGGCGGCCGATCAGCCGCTCGAACGCCTTGCTGCCCTTTTCGCGCAGCGCCGGGATACGCAACACGCCGAGCGGGAAGGATACGCGGTCCTCGACGCCGCCGTCCCGGACCCGCACCAGTTCCAGGCTGCCGCCGCCCAGATCGCCGACGATCCCATCGGCATCGGGAATGGCCGAGAGAACACCCTCTCCCGCTGCCTTGGCCTCCTGTTCCCCGGACAGAAGCTCGACCGCCAGCCCCAGCGACTCGGCACAGGCGATCAGTTCGCCGCCATTGGCCGCGTCGCGCACCGCCGCCGTCGCGACCGTGCGGAGCGTGGTGACGCCCATTTCGCGCGCGAGACTAGCGAAACGGGCCAGCGCGACCTGTGCCTTGCTGAGCGAGGCCGGATCGATCGCCCCGGTCGCCGCCAGTCCGCGTCCCAGACCCGCCATCACCTTCTCGTTGAACAGGATCGCGGGGAGACGCGGCGGCCCCTGATAGACGACCAGGCGGACCGAGTTGGAGCCGATATCGATGATCGCCGCGCGCGGCGAGCGGGAACCTGCCATTTCTCAGCGCGCGCCCGTCAACGCTGCCGCCGGAGCGACAGGGTCGGCACCGCCTTACTGGTGTCGAGCGCGGCACCGCGCCCCGAAAGCGAGGGATTGGTCATGAAATACCGATGCAGGTTGAAGGGGCGCTGATCGCCGGGCTGATCGCGGACATAGCTGCCGTCCGGCTCCAGTTCCCAGCTCTGTTCGTTGTCGAGCAGATTGGCGACCATCACCTGATCGAGGATCTGGTCATGGACGGTCGGGTTGAGGATCGGCAACATATATTCGACCCGCCGGTCGAAATTGCGCGGCATCCAGTCAGCCGAGGAGATGAAAACCTTGGCCGCGTCATGGGGTAGCGCCTTGCCGTCGCCGAACGCCCAGATACGGCTATGCTCCAGGAAGCGGCCGATGACCGACTTCACCCGGATATTCTCCGACATGCCCGGCACGCCGGGGCGCAGGCAGCAGATGCCGCGTACAATCAGGTCGATCTCGACCCCTGCGCCGCTCGCCTCATAGAGCTTCTCGATGACCTGCGGATCGACCAGCGAGTTGACCTTCGCCCACAGGCTGCCGGTCCGTCCGGCACGGGCATGGGCGATCTCGGCATCGATCAGCGCCATCAGATTGTGGCGCAGATCGCGCGGCGACAGGCTGACCCGGTTCATGGCCACGGGTTCGACATAGCCCGTGATGTAATTGAACATCTGCGCCGCATCGCGCCCCAGCAGAGGGTCGGCGGTAAAGAAGCTCAGGTCGGTATAGATGCGCGCGGTGATGGGGTGATAATTGCCCGTGCCGAAATGGCAGTAGGTGCGGAAGTCGCTGCCCTCGCGCCGGACGACCATCGACACCTTGGCATGCGTCTTCCAGTCGATGAACCCATAGACGACCTGCACCCCCGCCCGCTCCAGCGCGGAGGCCCAGTACAGATTCTGTTCTTCGTCGAACCGCGCCTTCAGCTCGACGATCGCGGTGACCGACTTGCCCGCCTCGGCCGCCGCGATCAGCGCGTTGATGATCGCCGACTGCTTGCCCGCACGGTAGAGCGTCTGCTTGATCGCCACGACATCGGGGTCCGCGGCCGCCTGTTTTAGGAAGGCGATCACCACCTCGAACGTTTCATAGGGGTGATGGACGACGATGTCCTTGGCCTTGATCGCGGCAAAGCAATCGCCCGCAAACTCCCGGATACGCTCGGGAAAACGGGGGGAATAAGGCGGGAATTTCAGGTCCGGCCGATCCTCGTCGACCAGCATGTCGAGATCGCCGATGCCCAGAAGATTGCCGCTTTCGGTGATGATCGCATCGGACCCGCCCAGTTCCCCGCGCAGCACATCGGCGAGCTCGTCGGGCATGCCGGTCTCCAGCTCCAGCCGAATCACCCGCCCGCGCCGCCGCCGCTTGATGGCGTTGGCGAAATAGCGGACCAGATCCTCCGCCTCTTCCTCGATCTCGATATCGCTGTCGCGCAGCACACGGAAGGTGGCAGCACCGTTGACGACATACCCTGGGAACAGCAGCCCGGAGAAGCGACGCAGGATCGTCTCGATCGAGACATAGCGGGCGCCCTCGCCCGGCAGGCGGACGAAGCGCGGCATGGTCGACGGGATCATGACGAGTTCGCGAATCGGCGCCTTGTCCGACACGCGGGTCAGGTCGAAGATCATCGACAGACCCTTGTTCGGGATGAACGGAAACGGGTGCGCCGGATCGAGCGCCTGCGGGGTCAGGATCGGGAAAATCTGTTCGCGGACATGCGTTTCCAGCCAGGTGCTCGCCTCCTGGTCGATGGCGTCGCGTCGCAGAACGAAGATACCCGCCTCGTCGAGCAGGTTGCGCAGGTCGCCCCAGACCTCCTGCTGGCTGGCCATCAGGCGATCCGCCTCGGCAACGATGCCGCTCAGCTGCTGCCCCGGTGTCAGGCCATCGACCGACCGTTGTTCGACATCCTGCGCCTGCTGGCCCTTCAAGCCCGCCACGCGGACCATGAAGAACTCGTCGAGGTTCGATCCTGAAATCGACAGGAAGCGCAACCGCTCCAGCAGCGGGTGCGCCGTATTGCACGCCTCTTCCAGCACACGGCGGTTGAAGGCCAGCCATGACAGCTCGCGGTTGAAGTACCGCCCGTTCGGCTCCGTCGCGAAATGATCGTCGTCGGGTTCTGACATTTGCGCGATATGGGCAGGACGGGTCATCATGTCTCGCTTAGGGCTTACGGCTCGGCGATCAGACCGGCCGCGATCAGAGTGGATCGTGCAAGGGGAATGGACAAGCGCGCGCGCCGTTCCATCGCCCCCTGGTCCAGCATATCCACTGCGCGGATGACAGAAAGGTGACTCCGTTCGATCCGAAGCGTCAGCCACTCGATCAGATCGGGACGGGCATCCAGGCCACGCCGCTCGAACAGATGCTCGAACAGCCCGGCGACCAGTTCGTCATCGGGCGCGCCGATCTCCGCCAGGCTGCTGTTCGCCAGGCGCGACCGGAGGTCGGGCAACTTCACCTGCCAGCGCGGCGGCGGCGAATCGGCAACGATCAGCAACGGCAGCCGGTCGGCCTGCGCCCGGTTCCAGGCGTGGAAGATCTGCACCTCGGGCACGCGCTCGGCATCGTCGATAATCGTGCCCCCGCTCTTGGCCGCGAAGATGCGCGCCAGCAGCGACCGGCCCGACTTGCGCGGGCCGGTGAGGATCGCGGCCATGGTCGGCCACGCTTCCCATTGTTCGAGCATCCGTGCCGCCAATCGGTTGGAATCGGTCAGCAGGAACGCATCGGATCGGGGGTTCGCCGGCCATTGCAGCGGCAACGCCATCTGGTTCATCCGGTAATCACAGTATCCGCAGGAGGCACCGGCGCGGGCACTTGCGGTGCGCGCCGGATGCGAAGGGTGGTGCCCGATCCGGACACCTGAAGACCGCGCTGCTCAAGCGCGCGGCGAAGCTGATCGGGGTCGCCGTCATAGGTAACGGCCATGATCGACACGCCGCCCAGCGCCAGGCTGGTCGTGCCTGCGCGCACCACGCCCGGGATGCCCCGGATCAGGCTTTCGGCATTGGCGACGGCACTGGCGGTCGGAGCATCATATTGCAGCGTGACGGCGATCCCCGCGCCCGGCGACGACGCAATGGTGGCATCCAGCCCTGCAATCGGCTCCTCGCCCGGCGTCGTATCGTCGATGACCACAGCCTGCGGCTTGGGCGGCGGGGCAAGCGTCGCATCGGGGTGCAGCGCACCGCTGGCCAGCGCCTTTTGATACAGCCCATCGAGTCGCGCGACGCCGGTATCCAGCAACTGCGACAGTCCATCGGTGCTGCCGACTCGCAAGGTGATCGTGCCGAGCAGGCTATTGTCGGGCCCATGTCGGGCCTCGAACACGCCGATCACCGGACCGCCGGGCCATTGCCGATAGAGGTGCACGACGGGGATCAGAATGTCCGACGCGCCATATTGGTCGAGGATCGAGCGCCACCAGCCACGCGGGCGCCGCCCGATCTGCCCGGCATTCATCAGCAGCGGCTCTGCCCCGGTACCCGAGGGGCGGATATAATCGATCGTGCTGTTGCCGGTGCGAAACCGGGCCCAGGCCTGTTGCCAGGGGGTACGAGCCTCGAACATCTGCGACACGCCGCCCGAGACTTGCAGCGGCATCACCAGCATCGGCGGCGAGCGATCGGCATAGGCCGATACGCCCAGCACCGAGGCCGCGCGAACCCGGTCGAACAACACACCCAGCTTGGCGACATAGCGGGTCGGGCCGATCTGTTCATTCTCGACCACGATGCCGCTGACCAGCGAATCGAGCAGCCCGTCCGACGCTGCGGTGCCGCCGCGCCCCAGCCGCTGCGCCAATATCGCCCATGCCTTGCGCTGGGCGATCCGCCAGCCGCCGAGCCGCGCGGCCTCGGGCGTCTGGCCCGACACGTCGACCGCGACGCCGGTGACTTCGTAGGACCCGCCATTGTCGACCGGCGCGACGCCGCGCGTCTGCCCTTCGATCTGGGCAAGCACCGCGCCGCCCCCTATGCCAAGCCCGGCAAGGGCGGCCAGACCGGCCATGATGGAGGGCAATCGCAAACGCATCGCGGCCTTTTGGCGAAGCAGGCGTGGAAATCCAAGCGCGATATAGCTAACGGGCAAACATGACCGACAACAGCACGCCGTCCACCAGCCCTTCGCCCTCCGATAAGGGCGCGTCCTACACCTATGCCGATGCTGGCGTTTCGATCGCCGCCGGTAACGCGCTGGTCCGCGCGATCGGCCCGCTCGCCAAGGCGACACGGCGGCCCGGCGCGGATGCCGACCTGGGCGGCTTTGGCGGATTCTTCGATCTGAAGGCCGCCGGTTTCACCGATCCGCTGCTGGTCGCGGCCAATGACGGCGTCGGCACCAAGCTGAAGCTCGCGATCGAGCATGACCGCCATGACGGGGTGGGCATCGACCTCGTCGCCATGTGCGCCAACGACCTTGTCGTGCAGGGCGCCGAGCCGCTGTTTTTCCTTGACTATTACGCCACGGCCAAGTTGGAAGGCGATGTGCCGGAGCGCGTGATCGCCTCCATCGCGGAAGGATGCCGCATCGCCGGATGCGCCCTGATCGGCGGCGAAACGGCCGAGATGCCGGGCATGTATGCACCGGGCGATTACGATCTGGCGGGCTTCTGCGTCGGCGCGGTCGAGCGCGACCAGGTGCTGACCGGCGCGACGATCGGTGATGGCGACGTGATCCTGGGTCTCGCCTCCTCCGGCGTGCATTCCAACGGCTTTTCGCTGGTTCGCCGCCTGGCCGCCGATAAGGGCTGGAAGCTCGATCGCCCGGCGCTGTTCGATCAGGACGTGCTGCTGATCGAGGCACTGATGGCCCCGACTCGGATCTATGTCCGCTCGCTGCTTCCCTCGCTCAAGGCGGGCACGATCAAAGGCCTCGCCCATATCACCGGCGGCGGCCTGCTGGAAAACATCCCGCGCGTCCTGCCCAAGGGTGCCCATGCCGTGGTCGATGCGGATGGCTGGGAACAGCCGCGTCTGATGGCCTTCCTCCAGGCGCAGGGCGGGATCGAGCCCGAGGAAATGGCACGCACCTTCAATTGCGGTATCGGCATGGCGGTGATCGTCGCAGCCGACCAGGCGGAGGCACTGGCCGAAACGCTGCGCGCGACGGGTGAGACGGTCGTGACCGTGGGCCGTGTCGAAGCGGGCGAGCGCGGCTGCACCGTCAAGGGATCGGCGGGTACGTGGAGCGCCAAGGCGGACTGGACCGCGACCCATGTCGGCTAAGGAGCCGGTCAAGGTCGGCATCCTGATCTCCGGCCGCGGCTCCAACATGCAGTCGTTGGTGGCCGCGTCCCAGGCCGCGGACACCGCCTATACCGTCGCCCTGGTTGCCTCCGACAAGCCGCAGGCGGCCGGACTGGCCTGGGCGCAGGAACAGGGGATCGCCACCTTTGCCCTGTCGCCCAAGGGGATCGGCAAGCCCGCCTATGAGGCGGCGATCGACCAGGCCCTGCGCGATGCGGGTGTCGAGGTCATCGCATTGGCGGGCTATATGCGGCTGCTGTCCAGCGATTTCGTCTCGCGCTGGCAGGGGCGCATCCTGAACATCCATCCCTCGCTGCTGCCGCTCTACAAGGGCCTCGACACGCATGAGCGCGCCATCGCGGCGGGCGATGCCAAGGCGGGATGCTCGGTCCATGTCGTGACCGAGGAACTGGATGACGGCGAAGTGCTGGGCCAGGCGGAGGTTCCGATCCTGTCCGGCGACGACGCAGCGGCACTTGCGGCGCGCGTGCTCGTTGAGGAGCATCGATTGTACCCGCAAATACTCACGGAGTTCGTGCGTCGATGACCGATTTCCTGTCCCGCATCCGCGACATCGCCCTATTGCTGCCCGGCACGACCGAACAGGCTGGCGATGGCGAAACCCGCTTTCTGGTCGAGGGTGCGCCCTTCCTCCGGGTGAGCCGCAAGTCGTCGGCCATCCATCTGTGCGTCGCCGATGAAGGACAGGAACCGCACTGGACCGAAGTAGTGCTTGAGACCGACAGCGACTGGACGCTGATCGAGGATCGTATCGCGCGCAGCTGGGAACTGGTCGCGCCGACCGAGCTGCTGGAGGCGGGCGGGCGATGAGCGAACCGGCGGGCACCGAAGCCGCCGACCGCGCCAAGTCGCGGCGGCGTCTGCTGACGCTGGCGGAGTTCGTCGCGGTCGCTGGGTTGATGGTGGCTGCGCTGACGCTGTACCTGAACTGGTCGCAGCGTCGCAGCGATGCCGAGGACAAGGCCGCCTCCGCCACCGCCCAGCGGCAGGAGCGCGCCCGGCTTGACCTGACTGCCACGGTCGAGGGGGATGGCCGCCGCCTGCTGCTGCGCGATCCGAATCATGACCTTCAGGATGTCGTGATCGACTTCCCCAAGGCGTCGGGCATCGGACGTCAGGCTCCCGTTGGCGATCCGGCCATCGAGGCGGAGCCGATTGCTGGGCCGATCCTTGCCCTGACCGACGGCAAAGCCGATACTCGCGAGGGTCGCCTGCCCGCGCTGATTACCGTGCGATACTGGGACGGCGATACTTCGCGGAGCGTCACCGGCCTTTACGACATCATCTGGAGCACCCATGGCCGCCTGCTACGCGGGCGGACGCTGCGAGTGGAAGGATTGCGGCTGCGCGACCGGAACGGTACGCAAGCCAAGCTCGACACTGCCTGGGCGGCGCGCCGAGGTTAAGGACGCGACATTCCTCCCCTTGCAGGCGAGGTGGCAGGGCGCCAGCCCTGACGAAGGGGGTGTTACCCTCTCGATAGCAGGACACCCCTCCACCAGCTTCGCTGGTCCCCCTCCCCTTGCAGGGGAGGAATGAGAGGCTGGCACGCCTTCACAACTCTCGCGCATAAACAACATCGTCGAAGACGGTGTCGCCGACCCGGAACTGCCGGGTCCCGGCAAGCCTGAAGCCTTCCCGCTCGTAAAAGCCACGCGCGCGTTTGTTGATGCCGAGTACGCCCAGAAGCATACGACGGCGGCCCAAGGCACGTGCGTCATCGATCGCCATGGCCATCAGCCTGTGACCAAGACCGGTGCCGCTCGTCAGGGACAGGGTATAGATGCGGCGAAGCTCGATATCCCGCGCATCCGTCTCGACCGGCAGATCAGGGGATGTGAGCAGCGTATAGCCGACCGGCGCCGCGCCGTCGGGATGCTCCGCCAGGGTCGCCACGCAGGCCGGATCCGAAATCCAGGCGTCGAACTTGGCGGGCGAGCTGTTCAGGGTGCAATGACGCACCATGTCGGGGCCGGCGATGGTCCCGGCAAACGTCTCGAGAAAGGTGGCGGCCGCGACGAGCGACAGCGCGGGCGCATCGCCCGGCACGGCCCGTCGCAGCCGCCATTCCATCAGCCGACGATTTCTTCCGGCTTGAAGAAGTACGCGATCTCGATCTCGGCATTCTCGTCCGAGTCCGAACCGTGGACCGTGTTGGCTTCGATCGACTCGGCCAGTTCCTTGCGGATCGTGCCCGGCTCGGCGTTCGCCGGGTTGGTCGCGCCCATGATGTCGCGGTTGCGCTGCATCGCGTTCTCGCCCTCGAGCACCTGCACGACGACCGGACCCGAGATCATGAATTCGACCAGATCGTTGAAGAAGGGACGCTCCTTGTGGACCGCATAGAAGCCCTCGGCCTGCTCGCGGGTCATCTGGATGCGCTTCGAGGCGACGACGCGCAGGCCGGCTTCCTCCAGCATCTTGGTGACGGCGCCGGTCAGGTTGCGGCGGGTCGCGTCGGGCTTGATGATCGAAAAGGTACGGTTCGCGGCCATGATGGTCACGCAGCTCCTGAATAAATGAGTTGGCTGGAAGTGGCGCCGCCCTAGTCGGGGCGGAAGGCCAATGCAATGTCTTATGGTAAGCTGATCCTCCCCGGCACGGGGAGGTGGCAGACCGCAGGTCTGACGGAGGGGGGCTTCCGCATAGGACGCCCCTGCGGCTAACCCCCTCCACCAGCTTCGCTGGTCCCCTCCCCGTACCGGGGAGGATTGTCAGGCCGCCTGTTCCCAGCGGCCCTGGTCGTTCTGCTTCCAGTAACGCCGCTCGACGCCTTCCCGGTCGGCCAATGCCTTCCATGCGGTACGCGCCTCACCGATGCGGTCGCCGTCGAAGAAGTGGAACGCCCGGTCGAAGGCCAGCGCCTCGTCGCGCCACACGCCGTCGGCCAGCGCGACATGACGGGCGCCATTGGTCGGCTGAACCTCGCCCGCGATCAGCACCGGCTGGGCGGCATCGTCGCCCTCACCCGCCTGGGCATGGGGAAGGAAGCCTTCCGCCGGGATCATCCAGAGCTGCCGGTCGAGCGCGGCGCGCTGGTCCGCGTCGCCGCTGACGATCAGCAACCGGCCGCCGCCCGCCATCACCCGATCGGCGATGACGGGCAGCAGACGGTCGAGCGGCGCGATCGTCAGATGATAGAAATCGACCTGCATCGCGCCGCCCCTTACCCGAGTTACGCCTCGAACCGGTCGGCGACGAACTGGTCGAGCAGGCGAACGCCGTATCCGGTCGCGCCCTTGTCGTGATTGACGCCCGGCTTGTCCGACCAGACCATGCCCGCGATATCCAGATGCGCCCAGGCAACGCCTTCGTTGATGTAACGCTTCAGGAACTGGGCCGCAGTGATCGAACCGGCGCCGCGCGGACCGACATTCTTCATGTCCGCAATCTGGCTGTCGATCAGCTTGTCATAGGCATCGGCCAGCGGGAAGCGCCACAGCTTCTCGCCCGTCGCGGTGCCCGCCGCCAGCAGCGATTCGGCCAGCGTGTCGTCATTGGCGAACAAACCGCCATGCTCGCTGCCCAGGCTGATGATCATCGCGCCGGTCAGCGTGGCGAGATCGACGATGGTCGAGGGCGAATGCGTCTTCTGGACCCAGGTCAGCGCATCGCACAGGACCAGGCGGCCTTCGGCGTCGGTGTTGATGACCTCGATCGTCTGACCCGACATGGAGGTGACCACGTCACCGGGACGCTGCGCATTGCCGTCGGGCATGTTCTCGACCAGACCCATGACGCCGACGACATTGGCCTTGGCCTTGCGCGCGGCGATGGCCTTCATCGCCCCCGCGACCGCGCCAGCACCGCCCATGTCCCACTTCATGTCTTCCATGCCGGCGGCCGGCTTGATCGAGATGCCGCCGGTATCGAAGGTCACGCCCTTGCCGACCAGCGCCAGCGTTTCGGCATCGGCCGCGCCGCCATTCCACTTCAGGACGAGCAGGCGCCCTTCGCGTACCGAACCCTGGCTGACACCCAGCAGCGCCCCCATGCCCAGGTCGCGCATCTGCGCCTCGTCCAGTATGGTGACTTCCAGGCCCAGTCCTTCCACGTCGTTCAGGACGCGCTCGACGAAGGTTTCCGGATAGAGCTTGTTCGGCGGCTCGGAAACGAGCGTGCGGGTCAGCTCCAGCCCGCCATTGACCGCATGGATACGCGCATAGGCCGCCTCGGCGTCGTCACCCGCGCCGACTATGGCGATACGGGTTAAGGTCGGCTTCGACGTTTCGGGCAGCTTGGTGCGGTACACGTCATGCCGCCAGCCGCGCTGCACGGCGGCACCGGCAAAGCTCGCCACCGCATCGGCGGCAGGCTTGGTCGACAGGCCGCTGAGGTCGACCGACGCCGAGGAAGCGTTAGTCAGCAGCTTGGCGGTCACCGCCCCGCCCGCCTTGCGCCAATCGGCCTCCTTGCCTTCACCGACACCCAGTAGCAGGACGCGGCGCGGCGTGCCCCCGACTGCGGCGAACAGTTCGACGATCGAACCGGCCTCTCCCTTGAAGCGCGCGGCGTCGACCGCCGCCTTGGCGAGCGCGGCCGCACCCTCCCCTTCGATCCGGCCGGTATCGACCGCATCCTTCGGGAAGGGAAGGACGAGCACGTCACCGGCTTCGACGGTGGAGGTAAAGGCGATCTGCATGGAAACCCTCTGCTGAACTGGTAACAGTTGCTATCATCTAGGCTCTTGGACCGTCGTGGCAAGCGCGCGATTGCAGCAAGCCGTCGGTGATGCGATAGGCAGGCCTTTCAAGGCGTCGCCCTGCCGGGGGAGGCTTCATCATCGTGTCGGCAAGGACGGAACAGCTATCATCGTGCGCAGAATGACGCTTCTGACCGGCAGCGCCCTGCCCTTCGCCCTGTTCATGGCCATGCCTGCGGTCGCGCAGGACCTTCAGGATCGCCCCGTCTCGCCGCCGCCCAGCGAAGGCCCGGCTCCGGCC
Source organism: Sphingomonas yabuuchiae (assembly GCF_014199595.1). Taxonomy (GTDB): domain Bacteria; phylum Pseudomonadota; class Alphaproteobacteria; order Sphingomonadales; family Sphingomonadaceae; genus Sphingomonas; species Sphingomonas yabuuchiae. Next base: position 196,490 of record NZ_JACHNX010000002.1, on the reverse strand, counting down.
AATCCCGATCAGGTCCGCTTCAGCGCCGACCAGCTGGAATATGACATCAACGCCGATATCGTGACGGCGACCGGCGAAGTCCGGATGCTGCGCGAGGGCGAGCGGTTGCGCGCCGACAAGGTCACATGGAACCGCAAGACCGGAAAGGTGCTGGCGACCGGCAACATCGCCGTCACCAACCCACAGGGCGACATCGCCTATGGCGATCAGATCGAGCTGACCGATTCTCTGAAGGACGGCGTGGTCGATAATATGCTGGTCGTGCTGGAACAGGGTGGTCGCCTGGCCGCCGTTCGCGGCACCCGCCAGCAGGACGGTACGGTCAATCTGGAGCGCGCCGCCTATACCCCTTGCGCGGTCGAGACGTCGGAGGGCTGCCCCAAGGAGCCGTCCTGGAAAATCACGGCGGTCCGCGTCACCTATCGCCCCGATCGCGAGCGCGTCTATTTCAACGGCGCCAAGCTCAACCTGTTCGGCCTGCCGACCATTCCGCTGCCGCGCCTGTCCGCGCCCGTCGGCCCTGGCGGCGACAGCGGATTCCTGACGCCTGACATCCGGCTGGACCGGGTGAACGGGGTCGAGGTCGCGGTTCCTTATTACTGGCGTCTGGCCCCCAATAAGGGCCTGACCGTCACGCCGCACGTATTCACGGCGGTGCTGCCGATGCTGGAGGCGCAGTATGAAGCGCTGACCACCAAGGGCGCGTTCCGCATCACCGGCTATGGCACGGCCAGCCGTCGCAGCGACGACCTGAACACGCTGAATCCGACCGATACCAGCCAGGCCTTTCGCGGCTATCTGGATGCGGTCGGCCGCTATCAGTTCTCGCCGGAATGGAGCCTGTCGGGATCGATGCGGATCACCACCGACCGCACCTTCCTGCGTCGTTATGACATTTCACGCGACGACCGGCTGCGCACCACCGCCAGCCTGGAGCATATCGACGCCACCAGCTATTTCTCGCTGACCGGCTGGTATGTCGAAACACTGCGCGTCAACGATCCGCAGGGGCAGCAGCCGATCGCGCTGCCCGAACTCGACTATCGTCGCCGGTTCGACGACGGGCTGCTCGGCGGCAAGTTCGAGGTGCAGCTCAACACGCTGGCCATCAGCCGGACGGCGGGACAGGATACGCAGCGCGCCTTTGCCAGCATGCGTTGGGACCTGCGCCGCCTGACCAACTGGGGTCAGGAGGTGACCTTCACCGCCTATGGCCGGGCCGACGCCTATAATGCCAACAACATCGCCTCGACGCCGTTGGTCTATCAGGGGCTGGCCGGGTTCCAGGGGCGCGGCATCGGTGCGCTGGCGGTGGACGTCAAATGGCCGTTCGTCGGCGAACTCTGGGGCGGTAGCCAGCGCTTCACCCCGCGTGTGCAGATCGTCGCCAGCCCGAAGATCAAGAATATCGAAATTCCCAACGAGGACGCACGCTCGGTCGATCTGGAGGATTCCAACCTCTTCGCGCTGAACCGCTTCCCCGGTTACGATCGATTCGAGGATTCGACGCGCATCACCTATGGCGCGCAATGGGCACTGACCCTGCCGGGCTTCACCTTCGATACGATCGTCGGGCAGAGCTTCCGCCTGAACGACCGGCCGACCATTCTCTATCCGGGCACCGGCCTGTCGGATCGCTGGTCGGATATCGTCGGGCGGACGGAGATGCGGTTCCGCGATTTCGTCTCGCTGACCCATCGCTTCCGGCTCGACAAGGACAGCTTCGCGGTGCGCCGGAACGAGATCGACGCGACGGTCGGATCGCGCACCACCTATGGTCAGATCGGCTATCTCCGCCTGAAGCGGAACATCTTCACCTCGATCGAGGATCTGCAGGACCGCGAGGAAGTGCGCCTTGCCGGCCGGGTTCAGTTCGCCCGCTTCTGGTCGGCGTTCGGATCGACCGTCATCGACCTGACCGACCGGTCGGAAGATGCCTTGTCGCTGTCGAACGGCTTCGATCCGATTCGGCACCGGGTCGGCGTGCAATATGAGGATGACTGCCTGCGGCTCGGCTTCACTTGGCGGCGCGACTATGTGCAGACGGGCGACGCGCGGGCGGGCAACAGCTTTCTGTTGACTCTGGCCTTCACCAATCTCGGTCGCTAAGCCGGTATTCAGCATGGGCGAAGCATATCGCGACGGTTACGCGCCTTCGTCGGGCGCGATGGGGATCACAGACACGGTGAAGCACGACATTCGTACCAAGGGCCGCGGCATCCGCGCGGGCGCAACGCTGATGCTGGTCGCACTGGCGACCGGCGCGCTGGCGCAGACCGTTCCGGATCAGGCCGTACCGGACACCGGCGGGCTGAACATCCCCTCGAACATGCAGCTGTTCGGCAAGCTGGACCCCAATGTCCGCAAGCCGACCGCGATCGTCAACGACACGGTGCTGACCCAGACCGATATCGACCAGCGCATGGCGCTGGCCATGGCGCTGAACAATGTGAACAACCTGTCGGCCGAGGATCGCGACCGTCTACGCATGCAGATCCTGCGTCAGCTGATCGACGAGACGTTGCAGATCCAGGAGGCCAAGACCGCCGAGATCACCGTCACGCCGGACGAGATCAACCAGGCCTATGCCCGCTTCTCGCAGCAGTTCGGCAAGACGCCCGCTGCGATGAACACGTTCCTGCGTCAGGTCGGCTCGTCGGAAAAGTCGATGCGCCGCCAGATCGAGGGCGAGTTGGCCTGGAGCCGCTATCTGCGCAAGCGGGTCGAGCCGTTCGTCAATGTCGGCGACGAGGAAGTGACCGCGATCCGCAATCGCCTGGAAGCCGCCAAGGGCACCGAGGAATATAACCTCAAGGAGATCTTCCTCTCCGCCAACGAGGCGACCGGGCAGCAGGTTTTCAACAATGCCCGCCAGATCATCGGCGAAATCCAGAAGGGCCAGCAGCCCTTCGAATATTTCGCACGCAGCTTCTCCGAGGCCTCGACCCGCGCGGTGAACGGCGACTTGGGCTGGGTCCGCGCGGCGCAGCTGCCGCCTGAACTTCAGGCCGCCGTGGGCCAGATGCAGGTCGGCCAGGTCGCTGGCCCGATCCAGATTCCGGGCGGCTTCTCGATCCTGTATCTGACCGACAAGCGTCAGGTCCTGACCGCCGATCCCCGCGATTCGCGCCTGTCGCTCAAGCAGCTGACGGTCAAGTTCCCGGCGGGCACCACCCAGGCGCAGGCCAGCGCCCGCGCGGCCGAGTTCGCCAAGGCGACCCAGGCGATCCGCGGCTGCGGCGACGTACAGCGTGTCGCGACCGCGCTGAAGGCCGAGGTGGTCGACAATGATCAGGTGACGATCCGCCAGCTGCCCGCCCCACTTCAGGAGATCCTGCTGAAGCTGCAGGTCGGTGAAGCGACGCCGCCATTCGGCTCGCCGGAACAGGGCGTCCGCTCGCTGGTCCTGTGCGGCCGCGAGGAACCGCGGTCGGGCAACCTGCCGACCAACGACCAGATCCAGAACCAAGTCGAGCAGCAGCGGGTGAACCTGCGCGCGAACCAGAAGATGCGCGACCTTCGTCGCGACGCGGTGATCGAATATCGTTAAGATGATCCGGCCGCTCGCGATCTCGATGGGCGACCCGGCCGGGATCGGGCCGGAGATCATCGCCAAGGCTTGGGCCGCGCGCCGGGAGGCAGGGCTGCCGCCCTTCCTGGCGGTCGGCGACTCGCGCGCGATCGCGCGCGTCTGGAACGGCCCGACCGTCCGTGTCTCGGACATGGCGGCCGCGGTGGCCGCGTTCGACGAGGCACTGCCGATCCTGTCGGTCGACGATGCGGGCGAAATCCGCCCCGGCCAGCCCGATGTCGAGGGCGCACGGTGCGCGCTTCATGCGCTGGAGCTGGCGGTCGGGCTGGTGCGCTCGGACGCAGCCAGTGCGCTCGTGACCGGGCCGGTCAGCAAGTCGCAACTCTACGATATCGGCTTCACCCATCCCGGCCAGACCGAGTTCGTCGCCGAACGCTGCGGCGTGGCGGGCGAGAATGCGGTGATGATGCTGGCGGGCCCGTCCTTGCGGGTCGTGCCGATCACCACCCATGTCCCGCTGGCGGCGGTATCGAGCCTGTTGTCGGTCGAACTGATCGTCGCCAAGGGCCGGGCGACCGCGCGCGGGCTGTGCAAGAATTTCGGCATTCGCGAACCCCGGCTCGTCTTTGCCGGGCTGAACCCCCATGCGGGCGAGAGCGGCGCAATCGGGCGCGAGGAAATCGACTTCATCGAACCCGCCATCGTACAACTCCGTGCGGAGGGCATCGACGCGACCGGCCCGTTCGCGGCCGACACGCTGTTCCATCCGCGTGCCCGCGCCCGTTACGACGCCGCGCTCTGCTGCTATCACGACCAGGCGCTCGTGCCGATCAAGACGCTGCATTTCGACGAAGGCGTCAACATCACCCTGGGTCTGCCGATCGTGCGGACCTCGCCCGATCACGGCACGGCCTTTGGCTTGGCGGGGCAGGATGCCGCGCATCCCGGTGCGATGATCGCCGCCATCGCGATGGCCGGTGACGCCGCCCAGCGTCGAGCCGAAGCGGCCGCCTGACATGGATCCCATCACGTCGCTTCCTCCCTTGCGCGACGTCATCGCGCGCCACGGCCTGTCTGCCGCCAAGTCGCTGGGTCAGAATTTCCTGTTCGACGGCCAGTTGCTGGCCCGGATCGCCGCCATTCCTGGCGACCTGACCGACAAGCCGGTGCTGGAGATCGGCCCCGGCCCCGGCGGCCTGACCCGCGCGCTGTTGATGGCGGGGGCCAAGGTCACGGCGATCGAACGCGACCGTCGCTGCATCCCCGCGCTGGCCGAACTGGCCGAAGTCTTTCCCGATAGGCTCAAGGTGATCGAGGGCGATGCGCTGCGCATCAACGCGCCCGAGTTGTTCGAGAGCAAGCCGCATATCGTCTCCAACCTGCCCTATAATGTCGGGACGCCGCTGCTGGTCGGCTGGCTGTCGGGCGCATGGCTCCCCTGGTGGCAGTCCTGCACGCTGATGTTCCAGAAGGAAGTGGCAGAGCGGATCGTCGCGGCGCCCGACCAGTCTTCCTATGGCCGTCTGGCCGTGCTGACCCAATGGCGGAGCGAATCGCGGATCGCGATGCCGGTCCACCGTTCGGCCTTCACGCCACCGCCCAAGGTCATGTCGGCGGTCGTGCACATCACGCCCAAGCCTGCGCCCGAGGGGGTGAGCTTCCGCACGCTGGAACGCCTGACGGCGGCCGCCTTCGGCCAGCGCCGCAAGATGCTGCGCCAGAGTTTGAAGCCGGTTGCCGGGGCCGTGGAGGCGATGGAGTCCATCGGCCTCGACCCGGCCCGTCGGGCCGAAACGCTGTCGGTGGACGAGTTCGTCGCTCTCGCCCGCGCTTTGGGGTGAACTATCTTTCCGTTTCGGGGAAGTGGCAGACCGAAGGACTTACGGAGGGCGCTTGCCACCAAGGACGTGGGCGAGAGCAGGATGACGTCAGGTTGATCCACCCCTCCCCTTCAGGGGAGGGGCCGGGGGTGGGGCGCTTCCGCAAACGCCGTGCCTGTGGTGATGCCCCACCCGAACCCCTCCCCTGAAGGGGAGGGGCTCGACTTGGGTCAACCCTATGTCATCCCGATTAAGCCCCCCACTGGTGAGGGGTAACAGCCTTACGGTGTCGGTGGCGTCTTGCTGTCGACCTGCGCCGTCGTCACCGGCGCGGGTGGCCCCTTGGCGATTTGCGCGGAGAGCGCGGTCGCGTCGGCACAGTCGGTTTTGCAGAGCGTCTTTATCTTGGCGAGATTGTCCTTGGCGCGCGCCACCGCGCCGCGCTGGACCAACGCCTCGCCCTGCCCCCGCAGCGCCCGCGTGTCGTTGGGATCGAGCAGCAAGGCTTCCCGATACAGGCGGATCGCCTTACCCGGCAGGCCGCGCGCATCCGCGACTTCGGCGAGCAAGATGAACGCCGCCCGATTGCGCGGATCGACCGTCACGGCCGTCTCCAGCATGTCGGTCGCGCCGTCCAGATTGCCCGCCGCCTTCAGCCCGCGCGCCTGTTCGAGCAACTGCATCGAGCGAGCATCGATCTGGCTGTCCGGGCGCTGACCGCTGAGCGAAGTGGAAAGCGAAACCACCGCCAATGCGGCGGCAGCAGCCAGGGACGACAAACGCATGAGGAACTCCGGACGTGGCACTAAGCCGAATGCTAGCATGGCGCCCGGAGGCAGGCGACAAAAAAGCCGTCCGTGCCATGGGTGGCCGGATCGAGTCGCTGGCCCAGGCCATGCAGTGTCCCGATCCCCGGTTCGATCGGCGCGGTTGACCAGCCGGGATGGCGTGACAGGAAGGCCGCCACCTGCTCGCTCCCTTCTGCATCGAGCAGCGAACAGACGATATAGACCAGCCGTCCGCCCGGCTTGACCAGACCGGCACCGATGTCCAGCACCTGCGTCTGCATCGCGCCGAGCCGGGCCAGCCGCTCCGGGGTCAGACGCCAGCGCGCCTCGGGATTGCGCCGCCAGGTCGCGGTTCCGGAACAGGGGGCGTCGATTAGGACGCCATCCGCCTTGGCCGCCCAGTCCGAAAGCATCTCGGCTTCGCGACCGGGGTTGAGCAGGCGGCTCTCGATGATCGTCGCCCCGGCCCGCTCGGCTCTCGGCGCCAGTCTTTGCAGCCTTGCACGGTCGATATCGCAGGCGAGCAGCGCACCCTGATTGTTCATCGCCGCCGCCAGTTGAAGGGTCTTGCCCCCCGCCCCGGCGCAAAGATCGACCAGCCATTCACCCGGCTTCGCCGCCAGCGCTTCGCCGACCAGCTGGCTGCCTTCGTCCTGCACCTCGACCAGCCCGGCGCGGTACAGGTCGGACTGCTCGACCGGCGTTCCGTTGGGCAGGCGGATGCCCATCGGCGCATGCGGCGTCACAGTGGCGTCGGGCCATTGCTCCAAAACCGCGTCACGGGTCGTTGCCAGGCCGTTGACCCGCAGGTCGAGCGGGGCCCGATCGACCAGGGCGGCCTGCTGCGCGGCATCCAGCCCGGAGGCGGTCAGAGCCTCGACCAACCAGGCGGGAGCAACGCCGCCCTCGGCACGCGGTTCGTCAGGAGTGATCGGCGCAGGCCCATGCCCCGTCCCGTCGAACGTTGCGGCAATCGCCGGATCCTGATCCGCCACCGCCAGCACGGCCGCACGCCCGGACGGCGGCACCGGCCCGGCCTGCCTGATCGCGGCATAGACCAGCTCACGCACCGCACGCCGATCCTTCGATCCGGCATAGCGGCGCGTGGCAAAATAGCGCGCGATCAGCGTGTCGGCCGCCGCGCCGCCGCTGGCGGCCGCGGCGACGATCTCATCCAGCAAGTCGATCGCCGCCTGGGTGCGGGCGCCGGGGGTCATGCGAAGCGCTCCGTCAGCTTAGCGGGTCGGGTAATTGGGAGCTTCCCGCGTGATCGTCACGTCATGGACGTGGCTTTCCTTCAGACCCGCACCGGTGATCTGGACGAACTGCGCCCGCTCGCGCAGATCTTTCAGCGTCGCCGAACCGGTATAGCCCATCGCCGCCTTGATGCCGCCCACCAGCTGATGGATGACGTCGCGCGCCGGGCCCTTGTAAGCGACCTGACCCTCGATGCCTTCGGGCACCAGCTTCATCTGGTCCTTGATGTCGCCCTGGAAATAGCGATCCGCCGAACCCCGCCCCATCGCCCCGACCGAGCCCATGCCGCGATAGGACTTATAGGCGCGGCCCTGATACAGGAAGGTTTCGCCCGGTGCCTCTTCGGTGCCAGCCAGCAGCGAGCCGACCATGCAGGCGCCAGCACCCGCTGCCAGCGCCTTGGCGAGATCGCCCGAGGTGCGCAGACCGCCATCGGCGATCACCGGCACACCGGCCTTCCAGCCTTCCTCCGCACAATCCATGACGGCGGTCAGCTGCGGCACGCCGACACCGGCGACGACGCGGGTCGTGCAGATCGAACCCGGCCCGATACCGACCTTGACCGCGTCGGCCCCCGCATCGATCAGCGCGCGGGTGGCAGCGGCGGTCGCAACGTTACCGGCGATCACCTGCACCGTGTCGGACAGCTTCTTGGCGGCCTCGACCGCACGCGCAACGTCACGGTTATGGCCATGTGCGGTGTCGATGATGACACAGTCGACCTCGGCCTCGATCAGCGCGCGGGTGCGCTCGAAACCCTTCTCGCCGACCGTCGAGGCGGCCGCGACACGTAGGCGGCCCGAGCCATCCTTGGTGGCCGACGGATAGGTGACGGCCTTTTCGATGTCCTTGACCGTGATCAGGCCAACGCAGCGATAGCTCTCGTCTACGACCAACAGCTTCTCGATCCGACGGGCATGGAGCAGGCGGCGCGCCTCGTCCTGGCCGACGCCGACCTTGACGGTCGCCAGATCCTCATGGGTCATCAGCTCGGAGACGGGCTGCTGCGGGTTCTCGGCGAAGCGCACGTCGCGGTTGGTCAGGATGCCGACCAGGCGACCGTCGAACTCGACGACGGGAATGCCGCTGATCCGGTGCCGCGCCATCAGCGCCTGCGCCTCGGCCAGCGTCGCGGTCGGTGAGATGGTGATCGGGTTGACGACCATGCCGCTCTCGAACCGCTTGACCTGACGGACGGCGGCGACCTGCTGCTCGACGGTCAGGTTGCGGTGGAGAACACCCATGCCGCCCAGCTGCGCCATGACGATCGCCATGTCGGCCTCTGTCACGGTGTCCATCGCCGCCGACAGGACGGGGATGTTGAGCGCGATCGAGCGGGTCAGTTGCGTCCGCGTGTCTGCGGTGCTCGGCAAAACGTCGGACTCCTGGGGTATGAGGAGCACGTCGTCGAAGGTGAGGCCGAGGCGGATATCCATGGGGCTGCCAAATCCTGCGGAGGGAACAAGTGGCGGGCCATGTAACCAAAGCAAGCCGTTCCCGCTAGGCCCTTGGTGCATCGCCATGCTAGAACACCGGCGGACCGATTATGGGGGAAGCCGTCCATGGGCCTGATTATCGCCGCGCTCGCCGTCCTGCTGGTGCTGATGTATCTGATGATGTCGATCAAGATCGTCCGCCAGGGCTATCAATACACGATCGAGCATTTCGGCCGCTACACGGGCACGGCGATCCCCGGCTTCAACTTCTACCCCGCCTTTTTCTATCGTGTCGGCCGCAAGGTGAACATGATGGAGCAGGTGATCGACATTCCGGGGCAGGAGATCATCACGAAAGACAATGCGATGATCTCGACCGACGGAGTCGTCTTCTTTCAGGTGCTGGACGCGCCCAAGGCGGCCTATGAGGTGTCGGACCTCTATGTCGCGCTGCTGAACCTGGTCACGACCAATTTACGCACCGTCATGGGTTCGATGGATCTGGACGAGACGCTGTCGAAGCGTGACGAGATCAACGCCCGTCTGCTCAACGTCGTCGATCACGCGACGACGCCTTGGGGGGTGAAGATCACCCGCGTGGAGATCAAGGACATCCGCCCACCGGTCGACATCGTCAACGCCATGGCGCGCCAGATGAAGGCAGAGCGCGAGAAGCGCGCCAATATTCTGGAGGCGGAAGGCTCGCGCGCCTCGGAGATCCTTCGCGCTGAGGGCCAGAAGCAGGCGCGTATCCTGGAAGCCGAAGGACGTCGCGAGTCGGCGTACCGCGACTCCGAAGCCCGCGAGCGTGCCGCCGAGGCGGAGGCCAAGGCGACGCGCGTCGTGTCCGAGGCGATCGAGTCGGGCGGCACCCAAGCCATCAACTATTTCATCGCGCAAAAATATGTTGAAGCGGTCGGCAAGTTCGCGACCAGCCCCAATGCCAAGACGATCCTGTTCCCCGTCGAGGCGACCCAGCTGATCGGGACGCTGGGCGGCATCGGCGAGCTAGCCAAAGAAGCGCTGGGCAGCGGCAAGTCCGACGCCGCTACCCCACGCGTCACCACCAAGCCGGGGCCGTTCGACCAGTCACCGTCATGACGATCGGAGACCTCGACCCCGCCGCACTCTGGCTGGCGGGGGCCTTGGCGCTCGGGATCGCCGAATTGCTGGTGCCGGGTGTATTCCTGGTCTTTCTTGCCGTGGCCGCGGGCGTAACCGCGCTGACGACCTGGGCGCTGCCGGACTTACCGGTCGGTCTGCAACTGGCCGATTTTGCGGTCTGGAGCGTGGTGTGCGTTGTCATCGGGCGGCGCTGGTATCGCGACTTTCCGGTGGAAAGCGATGCCCCCGTCCTCAACGAACCCGCCCGGCGGCTGCGCGGGCAGATCGTCACCGTCACCACCCCGATTATTGGTGGCGAGGGCCGCGCCCGGCTGGGTGACGGCGAATGGCCGGTGCGCGGGCCCGATACGGTCAGCGGGACGCGTTTAAGGATCGCCCATGTCGATGGCGGCACGCTGCTGGTCGAGCCGATCGAGCCGGAGGCCTGAACCGGCCGATCAGCCGCGCTGTTGGGCCAGCACCTCATAGGCCATGACTGCCGTCGCCACGGCCGCGTTCAGGCTGTCGGCCTTGCCCAGCATCGGAATCTTGACCAGCGTGTCACAGGCCTTGGCATATTCGGGCGGCATTCCCTGCGCCTCGTTGCCGGTCAGCAGGAAGGTCGGCGCGGCATAGCGTGCGGCGCGATAATCCGAGTCGGTATCGAGGCTGAGCCCGACTAGCTGACCCGGCCCCTGCCGTAGCCAGTCGAGGAAAGGCTGCCACTCGGTTCGCACGATCGGCACGGTGAACAGCGCGCCCATGCTGGCCCGCACTGCCTCGACGGAAAAGGGATCGACGCATTCGCCGATCAGGATCAGCCCCCCTGCCCCCACCGCATCGCCGGTGCGCAGGATGGTCCCCAGATTGCCCGGATCGCGCAGACGCTCGGCGACCAGCCAGATACCGGATGCATTGCGGTCCAACTCGTCGAGCGTGACGCCCAACTCCTCGAACACGCCGACGACCGCCTGCGGATTGTCCTTGCCCGACAGCTTCGACAGGATGTCCGGCGTCGTCTCGATCGCCTCGCCCTCCGACGCCTCGACCGCCTCGATCAGGTCACGGACCAGCGGATGGCCCGCCGACGGCCGAGCATAGAATAACAGGGTCGGCAGCCGCCCCGTCTCGCGCGCCTCGGTCAGGATGCGCAGGCCTTCCGCCAGGAACTGGCGGGATTGCTTGCGATGACGCTTGTCGCGCAGATCGCGGGCCCACTTGATCAGCGGGTTGGAGTAAGCAGTAATTTCCCGGGGCATCAGTCTTCGCCGAACTTCGCTTCCACCAGCGCGGCCAGCGCTTCCACCGTCTCGCCCGCGCCGTCACCCGCCGCGCTGATCGTGATGGTGTCGCCCATCGCGGCACCCAGCATCATCAGGCCCATGATCGACGTGCCCGTCACCGTGCTACCGTCCTTGGCCACCCGCACTTCGCAGGGCTGGGTCGAGGCGAGCGTCACGAACTTGGCGCTGGCACGCGCATGAAGGCCCCGGCGGTTGGTGATCAGGACGGATCGCGTCTGCTCCGTCATGCGGCGGCCTCGCCCAGCACTTCGGACGCGACCGAGATATATTTGCGCCCCGCCTCGCGCGCGGCGGCGACGGCATCGACGACCTGCATCGACTTGCGCGCCGAGCCCAGCCGGATCAGCATGGGCAGGTTCATTCCCGCAATCACTTCGACCCGGCCCCGCTCCATCAACGAGATGGCGAGGTTGGACGGCGTTCCCCCGAACAGGTCGGTCAGGACGATCACGCCGCGCCCGGCATCGACGGTGGCGATGGCGGCGGCGATGTCGGCACGCCGCTCCTCCATGTCATCCTCCGGCCCGATCGCGATGGTGGCGATCCGCTCCTGCGGGCCGACCACATGTATCATCGCGGTCACGAACTCATCGGCGAGCCGCCCGTGCGTCACCAGAACCAGACCGATCATGTCAGACACGCATATCCATCATTGTTTGGCCGGCCTGGCTTCCAAAGAGTCTTTCGGCACGGCACCCAAATCACGATGCACCACCGTGGGGGAAAAACCGCTCTGGCGCAACCGTCCCGCGATGCGTTCGGCGACATGGACCGATCGGTGTCTCCCGCCGGTACAGCCTATCGCGATGGTGATGTAGGATTTCCCGCTCGCGATATAACGCGGCACCAGCGTTTCGAGCAGCGTCTCGATCTGCCCCACGGCCGTCTCATAGGCCGGATCATGCCGGATATAGTCGATGACCCCCTTGTCCAACCCGGTGCCGGGACGCAGCTCAGCCGACCAGTGCGGGTTGCGCAGGAAACGCATGTCGAAGACCAGGTCGGCGTTGCGAGGCAGCCCCTTGGAAAAGCCGAAGGACATGACCGTCAGCACCGGCTCGCTCAGGCCGTCGACTGCGTAATTGGCGCGCAGCCAGTTGCCGAGGTCATTGCTGGTCATGTTGGTTGTGTCGAGCAGACGGTCCGCCATGTCGCGGACCGGGGCCAACAGGGCGCGCTCATGCGCGATGCCGTCATCGGCGGCCCGATCCATCGCCAGCGGATGGCGGTGCCGCGTCTCGGCATAGCGGCGCTTCAACTCTGCGCCGCCGCAATTCAGGAACAGCGTCTCGATGGCCAGATTGGGGCGCTCGTTCAGACGCCGTATGCTCTGGGTGATCTGGTCGGGCGCGAAGTCGCGGGTCCGCACGCCGATGCTGATCGCCAGCGGCCGGTTCTTGCCCTCCATGCCCTGGGGCGGCGCGGCCTCCAGCAGACCGTTCAGCAGGAAGAGCGGCAGATTGTCGACCACCTCCCAGCCCAAATCTTCTAGCGTCTTGAGCGTGGTTGAGGTCCCGGCCCCGGACATGCCGGTCACCAGCAAGATACGTTTTCGGTCCATTACGGGCATTCCTTGAGGCGAGACGCCAGCAACTCGACCTTGATCGGGGCCGAAGCGGGACGCGGATTAAGCCTGTATATAGGGAGTGAGACGCCCGCGATCACGGTCTGTCGTGCCTCGGGCAGACGTTCTTCGGCATCCGAGTCGACATGCAGTTCGACGACGAGGCCGATGGTCGCGCTGGCCCGGTACGGAAAAGGCAGGATGCCGACGCCCCGAACCTCGATCAGTCCGGCGATCCGCTCCGGCACGGTGACATGCAAAGTGCCGTCCCTGGCCGCCGCCTCGACATAATCGTCCCCGATCAGCACCGCTCCCCGGTCGATCAAGCGCAGCGCCAGATCGGATTTTCCGGTCCCCGACGGACCGCGCAGCATCACGCCAGTTCCGCCGATCGTCACGCAGGTGGCATGAATGAGCTCACACATCAGACGATCGCAGCCAGCGGCAGGCGCACCACGAAGCGCGCTCCGCTCATCCGGTCCTCGCGCGACTCGACATGGATGCGCCCCTGATGCGCCTCGACGATGGTCCGGGCGATGGCGAGGCCCAGCCCGGAATGGCGTCCGAAATTCTCCGAGCTCGGACGGATCGAGTGGAAGCGACGGAAGATCGCTTCGCGCGCCTCCTCCGGCACGCCCGGCCCCTCGTCCTCGACCCGCACGACCCAATCATCCGGCTCACCCGCAAGGCTGATCGCGACCACCGCCTCGTCGGGGGAAAAGGATAGGGCATTGTCGATGAGGTTCTCAAACACCCGCTCCAACCGTGCACCCTCGCCGGACACCATGGCCGGGCCCGGCTCTGTCGAATCAAAACGAAGGCGGATGCCCCGTTCGACCCCGCGTGCCTCGCGCTGCGCGATCAGCCCGGCGAGAAGCGCATTCAGATCCACGGGATCGAACTTGGCCCGGCTCAGCTGGGCATCGAGCCGCGAGGCATCAGAAATGTCGGTGATCAGCCGATCGAGGCGCCGCACATCGTCGCGAACGATCGCCAGCAACTGCGCCTGGAGATCCGGGTTGTGGACCGTCTCCAGCGTGTCAACGGCGGAGCGGAGCGAAGCGAGCGGGTTCTTCAACTCGTGCGTCACGTCCGCCGCAAAGGCCTCGGTCGCGTCGATCCGGGCACGCAGCGCCAGGCTCATGTCGGACAGCGCGCGGGCCAGCATCCCCAGTTCGTCGCGACGATCGGGCAGACGCGGCACCACGACTTCCCGCGCCCGGCCCAGCCGAACCCGCACCGCCGCGCGCGCCAGCCGCCGCAACGGGCGGACGATGGTCCGCGCCAGGAACAGCGACAACAGCACCGAAATCAGCGCCACCAGCGCCAGCAACACGCTCAAACGGAACCGTTCGATCCGAACCGTCTCGGTGATGAAGCGCGCATTCTCGGTCGCCATGAGCGCCCCACCGCTCGGCAGCGGCGCGGCGGCGGTGATGACCGGCGTGCGATCGGGCGCACGCCAGACCGAGGCGGAGACACGTCCGTCCCGCGCCGCACGGACGTCCGGCCATTCGGCACCGCCGCGACGCTCGCGATAGAGCGGCGGCCGGGCCGCGCCGACCACGGTGTCGATCCCGGCGTCCAGGAAGCGGGCGATCGCCTGCCCCCAATCCTGCTTGTCCGGATCGCGGAGCACGACGTTGCGAACACCCAGCGCCCGGCTGTCCGCGACCAGTCGCCCGGCGGCATCGAACAGCCGGATGCGCCCGCCCGTATCGCGCGCCAGCCGGACGACAAGCAGGTCGCGCTCCTCGCTGCGTACCGAACTCAGCGCCTCGCCCATCAGCCGCACTTCGCGCAGCGACTGGGCCTCCCGGTTGTCGAGCAGCCGGGCGCGATAGGAATCCAGATAGAAAAACCCGCCCGCCAGCAGCAGCAGCGCAAAGATGTTGAGCGCCAGAATCCGCTGGGTCAGCGAAATCTGACCCGACCAGCGCAACGCCAGGTCGGGGGCTTCACTCCTCGGAGAATCGGTAACCGGCGCCATAGAGCGTCTCGATGGCGTCGAATTCAGGGTCTACCTGACGGAATTTGCGGCGCAGGCGCTTGATATGGCTGTCGATCGTGCGATCGTCGACATAGATGTCGTCCTGATAGGCCGCATCCATCAGCTGGTTGCGGGTGCGCACGATGCCGGGTCGCTGCGCCAGCGTCTCGAGGATCAGGAACTCGGTGACGGTCAGCGTGACCGGCTCGCCCTTCCATGTCACACGATGCCGCGCCGGGTCCATGGCAAGCTGCCCACGGGTCAGCGGGCCCTGCACATCGGCGGCGGGCGTGCCCTGCGGGGCACCGACATATTCCGACCGGCGCAGGATCGCCCGGATGCGTGCGATCAGCAGCCGCTGCGAAAAGGGCTTGGCGATGTAATCGTCCGCGCCCATCGCCAGACCCAGCGCCTCATCCAGCTCGTCGTCCTTGCTGGTCAGGAAGATGACGGGAATCTGGCTCTTTTCACGCAGGCGACGGAGCAGCTCCAGCCCATCCATGCGCGGCATCTTGATGTCGAAGATCGCCAGGTCCGGCGGGTTGTCGATCAACGCCTTCAGCGCCGCCTCGCCGTCCGCATAGACGCGCGTGACGAAACCCTCCGCCTGAAGCGCGATCGATACCGATGTCAGGATGTTCCGGTCGTCGTCGACCAGCGCAATAGTGGCCGTCATGCGACCGCCCCCGGACCCGTGTCATGCGAAAAGACCGCCATGGCCCTCGGTTAAGCCAAAGTGAGACACGGCTCAACCATCTTCGCCATACAGCGTGTTTGACGTGTTTAACAAATGGCGTATGGGACGATCCAACGCATACGTATTCGCGTGCGGTGAAACAGCGCCGGGCCGTCAGGACCCGCCGCCTTGGGGAACGAGGAAGCTCTTATGAACGAACGGATTCCGGAGATCGGTCTGCAGGCCCAGGGGATCGAGACCCGCGCCACCCTGCATTGGAACCTCGTCACCGCACGGCTGATCGAAACCGCCGTCGCACGCGGTGAGGGCAAGCTGTCGGCCGACGGTCCGCTGGTCGTCGAGACGGGCGAGCACACCGGACGTTCGGCGCAGGACAAGTTCATGGTCCGCGACGACACGACGCGCGACACCGTCTGGTGGGGCAAGACCAACAAGCCGATGAGCCCGGACGATTTCGCCGCGCTGAAGGCCGATTTCTTCGCCGCGCTCGGCCAGAAGGAAGACCTGTTCGTCCAGGACCTGTATGGCGGATCGCAGCCCGAGCACCGCGTACGCGTGCGCGTCGTGACCGAGCTGGCCTGGCACAATCTGTTCATCCGCACGATGCTCGTTCGTCCCGAAGAGCATGAGCTGCGCAAGTTCGCCGCCGAATACACCATCATCGATCTGCCCAGCTTCCGCGCTGATCCCGCGCGCCACGGCTGCCGCTCCTCGACGGTGATCGCGGTCAACATGACCGAGAAGCTGATCCTGATCGGCGGCACGCGCTATGCGGGCGAGATGAAGAAGTCGGTCTTCGGCCTGCTCAACTATCTGCTGCCGACCACCGGCGTGATGCCGATGCACTGTTCGGCGAACATGGGCGCGGACGGCTCGACGGCCGTGTTCTTCGGCCTGTCGGGCACCGGCAAGACGACCCTGTCGGCCGATGCCAGCCGAACTCTGATCGGCGATGACGAGCATGGCTGGTCGGACACGGCGGTCTTCAATTTCGAGGGCGGCTGCTACGCCAAGATGATCCGCCTGTCGCCCGAGGCCGAGCCGGAGATCTTCGCGACCACCAAGCGCTTCGGCACGGTGCTCGAGAATGTCGTCATGGACCCGGTCACGCGCCAGCTCGACCTGAACGACAACAGCCTGGCCGAGAATAGCCGGGGTGCCTATCCGATCGACTTCATCCCCAATGCGTCGAAGGACAATATGGGGGGCGTACCGCGCAACATCGTGATGCTGACGGCGGACGCCTATGGTATCCTGCCGCCGATCGCCAAGCTGACGCCCGAACAGGCCATGTATCACTTCCTGTCCGGCTATACCGCCCGCGTGGCGGGCACCGAAATTGGCGTGACCGAGCCGGACGCGACCTTCTCGACCTGTTTCGGCGCGCCGTTCATGCCGCGCCATCCTTCGGTCTATGGCAACCTGCTGAAGGAGCGGATCGCCAAGGGCGGGGTCGATTGCTGGCTGGTCAACACCGGCTGGACCGGCGGCAAGTATGGCGTCGGCAACCGTATGCCGATCAAGGCGACCCGCGCGCTGCTCAACGCCGCGCTCGACGGCAGCCTGAACCAGGTCGAGTTCCGGACCGACCCGAATTTCGGCTTCCAGGTTCCAGTGTCGGTGCCCGGCGTCGATGCGGCGATCCTGAACCCTCGCGACACCTGGGCGGACAAGGCCGCCTATGACGCGACGGCGGCCAAGCTGGTCGACCTGTTCAACGAAAACTTCAAGCAGTTCGCCGACCATGTCGACGAAGGCGTTCGCGCGGCGGCGCCGAAGGGGACGGTTGCGGCCTGATGGATCGGGGGAGGCTTTCTATAAGAATGCCTCCCGTTCATTTGAAACTGGTATGCCAGTTATCGCGAGATAATCGCCAACCCGGCAACCGCCCCCACTTCCCTCTCCCCTGGATAGGGGAGAGGGGTAGCGGAGCTTGCCAGCGTGCTGGCTAGCGCAGCTTGGGTGAGGGGTTGAGCGAGCCTTTGGCTCGCGCGCTCGCAGAGCGAGCGCAACACCCCTCACCCAGCTTCGACTAGGCCTTTGCTTTCGCAAAGACCAAGTCTGCGCAACCCTCTCCCCTCTATGAGGGGCGAGGGGAAAGAACGTCGATCAGATTGACGGAAAAACCTTACTCCGTCTCCACCTCGGCCAGATCCGCCACCGGTAGCAGCTTGCTCAGTGGACGCACCGCCTGTTCGCCGATGGGTGGCGAGTCGATGCTCTTGCCGCCGGTGTCGATATTCAGCGCCTCGAAGCGTCGCGCGCTAGTCAGCACCTGGCTCTCCAGGCTGCCGACAAAGGCGTTATAGGCCGTCATCGCGGTATCGAGATTCTTGCCCAGCTTCGACACATGGCCGCCCATCACGGCAAGGCGGGCATAGAGTTCCTTGCCCAGCGCGCCGATCTGCCGCGCTTCCTGCGCCAGCTTCTCCTGTCGCCAGACCGCCGCAACCGTCCGCGCGATCGCGATCAGATTGGTCGGGGTCGCCAGCAACACACGCTTGTCGAACGCGAAATCCCACAGCGTCGGATCATTCTCGAGCGCCGCTGACAGGAAATGCTCGCCGGGGACGAACATGATGACATAGTCGGGCGCGTCCTCGAACTGGTTCCAATAGCTCTTGTTGCCCAGACCATTGACATGCGCGCGCATCGCGGCGGCATGGCGCGCCAGACCCAACTGCCGCTCGGGCTCATCGACCGCGCCAAAAGCATCCTGATAGTCGTTGAGCGACACCTTGGCGTCGATCACCAGCGCCTTGCCGCCCGGCACACGCACGATAGCGTCGGGGCGCAGGCGACCGCCCTCGCCGTCATCGACGCTGACCTCGGTCTGGAAATCGGCATGTTCGGACAGACCGCAGCTCTCCAGCACGTTGCGAAGCTGCTGCTCGCCCCAGCGTCCCCGCGCCTTGGGAGCGTTGCGCAGCGCATTGACCAGCTTGGCCGCCTCGCCCGAGACGCGCTCCTGGCCGATCCGCATCGCCTCGATCTGGCCCTTCAATTCGCCGAATGCGTCGCGGCGCTCGTCCTCGACCTTGCGCACGCCTTCCTCATAGCGCTGGAGTCGCTGATGAACCGGGTCGAGCAGCGCCTTGAGCGTCTGGCCGGACGCCTCCTCCGACTGGCGGAAGCGCGCTTCGGCGCGTTCCAGAAACTGGCGCTGGGCGACTTCCAGAGCGCGGGCGGCGGCCTCGCCGAACTGGGCGTTGATCTGTTCGCGTGCCTGCCCCAGCGCCTCCAGCGTCTGGGCATAGGCCGTTTCGCGCTCCTGCGCGCGAGCCCGCAACTCGGCCAGTTCGCGATGCGCGGCGTTGCGCTCGGCCTCGACGGCATCGCGCGCCGTCCGGATAACATCGAGATCGGCGGCGCGGCCGCGCAGTTCGGCCAGCGCCTGAAGCGCTTCGCTCCGGTCGCGCTCGGCGGCGTCGCGGGCGACGCGCAGCGGCTCCACTTCCCCCGCACGGGTCTTGGCGGTCGCCAGTTCGGCGGCCAGGCCGTCGGCCTTTCGCCGCGCGGCCATCCAGCCGACCACGCCCCCCAGCAATAGGGCGAGCAGGGCAACGGCGATCAATTCGGGCATTTCGACAACCTGTCAGACTAAGGGACAGGTCGGAACATAGAACGAACGAAGCCGGTCGAACAAGGTCATTCGACCGACCTAGCCGGGAAAGGTCAGCCCTTGCGCATCTTGTTCAGCTTGCGCATCAGCATGTCGCGCTTCAGCCGGCTGACATGATCGATGAACAGAACGCCGTTCAGATGATCGATCTCATGCTGCATGCAGGTGGCGAGCAGTCCATCGAGTTCCGCCTCATGCGCCTCGCCCTTTTCGTCCAGCCACTTCACACGGCAGGATGCAGGCCGCTTCACCTCGGCATATTGCTCGGGGATCGACAGGCAGCCCTCATTATAGGTGGACAACTCGTCGCTGACCGACAGGACTTCCGGGTTGATATAGGCCTTGGGATGCTTGACCGGCTTGCCTTCCTCATCCTCTTCCTCCTGCAGGTCGATGACGAGAATGCGCTGGTCGACGCCGACCTGGATCGCGGCGAGGCCGATGCCGTGCGCGTCGTACATCGTCTCGATCATGTCGGACACGAGCTGGCGGACGGTGTCGTCCACCGTCTCGACAGGCTTGGAGACGAGACGCAGGCGGGGGTCGGGAATTTCGACGATCGGAAGAATGGCCATGACGATTTCGCTACGGTCAGCGACCCGAACCGTCAAGCCAGCGGATCAGACCACCGGCCGCCGGGCGCGCAGCGCCTGGGCCAGCGTGCCTTCATCCAGATAGTCCAGCTCGCCGCCCACCGGCAGGCCATGGGCAAGCTGGGTCACGCGCACCGGGAAACGCTCGATCCGCTCGGCGATGTAATGGGCGGTGGTCTGTCCCTCCAGCGTGGCGTTCATGGCGAGGACGACTTCGTCGACTCCGCCACCCTCGATCCGGCGAACCAACGCGTCGATCGTCAGGTCCTCGGGCCGCACGCCCTCCAGCGCCGAGAGCCGTCCGCCCAGCACATGGAAGCGCCCCGGAAACAGCCGCGACCGCTCCAGCGCCCAGAGGTCGGCGACCTCCTCCACCACGCACAACGCGCCCGCATCGCGCCTGGCGTCGGCACAGATCGCGCAGGGATTGGCGGTGTCGATGTTGCCACAGGTCGAGCAGGTCTCCAGCCGCTCCTCGACCGCCCCCAGCGCGGTCAGCAGCGGCACCAGCGCTGCCTCCCGCTTTTTCAGCAGGTGCAGGACCGCACGACGGGCGGACCGGGGGCCAAGGCCAGGAATACGCGCCAGCGCCTGGGTCAGCGCCTCGATCTCGGGGGATGCCATGTGTGAACAGATAGGGGGTTGCGCGCCGTCCCGCCAGCGCAGAGAGGCGTTGCCATGCGGATCATCTTCATGGGTACGCCGGGCTTTGCCGTCCCGGTTCTGCAAGCGCTGGTCGAGGCCGGGCATCAGGTCGTCGCCAGCTATAGCCAGCCGCCGCGTCCCGGCGGGCGGCGCGGGCGGCAGCTGGTCCCCTCGCCGGTGCAGCAGACGGCGGAAGGTCTGGGCATAACGGTGATGACGCCGGTGTCTCTGCGCTCGGCGGAGGAGCAGGCTCGGTTTGCCGCGCTTGAGGCCGATGTCGCGGTGGTCGCGGCCTATGGCTTGATCCTGCCGCAGGCGATCCTCGACGCGCCGCGCTTGGGCTGTCTGAACGTCCATGGCTCGCTGCTCCCGCGCTGGCGCGGGGCCGCCCCCATCCAGCGTGCGATCCTGGCGGGCGATGTCGTGACGGGCGTAGGCATCATGCAGATGGAGGCGGGTCTCGACACCGGGCCGGTCCGGCTGGAAGGCTCGACGCCGATCGGACGCAAGACGACGGGTGACTTGACCGCGGAACTGGCGGCGATGGGGGCCGAGCTGATGGTCAAGGTCCTGGCCGACCCCGAACGCTACCCGGCGCGGCCCCAGCCTGCCGAGGGTGTCACCTATGCCGCCAAGATCGACAAGACCGAGACGCGGCTGGATTTCACCAGGAGCGCCATCGAGCTGGAGCGGCAGGTCCGCGCCTTTCATCCCGCCCCCGGTGCGTGGTTCGAATATCAGGGTGAGCGGGTCAAGCTGCTGTCGGCCCAGCCGGTCGACGGCCATGGTGCCCCCGGCGAGCTGCTGGACGACCGGCTGACCATCGCCTGCGGCGCAGGCGCGCTCCGGCCGGTCAGCGTCCAGCGGGCCGGGCGTGGCGTATCGAGCGCCGACGATCTGCTGCGCGGCTTTGCCATCCCGGCGGGGACGCGGCTTTGACGCGATTTGCGCTGACGGTCGAGTTTGACGGGCGGCCCTTCATGGGCTGGCAGCGCCAGTCGCATGGCCCCAGCGTTCAACAGGCGCTGGAGGACGCCGTCCATGCCGTCACCGGCGAGCGCACCGCGGTTCACGCCGCCGGACGGACCGATGCGGGCGTGCACGGTCTGGCGATGCGCGCGCATGTGGACATCGCCAAGGACATCGCCCCCTTCCGCCTGATGGAGGCGATCAACGCGCGGATCAGGCCGAACCCGGTCGCAGTGCTGAATTGCGTGACGGTGCCGGACGACTGGCATGCGCGCTTTTCGTGCATCCGGCGATCCTATGAATATCGCATCGTCAATCGCCGCGCACCGCTGACCCATGAAGCCGGATTGGCGTGGCAGGTGCCGCAGCCGCTCGACGAAGCCGCCATGGCGGACGCCGCCGCGCGGCTGGTCGGGCGGCATGACTTCACGACCTTCCGCTCGGTTCATTGCCAGGCGGACAGCCCGGTGCGGACGCTCGACCTGCTATCGGTCGAGCGGGTCGATACACGGCTGTACATCCGCGCCGCCGCGCGGTCCTTCCTCCATCACCAGGTGCGGTCGATGGTCGGGTGCCTGGCACTGGTCGGCATGGGCCGCTGGTCACCCGACGATGTCGAAGCGGCGCTGAACGCCCGCGACCGCGCGCAGCTGGGGCTGAACGCGCCGTCGGGCGGGCTGTTCTTCGTCGCGGCGGATTATCCGGACGAAGGCTGACGCGAAAAACGTGCTGCCAATTCGACATGGGTCGACCAGCGGAACTGGCCCACCGGCTGCACCCAATCGAGCTGCCACCCCTGATCGACCATCGCCTTGGCATCGCGCGCGAAGCTGGACGGATTGCACGAGACATAGGCGACCGCGCGTACCTCGGCGCTGGCCAGCGCATCCGCCTGATCCCGCGCGCCTGCACGCGGCGGATCGAGCACGATGGCGTCGAACCGGTCCAGCTCCGTCTTGGTCAGCGGGCGGCGGTACAGGTCCCGATGTTCGGCAAAGACCATCTTTCCTGCACCATTCGCCGCGCCCTTCAGCGACAGGATCGCATCACGCGCGCCCTCGGCGGCATAGACCTTATCCGGCAGCGCCAGTGCGAAGGTGCCGAGGCCAGCGAACAGGTCGGCAGTGGTGCGGGGATTGCCCACCGCCTCGCGCACGGCGGCGACCAAAGCCGCCTCGCCATCGGCGGTGGCCTGTAGAAAGGCGCCGGGCGGCAGGGGAACGCCGACACCGCCCAAGGTGATCGTCACGGGCTCGGGCTCCCAGCGGGTTTCCGCGCCCAGCCCGTCATCGACGGAGAAACGCGCAACGCCGTGCCGCTGGCAGAAGGCGATGATCGTCTCGGCCGCTTCCAATCCGTCAGGCGAGAAGCTGGTGACCAGGATGTCCGCCCCCTGATCCGCGAGCGCCAGATGCACGTCGCCGCGCCGCTTGAACCCCAGCCGCTGGAGCAAAGCGCGAAGCGGGGCGACCAGCGCGAACAGCGTAGGGTGAAGGATATGGCATTCGGCCATGTCAACGATGGCGTGGCTCTTTTCCGCCGAAAAGCCGATCAGCACGCGCCCGCCCTTCGCCTCGGCATGGAGGGTCGCGCGACGGCGGCTGTGCGAGGGCGAGCAATGCGCGGGGCGCAACGGCGCGGTCAGGCCCTGCGCGTCGAGCGCGGAGGCGATGCGGTCGGTGACGAACCCGGCATAGCTTTCGTCGTCCAGATGCTGGAGCTGGCACCCGCCGCAGCGCGGGAAATGGCCGCAGGGCGGGGTCTGGTGATGCGGGCCGGGCATGACGATGCCGTCGGCCGACAGGGTGTCGCCGGGTGCGGCAAAGGCGGCGTGGCGGCCGGTCGCGGTCACGCCGTCGCCCCGGGCGGCGACGCGGATGATGGTATCGCTCATGCGATCAGCCTCTGACGGCGGAAAGCGCGTCTGCCAAGTCGTCCGCGATGAAAGCCTTGCCCAAGCGTCGTGCGGCCTGGGCATGAAGCCATACCCCCGCCTCCGCCGCTGCAAGCGGTTCGAGCCCCGCCGCCAGCATTGCACCGATCGCTCCGGCCAGCACGTCGCCGGTCCCTGCGGTGGACAGCCAGGGGCTGGCCTCCGGGCAGAGGATTGCCTGGCCATCGGGGGCGGCGATGACGGTATCGGCACCCTTGTGCACGACGACCGCTCCACTTTGCCGGGCGGCGCGGCGCGTGGCGCTAAGCTTGTCGTCGGTGACTTCGCCGAACAGATGGGTGAACTCGCCGCCGTGGGGGGTGAGGATCTTGGGGGCTTTGTGCTTGGCCAGCGTCCCAAGCTCGACCAGTCGGAGGGCGTCGCCATCAATGATCAGCGGCCGTCCGCCGGAAAGCGCCGCCTCAAGCCGTGCGGAGGCGTCGGCGTCCCGACCGAGGCCGGGGCCGATCACGACCGCACCGATCCGATCCTCGTCCAGTGCGTCTGCCGTATAGTCCCGGCGCACGACGGCGTGCGGGGCAGCCGAGCCGGATACCCCAGCCGATGCAAGGTGAAGCACATAACCCGCCCCCGCCCGCAAAGCTGCGAGTGCCGTCAGTTCCGAGGCGCCCGACATGCTGCCCGCGATGACGGCGACCATGCCACGGCTATATTTGTGAGAGTTCGCATCCGGCTCAGGCAGGTGCCAGCGTGTCAGGGTGCGGGCGTGCGAACGGGTAGCAACGCCGATATCCAGCAAGCGCACCTGACCCATGAGGCTGGCGGCGGGTTGCAGGAGATGCGACGGCTTCACCGCCCCCAACGCAAGCGTGACGTCAAAGCGCGGCACCTTGCCCAGCGCCTTGCCGTTATCCATCGCCACGCCGGTCGGGAGGTCGACCGCGATGCGCAGCCATGCCGCCTCGGCAAGTCGGGCCAGCGCATTCTGGATTTCGTCGGAAGGCGACCGCGACAGACCCGTTCCGAAGATCGCATCGACAAAGACAGGTGCAGGCTCCGCCCTATCCAGCGCTTCGACCGCGCCGCCCCAAATTGCGGCTGCCCGGCAGGCTCCGGTACTGCGCGGAGCGTCGCTGGCAGCCACCCGTACCGCCAAACCCTGCCGCTTGAGCGCCGCAGCCGCGATATAGCCATCGCCGCCATTATTGCCCGGGCCACATAGCACCAGTATCTCGCGCCCGGCGGCCAACCGGGCCACCGCCTGTGCAATGGCAGAACCGGCGCGATCCATCAGGGTCGCCTCGGTCACCTCCCCGACCATTGCCGCCTGTTCGGCCGCATGCATCTCGGCCGCGGTCAGGACCGGCAGGCCATCGATCGGGATCACTGCGTCGCTACCGTGGCAGGCAGGCGATAGCGGTCGCCACCGACTGCTATCTCGATCATCCGGTCCCCGGCGACCGTTACCGATGCGGGCTGGGCGCCGTCAGCTGCCTCTACGCCGCGCCCGTCACGCGTCACCTGAAGCCGCCGGAACCCACCATCGGGATGCCGCACGGTCAGCACTACCGCATTCCCCGCACCCGATTGCTCCACCGTGCAGTCACTGGCGAAGGCTTGTGCCCCCGCCAGTGCGCATTCGATGGCCAGACCGGGTTTCTGTTCGGCGGCGGGGCCGTCCTGGGCCGCCGCCTGCCGCTCTTCCTGTCCGCCCGAGCAGCCGGCCAGTGCCAAGGCGCCGACCAGCCACCACGGATCAGATATCCGCATAGACATGGCGCTCGGACTTCGCGCCGGGGTGCGTGACCGCGCCCTGATGCGCGGGGCCGACATTCTGGGCATAGCGCCACAACACACCGGCCTGATAATCGTTCACGCGCGGGGTCCAGCGCGCCCGGCGCTCGTCCAGCACAGCGGGCTCGACCAGCAGGTCGATCGTGCCCGCCTCGGCATCGATGCGGATGGAGTCGCCATTCTCGACCAGCGCGATCGGGCCGCCATCGGCCGCTTCGGGACCGACATGGCCGATGCAGAAGCCGCGCGTGCCGCCCGAAAAGCGGCCATCGGTGATCAGTGCGACCTTCTCGCCCAGCCCCTGGCCATAAAGCGCGGCGGTGGTCGACAGCATCTCGCGCATGCCCGGACCGCCCTTCGGCCCTTCATAACGAATGACGACGACGGTGCCCTCGGTGATGGCGCGCGCCTCGACGGCGGCGAAGGCCTCTTCTTCGCAGTCGAAGACCTTTGCAATGCCCTCGAACTGAAGGCGCTTCATGCCCGCCACCTTCACGATCGCCCCCTCGGGCGCCAGCGACCCGCGCAGGCCGACCACGCCGCCCGTCGGGCTGAGCGGCGTCTTCACGTCGTAAATGACCTTCTGGTCAGGGTTCCAGGTGACCTCGTCGATATTCTCGGCCAGCGTCTTGCCGGTCACGGTGATGCAGTCGCCGTGCAGAAACCCGCCCGCCAGCAGCGTCTTCATGAGCATATAGACGCCGCCCGCCTCATACATGTCCTTGGCGACATAGCGGCCACCGGGCTTCAGGTCGGCGATATAGGGCGTGGTCTTAAAGATCTCGGCCACATCGAACAGATCGAAGTCGATCCCCGCTTCGTTCGCCATCGCGGGCAGATGGAGCCCGGCATTGGTCGACCCGCCGGTTGCCGCCACGACGCGCGCGGCATTCTCGAACGCCTCGCGGGTACAGATGTCGCGCGGACGGATGTTGCGCCCGATCAGCTCCATCACCTGCTCGCCCGCCGCCTCGGCGATGCCGTGGCGGTCGAGGAACGGCGCGGGCATCATGTTGCTGTTGGGCAGCGACAGGCCGATCGCCTCGCCGACGCAGGCCATGGTGTTGGCGGTGAACTGGCCCCCGCACGCGCCGTGACCGGGACAGGCCACCTTTTCGAGCGCGATCAGGTCGTGGAGCGGGCAATTGCCCGCCGCATGCTGCCCAACCGCCTCGAACACGTCGACCACGGTCACGACGCGATCGTGATGACGGCCGGGCAGGATCGAGCCGCCATAGACGAAGATCGACGGCACGTTCAGGCGCAGCATCGACATCATCATGCCGGGCAGCGACTTGTCGCACCCCGCAAAGCCGACCAGCGCATCATAGCAGTGGCCGCGCACCGACAGTTCGACCGAATCGGCGATGACCTCGCGGCTGACCAGCGAGGACTTCATGCCCTGATGGCCCATCGCGATGCCGTCGGTCACGGTGATGGTGTTGAACCGGCGCGGCATGCCGCCACCGCGAATGACCCCCGCCTGTGCGGCATCGGCCTGTGCATCGAGCGTGGTGTTGCAGGGGGCCGAATTGTTGCCCGCACTCGCCAGCGCGACGAAGGGCTTGGCGATATCTTCTTCCTGAATGCCCATCGCATAATAATAGCTGCGATGGGGTGCGCGCTCCGGGCCGACGGAAACGTGGCGGGACGGCAGGCGAGACTTGTCGAATTGGCGTGTCATGGCGCAGGCCTATGTCGCCAGACAGCCCCCAGACGCAAGCAAATTTCGCAATGACCCGCAATCCCGGGCCTTTGCGGGCGTCAGCGGGTCAGAGCGAACCCAATGCTTTCGCCACGCCGTCCATGGTAAACGGCTTTTGCAGGCGGGGACGGTCGCGGAACCGCTCGTCCACCGCATCGTCGGCGCCGCCGGTGGCAAAGACGAACGGCACGCCACGCTCGGCCAACGCTTCGGCGACGGGGGTGCTCTTCTGGCCGCCCCGCAGGTTGACGTCGAGAATGGCGGCATCGATACCGCCCTGCGCCACCCGCGCAAGCGCGTCGTCGACGCTGTCCACGGTGCCCGCGACCTGTTTGTCGAGGACGTCCAGGAAATCCTCGAGCATCATGGCGATCAGGGGTTCGTCCTCGACGATGAGGATCTGCACGGGCTCTGTCATCAACATCGCCATAACATGCTTTGCGCCCCGCGCCAGCCGCTAGTTGCGATCAGGCCCCTGCCCGCCATCTTGCGTCAGCGCCGCCTGCGTCGCCTCGGCCAATTGCTGGACCGAGAAGGGCTTGGGGAGAAAACCGACATTGGGCAGCGTGATCGACTTGCGCAGCTGTTCCTCGGCATAGCCCGACATGAACAGCACGGCGAGGTCGGGATAGCGTTTGCGGACGAGCCCGACCATCGTCGGCCCATCCATGGTCGGCATGACCACGTCGGAGATCAGCAGGTCGGGCTTGCCATGCTTGTCGAGCATCTCCAGCGCCGCCTCGCCATTCTCGGCGGAGATGACGGTATAGCCCTGTCGCGACAGCGCGCGTTCGGCGACGGCGCGGACCATATCCTCGTCCTCGACCAGCAGGATCGTGCCCGAGCCCCAGGGGGTCGTGACCTTGGCCGGTGGCTTTGCCGGACTTGCCTTGGTGGGCGAGACGGCGGGCGCGGCATGGACCGGCAGGTAGATGGAGAATTTCGCTCCGCCGCCCGGCGGCGAATCGGCGAAGATATAGCCGCCCGATTGCTTGATGATGCCGTAGACGGTCGACAGACCCAGGCCGGTCCCCTTGCCCAATTCCTTGGTGGTGAAGAAGGGCTCGAAAATCTTGCCAAGGATTTCGGGCGGAATGCCGGTCCCGTTGTCGCTTATGATGAGGGCGGTGTAATCGGCGGCGGGCAGAATATCGTTGTTGAGCGCACGCGCATCGGCCATCGACACGGCGCGCGTCTGGATGGTCAGGATGCCGCCGCCAGCCGGTTCATTCTCCAGGATCGCGTCGCGGGCATTGACCGCGAGGTTGACGACCACCTGCTCCAACTGCCCCGGATCGGCGCGGACCGGGCCCAGATTGCGGCCGTGGCTGACGTCCAGCCGCACCCGCTCGCCGAGCAGCCGCTTGAGCAGGTTCGACACTTCCGACACGACATCGGGCAGTTGCAGGATCTGCGGCCGCAACGTCTGCTGGCGCGAGAAGGCGAGCAATTGGCGGGTCAGGCTGGCGGCGCGATTGGAGTTGGTGCGGATCTGCTGGATATCGTCATAGTCGCTGTCGCCCGGCGAATGGCGCATCAACATCAGGTCGCAATGTCCGATGATCGCGGTGAGGATGTTGTTAAAGTCGTGCGCGACGCCGCCCGCCAGCTGGCCGACCGCCTGCATCTTGGTCGCCTGCGCGACTTCGCGCTTCAGGCGGCTCTCCTCCGAATTGTCCTTCAGGCTGAGCAGCACCGCCGCCTCGCCCAGCCCGCGCGCGCCCGCGATGGTCAGCGCGACCGGCTCTTCGGGATGATCCTTCAACCGCACCGCCATGTCGGCCGAATGCGTCGCCCCGCTGGCGAAGCGCCGGATCGCGTCCGCCACCGCCGCCTTGTCCTCGCGCACCACCAGATCGCCCGGATAGAGCGGCGGCGCGGTGCCGTTGACCCCGGCGGCGCGCATGAAGGCCGAGTTCATCTGGATGAAGCGCCCGTCGCGGTCGACCAGCGCGATCCCGAAAGGCATCAGCGAGACGAGGCCACGGACATGACTGCCCGCGCTCGTGCCTGTGGGGGCGACC
Source organism: Sphingomonas yabuuchiae (assembly GCF_014199595.1). Classification (GTDB taxonomy): domain Bacteria; phylum Pseudomonadota; class Alphaproteobacteria; order Sphingomonadales; family Sphingomonadaceae; genus Sphingomonas; species Sphingomonas yabuuchiae. Next base: position 167,752 of record NZ_JACHNX010000002.1, on the reverse strand, counting down.
AGTTGCTCATCCTCGTCGAGCAGCGCGACCAGCATCGGCGCGGCCTCCCCCTCGACGAAGGGAATTTGCAGGATGCGCAGGGGCTTGCCTTCGCCCTTCGCCAGTTCGGCGGCGAAGCGGACCTGGCCACCCGGATCATGCGCCAGGAAGGTCGCAAAGTCGCGGCCGACGATCGAGATCATCTCGCCGCCCATCGCCCGGGCGCATAGCACGCGGTTGGCGGCCCGCACCCGGCCGTCGGGCGCGATCAATGCCGCCATGATGCCCGCCGTGCCCAGTCGGTCGCCATGGATGCCGCCAATCAGCCGCTCGACCGTCTCGGCCAGGTCCTGTTCCTCGGCGATGGCGAAGCGCCAGACCAGCAAATCGGCCTCGTCACCGGCGCGCGTGACCATCACCGACAATTCGGTGCCCATCACCGCGATCCGGTCCGCCCGGCCCAGCCCGTCGCGCCAGGCGGTCCGCCCCGCCTCCGCCAGCGTCTCCACCGACGCCGCATCGAGCGGAACGCCCGGCGGGGTCGGCATCGTCGGGAAGAGCGAGGCATAGGCGTCATTGGCGCAGACCAGCCGCCCGGCCCGGTCGGTGACGGCAATCGCGTCCAGGCTGGCATCCGCCACGACGCGGGCAAAATCCCAGTCGACGCTGCGTCGGCTATGCTCGACCTTCGGCGTCAGGATGCGCCAGACCAGGATGACCCCAAAGGCCAGCAGCGCGGCCGCCATAAACCCCGCCGCGACGACCCAGCTGCGGATCGCCACGAACAACAGGGCGGCCGCGCCCGCTCCGCTCGCGACCGATACGACGGCCGCAACGCGGGTGGGGTGAAATCTTTCGAGGGACGCGATCGCCATCGCTAACCCATCATCCGGCAACCCGGCATGGTCAAGCCCGATCCCTCGGACGGACGGTCCATGCCGGGAAGTGGATGCTGATTACCAGATCCGGACGCGCTGTTCCGGCGTCAGATACAGCTTCTCGTCCGGCTTGGGGTTGTAGGCCGCATACCAGGGATCGAGATTGCGCACGACCCAGGCGCGCTGCTGCGACGGCGAGTGCGGATCGGTCAGCAAGCGGTTGCGAAGGTTCGCCTCGCGGTAATTGCGGCGCCAGACCTGCGCCCAGCCCAGATAGAAGCGCTGGTCGCCGGTAAAGCCGTCGATCACCGGCGCCGCCTTCCCCTTTAGCGAGGCGTGATAGGCATCATAGGCGACCGACAGGCCCGCCAGATCGGCGACATTCTCGCCCAGCGTCAGTGCCCCCTTCACATGCAGGCCGGGCAAAGGCTCATAGGCGTCATATTGCTTCACCAGAGCGCCGGTGCGTTCCTTGAACGCCGCGACGTCCTTGGCCGTCCACCAGTCAGTCAGCTGACCGTGCGCGTCAAACTTCGATCCCTGATCGTCGAAATGGTGGCTCAGCTCATGGCCGATCACTGCGCCGATACCGCCATAATTGACCGCCGGATCGGCCTTCGGATCGAAGAAGGGCGGTTGCAGGATCGCGGCGGGGAAGACGATCTCGACCATGCCGAAATTGGCATAGGCGTTCACCGTCATCGGCGTCATGCCCCATTCCCAACGCTGGATCGGCTTGCCGAGATGGCCGATATTGTCCTCGTGCCGCCACTGGGCCGCGCGCAGGGCGTTGCCGAAGGCGTCGCCGCTGACGATCTTCAGGCCCGAATAGTCCTTCCAGCGATCGGGATAGCCGATCTTGGGGGTGAAGGCGGCCAGCTTGGCATGGGCCTTCGCCTTGGTTTCCGGGGCCATCCAGTCGAGCTGGTCGATCCGCTTGCCCATTGCGGCCAGGACGTTCTTCACCAGCGCATCGGCGGCCAGCTTGGTCGCTGGCGGAAAGTAGCGCGCGACATAGACCTTGCTCACCTCGTCGCCGAGCGCGCTGCTGGTGAAGTCGACCGCCCGCTTCCAGCGTTCCTGCTGCTGCGGGGTGCCCGACAGGACGGTGCCGTAAAAGGCGAACTGCTCGCGGTCGAACTGGGCGGGCAGGACATCGGCGAACTCGTCGAGCGAGCGGAGCAGCAGCTGGTCCTTAAGCACCGCGATCGGCGTCGACTGGATCAGCGCGGCGATACCCGTCACCGCCGTCGGCTGGGCGACGACCAGCGTATCGACCGGCGTGCCCACGCCCTTCAGATAGGTCGCGAAGTCGAAGCCCGGTGCGCTCTTCGCCAGATCGGCCACGGTCATCTTGTTGTAGGTCTTGGTCCGGTCGCGGCTGTCGATCCGGGTCCAGTGGACCTTGGCGATCTCCGTCTCGAAGGCGACGACCGCTTGGGCCCGCGCCTCGGCATCGGGTTCGCCCGCCATGGTCAGCATCTTGGACAGATGTGCCTGATAGGCCGCGCGCTGGGCGGCGATCTTCGAATCGTTGCTGAGGTAATAATCGCGGTCCGGCATTCCCAGACCGGCCTGACGCAGGCCGACGGTGTAGAGATCGGGCTGGCGCGCATCCTGCCCAACGCCCGAGCCGAAGGGGATGCCGACGCCGTTGCGATCCGCCTCGGCGAGCAGGGTGGCATAGCCCGACTTGTCGGTCAGCCCCTTGATCCGGTTCAGCCAGGGCTGGATCGGTGCCAGTCCCTTCGCCTCGATCGCGGCAGTGTCAAGATAGGTGGCATAGGCGGTGCCGATCTGGTTCCGCTGGCCCTTGGCCTGTTCCAGGATGGTGTGGGTCCGCTCCCGCGACAGGTCGGCGAGTTTGTCGAACGCGCCATAGCTGGACTTGTCGGCGGGGATGGCCGTGGTCTTCGCCCATTCGCCATTGGCAAAGGCATAGAAATCGTCACCGGGGCGGACGGACTTGTCCATGCCCTTTTCGTCGAAGCCGAACTGCCCATAGGTCGGGCCGTTGGCAGCGGCGGGGCGGTCTTGCGCATTCAGCGCCACGGTCCCCGTGATCGCGGTCGCGCCAAGCAGCGCGGCGATGGCCAGACTTTTCATCATTCTCTCCAAAACGCAAAAAAGGCCCTCCGGTGGGTGCCGGAGGGCCTGTCATTCGGTCGATTACCAGATGCGGACGCGCTGCTCGGGCGTCAGCGCCATCTTGTCGGTCGGCTTGACGCCGAACGCCGCATACCAGGGATCGAGGTTGCGCACGGTCAGCACCCGCTCATGACCCGGCGAGTGCGGGTCGGACAGCAGCGCCTGACGCAGTGCCGGTTCGCGCCACTTGGTCCGCCACACCTGAGCCCAGCCATAATAGAAACGCTGGTCGCCGGTCGTGCCGTCGATCACCGGCGCGGCCTTACCGCCCAGCGACTTGTGATAGGCGTCGAGCGCGACGGTCAGGCCCGCCAGATCGGCGATATTCTCGCCCAGCGTCAGGCCGCCCTGGATATGCTGGCCGGGCAGCGGCTCATAGGCATCATATTGCTTCACCAACGCGTCGGTGAAGGTCTTGAACCGCGCCACGTCCTGCGGCGTCCACCAGTCGGTCAGCTTGCCGGTCGCGTCATACTTGCGGCCCTGATCGTCGAAGTGGTGGCTGATCTCATGCCCGATCACCGCGCCGATACCCCCATAGTTCACCGCCGGATCGGCCTTCGGATCGAAGAAGGGCGGCTGCAGGATCGCCGCCGGGAACACGATCTCGTTCATCGGCGGGTTGGCATAGGCATTGATCGTCATCGGCGTCATGAACCATTCGCCGCGATCGATCGGCTGGCCCAGCTTGTTCAGGTCCCGCTGGAACTCGAAGGCATTGGCGCGCGCGACATTGCCGACCAGATCGCCGCGCTGGATCTGCAGCGCGGAATAATCCTTCCACTTATCGGGATAGCCGATCTTGGGCGTGAAGGCGGCGAGCTTGGCCAGCGCCTTCTGCTTGGTCTCGGGCGCCATCCATTCCAGATTGCGCAGCCGGTCGCCCATGGCCGAGATCAGGTTCTTGACCAGCGCATCGGCGGCGGCCTTCGACTCCGGCGGGAAATACTTGGCGACATACTGCTTGCCGACTTCCTCGCCCAGGCCGTTGGAGACGAGGCCGACGCCGCGCTTCCACCGCGCCTGCTGCTCGGGCGTGCCCGACAGGGTGGTGCCGTAGAAGGCGAAGTTGGTCTTGTCGAAATCGCTCGACAGATAACCCGCATAGCTGCGCAGCACCTTCAGCATCGCATAGTCCTGGAGGACGTTCAGCGGCGCTTCGCTGTACAGCTTTGCCTCGCCGGTGATCGCGCTCGGCTGCGCGACCAGATAGGCGGGACGGCCCAAGACGCCCAGCGTCTGCATATATTGCGCCCAGGGGAAGCCCGGCGCCTTGGTGGTGAAATCCGCCGCCATCCACTTGTTGTAGGTCTTGTCCGCGTCACGGCTCTCGATGCGGGTCCAGTGAACGCCCGCCAGCCCCTTTTCGAAGTTGAACACGGCCGCCGCGCGCGCCTCGGCATTGGGCTCGCCCGCCAGCGTCAGCATCTTGGCGAGATAGGCCTGATAGGCGGTCCGGATCGTCGCCAGCTTGGCGTCGTCCTTCAGATAATAGTCGCGGTCGGGCAGGCCGAGGCCGCTCTGGCCGAAGTTCGGGATATAGGTGTCGGGCGCCTTGTCGTCCTGGCCGATATAGACGCCGAAGGGCGCACCGACGCCCTGACGCTGGAGCTTGGCCATCTCGACCGCCAGCGCGTCACGGCTCTTGGTCGCCTTGATGGCGCTCAGCCACGGCTTGACCGGGGTCGCACCCTTCGCATTGACGGCGGCCTCATCCATGAAGCTGGCATAGAAGTCGCCCGCCTTGTTGCCCGGCTGCTGGGTCGCCTCGTCCAGGATGGTGCGCGTCTGCTCCAGCGAGCGGTCCTGCAGGACGTGGAACATGCCGTAGGACGAGCGATCGGCGGGGATCGTCGTGCCCTTGTACCAGGTGCCGTTCGAGTAATCGAAAAAGTCGTCGCCCGGCTTCACCGCCGTATCACGGCCCGCCATGTCGAAACCGAAATCGCCGATCTCGGGCCCGTTCTTGGCATTGGGCTTCACCGGGCCCACGGCGGCCTTGTCGACGGGGTTCGCAGTCTGAGCCATGACGGGGGAAATGGCGGTCGTAAGAAGAGCGGCGATCAGCAGAGAGCGCATCTGAATTCCCGAAAAGGAGATGGATGCCGCTGTTGTAGCGAGCCGATACGCCCAGTCAAACCGTTAGAAAGTCACGTCAAACCGCGATACCGCTATCAGATTGCCACGCTTTTCCGTCGGTTGCGCCATTTGCGCGCGATCCAAACGCGCCAACCGAGCGCCGAGGCGGCATAGCCGATCACCGCGCATCCGCCGGTCAGCACGCACAGGCCCAGGCCGAAGGCAGGCCCCTGCTCCCAAAGCCAGTGAAACGCGCTCAACGCCCATTGCAGCCAACCGGTCGCGGCTTCGGCGACCGGCTGGGTGTTGATCGGCGTTTCACTGCGCAACAGGAAGGTGCCGATGCGATAGGCGATGACCCAGATGATCGGCGTGGTCAGCGGATTGGTGATGAAGGTCGTCAGCGCCGCGACCGGCACATTGGCGCGGAACGGCAGGGCGAAGACCGCTGCGATCGCGATCTGCGCGACCGGGAACAGGAACCCCGCGACCACGCCCAGCGCGACGCCGCGCGGCACCGACCGCCGGGTGAAGCGCCACAACTCGGGCGCCAGGACACGGTGGGCGACCGGCCGGAGCAGCCTGTTGTTTTCCATCGAATCGCGGGTCGGCATATTGCGCCGGACCCAGGCCAGGGAACGGCCCCACAGGGTGGGCACGGCCGAGGCCATCAGCCGCGATCGCGCAGGATACGGCCCTGCTCACGCTTCCAATCGCGTTCCTTGATCGAATCGCGCTTGTCGTGCGCCTTCTTGCCCTTCGCCAATGCCAGCTCCACCTTCGCGCGGCCGCGCGAGTTGAAATAGATCATCAGTGGCACCAGGGTCATGCCCTCGCGCGCCACCGCACCGTGGAGCTTGTTTATTTCGCGCTCATGAAGGAGCAATTTACGAGGGCGCTTGGCTTCGTGATTGAAGCGGTTGCCATGGCTGAATTCGGGCACGTTCGAATTGACCAGCCACACCTCTTCGCCGCGCACCTCGGCATAGGATTCCGCGATCGACCCCTCGCCGAAGCGAAGCGACTTCACCTCGGTCCCGGTCAGGGCGATACCGGCCTCATAGGTCGTCTCGATGGCATAATCGAAGCGGGCGCGCCGGTTCTCGGCGACGATCTTCTTCTTGTCGAACGTTTGGGGTTTCGGGCGCATGGACGGGCCGATGTAGGCGCTGAATGCCGTCATGAAAAGCCGCTGATGACGGCATCATCCCGTTTCTGGAACGGGGCGTTCAGGGCTTGCGGCGGCCGCCCAGCGGGATGGTCATCCGGATCATGGCCCGCTTGCTCGGCATGCCGCCGACATCGACCTGCTCGGCCTCCGCGGAAACCGTGCCGACGCCCGCTATTTCCGTGCGCGCCTTGGGCAGGGTCATGGGTTTGGAATAATCGGGAATGGTGCCGATCCGGTCCGCATCGGACGAGCGGCCGCAGACCACCACATCGTCGCCCGTATCGCCGGGCGGACAACGCCGCGCCGTCGACGGCTTGCGCGGCATGGGCAGGACGGGTCCGGCCACGGCACCCGCCTGCAAAGCGATCATCACCACCGTCCACATCGGCCGACTCTCCCGTGCCCATCGATCACGCCGATGGTCGACCGGGATTGCGGCCGAAGAAAGGCCCGGAAAAGAAGTTTGGCGTCAGATCAGCCCGGCATGGGCCAGCGCCGCATCGACCTGCGCGCGCGAAGCCTCGGACGGCCATGTCATGGGCAGGCGCACGCCTTGCGGGAAGTACGGCATGATGCGGCTGAGCGCGTACTTGACCGGGCCCGGCGAGGCGTCGGTGAACATCGCCTCGTGCAGCGGGAACAGCCGGTCGTGCAGCTCCAGCGCCCGCGCCATGTCCCCGGCCGCACAAGCCGCCTGGAAGTCGGCGCACAGGCGCGGGGCGACATTGGCCGTTACCGAGATACAGCCCACCCCGCCCATCGCGTTGAAGGCGAGCGCCAAGTCGTCATTGCCCGAGAGCTGACAGAAATCGGCGCCCAGCGCCCCGCGATGATGCGACACGCGCGCAAGCGCCCCGCTGGCGTCCTTCACGCCGACGAAGACTTGCGGCGCCGCCTTGACGACGCGGATCAGCGTCGCGGGCTGGATGTCGGTGACGGTGCGGCCGGGTACGTTATAGAGGACGATGGGCAGCGGCGCGTTCTTCGCCAGTTCGGCGAAGTGGAGCGCGATACCCTCCTGGCTCGGCCGGTTATAATAGGGCGGTACCATCAGCGCGGCGTCGGCACCCGCTTCCTGCGCGGCCTTCAGATTTTCAATCGCGACGATCGTGTCGTTCGAGCCTGCGCCCGCGATCACCGGCACCCGGCCGCGCGCCTGGTCGACACAGACGCGCACGACATGGAAATGCTCGTCCTTCGGCATGGTCGCCGCTTCGCCCGTCGTGCCGCAGGCGACCAGCGCCGTCGAGCCCTCGGAAATCTGCCATTCGACGAAATCCCGAAATTTCGCCTCGTCGAACGCTCCGCCGACATGACCGCCCTGATCGTCGAACGGCGTCACAAGCGCCGGAATGGACCCTGAAAACATGAGAGGAAATGCGCTCCTGCTGCGCCGAGTGGGACAATTTGTTCAGGACATGTACGGGTAGAGTCCCTATTCTGTCCACCATGATGGCATTGACGAAGGCGGGGGCGCTCCTCGCGACATTGGCTGGATCGATGATCACGCCGGGCGGGCAGGACCAGCTCGACCGGTATCGCACGCAAATGGCGAATATGAGCCCCAACCAGGCGACGCAGGGGATGCCCGCCCCCGCCGACGGGGCGATCGCGGCGGCGCTGGCCCAGTGGCGCGCGCTGCAACAGACCGATTCGCTGCCGTTCGACAGCTATGCCGGCTTCCTGATGGCGCATCCCGGCTGGCCCGGCGAAGCGGGCAACCGCCGCGCGGCCGAAAAGCAGGCGGCGAACTTCACCGCCGCACCGTCGAGCATCGTCGCCTATTTCCGTCGCTTCCCACCCCAGTCGGCGGCGGGCGGCGTGGCCTATGCCCGTGCCCTGCTGGCGACCGGCGCACCGGCGGACGCGGCGCAGGCCGCGCGAACGGCCTGGCGGCGCGGCGCGCTGTCGCCGAATGACGAAGCGCTGGTCATGTCGACCTTCGCCTCCGCACTGACGCCGGAGGACCAGGATGCACGGATGGATGCGCTGCTCTGGTCGGGGCAGACAAGTGCGGCGGCGCGACAGCTGAATTATACCAGCGTGGCGCGGCGTCCGATCTTCGCCGCGCGGCTGGCCTTCCGCTCGAAATCGGCGGATGCCGCCAGCCTGTCTGCGTCGACGGCGGAAATCTATGCCAATGATGCGGGCTATGTCGCCGACCGCGCCAGCTGGCTGCGCGACACCGGTGACAGCCTGACCGCGCGGTCCTGGCTCGCCCGGACGCGGCAACTCGCGACGCGACCCGGCAATGTCGAAAAATTCTACGAGGCGTTACTGGTCAACGCGCGGGCGGCAGCGGCCGACGGCCAGTTGCAGACAGCCTATGACATCGCACGGCAGGTCGACGATGCCTATCCGGCGGGCACCGACGTCTCGACCAAGCCTTATGGCGAGCGCGACGATTATACGAGCCTGGTCTGGCTGGCCGGCCAGAGCGCGATGAAGCTGGCACGCCCCGCCGATGCGATGACGCTGTTCGACCGGTACGGCCGGGGCAGCCAATCGCCGCAGACCCGCGCCAAGGGCTTTTACTGGGCAGGTCGCGCGGCCGAGGCGGCGGGTCGGTCGACCGAGGCGGCAGGTTTCTACGGCCGGGCCGCGCAATATCGCGACCAATTCTATGGCCAATTGGCGCTGGAGCGGACCGGTCGCCCGCTCGTCGCGCCGCCCGCGATCGCCGCGACCAATGTCGCGCCTGCCGTGCGCGCCGCCTTCGATGCCCGCGAAACCGTGCGCGCCGCCAAGTTCCTGGGCATGATCGGCCAATGGCAGGACCAGAGCGCCTTCATTCGCCAGATCGCGGCCGATGCGGAGGACGAGAACGACCATCTTCTCGCCGCCGACCTGTCGCGGAACATCAACCGCCCCGACCTGGCCGTCATGGTCGGGCGCAGCGCGATGCAGAACGGGCTGACCGATTATTCGGCGGCTGGCTTCCCGACCATCCCGGTCCCGACCGGCTATGAGCAGAGCTGGACGATCATCCATGCCATTGCGCGGCAGGAAAGCCAGTTCGACCGTGCCGCCGTCAGCCATGCGGGCGCGCGTGGCCTGATGCAGCTGATGCCCGCCACCGCCGCCGAGCAATTGGGCAAGATCGGCCTGTCCTACTCGCCCGCCGCGCTGACCACCGATCCGAACCTGTCGATCCAGCTGGGTGCCAGTTACTTCGAGAGAATTCGCAACAATTATGGCAGCTATCCACTTGCGATTGCTGCCTATAATGCGGGAGGCGGCAATGTGAACAAGTGGTTGCGCGCCAATGGCGATCCGCGCACCGGCACTGTCGACATCGTGGATTGGATCGAGGCGATCCCTTATTCCGAGACCCGCAACTATGTGCAGCGGGTGCTGGAAAATGCCGTGGTCTACGACCTGATGAACCCCGCCCGCGCGACTAGCCGGGGGCCGACGCCGCTCAGCTGGTATCTAGGCAAGTCGTCGCGGCCGGGTTGATCGCGGCGGCATAGGGAATAGAGGGGGACGATGGATCGTCCCAACTATATCACCCCGGCGGGCTATGCCGCGCTGCGTCAGGAATATGAGGCGCTGTTTGGGGTCGAGCGGCCCAAACTGGTCGACACGATCGCCTGGGCGGCGGGCAATGGCGATCGCTCCGAGAATGGCGACTATATCTATGGTCGCAAGCGCCTCCGCGAGATCGACCGGCGGCTGGGTTGGCTGTCCAAGCGGATGAAGGCGGCCAAGGTCGTCGATCCTGCCCGGCAGGAGGATCGCAGCAAGGTGTGGTTCGGCGCGACCGTCACCATCGCGGACGAGGATGACAATGAGCGCGTCCTGACGCTGGTCGGCGATGACGAGGCCGATGCGGGCCAGGGACGCGTCGGCTGGAACGCCCCCCTCGTCCGGGCGCTGCGGGGGGCGTCGGTCGGCGATCTGCGGCGCGTGACGCTGCCCGCGGGCGAGCGCGAATATGAGGTGATCGCCATCGCCTATCCCGATCCGTAACCGCATTCGCAACGGTTCGTTTCGCATCCGGTTCTTGTTGAGGATTGGGCAAACGGCAAAATATGCTCGACGGACGGCGATCCTCGCGGTCCTTCGTGAATGAGTATCGGCCATGCCCGTCCCCACCCGTTTCTCCGCCCCGCTTCTGTCGCTGTTCCGCGCCGTCTTCGGCCTGATGTTCCTGGCGCATGGCGTCTCGAAATTCTTTGGGCTTCCCCCCTTCCCCATGCCGCTCAATCCCTTGCTGACGGCGGCGGGCGTGTTGGAACTGGTCGGTGGGGCAATGCTGTTCGTCGGGCTGTTCACGCGACCGGTGGCCTTCCTGCTCTCGGGCCAGATGGCGGTCGCCTATTTCATGGCCCATGCACCACAGGGTTTCCTGCCATTGGCCAATGGTGGTGAGGCGGCGATCCTCTATTGCTTCGCCTTCCTGTACCTCGCGGCGGCGGGTGGCGGTTCGATCGGCGTCGATGCGATGCGGCGTGGCGGCTGATCCGCAGCTCTGATAGTCAGGGCGCCATGAACGCCCTGACCCGCAACATCGCGCTGCTCATCGATGCCGACAATGCCCAGTCGGCGGCCATCGACCCCGTCCTCACGGTGCTTGCCGAGCTGGGCACGGTCAATGTCCGCCGCGCCTATGGCAACTGGTCGAAGCCCGGCCTGAAGGGCTGGCGCGACGTCATGGTCAAGCACGGGATCGAGCCGCAGCAGCAGTTCGACTTGACCAAGGGCAAGAACGCCACCGACATGAAGATGACCATCGATGCGATGGACCTGCTGTTCCGGGGGCGGATCGACGGGTTCGGCATCATGTCGTCGGACAGCGACTTCATGCCGCTGGCGACGCGTATCCGGCAGGACGGCTTTCCCGTCTATGGCTTCGGCAACAGCCGCACGCCCGAGGCATTCAAACAGGCATGCAGCCGCTTCATCGATGTCGGCGCGCTGATCGGCGAAGCGACCCGCCCCGCCAGCGCCAAGCCGGTTTCGGCCGATGTTCCGCTGGCCGACTCGCTACCGCCCTCGATCGAACAGGCGAAGCGCACGGCGGGTACCCCGCGCCCGATTGACGAGGAACTGCTCAAGCTGCTGGTCGACGCCTATAATTCCGTCAAGCGCGACGAGCGCGGCTTTGCCAGCCTGTCGGCGATGGGCCAGCTGGCGGGCAATCGGTCGAGCTTCGACACGCGCAATTTCGGCTTCAAGCGGCTGTCCGACCTGATCGAGGCGGTCCCCAATTTCCAGACCGAGCGGCGAGAGGATGGCCGGACCTTCGTGAAGCGGGTGCGGTGAACGATCAAATTCCCCCCGTAAGGGAGGAATCAAGTCAGTCCCTCGGATCGGGCATGGTCAGCGTCGCGCAGGTGCCCGGTGCGGCGTCGTCGAACCGCACTTCACCCCGCAACTGCCGGGCCAGGCTGGTGATCATCCGCATGCCCAGGCTGTGGCGGGAGGCGACCTTCATGTCGAAATCAGCGGGTAGCCCCTTGCCCTTGTCGCGCACCGACAGGACGATCTGCCCGTCGCGCGCGTGGAGGCATACATCGATCACGCCGCCTTCCTCGCCATAGGCATATTTGATCGCGTTGGTCAGTAGCTCGGTCAGCATCAATCCGATGGGGATCGCGGTATCGGCGTTCATCTCGATCGTCTCGATATCGCAATGTACCTCATGATCCTTGGCCTGCTGGGCCAGCTGATCCGCGATACCGCAGGCCAGATCGTCGAGCGCCACCATGCCGACCCGCTCGCTGCGCCACAGCCGGTCATGGGTCTGCGCAATGGCCGCGATCCGCGCCTGCGCATCGTTCAGCATCCTGAGGACACGGGGATCGTCATCCTCCTGCTTCTGGAGGTTCAGCATGGCCGACACTAGGGCCAGGCTGTTCTTGACCCGGTGGCTGGCTTCGCGGGTCAGGAGCTGCTGATGCTCCACCGCCTCGGCCAGACGGCGCTCGGCCTCCTGCCGCTCGATGGCAACGCCAATCAGATTGGCGAAACCCTGCATGAAGGCGAGGTCGGCCTCCTCGAAACGGCCTTCGTCCGGGCTGTCGACCTCCAATACGCCGTAACGCTGGCCGGATGCCTCGACCAGCACGTTGATCGCCCGGCGGATCTTGTGGTCGGCCATGAACTGCGGCGTCCGGAACCGCTCTTCCTGGTCGAGATGGTTGGAGATGACCCCCTGCCCCGTCTGGAGCGCAAAGCCCGCGGGCGAGCCCATGTCGGTGCGCATCTCGGTCGAGCCGACGACACCCGGCCCCCAACCCACGCCCGTGCGAACCAGAAGCGTTTCCCGGTCCGCCTTATATTCCAGGAACTTGCAGAAGGAAGATCGCATCCCCTCTGCACAAAGCTCGGTCGCCCGCTGCAGCATCGGGTCCAGGTCGCGGGCGCGCAGTGCCTCGATCCCGAAGGCGGCGAGGACCGATTGTTGGCGGAGCCGATAATGCAACTGCCCTGCGCCGGCGATCCCACGATCCTCGCCTTGCGCCTGCTCCACTACCGCCATTCCCAACCGCGCCCTTTGTTACCCTGTCGTTATAACGGTCGAGATGGGAATTGGCCGCATCGGTTTAAAGCCGTGGGCCAGCATCCGATACGACAACGTCCTCCCCGATCGCTCGGGAAGGGCGCCACCAAAACCGGCATTTTTGGGATCAGCGGGTCAGCTTCTTATAGGCCAGACGGGTCGGACGATCGGCGGCATCGCCCATGCGACGACGCTTGTCCTCTTCATACGACTCGTAATTGCCTTCGAACCATTCGACATGGCTGTCGCCCTCGAACGCCAGGATGTGCGTGCAGAGACGGTCGAGGAAGAAGCGATCGTGGCTGATGACCACGGCGCAGCCCGCGAACGTCTCCAGCGCCTCTTCCAACGCACGCAGCGTTTCCACGTCGAGGTCGTTGGTCGGTTCGTCGAGCAGCAGGACGTTGCCGCCCTCCTTCAGCATCTTGGCCATGTGGACGCGGTTACGCTCACCACCCGACAGCTGGCCGACCTTCTTCTGCTGGTCGGGGCCACGGAAGTTGAACGCGCCGACATAGGCGCGCGTGCCCAGTTCCTGCTTGCCGAAGCGGAAGACCTCCAGTTCGTCGGAGATTTCCTGCCAGACATTCTTGTTGGGATCGAGTTCGTCGCGGCTCTGGTCGACATAGCCGAGCTTGACGGTCGAGCCGATCTCGATCGTGCCCGCGTCGGGCTGTTCCTGGCCGGTGATCAGCTTGAACAGCGTCGACTTGCCCGCGCCGTTCGGCCCGATCACGCCGACGATACCGCCCGGCGGCAGCATGAAATCGAGACCTTCGAACAGCAACTTGTCGCCGTACGACTTGGTCAGCCCCTTGGCCTCGATCACCTTGCCGCCCAGACGCTCGGGGATCTGGATCAGGATCTGCGCCTTGCCCGCGACGCGGTTCTCCTGCTTCTCCATCAGCTCCTCGAACGCGCGGATACGCGCCTTCGACTTGGTCTGACGGGCCTTGGGCGTCTGACGCATCCAGGCCAGCTCGTCGGCGATCGCCTTCTGCTTGCCCGCCTCGTCGCGCTCTTCCTGCTCCAGGCGCTTGGCCTTCTTTTCCAGATAGCCGGAATAGTTGGACTCATAGGTGTAGTAGCGGCCGCGATCCAGCTCGAGCACCCAGTTGACGACGTTGTCCAGGAAGTAACGGTCGTGGGTGACGAGGATGACGTTGCCGGTATACTCCTTGAGGTAATTCTCCAGCCACGACACGCTCTCGGCGTCGAGGTGGTTGGTCGGTTCGTCGAGCAGAAGGATGTCGGGCTTTTCGAGCAGCAGCTTGCAGAGCGCCACGCGACGCTTCTCACCACCCGACAGGCGGGTGACGTCGGCATCGCCCGGCGGGCAGCGCAGCGCTTCCATCGCCTGTTCCAGCTGGCTGTCGAGCGACCAGCCGTCGACCGCATCGATCTTGGCCTGAAGCTCGCCCATCTCTTCCATCAGGGCGTCGAAATCGGTGTCGTCCTTCGGATCGCCCATCTCGGCCGAGATGGCGTTGAAGCGATCGACCAGATCGGCGATCGGGCGTACGCCGTCCTTGACGTTGCCCATCACGTCCTTCGACGGATCGAGCTGCGGCTCCTGCGCCAGATAACCGACGCGGACACCCTCGGCGGCCCAGGCCTCGCCGGTGAAATCGGTGTCCATGCCCGCCATCACCTTCATCAGCGTGGACTTGCCCGCGCCGTTCGGGCCGATGATCGCGATCTTCGCGCTCGGCAGGAACTGAAGGTGGATGTTGTTGAGGACAGGCTTGTTGGCGCCGGGGAAGGTCTTGGTCAGACCCTTCATCACATAGGTATATTGGACGGCCATGGCGGCGCGGAGCTCCGTGCTTTTTCGACTGTGGGATATTTGCCCGCCCATGTAGTGGTTGCGCGGGCGGTTGGCAAACGGGACCGGCTGCGTAACACTCCGGCCCATGAAGCGCTTTCTTCTCGCGGCCTTGACCGCCTCCGCCCTGTCCTCCCCCACCTTGGCACAGCGGACCCCTCCGCCCCCGCCCGCCACCGTCGCACCCGAGGTCGAACGGCTGCGCGATGCGGCGCTGAACGATACGGTCGCCTGGGATATCGTCGAGGGACTGACGACCGAAGTCGGCCAGCGGCTGGCGGGCACCGAAGCCGAGGCACGCGCCCGGGCATGGTCGGTCGCCAGGCTGACGGCGCTGGGGTTCAAGAATGTGCGGATCGAGCCCTATCGGATGCCGGTGTGGGAACGCGGCGCGGAGAGCGCGGAAATCCTGGCCCCCTTCCCGCAGAAGCTGACACTGGCCGCGCTGGGCAATTCGGGTGCGACACCGGCGGGCGGTCTGACGGGCGAGGTCGCGGTCTTCCCCAGCATGGCGGCGTTCCAGTCGGCGCCTGATGACGCGATCCGCGGCAAGATCGTCTATATCGGCAACGCCATGCCCCGGACCCAGGACGGATCGGGCTATGGCGCCTATGGCACGGCGCGCTTTACCGGCCCCGCGCTGGCGGCCAGGCGCGGCGCGGTCGCGATCGTCATCCGGTCGATCGGCACCGACCATCATCGCTTCCCCCATACCGGCACGACCAACTTCCCCGAAGGCGTAAAGCCCATCCCGGCGGCCGCCCTTTCCGTCCCTGACGCCGAGCAACTGGAGCGAATCGCCAGCCGGGGCCAGCCGGTCCGCATGAAGCTGGTCCTGACCCCGCGCATGGTCGGCACTCGCGAATCAGGCAACGTGATTGCAGAGGTGCCCGGCAGCGATCCGTCGGCGGGTATCGTGCTGGTCGGTGGCCATCTCGACAGCTGGGACCTGGGGACGGGGGCGATCGACGATGCCAGCGGGATCGCGATCACTGCCGCGGCGGCCAAGCGGATCATGGATGCAGGGCAGCCGCGCCGCACCATCCGTGTCGTCTGGTTCGGCGCCGAGGAAGTCGGCGGCATGGGCGGCGAGGCCTATGCCAAGGCCCATGCCGGTGAGCGCCACGCCACGGCATCGGAAAGCGACTTCGGCGCGGACCGGGTCTGGCGGTTCGAGGTCAACCTGCCCACCACCGCCAAGCTGGTCGCGGACCGGCTGCAGACCGCCCTGGCACCGCTGGGCATTACGCGGGGCAGCGGCCTGGGCGGCGACGGCACCGATATCGGCCCGACGATCAAGCTCGGGACCGCCGGGATCGACCTGAACCAGTCGGGATGGGATTATTTCGATTCCCACCATACGCCCGACGACGTATTGGACCGCGTCGATCCGGCGGCCCTTCGCCAGAATGTCGCCGCCTGGACCGCCATGCTTGCGGTGGTCGCCAACGCGCCCGAGGCCATCGGCCCGGTCACCCCGCGCTGAACCGTCGGTCTCGCGGTAACCGTTTGGTAACGCCAACGCCTTGAAAAAGCCCGATCCGCGCCATCGGTTCGTCGCGAACCTTGCGATCCGATGAATTTTGCGGATTGACCGCGATGAACCGCACGTTATTTGAGCCGCTTCGCGACGGCATTCGGGCCGGCCGCGATTTTTGCTTTGCTTGGGAGCATTCGAATGAAGAAGATCGCTTTCGTTCTCGCTGCCGCCGGCCTGATGTCCGTCGCCGCCTGCAACAAGTCGCCGGAAGCTGCCGCTGTTGAGAACAACGCGGACATGCTGGCTGACAACATGGAAATGTCGGCTGACAACATGGATGCCGCTGCGGACAACACCTCGAACGCTGCTGCTGCCGCGACCCTCGAGAACGCTGCCGACAACATGAACGCCGCTGCCGACAACGTCCGTGACGCTGCCGACGCCAAGGCGGACAACATGCAGTAATAGTCGCGTCGGACCTTCGGGTCCGAAGCGCCGACTGCTATGTCGGAAAAGGGCGCTTCCCATGCGGAAGCGCCCTTTTTCTTTGGCCGATTTCCTGTGCAAAGTTGTCGCACGACGCTTGCGAAGTCCGGCCGCATCACGCTAACGACATTCGCGGTGGGGCCTGTAGCTCAACGGTTAGAGCTGGCCGCTCATAACGGCTAGGTTGCGGGTTCGAGTCCTGCCGGGCCCACCAAATTCTCACTATAAGCCTCTGTATTTATTAAATTATTTGGCACCGCCTTAACTTATCGGGACTGCAACCTGCGGTGGAAGTCCGAGAGCCAAGGGGCTAATGACGGCTTTCACTGAGGCACTCGGCACCGCAACGGCTCGGACCAGTCCGTGAAGCAAATGCGTCCGAACTTTAAATTAAGCCAACCTATGTTAGTTAATGGACATTCTGACTTGGCATGCAGTTGTATGCAAATGCCCACATATTCTATCGAAATAGCCGATAATCTACCTGTACAGGCGGACGGTTTCGAAGCGCCTGACTTTGACCGAGCCCTCGCGGTACTGGTCCGGGTAGCGGGTGAAAGCCTAATTCACGAAAGCCATAGAGAGCCTACCATTTCGCTCTTTAGGAGCTTCGACTTGATGGATGAGAGAGGTTTGATCCTGTACTCCCTTTCGATTCAAGGTTACCGGTCAGCGGCAATGGGACGGCGGGGGTGATATGCCCCGAGCTTGCGCGCTACTTAAGAATTAAACCCGTCTCATACTGCTGCCTTGTCGAACAATAGTGTCAGCTAAAAGCTGCTGTCTGGAGGAACGCAAAAAGATCGTTAATCTTTAAATAATGGTCGATGCAGCTTGAGGTTAACTTTTTGCAGCTACACAGGACTAATGGATCAGACGCTCGCCGAACATCATCGGAAAATAACAGCAGGCATAGCTGAAATTCGAGACCATTGCAGCCGGCCCAGCCCTGATGTGGCCGCGCTCGGGGTAGCCCGCCTTCGTCTGAGTCGGGCAAGCTGGGCACGGTCGCAGTACATACACGACGTATTGCTTCCAAAGCTGAAGGTCGGAGCTGATAGCGCGCTGCTATCGCGGCTTGACGACATGCAACGTGCGTTTGCGGCGAAACGGCTCGCATCGAGTGAGCACGTCACGAAGTGGAGCAGCAAGACCATCGTAGACGATTGAGAGGGATACCGCCAAGCCGCTCGTCGCATCTGGGCTATGATGGAAGACCAAATGGATCGCGAGCGCGGTATATTTGGATAATTATTCCTCCATCGTCGGAGATAAAGTGATCGATATAGCGGTAAATTGGGTACCGCTGATCGCCCGGCGGTTTGGTGCCCCCCCCAAGTAACTTAACGCCGCGCTCATGCGTAGGTCGAGCCCTTAAAGGTTAGACAGTTTTTTCTCAAACAGAGAGGCAACGGGACCTGATGCGCGTCAGTTAGGCAAACTATATATCTGTTTTTATTAGCTTATTTAAATCCTGCCGGGCCCACCAACTTCCCGTATCGATCTTCCCCGTTACCGATCCTTGTCTTCGGCAAGTTCGAGCGACGCCGCGTTGATCCGGCTGATCTCCACCAGCACATCCGACGTCTCGACCGAAAGGTTGCGCACCTCTTCGGCGACGACCGCGAAACCGCGCCCCTGGGCACCGAGCCGTGCGGCCTCGATACTCGCATTCAGCGCGACCAGCCGGGTATTGGCCGATATCCGGCCGACCCGTTCCAGCATGGCCACGGTCTCGCGGTTCAGGTCATTGCGTCGCCGAATCACGCGCGTCAGATCGCGCTCATGCGTCACGTCGACAAAGGTCAGCACCGCCCCAAGATCGGGTTGCGGGTGATAAGTAATTTCCAGCACATGACCGTCATCGAAATGATGATCGAACTGGCGCCGCACCCCCTCGCGGGCCCATTGCCGATGATTGTCAAGGATCGTCGCCTTTCGGACATCCGACCAACCTACCGCATTGCCGACATGGTGCAGATAATCCGCCAGGCTCGACCCTGCGGTCACGGCACTGTCCGACAGGCCGAAGATGCGACTGACATACTGATTGATCAGGAGAATCCGCTCGTCCCGATCATAGATCACGATACCGTGCCGGACATGTTCCATGACAAGGGCCAGCTGCTCCGCCGCACTCACCGACACCGTTAACCTCATTTTTGATAACTTATGTTGCCCCTAGCAGCTTTCGCCCAAGATGAAAGCGCGACGCATTTTTACTTATGAAATCGGCCTTGTCGGGGTCACCTATGGTCTTCTAAGGTGCCGCCAAACACGTTCACGAAAGGCGAGATCAATGGCAGTTAAGGGCGATCCGAAGGTCATCGAGTATTTGAACGAGGCGCTCAAGAACGAGCTGACCGCGATCAACCAGTATTTCCTGCACTACCGGCTGCTCGATCATTGGGGCGTCTACAAGCTCGCCCAGTTCGAATATCACGAATCGATCGACGAGATGCGCCACGCCGACTGGCTGGCCGAGCGCATCCTGTTCCTGGACGGGCTGCCCAATTTCCAGCTGCTGGGCCGCCTGCGCATCGGCGAGACCGTCGAGGAAGTGCTCAAGGGCGATCTGGCCATCGAGGTCGAGGCCGTTGCCCAGCTCAAGGAAGCCATCGCCTATTGCGAGGAAGTCCGCGATTATGTCAGCCGCGACCTGTTCCAGCGCATCCTGGCGAGCGAGGAAGAGCATGTCGACACGCTGGAGCGCCAGTTCGAGATGATCGCACGCATGGGCATCCAGAACTATATCCAGCTGAACGCCATGGCGGAGAACGACACGCCCAAGTCGGGCGCGGCTCCGCACCTTCAGGGCTGAGAATGCGGGGCGGGTCTGATGGCCCGCCCCTGTTTCCGGAAAATTGTCCACCTAACCCGTTCAGCCTGAGCGAAGTCGAAGGCCACGGGAATTATATCGGTCATGGCCCGGACTTGGCGTCGGCCCTCGGCCTTCGACTTGGCTCCGGCTGAAGGGCGATTAGGAAAAAGCGCGCCCGCCGCCCCTCAGTCCTTCTTGCCGAACGGGTTCTTCGGCGCCCGCAGCGTCAGACGCACCGGCACTGCACCAAAACCAAGCTCACGCCGCATCGAATTGACCAGATACCGCTCATAGCTGGCGGGCAATTGATCCACGCGCGTACCAAAGATCACGAAGCTCGGCGGACGCGACTTCACCTGGGTGACGTAGCGCAGCTTGATCCGCTTGCCGCCCGGTGCGGGTGGCGGATTGGCCTCGACCGCACGCTCGAACCAGCGGTTGAGCTCGCCGGTCGGCACGCGCTTCGACCAGGCGGCGCGCGTCTCGAACGCCGCTTCGATCAGCGTGTCCAGCCCCTTGCCGGTCGCGGCCGATACCGCCAGCAGCGGCACGCCCTTGACCTGGCTGAGCCCGTCTTCCAGCGCCTTGCGCACACCGTTGAACAGCGACGACGGATTTTCCGCGACGTCCCATTTGTTGAGCGCGATCAGCAGGGCACGCCCCTCTTCCAGCACACGGTCGGCAATGCGCAGATCCTGCGATTCCAGCCCCAGCGTCGCATCGAGCAATAGCACCACGACCTCGGCGAAATCGACCGCGCGCAACGCGTCGGCGACGGACAGCTTTTCCAGCTTGTCCTGAACCTTGGCCTTTTTCCGCATGCCCGCGGTGTCGATCAGGCGGACCTGCCGCACCTCGCCGTTGCGGTCGTGCCATTCCCAGTCGATCGCGATCGAATCGCGGGTGATCCCGGCTTCCGGCCCGGTGATCAAGCGATCCTGACCCAGGAAACGGTTGATCAGCGTCGACTTGCCCGCATTGGGACGCCCGACGATCGCCAGCTTCAGCGGAGCGAAGGGGTTTTCGAGATCGACTTCCTCTTCTTCCTCGACTTCACGGTCGATGAAGGGGAGCAGCGCTTCGAACAAATCGCCCACGCCTTCGCCATGCTCGGCGGACAATTGCACCGGATCGCCGAAGCCGAGCGCCAGCGCCTCCAATATGCCCTGTTCGGCCGCACGGCCCTCCGCCTTGTTCGCCGCGAGCACGATCGGCGTATCGGAACTGCGCAGCCAGCGAGCGATCTCCTCGTCCAGCGGCATGACCCCGGCGCGGGCATCGACCAGGAACAGCGCGACATCGGCCTCGCTGACCGCCGCCTCGGTCTGGCGGCGCATCCGGCCCGGCAATGTGTCGGGGTCTTCGTCTTCGTAACCGGCCGTATCGATGATACGGAAATCCAGGCCCAGAAGATGCGCGTCGCCTTCGCGCCGGTCGCGCGTCACGCCGGGCCGGTCGTCGACCAGCGCCAGCTTCTTTCCGACCAGACGATTGAACAGCGTCGACTTGCCGACATTGGGACGGCCGACGATCGCGACGATAGGGAGATTAGCCATCGCCGTGCGTTAGCGAAAGGCGGGGCTTTCGTCACGCCTATAGCGGTACGAAATGCACCGCCCCGTGGAACAAATGTCCCACGGGGCAAAACCGCATCACTTATAGGCCGCGATCCTACCCTTCTGGTCGAGGACATAGAGCACGTTGTTGGCGACGATCGGCGGCAGCGCGAACGGCGTCTTGGTGTCGACCGTTGCCTGGACCGATCCGTCACCCGGATTGGCGTAAACGATCTGCCCTTCCGAGTTGGTCAGGATCAGGCGGTTGCCCGCCAGCACCGGGCCGAACCAGGTGATCGCGCCGGTCTTCTTCTTTTCCTTGTGGAAGCGCTGCAGCTGCGCGATCCAGCGGGCCTTGCCGCTCGACCGGGCCAGCGCGACCAGACGCGCATCGTCGGTGACGAGGAATATCCACTCGCCCGCGATCCATGGCGTCGAAAGCCCGGCGAAATTCTGCTCCCAGAGACGCTGGCCGGTCGACAGTTCCAGCGCAACCATTCGGCCGCCCTGGCCCAGCGCATAGACGCGGCCCTGGTCGATCACCGGCGCGGCGTCGATATCCGACAGCGTCGACACCGAGGTGGAAATGCTCGTCCGCGACAGCGCGTCCTGCCACAGCAGACGGCCGTTTTCGTAACGATAGGCGTTCAGCTCGCCGCTCGAGAAACCGGCGACGACCGTACCCTGGCTGGCCGATGGAGCCGCGACGCCGTACACGCCCTGCGTCTCCAGCGTGCCCTGCCCGGCCCAGACGATCTTACCGTCCGTCTGGTTGATGGCGTAAAGCTGATTGTCCTGGGTCAGGACATAGACATTGCCGTTGGCGATGGTTGGCGATCCGCGCAGCGGGCCGCTGGGCTTGGCACGCCACAGCACCTTGCCGTCGGCGGCGCTGGCCGCGATCACATCGCCCAGACCGTCCGATGCGAACACCGTGCCGCTATCATAGCTCGCCCCGCCGCCGAAGCGGGCCAGGCGGTTCGCGTCACCTTCGGTGATACCGGTCGACCACAGGCGCGCGCCGGTATCGGCGTTCATCGCGACGAGATTGCCCTCGACATCCACGACGAACAGCTTGCCCTCGGCCACGACCGGGGCGGCGCCCAGCGGATCGCGCGCCGAACCACCGTTGATCGTCGCGCTCCACAGGCGCTGCGGCTGTTCCGCCAGTGCGAGCTGCCCCATCGACTTGGCGGCATTGCCGCCAGGCTGCGACCATTCGGGGTTCGCTTCGGGCGCGGGCAGCAGGACCTGTACGTCGGCGATCGTCTTGTCCGCCTCGACCCCCGTTTCCGAAACCAGGATCGGCACGCGGTTGCCCACGGTCGGCGTCTTCTTGGGCGCGCTCTTGAATACCCCGCAGGCGCCCAGCGCCATCAGCGCGGCAAGCGCCGCCGAGGTGCGGAAATGCTTCGTCATTGGGTCTTGGTGTCCTCACTCTGGCCGACCGCGTCGACCCCCAATACGCCGGCCATCTGAACCGCACGTTGCCGCAACGTATCGGGCACATCCTTGTCGCTGGCAATCTGGCCGAACAAACGGCCCGCCTGGTCACGCTTATTCATGCGCAGATAAGCCACGGCGACCATCTCGCCCGCGCTACCGAAATAGGCGTTGCCGGGCACCGCCATGTTGCCCAGTCGCGCGACGACCGCCTCGGGCTTCATCGTGTCATATTCGGCCATGGTCTGGCGAACCAGCGCCAGGTCGCGGAACGGCTGGGCGAGCGAGGCATCATTGGCGATGGCGGCGAAGCGTGCCGCGGCACCCTTCATGTCGTCACGCTGGAGCAGGATATCCGCCTGGGTGAACTCGGCGAGGGCACGATAGGCGTCGACATTGGTGTCGGACAGCGCCTTCAGCTTCTCGCCCGCCGTCTTGGTGTCGTTCTGGCCCAGCGCGTCATAGGCGGCCTGCAACTGCTCGCCATCGACGCCCGCCGCCTGATGCTGGCGGTGCTGCCAATAGAGATAGCCGCCGAACGCAGCGAGCGCGACGACGATCGCCGCGCCGACGATAAGGCCCCACCGGGTCCAGAAAGACGTCAGCCTTTCGCGACGCAGTTCGTCGTCGACCTCGCTCAAAAAGGCCTGGCTGGATTGGGGCGTTAGGGCCAAGACGGGCTCCGCTATTCTGGATCAAGGCAAGATAGAAGCCGCGACCTTTAGCGAGGAGCGGCCCCTGTGGGAAGCGGGCTTGGCTTATCCCCCATCGCGGTTGGCTTGCCGGGGGGCATAGGTCTGCTCCGGCCCGGGGAAGCGGCGGGCGCGCACATCCTCGGCATAGGCACGCGCCGCCTCGCCGATCCGCTCGCCCATCGTCTCGTAACGGCGGACGAAGCGGGCGGTACGGTCGAACAGACCGAGCATGTCCTCGCCCACCAGCACCTGACCGTCGCACTCCGCCGACGCACCGATACCGATCGTTGGGCAGGCGATACGCTTGGTGATCTCGATCGCGATCGGCTCGACCACGCCCTCAATCACGACCGAAAAGGCACCCGCCTCCGCCACGGCGACCGCGTCGGCGATGATCTTCTCGGCCTCCTCAGGCGTGCGGCCGCGCGCGCCATAGCCGCCCAGGACGTTCACCGCCTGGGGCGTCAGGCCGACATGGCCCATGACGGGAATGCCGCGCTCGACCAGGAAGCGCACGGTCGGCGCCATCGCGACGCCGCCCTCCAGCTTGACCGCCGCCGCGCCGGTTTCCTTGAGCAGCCACGCGGCATTCTCGAACGCCTTTTCCGGGCTCGCTTCGTAACTGCCGAAGGGCAGGTCGATGACGACGACCGCATGATAGCTGCCCCGCCCGACCGCGGCGCCATGCGCCGCCATCATCTGAAGCGTGACCGGCACGGTCGAGGGCAGGCCGTAGATCACCTGCCCCAGGCTGTCGCCGACCAGCAGCATGTCGCAATGCGGATCGAGCAGCTGCGCCGAGCGCACCGTATAGGCGGTCAGCATGACCAACGGCGTCTCGCCCTTGCGGCGACGGATGGCAGGTACGGTCAGACGCTTCATCGGCGCAGGCGTGGGATTGGCGCGGCTGGTCGCGGTGTCGAGCGTGTAGGTCGTGGACATGGCCAAACCTCTAACCCGTGTACGCCGTGCGCTCCACCCCCTTGGTCCGTCAGAAGATTTCGGCGTACACCTCGGGCTTGAACCCGACCGTCAGGGCGCCGTCGCGGTCGAGCACCGGCCGTTTGATCAGTGAGGGCTGGGCCTGCATCAGCCGGATCGCCTTGTCGGCATCGATGTCCTGCCGGTCGGCCTCGTCCAGCTTGCGGAAGGTCGTGCCCGCGCGGTTGAGCAGCTTTTCCCAGCCGACATGATCGACCCAGCGGCGAAGCGTAGCTTCGTCAATGCCGTCGGTTTTGTAGTTGTGGAAGCGGTATTCGACGCCGTGCTGGTCGAGCCAGACACGGACCTTCTTCATCGTGTCGCAGTTGGGGATGCCGTAGAGGATGATGGTCATAGAGCCTCGAACTTCGGGAGCGTCCGGCGCTTAGCGGAATGCACCAGGATAAGGGAAGTCGAAGGCCAGGGGAAACCCTCACATCCTAACCCGTGGCAACCCACACAGGCTAGCGCCCCCCTTCCCGCGTCGCTATCCCGAGAGGATGCAGGATCACCCCTTTTACGCACTTCACACCCATGGCCTGATCCGCGTCGCCGCCGCGACGCCCGCCGCATCGGTCGGGGATGCTTATGCCAATGCGCAAGCCATGCTCGATCTGGCGCGCAAGGCGGATGAAGACGGCGTCGACCTGATCGTCTTTCCCGAATTGTCGCTGACCTCCTACGCGATCGACGACCTGCATTTGCAGGGCGCGATGCACGCGGCGACGCTCGCGGCGCTGGGCGAGATGGTGGATGCCAGCGCGGCGCTGTCGCCCGTCATGCTGGTCGGTGCCGCGCTGCCCCGTAATGGGCGGCTCTACAACTGTGCCGTCGTCATTGCGCGCGGGCGGATTTTGGGCGTCGTGCCGAAGACCTTCCTGCCCAACTACCGCGAATATTACGAGAAGCGCTGGTTCGCGAGCGGCGCGGGGCTGACCGGCCTGACCATCGAGCTGGATGGCCAGAGCGTGCCCTTCGGCACCGACCTGATCTTCGCGGCCGAGGATGTGCCGGGCTTCGTCGTCCATGCCGAGATTTGCGAGGATTACTGGGCCCCCACCCCGCCCTCGACACTGGGCGCGCTGGCCGGGGCGACGATCTGCTGCAATTTGTCGGCGTCGAACATCGTCATCGGCAAGGCGCGCGACCGGGCGATGCTGGCCGCCGCCCAGTCGGCCCGCGCGGCCTGCGCCTATGTCTATTCGGCGGCGGGCATAGGCGAGAGCACGACCGATCTGTCCTGGGACGGCCAGGGCCTGATCCACGAACTGGGCGAGACGATCGCCGAGTCCGAGCGTTTCCTGCGCGAACCCGCGCTGACCACCGCCGATATCGATGTCGAGCGGATCGAACAGGAGCGCCTGCGCTTCGGCACCTTCAACGATGCCGCCGCATTTGCGGGCCATCCCGAACATCGTTTCCGCCGGATCGGCTTCGTCCATGGCGCGGAGGCGAGCGATCGCGGCCTGCGACGCTCCGTCTACCGCTTTCCCTTCGTACCCGACGATCCCGCCCGGCGGGATGCCGACTGCTACGAAGCCTATAACATCCAGGTCGAGGCACTGGCCAAGCGGCTCGATGCCAGCCGCGCCAAGACGCTGGTGATCGGCGTGTCCGGTGGGCTCGATTCCACCCATGCGCTGATCGTCGCGGCCAAGGCGACCGATCGGTTGGGCTGGTCGCGCGACCGTATCCTGGCCTTCACCATGCCCGGCTTCGCCACCGGCGCGGGCACCAAGGCCCATGCCTGGGCACTGATGCGTTCGCTGGGGGTAACGGCAGAGGAAATCGATATCCGTCCCGCCGCGCATCAGCTGCTGGAAGACATGAAGCACCCCTTTGCGCAGGGCGAGCCGGTCCATGACGTGACCTTCGAGAACGTGCAGGCGGGCCTGCGCACCGATTATCTGTTCCGCCTCGCCAATCAGCGCGGCGGCATCGTGCTGGGCACCGGCGACCTGTCGGAGCTGGCACTGGGCTGGTGCACCTATGGCGTGGGCGACCAGATGAGCCATTATGCGGTCAATGCGGGCGTGCCCAAGACGCTGATCCAGTTCCTGATCCGCTGGTGCATCCGTACCGGGCAATATGATGAGGCGACGAACAAGGTTCTGGCGGCGATCCTGGCTCAGGAAATCTCGCCCGAGCTGGTACCCGCCGACGCCAGCGGCGCGATGCAGTCCACCGAGGCGATGATCGGCCCCTATGCACTCAACGACTTCTTTGCGCATTACGTCATCCGCTATGGCCTGAAGCCGTCGAAGATCGCTTTCCTCGCCTGGCACGCATGGCATGATGCGGAAGCGGGCGGCTGGCCCGAGGACCTGCCGCAGGACGCGCGCGTCGCCTATGACCTGCCGACGATCCGGCACTGGCTGGAGCGATTCCTGACTCGCTTCTTCCAGACCAGCCAGTTCAAGCGCTCGGCCCTGCCCAACGGTCCCAAGGTCTCGGCAGGCGGCGCCCTGTCCCCGCGCGGGGACTGGCGGGCGCCATCGGACGGAACGGCAACTGTCTGGCTGAACGAACTTCGGGACGCCCTGCCGCCCGGTCTGTGACACAGACTTGGCAGGCTGTGGGGAACAGGGCTATGCTGAAGGCTTGTTCGTTACATTTCCCCCTAAATTACAGGCTTCTCCCCGGCCTGTCGGCACGAGAGAATCCATGAGCCTTGTCGTTCGCACCCTGTCGGAGCAGATCTTCACGATCATTCGCGAGCGGATCATCAGCGGCGACCTGCCAGAGGAACAACCGATCCGGCAGGACGCGCTGGCCAATGAGCTGGGGGTCAGCAAGATTCCGCTGCGTGAGGCACTTGCCCGGCTGGAACAGGAAGGGCTGCTGACCAGCCAGGCCAATCGCGGCTTTTTCGTCCGCTCGCTGGGCGCGGGCGAGGCGGAGGAGATTTACGAACTTCGCCTGGCGCTGGAACCCGATGCGGCGGCGCGTGCGTCGCGTGTGGCGACGGCGGAGGATCAGGCCGTCGCGCGTGAGGCGCTGACCGCATTGGACGTCGCGGCGCGCGACGCATTGCACGAGGTCGCGCACCGCAACCGCGCCTTTCATCTCGCGCTGGTCCGCCCGCTGGGTGCCGCGCTGACCTTCCAGCTGATCGAACGGTTGCAGGTGCTGGCCGAACGCTATGTCGTCCAGCATCTGAAGCCTGCGGGTCGCGAGGACCGCGCGCATGAGGAGCATCATGCGCTGCTCGACGCCTGGCTGGCACGGGACGAGGCGCGGGTGGCCGGTTTCCTGACCGAGCATATCGGCGCGACGCTGGTCGACCTGCGCGCCCAACTGATCCGCTGATCCCCGTCAGCCGGGCGGGCGGCCAATAGGCGTGGTGATGATCCGGGCACCACGCCGATAGGTCAGATAACGCCACAGCCATTGCAGGCTGACGCGGATACGCTGCGCGAAATTGACCAGCAGCACGACATGGACGATCGCCCAGAGCATCCAGGCCGGATAGCCCTTCATCCGGAACCGGCCGAAGTCGAAGATCGCGGCGTGACGCCCGATGATCGCCGCATTGCCGCGATTGTGGAAGCGGAAGGGCTTGGGCGCCGCTCCGCCCGTCAGTTGCCTCCGTAACGCCTTGCCCAGATACTCGCCCTGTTGCTGCGCGACCTGGGCCAGGCCGGGCAAGGGCTTGCCGTCTTCGTCCAGGCAGGCGGCGACATCGCCCAGCGAATAGACATTCTCCAGCCCCTCGACGCTCAAATCCGGCCGCACCGCCACGCGTCCGCCCGGTCCCGGCGCTATGCCGAGCAGCTTGGCGGCCCCCGTCGGTGCCACGCCTGCGCCCCAAAGGACGGTGCGAGCCGGGATGAATTGTCCGCCGGCGGTCAGCCCCTCGGCCTTGATCGCCTCGACCGGCATGTTCGTCATCACCTGAACCCCCAGCCGCGCCAGCGCCCGTTCGGCATAGGTGGCAAGTGAGTCCGGGAAAGCCGCCAGTATCCTCGGCCCGCCCTCGATCAATATGATCTTCGCCGTCTCCGGCCGGATCCGGCGAAAATCGGAGGTCAAAGCATAGCGCGCCAGCTCGGCGACCGACCCGGCCAGTTCCACGCCGGTCGGGCCGCCGCCGACGATGACGAAGGTCATCAGCGCCTCGCGGTCCGCGGCCCCGTCGCGTTCCGCTTCCTCGAATGCGCCCAACACGCGCGAGCGGATGACCCGCGCTTCCTCGATCGACTTGCAGGCGGGGGCATGGCGGCGCCATTCGTCATGGCCGAAATAGCTGCTGGTCGATCCCGTCGCGACGACCAGCCGGTCATATTGCAACGTCTCGCCCGTGGCCAAGGCGACGTGCCGGGCATCGGTATCGACCTGCGTCACCTCGCCCAGCACGACCCGGATATTGGGGTAGCGGCCCAGGACATGGCGGATCGGCTCGGCGACATCGGCGGGCGACAGGGCGGCGGTCGCCACCTGATAGAGCAGCGGCACGAACAGATGGTAATTGTTGCGGTCGACCACCGTCACCCGCACCGGCGCACGCGCCAGTCGCTGCGCCACCGCAAGCCCGCCGAACCCCGCGCCGACGATCACCACATGCGGCCAATTGGGATCGACGCCTGCTCTCGTCATGTCCTGTCCCCCGTCATCAGAAGGTCACGGCGATCTTGCCGAAATGGTCGCCGCTTTCCTGATAGCGAAATGCATCGGCCAATTCATCCAAGGCGAAGGTGCGATCGACCACCGGCCGGAACGCCGCATCGTCCAGCGCGCGGACGAATTCCGTCTGCATCCGGCGGCTGCCGACGATCAGGCCCTGCAACCGCGCCTGCTTGCTCATGAGGGTGGCGGTCGGCACGTCGCCCGCGAAGCCGGTCAGCACTCCGATCAGCCCGATATGTCCGCCGATCCGAACCGCATCGATCGACTGGGCCAGCGTACCAGGCCCGCCGACCTCGATCACATGGTCGACACCCTCGCCCGCCCAGTCATGGACGAGCTTCCCCCATTCGGGGTGGGTGCGATAATTGATCGTATGCGCGGCCCCCAGCGAGCGGGCCCGTTCCGGCTTCTCATCGGAGGACGAGGTGACGACCACCTGAGCGCCCATCATCCGCGCGATCTGAAGCGCCCAGATCGACACGCCGCCGGTCCCCAGCACCAGCACGCGGTCCCCCGGCTTCAACCCTCCATCGACGACTAGGCTGCGCCATGCGGTCAGTCCGGCCGTGGTGATGGTCGCTGCCTCGGCATGGCTGTAGCCCGTCGGCGCGCGGGTAAAGGCGGTTGCGGGGGCGACCACCAGTTCGCACGCATAGCCGTCGATCCCGTCGCCCGGCACGCGCGAGAAGTCGCCGATCCGGGGCGGCCCTTCCTGCCAGTCGGGAAAGAAGCAGGAGACGACCGCATCGCCCGCCACGAAGTCCTGGACGCCCTCGCCCACCGCCTCGACGATGCCCGCGCCATCGGCCATCGGAATACGACCATCCTGGGTCGGCATGCGGCCCGCCACGACGCCATAGTCATGATAATTGAGTGACGTCGCGTGCAGCCGTACCCGGATCATACCCGGTCCCGGCGCACCGGGATCGGGGCGGTCGACCAGTCGCAGACGGTCCAGCCCGCCAGGTGCATCGAGGATCATCGCCTTCATGCCGTCGCCTTCATCGCTGTCTGTCGATGAAAAACCAACGCTGCTGCAATGCGATGCGATCCCTCAGCCGGTCGCCAGAGACCACCCGTCGGGCAGGAAATCGACTGACATATAATAGTAAAAGGTGCAGCTGCCGTCGCCGCCGCGATAGCTGCCGCCCTTGACGATGCCGTAAGCCATACCGCCGAGGAAGACCGGCCCGCCGCTGTCCCCGCTACGACAGGTCGGCCCACGCACTGCAACCCAGGTCGGGGTACAGCCGCCGCCGCACAAATCCCCGGCAGGCGCAAAGTCGGGTATCCACACCTCGGCGCAGCTATAGCCCGTCCGTTCGCCGCGATGGCAGACGATGTCGCCCGCGCGGGTCTGGTCGCGGGTCCTCTGCCCCGTGACGCGGCGGCTTATCGTCTTGGCCGTGTCGCTCCAAAAGGCGGGCGACAACGACACTGGGCTGCCATTCACCTGTACATCCTGATAGCCCCATCCCCATTGCCCCAGAAAGGGCAGCGGATGCTCGCGCCGCTCGGCATCGGTCCAGACCAGATTGTCGGGACAATGGGCGGCCGTCACGACCGCGCTGGCACTCCCGCGCTGGACGACGAACCCGCTGGTGCAGGCATAGCGGCGACCATTGCCGGGATCGATACCGGTCAGCCGCGCACCACCTTGAACGTCGGCCAGGTCGCTGTCGGGCGCACCCAGCGTCGCGATCCGCACCGGCACCCCTGCGATCCGGGCGATCCGATCCCGCAGGGCATCGCCCGGCTCCGCCTCGGCATCCGCGCGGGCCACCATCACGACCAGCGCCCCGATCCGGGGATCGACACCGATGCCCGGCGGCTGGGTCAGGCTGGCGCGAATTTCGGTCTGATGAAGCGCGAGTGCGACGACCAATTGGCGGTGTGTGGCATAGGCGCCAGTCCGGAAGCGAACGAGCACCGGACTTCCCGCCACCTGCACGACCCGGTCCGCGACGGGCGCATCGCCGGTCAACAATATGTCGATATGGAAAGGCGCATGACCGACCGACAATCCCGCGAGGCGGTCGGCGAACTCCGCCTTGAGCGAGTCGGTCAGCGGCACCGACGCCTCCTGCACCGCGAGTTCGTGCGCGGCCGCCATCGGCGTCTGCCCGGACAGGCTGGCATATTCCGCCGCATCCAGAGCAAGGGCGGCATTTCCGTCGAGCGGCGCCACGGCCTGCGCCCATACGCCTCCCGGAATCGTGACAAGCAGGGCCGCCACCAATCGCGGGAAAGCCCATCTATCCCGCCGACAAGATTTGCGCTGGTTATATCCCATCGATTTAGTATGTATTACCTATGAGAAGCCGATAAGCGGCGATACACGGCATAAACGACCAAGGGGACCGAATTGATGTTGCGACGCCATGCCCTTCCGCTGCTTCTGATCGCATCGGCCGTCCCGCTCGCCGCGTGCTCCAAATCGGAGCCCGCCAACAGCACCGCCCTCGACAATGGCGGCGTGGCCAATGACGAGCTTCTGGCCAATGATGAAGGGCCCGTCGACGGCAATGCGACGTTCGGCAACGACGTGCTGCTCGACAATGAAGCGGCGCCGGGCGGTACGAACGCGAGCTAAAATTTCCTTCGGTGGCATGGGCCCCCTTTCGGGCTGTGTCACCGCTCCTGCCTCGCCAAAGGAAGCTCCCTGTGGCGATCGACTGGTCCGGCGGTTACGCAAACCGCCGGACCGTTTTTATGTCAGCGCTCGGGAATGCCCAACGTGCGCAGGACGCGCATATCCTGTTCGACCACCCCGGCCGAGAAGCGCTCGATCAGCCGCTGAGCCTGACGCCACATGCCGGTCGGCGCAGGCGTGGCGCGCGGCGGGGCCAGCAGGCGACCACCGCAGATGCTGGCCAGCGCCGGGCCGTGATTGGCACCGTCGACGACCAGCGAGGGAAAAGGCAAGGCCGCCTCGGGCGAGGCGAAGAGCTGGCCGCCCTGCCGGTCCAGCGAATCGGCGGCGGGCGGCTGGAAGAACAGCGCCCCCGCGACCTTCGACACATAATGGCTGGGCGACAGTCGCGCCCACCAGATGCTGGCCAAGCAAGCCGCGCCCTCGGCCACCAGCAGCACCGCCTTGTCGGCATGGGCCACCGCATGGTCCAGCCGAGTCGCCCAGATATCGCGTGCCTCTCGCGATCCGTCGTCAAAGGGAAGTTGCAGATCGCCCTGCCGGGGCCAGGCGAACAGGCTTTCCCACGGCATGGCGCGCTCGCCGACGGGTTTGCCCATGTTAGGCTCCACCACCGGCAGGGTGATGATCGAGAAGGGGTCGCTCAGACGCAGTTCGGCCGCCATGGTCTTCTCCGTCACTGATCCCCACAAGGTACGTCAGTTTCGGGGAAGGGCAAGGGGTGACGGACGCACCCCCGCCTCACCTCATCTTTACTAGGCCGCCATGGGCCGGGCCAGACGACGCGAATCGCTGAGCGCGGTCGCGATGCTGTCGACCATCAGCTCATACTGGTCCGGCGTGTAGCCGGCAGCCAGGAAGGCACGAACCTCGTGCGATGGCACGCTATAGCCATGATGCCAGCTCAACACCGCCATCCGGCGCAACGCCTCCAGCGAGGGATCGGCCAGGCGCGGGTTGCGGGTTTCGCCGGAGATGCTGCCGATTGCGCGGATCAGCTTGGTCGGCTCGCGCAGGCTGGACAGGCGGTCGCGGCGGGCGAGTGCGACCACCTGCCATTCGAGGGCCGACAGACGGGCATCCGGACGGATGGCCGCCGCGCCCTGCTGTGCGATGGCAGCATCGACGGCGATCCGTGCGGCAC
This sequence comes from Sphingomonas yabuuchiae, assembly GCF_014199595.1. GTDB lineage: Bacteria > Pseudomonadota > Alphaproteobacteria > Sphingomonadales > Sphingomonadaceae > Sphingomonas > Sphingomonas yabuuchiae. The sequence continues at coordinate 135,279 of NZ_JACHNX010000002.1, read as the reverse complement.
CGATTTCCTGAAAAGCGACATAGGCCATGATGCAAACCCCTTTTTGCGCGGGACATCCTGCCCCGGCCAGCATCACGCTCGCTCGAGGAAGCGGCACCGGGCCGCCTTGCCTGCTGTCTCGCCATTTCAATCACGAAGGTGAGGATCACCTTCCATACCGGCTGGTATATTAATGCGCCGTACAGGCGTCAATAAATTTCATACCAACCGGTATTAAAAAATTCTGCTTAGCGCGAAGGCCATAGCGCCAATGCCGCGTCGACCATCGATTGCAGCTGCTCCGAAGAGACACCGCACCCGGCCTGGACGCCCATGCCCTGCAACACGGCGAAGATCAGATTGGCCAGTCCCGCCGGGTCGACACCGGCAGGCATATCCCCCTCATCCACCGCGCGCTGGAAACGTCCGACGATCGCCGCCTGGGACGAAGCCCGCCGCGCGACCACTTCCGCCTTGATCGACTCGGCTTCCGATCCGCAGGCGACCGAGTGGATCACGCCCAGGCAGCCCTTCGGCTCCCATTGGCTGGTCATGGCCTTCAGCGCACCGCGCAGCAGATGCTCGGCGACGCCACGTGCCGTGGGCTGATCCAGCGCTTCGCGAATATAGGCGAGCTTCTCCGCCTCGTAGAGGTCGAGCGCCTTGTGGAACAGCGCCTCCTTGTTGCCGAACGCGGCATAAAGGCTGGGCTTCGTGATGCCCATCGCCTCGGTCAGGTCGGCCATCGACGCGCCCTCATAGCCCTTGCTCCAGAATACTCGGAGCGCGGAGGCCAGGGCTTGGTCGGTGCAGAATTCACGCGGGCGGCCCTTACACACGGGCAGAGCATTTTCCATAACGTTCGGTATAGAATTTCGGAGGCGGTTTGGAAAGCCCTTCCCACACGAAAGGACAATGGTCCGCTTTCGGACCTATATTAAGTTTTTTGCAATGGCCTTCCGAACAAAGTGTCGCCGGGGGAATGGCGTATATGATGCTCGAAATCATGGGGTGCATTATCGGGCAGCGTGATCCCTGGTTGATGCTGCCCGCTCTGGGCGTGTGCCTGCTGGGACTGATTGCTTTGTTCCTGCTGCACGACCGGGCCGAGGAGTGCGTCGAGGTCCGCCGACGCAATTGGGTGGCGCTGGCCGCGATCACGGGCGGCGTCAGCATCTGGTGCACGCATTTCCTGTCGATGCTTGCCTATCGGGGTCCGTTGCCGCTGGGCTTCGATCTTCCCTGAACGCTGACGTCGATCGCGGCGCCCTGCCTAACCATCTGGATCGCGCTTGGCCATATCCGGCGAAGGCGTGACCTGGCCCGCTGTCTGGCCGTTGGCGCGCTGACCATGATCGGGATTGGTGCCATGCATCTGATCGGCATGGCCGCGCTGATCGTCCCGGCGCAGATCCGCTATGGCCCTTGGGGCTGGCGGCCGCATTTCTGGGTGCCAGGCTGCTACTGACGGGTGCATTTCATATCCATGTGCGGATGCCTGGACGGGGCCGTACCGCCTTGTCCGTCGGCGTCGCGGCACTGGGGATCGTCGTCCTGCATTTCGGCGCGATGACGGCCACGACTTTGGTGCCCGGAGGCGTGGTCATGAATCCAGGCCTTCACCCGGTACAGCCACTCAACCTGGCGCGCGTGGTGGGCTTGGTGACGGCGACCATTGTGGTTGCCCTTGTCGCGGCGGCACTGCTGGACCGACTTCTCACCGACCTGCGTGGCCTGACCCAGGCGACGCGCAAGGGGATCGCGTCGAGCGTCGCCACCGATGCCGCCGCGCGCTCGATCGTCCGGGCGATCGTCGGGCGGGGCAGAGCCTGAACCTGCCCGTCGCCGCCGAAGGGGTCGAGGCGGCTGAACAGCATCGCATGGTGCTGGAGGAAGGATGCCCCCAGGCCCAGGGTTATCTGTTCGGCCGCCCTGCCCAATCTCTGGTCGGAGTTCAACCCTTGGCCAGAGCGCTACGCTGACGCCCATAGGCGAAGTAGAAGGCCAGACCCGCCAGGTTCCAGATGATGAAGCGGACAATCGTCGCGCTCGGCAGGCTGAACAGCAGGTAGATGCAGCCCAGAATGGCGAGCGTACCGACCAGATAGGGCTGCGGGCAACGGAACAGCCGCTTGGCCTCCGGTGCCCGGCGCCGCAGGACCATCAGACAGGCCCCGACCGCGATAAAGGCGAGCAGCGTGCCCGCATTGGCCAGCTCGGCAATCTCGTCGAGGCGGAAGATGCCCGCGACGATGGCGATCGACACGCCCGTGACCAGCGTGATGCGGGTCGGCGCACCGCTGCGCTTGCTGACCACCGCCAGCGCCTGTGGCAACAGGCCGTCACGCGCCATGGTGAAGAAGATGCGGCTCTGGCCATACATCATCACCAGAATGACCGAGGGCAGCGCGATGACGGCGGCCAGCGCGATCAGGTGCGCCGCGGTAGGCTGGCCCAGCGAACGCAGGACGAGCGCCAGCGGCTCGGGCGAATTGGCGAGTTGCAGGAAGGGCAGCGCGCCCACCGCCGTCACCGCCACCGCCATATAGATCAGCGTGCAGACCAGCATCGACCCGACGATGCCGATGGTCAGGTCGCGGCCGGGGTTCTTGGCTTCCTCGGCCGATGTCGCCACCGCGTCGAAGCCGTAAAAGGCGAAGAACACGATCGCGGCGGCCGCCATCACGCCGCGCTTGGCACCGTCCACTTCGGTCGCGCCAAAGCCGTACGGCATGAAGGGATGGAGATTGGCGTTGTTGAACGCCGGAAGGGCAAAGGCGACGAACACGCCCAGCGCGACGAGCTTCACGACGACCAGGATGATGTTCAGCGTCGCGCTTTCCCGCGTACCCGCCACCAGCATGCCCATCACCGACAGCGCAACCAGCACGGCGGGCAGGTTGATGATACCACCGCCATGCGGGCCCGACAGCAGCTCGGGCGGCAGATGCACCCCCGCCGCCTGGATCCAGCCGACCAGATAACCCGACCAGCCGACTGCCACGGTCGAGCAGGCCAATGAATATTCGAGGATCAGGCTCCACCCGACGACCCATGCGAGGGTTTCACCGAGCGCGGTATAGCTGAAGGTATAGGCGCTGCCCGCCGCCGGGATCAGAGTGGCCAGCTCGGCATAGGCGAGCGCGGCACAGGCACAGACCGCGCCCGCAATGGCGAAGGCCAGGATGACGGCAGGTCCCGCCCGCTCCGCCCCGACGCCGGTCAGCGTGTAGATGCCGGTGCCGACGATCGCGCCGACCCCCAATGCGATCAGGTGCGGCCAGCTGAGCGTCTTGGCCAGCGCCTGCCCCTCCGCATGCTGGGTCACGCTGCCCAGCGATTTCCTCGGTCCGAACATCGTCGAAAAATCCCCCCGCCCCATGGGCTTGTCATTGTCACTCGACGGGCGCGAACCCGCCTTTCAGGTCCATCAGGGTGGACCGGATATGCGTATCAAGCAATGCTTTAACCCGGTCGGTGTCACGCGCAAGAAAGGCATCGAGCTGTTCGCGATGCTCCAGATGCGCCCGCGCGTCGCGTCCGGCGGGCTGCAGATGCGCGACGACATAGCGTTCGGCAAGCAGCGCGAGTTGACGGATCAGCTGGATGGTCAGGGGCTGCCGCGTCGGGCGGACCATGGCCATGTGAAAGCGACGATTGCAGATGGCGACCCGCGCCAGATCGCTGGCCGCCGCCTGGTCGAGCGCCTCGAATGCCGCGATCAGGGCGGCGCGGTCATCAGCATCGGCGACGAACGCAGCGCGCGCGGCGGCCGCCGGTTCCAGCTTGAGACGCAGGCCGTAAATATCCTCCGCCTGCGCGGCGGACAGTGCGCTGATCATATAGCCGCGATTGGCGACGCCGTGGAGCAGCCCCTCCTGCTCCAGCCGAGCCATCGCCTCGCGCAGCGGTATCTTGCTGACGCCCAGTTCGGCGGCCAGCGCATCCTGGCGGATCGTTCGATCGGCGGGGATGGCCCCCGCAATGATCCGTTCACGTATGATCGCGAAAATGCGATCCGCCAAGGTCTGCACGACGATGACGCCCTCGCCCCGATGACGCCCGTCATCCAGGGCGCCGTCCGGTAGCGAGAGCGCCGTCGCCATCAGGCGGCCTTGGCCTGGCCCAGGTCCGGGCGGGTCGCGGCGGCCTTTTCGACCATCGCGATCACCTCGGCGCGGCGCTCGCCTTCCAGGACATAACGCGGCGGCAGGACGCGCTCCGAACCACGGCCCATGACCTGCTCGGCCAGCTTGATCGACTGGACCAGGTCATGCTCGGCATCGAGGTGGAGGAGCGGCATGAACCAGCGATAGATTTCCATCGCCTTGGCATGATCGCCACGGTCGAACGCCGCGACCAGCTCGACCGACTCCTTGGGGAAGGCATTGGTCAGGCCCGAAACCCAGCCCTGTGCGCCCAGATACAGCCCTTCGAGCGCCACGTCGTCCAGACCGGCGAACAGGGTGTAGCGATCGCCGAACGCGTTGCGGAAATCGGTGAAGCGGCGCGTGTCGGGGGCCGATTCCTTGACCGCGACGATGTTCTTCACATCGACCAGCGCTTCGAGCACCGACTGGTCGATGACCGTGCGGTACGCGGGCGGGTTGTTGTACAGCATGATCGGCAAGCCGGTCTGGTCGGCCACGCCCTTGAAGTGGTTCACCAGCTCATGCGCCTTGGGCACATAGACCATCGGCGGCAGCAGCATCAGGCCATCGGCCCCGGCCTTTTCGGCCGCCTGCGCGTAACGCACCGCACGGCGCGTGTCATATTCCGAGCAGCCGGTGATCACGGGCACGCGGCCCGCCACCGCCTCGACGATCGCGGTCAGGACCGTGACCTTCTCGTCATAGTCGAGCGAGTTGTTCTCGCCGACCGTGCCGAGTGCAATCACGCCGGTCACGCCGTCATTGACCAGATCGTCGACGACGCGCTGCGTGTCGGCGAGATCGATCGACATATCCTCGCGGATCTGGGTCGTCACTGCGGGGAATACGCCGCGCCAGCCGATGCTCACTATTTGTTTTCCTGCCATTGTTTTAGATATCGTATACTGTTTAGCGCGTCACATCCGCGTGGTCAATCGTCATTCCTCATCGGGATATGGTCCCTTGCCCCCTTCGGCGATGAAGCGATCGGTCCGCTGGTCGATGACCGGCAGCGGAACATAGCCCAGTTGCAGCATCGCATCGTGCCAGGCGCGGATATTGAACTTCGGCCCCAGTGCCTTTTCGGCCTTGGCCCGTGCCCGCTGAAAGGCAAGCTGCCCCATATAATAGGACAGCGCCTGACCCGGCCATGCGATATAGCGATCGACCTCGGTCTCGATCTCGTGATTGGACAGGGCGGTGTTGTCACGCAGATAGGCCTGCGCCTTTTCGCGGCTCCAGCCCATGGCGTGGACGCCCGTGTCGACGACCAGCCGCGCGGCACGCCACGCCTGATAGGACAGCATCCCGAAGCGGTCGTAGGGATTCTTGTAGAACCCCATTTCCTCGCCCAGCGCCTCGCAATAGAGCGCCCAGCCTTCGCCATAGGCCGACAGATAATTGTCGCGGCGGAAGGCAGGCAAATTCTTGTTCTCGGCGGCCAGCGGCATCTGGAAGGCATGACCCGGCGCGCTTTCGTGCAGGGTCAGCGCGGGCAGCGCGTAGAGCGGGCGCGAGGGCAGGTCATAGGTGTTGACCAGATAGATGCCCGGCCCGCCACGCCCGGAGGTATAGAAGGGGGCCTGATCCGCAGGCACGGGTTTGATCGCAAAGCGGCTGCGCGGCAAATGGCCGATCCATTGGGCCGCGACCCCGTCAAAGCCCTTCGCGATCCAGGCGGCCTTGTCGAGAAGCTCCTGCGGCGTCTTCGCATAGAAGCGCGGGTCGGTGCGCAGGAAGGTCAGGAACGCAGGCAGGTCGCCCTGGAACTTCACCTCCTTCATCACCCCGTCCATCCGCGCGCGGATCCGCTGCATCTCGGACAGGCCGACCGCATGGACCTGTTCGGGCGTCATGTCGGCGGTCACATATTCGCGGATCTTGGACCGGTAATAGGCCTGCCCATCGGGCAGGTCATAGGCCGCCGTGCTGGCCTGGGCATGGGGGATATAGTCCTCGCGCAGGAAGGTCAGCAGCCGCCTATGCGCGGGCAGCACGTCATCCCGGATCGCCACCAAGGCGTCGGCCCGCAGCGCCGCGACGGTGGCGGGCGCCATGCTGGCGGGCATGGTCTTGAACGGCTCGTAAAAGGGCTGGGCATCGCCGGTTCCGGCATCGACCACCTGCGCGACGCCGATCTCGCGTCCCTTCAGCGTGACACGCGGCACGGTGAAGCCGCGCGCGAGACCGGCCCGCATGTTCGCGATCTGCTGGTCGTAGTAGCGCGGCATCTGGCGGAGCATCGCGATATAGTCGCGATACTGGCTTTCCCTGGTAAAGCTGCCCCGCGCCCAGCTGGCCAGATTGCCCCAGAAGCTGGTGTCCGAATTGAGCGGCTTTTCATATTCGCGGAACCGCTGCGCCGCGAGCAGCGCGTCGATCTGGCCACGATAGACCATATAGTCGGTGCGCACATCGGGAGAGAGCCTGGCCGGATCGATCGCATCCAGGGCCTTGGCGGTCGCTTCCCAACGCGCCAGCCGCGCGGCCTGGGCGGCGGGGCCGACATCGGGCAATTGCCGCGAGCCCGCGCTGCCGCTGTCGTCGTCGGCGGCACTCTGGCTGATCCGCCACTGATATTCGGCATCCGACAGCGCGCGGAACCGCGCGTCCGGCGTAGCGGCCTGCTTGCTTGCGACCTGGGGGCGGCCCTTGGCCTGTGCGGCACCCAGCGGCATCGCCGTCAGAGCGACCCCCGCCAGCAGCCATCCGATCCGGTTCGTCATGCTCATAACCCCCTTGCTCAACCCTTCAGCGCCGTCACGTCGCGGTGAAGATCGGCCGAAATCTCGACCCCCTCGACCAGCGACACCTGACGCGCGGTATAGCGGCGGGCGGAGGGCAGCCGTGCCCCCTGCCCCGTGATCGCGGCGAACATCGCCTCGGCCCGATCCTGATTTTCGGGAAGAAGGTCGCCCAGGAAGCCTTTGGGATCGATGGCAATAATCAACTCGCCACCCAGCGGAGAGCCGCCGCGCCCGCCATCCCATTCGATCGACTCGCGGCTGGTCATATCGCCGATCAGCGGCCCGGCGAGCAGTTCGACCATCGCCGCCAGCGCCGATCCCTTATGCCCGCCAAAAGTGCGCATCGCGCCCGACAGGATCGCGGCCGGGTCGGTGGTCGGCCTGCCATCGGCATCGACGCCCCAATCATCGGGCACGCTCTTGCCCGCCCGGCGATGGAGTTCGATCTCGCCGCGCGCGACCATGGAGGTGGCGAAGTCGAAGACGAAGGGCGGCCCGTCCGGGCGCGGCCAGCCGAAGGCGATGGGATTGGTGCCGAACACCGGCTCGGCCCCGCCCGAGGGCGCGACCCAGGCATGGCTGGGCGTGAAGGCCAGCGCGACCAGTCCCGCCTCGGCCAGTTCCTCGACCTCGGGCCAGAGCGCGGCGAAATGCACGACATTGTTGAGCGCCAGCGCGGCGATGCCGTTAGCCTTCGCCTTTTCGATCAGCGCGGGTTTGCCGGTCTGGAAGGCCAGTTGCGCAAAGCCGCCGCCGCCGTCGACGCGGACCAGCGCGCGGGCGGGATCGGACAGCACCGGCTCGGCATCGGGGACGACCACGCCCTTTTGAATGCTGGAGACCGCGACCAGCAGGCGGTAGATACCGTGCGAGGTGCATCCATCGCGCTCGCCCGCCACCATCGTCTCGGCCACCGCTTCGGCATGGGCAGGTGCCAGCCCCGCGCCCAGCAGCTTGGCCCGCGCCAGCGTGCGCAATTCGTCCAGGGTCATCCGCACGCCGCTCACGCCGTCGCCCCCGCCTTGGCCGCGAACAGCCGCATGCCGAAGATCGGTCCCGCCGTGCTGCGATCATGCGGCACGATCCGCACACGCACGCTCTTCTTGCCCGCCGTCAGCGCGGGCGGCAGCGGGTATTCGACGTCGAAGAACGCGCCCGGCTTGTCATTCTCCAGATGCTGGGTGGCGACCTTCACATTGTCGACCAGAATGTCGAAGTCCCGCGCCCGCTCCTCACCCCAATAGGTGCCTTGCAGGATCATCGGGCCGGGGCGCACCGCCATGGTGAACTCGAAATAGCCCCCGGATCGCGCGTCCCGCCCCTGCCGCCCGCGATAGGAAACGGGGTAGGAGATGTCGGAGGTCAGGCCATGGTCACGCTCCGGCTGCATCTCGCCCAGATGCATGACATCGACCGAGCGCGCGGCGATATCGCGTGCCCGGGCCTGATCGGCCAGGAACGCCGCCTCCTGCGTCTTCCACCCCGCTTCGGTGAAGCGCTTGAAATAGACGGCGCTGCGCCGGTCATATTGGCTGTAGAACGGGACGAAGCTCAGGTCCGCCGGACGGAAGACCCCTGCCGTCCTGTATCGCGCGGTCGCCGGATCGGCAGCGGTGAAGCCCGCCAGCGGGTTGACGCCGACCAGCACCGGGTCGGGTGAGTCCCACTTGTCCTCGCGCCCGCCCAGATCGGCCGCCATCACCATCGGTCCGCGCAGGACCGCCACGACGCTATCGTCGCCGGGCGTCGTCTCGACCCGCAGGTCGAGCGGCAGGCGGATCGAAACCGTGTCCCCGGTCTTCCACCGGCGATCGACCACGGCATAGCCTCGCTCGAAGCGCGGGGACACGGCCTGACCATTGACCTCGACCTGCGCCTGCCCGTTCGCCCAGCCCGGCACACGCAGCGCCAGCGGGAAGCGACCCGCCCGGTCGAGCCGCGTAAAGCTCAACGTCGCCTGCCCTTCCATCGGATAGGCGGTGTCGAGCGTCACGACCGCGCTGCGCTTCTCCCACCGCGCCTCGGCCGGGATGTAGAGATTGACGAGGAGGGTATCGCCGCCCTGCCAGAAGATGGACTCGCCATGCTTGGCATGCGCCTCCATCCCCGACCCGACGCAACACCAGAAGGCGTCATCCTTGTCGGTCGAGAACTCGCGCGCCACGCCGCTCATCAGCGGCGTCATATAGGTGAAGCCGCCATTTTGCGGATGCTGGGCGGCCATCGCGTGGTTCAGATGCGCACGTTCGTAATAGTCGAAATAGCGCCCGTCCGGCTGCCATCCATAGAGATGCCGGGTCAGCTTCATCATGTTATAGGTGTTGCAATGCTCGCACGTCTGGTCGGTGACGTGCCGCGCGATCGTATCGGGTTCGGAGAAATACTCACGGTCGGCATTGCCGCCGATGACATAGCTGTGATGGCCGGTGACGGTTTCCCAGAAGAAGCTGGCCCCCTTGGCGGGTTCGGGCTTGCCGGTGATCTCATGGATACGCGCCAGGCCGATCAGCTTGGGCACCTGCGTATTGGCGTGAAAATTGGCCAGCTTGTCCTCGCCCGCGACCAGCGGGTCGAGCACCTTGCGGTCATAGATACGCTCGGCCAGCGCCAGCCACTGACGGTCGCCGGTCCGCTGGTAAAGCTCGGCATAGCTTTCGTTCAGCCCGCCATATTCGCACCCCAGCACCGTCTGCATCTGCGCATCGTCGAGCGCGGCAAAGACGCGTGCGAAATAACCGCCCAGCTTGACTGCAACGTCCAGCGCCTGCGCATTGCCCCAACCGCCATGGATGTCGAGCAGACCCGCGAACAGCTTGTGCACGGTATAGAGCGGCGACCAGGAACCATTGAGGTCGAACCCGCCCGACTTGATCTTGCCCGCCATGATCTCGGGGAAGATTTCCTCGCCATCGACCACCTTGCCGTCGGCCCGCTTGCGCCCCAGCGCGCCGACATAGCCAGTGCCGCGCTTGGCCTGCGCCTCGGCCAGTTCGGCGACGATATAGTCGGCGCGGCGACGCATCTCGGTGTCGCCGGTCTGCTGCCAGGTCAGCACCAGCGCCGACATGTAGTGGCCCAGCGTATGGCCCGCGATCGTGTCGCTCTCCCAGCCGCCATAGATTTCGGCCTTCGGCTCCAGCCCGGCATAGGCGCGGAAATTGTGGAGCAGGCGATCGGGGCTCAGACGGTAAAGATAGCGGCGGTTGGTCTCGACCGCGGTCGCATAGACCGAGGGGCGCAACCGCACCGCCGACAGCGGCAAGGGCTCGGCCTTGGCCGGAAGAATCGACGGCGCAGCCCCCACCGCGCGGGTCGCCATTCCCATCAACGCGACGCCTGCCGCCCCCTGCATCCATTCGCGTCTGCTCGACCGCAGCATCTTGCTCTCCTGGTAATACTGTATACCAATATAGACAGAACGGGAGGGGGGTCAATTGCGATGGTCCCGCAGAGGAGCTTCCCGAGGTCAGGGATTTTATCGTCATGCGCCAACGCCTTATCCGCCTTTTGCCCGTCACGTTGGCCACGCTTTCGATCGCGGCGAGCGCGCATGACGCGGGCGGCGCTGCCCCCCGAAAGACAGCCAGTGCCTCGCAGAAGGCCGCGACTTCCCGTTTCCGGGTCGGTGCGTTCCACCTGATCCTCGACCCCGTCAGCCAGACCGCGCGTGGCCTTTCGCCGATCGCGACGCCCGATTTCGACTTCCTGCCCATCGGCCGCGCCAAGGAACGCGCGGGCAATGGCTATAATCATCTGGGCGACATCCATCTGCGCCTGCGCCAGGGCGGAGGTGCGTGGCGGGACTATTCGTCTTCGCGCGAACGTCGACCGGTGCGGGCGCTGCCCGTGCGCGGCGCGGTGCTGGCGGCGGCGGACATCGGCGGGTCGATGGGCACCGGCATGCCGCTGCGGATCGTGCGGGAATGGGTGAACGACAAGGGCACCCCTGCCCTGCGCTTCACGCTGACGAACACCTCTAACGCGCCGGTCGAGGTCGGCGGGCTCGGCCTGCCGATGGTGTTCGACAACATCATTTCCGACCGGACACTGGAACAGGCCCATGCCAAGGCCAGCTTCGCCGATCCCTATATCGGTCGCGATGCGGGCTATGTGCAGGTCACGCGGTTGAACGGCGCAGGCCCCGCCCTGCTCGTCCTCCCCGAACGCGCCACGCCGCTGGAGGCCTATGTCCCGATCCCGACGCTGCGCGAGACCAAGAGCCAGGCGGTAATCTCGGAGGCGAGCCCGCGCACACAGACCTCGGAAGGCTTTTACGACTGGACCATCGCCAGCGCCGCCTATGCCCAGACCGATTGGGCCAAGGCGGGTGCGCCCTGGAACGAGGCGACCAGCTTCACCCTGGCTCCAGGGCAGAGCCGCAAGATCGGCCTGCGCCTCGTCACCGCGCCCAGCATTCGCGCGATCGAACCGACGCTGACGGCGCAGAGGCGTCCCGTGGTGGTCGGCGTGCCCGGCTATGTCGTACCGACCGATCTGGAGGCGGCGCTGTTCGTGCGGTCTCCCTCCGCGATCACCGGCATGGCCAGCTATCCGGCGGGGGCGCTCGACATCACGAAGACACCCGGCAAGCCGGGCTGGACCCGACTGTCGGTGCGCGGGCGCCAATGGGGTCGGGCGCGCCTGACCCTCAGCTATGCTGATGGCACCGTCCAGACGGTCCAGTATTTCGTCACCAAGCCGCTTGAGCAGACCATGGCCGATATCGGCCGCTTCTCGACGACGAAACAATGGTTCGAAGGCAAGGGCGATCCGTTCGGCCGCTCCCCCGCCATCCTGACCTATGATCGCGAGGCGGATCGCATCGTCACCGCCGACCCGCGTGTCTGGATTTCGGGAATGAGCGACGAGGGCGGCGCGGGCAGCTGGGTCGCGGCGGTGATGAAGCAGCTCGACAATCCCGACGCGGCCGAAATCGCCCGGATTGAGGAGCTGGTCGACAAGACGATCGTCGGGCGGCTCCAGGTCGCGAGCGGACCCCAGGCCGGAGGCGTGAAGAAGAGCCTGTTCTATTACGACCCGGCCGCTTTCCCCGATCTCTACAAGCCGGAAACGGACTGGAAGAGCTGGACCTCATGGAAGAGGGATCAGGCCGACGACCTCGGCCGGGCGTACAATTATCCGCACGTCGCGGCGGGACATTGGGCGCTGTACCGGATCGCGCGCAACCATGCCGGGCTGACGCGGGTGCATGACTGGTCATGGTATCTCGACCATGCCTATCAGACGATCGTCGCGATGATGCGCGATGCGCCGCATTATGCCCAGTTCGGGCTGATGGAGGGCGACGTCTTCGTCGACATCCTGACCGACCTGAAGCGAGAGGGCTGGACCGACAAGGCGGCCGAGGTCGAACGCCTGATGAAGGGCCGTGCGGATCACTGGCGCACCCTGCAATATCCGTTCGGCAGCGAGATGGCCTGGGATTCGACCGGTCAGGCCGAGGTCTATGCCTGGATGCGCTATTTCGGTTACGGTCCGCAGGCCGATGTCACGCGCGAGGTCATCTTGGGCTATGACCCGTCGATCCCGCACTGGGGTTATAACGGCAATGCCCGGCGCTATTGGGACTTCCTGTACGGTGGCAAATATCCCCGGCTGGAGCGGCAGATCCATCATTACGGATCGACGCTGAACGCCATTCCGCTGTTCGATTCGTTCCGCCGCAATCCCGCCGACATGCATTTGCTGCGTGTTGCCTATGGCGGGTTGCTGGGCGGCATCACCAATATCGACCAGAATGGCGCATCCTCGGCCGCCTTCCACAGCTGGCCCGACCGGATGGAGTGGGACCCGTATAGCGGCGATTATGGCATGGGCTTTTTCGGCCATGCCTATGCCGCGGCCACTTATGTAGTGAACGATCCGACGCTCGGCTGGCTGTCCTATGGCGGCAACCTGTCGCAAAATGGCGGACAGGTGCATGTCGAGCCGCATGACGGTGCACGCGCGCGGGTTTTCGTCGCCCCCGCCGGGCTATGGCTGACGCTGGAAGCGGGGAAGTTCAAGGCCGTCGATTATGAGCTGGCGACCGGTTCGGTTCGCCTGACCCTCGATCCGGCGACCGGCGACACGCCCGCTGCGCGTCTGTTCGTCGAGACGACGACGCCCGGCGGCCGTACCTATCGCCCCGAGCGCGGAACGTTCGAGCGGGGCGGCTATACCGTTCCGCTATCGGGCGCGGCATCCGAACTGCTGCTGTCCGCTAGATAGGCGGCGAGCTGGCGGACCAGCGGCCCATCGGCGGGCGGCATGGGCCAGGCATGCATATCGGCGGGCTGGCACCAGGTCAGCCCATCCGCCTCCAGCGCGACCGGCGTGCCCGACCAGGCCCGGATGACGTAAAGCAGCAGGAGCAGATGGCGACCGGGCAATGGCTCGGTCGCAAAACCCGCCGGTTCCAACGCTTCGGCTGCGACCGTGATCGCCAGTTCCTCCTGCAACTCGCGCACCAGCGCTGCCTCGGGCGTCTCGCCGGGCTCCAGCTTGCCGCCCGGAAACTCCCATAGCCCCGCCAGCGCCTTGCCCGCCGGGCGCTGCTGCAACAGCACCCGGCCATCCTCATCGACCAACGCGGCCGCAACAACGGGAAACAAAACAGGCAAAGTTGGACTGTCGATCATTTCTTAACCTTGGGCACTTACATGGCGAGCGTCATGGGAGTGCGTGCGATCACAAAGATGCTGCAACGCCTGCTGCCCGATACGCGCGGTGCGTCGGCGGTGGAATATGGATTGATCGTGGCGGCCGTGATGCTGGTCATGATCGTCGGCCTGTCCCAATTCGGCATTAGCCTGGAAAATCTGGCCATTCGTATCGCCACCGAACTGGACCTCGCAAACCATTAATTTCTTTTCGGAAACGGCCGTCTTCAAACCTTTTTAACCAGTGGCCCGGTAAAGCGCCGGAAGCTGAACCGGCGCTCCGGCTCAGCCGGGTGATCGATCAAATCAGGACTGAACGGAGACCGGAATGAAGACGTTTCGCAAGATGCTGAAGAACAACAAGGGCGCGACGGCCATCGAATATGGCCTGATCGCAGCCCTGATCGCGGTTGCGGCTATCGGCGCGATGAAGACCGTCGGCACCTCGCTGAGCGGCACCTTCAACAATATCTCGACCAAGGTGGCAAACCCGTCGAACTAAAATCCGACTGACGGGTGGCGTCCGATCGTCGCCTGTGACGGGTTTCAGGATATTGAAGGGGCGGGTCGATCCATTCGGCCCGCCCCTTTCCTTTTGGCGCCGTTACAGCCGCCCCATCGCCAGGAATTTGGCGGCCCGTCCGCGCTTCAGCTCGTCCCGGCCCAGGCCGCCCAACTCGCCCAGCGCCTTTTCGACCGCATCGCCCAGATTGGCAATCGCGCCTGCATGATCGCGATGTGCGCCGCCCACCGGCTCGGGTACGATCGTGTCGATCACGCCGAAATGCTTCAGGTCCTGCGCGGTGACGCGCATCGCCTCGGCCGCATCCGATGCCTTATCGGCGGTGCGCCACAGGATCGAGGCGCAACCCTCGGGGCTAATGACCGAATAGACCGCATGCTCGAACATCAGCACCCGGTTGCCAGCCGCCAGCGCCACCGCGCCGCCCGAGCCGCCTTCGCCCACGATGGCCGAGACGACCGGTACGCCCGCCGCCAGACAGGCCTCGGTCGAGCGCGCAATGGCTTCCGCCTGGCCGCGCTCTTCAGCCTGGATACCGGGGAACGCACCCGAGGTGTCGACCAGCGTCACGATGGGCAGACCGAACCGGTCTGCCAACTCGACCAGGCGAATCGCCTTGCGATAGCCCTCCGGCTTGCCCATGCCGAAATTGTGGCGGAGGCGGCTGGCGGTATCCTCGCCCTTTTCATGGCCCAGTACCATCACGCGCTGGCCACGAAACTGCGCGAAGCCGCCCATGATCGCCTGGTCGTCGCCGAATGCGCGGTCGCCCGCCAGCGGCACGAACTCTTCGAACAGCCCGGCGACATAATGCTTGAAGTGCGGGCGCTGCGGATGGCGCGCGACCTGCGTCTTCTGCCACGGGGTCAGCTTGGTGAAGGTATCGCGCAGCAGCTTGTCGGACTTGGCCTGGAGCTTGGCGATCTCCGCGCCGATATCGACCGTCCCTTCGGCAGTCGTATCGCGCAGCTCGTCGATCCGGCTCTGAAGCTCGGCGATCGGTTTCTCGAAATCGAGGAAGGTCGTTGACATGGCGCTATCGCCTAAGGGCGCTTGTCCCGAAAATCAACGAGCGGGTGTTTCGCATTGACGAGTTCGACCAGTCGGCTCGCCTCGACATGGGTGTAGATTTCGGTCGTGGCGATGTCGGCATGGCCGAGCATCGCCTGCACCGCGCGCAGATCCGCCCCGCCGCCGAGCAGGTGCGTGGCGAAGGCATGGCGCAGGACATGCGGGCTGACCCGGTCGGGTGGAACCCCCGCTTCCGCCGCCAGCGCCTTGATCAACTGATAGAGGCGGATGCGGGTCAAATGCTTTTTACCGCCGGGAAAGAGCCAGAGCTTGTCGGCCGGGACATGCACCCGCCACGCCGCCACCGCCGCCCGCGCCCGGTCCGAGATCGGCACCATCCGCTCGACGCCGCCCTTGCCCTTCAGGATCAGGAAGGGGCGGTCCGGGTGCACCGCATTGCGCGGCAGGGCGACCAGTTCGCTCGCACGAAGGCCCGAACCATAGAGCAGCTCGACCAGGGCCGCGAGGCGCAGATCGTTTGCGCTGGGATGCGCGGCCCCCGTACGCTCTGTGATGGCGGCGAACAGGCGGTCGATATCGGCATGGCTGAGTATCTTGGGCAATGCCCGCCGCTGGCCCGGGCGCGGCAGCACCGACGAGGGATCGTCGCCGCGCAGCCCTTCTTCATGCAGGAAAGCATAGAAGCGCCGCAGCGCCGCCGCCTTGCGCGCGACGGTGGAATTGGCCAGCGACGCCCAGCCTTCGGCCAGCCTTTGGAGCGCGCCCTCATCGGCCTCGCGCAATCCGTCCATCGCCTCGGCGGCAAGGCGCAGGTCTGAGCGATAGGCCGCCAGCGTATTGCCCGCCGCGCCAGCCTCCGCCGCCATCATCTCCAGAAAGCGGTCGACCAGCGCGGCATCGTGCATGTTCATGTCCGGGCGATCGCCTCCGCCGCGATCATCCGCGCCTCGCTATCCAACCCGACCGCGCGCAGTGCCTCGACGATGCGATAGAGTGCCTGGGGCGGCACGCCGCGCCAATCGCCGGTCTGCATCCCGACCGCGCAGAGCAGGACGACCATGCCGGTCTGCCCGTCCGCCACCGCCTGATCCAGCGCCTCGGTCCAGGCATTGCGCTGGCCGACACGTACGTCGAGCGCCTCGGCGCCCTTTTCGATATCGGTCCGCGACAGCCGCCCGAGCCCCGCCAGTCCGGCAAAGAACATGCGTTGTTTCAAGGCATCGGCGCTGTAGTTCGAGACCTGATCATAAGCCAGCTGGCCTTGCCGGTCGGGATCGCTCAACACGATCATCGCCCAGGCATCGCTGTTCTGCTTCGCCGCATCGCGCCAGCGCGCCGCGCTGCGGTCGAGCCCGGCGGACAGCATTGACGCGACCAGCCGGTCGGCCTCGCGCCCGTCGCTCGTCACCGGCAGCCGCGCGGCGGCGCGGGCCGTCAGGATCAGTCGGCCATAGGGCGTAGGCGTATCGTCGCCCCAGAGCGCGAGCATGGCCGACAATCGCTGCCCCTCGTCCCCGGCGGCATAGGCGTTGCGCAGGTCGTTGCCGGTCGCCGACTGGGTCCGGCTGGCCTGATCGTCATCGGCCAAACCGGAATAGAAATCGACCAGCGCAGCGTTGGAAAGAACGCCCAGTGTCGCCGCCTGGTCGGCCACCCCGGCCCGCTCGGTCGCGGGCACAGATGGCGAGGTCGCCAGCCAGCCGCGCACCTGCGGCCCGACATAGGAAAGATAATCCGGCGGCACCGTCACGCCCGTCGCCGTGGCCAGGCCGAACCGCCAGACCGTAAGGCGGTCGGCCCCACTCCAATCGACACTGACCGCCTTGCGCGCGGACCCCGCGCCCATCAGCTTTTCGGCAAGCTTCAGGTCGAAGTCGTCGGCGACCCGCTGACGGCGCATCTGGCGAACGGTCGCGGTGGCGCGCGCGCCATCCCCCGTCAGCGCCCCGCACCAGCCTTGCGCGAGCCGATAGCCGCCCAGTCCGGTCACCGCGCTGCCGCGATCGGCCAGCGGGCACAGCCCCGCCGGGTCACTGGAGGCCAGAAGCGCGTTCATCGCGACCTGATAGAGTTTGGGCGTGTAATTGACCGGATCGACCGACTGCACGACCGCCCGCGCTACCTGCGCTTCGCCCATGCGCAGCAGCAGCCAGGCTCGTTCGGCGGCGAAGTCTGCGCCGTTCACTCCGCGCGGCGTCTCGACGTGCGCGGCCAGGGCGCGACGCAGCAGGATCGAGGTCCAGCGCGACGGCAGGGGCGCGGACAAGCGCCGCATCAGCGTCTCGGCGACGCGACCATCGGCACCGGCAAAGATCGTCTGGTCCAGCGCTCCTTCGCGCGGCCCCGCAGGACCGACCACCGCCAGCGACCGCCGGGCCGAAGCAGGCAGTTCATATTCGGCCAGCGTCGCCGCATCCATGGTGGGCGTCGGCGAGGGCGTGGGCGTCGGGACCGGGGTCGCCAGCGTATCCAGCAGCGCTCCCACGGCGTCGGCGGGGGTCGGCGCAGGCGTCGGCGTGGCCAGGGGCGTAGCACCCGGCACGGCACCTGCGACCGGGCGCGCCGTCGACCGGGGGGTCGGCCGGGCACTAGGCTGCGCGGCAGGCTGGCCGAAGCCGGGGGGCAGCAGCGATTCGGGACGGTCCTGCGCCGCGGCAATGGCTGCGGCCCCGACCATCAGCAGGGCTACGGCCCTGGGCAGGTGGCGAAAAGCGCCCCCCCGCTTATTGCAGGTTGCCAAGCGAGACCGCCTTTTCGACCTGGGTGGTCGGCCGTTCGGTCGCCCGGCCCGAGAGCAGGAACAGCCCGCCGACGACGATGACGAGAAGGACGATGAGCGAAACGACCATACGGGACATGAAACGCAAAACCTTATAATGGACCCGTGAAAGCCCGGCCGGTGTTGCCGGGCGCGCGCCCGCTGTATAGCGCAGAGCGCAATGTTGCAAAGCCACAACCCTGTAGATGCAAGCTGGAACGGATCGCCCATCGTGCTCGTCGGTCTGATGGGCGTGGGCAAGTCGACCGTGGGCCGCCGTCTGGCGAATCGGTTGCGCGTGCCCTTCGTCGATGCCGACACCGCGATCGAACAAGCCGCCGGCATGAGCATCCCCGAAATCTTCGAACATTACGGCGAACCCTATTTCCGCGACGGCGAGCGCCGCGTGATCGCTAGGCTGGTCGATGGTCGCCCCAAGGTGATCGCGACCGGCGGCGGCGCGTTCATCAATGACGAGACGCGCGCGCTGATCCTGGAACAGGCGACCGCCATCTGGCTGAACGCGAGCCCCGAGGTCCTGGCCGAGCGCGTCAAGCGCCGCGACACCCGGCCGCTTCTGCGCGGCAAGGACCCGCTGAAGGTGCTGCGCGAGCTGTCGGCCGTCCGCAACCCGATCTACGCGCTCGCGCCCATCCATGTCTCCAGCAAGCGGGGGCCGCACGAGGCCACCGTCAACGCCATCCTGAAAGCCATCGGACGATGAAGACCGTCACCGTGTCGCTCGGCGACCGCAGCTATCCCATCCATATCGAAGCCGGGCTGCTGCCCCGCGCCGCCGAGTATCTTGCGCCCCTGTCGCGCGGGCGTCGTATGGCGATCGTGACCGATGAGAATGTCCGGCCGCATCTGGCGGTGCTCCAGGCATCGCTGGAGGCAGCGGGCGTCGCGAGCGAGGCGATCATCCTGCCACCCGGCGAGAAGACCAAGAGCTGGGCGATGCTGGAGCATGTCTGCGACCGGCTGCTCGAACTCGGCATCGAGCGGGCGGATCATGTCATCGCGCTGGGCGGCGGGGTGACCGGCGATCTGGTCGGTTTCGCCTGTTCGATCGTCAAGCGCGGCTGCCGCTTCGTACAGATCCCGACGACCTTGCTGTCGCAGGTCGACTCGTCGGTCGGCGGCAAGACCGCGATCAACACCTCGGCGGGCAAGAACCTGATCGGTGCCTTCCACCAGCCCGCGATGGTGCTGATCGACCCGGACGTGCTCGACACGCTGCCTGCGCGCCAAGTGCGGGCGGGTTATGCCGAGGTCGTCAAATATGGCCTGATCGACGACTTCGCCTTTTTCGAATGGTGCGAGGCTAATGCGCCTGCATTGCTGGCGGGGGATGCCGATGCGCGGGTATACGCCATCGCGCATTCGGTCGCGGCGAAGGCGCGGATCGTGGCGGCGGACGAGCATGAGACGAACGGCATCCGCGCGCTCCTGAACCTCGGCCATACTTTCGGCCATGCGCTGGAGGCGGAGGCGGGCTTCTCCGACCGGTTGCTCCATGGTGAAGGCGTCGCGGCGGGCTGTGCCCTCGCCTTCCGCTATTCGGTGCGCAAAGGCCTTTGCGAGCGGCAGGATGCCGAGCGGGTGGCGGCGCATCTCCGCGCGATCGGCCTGCCCGACGGCTTGGCGGCCGCCGGGATCGATGCCCCCTCTGCGACGTTGGTCGAGCATATGAAGCACGACAAGAAGATGGCGGCGGGCACCCTGCCCTTCCTGCTCGCGCGCGGGATCGGGCAGACCTATCTGGACAAGACGGTCGATCTGACGGACGTGGCCGCCTTCCTCGATTCCGAGCCGCGCTGATGCCCAACGGCGTCGCCAAGCAGAACCTGCCGAGCAAGACCTGCCCGGGATGTGGGCGGCCCTTCACCTGGCGCAAGAAATGGGCCCGGGATTGGGATCAGGTGGTGTATTGTTCGGATGCGTGCCGGAAGAAGCGGTAACCACCCCGCCGTTCGCATCGAGCGAAGTCAAGATGCCTTCCCTTGGCCTTCGACTTCGCTCAGGCTGAACGGAGCTTGTACTGAACCCCGTTCACGCTGAGCGAAGTCGAAGCGCACGCCCCGACCTACCCCCGCATCTTCTTGGCCGCCGCCAGGGCCCGCTCCCGCCCTTCGCGGTGCCCGATGATCTTGGCCGGATAATCCTTCGGCCGACACCCGGCCTCTTCCGGATCGTGGATCGCGGCATTCGACACATGCTTCAACTCCGGCACCCATTGCCGGATATAGTCGCCCGCATCGAACTTTTCCGACTGGCTGAGCGGCGCCATGATCCGGCCGAACATGTTCGAATCGATCCCTGTCCCCGCGACCCACTGCCAGTTGACGGCATTGTTCCCGTAATCGGCATCGACCAGGCAGTCCCAGAACCAGCGCTCGCCCTCGCGCCAGTCGATCAGCAGATGCTTGATGAGGAAGGAGGCGGTGATCATCCGCACCCGGTTGTGCATCCAGCCTGTCGTCCAGAGCTGGCGCATGCCCGCGTCCACGATCGGATAGCCGGTGCGGCCGGTCTGCCACGCCTTCAGATCCTTGTCCGCCTCCGCACCGCTCCGCCATGGCATCGTGTCGAACGCGTCGCGGCCGTTGTGGTCGGCATAGTCGGGCAACGCCATGACCACGCCATCTGTAAAGTCCCGCCAGGCCAGTTCCTTGCGAAACGTCTCGGTATCCCCGCGCCGGGCGAGCGAGTGCCACACGGCGCGCACCGAGACCTCCCCGAAATGCAGGTGCGGCGACAGGCGTGAACTGCCCTCCTCGGAGGGCATGTTGCGCGCGGTGTCATAGGCGACCGCCTTCTCGCCGAAATCCGCCATCCGCTCGCGCGCCGTCGCCTCGCCCGGTATCCAGTCCTCGTCGAAACCGGTCGACCAGTCGGGCTTGGTGGGGAGCAGCGACCAGTCGGCCAGCGTATCGCTAGTCGGCCAATGCCCAGGCCCCTCCAGCCTCTCGGGGCGGTCGCATGGATGTTCGGGCGGCAAATGGCCCTGCAATCCCTTCCAGAAGGCCGAGTAGATCCGGAACGGCTTGCCGCTGCCCGTCGTCACGAGTTCCGGCCGTGCCAGATGATTACCGTCATGGATCCTCAGACAATCGTCCAGCGCCTCCTCCGCCTTGCGCCACCAGGGTTCGTAATGACGGATGGCATGGATTTCGGTCGCGCCTGTCTCCTCCATCAAGGCGCGCAGGGTTTCGACGGCCTTGCCTCGCCGCAGGATCAGGCGGCTGTCCAGTTCCTTCAAGTCCTTCGCAAGCGAGGTCAGGCTGTGATGCAGCCACCAGCGTTGCGCCGCGCCCATCCGCCAGTCGCCCGGCGTCTCATCATCGAGGATATAGACCGGAATGACCGGCCCCGCTTCCGCCGCCGCGAGGAGAGCCGGTTGATCGTGAAGGCGAAGATCCTGGCGAAACCACAGGATCGTGGGGGAAGCTGTCATCCAGCCGCTACGCTTCGGCCTCCGCCGGGTTCCGATGGGACAGTCTTTCGCCCAGAGTCTGGATCGCCGTGACGTGCCGTTCCGCGATCGCCATGACGTCATCGCCATAGCCGCCGCCGACCGTGCTGGCGACGGGAAGCCCCCGCGCCAATGCCAGATCAGCAATCAGCTTTTCGCGGGCGATCAGCCCCTCCCGCGTCAAGGACAGACGTCCCAGCCGATCCTCGACGAACGGATCGACCCCGGCCTGATACAGGATGATGTCGGGCCGATGCTCGTCGAGGAACGGCGTCAGGGTCGCGGCCAGTTCGGCCAGATAGCCGTCATCATCCACGCCGTCGGGCAATCCGACGTCCAGTGTCGAGCGGGCCTTGCGTGCCGGGAAATTCTTCTCGGCATGGATCGAATAGGTGACGATATCCGGCCGCCCGGCGGTCAGCGCGGCGGTGCCGTCGCCCTGATGCACGTCGCAATCGACGATCGCCACCCGGCCGACGACACCCTGCTCGACCAGCCGCACCGCCGCCACCGCCAGATCGTTGAACACGCAGTATCCCGCCCCCGTGTTGGCCAGCGCATGATGGCTGCCCCCGGCGGTATTGGCGGCCAAGCCATGTTCCAGCGCCAGCAGCGCGGCGGTCCACGTACCCCCCGGCACCGCCCGCGCCCGATGGGCGACCTGCTCGGTGATCGGAAAGCCGATCCGCCGGGTCTTGTCGGGCGGCACGCGGGCCTCCAGCACCTCGGCGACATAATCGGGGTCGTGCACCGTCTCCAGCCAGACTGGCGGGATCAGTTCGGGCTCGGTCCAGACCACCGCATCGCCCTTTGCCCGCAGCAGATCGCGGATCGCCCCGTTCTTGCCCCAGCGATAGGTGGAACGCGCCGGTGCCTCGGTGACATAGGCGGGGTGATGGACGACATGGATCATCGCCCCTAGGTAGGAAGCCATGACCCGCGATAGGAGGGCCACGGCCCCGCTGCCCGAACTGCGTGCCGCAAAACTGCGAACCGACGTGGCCCGCTTTCTCGGCTATTATAACCGTCTCCCCGGCCCGCCCCAGCAGGAACTGGGTCCGGAAGCCGCCCGCCAGATGATGCGCGCCGCGCGCGACCTTACCGACCCGCCGGTGGAGCCGCTCGCGCTCGACGAGGCGTTCACGATCGACGGCCCGGCGGGGCCGATCCCCGTGCGGCGCTTCGATCGGCGCGAACGGCGCGAGCCCGGCCCGGTGGTGCTGTTCTTCCATGGCGGCGGCTTCGTGATCGGCGATATCGACACCCATGCCCCGCTCGCCGCCGAGATGGCGCGCACGCTCAACCTCCCCGTCCTATCGGTCGGCTATCGCCTCGCGCCCGAACATCCCTGGCCCGCCGCGCCCGACGACTGCGAGGCAGCGGCGCGCTGGCTGGCCGGGCAGCCGGGAACGACCGGGCTGATCGTGGCGGGCGACAGCGCGGGCGGCACGCTCGCCACCGTCACCGCCATGAGCCTGCGGGATCGGCCCGCCGATGTACCCGTGATCGCCCAAGGGCTGCTCTATCCGGCTACCGACATGGCGCGCGCGCATCCCTCGCTCCGGGACTTTGCCGAGGGGTATTTCCTGACCCGCGCGATGCTGGACTGGTTCGTCGCCTGCTACGCCGCCGATCTGGGCGACGTGCGCGCGGCGCCGATGCGCGGCGAACTGGCCGACATGCCGCCCGCCGTCATCATGACCGCCGAGTGCGACCCGATCCGCGACCAAGGCCGAGCCTATGCCGCCGCGCTGGCCAAGGCCGGCGTGCCCGTCACCTTTCGTGAGGCACGCGGCACGATCCATGGCTTTGCGACGCTACGCAAGGCGATCCCCTCCGGCGTCGGCGATCTCACCGCTTTCCTGCTTGCGTTGAAGGCCGTGATCGTCGAGGCGGAGGGCATCCGCCCGATGGGACAATGATGATGACCGACCTTCCCTATCGCCCCTGCGCGGGCGTCATCCTGATGAACCGCGACGGCCGCGTCTTTGTCGGCCAGCGGATCGATTCGACGCTGGAGGCGTGGCAGCTTCCGCAAGGCGGCATCGACCCCGGCGAGGAGGCCGATGCGGCAGGGCTTCGCGAGCTGTTCGAGGAAACCGGCGTCACCGCCGACAAGGTCGAACTGATCGCGCGCGCGCCCCATGAACTCACCTACGACCTGCCCGAGGACATGATCGGCAAGGTGTGGAAGGGCAAATGGCGCGGCCAGCGGCAAATCTGGTTCCTCTACCGCTTCCTGGGCGAGGACCGCGACATCCGTATCGACACCGAGCATCCCGAATTCCGCGCCTGGCGCTGGGCCGAGCCGGAAACGCTGCCCGCCATGATCGTGCCGTTCAAGAAGGCATTGTACGAGGAACTGCTGGTCGTCTTCGCGCAGCACTTCACCGCAACCCATGGAAATGCGGCGATTTCAGTCCATGGAACAAAGGGCTAAGGTACCGGACGATGAAGACGCGGCTGTTCCTGATCCCGATGGCGCTCGGCCTGCTCGCCAATGCCGATCCCAAGGACCCGGACCCGGCGCTGATCCCGCCCCAGATCCGTTCGATGCTGGAGGCCGCGATCGCCAGCGGCAATGAGAACGACATCACCACCGTCGTCCGCTACGCCCGCAACGCGGTGCCCGAGGCCGCCGACGCGATCGATGCGATGGCCGATGTCTGGCGCGACGAAAAGACCGCGAGCCGCAGCCGGACCCTGCGCGAGGCGACCTTTTTCGACCTGTGGCATGGCCGGGTGGAACTGGGCGGTTTCGCAACGACCGGCAACAGCCAGAATATCGGCCTGACGGGCATTGTCGACCTGACCCGCGAAGGGCTGCAATGGCGGCACAAGCTGCGCTTCCAGGGCGATTATCAGGAAAGCTTCAGCGTCGTCAGCCGCGAACATTATGTCGCGTCCTATGAGCCGAACTTCAAACTGAACGCCAACAACTATGTCTATGGCGCGGCGCAATATGAAAGCGATCGCTTCCTCGGCTATTTCAACCGTATCTCGGCGTCGAGCGGGGCGGGCTACAGCGCGATCCGCAAGCCGCGCATGACCCTGGACGTCGAACTCGGCCCGGCGTTCCGGCACACCGAGTTCACCGACGGGCGCATCGAAAGCGCGCTGGCAGCGCGCGGCAATCTGAACTTCGTGTGGAAGTTGACCCCGGCCATGACGTTCAACCAGAACGCCTCGGCCTATGTGCAGAAGTTCAACAGCACGGTCAGCACCAATTCGGCGCTGAACGCCAAGCTGTTCGGTCCGCTCTCGGCCGCGCTGTCCTACAACGTTCAGTATGAAAGCGAGCCGCCGCTGGGCCGCCGGACGACCGACACGATCACCCGCGCCTCGGTGGTGTACAGCTTCTAATTTCGGCGACGGGGTTCACCTTTGCCGTGTCCATGGCCTAGATTAAGGTCATGGAGAGACTGAACACGATCGAGCGGGACGCGGTGGCGTCCGCCGCCGCCTATCCCATGCTGCCGCTGGTCGAGGAATGGGCCGCGATCAACAGCGGCACCCGCAACGTGGCCGGGCTGGCGATCATGGCCGACCGGCTGGCCGAGCATTTCGGGACCCTGCCGGGCGATCTTGCCCTGGTCGAACCCGAGCCGGTCGAACGGATCGGCAGCGACGGCCGGTCCGCGCCGCTGGCCCATGGCCGCCATATGCTGCTGTCCGTCCGCCCGGACGCCGCCCGCCGGATGCTGTTCACCGGCCATATGGATACCGTCTATCCGGCCGATCACCCGTTCCAGGCCGTGACGCGGATCGACGAGAACCGGCTCGGCGGGCCTGGGGTCGCGGATATGAAGGGCGGATTGGCGGTGCTGCTCGCCGCGCTGAAGGCGGTCGAGGCAAGCCCGCTGGCCGAACGGTTCGGCTATGACGTCCTGATCAATTCGGATGAGGAAACCGGATCGGCCTCTTCGGCCGCGCTGATCGCGAAATGTGCGGGCGGCAAGGTCGCCGCGCTCACCTACGAACCCGCTTTGCCCGATGGCACGCTGGCAGGCGCGCGAGGCGGAACCGGCAATTTCACCATCGTCGTGCGCGGACGCAGCGCCCATGCGGGCCGCAATCCCGAGGAGGGGCGCAACGCCATCGTCGCCGCCGCACGGATCGCGCTGGAGCTGTCGCAGCTCGCCGCCGACGACATCACCGTCAACCCGGCCCGGATCGACGGCGGCGGCCCGAACAATGTCGTGCCCGATCTGGCGATGCTGCACGTCAATTTCCGTCCGCGCGCGCTGGCCGCGATCGAGCGGACCGGCGCGGCGATGAAGGCGATCGCGGAACGGATCGCCACCGAACACGATGTGCGCGTCGAGGTTCATGGCAGCTTCAATCGCCCCCCAAAGCCCATCGACGACGGCGCAGCCGCCTTGTTCGAGACGGTTCGCGGCGCGGGAGCCGATCTGGACCTGACCATCGGCTGGCGCGACACCGGCGGCGTGTGCGACGGCAACAACATCGCGGCGGCAGGGGTGCCCGTCGTCGACACGATGGGCGTGCGCGGCGGCGCGATCCACTCTTCGGACGAATATATGCTGATCGACAGCCTGGCCGAACGTGCGGGCTTGTCGACGCTGACCATCCTGCGCATCATCGGTGCCGCATGAGCAGCTTCTGCATACGCCCCGCGGTCGATAGCGACCTTCGCCACCTCTATGAAATGGCCAAGCTGACCGGCGGCGGCTTCACCAACCTGCCCCCCGATCGCCGCGCCCTGACCGCCAAGCTGGCGCGCAGCCATGACGCCTTTGCGGGCGATGGCGACGGCAAGGTCAAGGACGAGCTGTTCGTCCTGATGCTGGAGGACCGCGCGACCGGCGAAGTCCGGGGTACCTGCCAGATCTTCACCCATGTCGGGCAGAAGCATCCCTTTTACAGCTATCGCATCGGCACGCTGACCCAGCATAGCCGGGAACTGGACCGCACCTTCCGCGCCGAGATGCTGTCGCTGACCACCGATCTGGAAGGCGCGAGCGAGGTCGGCGGGCTGTTCCTTCACCCCGGCGAGCGCGCCGGGGGTCTGGGCCTGCTGCTTGCTCGTAGCCGTTACCTGTTCATGCGCGCCAACCGCCCGCGCTTCGCCGACCGGGTGCTCGCCGAGCTGCGCGGGGTGATCGACGAGGCGGGCGGATCGCCCTTCTGGGACGGGCTGGCGGGGCGCTTCTTCGGGATGAATTTCCAGGAGGCCGACCAGTTCAATGCGATCCACGGCCACCAGTTCATCGCCGACCTGATGCCCAAGCACCCCATCTACACCGCGATGCTGACCGAGACGGCCCGCGCCGCCATCGGCCTGCCCCATCCCTCGGGGCGCGCTGCCATGCGGATGCTGGAGAATGAGGGCTTCGCCTTCGAACATTATATCGACATTTTCGATGGCGGACCGACGATGACCGCGCGGACCGATCAGGTGCGAACCATCCGCGACGCGCGCGAAAACACGGTCGTCGCGATCGACGCGCATCCGGGGCGCGAGGCGCTGGTCGCGACGGGGCGGCTCGCCGACTTCCGTTGCGCGCTGGCCGAGATCCGTGACGGCGATGGCGGGATCATCCTGTCCGAAGACGCCGCCCGTACGCTCGACCTGACGGTCGGCGATACCGTCCTGCATATCGATCGGTGAGCATCATGCTGAGAGAGATCAATTTCGACGGCATCATCGGGCCGAGCCACAATTATGCCGGGCTCAGTCACGGCAACCTGGCCGCGACGCGCAATGCGGGCAAGACCTCGCATCCCAAGGCCGCCGCGCTTCAGGGGATCGCCAAGATGCGCGCGAATCTCGACCTGGGGCTGGTACAGGGCGTCCTCCTGCCGCATGCCCGACCCGATCATGGCTGGCTCGGGCGGCTGGCAACCGATTATGTCAGCGCCTCGCCGGTCCTGAAGGCGCAGGCGCTGTCTGCCTCGGCGATGTGGGCCGCCAACGCCGCGACCGTCTCGCCCGCGCCCGACACGCGCGACGGGCGCTGCCACCTGACCGTCGCCAATCTGCTGACCATGCCGCATCGCAGCCATGAATGGCCCGCGACGCTGGCGCAGCTGCGGATGATCTTCGCCGACCCGGCCTTTGTCGTCCATCCACCGGTGCCCGCGCCTTTCGGCGACGAGGGTGCAGCCAATCATATGCGGCTGTGCAGCGGCCATGATCATCCGGGCATCGAAATCTTCGTCTTCGGCGAAAGCGGCGGCCCCTTCCCCGCGCGCCAGCATCGCCAGGCGTGCGAGGCGGTCGCCCGCGCGCATCGCCTGTCCCCCGACCGGGTGCTCTTCGCGCGCCAGTCCGATGCGGCCATCGCGGCGGGGGCTTTCCACAACGATGTCGTCGCCGTCGCCAACGAACGGGTGCTGTTCGCGCATGAACAGGCCTTCGCCGACCGTGATACCTTCTACGCCGACCTGCGCACCCTGATGCCCGATGTCGAAATCGTCGAGGTGCCCGCCGAGAGCGTCAGCTTGGAGGATGCCATCGCCTCCTACCTGTTCAACGCGCAACTGGTGACACCGCCGGGCGGCGAGCCGACGCTGATCGTGCCGCAGGAGGCGCGCGACAATGCCCCCGTCTGGTCCTGGCTGCAGGAGCATGTTGCGGGCAATGGTCCGATCCGGCGGCTGAAGGTCGTGAACGTCCGCGAATCGATGGCCAATGGCGGCGGCCCTGCCTGTCTGCGACTGCGGGTGGTGGCCGATCCGGCAACCATCGACCCGCGCTTCCTGGTCGATCATGCCGCGCTGGATCGCATCGCCGCCGTGATCGAGGCGCATTGGCCCGACGCGATCGACCCCACCGAAATCGGCGACTCCGCGCTGATCGGCCGGATCGAGGCCGCGCGCCTCGCCCTCCTGACCGAGCTGGACTGTCTCAAATTGGCAAGCGGTTGACCCTTGGCGGCGGGGCGATCCGGTGGTGTAACGGCGCCATGTGGTCTCGCCTGGTCGCCCTGTTCACGATCAAGTCGAAGTTCGAGGCTTTTCTGGTCATCTATGGCCTGGGCCTCGGCGCGGTCGAGCGCGGGATGCATTATCTGACCGCTTATCCGGGACTTCCGGGCAAGATCCTGTTCGCCGCCTGCCCCATCGCGGTGTTCATGGCGGGTGCGCGCATTCTCGACTCGCTGGAGCGGGACTATCGCGATTGACAGGATAAGTTGGTCGCACGGTTCGCTGGCGACATTATCTGACAATCCGATGACTGGCCTTACCCACCTGCAACGCCTCGAAGCCGAGAGCATCCATATTCTTCGCGAGGTCGTCGCCGAGACCGAGCGTCCGGTGATGCTCTATTCGGTCGGCAAGGACTCGGCCGTGATGCTGCATCTGGCGAAGAAGGCGTTCTTTCCGGCACGCCCACCCTTCCCGCTGCTCCATGTCGACACGACCTGGAAATTCCAGGCCATGTACGAATTGCGCAACCGCGCGGCCGAAGCGGCGGGGATGGAGCTGATCGTCCACCGCAACCCCGAGGCCGAGGCGCTGGGCATCAATCCGTTCGATCATGGCAGCCGCCACACCGATATGTGGAAGACCGAGGGGTTGAAGCAGGCGCTGACCGCAGGCGGCTATGACGCCGCGTTCGGCGGCGCACGGCGCGACGAGGAGAAGAGCCGTGCCAAGGAGCGCGTCTTCTCCTTCCGCTCCGCCGCGCATGGCTGGGACCCCAAGGCGCAGCGGCCCGAGCTGTGGAACCTGTACAACAGCCGCATCCACAAGGGGGAGAGCATCCGCGTCTTCCCGCTGTCCAACTGGACCGAACTCGATATCTGGCAGTATATTCTACAGGAGGGCATCGAGATCGTGCCGCTCTATTTCGCCGCCCCCCGCCCGACGGTGGAGCGCGACGGCATGCTGCTGATGGTCGATGACGACCGTTTTCGCCTGAGGCCCGGCGAGGTACCGGTCGATCGCTCGATCCGCTTCCGTACGCTGGGCTGCTATCCGCTGACCGGTGCGGTCGAGAGCGAGGCGGCGACCCTGTCCGAGGTCATCCAGGAAATGCTGCTGACCACCACGTCCGAGCGGCAGGGCCGTGCGATCGATCACGATCAGGCGGCCAGCATGGAGAAGAAGAAGCGCGAGGGGTATTTCTGAGATGACCGCCTATCAACCCGATGCGCTGATCGCCGCCGATATCGACGCCTATCTCGCCACCCATGCCGCCAAGTCGATGCTGCGCTTCATCACCTGCGGCTCGGTCGATGACGGCAAGTCGACGCTGATCGGTCGGCTGCTCTACGATTCGAAGACCATCTTCGAGGACCAATTGAGCCAGCTGGAGGCGGACAGCCGCCGCGTCGGTACGCAGGGGGCGAATATCGACTTCGCGCTGCTGGTCGACGGGCTGGCCGCCGAGCGCGAGCAGGGCATCACCATCGACGTGGCTTACCGCTTCTTCGCGACGGAGAAGCGCAAGTTCATCGTCGCGGATACGCCCGGCCACGAGCAATATACCCGCAACATGGTAACCGGCGCGTCCACCGCCGATCTGGCGGTGATCCTGATCGACGCGCGCAAGGGCGTGCTGACCCAGACGCGGCGGCACAGCTATCTGGCGCATCTGGTCGGCATCAAGGAGATCGTGCTGGCGGTCAACAAGATGGACCTGGTCGGCCACGACCAGTCGGTCTTCGAGGCGATCGTCGCCGACTATGCCGCGTTCGCCAAGACGATCGGGATCGAGCGGTTCACGGCGATCCCGCTGTCGGGCCTTACCGGCGCGAACGTCACCACGCCTTCGCCCGATATACCCTGGTATGACGGCCCCGCTTTGCTCCCCCATCTGGAAACGGTGGCGATAGACGGCGACCGGGCGGTGGCCGCGTCGTTCCGTATGCCGGTGCAATGGGTCAACCGACCCGATCTCGACTTTCGCGGCTTTGCGGGCCTGATCGCCGGCGGTCGGGTATCGGTCGGCGACCGGGTGCGGATCGCGCCCTCGGGCAAGACCACCAGCATCGCACGGATCGTCACCTATGATGGCGACCGCGAACAGGCGATGGCGGGCGAAGCGGTGACCCTGGTGCTGGCCGAGGAGGTTGACTGCTCGCGCGGCGACGTGATCGCCGCCGCCGAGGACCCACCCGAGGTCGCCGACCAGTTCGTCGCCACCATCGTCTGGATGGCCGATGCGCCGCTGGTGCCGGGACGCAGCTATTCGCTGAAGCTGGGAACCCAGTTGGTCGGCGCGACGGTCCAGCCGCCCCGCCATGTCGTCGACGTCAACAGCCAGGAACAGCGCCCCGCCGACACGCTGGCGCTTAATGATATCGGGCTGGCGGAAGTCTATGCCGACCGCCCGATCGTGTTCGAGCCCTATGCGAAAGGCAGCGCGCTCGGCGGCTTCATCCTGATCGACCGCGCGACCAATGCGACGGTCGCGGCAGGGATGATCGACCATGCGCTGCGTCGGGCGCAGAACGTCCATTGGCAATCGGCGGTGGTGACGCGCGAGGCGCATGCCCGGCAAAAGGGACAGGCTCCCAAGGTCCTGTGGTTCACCGGCCTGTCCGGTTCGGGCAAGTCCACCATCGCCAATATGGTCGAGCAGAAGCTGCACAGCATGGGACGCCACAGTTTCCTGCTGGACGGCGACAATATCCGCCACGGCCTGAACCGCGACCTGGACTTCTCCGAAGCCGGGCGGGTGGAGAATATCCGCCGGGTGGGTGAGGTCGCCAGGCTGATGGCCGATGCCGGCCTGATCGTGCTGACCGCCTTCATCTCCCCCTTCAAGGCCGAGCGCGACATGGTGCGTGCGCTGCTGCCCGAGGGTGAGTTCGTCGAGATCTTCGTCGATACCCCGCTGGATGTCGCCGAAGACCGCGACGTGAAGGGCCTTTATGCCAAGGCGCGGGCCGGCGAGATCGCCGAGTTTACCGGCATCTCCAGCCCCTATGAAGCGCCCGAACGGCCCGAGATCCGCATCGATACGACGAAGGAGACGGCGGAACAGGCCGCATCGCGGATCGTCGAGCATGTGCTGGGCATCTGGAGTTACGATCTGTGACCGATGCCGAACTGGCTCGCTCGGTCGCGGTCGAGGCGGGCGAACTGCTCAAGTCCATCCGCGCGTCGAGCGGATTGGAAGGCGCCGCCCTTGGCGCGCTGGGTGACAGGGATGCCAATAGGCTGATCCTCGACCGTTTACGCGCTGCGCGGCCCGACGACTTCATCCTGTCGGAGGAGTCGGTGGACGACCGGGCGCGCTGTGCCGCCAGCCGGGTGTGGATCGTCGACCCGCTCGACGGCACGCGCGAATATGCCAGCGGGTCGAGCGAATGGGCGGTACATATCGGCCTGGCCATTGACGGCCGTCCGGCCCTCGGCGCGGTGTCAGTGCCCGACCGCGATCAGGTCTTCGCGACCGACGACCTTCCTCCCAAGCATCCCCCCTGCCCGGCGGGTCTGCGCGTCGTCGTCAGCCGCAGCCGCGCGCCCGATATCGCGCGTTGTGTCGGCGACCGGCTGGGCGCGATCATGATCCCCATGGGTTCGGCGGGCGCCAAGGCGATGGCGGTGGTCGAGGGCCGCGCCGATGTCTATCTGCATGACGGCGGGCAATATGAGTGGGACAATTGCGCCCCCGCCGCCGTCGCGCTGGCGGCCGGGTTTCATGCGTCGCGCATCGACGGCAGCCCGCTGGTCTATAATTGCCAGAACCCCCTGTTGCCCGATCTGCTGATCTGTCGGCAGGAAGTGGCGGCCACCGTGCTGGAGGCCATCGCGCAGGGTTGAAGCGGATCGATGCAGGTTGCATAAATGTGACCTTGTAACGTCTCATGGCTTGGTTCATGGGTCAATGATGCCGCACCCTCTTTCCGTCGCTCTTGTCGTGCGGACGCTTCCATGACCCTTGTCCCCCTCGCCTTCGGCTTTGCCGCGATGCTCGCCACGCTGGCGGGCGGGCTGCTCGCCCTGCGGCTGCGCAATCGTATCGGGCTGGTGTTGGGCGTGACCGCCGGGATCGTGGTCGGCGTGGCCTTGTTCGATCTGGTGCCCGAGGCGCTGGAGCTGGCGGGGGACCGTTGGACGATCCGCGCGATGATGGCGTTCAGCGCGATGGGGCTGGGCGGCTATATGCTGCTCGACCGGGTGCTTGCCCGGATACCACGCGCCGCGGCCGCGTCATGGCGGGGCGATCTGGGCCCGGCCATGCTCTGCCTGCACAGCCTGATGGACGGGCTGGGCATCGGCATCGCGTTTCAGATCGATACGGCGGCGGGGTGGATGATCGCGCTGGCCGTGCTGACCCATGACGTGGCGGACGGCGTCAACACCGTCAGCCTCAGCCTGGCGGCACGATCGGAAGCGGCGGCGCGGCGCTGGCTGGTGCTGAACGGGGTCGCCCCGATGCTGGGCGTCTTGATCGGCCT
Organism: Sphingomonas yabuuchiae; assembly: GCF_014199595.1. Taxonomy (GTDB): domain Bacteria; phylum Pseudomonadota; class Alphaproteobacteria; order Sphingomonadales; family Sphingomonadaceae; genus Sphingomonas; species Sphingomonas yabuuchiae. The sequence continues at coordinate 102,574 of NZ_JACHNX010000002.1, read as the reverse complement.
GGGGCTGTCGATCCCGGCGGGGATGCTGGCGCCGCTGATGGCGCTGTTCGCCGGGATTTTCCTCTATATCGGCGCGTGCGAGCTGGTGCCGCGCAGCCAGTCGCTCGATTCGCGGCTTCGGACCAGTTTCGCGACACTAGCGGGCATCGCGTTGATGCTGGGTGTGACGCACTTCGCCCACTGAAGCCGGATTTGGGGCACCGCCGCCGGGAAGGGCGCCGACGACGATGCCCCGCTCACGGCAAAACCCTCAGGCGGGCCGGGCAGCCTCCGCCGCCGCATTCGCACCGCCTTCGGCCATGCCGGTGAGTTTCTCGTCGGTCGCCTTTTCCTCGGCCAACGTCTCGTCCAGGATCGCTGCGCAGTCGCTGCGGCCCAGCTGCCGTGCCCAGGACACCAGCGTGCCGTAGCGCGCGATCTCATAATGCTCGACCGCCTGCGCCGCGGCGATCAGCGCGGCGTCGAGCACACGCTTGTCGGCGACTTCGCCCGCGACCTCATTGGCCTCCTTGATGATGCCGTCGATGGCCGGGCAGGTGACCGCCTTGGGCGTTTCGCCGTGCATCTCGAACACCTGTTCCAGCCGCCGGATCTGCCCTTCGGTTTCGCGCAGATGCTGCTCGAACCCGGCCTTGAGCTGCGGGTCCGTCGCCTTGTCGATCATCTTGGGCAGCGCCTTAATGATCTGATGCTCGGCGTAGTAGATGTCCTGAAGCTGATGGACGAACAGGTCGTTCAGCGTCGTGATGTCCTTGGAAAACAGGCCCATGATCCGTCTCCTGATGGGGTGGTTTTAGCGGTCGGCCGAGCCGGGCTCGGCGATCTTGCGATGGGCTTCGGCCAACACCGATTGGGGCACGACGCCCGAACCTGCGACCTGCAACTTGTTCTTCAGCCCGGTGGTGATGTGTCCCTCACCTGCCTTCATCGCGTCCCAGCCCTTTTGAGCGACCTCGGCGGGATCGTCCTTCTTGCTCTGGCCGATATTGGTGTCGAGCATGTCGGCGCGGGCGAAGAATTCGGTGTCGGTGGCCCCCGGCATCAGGGTCGTCAGAGTTACGCCCTTCTCGTCCTTCAGCTCGTTGCGCAGCGCCTCGGTAAAACTGTCGATGAACGCCTTGGTCGCGTTGTAGATGGCGTTGAACGGACCGGGGATGAAGCCGACGATCGATCCCGTCACCAGCACCTTGCCCTCGCCGCGCCGGACCATCGCCGACAATATGCGTTGCAGCAGATAGACGGTGCCGGTGACGTTGGTGTCGACCGAGCGTCGCCAGTCCCGGACCGACTGATCGAGAAACGCCCCGCCCTTGCTGTTGCCCGCATTGGCGCACAGCACGTCGACGGTCCGGCCATCGGCGGCGGCAAGCAGCGTATCGACGCCCTCCAGGGTCGACAGGTCCGCCTCGACCGCCTGGACCTGCGCGCCCAAAGCGGACAGCTTGCTGGCGGCCGTGTGGATCGCGGCCTCATCCGCGACGATCAGCAGGTCATAGCCGTCACGCGCCGCACACGCCGCCAGATGATAGCCGATGCCCGTCGAGGCCCCGGTCACGATTGCGAATTTCTCTGCCATGGCGTGGTTCCTTATTGGCCGGGCTTCAGCACGATCTTGGTCACTTCATTCTGCTGGTCGTGGAACATGCGATATCCCTCGGGCGCCTGTTCCAGCGGCAGGCGATGCGAGATCAGGAAGGTCGTATCGATCTTCCCCTCCATGATCGCGTCGAGCAGGCCGGGCAGATAATGCTGGACATGGGTCTGCCCAGTCTTGAGCGTCAGCCCCTTCTGCATGACCGCACCCAGCGGAAACTTGTCGACGAACCCGCCATAGACGGCGGGCATCGACACGCGGCCGCCCTTGCGACAGGCGATGATCGCCTGCCGAATGGCATGGATGCGATCAGTGCCGAGGAAGGTCGAAGCCTTGATCTGGTCGATCGCGTTGTCGACGAACAGGCCATGCGCCTCCAGCCCGACCGAGTCGATCACCGCATCGGGGCCGATCCCGCCGGTCATCTGCATCAGTGCGTCATAGGTCGCGGTCTGCTCGTAGTTGATCGTCTCCGCACCGAACTTGCGCGCCAGTTCCAGCCGATGCGGGAAATGGTCGATCGCGATCACCCGCTCCGCACCCATCAGGAACGCTGACTGGACCGCGAACAGCCCGACTGGGCCACAGCCCCAGACGGCGACCGTGTCACCCGGCTCGATCTGGGCATTCTCCGCCGCCATCCAGCCGGTGGGCAGGATGTCGGACAGGAACAAAACCTTCTCGTCCTCCACCCCGTCCGGAATGACGATCGGGCCGGTATCGCTGAACGGCACGCGGACATATTCCGCCTGCCCGCCCGCATAGCCGCCGGTCATATGGCTATAGCCAAAGAGCGCGGACATCGGGTGGCCATACAGCTCACGCGCGATATCCTGATTGTCGGCGGGGTTGCCGTTCTCGCAGCCCGAATATTGATGCTTGCCGCAATGATAGCAGGAACCGCAGGCGATGGTGAACGGCACCACGACCTTCTGCCCCTTTTTCAGCGTCGAGCCCGATCCCGTCTCGACCACCTCGCCCATGAATTCATGGCCCAAGATGTCGCCCGACTGCATCGTCGGGATATAGCCGTCATAGAGGTGAAGGTCGGAGCCGCAGATCGCGGTCGCCGTCACCTTGATGATCGCGTCGCGGGGATTGACGATTTCCGGGTCGTCGACATTGTCCATGCGGACGTCATGCTTGCCATGCCAGGTCAGCGCCTTCATGCGGCCTGCTCCTCACGCTGTTTGGGGTTCATCGCATTGGTGGCGACCTCGCCGGTTTCCATCAGCTGCTTGAAGCGGGCGAGGTCGCGGCGAACCTGGATATTGGGTTCGCGCTGGAACAGCTTGGCGACCAGCTTGCCGATGACGCCCGCCGGCGGATCATAGAGGATGGTCGCGGTGACGACGGTGCCTCGCTTGCCCGCATCGCGGAAGGTCACGCGGCCCGAATTGGCGATGTCGGCCCCTTCCGCCGAGGCCCAGGCGATCAGTTCGCCCTCCCGCTCCTCGGTGACGATCGCGTCCCATTCGACATGGGTGCCGCCCGGCGCCTTGACGATCCAATGCGAGCGCTGGTCGTCGAGCACTTCGACGCGCTCGACATTCTCCATCACGCTGGCGAGATTGGAAAAGTCACGCCACCAGGCATAGAGTTCGGCGGATGGGCGGTTGATCGTCACCGCCCATCCGGCAAAGCTGTTCCCGCGATCCTCGCCCCCCTCGGCCGTGGCGATCCTGACGGCGGCGTCCTGGTCTTTGGACGTTGACACGGGGGCGTCGTCATAGGGTCTGTCGGCGATGTCCGGCATAAGCCTCTCTCCTCATTCCATGCCCGGACAGCGTTGGGTGAGGCGTGATGTTCCTTATTTTATCATGTTTTTCCAATATCTTGATACATATCAAGCGATCGAGTGGATCAGCCTGCCGTCACCCGGATCTGGGCACGACCGACCTTGCGCGCCAGCGCCTTGGGATCGGGAATGGTCATGGATCGCGACGACCAGATCAGATCACCCGCCCGCCGCGCTGCCTGCAACATGCGGTTCACGTGCACCGCCGTCAGGCCGAGCGCATCGGCCAAAGTTTCCTGCGTGATCGGCAGGTCGAAGCTGCGGCCATGGGTCATTTCGCTGAGTTCCAGACGCTCATGCAGTTCGAGCATCAGGTCGCCAATCCGCTCCATCGCATTCATCCGCCCCAGTCGCGCGATCTGGGCCAGCAGATAGGCCTCGTCCATCGCATGGGCGACCGCATAGGCTTCGTCGAGCGCGGGCAGCGTGCCGAGCTCGGGCGGGGCGCAGGTCGTGACCTCGGTCAGGGTGATGATGCTCGTCGGTGCCACCGGGCGCCGGTGATGATAGAGACCGACGACATCGCCCGGCAGCAGGAAGTTGAGGAACTGCCGCCGCCCATCGAGCAGGATGCGCACGCGTGCCGCCCATCCCGACAGGATCAGATGCGGGCTGGCGATATCGCGGCCCTCGACCATCAGATCTCGGCGGGGCCGGAATTGCTGGGGCCGGGCGATCGCCTCGCCAAGCGCCGTGATCGATGCATGGTCCAGGGGCGCGAGGCGGGACAAGCGATGGAGTGCCGGCGCGATCGGCCGGATGCTGCGCGTAAGCGGAATATTCATGGTTTGCCCTTCGCCGTCATCAGGGAAAACGGCCCGCCGGCGGGGCGGCCCAGGGAAAGCACAGCAAGCAGCGGGGATCGGAATAAATTCATCGCAACTCTCCTCATCCTGCCACCGACCTGGATTGGTCGTGCGGCGAGAGCGATGACGCGACGGACGCCACCGGTAATGCATAAAGGGGTTGGACGGCGACCAACCGGCGACATGCCACCGGATCGATCCGCCATCACGGTCATGACGAACCAAGCGGGGCTATCGTAACGCTTCCGTGTGCAAGGTGTACGAACAACCGTCCGCTGCGCTCCATAATGCACATCAATATCCGGCGTTTTTCGTGCGTTACGGTAAAAAACGAGGCAGAACGTGGGAAATAGGCGGCACGATACCGCTGTTTTTCACGTCCATTCAGACTCTTTTTAAGACAGAATGGAATCGCAGCGGGAGGCGGCCCCGGCACGGGTCTTCCGTCATTCCCTTTTGAGCCCGAAACCCTATGGTGCGCGCCTTTCTGTCCAAGAGGCTCTATCATGCGTTTCGCCACCCTCACCCGCCAGCCCGACGATCCCTTGCTGCGGATCATCGGCCAGCACGCCGCCGACCCGCGTACGAACAAGATCGACCTGGGCGTCGGCGTGTTTCGCGATGAGGAAGGCCGCACGCCCGTCATGACGGCAGTGAAGGCGGCCGAGGCCCGCCTGCTGACCGAACAGCCGAGCAAATCCTATCTGGGGCCGGAGGGCGATATCGGCTTTGTCCGTGCGCTGGCGACGCTGGTGCTGGGCGACGCGGTTGCGGCCGAACGGGTCGTCGGGCTCCAGACGCCCGGCGGGACCGGGGCGCTGCGCCTTGCCGCCGAACTGCTGGCGCGGTCGGGCGTCGAACGGATCTGGATCGGCAGTCCGAGCTGGGCCAATCACGCGCCACTCTTCCGCCAGGCGGGTGTCGAACCGGCGATGATCCCCTGTTTCGACCTGAACACCCAAAGCTTCGACCTGGACGGCTTCCTGACCGGGCTGGGCGAAGCGGGTGCGGGCGATGCCGTCTTGCTGCATGGATGCTGCCACAATCCGATCGGGATCGATCCCGATGCCGCGGGCTGGCATGCCATCGCGTCACGCGTCGCCGAACGCGGGCTGCTGCCGGTCGTCGATCTTGCCTATCAGGGCTTGGGCGATGGCTTCGATGTCGACGCCCAAGGCGCGCGCACCATATTGGCGGCGGTGCCCGAGGCGCTGCTCGCCTATTCCTGCGACAAGAATTTCGGGCTGTACCGCGAGCGGACCGGCGCGCTGTTCGCCGTCACCCCCGATCGGGACAGCGGCGCGACGGTGTTCTCCAACCTATTGGCACTGGCGCGGGCCAATTGGTCGATGCCGCCCGATCACGGCGCGGCCATCGTCCGTATCATCTTGGAAGACGAAAGCCTGACCGCTGAGTGGCGGGAAGAGCTGGAGACGATGCGCCAGCGCCTCGAAAGCCTGCGTGCGGCCTTGGCCGCCGGGGGGCGGATCGGGACGATCGATCTGGCGGCCGTGGCGCACGGCAAGGGCATGTTCGCCACCCTGCCCCTCTCGCCCACCCAAGTGGAATGGCTGCGCGATCGTCATGCCATCTATATGGCCGGGTCGGGCCGGATCAATATCGCCGGGTTCAATATGGCGGCTGTCCAGACCTTCCATGAAGCGCTGCGGGATATGGTGGCGAAGGGGGTCGCGTAATCCGGGCTATCCCGCCGTTCCTTTGGGGCGGCGGGATTCCCTTGGCCACTCGGCCAACGAAAAAGGGGCGCATCCGAATGGCCGGATGCGCCCCTTTCCGTGAGGGTACGGGCCGGAAATCCCAGCCCGCCCCGCCTTACTTGCCCGAGTGGACGATGCGGTTGACGATGTTCTCGATCCGCTCCTGACGGCCCGAACGGGGCTTCGGATCGATCGCCTTCTCGACCGCGAGGTCGGCGATCCCGGCCAGGTCGAGACCACCGACCTTCTGCCCAAAATCGCCATCCCAACCGGCATAACGCTCGGACTTGATCGCATCCAGACGACCGTCCTCGATCAGCGCGGCGGCGTTGAGCAGGCCCTTGGCCACCACGTCGATCCCGCCGACATGGCCGTGGAACAGATCGACCGCGTCCATCGACTGGCGACGCACCTTGGCGTCGAAGTTGAAGCCGCCAGTGGTGAAGCCGCCCGCCCGGATGATCTCCAGCATGGCCAACGTCAGTTCCTCGACCGAGTTGGGGAACTGGTCGGTATCCCAGCCATTCTGGTGGTCGCCGCGATTGGCGTCGATCGAACCGAAGATGCCCAGCGCGCCCGCCGTTGCGATCTCATGCTCGAAAGTGTGGCCGGCCAGCGTGGCGTGGTTCGCCTCGATATTGACCTTCACTTCGTTCTCCAGGCCGTAAGCCTTGAGGAAGCCGTACACGGTGGCCGTGTCGAAGTCATACTGGTGCTTGGTCGGCTCGTGCGGCTTCGGCTCGATCAGGATCGTGCCGGTGAAGCCGATCTTGTGCTTGTGCTCGACGACGAGGCTCAGGAAGCGGCCCAGATTGTCCAGTTCGCGCTTCATGTTGGTGTTGAGCAGCGTCTCGTAGCCCTCGCGACCGCCCCACAGCACATAGTTGGCACCGCCCAGACGGTGCGTCGCCTCCAGCGCATCGCGGACCTGCATCGCACCGAAGGCATAGACTTCGGGGTCCGGGTTGGTCGCGCCACCGGCGGCGAAGCGCGGATGGCTGAACAGGTTGGCGGTGCCCCAGAGCAGCTTGCGGCCCGACGAGGCCTGCAGCTTTTCGAGATGATCGACCGCTTCGGCGAAATAGCGGCGATGCTCGGCGACGCCCTGCGCATCGGCCATCACGTCGACGTCGTGGAAGCAGTAATAGGGTACATCGAGCTTCGAGAAGAAATCGAATGCCACTTCACGCTTCTGCGCGGCGGCCGCGCTGTCGTTGGCGCCCGCATGCCAGGGGCGGTTGAACGTGCCGCCGCCGAACACGTCCGAACCCGGCCAGCAGAAGGTGTGCCAGAAGCAGGCGGCGAAGCGGAGATGCTCCTCCATCGTCTTGCCCAGCACGACGCGGTTCTTGTCATAGAAGCGGTAGGCGAGCTCATTGTCGCTGTCCGGACCTTCATAGCGGATCGTCGGGATGTCGGCGAAAAAGTTGGTAGCCATGTTACGAATTCCTCGGAGTGATGCGGGAATAGCTGTCGCGGAAGCGCGCGATCTTGGGGGCAAAACGCTCGGCGAGCGCGGCGTCCGGGGCGATGGTGTGGGACACGGGTGGCGGCGCGCAGACCTCTTCCGGCGAGCCGCCATCGACCGCCAGCTGGGCGAGACGGGCCGCTCCCAGCGCCGGGCCGACCTCGCCACCCTTGAGATAGACCAGCTCGACGTTCAGCGCGGCGGCCAGCGTCTGGCCCCAATAGGAAGAGCGTGCGCCGCCGCCGATGACCGACAGCTGCGACAGTTCGGTGCCGGCATCGCGCAGCACGGACAGGCCGTCAGCCAAAGCAAAGGCCACGCCCTCCAGCACCGCCTGCGCCAGCCGCTCCGGCGTGGTGTCGTGGTCGAGACCCAGGAACGCGCCGCGCACCTCGGCATCGTTATGCGGCGTCCGCTCGCCCGACAGATAGGGCAGGAAGATTTCCGGGCCGCTCGCCGGGCCGACGCTTTCGGCGCGGGCGAACAGCTCGGCCGCGCCGGGCGTGCCGGTCAGCCGTGCGACCCAGTCGATGCAGGCCGCCGCCGACAGATGCACCGACATCTGGTGCCAGACATCGGGCAGACAATGGCAGAAAGCATGGACCGCACCCGCCGGATTGGGCCGGAATTCCCTGGTCGCGGCGAAGATCACGCCCGACGTGCCCAGCGACAGCAATGCATCGCCGTCCTTGACCACGCCAACGCCCGCAGCCCCGGCGGCATTGTCGCCACCACCGCCCGCGACCGGCACCTGATCGATGCCCCAGGCTTCGGCGACATCGGCACGCAGCTTGCCGGTCTGTGCCGTGCCCTCGACCGCCTGCGGCATCTGCTCGCGGGTCAGACCGGTTGCGGCAAGGATATCGTCGCTCCATTCGCGGCGTTCGACGTCCAGCCAGAGCGTACCCGCCGCATCCGACACGTCCGACGCCTTCTCGCCGGTCATCCGCAGCCGGACATAATCCTTGGGCAGTAGCACGGTGCGGATCTTCGCGAAGGTTTCCGGCTCATGATGCTGCACCCATAGCAGCTTGGGGGCGGTAAAACCCGGCATGGCGAGGTTGCCCGCCACCCGGTGGAGATCGGGGGCCTTCGCCTCCAGCTCTGCACACTCCGCATGGCTCCGCCCGTCATTCCACAAAATGCCGGGCCGCAGGACCTGATCGTCCGCGCCCAGCAAGGTGGCGCCGTGCATCTGCCCGGCTAGGCCGATGCCGCGCACCGCCCGGCGGACCGCCGGATCGATCGCCCGGACAGCCGAAATCGTCGCCTGCCACCAGGCCTCCGGGTCCTGTTCGGACCAGAGCGGGTGCGGACGCTGCACGGTCAGCGCCGCCGTCCCCTGCCCCACCACAGCGCCATGTTCGTCCAGCACGACGGCCTTCACGCCCGAGGTGCCGATATCGATGCCAAGGAACATCCCGCGTCCTTACTTCACGAACGGGTCGATGGTCGGGATCGTCCCGTCCGGGTTGAACTTCAACTCGGTCATCTTGACGTTACGCAGGTGGTTCTTATCCGACAATTGCGTATCGGCGTAGAAAAGCCACCACTTGCCCTTCCACTCGACGATCGAGTGATGGGTGGTCCAGCCCTGCACCGGCTTCAGGATGTGCCCCTTATAGGTGAACGGGCCATAGGGGCTGGTGCCGATCGCATAGTTCAAGAAATGCGTGTCGCCGGTCGAATAGGTGTAATAATATTTGCCGTCGCGCTTGAAGACCCAGGACGCCTCGAAGAAGCGCTTGTCATGGTCTCCGCCCAGCACCGGCTTGCCCTTTTCGTCGAGAATCACGACGTCGCGCGGGGTCTCCGCAAAGGTCTTCATGTCGGGGTTCATCTTGGCGATCTTGCCCGAGATGGCGGGCTGGTCGTCCTGCTTCAGGTCGGTATCGCTACCGTTCGGATCGTACTTGCCGTCCTTCCAGCGCTGAAGCTGACCGCCCCAGATGCCGCCGAAATACATATATGCCGTGCCGTCCGCGTCCTGAAACACGGCCGGGTCCATCGAGAAGCTGCCGGGGATCGCCTCCGGCTCGGCCTTGAACGGCCCCATCGGATTCTTTGAGGTCGCGACGCCGATGCGGAACGCGCCCAGGCCGTTCCGGTCCTTGGTCTTATCGCGCGCCGGGAAATAAAGATAATAGGTGCCGTCCTTATAGGCGGCGTCGGGTGCCCACATCTGCTGCGAGGCCCAGGGCACGTCCTTCACGTCCAGCGCGACGGGGCCGACCGTGACCTTGCCGCCCGGCTCGTCCATGCGCAGCACGCGATAGTCGCGCATCGCATATTGATTGCCCAGATCGTCGTTCGGCGTGTCGGTCGGCACGTCGTGGCTGGGGTAGACATAGAGCTTGCCGTCGCTCCAGACATGCGCGGACGGATCGGCGGTGAAGATCTCGCGCACCAGCGGCTGCGACAGGTAATGACGACCATCGGGCGAGGTCGGATTGGCATCGTTCGACGCCGTTGCCGTCGTGTTTTCGCCCACGGCATTGTCGGCCTTTTGCGCCGTCCCGCAGGCCGCCGTGCCGAGCCCCAGCACGAGGCTGGCCATCATCAAGCGCTTCATCGCTTTTCCTCTCCAAGCGCTCCATCTTTGGAGCTTTGAAAGTACGATAGCGCTATCAGGATGCGGGATGCAAGGCCGGTTCGGCGTTTTGCGATGGGACGGGGCTCTGCTTGACAACAGCCATGTCGGCATTGTTGGTAACGATATTCGGCCCCGCTCCTTCCATCGTGGGCCGCCCATTCCAAAGACCGACGCCACCAGGTCGGCAGGCTTTCAGGATAGAGGATGACCCGCATGGCCCTTCGCTTCTTGCCTTCACGCTGGCTGCTTGCCGCAAGCGTCGCCTTGGCCCCGATCACAGCGGCGCCTGCCCAGATGGCGACCCATCAACCGGCCGTCGTGCCGGGCGCCAAGCCGGTCACGATCGAGCGGATCAAGGTCCATTCCGCCGCGATCGAGGGCAATCTGGAAGGCAACAGCGCCGATCGCGACGTCATCGTCGTCCTGCCACCCGACTATGCCAAGAACCGCACGCGCCGCTATCCGGTGGTCTATGCGCTGCACGGCTATTCGATCGGCGCGGACCAGTGGACGAAGGAAATCCATGTCCCCGCCTCGGTCGAAGGGGCCTTTGCCCGCGGCGTCCCGCCGATGATCCTCGTCTTTCCCGACAGCAAGACGATGCACAACGGGTCGATGTATTCCTCGTCGCAGACGGTGGGCGATTTCGAACGGTTCATCAGCCACGATCTGGTCGCCGCGATCGACACCCGCTATCGCACCATCCCGCGTCGCGAAGCGCGGGGCCTCGCCGGTCATTCGATGGGCGGATATGGCACCACACGGATCGGGATGAAACATGCCGACATGTACGGCGCGATCTATATGATGAGCCCCTGCTGCCTGTCGCCCCGCGCGATGGCACGGCCCGAGGGGACGGATGAAAAGCTGCTGACCAGCCTGACTTCACCCAGCGAGTCCGCCAAGCTCAACTGGGGCCAGCGGGCGATGCTGGCAGCCTCGGCCGCTTGGTCGCCCAATCCAAAGAATGCGCCGCTCTATCTCGACCTGCCGATCAAGGACGGCAAGGTGCGGGACGATATCGTCGCCAAGTGGCTGGCCAACACGCCGCTGGCGTTCGTCGACCAATATGTCACGCCCTTGCGCAGCTACCGCGCGATCGCGCTCGATGTCGGATCGCAGGACGGGCTGAAGGCCGATGCGCAGGCCCTGCACGAAGCGCTCGACCGTTATGGCATCGCGCACAAGTTCGAGATTTACGATGGCGATCACGTGAACCGGATCGGGGTGCGGTTCCAGGAGCAGGTGCTGCCGTTCTTCGGACGGGCGCTGGCGACGAAGTAATCTCATTCCTCCCCTTCCATGGTGGAGGGGTGTCCCGCTATCGACAGGGGACACCCCTCCGTCAGGGCTTCGCCCTGCCACCTCCCCTTGCAGGGGAGGAATATGACGCAGATCAATCCGCGATGGACGTCGCTGTATCGATCCGGAACGGCGCACTGCGCACCGGCACACCGGTATCCGGCTGGCCCGAGCCGACCGAGGCGCGATAGTCGCCTTTCATCACCAGCCGCTGGCCATCTCGATCCACCGCGCTCAGGTCGCGCGGGCTGAGCGTGAAGGTAAGCCCGCGCCGCTCGCCGGGGGCCAGACGCACCCGCTGGAATCCGCGCAGTGCGACACGCGGCACGCCCTCCACCTTGGGGAAGTTGAGGTATAGCTGTGCTACCTCGTCGCCCTCGCGACGACCGGTATTCCGCACTTCGGTCGTGACGGTCATGCTGCCGTCCGCCCCGGCCTTCACCGTCAGCGGTGCATAGGCGAAGCTGGTATAGCTAAGCCCATAGCCGAACGGATAGACCGGCGTGCCGGTGAAGTAGCGATAGGTCCGCCCCTTCATCGCATAATTGCCGAACGGCGGCAGGTCCTCCACCGAACGATAGAAGGTCAGCGGCAGGCGCCCGGCCGGGTTGGTCTTGCCCGACAGGACATGACCGACCGCCAGTCCGCCCGCCTGGCCCGGATACCAGGCCTCGATGATGGCATCGGCATTCGTCTTGGCCCAGGCGAGGTTCACCGGACTGCCGTTCATCAGCACGACGATCAGCGGACGTCCGGTCGCCTTGGCCTGTTCGAGCAGCGCCTGCTGGTCGGCAGGCAGGTCAAGCGTCGTCTTGTCGCCCCCCTTGAAGCCGGGGACCGAGATCGGCGCTTCCTCCGCCTCCAGATCGGACGTCAGTCCCACGACCGCGACCAGCGCGTCGCTGGCTTTGGCGACCGTGCGCAGCTCGGCCACGGGGTCGTCGGATACCCGCTTCCAGACCAGATTGATGCCGGTCAGGATACGCGCCTCGGTCGTGACGGAGATCGGGTAGCGACGCCCCTTTTCCAGCGTGACGGTACGCATCGTCGGAAGGCTGTTCCACGATGCCTTGGTCAGGTCGACGAACGGCTGTCCGTCCAACGTCATCGCACCGTTGAAGCCCGCTATGCCCAGCCGGTAACGCCCGGTCTCCGACGGCACGAGATAGCCCGTCCACACCGCCCGGTGCACGTCACGGACGGACGACAGGTCCAGGCTGCGCGAGGCGACGTTGGCCTCGACACGGGTGACGACGGGGCGATCCTCGAACCGGGCAGACTTGAGCCATTCGTTCAGCGCGCCGGGGGCGAAGCGATCGGGAATGCGCCCGACGACATTATAATAGCGCGCCGTCAGGCCCGGCTCGCCGCTCTCGGTCTGGAGCGCGGTCGTCGGGATCGGATCGCCATCGGTATAGGTTTCGGCAAAGGGCAGATAGCGTATTTGCGCGCCCGGCATCGCCTGACGCAGCCCCTCGACCACCGACACCTGCGGCCCCGACAGCGCGGAGGAATAGTTTCCACGCAGCACCCGCGTCGCATCGCCCAGCGGCCCGATGACCGCGATCCGGGCATGGGGCTTCAGCGGCAAGACGCCCTTGTTCTTGAGGAGGACGAGGCTCTTTTCCGCGACGTCCAGCGCCAGTGCGCGGTGGGCGGGCGTGTCGATGTCGCGGGGCGAACTGGTCTGGGTGGACAGCGGACGCAGGCCCGGCAGGTCGCCGGTCCGATAGCGCGCCGCAAACAGCCGCATCAGCGAACGGTCGATATCCGCGACCGAGATCAGCCCGCGCGACAGCGCCTCGCGATACGGATTGGTCAGCCCGTCCGTATCGGTCAGCGTCGCGTTGTTGCACTCGTTATCGACACCCGCCCGCATCGCCGCCGCCACCGCGCTCGCCGCATCGGGGGCATAGTGATGGTTCGCGGCAATATCCTTCACCGCATCGCAATCCGACACGACATAGCCGCGAAAGCCCCAATGTCCGCGCAGATGATCCTTCAGCAACAGGTCGCTCGCGCAGGCGGGCTGGCCGTCGATCCGGTTATAGGCGCACATGATCGATCCGGCCCCGCCCTCGACGATCGCGGCACGAAAGGCGGGCAGATAGGTATCGACCAGATCATGCTGCGAAACATAGACATTGGCTTCGTGCCGGGTCGATTCCGGGCCACTGTGTACGGCATAGTGTTTGGGTGTGGCGACGACATCGATCCGGGTGGGATCGTCGCCCTGCATCCCGCGCACGAAGGCGACGCCCATCCTGGCGGTCAGGAACGGGTCCTCGCCATAGGTCTCCTGCCCCCGCCCCCAACGCGGATCGCGGAAGATGTTGATGTTGGGCGACCAGGTGTCGAGCCCCGTGCCGATCCGACCCATCCGCCCGGTTGTCCGCGCCAGCGCGTGGAGCCCGCGTACCTCGGCGCTGATCGCCTGTGCCGCGCGTCCGACCAGCGCGTCATCGAAGGTCGCCGCCAGCCCCACCGGCTCGGGGAAGTTCGTCGTCGGCACCGGACCCAGCGCGCCATGCAGCGATTCCGTCCACCAATTATACGCTGGCACCTCCAGGCGCGGGATGGCGGGCGCGGTGTTGAGCAATTGGCCGAGCTTTTCGTCGGTCGTCATCCGGCCGATCAGGCGCGCCGCCAGCGCCTCGGCCTGTTCGGGACCGGCCGCCTGCTGCTGATGCTGCTGCGCCAGCACCATGCCGGAGGTCGATAGCGCCAGAGCCGAAAGGAACGCCGCGCGCCATAGATTCATGCCAAACCACTCCCCTGAAATCATATTTTTGGTAACGGTATCACGAAAGCCATCGTCGTCCAGCATTCGATTTTCATACGGCTTTTCAATGGCCCGACGGTGGACAGCCCCGGTTTAGTCGGACAAGATCACTCAAAGACCATCACGGGGAGGATCATCATGCGGCCCATCATCGCCAGGGTTTTCGCGAGCGCTATCGCCATGGCCTGGATGGCCTCCGGGCCCGCCCTGGCGGCGGACAGGACCGATCCCTTGGCCCCGACGGGACGGTGGAGCGCCAATCAGGATGGGCAGGCCGCGCTGCCGCCGATGGGCTGGAACAGCTGGAACGCGTTCAACAGCGATGTCGACGAGGAAAAGGTCATGGCCTCGGCCCGGCTGATCGTCGACAAGGGCCTTCGCGAGGCGGGCTATCGCTATATCAACATCGATGACGGCTGGTGGCTGCGCCGTCGCCAGCCCGATGGCCGCTTGGTCATCCGCGCCGACAAGTTCCCCTCCGCCGCCGCCGGGCCCAACCAGCAGACCAGCTTCCGCCCGCTGACCGACCGGCTTCACGCCATGGGGTTCAAGGCGGGAATCTATTCGGATATCGGCCGCAACAGCTGCGGCCAGGTCTATACCCCGAACTTCGCCAACCAGCCCGAGGGCACGGTCGCCGAGCGGGAGGTCGGGTTGTACGGTCATATCGATCAGGACATCGCGCTCTATTTCCGCGAATGGGGCTTCGACTATATCAAGGTCGATGGCTGCGGCATTCGCGGGCTGGGCAAGGACAGCGACCATGTCCGCAAGGGCGACTATCGCGAACTGACGCCGCTGATCGACATGAACTCGCTCGCGCGTACCAACATCCCGGCGGTGCGCTCGCTTTACGATCAGGTGGCGGCCGCCCTGAAGCGCGAGAACCCCGATGGCGACTATCTCTTCTCGCTCTGCCTTTGGGGTTCGTCGGACGTGCGCAGCTGGGGCAAGCAGATCGGCAATGTCTCGCGAACCAGCGACGACATCACCGCCCATTGGTCGCGGATGCTGACCAATCTCGATACCAGTGCCAGCCGTGCGCTCTATGCCCATCCGCATACGTGGAACGACCCCGACATGCTGTTTGTCGGCTCGGGCGAGTTCGACGCCAACCACATGACCGAGGCGCGGTCGCACTTCGCGATGTGGGCGATGATGAACGCGCCGCTGCTGATCGGCTTCGACCTGCGCAAGGCCAATGCCGAGCAACTGGCCCTGCTCGGCAACCGGGCGATCATCGCGCTCAATCAGGACGCGGGCGCGAACCAGGCGGTGCCCGCCTATCTGTCCGACGATGTGCAGATTTTCGTGAAGAGCCTGGCCAATGGCGACAAGGCGGTGGCGATCCTCAACCGCACCGCCGCGCCCGTGCAGCCGGTGCTGACCGCCGATCATCTGAAGCTGCGCGGCGATGTCTCTATGACCGACCTGTGGACGGGCGCGACGAGCCGCTTCTCTGGCGAAACGAAGCTGACCCTCGCGCCGCACCAGACGCTGATCTACCGCGTGACCGGCGCGCATCGTCTGGCGGATGGCCACTATCTCTCCGAGACCCCCAGCGATGTTAACCCGGCCGAGGACGGCATCGTCACGCCGGAGGGCGATCCGACGATCCATCACGAACTCAGCCCCTGGGGCGGCAGCAAGGGGCCTGGCGATTTCCCGCAATATGCCGGTTGGGGCGGCGCGCAGGCCGATCGCACGCCCTTCGGCCGACCACTGAGACTAAGCGGCAAGGTGTACGACACCGGCATCGGCGTGCTCGCCAATTCCCGGCTGGAGGTGCGCAATCGCGGCCAGGCGCGGTTCAGCGCCATGGTCGGCATCGACGACTCCGCCACCGCGCGCGGACGGCGGGTGGTGTTCGAGGTTTATGGCGACGGCAAGCTCCTAACCCGCTCGCGGGCCGTCGCGCTCAATGAAGCGCCGGTCGCCGTCGAGGCGGATGTGCGCGGCCGTAAGCTGATCGAACTGGTCGCCCGTGCCGATAGCGCTCCCGAGGCGCCGCTGCCTGTCGTCTGGGCGGATGCGCGGCTGACGGGCTGACGGACATTCGCCCCGACTTTCATGGCCTTGCCGTTTGACGCGGGCCATGCAAAAGTTCGGGCAAAGGACAAGGGAGAGGGTGATGAAACCCAATTGGCAGGGGCCATCGCTGACGCGTCGTCAGCAACTGGCCGGAATCGCAGGCGGCCTCGTTATGGGAGCGCTACCTGGCCCGCTATGGGCACAAGGGACATCATCGTTGCGCGATCTGGCTGCGCAGAAAGGCATCCTGTTCGGCACTGCGATCAATGCGGGCCGGGGTTCGCCGATCAACGATCCGGGTTATGGCGCGATCGTCGCGCGCGAATGCGGCGTGCTGGTCCCCGAAAATGAGATGAAGGTCTATGTGCTGGGCAACGATCCCGCGCATCTGAACTTCGCCCCCGCCGACCGGATCGCCGGATTCGCCCGTGATAACCGCATGAAGCTGCGCGGGCATACGCTGCTCTGGAATTACGAGAAGTACATCTCGCCCGCGCTGGCCGAGACGGTGACGAAGACCGGCGCGGAGAAATGGCTGCGCAACTATATCGCCGCCGTTGCCGGGCATTTCGGCGACCAGATTTACAGCTGGGACGTGGTCAACGAAACGATCGACCCCAAGACCGGCGAAGTCCGGGGCACGGTGTTCGACAAGGCGCTGGGCTTCGACGTGTTCAAGATTGCCTATGAGGCCGCACGCGAACACGCCCCCCATGCCCAGCGCGTCTATAACGACTATATGTCCTGGGAAGTCGGCAACGAAACGCACCGCGCGGGCGTGCTCCGCCTGCTGGAGCGCTTCCGCAAGGAGAATGTCCCCGTCGACGCGCTCGGCATTCAGAGCCATCTCGGCAATGACGGCAGCCATTCGAAGGTCCAGCGCGCCGAGTGGAAGCACTTCCTCGATGCCGTCACGGCCATGGGTTATCGCCTGCTGATCACCGAATTCGACATCAACGACCGCGAAATGCCCAAGGACATCGCCCGGCGCGATGCGCAGGTCGCCTCGGTCGCCAAAAGCTATCTCGACATGATGCTGTCCTATCCGCAGCTCGACCAGCTGCTGTGCTGGGGCCTGTGGGACAAGCATAGCTGGCTCAACGGCTTCGCCCCGCGCGCCGATGGCCTGCCGCAGCGTCCCCTGCCCTATGACGATGCGCTGAAACCCAAGCCGCTTCGCGCCGCCATCGCCGCTGCGCTGAGCGCCGCCCCCGTCCGAAAGTCCATCGCATGATCCGCCGTCTCCTCGCCGCCCTCGCCCTGTCGCTCGTCATGACGGGCCCGGCGTCCGCCCAGACCGCGACGTTCGACCGCTTCACCTATCAAGGCCGCTCGATCGAGCAGGTGAAGCCAAAGGCGGGCGAGTATCTGAACCCCATCGTCTCCGGCTATTATCCCGACCCGTCGGTGACGCGGGTCGGCAAGGACTATTATCTCGTCAACTCGTCCTTCGCGCACTTCCCCGGCCTGCCGATCTTCCACTCGACCGATCTCGTCCACTGGACCCAGATCGGCAATGCGATCGACCGGCCGGGCCAGCTGGACTTTACCGGACGTTCGGTGTCGGAGGCGGTGTTCGCGCCCGACATCAGCTATCACGACGGCACCTTCTATATCGTCAACACCTGCGTTCAGTGCCGGGGCAATTTCGTCATCACCGCGAAGAACCCGGCGGGGCCATGGTCCGACCCGATCTGGCTGCCTTTCGAGGGGATCGATCCGTCCATCACCTGGGAAGGCGACCGCGCCTATATCGTCAACAACCGTGCCCCCGATGAGACGCCGCGCTATGACGGCCATCGCGCCATCTGGATCCAGGAATATGACTGGCGCGCGGGCAAGATGGTCGGTGAGAGCACGCAGCTGGTCAATGGCGGCGTCGACCTGTCGAAGAAGCCGGTCTGGATCGAGGGGCCGCATATCTTCAAGAAGGACGGCTGGTATTATCTGACCGCCGCCGAAGGGGGCACCAGCGTCAACCATTCGCAGGTCGTGTTGCGCTCGAAGGAGCTTCGCGGCCCCTATGTGCCGTTCGCGAACAA
The DNA here is from genome assembly GCF_014199595.1 of Sphingomonas yabuuchiae. Taxonomy (GTDB): domain Bacteria; phylum Pseudomonadota; class Alphaproteobacteria; order Sphingomonadales; family Sphingomonadaceae; genus Sphingomonas; species Sphingomonas yabuuchiae. Next base: position 84,440 of record NZ_JACHNX010000002.1, on the reverse strand, counting down.
CCCGATCCTGACCCAGCGCGATCTCGATCCCAAGCGTCCGCACCCGATCAGCGCGGCGGGCCATGCCGAACTGGTCCAGACGCAGAATGGCGACTGGTGGGCGACCTTCCTGGCGACGCGGCCCTATGCCGATGATTTCTACAATATCGGGCGCGAGACGTTCCTGCTGCCCGTAACCTGGAAGGACGGCTGGCCGATCATCCTGGACAAGGGCAAGGCGGTACCCTGGACCCACAAGGTTCCGAACCTGCCCGCATCGCCCGCCCCCAAGCTGCCGACCAGTGGCGATTTCGGCTATACCGACGAGTTCGACGGCACCCGGCTGGCGATGCAGTGGATCGGCGTGCGGACGCCGAGGACGCCATTCTATTCGGTCGCGAATGGTGCGCTCACGATGAAGGGCGGTGATGCGCTGGGCGATCGACAGGGCGTACCGGGCTTTGTCGGGCGGCGTCAGCAACATGCGATCGCGGATGTCTCGACCACGCTGCGCTTCACCCCGACCAGGGACGGCGCCCGCGCCGGGCTGGTCGCGATGCAGAACGACTATGCCTATCTGTTCCTCGGCCTGACCCGCATCGACGGCCAGCCCCGCATCGCGCTCTACAAGCGGGAGGGCAAGAATACGCGCGACGAGGCGGCGGCCGAGACGCTGATCGCCTCGGCCCCCTTCGCGCCCAAGGGGCCGGTGACGCTGACCCTTCATGCCAAGGGCGGGACGATGGGTTTCGACTATGAGAGCGGCGGCAAGCGCGCGACGCTGACAAGCGACCTCGATACCCGCTTCCTCAGCACCGAGCGGGCGGGCGGGTTCGTCGGGACCGTGATCGGCCCTTATGTGTACAACCCGCGATGAGGTGGTTTCCGCTCGCGCTGCTCGCAACCCTGCCTGGCTTGGCGGGCGCGCAGGCCTGGCAGTCGGATCGTGGCGACGGCACCTATGCCAATCCGCCGCTCTATGCCGATTATCCCGACCCCGACATCATCCGGGTCGGGCAGGACTTCTATTTCATCACCACGACCTTCGCGAACGTGCCCGGCCTGACCATCATGACCTCGCGCGATCTGGTGAACTGGCGCTTCGTCGGCCATGTCATCGACCGGCTGGAGGGGCTGCCGCAATATGATCTGAAGGACGGCGGCGCATATCGAAAGGGCATTTTCGCGCCCAGCCTGCGCTACCGCGACGGCGTTTTCTATATCGCAGTGACGCCGGTGGGCGAGAAGACGCGCATCTATCGCTCGAAGGATATTCACGGTCCGTGGGAAATGAACCGGATCAGCGAGGCCGCCTTCGACCCCGGCCTATTCTTCGACACCGATGGCAGTGCCTATATCATGACCTCGGTCGGGTCGGACGGCACCAACACGCTGCTCAGCCTGGACCGCGACTTGCGCACCGTCACCGACAAGCGCGTCGTCTATTACAACAAGGGCGCGGAGGGCTCGAAGCTCGTCAAGCGCGGTGACTATTATTACATGTTCAACGCCATCCCCCGGCGGCTGGGCATGACCGTGTCGCGCGCGAAAAGCCTGTTCGGGCCGTGGGAGACGCACGACCAGATCGACGACAAGACCGGCGGCCACCAGGGTGCGATCGTCGATCTGCCCGACGGCACCGATTACGGCTTCGTCATGGTCGATGCGGGCGCGGTCGGGCGGATGACCAATATCAGCCCCATATTCTGGAAGGACGGCTGGCCGGTCTGGGGCACGCCGCAAGCCCCCGGCCGGGTACCCGCCACCGCGACCAAGCCCGTCCAGGGTCAGCCGGTCAGCATCCTTCCCGCCTCGGATGATTTTTCGGGGCGCAGGCTGGGGCTGCAATGGCAGTGGAACCACAATCCCGTCGCCAGCGGCTGGTCGCTGACCGAGCGGCCGGGCTGGATGCGGCTACATGCGGGTCAGGCTCCGGCCTTATGGAGCGCCCGCAACACACTGCTGCAAAAGGGGCAAGGGCCGTTCAGCCGGGGCACGGTGGCGATCGATACGTCGCACATCCGCACAGGCGATCAGTGCGGCTTCGGCACCTTCGGCAAATATAGTGGCCATATCGCGGTCGGCCGGGGCAGCGACGGACGGCTGACCCTGACCATGCGGGTGATCGAGGATGTCGCGGCCGAAAAGGGCACGACGCAGAAGACCGATATGCGGGTCGATGCCAGGCGCGTGTCGGCGAAGCGGCTGTACCTGCGCACGGACATGGACTTCAAGACCGACCGGGCGAGTGTGGCCTATAGTGTGGATGGACGGGACTGGCGGGCGCTGGGCGGGGAATTCCCGCTCGCCTTCGATTGGCGGACGGGTACGTTCCAAGGGCAGCAATATGCGCTGTTCTGCTACAATCCGGGCCTGAACGGCGGATGGATGGACGTGGACAGCTTCACGCTGTCGGGAAGGTAGTCCCCTGGCCTTCGACTTCGCTCAGGCTGAACGGAGCGTGGGGAAGGCCACACATCCCATCACCCGTTCAGCCTGAGCGAAGTCGAAGGCCACGCCCCAACCCTTAAATTGTCGGCAACCCCCGCTCCACGATCTTCCGGATCAGGTCGCGGTGCTTCGGCAACCCCGCCAGCAACCGCCCGGTCTGCACGTCATTCTCCCGCCGCGCCCGCTGGGCCACAATCGTCTCGGCGATCAGGCTGCCCGGTGCGATGTCGGTGCTCTGACCCATGCCGTACAGGACATATTGGTAGCTGGCCGAAGGGAAGACCTCCTCCACCCGGTCGAACTCGTCATGCATCCACGGCGCCTGATAGCGCCAGAGTTCCATCAGCTCCTGCAACCGATCCGGCATCGTCTCAGGCCGACGATTGTCGCGCCAGAAGTCGCTGTCGGTCCGCTGGGTCAGCGAATAATGCAGCTTCAGGAAATCGACGATCCGGCCCCAGCGGTAGAGCGTGGTGTCGTTGAACCGCTTGGCGACCGTATCCATCACCTCGCGACAGGCGGGCATCTGCTCGGCGATCAGCTTGGCCGACAGCTCGATCAGCACGATGGCCGACGCCTCCAGCGGTTCCAGGAACCCCGCTGCCAATCCGACGCCGACGCAATTGCGCTCCCAGAAGCGGGTGCGATGGCCCGCCCGGATCTTCAGCTCGCGAACAGGCAGGTCACGCCCCGCCTCGCCCAGATAGGCTCGCAGCTCACGCTCGGCACCGTCACGATCGATATGGCTGCTGGAAAAGACATGCCCCACCCCGCGCCGCGTCGGCAGGCCGATATCCCAGATCCAGCCCGAGGACTGCGCCGTCGAGATGGTGTGCGAAGCGATCGGCGCCTCGGGATCGTCATAGGGCACCTGGATGGCCAGCGCGGTGTCGCAGAACAGCACGTCGTTCAGCGGCTTGAACGGCACCCCCATCGCCTCACCGAGCAACAGCGAGCGAAAGCCGGTGCAGTCGACGAACAGGTCGCCCGTCACTTCACCCGCCTGCGCCGTCCGCACCGCGTGAATGTCACCGCTTTCGGTCAGCAATACCTCTTCGACATCGGCCAACACATGCCGCACGCCCAGTTGCTCGCAGCAATGGCGGCGCAGAAAGTCGGCAAATTTCCCGGAATCGAGGTGATAGGCGTAATTGGCGATCGCCTCATATTCCGGCGTCGCGATCGTCTTGGGCGCCAGCCCCGCGTCACAGATGCGCCCCTGCGGCGTCACCGCATCGCAGAAACTGACCTGCTCGCCTTCCGCTGTCAGCCAGTGCGGCGCCAGATTCACCTGCGCGAAACTCTGCGGCAGCATCAGCGGATGGTAATAGCCATCGTCCGCCGCGCCCGTGGTCCAGCGATTGAACCGCGCACCCTGTTTGAACGAAGCATCGCATTCGCGGAAGAACGCCGTCTCCGACACACCCATCTTGCGCAATGTGGTGCGCAGCGTCGGCCACGTCCCCTCGCCCACCCCGATGATCGGCACATTGGGGGACTCGACCAAGGTTACGGTGAAGCCATACGGCCGCCGCCCCTGATGCCGGGCGGCGATGACACCGGCCGTCAGCCAACCGGCCGTACCGCCGCCGACGATCACGATATTCTGAACGGGCTGAACCATAGGTCAGTAGGTCCGAGAAGCGGCGGGGATGTCAAGCCGAAGCCCGCCATCCCCGCCACCGGCCATCATCAGAAGCGATAGCGCGCGCCGAGCGTGAAGCGACGGCCATAATCGAACACGTCGAGCAGCTGGTTCTTGAACCGGCCATGCGTGCTCTGCTTGTTCTTGTTGATGTTGAGCGCTTCACCGAAGATCGAAAAGTTCTTCGTGACGTCGTAGCTGCTGGTCAGGTCGACCTGGAAGCTCTGGTTCACGAAGGTCGGCTCGGCACCGTACGACCCGGTATTCTGGTTCTGGCCAAAGCCCGCCAGATATTCGTCACGCCAGTTCAGCGCGGTCCGGAACTGGAAGCCGTTCTTGTCATAGAAGCCGACGAAATTCGCGGAGTTCGCCAGGCCGGTCACCGCGAAGCCGCTCTGCCCGACGATCTTCGGGTCATAGGGCTTGTTGGTGTTGACGAAGGTGCCGTTGGCCTGGAAGCCGAAGCCGCTGTCACCGAACACCTGCTGCCACGCGATTTCGACACCGCGGACCGTTGCGTCGGGACCATTGACCTGCGCCGTGATGGCGAAGACCGCAGGGTTGCCCGTCGTCGGATCGATCACGCCGCCCACCGTCTGGTTGGTTACGCCGCCGACGATGAAGTTGCTGACGTTCTTCAGGAAGAGGTCAACCGCGATGTACGAGTTGCGCTGGTAATACCATTCCGCCGCCACGTCGAAATTGCTGGCGAGGTAGGGCTTTAGGTTCGGGTTGCCACCGCTGCCCGACAGGGCACCGACACGCTGGCCGTTGCCGATACCGACGACGGGGTTCAGCAGGCTGAGGCCCGGACGGGTCAGCGTGCGCGACGCGTCGAAGCGAAGCTGCAGGGTGTCGGTCACTTCCAGTCGCAGATCGACCGAAGGCAGAACATAGGTATAGCTGCTGCGGTTCGAAATCGGCTGGACGTCGGTAAAGGCGATCGACAGCAGGGTCGGATCGGCGGCACTGCGCGTGATGACCGTGGGCGCACGACCCTGGCCGATCGACCGGAGGCGGGTGTTCTCGGTCCGCACGCCAAAGGCGGCGTGCAGCGGCATGCTGCCGATCTGACCTTCCATCTTGCCGCTGAAGAACAGCGACAGGGTCTTTTCGTTGACCGACAGGATGCTGCCCGGATCGACCGCTTCGGTGAACTGGCCGGTGAAGCCGTTCACGCCACCATTATAGTTGAAGCCAGGGACGTTCTGCGCCTGCGGGTTGCCCAAGCTGGTCAGATAGTTCTGATAGGCCTGCGGGCTATAGACCAGGACCGACGGCGGTAGCGTGCCGCCAAAGCCAGGGATGAAGTTGTTGAGGCTGATCGATCCCTGATACAGGCTCGACGGCAGCGGCGAGACGCCCGAGCCTTGGCCCGACGGCGCACCATAACCGGCATAAGCCTGCCAGAAATTATTGGTGAAGGTACTGCGGTTCAGCAGGTTGAAGGTGTCGTCGGTGTACTGGCCACCCGCCTTGAGGGTGATATTGTCCTCTTTCCAGGTCACGACGCCGCGGAATTGCTTCAGTTCGTCGGTGTTCTTCTGGGTTTGCAGAACGGTGACGTGCGACCCGATCACCGCCGGATCGGCCCAACGGCCACCGTTACCGGCGGGACCGAAGTTGCTGATCGACGGGAACGCCTTATTGCTGTCGGCGGTGATGTTGAAGCCCAGATTGGTGCCCAGCGCGCCGCCATAGCCGATGTCGCCGTTGCTGCTGCCGATGGTGTTGCCGGGGTTCAGCCAGCTCTTGGCATAGGCGCCGTCCGCCTCGACGGTCAGCTTCTCGGTGACGTCCCACTTGACGTTCAGACCGGTCTGGTTGGTCTGAAGGATCTGCTTGTTCATCGCTGCGGTGAAGTCGGTCGGAGAACCGGCCTGGGTAAAGCTGACCGCCGTACCGTTGGCGTCCTGCTTGACGTTGCGCAGCGCATCCTGACTGAACCACACGCCGAAGCCGTAAACGTCCGTCGAGATGGTCTGACGGGAAAAGTTGTTGTCCAGCGTGACCATCAGGTCGTTGCTGGGGTGCCATTGCAGGGCGACGCGACCGTCGACGCGCTCGTCCTGGGTCCGCTGCTGTTCGGCGCCATATTGCTGCGGGAACCAGCCGGTCAGGGTGCGGCGTTGGCTGGGGTCAGCGTTGGGGTCGAAGGTAGGTCTGCAGACGGTGGCGGTGCTGCCTTGCAGCTGGCAAGGCGCGAAGTTGCCGCCCGGCCAGCCCGACACGAAGACGCGGTTGGTATCGGTATCACGGCGGGTATAAATGAAGCTCGACAGGATACCGAGCGTGTCATCAGCGAACGTGTCGCTGACCAGCGCGCCGAGCGTCGGCACGACATGGCCCGCGCGGTCCTGTAGCGACCCGGAAGCGCTGACGGCGGCGCGGAAGCCGGGGTGGTCGAACGGCTTGGGGAACTGGATGTCGACGGTCGCGCCGATCGAGCTGGACGCCAGCGACACGTCCGGCGTCTTCAGGACGCTGATGCCGCCGATAAAGTCCGAGCCGACGGTGCTGAAGTCGATCTGGCGACCGCCGGTCGCGGTCGAGATGCGGCGGCCGTCATACAGCGTCGTGTTGAAGTCGCCGCCAAAGCCGCGAACGGTGATGCCGGTCGGCTCGCCACGGGCGCCGGACCGCTGGATCGAGACGCCCGGCAGACGCTGGAGCGAGGCCGCGACGTTCGAATCGGGGAATTTACCAATATCTTCGGCCGAGATCGCGTCGACGACGCCGGTCGCGGTACGCTTGATGTCGAGATTGCGCTGCAAGGAGCTGCGCAGGCCGGTCACGATGATGTCGGCGGTGGTCGCCTCGCCGGCGGGAGACGGACTGTTATCGGCTTCGCTGGGAGCGGTGGACTGGTCCTGCGGGGTACCGGCCTGCTGGGCGGTGGTGGTGTTGGCCTGGACCGGCACGTCCGGGCGGACCGCGCCGCTGGTCTGGGCAAAGGCCGTCCCCGGCGACACCATGGCGAGGGCCATGAGCGGCGAGACGCCCGCCATCAAGGTCCGGCGCGAAACGAATGCAGCCACAAAAGCAGTGCGAGCCACCATCTTCCCCTCTCCTACGTTTATCATATTCATGCGCGATCGGCGTTCTTGCACCGTACCACCCATTCGATGACTCGATGTTAGCGTTATAATAGATGCATCACAAGCCATTTGTCAGAGCGGATGGGACCGGCTATCCCGTGGCTTGACGGCAGGCGCATGGGACGGACACAGTCACGGCCTGACCGCCCCGCTTCGCACGTAACGCGACGGGACCGAGGGGATGAAGGGACCGACCGGCATGGCCGAAATGGAATTGCTCGACAGCGCGCGTCATGCGGCCCTGCGCGTCTCCGCCGCCCCCGATGTGGGGCGACATTTCGTCCAGCTTGTGGCCGACGAATTCCTGCCCGCCGCGCTCCATTATCCGATCCTGATGGCCCGCCATCCCGAAACCGGCGACCTGTATCCCGGCGCGCTGATGGGACTGGTGCCGGACGAAAATCTCTGCCTCGCCCCGAACGGCACGCTGGCGGACTATCGCCCCGCCGATCTGGAGCGTCAGGGCTTCTACGTCTCGGGCGAGAATATCGCGATCGACGTGCATCATCCCGCGCTGACCCAGATGGACGGCGCGGCCGTGTTCGACACGGACGGCGGCCCGGCCCCCGCGCTTCGCCGGGTGCAGGCGGCGCTGCGGCGGCTGCATGTCGGCCTGCCGGAGACCGAACAGTTCCTGCGCCGGCTGGAGGAGAACAGGCTGGTCGAGCCGATCGACCTGAGCTTCGAATTCGACAATGGTGAAAGCCTGCGGCTCGACTCGCTCTACACCATCAGCCTGGATGCGGTGCATGCGCTTCCCGACGATGTCGCGCTGGCGCTGTTTCGCTCGGGCGACCTGCAGCTCATCTATGCGATCACCGGATCGGTCCGGCATATCCCGACACTGGCGCGGCGGCGCAATGAGCGGCTGAGCGGCCTCGCCCGATGACCCAGACGGCGGCCGAGATCGACCGCGCGGCGCTGGACGGGCATGATGCCTTTCGGCGGCTGGTGGTCGAGCCCTGCCGCCCGGTCGTCATTCGCGACGCGGCGTCGAACTGGCCGCTGGCAAAGGCCGCGAAGGTCGATGGCGATGCCCTCACCGCCTATCTCGCGCGCTTCGATACGGGTCGACAGGTCGAGGCGTTCGTCGGCGACGCGGCGATCAGTGGCCGCTACGATTACACCGACGATATGTCGGGCTTCAACTTCCGGCGACAGGCGATGCCGCTGGACGAGGCGGTGCGGCGTATCGCGGCTGGGAGCGACAGCGAGACGCTTTACGTCGGGTCCCTGCCGATCGCCAACGCCCTGCCCGGTCTGGCCGAGGACAATCGCCTGCCCTTCGCACCGCCGGGCGTATCGCCGCTGATCTGGATCGGCCATGCGTCGACCGTCCCGTGTCATTACGACATGATGGACAATATCGCCTGCGTGGTGGCCGGGCGGCGGACCTTCACCCTGTATCCCCCCGACGCGATCGGCGACTTGTATGTCGGGCCGATCGATCACACGATGGCAGGCCAGCCGGTCGCCCTCGCCGCCGGCGCCGAATCCGGCGACCCGCGCTATCCCCGGTTCGAACAGGCGCGCGACCGGGCGATCACCGTCGAGCTGGGGCCAGGCGATGCCCTCTACATGCCCAAGCTCTGGTGGCACCGGGTCGAGGCGACGGGCGCTCTCAACGTCCTGGTCAATTACTGGTGGGACGCCTTTCCGGTCGGCCCCGATCAGCCTTTCCCGACCATGCTCTTGGCGATGAGCGCAATCGCGGGCCGCCCTCCCGCCGAGCGGGCCGCGTGGCGGGCCTGGTTCGACCATTATGTCTTCCGCCCCGACGGCCATCCGCTCGCCCATCTGCCCGAGGAGCGTCACGGCGTTCTGAGCGACGGTCCGGACCATGCCAAGATGGTCCGGGCGCACGCGATGCGGATGCTGCGCGGGGGTTAGCGCGGGCTGAGCGTCACCCCCTGAACCACCACTTCGGGATCGACCAGCCAGAGGGTGACGCGGTGCTTGCCCGCCGACAAGGCAGGCAGCACGGTCGAGGCGACACGCCGGTTTTCGATCACGGAACGGCCCCACGTCTCTTCGGTCTCGCCCGCCATCAGGTTGAGTATGACGGGCGCGGCGTCATCGACCGACACCGCGATCCGGTGCCTGCCCCCGCCCCGCACGTCGAGGCCCGGCGCCGCGACCACGCCCAGCGCCACCGGCCCGGCTTTGGTCCAGTTCACGTCATAGACGATATGCGGGCTGTCGCCGCCCGGCCGTTCGATCACGGGCGCGGTGGTCGGCGTCGCGACCATCGCCGCGCCCTCGGCGGTGAAGCCCGCAACGCGCTGCCACCGGATACCCCGCCCGTCGACCGCGCGACCGGCGTCGGCGGCGATCCGGACCAGTGGTTTCGGCGTGACCGGTGGCAGCGGCAACGGCTTTTCGACCGTCGCCAGCGCGGGCACCACATCGGCATCGGGCTGCTGCCAGCCGGTATAGCCGATATGGGTCTGGGCCATCATGCTGGTCCATTTGCCGGCCGCGGTATCCACCTCGTAGCGGCGGCGGATTGCCGCATCCTGCGCGAAATAGCCGCGCGCGGCATCGGCGAAGCGCTTGGCCTTGGCTGCATCCCCCGCCTGCGCCGCCGCGCGATTGGCGGCGACCGCCTCGTACAGCCGGTGCAGGTTGGTCATCGCCTCGACCCGGTGGAGGACCAGCTCATAATAGGCGTCGTGCAAATCGGCGGGCAGCGTCGCCCCGACCCGGCGCGCCTGCGCATCCAAGGCGTTCCACTCGCCCAGCACCCGCGCCCATTCGCCATCGGCATAACCATAGGTCGTCGCATCGATCAGCTCGGGCTTGCGACGGCTGGCCAGCTGGCCATAGCGGGTCAGGAGCGCACCGATTTCCGTCCCGTGCGCGGCGCCGAACTGCGCCGTCGCCCATTTGGCCGGATAAGCCTGCATCGCGGCCAGATCCATGCGCTTGGGATTCCACGCCATGTCGAGGAAAAAGCCGATGGGATATTCCATCGGCTTCAGATCGCCGACATTGACGATCCACAGGCGATCCGCGCCATAATCGTCCGCCATCCGCATCTGTTGCCAGATGCGGGGGATGGCGTTGGTGTCGAGCCACTTATAATTGCGCGGCCCGCCGACATAATCGAAGTGATAATAGACGCCCGCCCCGCCCGCGCGGCGCTCGCCGATCGGGGGCAGGCGGCGGATATTGCCCCAATTGTCGTCGGCGAACAGCAAGGTCACGTCGTCGGGGACGCGCATCCCCTTGTCGTAATAATCCTGCACCTCCTTGTAGAGCGCCCAGACCTGCGGCGTCTCGGCCGCCGGGCGCTTGGTCACGTCGGCGATGATCTGGCGCTGGTCGCGGACGATCCGCTCTAACAGGTCGGTCGCCGTGCCCTCGGTCATCGGCTCGTCGCCGTCGCCGCGCATGCCGATGGTCACGGGGTCCTCGGCCTTGCCGCGCCGCTCGATGCCTTTCCGCCAGAAAGACCGAAGCACGGGAGCGTTCTTCGTGTAATCCCACGGCCCGGTGCCCTCACGCTTCCAGTCGGCCTGCGCCCGCTGCATCGGTTCGTGATGCGACGTGCCAAGCAGCACCCCCATCTCCTGCGCCAGCGGAGCAGAGGCGGGATCGTCCTCCCACAGCGACTTGCCCCACATGGCGGGCCAGATGAAATTCGCCTTGGACCGCAGCAGCAGGTTGAACACCTTTTCATAGGCCAGGTGATTGACCCCGCCGAACTTCGTCCGCGCCCAGTTGCCGAAGCCCGGTTCCTCGTCATTGATGAAGATGCCGCGATACTTGACCACCGGACGATCCGCGACGCGCCCCGCCGTCAGATAGAGGGTCGGGTGGCGTTGCACGGGCACATCGGCCCACCAGGTCCAGGGGCTGACGCCTGCCTTGGCGCTGATGTCGTACAGGCCGAAGATCGTGCCGCGCCGATCCGACCCGGCGATGACGAGCGCACGCGCGACACCGGGCGCAGGATCGTCGACCACCTGCTCGACATAGCCCTCCCACTGCCCCGCCAGACCCGAAACATCCAGCTTGCCCGCCTTCACCAGCGCATCGATCATCGCACTATGGCCCAGCGTCCCCGCGATCACCGTCGCCCCGCCCGAGACGTCGTGGGCGAGCCTGACCTCGCCGCCGCCGACCGTCTTCAGATCGGCGACCAGATCGCTGGCGGTGCGCGCCACGCCGGGCTCGTCACCCGCATCGACGACGACCGTCGCCACGCGCCCCGGCACCAGCAGCGACAGCGCCCCCGGCGTCGCTCGCTCGCACGCCGCGACGGCGCCAGCGCAATCGGGTGCGGCCCAGGCGACACCGGGGATCAGCGCCGTCAGCGCGGCGGACAGGAACAAATGGCGCATCGTCTCTCTCCTCGCCCCGTCCTTGATAAGCGGGGCGTTCTTCATTGGATTTCCCGCCCGTTATCGCTACCATCCAGCAAAGCCGCAAGCACGGATCGTTGAGAGAGAGGATGGGCATGACGCCGTTCAGCCAGTTTTACCGGGCCGCAGGGCTGTTCGCGATCGCCACGGCGATGACCGCCGCCGCGCCGATGCCGGGCGCGCGCTGGACCCCGGCCTGGGGTTCGTCGCAGATGCGGATCGACGGCGCGAATGCCGACAAACTCGCCAAAATCGGCCCCGCCACCATCCGCCAGATCGTCCATCTGACCGCCGGCGGCAAGACGCTCCGCCTGCGTCTGTCCAACATCGCAGGCACAACCCCGCTGAAGATCGGGGCGGCGACCATCGGGCTGGCGACGCCGGGCCGCTCGGACGTGTCCGCGATCCTTCCGATCCGCTTCGACGGCGCCACGGACGTGATCGTGCCACCGGGGGCCGAACTCTACTCCGACCCCGTCACGCTGCCGGTCGAGGCGGGGCGCGATGTGGCGGTCAGCCTCTATTTCCCCGAAGCCGTCACCACCCCGACCGGCCATTCGGGTGCACGGTCCAAGACCTTCCTGACGGCGGGCGACACCACGGCGCGGAACGCCCTGCCCGATGCGCAGGTCATCGGCGGATGGTGGGCCTTGTCGGATATCGAGGTGCGCGACGCCGTTCAGAAGCAGACGGTCGTGACGATCGGCGACTCGATCACCGATGGCTATGGCATCACCGACGACAGCAACACCCGCTGGCCCGACGATCTGGCACGACGGCTGGCCGCCTCGCCTGCCACGCGGAGTTTTTCGGTCGTCAATGCCGGGATCGGCGGCAACCGGGTGCTGCTCGACGGGCTTGGCCCCAATCTCGTGGCCCGCTTCGACCGCGACGTGATCGCGCGGCCGGGCGTGACCCATGCGATCCTGCTGGAGGGCGTCAACGATCTGGGCGTTCTGACCCGCGAGCAACCGGTCGACGCCGCCACGCATCAGGCGATGGTACGCCGGATCACCCAGGCCTATCGCCAGTTGGCGGAGCGCGCACATGCCCATGGCATCAAGCTGATCGTCGGCACGATCACGCCGTTCCAGGGCAATGACTATTATCATCCCGGCCCGGAAACCGAGGCCGACCGGCAGGCGATCAACCGCTTCATCCGAACGGCGGGAATTTTCGACGGCGTGGTCGATTTCGACCGGGTGGTGCGCGATCCCGCCAAGCCCGATCGGTTGCTCCCCGCCTATGACACGGGCGATCACCTGCACCCCAGCATGGCGGGCTATCGCGCCATGGCGGACGCCATCCCGCTGTCGCTGTTCACGCGCCGCTGATCAGAAAGCGGCGTCGAGCCCGATCCGAAGCGTGCGCGGCCGCAGCGGCGTCACCTGATCCCGCCCCGTCGTAAAGGGCGTGCCCAGGGCGAAGCGATTGCCGCGCACATCGGCCAGGTTGGTGATACCGGCGGTCACCCCGTAGCGGCCCAGCCCCAGTCGCGCGGTCACGCCGCTGTCCAGATAGCTGCCCTGCCGCTCGCCCAGGATCGGCCCGACGCCCAGCCGCGACGATCCGACATAACGCAACCAACCGTCGACCCGCAGGTCCCGCCCGCCCGACAACGTCCGGCGATAGACCGCCCCCGCCCGGCCGGTGAAGCGCGCGATATTGGGAATCTGGCTCAACCGCGCCAGGATCATCGCCCGGTCGGCGGCCTGCCCATCCATCAATGCAAAGGCCTGCGCGCTCGACGGCTCGTCGATGCGGCTGTCATTATAGGAGACCGCGCCCTCCACCCTCAGCCCCGGGGCGATACGAAAGCCCGCCAGCGCCTCAAGGGTCCAGAGCTGGCCGTCGCCGATATTGGCGGTGCTGGGCAGGCCGGTGGCGTCGATGAAGTCGGCTTGGATGTCGCGCCATGCCGTGTGCGCCAGTGTCAGCGACCCGTCGAAGCGGTCCCGCCCCGGCTGTCCGCTGCGCAGGCCCGCCTCGATGGTCGCGACACGGTCGTTGCGGAACCGGCGGACCAGCGGCCCCTCGATCGTCAACCCGCCGGGACGAAACCCCTGCTGATAACGCAGGAACAGCTGTGCGTTGGGCGTAAGGTCGATCAGCGCCGAGGCGGAGGGAAGCAGGATCGTCTGTGCCCGCCGCGCGGTCACTTCCCGCAGCCTGGCCAGCGCCTGGAACGACAAGGCGAGCGGCAAATCCTCGCCCGCTCCGTCCAGCACGGACCGGGTGACGCGCAGGCCGCCGGTGGTGAGCAGGCCCGGCAACAGCCTCAGGCTCGCCTCGCCATAGAGCGTCGCCTCTTCCACCGTGTTGACGACGCCGGTGCGCGGCAGCAACTCGCCCGGCTCGCCAAACAGCCGCGTCAGCCGGGTGCGGTTGTGAACATAGCTGAACCCCGCCAGCCAGCCCGATCCGTCCGGCGCGGAATGCCAGGCGCGGGTCTCGTTGGCCTGCATTCGGGTGGCATTGGCCTGAGCGAACAGCTGGACGGGACCACCCGGCGGGGTCGCGTCATAACGCTCCATCAGGTCGTGCGCCGTGACGCCGCTGCTAGAGCGGAAGCGCACCTGCCCGATCCCGCCGGACAGGATCAGCTGCGCCTGTCCGAAATCGGCGGAGAAACCCTCGGTGACGGGTGCCGAGCGGGTCAGCGGCGGGCCTTCACGATCGACATATTGGCTGTCGGCGCCGCGAATGCGCTGGCCGATGCCGACCGCCTCGATGCTCCAGCCGCCGCCCAGATCGGCCTTCATCGCCGCACGACCGCCCGCGATGCGGGTGCGGTTGACGTCGGTACGGCCGAGCAGCGGCTTGTCGATATAGCCGCCCTCGCTCGCGCTGTCGGCGACCAGTCGGATCGCCAGCCGGTCGGCGATGACGGGCACGTTCAGCACCGCCTGCGCATCCACCCCCGGCGCGCCGTTGGTGGTGGCCGAACCGCCCAGCATCGCCGAACCCCCGAACTGCGTCAGGTCAGGCGCATGGGGCACCAGCCGGATCAAACCGCCCAGCGACCCCGCGCCATACAGGGTGCCTTGCGGCCCCTCCAGCACCTCGACTGCCGCGAGATCGGCCAGCCGCAGATCGGGATCGGGCGCATTGTAGCTGAGGCGCAGGTCGCCGAAATACTGGCCGACGGTCGCCTGGGTCGGGCCGGTGAAGCTCGAATCCGCTATGCCCCGGATGAACAGCTTGTTGCGCCCGGCACCCAGATAGGTGGAGGCGATAGCGGTCATCCGGTCGGCCAGCTTCGACGTGCCGCTCGCCCCGCCCAGGTCCAGATCGGCCCCCGCCACTTGCACCACCTGCCCCGCAAAGTGGTCGCGGGTCGTGTCGCGCTTGCTGGCGGTGACGACGACATCCTCGCCCTGTACGTCCGCTGGCGGCAGGGGACGCGGCTTCGGCCTCGGCGCGGGCGAGCGAAGGCGCGGGGTCAGCCGCCAGCTTCCGGGTCCCAACGCCTCGACCCGCGCGCCGCTGCCGCGCGCGATGGCGGCCAGCGCCTGTTCGACCGACAATGCCCCGCGCAAGGGGGGCACCGGGCGACGCCACAGCCCGGCATCGGGAACCACGATATTGGCACGCGCCACGCGACCCAGCGCCATCACCTGCGCCCCCACGGTTCCGGCGGGCAGGTCGAGCGAAACGCGATCGGCGGCGGTAGCGGGCATCGCCGCCACCACCGCCACCAGACATCCGATCCCGCCCCCGATGGATCTCACTCGCGCGGTTCCAGCATCCAGCCGGTCGCGGCCCGCCGCACCCTCACATCCATCAGCGGCCCCAGCACCGCCGGATCGCGCCGGACCGCTTCCAGGTCGATCGTTCCCCGGAAGGGCCGTGCGGCGATGGCGGGCGCGACCGTCACCGGCCGGGCCAGGAAACGCGACACATCCTCCGCGACAACGCCCAGCGGCACACCGTCAAAGGCCAGCCTGCCCTCGCGCCAGCCGCCGACCTCTTGGGGCTCCACGGCCGATTGGATCAGTCGGTCGCCATCGACCGTCACCGCCTGCCCGGCGTCGAGACGGAGCGCCGCCCCCTTCGGGTCGACCATCACCGCCCCCTCGGCCACGGCGACACGGGTTTGCCCGCCCATTCGCACGTCGAATACCGTGCCCAGATCGACCAGGGCCAGCCTCCCGGCCTGAACCGCAAAGGGGTGCTGCGCATCATGCCGCACCTGGAACAGCGCCTCGCCACGAGCCAGTACCGCCCGGCGCGGTTCGGCATGGTCCAGCTCGACCCGGCTCAGCCCCGCCAGGGTGACGCTACTGCCATCCGACAACGGGATGCGGCGGGTTTCCCCGGCGGCCGTCTCGACCACATAGGGTTGGGGCCGATCCTGCCAGGCGGTCACGCCGATCGCGCCGATCAGCGCCGCCGCCATGGCCCCGCCGACCCAGCGCAGCGGATGCCGCCGCACCGGCTCCGGCGCGATCGCGACGGGCACCGGGACCTCGGGTTGTGCCGACAGCGCCTCCTCGGCCTCCATCAGGGTCGCGGCCGCCCGGTCGTACCGTTCGGCATGGCCGGGATCGGCCTCCAGCCACTCGGTAAAGGCGTCCCAGTCGGCGCTCACCGGATCGGTCATGCGCAGCGCCCAGTCGAGCGCGACCGTATCGACGCCGTGCGCGGGGGAAAGACGGTCCTGGCTCATTCGATCCGTTCCTTCAGCGCGGCCAGCGCATGGGCCGCCATACGGAGATCGCTCTCGACGGTGCTGATACTGACGCCCAGCTCGGCCGCGACCTGACGCTGGGGGATACCGTCGACCCGAACGCGGCGAAAGACGGCGGCGGGACGCTCCCCCAGGCCTGCCAGCGTGGCGGCGACCTGTTCGGCGGTCTGGCGCGCCGCCACTGCGCGTTCGGCACCGGGGGGCGGCTCCGGGCCTTCGCCTTCCACCCAATCCTGCTCGCGCAATTCCTCCTGTCGCCGCGCCCGATAACGATCGATCATCAGCATGTCGGCGGCGCGGTAAAGATAGGCCAGCGGATTGGCGATCGGTCCGTCCATCCGGACCGCCACCTTCAGCCACAGGTCCTGCACCAGATCCTCCGCCGCATCGCCCGCCCCGCGCGCCGCCAGGAAACGGACGAGCTTGTCGCGATTGGCAAGGAAAATGGCCTCAAGCCCGGTGGGCGGCATGGTGGAAACCAGCAAAATCCATTGGGAGTGCTGTCGTTTAGACGAAGCGGGCTCCCGTGAAAAGGAGCCCCACCGGGACGCAAGGTGGGGCTCCCGTCGTCCGCGCGCGCTACAGGGGGGATGCACGCGGACGAACCCTGTCAAAAGGCGAATTGCAAGGCGGCGCGGGCCGACAGCGCGACATTGCCCAGCCGCTGTTCGGCATTCACTTCGCCGCTCAGGCGGATTTCGCTGGTGCCGGTGATCGCGCGCACCCGCCCGACCCAGCCGCCGTTGCGGGCCTCGGGATCGAGGATGAAGGGCGTGCCGTCGCCGAAGCTGGCAACCGTACGGCCCAAGGTCCCGGCGATCCGCTCGCGCCGACCGCCTTCGACCTCCAGCCTGCTCCATTGCGAGTAGCGGTCATTGCCGCCGAAGTTGATGCCCGCCGCAACACTGGCGGTCAGCGCCAGTTCGTCGCTGGTCCGCTTGCGCACCGTCAGGTCATAGCCGGTACCACCGCCCGTCTCGCGATAGGCATCCTCGTTCAACCGATAATAGTCGACCGCCAGGATGGGACGTACGTTGAACTGGCCGACCCAATGCTCCCACGAGACCGAGCCCGAGCCGGAATAGAGCATGCCCTTCCAGTCGCCGGTTGCACGGCGTTGCACCGCCTCGGTGCCGATCACGCCGTTGAACTGGCGCTGCGAGTCGAAGGACAGGAAGGCCGCCGAGCCGCGTGCCTGCGCCGCCAGCGCACCCCAGCGGGCGCGCCAGAAACCGGCCAGCTCATATTGGGTGTGGTTGACGCGGTTGACCGCCGTTCCCTCATTGTCGCGACCGCTCATGTAGGAGAGCGAGGCGCCGAAATTGCCCGCATCGGTCTTGTGCTCGATACCGCCGCTGATGCCCCAGCCGCGCACGTCATAGCTGCGGGTCGAGCGGGTGCCCTTCGACGCGTCCCAGCCGAGCGGGGTCAGCCAATAGCCCCATTTGCCTTCCTCGCTGAACTCGCCCGCCGGTTCGCGAAGCTGTGCCGCCGCCGCGCGCGAGGCCAAAGTCACGCCCTCGAACACGCTGCCGGTATAGTTGGGCAGCATCTGTTCGACCGCGCCCCGAAAGGCCGCGCCGTCATAGATGCCCCGGATCGCGTCGGACAGCTTGGCATCGCGGCCGATCGCGGCGTCGATCGCGTCGAAGGCGCTGACGCCTGCGTTGCTCAGGCCCAATTCGGTCTTGGCCTTGCGGCTGACTTCGACCGCGATCTCGTTGGGCTGAGCCGCGACGATCGCACCCTTGTAGAGGAAGGGCATGGCCGAGGGGGCGAGCGTCAGATTGTTCGCGCCGGTCAGCGTGCCGGAGCGCAACACGACATAGCGGCCGGTCACGTCCGTCCCGCCCGACACGCGCAAGGCAAGCTGGCTGTTCGCCCCGATCGTCGTCGCGCCGCCGACTTGGATCAGGTTGGCGGTCGGGTTCGCCTTGTCGAGCGCGACGCTGAGGATCGACTGGTCGCCCAGGCTGAGCGAGGCGATGTTGGTCACGCCGTTCGCCGCAAAAGTCCCGCCGCCATTCGCGACCGTCACCGCGACGTGCGACGCGTTGGCAAGCCGTCCGGCAAAGACGCCCTTGCCGGTGATCGCCAGCAGGTCCTGCCCCTGCCCCGCAAAATCCGCCACACCGTTGAAGCGCGCGGTGTCGCCGATGGTCAGCGTGTCCGCCCCGGTGCCGAAGGTCGCGGTGCCCGCATAGGTGCCGGTGCCGCTCATCTCCAGCCGGTTGTTGCCGGTGCCGAAGCCGACATCCCCGCTGACCGATCCCGCGCCGATCTGAAGCCGGTCATCACCGCTGCCGAACCGGATCGCGCCGGTGATGCTGGGCGCGGCGGCTCCGGTGGCGGGCGCGATCTGGCGCACGACCGCGCCGCTGGTGTTCGCCGACAGATCGATCGCGACGCTGCGCGAACTGTCCGCGCCTGCGCCCGCGATGGTACCCGCATTCTCGACCAGGGTCAGGCCGCCGGTGCGGTCGAGGATCGCGGTCGCATTGGCCGATGTGGACGCCGCCCGGATCGACCCGGTATTGCGGATCGTCGGCAGCGAAGCCCCCGCCTCGATCAGGACGGCGGTGGTCAGCACGCCCGGCGCACCGCCGCCAGTTGCCGAGATGGTACCGCCATTGCGCAACTCAGGCGTCGAGGCTCCCGCGCCGAAGCGGATCGCGGTCGCTTCCGCGCCATTGGCGGTCGCCTGCACCGTGCCGCCGATAGCGACGCCTTGCGCGATCTGGACGTTGCCGCCCAGCCCGCCGATCGCCAGTGCCGTCGAGCGCACGCCGCTATAGACCCCGGCCGAGGTGATGCGGCCATTGACGACCAACCCTGGCGCGGGCGTCGCGCCGCCGGTCGCGCCGATCACGACCACGCGGGTCGCCGATCCGATCTGCATCGTCGGCGCGGCGCCGTTGGTGACGAGGTCCGCCGCCTTGCCCGTCGCATTGCCCAGCGTGATGCCGCCCGCGACATTGCCGCCCACGACCAGCGCCGACCCGCCCTGGAGCAGATCGTCGGGGTCGAGCTTCGACACATCGGCCGGCGGCGTAGTGTAGCGATAGCCGGTCGAGCCGATCCCGCCCTCGATATTCAACGCGCCGCCGATATCGCCGTCGATCCGCGCGCCGACCGCAGCTTCGCCGATCGCGACGATCGTGCCGCCGATCGTGACATTGCCCGACACGGCCCCCGTGCGTACGCCGACCGAGCGGTCGCCCAGCACATTGACCTTGCCCGACTGGACCAGATTGCCGGTCAGCGGCCCGTTCAGGTAAATCCCCGCCGAGTCGTTGCCCTCCACGGTGATCTCACCGCCATTGGTGATATTGCCGGTGAAGGCTCCCGCCGTACGGATGCCGGTCCGCCGCGCCCCCTGCGCAAAGGGGCCATCCAGGTCGCCGTCCTTGTCGATATCGACCGGCGTATAGGTCTCGTCGATGACGATCTTGCCGGTGTTCGTGATATCGCCCTTCACACCCGCCGCCGCGCCGATGCCGACCGCGTCATTGGCGTCGGTCGTCTGGATCGTCCCCGCGTTGCTCAGCTTGTTGTTGCTGTCGAGCGTGACGGCGGTGCCGGTGCCGGTCGTCACCACACTGCCCGCCGCGACGATGCTGATATCGGCGGCGGCCCCGTTATTGACGGTGGCGGTGCGGACCGGTGTCGTCCGCTTGGTATCGATCACGGTCTGGGCCGAGGCGGCCGTCCCCGCGGCCAGCGCAAGCGTGGCGGTCGAGGCGAAGAGCAGGCGATGCACGAATAAGGTCCCCTTTATGTGCCTTTGCCCCACCAGACGGAGCCGCCCGGCTGAATCCTTGGCGCCCGGATTAAAATTTCGTCAGGTTCGCCGCAGGTGTTGACGATCGCGACCTTGAGGATCAGAGGGCGGCTCAGGCGTGGGAGCCCCCGCGTCGTTCCAGAAAGCGAGAACATGTCCAGCGACAGTTCCAGTAGCGCCGCACGCCTCGGGGTCGTCCGCTAGTTTCGCAACTGGCTTTCGTCCGCCCCGGGTCGTGCGGACGAAAGGTGTGAAATGGTCAACGATCTGATTGCCGGTGTCGCCGCCGGTTTCCGTTCCTCCCGGCGCGGCCTGTCCATCGCCGATCTCGTCGATACGCTGCAGTCGCTTTCCGTCGAGGAAGCGGCCTACGCCCTGACGCAAATGCCCGACGCGCGCGCCGTCGCCGTGCTCGACAGCCCCGAGCTGCGCTCGGCCGCCGATATCCTCGCGCACCTGACAGCGGCACGCGCCGCCGCCCTGCTGTCGCAAATGGCCGAGGACCGCGCCGCCGATGTGTTGACGGACATGGACGAGGGTGACGCCCTCGCAATCCGTGCCGAGCTGCCCGCCCCCGTCGTCGCGTCGATCGATACGCTGCTCCGCTGGCCGCCCGACAGCGCGGGTGGCATGATGACGACCGAATATGTCGCCTCTTCCGCCGACGCGACCGTTGCCGAGGTGCTGGCGCATATCCGCACCGTCGAGCGGAGCCGCGAAACCGTTTATTCCGTTTTCCTGTTGGAACCGCAGGGGCGCCTCGTCGCCACCGTCTCGCTGCGCCAGTTGATCGCCGCCGAGCCGACATCGCGCGCGATCGACCTGGCGCGCGGGCATGACCCGATCACCGTCGCGCCGAGCACCGACCGCGAGGAGGTGGCGCATCTGATCCGCCGCCACGACCTGCTCGCGCTGCCCGTGGTCGACGAACAGGGCCGCCCGATGGGGATCGTCACGGTCGACGACGTGCTCGACGCGCTGGTCGCCGCTCATACCGAGGATACGCAAAAGTTCGGCGGCGTCGAGGCGCTGGACGGCCCCTATCTGGAAACCGGCTTCCTCGCGATGATCCGCAAGCGCGCCGGCTGGCTGAGCATCCTGTTCTTCTCGGAAATGCTGACCGCCAGCGCGATGCAGCATTTCGAAAGCGAGCTGGAGCGTGCGGTCGTGCTGACCCTGTTCATCCCGCTGATCATGAGCTCGGGCGGCAATAGCGGCAGCCAGGCGACCTCGCTGATCATCCGCGCGTTGGCGCTGGGGCAGGTCCGCCTGCGCGACTGGTGGCGGGTGGCGCTGCGCGAGCTTCCGGCGGGTATGACGCTGGGGGCGATCCTGGGGCTGCTGGGCATGGCGCGGATCGCGCTTTGGCAGACGCTCGGCTTCTACGATTACGGCCCGCACTGGGTGCTGGTGGCGACCACGGTCGGCACCGGGCTGGTCGGCATCGTGACCTTCGGCTCGCTGGCGGGGTCGATGCTGCCCTTCCTGCTGCAACGCATGGGCTTCGATCCGGCCAGCGCCTCGGCACCGTTCGTCGCGACTTTGGTCGATGTCACCGGGCTGGTGATCTATTTCAGCATCGCGCTCGCCATCCTGTCGGGAACGCTGCTCTGATTCCTTCCCATGTAGGGGAGGCGGCAGGTCGTCAGGCCTGACGGAGGGGTGTTCCGCTCTCGATAGGTCGACGCCCCTCCACCAGCTTCGCTGGTCCCCCTCTCCTTACAGGGGAGGAAAGGGCTTACCGTTTCCAATAGCGCACATAATCTACCTTCATCGCCTGGGGCAGCGCGGCGTCGTCCACGCCCTTCTGTCCGCCCCAGTCACCCCCGACCGCCAGGTTGAGGATCAGCGAATAGGGTCGCGTGAACGGCCAGGCCGCCGCGCCGCCCGGCCGGTCGTTCCTCACGCGCATATAGGCCCGCCCGTCGACGCCGATCGTGATCGTTTCGGGCGTCCATTCCAGCTGATAGCGGTGATAATCCGTGCACGCCCCCGCCACGCGCACCTCGGCACCGCGCTGGGTCTTCAGGCGGTGGTTGAAGGCGGCGGAATGGACGGTCGCGTGGATCACGTCGGGGTCGAAGCCAACCATCTCCATGATGTCGATCTCGCCGCCATCGGGCCAGCGCGATCCGTCCATCGGCAACAGCCAGATGGCGGGCCACATGCCCCGCCCGCAGGGTAGCTGTGCGCGCACTTCGTAGAAGCCGTAGCCCAGCGTCTGCTTCGCCACCAGCTTGGCCGAGCTATAGCGCTGGCCACCCCAATCCGGCTCGTTGCGCAGCGCCTCCGCCCGCGCCTCGATGACCAATGCGCCCTTCTCGATCCGGGCGTTGGTCCGGTCGGGACCGGCATAATATTGCAGTTCGTGATTGGGCCAGCCGGTCTTGTTCTGACCCGTGTCCCAGCGCCAGCGCCGCTGGTCGATCGCCCCGTTGAACTCGTCGCCGAAACTCGGCCGCGTGGCGGGGGCCGCCATCGCGCCCTCGTAGGCATAGTTGGTCGCACCGAGCAACGGAGCCTCGGCCTGCTGGGCGGACGCCCCGGTGGCCAGCAACATGACGCCCGCCAGCCACCAAGTCGTTCTTTTCATTGCCATCCCCTCTCAGCTTTTGAGAGGGTATAAGCCGATCGGCGAGCCGACGCCAAGTCGCGCCGGATCAGCCCGCGATGGTGAAGACCGAACCGGAGTCGACGCGGATGCCAGCCCCGTTGATGAAGCTCGCCCGTTCCGACACCAGGAAGGCGACGGCGGCGGCGACCTCCTCGGGGCGACCACGCCGCTTCAGCGCCATGCCGGGGCGTTCCTCGTCCAGGAATGTCTCGATCGCCTCGTTGAAGCTGACACCCTTTTCCTCGGCGCGCTTCTCCATCATCTTGTCGGTCATCGGCGTCGCGATGAAGGCGGGCGAGACGGTGTTCACCAGCACATTGTCGGGGCCGTAAGCCTTGGACAGCCCCTTGGCCAGGCTGAGGATACCCGCCTTCGCCGCGCAATAGGGCAGTTCGTCGATATAGGGCTGCACCGCATCCTCGGAGGCGAACAACACGATCCGGCCCCAGCCTTTGCTGCGCATTGCCGGGATCGCCTCTCGACACATACGCACCGCGCCCATCAGGTCGATATCGATCGTCTCCTGCCAGCCCTTGTCGTCGATCTCCAGGAAATCGCCCGTCGCGCCGGTCACGCCCGCAGCGTTTACGTAGATATCGGGGTCGCCCAGCCGCTCGCGGACCTCGGCCCAGATGGCCCGCACCGCCTCGACCTGGGTGACGTCGCCCGTGACCGCGATCACCTCGCCCAGCGGCGACAATTCTTTGACCGCTTCGTCCAGCGTCCCGTCCGGCTTGTCGGTCAGCGCGACGCGCACGCCCGCCTCCAGCAACAGGCGCGCGGTTTCCTTGCCCATGCCGGAGTCCGCGCCGCTGATGAGCGCGATCCGCCCCTTGATACCCAGATCCATCGTCATTCTCCTTGGACAGTGCGGCCGGCGGCGCGTGCTGATGTCGATCATCGATATGGATCAACCGTCCCGGTCATGAAGTGCCGAGGCCCGATAGGGTTCCGCCAATTGGCGGCGATAAGTCTTTGAACTCCAGCGGAACGCCCAACGTCGCCGCCCGTTCGAAAGGGCCCGCCATATTTGCTGGAGTGCCGGTCGTTGCGCATGTTGTCTAAAGCCGAGATCGCCACCATGCCTCCCACCGGAGACGGCCCCGTACCGCTGCCCGGCATCGCCGAACTGGCGGCGGGTGCAGCGGAAATCCTCGACCGATCCGACATCATCCTGGCCGTCACCGACGAGACGCGCACGCTGGGCGTGACGCGGATGCTGGAGGCGATGGCCCCCGACGCAACCATCCTGTTCTGCCCCGGATCCGACGCCCTACCGGGCGACGACGCGCCCGCCTCACCCGCCAATGTGGGGCAGCGCGTGTCGGCGCTGCATCGTGCACAGATGACGCTGGCGGCGAAGGACCGGGGCCGCATCGCCCTGATCACTTCCGGCGAGTCGCTGGCCCGCGCGCTGCCGCCGCCGGAGACCTTCGCCGCCGAGCCGCCCTGTGTCGCGATCGACGACGCGTGCGATCTGGCGGACCTCCACGCGATGCTGCTCGACCTGGGCTATATCGCCGACGAGCGAGTGGACGAGCCCGGCGAAGTCGCGCTGCGCGGCCATGTGCTGGACGTGTTTCCCGCCGACGCCGAACAGCCCTTGCGTATCGAGGTCGCGGACGGCCGGATCATCGCGATCCGATCCTACGACCCCGCCGACCAGCGCAGCACCGGCGAGATCGAACGCCGCGAACTGGGCCGTGTGGCCGAACCACCGCTTGGGCAGACGCAGACCAGCCTGCTCGATCACCTCCCCGGCGCCTGTGTCATTATCGAGCCCGCCGCCGATGAGCGTCGCCGCCGCCTGTTGCTGCTGAGCGCCGATGTCGCCAAGCGCGGATCGAAGCGCGCCGCCCGCGACATGATCGATGAGCGTCACTGGAAGAAGGCGCTTGATCAACGCCAAACCGCCGAGATCGCCCGCATCGCCGAGCCCCCGCCGCGCTTCGTCGAGAGCCGTTCGCCTCTGCGCGATTTCGCAGTCACCGCGCGCGCCGCGATGAAGGAAGGCACGCGCGTCGTCCTGATCGGCAGCGAACGCGACCTGCGCTTCCTGGGCAAGCGGGTCGACAATGTCCTGCGCAAGACCGCGAAGCGGGCGGAAAGCTGGCAGGCCATATCGAAGGCCAAGGCCGGATCGCTCCTGACGCTTGTGGCACCTGCCGAGCGCGGCTTTGCGCGCGACGCTATCCTCGCGGTCAGCGCCGCCGATCTGCTGGGCAGCCGTGCCGAGCGGGAGGACGGGGCCATCCCGCATGTCGACCTGTCGCTGATGCAGACTGCCGAAATCCGGGTGGGCGACACCGTCATCCATGAGGATCACGGCATCGCCACCGTCGTCGGGCTGGAGACGATCGACGGGCAGGACCGGGTGTCGGGCGACGCGATCAAGCTGGAATATGCACGCGATGCAACCCGTCTCGTCCCCGTCGCCGAAGCCGACCGGCTGTGGCGCTATGGCGGCGAGGACGACGCGGTTCGCCTGGACACGCTGGACGGCAAGAGCTGGCACGAACGGCGGCGCGGCATCGACGAGGCGATCGCGACGACCGCACGTCAGCTGACCGATATGGCCGCAGAGCGTGCCGAGCGTCATGCGCCCGTGCTCGATCCTCCCGTCGCGGATTATGAGCGGTTCGCGGCGGGCTTTCCTTATAGCGAGACACCGGACCAGCTGACCGCCATCGAGGCGGTGCGCGCCGATCTCGCCTCCGGTCGCCCGATGGACCGGCTGGTCGTCGGCGATGTCGGCTTCGGGAAGACCGAGGTCGCCCTGCGCGCCGCCGCCATCGCCGCACTCGCCGGGCGGCAGGTGGTGGTGGCCGCGCCGACCACCGTGCTGGCCCGACAACATCTCGACAGCTTCGCGACGCGGTTCGAGGAAGCGGACATCGCGGTCGCCGGTCTCTCCCGCCTGTCCACCGCCGCCGAAAAGCGCAAGGTCAAGGCGGGGCTGGCGGATGGCAGCATCCGCATCGTCATCGGCACCGGCGCGGTCGCGGCCAAGGGCGTGACCTATAAGGACCTGGCACTGGTCATCGTCGACGAGGAACAGCGTTTCGGTGCCGCCGACAAGGCCCGACTTCAGGCGCTGTCGTCGGGGCATGTATTGACCCTGTCCGCCACGCCGATCCCGCGCACGCTTCAGGCCGCGTTGGTCGGCCTGCGTCAGCTGTCGATGATCGCCACCCCGCCCGCCCGGCGACAGCCGATCCGCACCGCCGTCTCGACCTTCTCCCCCGAGACGCTGCGGGCGGCGCTGCTGCGCGAGCGGTCGCGTGGCGGGCAGAGCTTTGTCGTGGTGCCGCGTATCGCCGACATGGCGCCGCTCGCCGAAAAGCTCGCCCGGATCGTGCCCGAGCTGGAGGTCATGCAGGCGCATGGCAAGCTGCCCGCTGCTGAGATCGACGACGTCATGGTCCGCTTCGGCCGGGGCGAAGGCGATGTCCTGCTGGCGACCAACATCATCGAGGCGGGGCTGGACGTGCCGCGCGCCAACACCATGGCGATCGTCCATGCCGACCGTTTCGGACTGGCGCAGCTCCACCAGTTGCGCGGACGCGTCGGGCGCGGGCATCGCCGCGGGCAGGTCCTGCTGTTCGCCAAGGGCGAGGACGCCATCGCGCCGCGCACCCTGAAACGGCTTCGCACGCTGGAGGCATTCGACAGGCTGGGCGCAGGGTTCGCGATCAGCGCCCGCGACCTCGATATGCGCGGCGCGGGCGATTTGCTGGGCGACACCCAGGCCGGTCACATGCGGCTGATCGGGGTCGAGCTGTACCAGCAACTGCTGGAGGATGCGCTGCGCACCGCGCGCGGCGAGACGGTCGAACGCTGGACGCCGGAGCTTCGCATCGGGATGGAGGGTCGCCTGCCCGAGGCCTGGATCCCGGACGAGGACCTGCGCATCTCGCTCTATGCCCGGTTGGGGCGGCTGCGCGACGATGCCGCGCTCGATGCGTTCGAGGCAGAGCTGGAAGATCGGTTCGGCGAACTGCCGGACGATGCCGCCACGCTGTTGTCGCTGGCCCGGTTGCGCGAGCGGATGCGGGCGCGGTCGATCGCGCGGATCGATGCGGGACCCGCCGCCATCGCACTGACTCCGCATGGCCAGCAACCCGACCTGGACGGTATCGAGGGGCTGGAGGAAAAGGACGGTCGCCATCTCCTGAAGGAACGGCACGACAGTCCCGCCGATCGGCTGGCGCGGCTGGGCGAGTTGCTGGCTTGACCCATGCCATTGGCGGCGACGCCCGCGCGGCGTAGAGCCGCCGCCGAACAGAGAGGATTTTCGCCATGGCTTTTCCCGAACCCTATATGGCCGACCCTGCGCGCTATGACGGCCGGATGCCCTATCGCCGGACCGGACGCAGCGGATTGAAGCTACCCGCGATCAGCCTGGGGCTATGGCAGAATTTCGGCGGGACCGATGTCTTCGAGACGGGCCGTGCGATCCTGCGCCGTGCCTTCGACCGGGGCGTGACCCATTTCGACCTCGCGAACAATTACGGGCCGCCTTACGGCTCGGCCGAGGAGAATTTTGGGCGGGTGATGGCGAGCGACTTTGCCGGCCACCGCGACGAACTGATCCTGTCGACCAAGGCGGGCTGGGACATGTGGCCGGGGCCCTATGGCGATATCGGTTCGTCGAAGAAGTACTTGATCGCTAGTTGCGACCAGAGCCTGAAGCGGATGGGGGTCGATTATGTCGACATCTTCTATTCGCACCGTGTTGACCCCACGACGCCGCTGGAAGAGACGATGGGCGCGCTGGTCCAGCTTCATCGCCAAGGCAAGGCGCTCTATGTCGGGATTTCTTCCTATGATGCGGGGCTGACCCGACGCGCCGCGGCGATCCTGGCGGAAGAGAAGGTGCCGCTGTTCATCCACCAGCCGAGCTATTCGATCCTGAACCGCTGGGTCGAGCCCGAGCTGCTGGCCACGCTGGAGGAGCTGGGCACGGGCTGCATCGCCTTTTCGCCGCTGGCGCAGGGCATGTTGACGGGCAAGTATCTGGACGGCGTGCCGCAGGATGCGCGTGCCAGCCGGGGCGGCTCCCTGTCGCAATCGCTGCTGACCGAGCAAAATCTGGCCGCGATCCGGCGATTGAACGACATCGCCCAGGCGCGCGGGCAGACGCTGGCGCAGATGGCGATCGCCTGGGTGCTGCGCGATCCGCGTGTCACCTCCGCACTGATCGGCGCGCGGACGGTGGAGCAGCTGGACGACTCGCTCGATGCGGTGGCGCGGCTCGATTTTACCACCGACGAATTGGCCATGATCGACCAGGCCGCACAGGATGGGGGCATCAACCTCTGGGCCGAATCCTCCGACATTGCTAAGCTGCCCGCAGCGCAGGGAATTCCAGCCTGACGACGCGTTGAGAACGGGCGATGGCCTTTCCATCACCCGTTCCGACATGTTTTGTCATAGGCGAATGCTGGCATTTGTCGGACAGTTGAATTAATCTCCCTTAAAAAGGGGAGACGTTCATGAAGACATTGATCCGTAGTTGCGCCGCCATCGGCGCCCTTTTCGCGACCACGGCGATCCATGCCGGTGGACAGGCACCGGCCTCCGCCCCCCGCAGACTGGAGATCGTGGCGAAGGACAGTCTGCCCAAGCCGCCCGCCCCGCGCGACGCGCGGACCGCCTATCTGATGACCTACTTCACCGACGAGGATCACTCGCTCCACTTCGCGACATCGCGCGACGGCTACAGCTTCACCGACGTCAATGGTGGCAAGCCGGTGATGGACGGACGGGAAGCGGCCGAGCAGAAGGGCATTCGCGATCCGCACATCATGCGCGGCCCCGATGGCGGCTTCTATATGTCGATGACCGACCTTCACATCTTCGCCAAGCGCGAAGGGTTGCGCGATACGCAGTGGGAGCGGCCCGAGGAGCAATATAGCTGGGGCAACAACCGCAACATGATCTTTATGAAGTCTTACGACCTCATCCACTGGTCACGGTCGCGGGTCAGGCCATCGGCCATGTTCCCGCGCTATCGCGACGCGGGCAATATGTGGGCGCCGGAGACGATCTACGATCCGCAGCGCAAACGCCTGATGGTCTATTTCACCACCCGCGACGGCAATGGACCGAATTATCTGGTCTATTCCTATGCCGACAAGGACTTCAGCACCCTGACCGAAGAGCCCAAAAAGCTGTTCGACTATCCCGATCCCAAGGTGAATGTGATCGATGCCGACATCACCAAGGTCGGCGGCAAATACCATATGTTCTATGTCGCGCATCAGGCGCCCGGCAATATCCGCCATTCGGAATCGTCGCAGATCAACAGCGGCTGGACGAAGGACCTGCGCAAGGTCGATCCCGAAACCGTCGGGACGGAGGCGCCGACATTGTGGCGGCGCAACGGCACGAACACCTATGTCCTGATGTATGATGTGTTCGGTATCAACCCGAACAATATGGGCTTTTCCGAAACCACGGACTTCGTGACCTATCGGAATATCGGTCGTTTCAATGAGCCTGGATCGCCGATGAAGGCCACGAACTTCACCCGACCCAAGCATGGCGCGGTCGTCGCGATCAGTCCGGCCGAGGCTACCCGCCTGGAGCGGTATTTCGCCGCGCGTTGAACGTGAAGATGCGCCCGACCATGTCAGGCCGGGCGCATCCCTCAGTCCGGTTACTTCGCGGCGCTGCTCACATCGCCCTGGCCCATGGCCGAGACCAGGACATTGCCCGAGCCGGAGAAGTTGGCGGCGGGCAGGTTGGCGACCTTGTCACCGACCTTCACCAGCACCCGCTCCACCGCGCCGCGTGCGTTGGTGCGGACCGACTGGACCGCGCCGATCGCCCGACCCTGCGCATCGTTGACGACCATGCCGGTATTGACCGGAAAGGCCCCGCCTTGCGCCGCACCGCTACCGGCCAGCGCCAGATTGCCAGCCAGCGAACCGTTGCCGCCCGTCGCCGATGCGGCGCCCGAAGCCGAGCCTGCCACGCTGGCACCCGCATTGGCGGCACGATTGGTCAGGTTGGAGACGGTGCCCCGCGCCCGGTTGCCGACCGCCCCGGCTGTGTCGCGCACCCGTCCGGCGACATTGCCGACCGTGTTCACGCCGCGCCCTGCGGCATCGCGCACCGCATCGGTGCCGACCAGCTGCGCATCCACGCCGCCGCCGACCGTGCCCGAGGCCGAGCCGTTGGCGCCGCCCGACTGGTTGCCGACCCGCGTCGCGCTGTCCAGCGTCGAACCGCCGCCGGCTTCACCCGAAGCCGTCACCCGGCCACGGCGCAGATCGACATTGCGGTCGCCACGCACCGAGCCACGCGTCCGGGTCGCCGTGTCGGTTGCGGCGCGGCCGGTCTGGCCAACCCCGCTCAGCGTACCGTTCGCCCCGCCGGTCAGGCCGCCGGTGACACCACCCAGCTGACCGCCCAGGCCACCACCACCGACCAGGCCGCCGCCGCCACCAAGCAACTGCGCCGAAACGGGCATCGCGACAAGCGCCGCAGCAAGGATCGCGGTGCCGGAAAGAAGGGTCTTCATCATCGTTCTCCTTAACTTCTGAAGAGACAACGAGAGGGCCTTCCGATTTAATCCCAAAAAAATTCGCTTTTTACTGTGCTTGCGTCCGGCAATCGGCGCAAACCATTCCACGGCCGAGGAATTTTTCCTCATTTCTCCGGCCATTTTTTTTGGCTTCGGCGTCGACATCGGCCAGTGCAGCACGGATACGGCCGGGGTCGAGCGACGGATAGGCGGCGGCCACGCGACCCGCGACCAGCGGGGCGGCAAAGGATGTGCCCCGCACCTTGAAGCGACGACCACCGACTCCGGCCGCCAGCATGTCCGCGCCCGGTGCGGCGTAATCGAGATGGCTCGCCCGCCCCGCCTCGATCAGCGGCCGTCCCCGCCCATCGACGCCGGTCACGGCAATGACGCCGAGATAGGAGGCCGGATAGGCGGGCGGCGCGGCCGGGCCATTATTGCCGACCGCCGCCACGATGATGAGGCCCCGCTTCTGTGCCGCCGCGACGACACGGGCAAGCAGCGGGTTGGCGGGGCCGACCAGGCTGATCGTCGCCACCGACACGCGCTGTTCGACCAGCCAGCCCAACGCCTTGGCGATGGCGGTGGCATTGCCGCCCGCCGGATCGCTGCCATAGACATCGGCCGAGGCGATCCGCGCACCGGGCAGCGCCCCCCGGATGCCATTGCTCCCGGCGATCAGCGAGGCGACCGCCGTGCCATGGTCGTTGGCGCGCGGAGCGCCCGTGGCGAAACCCCTGGCCATCGCCGCGCCCTCGGCACCGCCATCGATCACGCCGACCATGGTGCCGCGCCCGGTGCCGCCTTGCACCGCCGTCAGTGCGGCCGGTGCACCGGCTCCGCTCGGCAGGTGAAGCTGATCGGCGCTCACCTCTCCGCCCAGTTTCTGAAGAATGCCCAGTGCGGCCTTCAACGACTGGCCCGGCGGCACACGCAGCCGGACGAAGCCGACGCCCAGCACATCGTCGCGCTCGATCACCGTAAAGCCCAGTCGCCCGACCGTCGCCAACAACGCATCGCTGGGGGCATCGACCACCACCTCGCCCGCGCGCGCCGGAAATCCCATCGGGTCCAGCGCGATGGCGTCCGGGTGATCGCGGACCAGTTGCGCGAAGGTCGCCCGGCGGACCTGCTCCAGCTGCCGCACGGTCGCGCGCGACGCGGCGTCCACCCGGTCGATGACAGGGTCGGCGAGCGATGAAATTCCTCGCCCGACCGAGGGCAAACCGCCGGGAAGCGACGGCATTCCGGGCAGCGAGGGCACCAATTGCGCCCGCCCCGCCGTCACGCCCAGCGCCAGACCCGCCGCCGCCATCGATACTGCCAGATAGCGGGTCGTCCGCTTCATCGCCGTTCATCCATTGTCAAAATTCATGCTGACATGGATTAAACGATGAACCTCATCCGTTTCATCCCTGCAACAAGGAAATAGGTTTGGCCGCTTTCGAGACCGAGTTGTTGGCGCTGCTCCCGCGACTGCGGCGGTTCGCGCGATCGCTCACCCATGACGGGGCGGATGCGGACGATCTGTGCCAGGTCACGATCGAAAAGGCGCTGATGGCGCGGAACGCGTGGCAGGCGGGGACACGATTGGATAGTTGGATGTACCGGATCATGCGCAATGCCTGGATCGACACCGCCCGCGCCCGGTCGCGCGCGGCGGAGACCTTCGTCGCCGAAGAGGCGGGGCTGGGCGTCGGTGGTGCAGGCAATGCCGAGGCGCGGGTCGCGCTGAACGAGGTGGATGCCGCCATGCGTACCCTGCCCGACGAACAGCGCGAGGCGGTGGCGCTCGTCCTGGTGGAGGGGCTCGCCTATAAGGAAGCCGCCGAGATATTGGACATTCCCATGGGCACCCTGACCTCGCGCTTGGTGCGTGGGCGACAGGCGCTGATGGCGCGGCTGGGAGAAGCGGCATGACGATCGAACCCGAATTGCTGATGGCCTATGCCGACGACGCGCTCGATCCGCTGACCGCCAAGCGCGTGGAGCGCGCCATCGCCGCCGATCCCGCTTTGGCCGAGGACCTCGCACGCCATCGCCGCCTGAAGGCAAAACTGGGCGCGGCCTATGCCCCGATCGTGGATGATCCCGTACCAGACCGGCTAGCAGCGATGCTGACCAGCAACGTCGTGCAGATGCCCCAGCGCCAGCCCCGCCCCTCACGCGTTTCGGCTGTCTGGCGATCGGCGGCGGCGATGGCCGCTTGCCTCGTAGTCGGGGTGCTGGTGGGGCGTGGCGTACAACAGGAAGGGCCGGTCATGGCGACCGACCATGGCCTCTATGCCGCCGGGTCGCTCGCCAGGGCGCTCGACGATCAGGCGAGCGGCGTGAAGGGCCCGGTGCGCATTGCGGTCAGTTTCCGCGCGGAGGACAACGGCTTTTGCCGCGTCTTCCAGTCGGCCGAGGCGGACGGCATCGCCTGTCGCGATCCGAAGGGCTGGTCGTTGCGCCGGACCATGCCGGGCAGCACGCCCGGTACAGGCAGCGGCTATGCCCAGGCGGGATCGTCGGATGCCGAACTGATGGCGGCGGCGCAGGACATGATGGCCGACATGCCTTTGGACGCGGCGGGCGAAAAAAAGGCGATTGCGGGCCACTGGCGCACGCACTGACCGGTGATTTCGGAAAGCGATCGTTTCCACCACGTCGGTGGACCGATCGCGCATTCGCCCTATCTTGAGCACATGAAAAAGATCGGTTTCCTCTCGTTCGGCCATTGGTCGCCCTCGCCCCAGTCCGCCACGCGCTCGGCGCAGGACGTGCTGCTACAGTCGATCGACCTTGCCGTCGCCGCCGAGGAGTTGGGCGCAGACGGGGCCTATTACCGGGTCCATCACTTCGCGCAGCAGCTTGCCTCGCCCTTCCCGCTGCTCGCCGCCGTCGGAGCGCGGACCAGCCGGATCGAGATCGGGACCGGCGTGATCGACATGCGCTACGAAAACCCGTTCTATATGGTCGAGGATGCCGGATCGGCCGACCTGATCAGCGGCGGGCGCCTGCAACTCGGCATCAGCCGGGGCTCGCCCGAACAGGTGATCGATGGCTGGCGGCATTTCGGCTATGGGCCCGCACAGGGCGAGACGGATGCCGATATGGGTCGCCGCCATGCCGAAGTGTTCCTGCACCTGCTGAAGGGCCAGGGCTTCGCCAAGCCCAATCCCCGCCCGATGTTCCCCAACCCGCCGGGCCTGCTCCGATTGGAGCCCCATTCGGCGGGGCTACGCGACCGCATCTGGTGGGGCTCCGCCTCCGACGCCACAGCGGTCTGGGCCGCCCAGCAGGGCATGAACCTGCAAAGCTCGACCCTGAAGGCCGATGAAAGCGGCGAGCCCTTCCATGTCCAGCAGGCTAAGCAGATTCGCGCCTATCGCGAAGCGTGGACAGCGGCAGGGCATGACCGTGCGCCGCGCGTGTCCGTCTCACGCTCGATCTTCGCGCTGACCACCGATCAGGACCGCGCCTATTTCGGTCGCGACGACAGTCAGGATCAGGTCGGCATCATCGACAATATGCGCGCGGTCTTCGGCCGCTCCTATGCCGCCGAGCCCGAGCAGCTGATCGAACAGCTACGCGCCGATGAAGCGATTGCGGAGGCCGACACGCTGCTGCTGACCGTGCCCAACCAGCTGGGCGTCGATTACAACGCGCATGTGATCGAGAACATCCTGCGCCACATCGCACCTGCGCTCGGCTGGCGCTGACGACGGGACATGCCCCGGCCATGGTCGGGGCCGAAGCCCGTGGTGCCGATGATGTTGAAGAAATGGCGCGCCCGGAACGATTCGAACGTCCGACCCTCAGATTCGTAGTCTGATGCTCTATCCAGCTGAGCTACGGGCGCGCATGGGGTCTCTGTCGAGACCTGATTTTGATCCACTGGCGCGCCCGGAACGATTCGAACGTCCGACCCTCAGATTCGTAGTCTGATGCTCTATCCAGCTGAGCTACGGGCGCGCTGTGGAGGTGGGCTGATAGAAGCGCTTCGGAACCTTGGCAACCCCTTTGCAAAGGTTATCCACATTTTTTCTGAGGGCGGACCTTCACGGTGCTTTGCGGCATTTGGTCAGGTCCCCTGTTGCGGTTAGGAAGATCGCGATGACGCCCTATCGCCCCGCCCCGTTCGCCCGGCCCGCCGCTCGCTTGGCCCCCTGTATCCTTATCATCGGCCTGACCCTGGCCGGGTGTGCGCGGGACCATGACACGACACCTTACCCGTCGCTGGCGGTCCGGCCGGTCGAGAAACAGGGCTTTGCCGAACCCGCCGCCAAGCCGGTCGTGCTGCGGCCCGATCCGGCGCTTGATACACAGATCGCGGAGATGACCCGCCGCCTGACCGCCGTCGAACAGGAATTCACCAAGGCGCATGACCAGGCCCGCACCGATGCCGCCAAGGCGCGCGGCGCGGCGGTGGGTAGCGAGGCGTGGCTGACCGCGCAGACCGAGCTGGCGACCCTGGACGAAATCCGCGCGCGCACCTCCTCGCTGCTGACCGAGATCGACGACCGCGCGATCCAGCGGGCCGCCGCGCTGGAGCCGGATTATCCCACACTGACGAGCCTGCGCGACCAGGCGTCGGCGGCGGTCACGCGGCAGGCGGCGCAGATCAAGGCGATCAGCGACAGCCTCCCCGCCGCCTGACGTTTGGATCGAGATTACATAGGGTCGACTCAGGTCGAGCCCCTCCCCTTCAGGGGAGGGGTTGGGGTGGGGCATCACCGCAGGCGCGGCGTTTGTGGAAGCGCCCCACCCCCGGCCCCTTCCCTGAAGGGGAGGGGTGGATCAATTTGACGTCATCCTGCTCTAGAACTCGCGGATAAAGGGCAGGACGCTGGAATAATCGTCGGTCCAGGCGGCGAGACCCGGCGGCGCCACCGCCGGGGTCCAGTCTCCCCCTCGCGCCTCCAGCGTCTTTAGCACGCGCGCGTCCCGCGACAGCGCCAGCCAGACCGAGGCGGTGGCCTGCGCCTCGCGATCCAGATCGGTCGGCACATAGCTCATCCGAGAAATCGCCCAGCCCCCTTCCCGCGCGGCGGCGGCGACCAGCGGCTCCAGATCGACGAAGCGGTTCGAGATATGGACGAGCAGCAGCCCGCGCGGGGACAGGACGCGGGCATAGGTCCCGAACGCCTCACGCGTCAGCAGATGCGCCGGAACCGCGTCCGACGAAAAGGCATCGAGCGCCAGCAGGTCCAGGCTGTCCGGTGCCTCGGCGGCCAGGCGGATGCGCGCGTCGCCGATGCGGATGACGGGATCGGGCTGGCACCGGCGCAAATAGCTGAACTGGCCGGTATCGCGCGCGATGCGGACGATGACCGGATCGATCTCGTAGAAGCGCCAGCGCTGGCCCGGCTGCGCATAACAGGCGAGCGTCCCCGTCCCCAATCCGACCACGCCGATCCGCGCCGCCGGTCCGTACAGCATCGGTGCGGCGCGCATCGCCCGGCCGACGCCCGAATAGGGGGCGTAATAGGTGGTCGGCGTCCGCTCGCGCGCCGCCGAACCGCGAAGCTGGATGCCGTGGACCGTCGAGCCATGGTCCAGCTCGCGATAGCCTGCTCCGTCGCGCACGGTATAGACGCCGAAATAGCTGCGCATCCGCGCATCGCGCTCCATCGACAGCGACAATGCGCGATAGCCGCCGAACAGCACGAGCGCTCCTCCGAGCAGCAGCACGAAGCCGGTGCGTGCGCCGATGGTCAGGAACCCCAGCGCGGCGATGACCAAGAACACCGTTCCTTGCCGCTCCTCGCCGAACCACGCCGCGGGGCCGACGAGTCGCAGCTCAAGAACCAGACCGATCACCACCGCCAGCGCGACCAGCATCGCGCGGGGATGTCGCCACCACAGGTCGCGGATTACCGGCAGGATGAACTGCTGTGGGATCAGCATCCCCGCCGCCAGGATCAGCAGCGGATACTCGTACGTCCAGTCGAACAGCACCGGCGCCAGGATGCCCGCGAACACCCCGCCCAGCGCGCCGCCGACGGCCATCCACAGATAGAAGCCGGTCAGCCGGTCGACCGCAGGCCGCGCGCGGTACATGGCGGTGTGCAGCGCGACCGACACCATGAACAGCAGCAGCAGCGCGACGACGACATTGGAATAGGGCCGCTCCGGATAGCCGCCCATGATCACCCCGCCGAACAGCAGCAGCGTCACCGGCGCGATCCGAGTCAGCGTGTCCGCCGCGCCCCGCCGGGTGGCGAAGGCGATGATGAAGCTCGCCAGATACAGCCCCAGCGGCAACACCCAGAGCAGCGGCATCGCCACGATATCGGTGGTGATATAGGTCGAGGTCGCCAGCACCAGCCCCGAGGGCACCGCCGCCAAGGCGACCCAGTACCCGATCCGCCGCCATCCCGGCACGGCCGAGGTCGGTGCGGGGTCGGCCGCCGGGTCGCGCGACGCCGGGAGCCGCGTCGCGCATGCCACGACCAGCAGCGCGAGCAGGCCGTAGCCCAGGCTCCACAACAGGCTCTGGCCATGAAGCGTCATCGCCGGTTCGACCAGCAGCGGATAGGCGATCAGCCCGGCAAAGCTGCCCAGGTTTGACGCCGCATAGAGCGCGTACGGATTACGCCCCGGCTGGGCGAGCGCGAACCAGCGCTGGATCAGCGGGGCCTGCGCCGACACCGCGAAGAAGAGCGGCCCGATGGACAGGCCGAGCAGCCATGGCACCCACAGCGCCGGTTCGGCATCGGGGGGCAGGTCCACCGTCATCAACCCGATCGGCAACCAAAGGGCCGCCGCCGCCAGTACCAGGATATGCACCCCCGCCTGCACCTTCGGCCGCCACCGCCCCAGCGCATGGGCATAGGCATAGCCGCCCAGCAGCAGCGCCTGATAGACGAACATCGCCGAGTTCCAGACGGCGGGAGCGCCACCCAGCCGGGGCAGCGCCATGCGCGCGACCAGCGGCTGGACCAGGAACAGCAGGAACGATCCGGTCAGGATCGTCGCCACGAACAGCGCGCGCGCCGCCAGGTCCGGGATACGGCGTGTCACGGGGAAAAGGTTCAGGCGTTCAGCAGTCGGGCGGCATGGGCGGCGTGATAGGTCAACACGCCCGAGCATCCGGCACGCTTGAATGCCATCAGCGTCTCCAGCACCATCGCGTCGCGGTCCGCCGCGCCCGCCGCGACCGCCGTCTCGATCATCGCATATTCGCCCGACACCTGATAGGCGAAGGTCGGCACGCGGAACTCGTCCTTCACCCGGCGGATGATGTCCAGATAGGGCAGGCCCGGTTTCACCATCACGCTGTCCGCGCCCTCGGCGAGGTCGAGCGCGACTTCGCGCAGCGCCTCCTCGGCATTGGCGTGATCCATCTGATAGGTGCGCTTATCGCCCTTCAGCAGACCGCGCGTGTTCACCGCATCGCGGAACGGCCCGTAAAAGGCGCTGGCATATTTGGCGGCATAGGCCATGATCTGGACGTTGACGAAGCCCTCACGCTCCAGCGCGGCGCGGATCATGCCGATGCGACCGTCCATCATGTCCGACGGCGCGATCACGTCCGACCCGGCACGCGCCTGGGTCAGCGCCTGCTCGACCAGCGCATCGGCGGTGTCATCGTTGACGACATAACCCGCCGCATCGACCAGCCCGTCATGGCCATGCGTCGTATAGGGGTCGAGCGCCACATCGGTCAGCACGCCGATATCAGGCACCGCATCCTTGATCGCGCGGATCGCCCGGCACATCAGATTGTCGGGGTTCATCGCCTCGCGCCCGTCATCGGTGCGCAAGTGCGCGGGCGTATTGGGGAACAGCGCCAGACAGGGAATGCCCAGATCGGCGGCTTCCCTGGCCCGCGCGACGATGCCGTCCAGCGACCAGCGCGACACGCCGGGCAGGCTGGCGATCGGTTCCTCCACGCCCTGCCCCTCGGTCACGAACAACGGCCAGATCAGATCGGCCGGGGTCAGCACCGTTTCCGCGTGGAGTCGACGGCTCCACTGCGAGGCGCGAGTACGACGAAGGCGAAGCGCGGGATAAGATGCGGTCATCAAAAGGGCTTTTGCGGGATCGGACCGCGCTTGCCAAGCGTTGCGTGCAAAGCGTTCCGGGGGCGAAAGGAATATAGGCGTGCGAGAAATTCGATCGGCAGCGATGGTGGTGAATGCCAAGTCGCGTCGCGGCCAGGCCTTGTTTCAGCGGGCGTGTGCGGCGATGTCGGACCTTCCCTACAAGGTCGACGCCCGCGCGGTGGAAGACCCCAAGGATCTGGAGCCGACCGTCCGCGAGTTGCTCGCGGCCAAGCCCGACCTGCTGATCCTGGGCGGCGGCGACGGGACGATCAGCGGGCTCGTCGACCTGATGGTCGGGCATGACGTGATGCTGGGCGTCCTGCCGCTCGGCACCGCGAACAGCTTCGCCCGCTCGCTCGGCATTCCCTTGACCATCGAGGGCGCTGTCGACGTAATCCGCACCGGCCGCCCGCGCCGCATCGATCTGGGCATGATCGACAATGACTATTACGCCAATTGCGCGGCGATGGGGATCAGCCCCAAGATCGCCGAGACGGTCCCGCACGGCCTGAAGCGCGTGGGCGGACGGCTGGGCTATCTGGCCTGGGCGGCCTATCAGTTCCTGCGCTTCCGCCCCTTCACCCTGATCGTCGAGCAGAATGGCAAGCGCGAGCGACTGCGCGTCGTCGAGGTGCGCATCTCCAACGGCCCCTATCATGGCGGCACCGAGTTGGTGGATGCCGCCGCCGTCGACTCGGGCGAGATCGTCGTCCAGGCCGTATGTGGTCATGTGAAACGCCGCCTGATCGTCAACTGGGCGGCCAGCATCCTGCGCAGCGACTATCGCAAGGAGAAGGTCCGCGATTTCCGGGGGCGCGAGATCAAGCTCACCACCATCCCGCCGCTGCCCATTTCGATCGACGGTGAGGTGCTGGCGCGCATGCCGGTGACGGCCCGGATCGCACCGGGTATCATCGAGGTCATCGCGCCGGTCTGAACGACCCTCACCCTTCCCACCCGCTTTCAGCGGGCGGGCCCCTTCCCTCTCCCATCGGGAGAGGGAGGGAGGCGCAAAGCGCCGGAAGGGTGAGGGTATTTGCCTACATACAGGGGCACCCTACCCCACCGGCATCGCCTTGTTCGTCGGCTGCCCCTCGGCCAGCGCCTGTTCCTCGCATTCCTCCTTGCCCGCCGCCGAGGCCATCCGCCCCCTGCGCCAGCCGCCATGCCGGTAATAACCGATGGTCATCAGCATCGAGGCGAGCGAGCCCGCCGGAAAGCTCCACCAGATCGCGTCCGCGCCCAGGCTCGGCTCCAGCAGGTTGGCGAGGCCGAAGCGCACCGGGAACATCGCGATCGCCAGGATGACGAGCGGCCCGACCACCGCGCCATTGGCGCGCACCGTTGCGGCCAGCACCATCGACACACCGAACAGCATGAAGCTCCACCCGCCGATCAGGTTGATCTTAGCCGCAATGCCGATCGCGCCCTCCTCGTTCCCCAGGAACAGCCACAGCACATGCCGGTCGAGCAGCGTGACCGCCAGGACCAGCACGCCGGTCAGCAACAGGTTCATGCGCAGGCCCGCACGGGTGATCCGGTCGACCCGGTCCCACTGCCCCGCGCCGATATTCTGCGCCGCCATCGCGCTGACCGCCGCGCCTACCGCCATGGCGGGCATCTGGATATAGGTCCAAAGCTGGTTCGCCGCGCCGTAAGCCGCCGTTGTCGAGGTGCCGTGGCGGTTGACCAGCCCCATCATCGCCAGCGCCGAGGTGGAGACGACCAGCATCTGGAGCCCCATCGGGAACCCCTTGACCACGATGGTCTTCAACAACTCGGCGGTTGGAAGCAAATAGCGCCACTCGGCGCCGCGCAGCCGGATGACCAGATCCTTGGCATAGAGATAGGTGACGAGCGCCAGCAGCGATCCGGTATTGGCGATCAGCGTGGCGATCGCCGATCCCTCGATCCCCAACGCCGGGATCGGCCCCAGTCCCAGGATGAAGACCGGGTTGAGCACCACGTCGAGGACCGAGCCGAGCGCCATGAACTTCAGCGGCGTGATCGAATCGCCGACCCCGCGCAGCGCCATGGTCAGCAGCACCGAGATGAAGCCCGGCGGCATCGCGACGAAGATCACCCGCAGATAGGCGAGCGCGAGCGGAAACACCTCGGCCGGGGTCGCCAGCGCGCGCAGGATGGCGGGCGCGGCCAGCCACCCCACTCCCACGGTCGCGGTCGAGATCACCGCGAACAGCCCCAACGCCGATCCCAGCACCCGGCGCATCGCGTCCACGTCGCGCCGTCCCATCGCCTGGCCGATCAGAATGGTCGCGGCCATGCCGAAGCCGAAGGTCGCCGCGACCAGCAGGAACATGATGATATTGGCGTTGGTCGTCGCCGCCAGCGCCCGCTCTCCCAGAAACTGGCCGATCCAGATCGCGTTGATCGACCCGTTCAGCGATTGCAGCACGCTCGACCCCAGGGTCGGCAGCGCGAACAGCAACAAAGTCTTGCCGATCGGCCCGGCGGTCAGGTCGCGGCGTCCGCTTGGGGGTTTCACGGTTTCTTGTCTCCGGCGATCCATTCGTCTTCGATAAAACGCGCCATCGCGGCATATTGGAACATCGGTGATCGATTTCCCTGCCCCGCATAAAGGCCTCGCAGATGACCCCAGTCGCACGCCGGCAGGAGGCCTACAGCCTTGACGGCACTGGGCGACACGGCCCGGCCCCGCCGGATCATTTGCGTGCGGTTTCCTCGCGGATGGCACGCGTCATTTCCGACACCTGCTGCCCCCCTCGCGCATGGGGGCGACTGTCATAGAGTCCGTTCAGCAACCCCCGGTCGAATGCCGTCAGTTCCGCAGGAGCGGCCGCATCGGTGTCGAACAGGGTCAGGATCGTCGCCGACGTCATCCCCTCGACCGGCCTGGTCGCAGCCATGGTCCGCATCACGGCATAATCGGCAATCTGGCCCAGCGTCTTGTTCAGCAGAGCCTGACGCTTGATGACCACGACCGAGGCGGCGATGTCCTGACGGATCGGGCTCAACAGGCGCGACGCCGCCCCGACCTTCATCTCGGGCCAGTTTGCCGTGGGGCTGTCCTGTTGCAAAACGAGATCGCCGTCGCGCGACACCCGCATGGCGGCGTTCCAGGCATAGACGGGTCCCGCCCCCTTCACGATGCGACTGACCGCCGGGCGGGACAGGTCCCCGAATATCTGGGGAGAACGCTCGCGCAACGCCATTAGCTGTTGCTGCGGATCGTCGGCGAAAAGGACCAGGATATTGGGTGTGCAGCCATCGGGGGCCATCTTCATGCCCAGCGACTCGACCGTCGCCATCATGCGGCGAAGAATCTCCTCGCTGGCCGAGACCGGCAGCCCGGCGGTGCCGATGCACACGGGCGCACGGAACCGCATGAGCGGCATGGCCGATGTCGGTCGCCCCGTGACGCCGATGACCTGATCGCGCACTTCGCGCTCGGTGGCCTGGGGCCGGGCGGTCACGACGACCGCTTCGCCGGTCGTGCCGGGCGGCGTGGAGGTCTGCGGCGATGCCGATTGCGCCAGGAGCGGTGATGGCAAGAGAAGAAGCATGGCCCCCGTCAAGAAGGCCGTCGTCATTCCCCTGCGCATCGCCACTCTCCCCTGGCTGGTGAAATTACCCCGCGATCGCGTCCCGGACCGCCTGGAGCGCCTCGGCGCCCTTGGTGCCGTCGGGACCGCCGCCCTGGGCCATGTCGGGACGGCCGCCGCCGCCCTGCCCGCCCAGCGCCGCCACCGCCTTGCGCAGCAGCTCGACGGCATTGTGCTTGCCCGTCAGATCGTCGGTCACGCCGACCGCGACCGAGGCGCGACCGTCATTGACCGCGACCATCACCGCGACACCCGATCCGCCCAGACGCTGCTTGGCATCGTCCACCGCGCCCCGCAGACCCTTCGCCTCGAAGCCGTCGAGCACCTGGCCGATGAACGCCACGTCGCCGATCCGCTCCGGCCCGGCCGCCGCACCACCGGCCCCGCCGCCCATGGCGAGCGCCTTCTTCGCCTCGGCCAGTTCGCGCTCCAGACGGCGACGATCCTCGACCAGGGCGGCGATGCGGGCGGGCACTTCGTCGGGGGTGGTCTTCAAGGTCGCGGCGGCGGCCTTCAGCATGTCGTCGCGGTGCGACAAATAGGCGCGCGCGCCCTCGCCGGTCAGCGCCTCGACACGGCGCACGCCGCTCGACACCGCGCCTTCCGACACGATCTTGAACACGCCGATCTCGCCCAGCGCGTTGACGTGAGTGCCACCGCAAAGTTCTAGGGAGTAGGTGCCGTCGGCATCCTCACCCATCGACACGACGCGCACCTCGTCGCCATATTTCTCACCGAACAGCGCCATCGCGCCCATTTCGATCGCCTCGTCCGGCGTCATCAGACGGGTGACGACGGGGCCGTTGCCGCGCACCTGCTCGTTCACCTTCGCCTCGACCTCGGCAATGTCGTCGGCGGTCATGCCGACCGGCTGCGAGAAGTCGAAGCGCAGGCGCTCCGGCGCGACCAGCGAACCCTTTTGCGCGACATGGGTGCCCAGTCGCTGGCGCAGCGCCTCGTGCAGCAGGTGCGTCGCCGAGTGGTTGGCGCGGATCGCGGCGCGGCGATGGGTGTCGATGGCCAGCTTCACGCTGTCGCCCACCTTAATGCCGCCTTCCTGGATTTCGGCATTGTGCACGAACACGCGGCCGAGCTGCTTGGAGGTGTCGGTGACGACCGCCTTCAAACCCGTATCGCTGGAGATGGTGCCGCTGTCGCCGACCTGGCCGCCGCTCTCGCCATAGAAAGGCGTCTGGTTGACGATGACCGACACCGTATCGCCAGCGGCGGCGCTATCGACCCGCGCGCCGTCCTTGACCAGCGCGAGCACTTCGCCCTCGCCGGTGTCGGAAGCATAGCCCAGGAATTCGGTTGAGCCAGTTTCCTCGGCGATGTCGAACCAGACATCATC
This sequence comes from Sphingomonas yabuuchiae, assembly GCF_014199595.1. Classification (GTDB taxonomy): domain Bacteria; phylum Pseudomonadota; class Alphaproteobacteria; order Sphingomonadales; family Sphingomonadaceae; genus Sphingomonas; species Sphingomonas yabuuchiae. The sequence goes on along the minus strand of NZ_JACHNX010000002.1, from coordinate 41,316 downwards.
CGACGCCTTCGCACCCGAGCCTTTCCACGCGGCGCGCGCGGCGCGCTTCTGCTCGGCCATGGCGGCATCGAAGCCCGCGCGGTCGACCGACAGGTTCTGCGCGCGCAGCGCGTCCTCGGTCAGATCATAGGGGAAGCCGAACGTGTCATAAAGCTTGAACGCCGTCTCTCCCGCCAGCGTCTCGCCGGGCGCCATGCCCGCCGTCGCTTCGTCAAGCAGCTTGAGGCCCTTGTCGAGCGTCTGGCGGAAGCGGGTCTCCTCCTGCTTCAAAGTAGCTTCGATCAGCGGCTGCGCGCGGACCAGCTCGGGATAGGCCGCACCCATCTCGGCGACCAGCGCAGGGACCAGCCGGTGCATCAACGGCTCCTTGGCGCCCAGCAGATGCGCGTGGCGCATCGCGCGGCGCATGATGCGGCGAAGCACATAGCCACGCCCCTCATTGGCGGGCAGCACGCCGTCCGCGACCAGGAAACCGGCCGAGCGCAGATGGTCGGCGATCACGCGGTGCGACGCCTTCTGCCCGTCCTCCGCCTTGGTGTGGGTCAACTCGCACGAGGCTGCGATCAGCGCCTTGAAAGTGTCGGTGTCGTAATTGTCGTGCACGCCCTGGAGCACGGCGGCGATCCGCTCCAGCCCCATGCCGGTGTCAATCGACTTTTTGGGCAATTCGCCGACGATTTCATTGGCTTCCTGCTCGAACTGCATGAAGACCAGGTTCCAGATTTCGACGAATCGGTCGCCATCCTCCTCCGGGCTGCCGGGAGGGCCGCCATAGATATGGTCGCCATGGTCGTAGAAGATTTCGGAGCACGGACCGCACGGCCCGTTCTCGCCCATCGCCCAGAAATTGTCCTTGGTCGGGATGCGGATGATCTTGTGATCGGGCAGCCCCGCGACCTTCTTCCACAGGTCGAACGCCTCGTCATCGGTGTGATAGACGGTGGCGGTCAGCTTTTCCGGGTTGATGCCCCAGACCTTGGTCAGCAGGGTCCAGGCATGGGTGATGGCCTGTTCCTTGAAATAGTCGCCGAACGAGAAATTCCCCAGCATTTCAAAGAAGGTATGGTGGCGCGCGGTATAGCCGACATTGTCGAGATCGTTATGCTTGCCGCCCGCGCGCACGCATTTCTGCGAGCTGGTCGCGGTCGAATAGGGCCGCGACTCCAGGCCGGTGAACACGTTCTTGAACGGCACCATGCCCGCATTCACGAACATCAGCGTCGGGTCGTTCTGCGGCACGAGCGGCGCGGAGGGCACGATCTGGTGCCCTTCGCTTCCGAAATAGTCGAGAAAGCCGCGGCGGATGTCGTTGGTCGAGGTCATAAGCGCGGGCTTAGGCGAGGTTTCGCGCGCGCTCAAGCGCCCGCGCGTTCGGCTCGTTCCGTCGCATCGTCGCGTGCAGCGGGACGACGCCACCAGAGATACCGGATCAGGACGAAGCCCAGGCCATCGCCAACCAACCGGCCGATGGGATGCCCGGCCATATCGGCCGCATGCTCGAACCGCCCCAGCGTCAAGCCCAGGGCGAACAGAATGGCGGGCAAGCGCGGCTCGGTCACACCGAAAACGCGGCCGATGAGCCAATAGGCCAGCGTACAGATGATGACGGCATTCAACAGGCCGTTGGCAAAGCCCACCAGCAGTTCAATTACGAGATCGATGGTCAGGATAGCCTCCCCTGCCCGTCCGTGCCCCAGCGCAAACCACGCGGCAAGTCATCCGCCGAGAGATCGATCTGCAAGACCCGCCGGTGCCGCCCGGGTCCGGCGCGGGCCGAGGCGTGAAGGATCAGCGTGCGGTACAGCCAAACCTCGCCCGCCCCGGCCAGACAAACCGCCTCGCCCAGCTGACCGACGACGCCCTTAATCGCATCCTCGGCGATCAGGCCCAGCCGGTGCGAACCCGGTGCGACCAACAACGGCGCATTGTCCGCATCGACGGGATCGAGATGGAGGCGGACCGTGACCATGCGCTCCAGCAGCGACACCGGCGGCGCGACATGGACGCGGCCCTGCTTGACGGTCCATGGCCCGAACCCCGCAACCTCGCGTCGCTCCACCACCTCGATGGTCCGGTCCTGGTGCCAGCCCAATGCCCAGTTCGCGCCGTCCTGCTTGTCGAACAGGATCGCACGGACCGGCCGCACGCCTTCGCCGACGACCGGCTTCATCGCGGCGCAGAGCCGGTGCAGGGCCGACAATCCGGCGGCGCGGGCCGGATCGATCCGCCGTCCCGGACGCACGCCAGGCCAGTCGGCGAACAGCGCCGCCAGCTCGGCCAATTCCCCGTCATCAAGCCGCGAGGGCCACAGGGCATAGCCGCGCGCGTCCAGCTCGGCGATCATCCGATCGGCGCCTCGATCGCCTTGGGCGGCGTCGAGAACCAGGCCGGACCGCTATCGGTCATGTGGAAGCAATCCTCGATCCGGATGCCGAACTTGCCCGGCAGATACAGCCCTGGCTCGTTGGAGAAGCACATGCCCGCAGCCAGCGGCGTCGCTTCGCCATGCACGAGGTTGACCGGCTCATGCCCATCCATGCCGATGCCGTGCCCGGTCCGATGCGACAGGCCGGGCAAGCGATAGCCGGGACCATAGCCTTGGCCTTCGTAGAAACGCCGCACGGCATCGTCGATGCTGCCTGCGGGCGCGCCGATCCGCGCCGCCGCGCGCCCGACCTGCTGGCCCTTCGCCACCGTGTCCCAGACCTTGCGCTGTTCCGCACTGGCGCGGCCATGGACCCAACTGCGCGAGACGTCGGACTGATAGCCCTGCACCGTGCAGCCGCAGTCCATCAGCACGACCTGGCCTTCCGCCACCCGGTGGACCTGCTTGCTGCCATGCGGATAGGCCGAGGCTTCGCCGATCAGCGCCATGCTGAACTCCGGTGCGCCGCCCAGCTTGCGGGTGGCGGCACTCATCAGCGCGCCTACCTCCGCGCCCGTCATGCCCGCCTCGACGCGGGGATATACCCAGCGATAGGCCGCCATCGTCACGTCGGTCGCCAATTGCATCAGCGCGATCTCGGCGGGCGTCTTCACCATCCGGCATCCGCGCACCACCGGATTGGCCGAGACCAGCCGCATGTCGGGCAGCAGCTTTCGCATCCCGTCGAATGCGAAGAAGCGCGCCGTTTCCTCGATCCCGACCGGGCGGTTCGCCAGTTTGCGGTCGCGCAGGAACCCCGCGACGACGGCCAGCGGGTTCTCGTCCTCCTGCCACACCCGCACCTCGGCGGGCACGGCCAGCGTCTCACGGACCGAGGGCTCCTCGAAGAACGGCGTGACGATGCAGGGCTGGCCCTCGACCGGGATGATCGCGGCGGTCAGCCGCTCGCTGCGCCACCATTGGACGCCGGTGAAATAGACCATGGTCGAGCCGGGCTCGATCAGGATCGCGCCGATTCCGTTCGCCTTCATCAAAGCCTGCGCCCGTGCCAGCCGCCGCGCCCGTTCCTCCGGGCCGATCGGAACCGCCCCGCCGGTGATGTCGGACAGCGCCGACAGGTCCGGCTCCGCCGCACGCAGCAGTCCCGGCCGGACGAGGAACGGCAGGGCGGCGGCCGCGATCATCGCGCGGCGGGACAACAGGGTCTGCATGACGGTGACGATAGAATTCTTGACCTGAGCGCCGCAATGCCCTTGGCTCGCCCGCGGATTTTAATTTGGGGTATGCATGGCCAAGCGGCTGACCTTGTACATCTTCATCGGCCTCGTCCTGGGGCTGATCGTGGGGCTCTCGCTCAACCTGTCATTGAATGACGGCAGCGCGGCGGCGACCGCGCAACTCAAGACGATTGCGGGCTATTTTGCGATCGTCACCGGCCTGTTCCTGCGCCTGATCAAGATGATCATCGCGCCTTTGGTCTTCGCCACCCTGGTGTCGGGAATCGCACAGATGGGCGATACCAAGGCGCTGGGGCGGATCGGGGTGCGCTCGCTCGCCTGGTTCATTTCGGCCAGCCTCGTCTCGCTCAGCCTGGGCATGTTGCTGGTCAACCTTCTCCAGCCCGGCGTCGGCTTGAACCTGCCGCTGCCTGCCGTCACTGCCGATAGCGGGGTGGTGAAGGCCGGGTTTGACCTGCAGAAATTCGTGACGCACCTCGTCCCCGCCTCTCTGATCGAGGCGATGGCGACCAACGAGGTTCTGCAGATCGTCATCGGCTCGCTGTTCCTGGGCGTCGCGATCACGGCGGTCGGCGAGCGCGCCGCGCCGCTGGTCCGGGCGGTCGATGCGCTGGTCGCGGTGATGTTGCAGGTGACGGATTACGTCATGCGGGTCGCGCCGATCGCGGTCTTCGCCGCCGTTGCGGGCACGCTGACCGAGCAGGGGCCGTCGGTGATCGGCAAGCTCGCCATCTTCATGGGCAGCTTTTACCTGGGCCTCATCCTGTTGTGGTGCGTGCTGCTCGGCATCGCGGCGCTGTTCATCGGCCCGCGCGTGCGCGACCTGATCGCGCATATCCGCGCGCCTTTGATCCTCGCCTTCTCGACCGCCTCGTCCGAGGCCGCCTATCCGCGTATCCTCGAGGGGCTGGACCGGTTCGGTGTACCGCCGCGCATCGCCAGCTTCGTCCTGCCGCTGGGCTATTCATTCAATCTCGACGGCTCGATGATGTACATGACCTTCGCGTCACTGTTCATCGCGCAGGCGTACGGCATCGATCTTTCGATCGGGCAGCAGATCACGATGCTGCTCGTGCTGATGGTCACGTCGAAGGGGATTGCGGGCGTGCCGCGTGCCTCGTTGGTGGTGATCGCGGCGACCATGCCGATGTTCAACATTCCCGAGGCGGGCTTGCTGCTGATCCTGGCGGTCGACCATTTCCTCGACATGGGGCGCTCGGCGACCAACGTCATCGGCAATGCGGTGGCGAGTGCGGTCATCGCCAAGTGGGAAGGTCCGCTCAATCCGCCCGAGCCGGTCGATGTGGCGTCGCTCCACGCCCCCTCGGGCACGCCTCCGAAGGATGCCCCCGACAGCTTCCGCCAGATCGGGGGGCATTGATCGGCGGACCCTATGCCTCACGCATAGGCATAGGGTCCGCCCTTGGCGAGCGCCGCCTGATAGGCCGGGCGGGCGTGGATACGCTCCAGCCAGGCGATGGTGGCGGGGCGGCGCTCGTCCAGCCCGGCGCGGGATTGGGCGGCTTCCAGCGGGAAGCTCATGATGATGTCGGCCGCCGTCATCTGCTCGCCGGCAAACCAGGGCGAGCGCGCCAGTTCGCTTTCGACATAATCGAGATGGCGGTCGACCATCGGCTGGAAACGCTTCATCGCCACCTTGCCCATGACCGGGATGCGGCTGAGCACCAACGTGACGAACAGCGGCGGCATCAACGATCCTTCGGCATAGTGCAGCCAGAAGCGCCAGCGCTGCATCGCCTCCCGGTGCGCGGGCGGGCCAAGACGGCCATCGCCCTTGCCGACCAGATATTCGATGATCGCGCCCGTCTCTGCGATCACCAGTCCGTCATCCTCGATCACCGGCGACTTGCCGAGCGGATGCACGGCGCGGAGGTCGCGCGGGGCCAGCATCGTCTTGGGATCGCGCTTATAGTGCTTGACCTCATAGGGAAGGCCCAGTTCCTCCAGCATCCACAGGATGCGCTGCGACCGGCTGTTTTCCAGATGATGGACGATGATCGTCATGGCTTTTCCCCTCGATTGCGCGGCTCAACGCGCCAAGCGGGATAGCGGACGCATCGGGGGACCGGTCCTGTGTTTCAGGCTCGAAAACTCAGCGAAAAGATCGCTGCCCAGATCCGCAACCGGCCTCTTCGTCCCTCCTCTCTGGACAGGGGCGAGGATTAGCGGAGCTTGTCAGCGCGCTGGCTAGCGGTTGAGCGAGCCTTCGGCTCGCCCGCTCGCTTACGCGAACGACCACCCCTCACCCAGCTTCGACTAGGCCTTTGCTTTCGCAAAGACCAAGTCTGCGCAACCCTCTCCCCTCTATGAGGGGCGAGGGAAGAAGAGGACGGCTGAATGTCGATCCACTCTAGATCGATCCCCCCCCTCCCCTTCAGGGGAGGGGCCGGGGGTGGGGCGCTTCCGCAAACGCCGTATCTGTGGTGATTCCTCACCCCAACCCAGCATCAGGTCGAGCAGGCTCCCAGCCTGATCTAAACCGCGCGGGGTGCGGTTTACCTGATGCTCCTGAAGAGGAGGGGCTCGACACGGGTCGCCCCTATGTCATCCCCATCCAGATCAGCCATTGCCATGCGCAACGGCCCGCCAGATCCATGCCGAGGCGGGCAACGCGATCCGGTCGTCGGTGCGATACCGCAACAGCGCTTCCCGCAAGGCCGTCTCCATCCGCCGCCGTTCATCGGGGGCTGCCTGCGCCAAGGCCCGTGCAGCGGGGCCGATTTGCAACAGGAATGACAGCGCGTCCTCGACCGGATCGTCGCCTTCGCCCACCACATAGTCGAACGGCACACGCGCGGCACTGTCAGCTTGCCATCCGCTTTCCATCAGCCACGCCCCGACCTGGCTCATATCGGCAAAGGCAAAGGGGCCGGGCGCATAGCCCTCGTTCTGCGGAGGAGCGATACCGATCACCGCATCCGCCAGCGTCGCGAAACCATTGGCGGCGCGTTCCGCAAAGCAGGAAAATACCAGCCGCGCCCCGTCGCGTGCAGCGTGCCGCAAGCTGGCCAGCGCCTCGACAGGATCGGGAAAGAACATCACGCCATGACGCGAGCATAGCAGATCGAACGGCCCTTCGGCGGCCGCCACGGTCAGCGCATCGCCGCACCGGAAATGCAGGCCATCGCCAGCCGCGTCACCCGCCCGCGCCTGTGCCACCGCCACCAATTCCGCCGACAGATCGACGCCCGTCACGCGCAATCCCGGCCGGGCCGTCCGGAGCGCTAGGCTGGTCGCCCCCGCCCCGCAACCAATATCGAGCGCATGCCCCCGTTCGGGCGCGACCGATGCCATCGCAGCATCAAGGTGACGCGACAGGTCCGCCAGGCTGCGGTCGGTCCGGCGCCATTCCGCGGCCCAGACATCACCAACTCGCCCCCGCCAATCCATTGCGCCCGTCACGATCCAGCCCCCGATGCCCTCAAACAAAAAGGCCCGCCATTGCTGGCGGGCCCCATAGTCTTAGATGTCGTCCTCGGCATCGGGGCCGGTCATCATCTCCTCGGCGACCTTTTCGGTCCGCTGGCGGATCGCGCGTTCCAAGCGGTCGGCCATGTCGGGATTGTCGCGCAGGTAATTCTTGGCGTTCTCACGCCCCTGCCCGATGCGGACCGAGTCGTAGGAGAACCAGCTGCCCGACTTCTCGACCAGACCCGCCTTGACGCCCAGGTCGAGAATCTCGCCGATCTTCGAAATGCCTTCGCCGTACATGATGTCGAATTCGACCTGCTTGAACGGCGGTGCGACCTTGTTCTTCACGACCTTTACGCGGGTCGCGTTGCCGGTCACTTCCTCACGATCCTTGATCGCGCCGGTGCGACGGATGTCGAGCCGGACCGAGGCATAGAATTTCAGCGCGTTGCCGCCCGTCGTCGTCTCCGGGTTGCCGTACATCACACCGATCTTCATGCGCAGCTGGTTGATGAAGATCACCATGCAGCGCGAACGGCTGATGGAGCCGGTCAGCTTACGAAGCGACTGCGACATCAGGCGGGCCTGAAGGCCGACATGGCTGTCGCCCATCTCGCCCTCGATTTCCGCGCGCGGCACGAGGGCGGCGACCGAGTCGACCACCAGCACGTCGATCGCGTTCGAGCGGACGAGCGTATCGGTGATCTCCAGCGCCTGCTCACCGGTATCCGGCTGCGACACGATCAGTTCGTCGATATTGACGCCCAGTTTCTTGGCATAGACGGGGTCAAGCGCGTGTTCGGCGTCGACAAAGGCAGCGGTGCCGCCCATCTTCTGTGCCTCGGCGATGACGTGCAGCGCCAGCGTGGTCTTGCCCGAGGATTCAGGGCCATAGACCTCGATCACGCGGCCGCGCGGCAGGCCGCCGACACCGAGCGCGATGTCGAGGCCGAGCGAGCCGGTCGAGATTGCCTCGACCTGCATCGCTTCCTTCTGGCCCAGCTTCATCGCCGAGCCCTTGCCGAATGCCCGGTCGATCTGGGCGAGTGCGGCGTCCAGCGCCTTTTGCCGGTCTGCGTTTGCTGTTGCCATGCCTGTTTCGATCACTTTCAGATTGGCGGCCATCAGATGCTTCCCTCGCTAGACCAACCTTGTGGTCCATTCAACGCATCTGCAATGTATGTGTTTTGTTCCATGAGAACAAGATGCGAACAAAGCCTATCGCAAAAAAGTCGGCAGCGCCCACCAACCCTGCGTCCGCGCTGCGTCCGCTGCCGCATCGCGCGCGTCGGTATCGGCGAAAATCGCAAAGCAGGTCGCACCCGATCCCGACATGCGCGCCAGATCGACGCCCGACGCGCTCGCCAGCAAGGCCAGCACCGCGTCGATCTGCGGCGCGATGGCACGGGCGGGCGGCTCCAGGTCGTTGCGCCCCGCCGCCGCGACGCTCATTACATCACCCTGCCCCAACGCCCCCCGGTCCACACCGTCCCAGCGCCCGAATACCTCCGCCGTCGACACGGCGACGCCCGGATTGACCAGCAGGACCGGCCGCTCGCCCAGCGACTCCAGCGGTTGCAGCGCATCGCCCTTCCCCTCGCCGCGCGACGTCCGGCCGAGCAGACAGGCGGGAACGTCCGCGCCCAGCTCGGCCGCCAAGGCGAACAATATGGGATCATCCATTGCCACGCCCTGCAGCCGCGCCAGCGCGCGCAAGGTCGCCGCCGCATCCGCCGAGCCGCCGCCAATGCCCGACGCGACGGGAAGATGCTTGTCGAGGGTAATGGCATGTCCATCGCTCACCCCGAACCGCGCGCAAAAGCCACGCGCCGCCCGCATGACGAGATTGTCGTCCTGCGACTCGCCCGCCAGCGTGCTGGCGAACGGACCCGTCAGCGTGAGGCTGGGTTTGTCCGTCCGCTCGACCGTGACGACATCGCCATCACGGCAAAAGGCGAACAGCGTCTCCAGTTCGTGATAGCCATCCTCACGACGACGGCGCACATGGAGCGCCAGGTTGATCTTGGCCGGGGCGGTTTCGACGATAACGGTCATGCCCATCCCATGCGTCGCACGAGCGCCCTCGGCAAGGCCGGTCAGCCCGCGATCTTCGCCGCCAACTTGGCCTGCTCCGTGTCGTCCGCCGTCAGTGCCGCCGCGCGCCAGGCATAGCGTGCCTCGTAGCGTCGCCCCAGCGCCCAGTAGATATCGCCCAGATGGTCGTTGATCTCGCTATTGGCGGGCTCGGCCATGGCCGCGCGCTCGACCAGCGGCAGGCCGCGCTTGGTCTGCCCGGCCTTGTGATAGGCCCAGCCGAGCGAATCGGTGATCGAGGCATCGTCGGGGGCCAGCTTGCTCGCCTTTTCGAGCAGCACGAGCGAGCCCGGCACGTCCCTGCCCTGCTCGATCCGCGCATACCCCAGATAGTTAAGCGCCAGCGGCTGGTCCGGGCCAAGCTCGACCGCCTTGGCGAGCGCCACATCCGCCTCGTCCTTGCGACCGGCCTGATCCAGCGCCCCGCCATATTGCAGCCATGCCGCCCAAGGCAGGGCCGGGTCGGCGCGGGTGACGCGCTCATACCAGGGCACCGCATCGGCTGGGCGCTTGGCGGCGATCAACTGGTCGGCATAGACCTGCCAATCATCAAGGCTGGAATCCCTGGCGGTCGCCAGCCCTTGCGCGAGCATCAGCGCTTCCCCCTGCCGTCCCGCCTCGGCGAGCAGGCCGATGCGGACGATCGCGGCGCGGTGCGCGAAGGCGCCGCGCGGCCGCACGTCCCTGATCGCGGCGATGGCGACATCCCACGCCTCGTCCTTCGACAGCGCCTCGGCCATGATCAGCCGGGCGCGGTCATTGTCAGGGTCGGCGATCAGGGCGGTGCGGGTCAGGGCAATGACCAGCGGGCGCGGCCCCTCGCTCGCCAGCTCGCCGCCGATCCGCACGAGCAGTTGCGACACGCCGAAACCGAGATCGGGCTTGGCGCCCAGCGCCTTGCGATCGGCCAGGACGAGCGGATCGCTGAGCAGCGCGCGGGCATTGGCCTCGTCGCCGCGCCCCGCCACGATCTCGGCGGCAGCGATCCGGGTGTCGGGGGCCGCGCGCATCGTCTCCAGCAGGACACGGACCGAGGCCGGGTCGATCCGTTTGCTCGCCAGCGCCAGCAATAGGCGATGCTCGTCGGCCAGCCGCTTGGCCACCGGTTCCTTGCCAGCGCTGTCGAGGCCGGGCTCGACCGGCTGCTTGCGATCCCACGCGGCCCAGGCGCGCAACACCGGCGACAGGATACGCAGCGCGCCGCCATCGATCCGGGTCAGCGCGGCGTCATATCCCGCCCGGTCGCCTTTGCGCGCCGCGATCGCCAGGTCGAGCAGCGCCACGTCGAGCGGCGCGACATTCTCCGCCTCCATCACCCGCGCGGACTTCAGCGCCAGCGACACATCGCCGCTGGTCATTGCCTCGCGATAAGCGCGCACCGCGACGGCGGGGTCGTCGGGCCAACCGGCCAGCGCTACGGCATAATCGTCGCTGGCCGCCGCCGAGCGCCCTTCCGACGCCGCGACCCGCGCCGCCAGATAGGCCGATAACGGCGATCGGGGCACCTCCACCGCCGCCAGCGCCGATGCGGACCAGCAGGCCCCGACCAGCATCACTCCGGTCAGGGCACGGAAAAATGGACGCTTACATATTGGGATAATTGGGTCCTCCGCCGCCTTCCGGCACCACCCAGTTGATGTTCTGGGTCGGGTCCTTGATGTCGCACGTCTTGCAGTGGACGCAGTTCTGGGCGTTGATCACGAATTTCGGATCGCCCTCTTCCACACCCACCACCTCGTAAACACCGGCGGGACAGTAGCGTTGCGCAGGCTCGTCGAACAAGGGCAGGTTGTGCGCGATCGGCACATCCGCGTCCTTCAGCGTCAGGTGGACCGGCTGGTCCTCCTCGTGATTGGTGTTCGACAGGAACACCGAGGACAGGCGGTCGAAGGTCAGCACGCCGTCGGGCTTGGGGTAATCGGGCTTCTTCACCTGATCCTTGCGCCACAGGCTTTCGTGATCGGGCTTGTGCTTCATGGTGAAGGGCATCTTCAGGCCGAAATGCTCGGCCCACATGGTCGCGCCCGCCAGACCCGAGCCCAGCGTGTCGCCATATTTCTTGACCAGCGGCACGACGTTGCGGACGGTCGACAGCTCCTTGTAGAGCCAGGACGCGCGGAACGCCTCCGGATAATCGGTCAGCTCGTCGCCCTCGCGCCCGGCCTGCACGGCGGCGAAGGCCGCCTCGGCCGCCAGCATCGCCGACTTCATCGCGCCGTGCGTGCCCTTGATGCGCGGCACGTTCAGGAAGCCCGCCGAACAGCCGACCAGCACGCCGCCCGGGAAGGTCAGCTTCGGGATCGCCTGAAGCCCGCCGTCATTGATCGCGCGCGCGCCATAGGAGACGCGCTTGCCGCCCTTCAGCAGTTCGGCGATGACCGGGTGGGTCTTCCACTTCTGCATCTCCTGAAACGGGGAGATATAGGGGTTGGTGTAGTTGAGCCACGTTACGAAGCCGAGCGCGACCTGCCCCCCCGCCTGGTGATAGATGAAGCCGCCGCCATTGGCGTCATGCCCCAGCGGCCAGCCTTGCGTATGGATCACCCGCCCCGGTACATGCTTGGCGGGGTCGATGTCCCACAATTCCTTGATGCCCAGGCCATAGACCTGCGGATCGCTGTCGCGGGCCAGATCGAACTGGCGGATGATCTCCTTGGACAGGTGACCGCGAACGCCCTCGGCGAAGAAGGTGTATTTGGCGTGCAGCTCCAGGCCCGGCTGGTAATCGGGCTTGCGGGTGCCGTCGCGCGCGATGCCCATGTCGCCGGTCGCGACACCCTTTACCCGACCATCCTCGTGGAACAGGATTTCGGCGGCGGCGAAACCGGGGAAGATCTCGACGCCCAGTTCCTCGGCCTTGCCCGCCAGCCAGCGGCAGAGGTTGCCAAGACTCCCGGTGTAGGTGCCCTTGTTGTGCATGAAGGGCGGGGTCAGCGCGTGCGGCAGGTTGCGCTGCTTCGTCGCGCTCAGGATCCAATGAAGGTTCTCCGTCACCGGAACCTCGGCCAGCGGACAGCCATCCTCGCGCCAGTCGGGCAGCAGCTCGTCGAGCGCGATCGGATCGATCACCGCGCCCGACAGGATATGCGCGCCGACCTCCGATCCCTTTTCGAGGACGCAGACGGCCAGCTCGCCGCCCTGGCCGGCCGCAAGCTGTTTCAGGCGGATCGCCGCCGACAGGCCCGCCGGACCCGCGCCGACGATCACCACGTCATAAGGCATCGATTCGCGTTCGCTCATGGCATCCTCGCTTTTTGACCGCGCCGCTGCCGTAGCGTCCCGTTTGGCGGGCTCGTCCGGGCGCGGACGGAAAACATCTTGTCCTGACAGCCGATCCGACAGATTGACGCGCACGTCAACCTTGCAGCATGGGCTTACCCCATATGGGGGCTCTCTCAACGTTCGATACCGCACCGTTTGATGGTGCCCTGGCCGCCAGCGTCCTGGACTGGTGGCATGATGCGGGCGTCGACCTGCTGGTCGAGGACGCCCCCCGCGACTGGACGGCGCCGGAGCCAGCTCGCGCGCCGCTCGTCATGCCCGGCCAGGCGCCCGCCGCCGCCCTGCCCGTCGCGGCTCCGGCAACCTCGCTGCCCGATACGTTGGACGCGTTCCTGGCCTGGCGGCTGTCCGATGCCGCGCCGGAGGCGACATGGGACGGCATTTCGCTCACCGCGACCGGGCCCGCCGATGCCGCGCTGATGGTGCTGGTCGACTGTCCCGACCGCGATGACGGCGATGCCGGTCAGATCCTGTCGGGTGCGCCGGGGCGGCTCTTCGACCGGATGCTGGCCGCCATGGGCCTGTCGCGCGAGACTGTCCATGTCGCCTCGGTCTGCGCGCGGCGGCCGATCGCGGGACGCACGCCCGCCGGGGTAGAGACGCGGCTGGCCGAGATCGCGCTGCACCATGTCGGGCTCGTCGCCCCGCGCGGGCTGCTGCTGCTCGGCAATGCGGCGAGCCGTGCCGTACTCGGGACCGAGTTGACCGACGCGCGCGGACATTCACATGTCATTGACCATAAAAGCGGAAAAACGAACGTCGTCGCCACGTTCCACCCGCGCTTCCTGATCGAGAAGCCGATGGCGAAGGCGGAAAGCTGGAAAGACTTGCAAAGGGTCATGGGGGATTTGCGCGCATGAAGCTGGGCCGGACGATCGCGAAGGGCGCGACCATCGGGGCTTTGTTGACGGTCGTCAGCGGTGCAGCCCTTGCCGCCGAACCCGTCCCCAACGCCGACGTCCGCAACCCCGCCGCGCTCAAGGCCCCGCCCGCCATCCCCGCATTGCTCGATGCCGATCAGAAGGCGGGCTATATGCGCGTCTTCGCCGCGATCCGGGACAGCCGCTGGACCGACGCGCAACTGGAACTCGACGCGCTCAAGCCCGGTCCGCTCCACGCCATCGCGCGCGCCGAACTCTACACCGCCAAGGGTTCGCCCAAGGTGGAGGTCGAGCGGCTGGTCGCCCTGCTGAACGAAGCCCCCGAACTGCCCCAGGCCGAGCAGTTGGCCCGCCTCGCCCGCTCGCGCGGCGCGCATGACCTGCCGCCGCTGCCCGAAGCGCACACACTGATCTGGCAGGACGGCGCGCCGCGCCGTACGCGTGCCAAGAGCGTGCGCAGCGACCAGATCGCCGCCGATCTGGCCGTCAGGATGCAGCCCTTCGTCAAGGCGGACGACGGCCCCTCCGCCCGCGCGCTGCTCGAATCGACGCAAGGCCTGTCGCTCGAGGCGCTGACCGAGTGGCAGCAGAAGGTCGCCTGGATCTATTTCCTCAGCGGCGACGACGCCAATGCCCGCATGCTGGCGGCGCAGGCGGCCGAAGGATCGGGCGACTGGGCGGTACAGGGCCGCTGGACCGTCGCCCTGTCGGCATGGCGGCAGAATGACTGCCAGGCCGCCGCGACCGCGTTCGAGGGTACGGCGGCGCGCGCCACCGATGTCGATCTGCGCGCCGCCGCGCTTTATTGGGCCGCGCGCGCCGACATGGTCTGCGGCCGTCCCGACAAGATCGAGGGCCGCCTGCGCTCCGCCTCGCAATTCCGCGAGAGCTTTTATGGCCAGCTCGCCCGGCAGGCGCTGGGGATGCGCGGCGATCGCGAGCCCAAGGGGCAGCTGGTCGCCACCGACTGGGCCGCGCTGGATCGCCGCCCCAATATCCTGGTCGCCGCCGCGCTGGTCGAAGTCGGCGAAACCGACCTTGCCGATCAGGTCATCCGCCAGCAGGCCCGGATCGGCCAGCCGACCGAGTTCCGCAGCCTCGTCCGCCTCGCCGAATCGCTGGACCTGCCCGCCACCACGGTCTGGCTAGCGCACAACTGTCCGGCAGGCGTGACCGCCACCGCCGAGGCGCGCTATCCGACGCCGAACTGGGCCCCCGACAGCGGTTGGCGTGTCGAAAAGGCGCTGGTCTATGCCCATACGCTTCAAGAAAGCGGCTTCCGCAACAAGGTAGTCAGCCCGGCGGGCGCCTATGGCTTGATGCAGATCATGCCCGCCGCCGCGACTGATTTCGCGCGCGAGCGCGGTGTGTCGATCGATCGCAGCGCGCTGACCAAGCCGTCGACCAATATGGATATCGGCCAGCGCCATCTGGAGCGCTTGCGCGACATGACCGGCGTGACCGGCGGCCTGCTGCCCAAGGTGATCGCGGCCTATAATGCCGGGCCGAAGCCGGTCGGCGAATGGAACAGCCTGGTCCACGACAATGGCGATCCGCTGCTCTATATCGAGAGCATTCCCTATTGGGAGACGCGCGGATACGTCACCATGGTCCTGCGCAATTATTGGATGTACGAGGGCCAAACCGGCAAACCGAAGTCGCCCAGCCGCGCCGCGTTGGCGCAAGGGCTGTGGCCACGCTTCCCGGGCCTGCCGGGTGCCTCGGCGATCCGCCTGCAACGGCCGAACGTCGCACAGGCGAGCGTGACGCCCAAGACGACCCTCGCACTGAATGCGACCGTCAGCCCGCAGTCGAATACGGCGATGCCTCAGGCGAACTGATCCCGGCCAGGGGATTCCCTTGGCCTTCGACTTCGCTCAGGCTGAACGGCGGATGGGGATTTTGGATTTACCACAACCTCCGTTCACGCTGAGCGAAGTCGAAGCGCACGCGGATACAATCCTCTCGCATTATGACTGCCCCCCCAACCCCATTCAGCCTAAGCGAAGTCGAAGGCCACGCCCCACCACCAAAGCCGCCCCCAAAACCCGCGCCGAGACGTTCACCCCGCCATGCCCATCGACACGACCCGCAGCTTCATTCCCGTCCGCATCGCGGTGCTGACCGTATCCGACACCCGCTCGCTGGCCGAGGACCGGTCCGGCGATACGCTGGTCGGCCTGCTCGCCGATGCGGGTCATGAACTGGCCGATCGCATCATCCTGCGCGACGATGCGGACCAGATCGTCGCCCAACTCAACCGCTGGATCGACGATACCAGCATCGACTGCGTGCTGACCACCGGCGGCACCGGCGTCACCGGCCGCGACGTCACCCCCGAAGCCGTCGAACGCGTCGCGACCAAGATGATCCCCGGTTTCGGTGAGTTGTTCCGCTGGCTGAGCTATCAGACCATCGGCACCTCGACCATCCAGTCCCGCGCCTGCGCCTGTGTGGCGCGCGGCACCTATATCTTCGCGCTCCCCGGCTCGACGGGTGCGGTCAAGGATGCGTGGAACGGCATCTTGCGCGACCAGCTCGACAGCCGCCACCGTCCCTGCAACTTCGTCGAGCTGATGCCCCGCCTGCTGGAGCGCTGATCAGTCCGCCTGCATTGCCGCCGGTCCATGCCCGTCGACATCGCGGAAGTGAAAGCGCCGCCCGCCGGGAAAAGCGAAGATCGGCACCACGATCGACCCGCCCGCCGCCTCCACGGCGGAAAGCGTCACCTCAAGGTCATCGACACGTATGACCGGCAGCGGGGCCTTCACCTTGTTCGATGCGGCATCGAGCCCGACATCGGTATCACCGCTCATCGTCGCGGCATAATCCGGCCCGAAGTCGGTGAAGGTCCAGCCAAACGCCTCTGCATAAAAATGCTTCGCCGCCGCCCGATCACCGACCGGCAATTCGAGATATTCCAGACGCGCCATTAGACCCTCCGTTCTTAATACGTTCCGATAATGATCGAATGGCTGGGGCGTAGCAAGCTTCCTGTGCTTGCCCATTTGTTCCATTCATGTTCTATTCCCGCCATGTCGAAGATCGCGTCCCGAGGGGCCACCAACAACGCGACGAGCCGACGCTTCGCCCTGCCGGAGCGGGAGGTGGACGGCGACTGGCTCGACGCCCAGTCGCTGGTCGACGGCGCGCCGCCGCCGCTGCGAACCAGCGTCACGGTCCTGACGCCACGGACGATCCTGACACGCAACACGTCCCCGGACGTGCCGTTCAGCCAGTCGATCAACGCTTACGCTGGCTGTGAGCAACCCCGCAACGGTTGTGCAAAGTCAGCTTTCGGGTGGGAAACGCACATTGACGAGCGGGACCGGAGTCTGCATCTTCGCGCGCATGAACCGTTCCGGTCGAAGCTGGCTTCCCAGTGGCGGCGCTATCGCAGGCGTGGTCGCGGCATTTGCAGTCTTCTTGTTTGCCGGCTTCCCGATGATGGCGATGATCCTGCAATCCGGGGGAGGCTGTGAGGGACGCCCCCGCCCATGCGAACCAGACAACACTGCCCTGGATGTTGGGCTGATCGCGTTACTATTGCTGCTGGCGGGTACGTGGTGGGGCATCCGTAAGCTGGTTAACTTTTTCGTTCACGGCGATCGAACTACTGAGGCCAGCGTCTGCAAGTGAGGTGACGGCCGCGGAGCTCAAAAGGCCAGCCTTGCACTTATGTTCTTTATATGTTCCAATGCTCGGCATGCTCAAGATCGCTGGCAGAGGCGCAACAGAGAACGCAACAAGCAGGCGGTTCAACCTGCCGGAACGCGACGCCGATGGCGACTGGCTCGATCAGCAGCAATCCATAGATGGGCTACAACCGAAGCCTCGAACGACCGTGGAAATCGTCGCCCCTCGAAAGATTATCACGCATAATCAGTCGCCTGACATTCCGTTCGATCGCTCGATAAACGGATACGCAGGTTGCGAGCATGGTTGCATCTACTGCTTTGCCCGGCCGACCCACGCCTATCACGACCTGTCGCCGGGGCTGGATTTCGAGAGCCGGTTATTTGCCAAGCCCGATGCCGCCGCCTTGCTTCGCGCCGAGTTGGCCAAGCCCGGCTACCGCGTCGCGCCGATTGCGCTGGGCACCAACACCGACCCCTATCAACCGATCGAGAGCGAATGGCGGATCACCCGATCGATCCTGGAGGTACTCGCGGAGACGGATCATCCGGTGGCGATCACGACCAAATCCGACCGCGTGGCGCGCGATATCGACATTCTGGCCCGGATGGCGGCGAAGGGGCTGGCGACCGTCTGCGT
Organism: Sphingomonas yabuuchiae; assembly: GCF_014199595.1. GTDB lineage: Bacteria > Pseudomonadota > Alphaproteobacteria > Sphingomonadales > Sphingomonadaceae > Sphingomonas > Sphingomonas yabuuchiae. Next base: position 23,728 of record NZ_JACHNX010000002.1, on the reverse strand, counting down.
CTCGGTCACCTCGCTCGACGCCAAGGTCGCACGGACGGTGGAGCCAAGAGCGCCCACGCCCGAGCGACGGCTGGCGGCCGTGGCGAAGCTGGCGGCGGCGGGTATCCCAACCTATGTGTCGATCGCGCCCGTCATTCCCGCGATCACCGATCATGAGATCGAACATCTGGTCGCCCGCGCGGCGCAGGCGGGGGCGCGGCACGCCTTCTTCATCCCCATACGCCTGCCGCACGAGGTCGCCCCGCTGTTCCGCGCCTGGCTCGACACCCACTATCCCGAACGGGCGGGCAAGGTGATGGCGATCATCCGGTCCTTGCGGGGCGGGCGGGACAATGATCCCGATTTCTTCACACGGATGAAGGGGCAAGGGCCATGGGCGGAGTTGCTCCGGGTCCGCTTTCACCGTGCCTGTAGGCTGCATGGGCTGAACCAGGATCGGCCCCGCCTCGATACCAGCCTGTTCCGTCCGCCCAGAGGCCCACAGGGTGAGCTATTCTGAGGATCGTCCTGCCTCTCCAAGGCGTTATGCGATGGAAGGAGAGATGCCATGATGACCGATCCCGAACAGACCAGCCCGGAAAACCTGCCTAACGAGGACGAGGCCGATACCTCCGGCGGCGGCTATGGCAACCACGGTGAGGCCGGCGAAGAGGAACAGGATCGCCGCGAAGTCGGTGGCTGACATCGTCTGGGCCCGGGTCGAGAGCTGTCGCGAAGGCCCGGTTCCCATCGTCCACTCAGGCCACCCACGCCGCCGAAAGCCTGGGTCCAGTTACGACGCGCTTGGCACAAGCTGCCCACGTTTGCACAACTGGATCTCGGCCTTCGCCGGGATGGTGGAGGACCTTCGCGATGACAAAGGACCATCACCCGCTTTCGCACGACATACGGGGTCCGCCGCACATCGGCCGATACGCGCGCCCTTACCCCACCAGGGCCAACCGCGCCTCTGACGACTTCATCGCCACCGCCTTCACCCCCGGCAGATCCTCGATATGGCTGGCTAGTTCGGCGTCGAGTAGGAAATTACGCCCAAGCGTCAGCAAGGTATAGCCGTCCTGCCCCTCGATACGCGCCCGTACCTCACCCCGGCCGTTGCGCAACGGGTCCAACATGGCATGCAGCGCCTTGAACGCCACCTTGTCGGTCACCGTCACTTCCACCACGAACTTGGCGGTGCTGGCCAGGCCGTCGAATAGCTGGACGCGCTTGATGCTGACGCGCGGCGCTTCCTCGCCCGGTCGGCGATCCAGCTCGACGGTGATGAGCGCACAATGCCCCTCCTTCGCCGCCTTTTCCAGATCGGCCGCCACCGAATCGTCGAAACAGGTCGCCAGGAACTGCCCGGTCGCATCCGATAGCTGCGCCATCATGTAGCGCTTGCCACGTGCCGAGGTACGCCAGCGCGCATCCTCGACCAGCGCCGCCATGGTCGCGCCGATCCGCGCCCCGTCATCGGGGATGATGAGCTCGGTCAGCGAGGTATAGGTCCGCGCGCCGTGCATCTTGGCGATATGCGCGTGGCGATCGACGGGATGCGCCGAGAAATAGAAGCCGAACGCCTCCTTTTCCTGCTCCATCCGCTGCGACAGGGTCCAGCGGGTGCCGGTCGGCAGCTTGATCGCGTCGCCCGCCACCTCGGTCTCGCCGAACAGGCCGCCCTGCCCGCTCGTCCGCCCCTCATGGGTGCGCGCGGCGATGGCGAGCACCGTTTCGGCCACCGCGTGGACGCCCGCCCGGTTGGGCTCGATCCCGTCGAAGGCGCCCGCAGAGGCGAGCGTTTCGAGCTGGCGCTTGTTCATCAATCGCGGGTCGACCCGCTTGGCCAGCGCATCGAGCGAGGCAAAGGCACCGCCCGCCTGTCGCTCGACGACCAGCTTCTCCATCGCGCCTTCGCCCACCGACTTCAGCGCGCCCAGCGCGTAGCGGACGGCCAGGCCATCCTCATGCGGCTCGACATCGAATTCGGCCTGGCTGGCGTTGATGCAGGGCGGCAGCATCGTCACGCCCAGACGCCGCGCGTCATCGACGAAGATGGCCAGCTTGTCGGTCAGCGCCATGTCGTAGCACATCGACGCGGCGTAGAATTCATGCGGGTGATGCGCCTTCAGCCATGCGGTCTGATAGGCGAGCAGCGCATAGGCGGCCGCGTGGCTCTTGTTGAAGCCATAGCCTGCGAACTTGTCGATCAAGTCGAACAGCTCATTGGCCTTTTGCGCGGGGATGCCGTTCACCTCCTGGCACCCCTTGACGAAGATGGCACGCTGCGCATCCATCTCCGCCTTGACCTTCTTGCCCATCGCGCGGCGCAGCAGGTCGGCGCCGCCCAGCGAATAGCCCGCCAGGATCTGGGCGGCCTGCATCACCTGTTCCTGATAGACGAAGATGCCGTAGGTCTCGGACAGGATCTGTTCGAGCAGGGGATGCGGGTAGATGATCTCCTCGGTCCCCTGCTTGCGGCGGCCGAAGCTGGGGATATTGTCCATCGGGCCCGGCCGATAGAGCGACACGAGCGCGATGATGTCGCCGAAATTGGTCGGGCGCACGGCGGACAGGGTGCGCCGCATCCCCTCCGATTCCAGCTGGAACACGCCGACGGTGTCGCCCTTCTGGAGAAGGCCGTATGTCGCCTCGTCGTCCCAAGCCAGCGCGCCGAGATCGACCTCGACCCCGCGCTTGGCGAGCAACTGCACCGCCTTTTGCAGCACCGACAGGGTCTTCAGGCCCAGGAAGTCGAACTTCACCAGCCCCGCGCCCTCGACAAACTTCATGTCGAACTGCGTCACCGGCATGTCGGAGCGCGGATCGCGGTAGAGCGGCACCAGCTGCGCCAGCGGCCGGTCGCCGATCACCACACCGGCGGCGTGTGTGGAGGAGTGGCGGGGCAGCCCCTCCAGCTTGGTGGCGAGGTCGAGCAGGCGGCGGACCTGGTTGTCGTTGGCGTACTCCTTCGCCAACTCGGGGACGCCGTTCAGCGCGCGCTTCAGGTCCCAGGGGTCGGTCGGGTGGTTGGGCACCAGCTTGGCGAGGCGATCGACCTGGCCATAGCTCATCTGTAGCACGCGGCCGGTATCCTTCAGCACCGCGCGCGCCTTCAGCTTACCGAAGGTGATGATCTGCGCGACCTGATCGCGGCCATATTTCTCCTGGACGTAGCGAATGACCTCGCCACGCCGGGTTTCGCAGAAGTCGATGTCGAAGTCGGGCATCGACACGCGTTCCGGGTTGAGGAAGCGCTCGAACAGCAGGCCCAGCTTCAGGGGATCGAGATCGGTGATGGTCAGCGCCCAGGCGACGACCGAGCCTGCGCCCGAACCACGACCCGGACCCACGGGAATGTCGTGGTCCTTGGCCCATTTGATGAAGTCGGCGACGATCAGGAAGTATCCGGGGAAACCCATCTGGATGATGATGTCGACCTCGAACGTCAGGCGTTCGTGGTACGCCTCGCGCCAGCCGGGTTCGCCCTCCCCTTCCAGCTCGGCGATGCGGTCGAGCCGGGCGTTCAGGCCTGCGGTCGCGTCGCGGCGGAGCATCGCTGCCTCGCCCTCGCGGTCGCCCGCTAGGCTGGGGAGGATGGGCTTTCGCCACGGCGCCATCACCGCGCAACGCTGGGCGACGACCAACGTGTTCTCGATCGCTTCGGGCAGATCGGCGAACAGCTGCTTCATCATCTCGGCGGGCTTGAGCCACGCCTCGGGACAGCTTTTGGGGCGATCGTCCATTTCGACATAGGTCGAATTGGCAATGCACAGCATGGCGTCATGCGCGTCGCGGAAACCGCTATCGGTGAAACAGCAGGGGTTTGTCGCGACCAGGGGCAGGTCGCGATCATAGGCCAGGTCGATCAGGTCCTGTTCGGCCGCCATCTCGATGGGATCGTCGCGACGGGCGAGTTCAACATAGAGCCGGTCACCGAAAATCGCCTGAAGCCGGTCGGCATAGGCTTTCGCCCGATCCGGCTGCCCCTCGGCGAACAGGCGGGCGATACCGCCCTCGCCACCGGCGGTCAGCGCGATCAGGCCCTTGCTGAACGTCTCCAGCGTGTCGAAACCGACATGCGCGGCGAGTTCGATCGGGCGATCCAGATGCGCCGCCGACACCAGCGCGCACAGATTGTCATAACCGGTCACGTCCTGCGCATAGAGCGCGATCCAGTCGACCACCGCGCCGACATTGTCGGGCATGTCGGGACGCGCGATACCCAGCATCGTGCCGATGACCGGCTGCACGCCCGCCTTCTTCGCGGCGTCTGAAAAGGCCATCGCCGCATAAAGACCGTTGCGATCGGTCAACCCGGCGGCGGGAAAGGCGTTCGCCTTGGCCTGCGCCGCAATCGCCTTGGGATCGATCGCGCCGTCGAGCATCGTGAAGGAGGAAAAGATGCGAAGCGGCACATATCCGGAATGCATTGCCCATCCCTACCCGACCGAGCGTGATTCGACCAGTGCGGAACCCGGCCGCCGGAACACTGCTCAAGCCGATCCGTTACGGCAACAGAAGGGTTTATCCAGATCAGGGCGAATGACGATGACCGATACCGACCGATCCTTTGCCACCTCCTTGCGGCCCGGCGCGGGATGGGGCTGGATTTTGGCCTATGGCATCGTGTCGGCGCTGCTCGGGCTGGCCGCGTTCCTGTTTCCCGTTCCGGCCACCTTGGCCGCGACGCTGGTGATCGGGGCGTTCCTGATCGCATCGGGTCTGGTGTCGATCGGCGCAGGCATTTTCGGCAAGGGGCATGAGGGACGCGGCTATGCGATCGGGTTCGGCCTCGTATCGCTGATCATCGGACTGGTCATGGCGTTCGAGCCCGCGACGGGCGCGATCTCGATCACGCTGCTGGTGGCGGTGTGGCTGGGCTTGCGCGGGGCGCTGGAGATCGGGCTGGGCGCGCGGATGCGGCGGCGGCGCGGGTGGATGATCGCGCTGGGGGTGCTGAACATTCTGCTCGCGTTGTTCGTGCTGGCGACGCTGCCATGGAGCGCGATGACGCTGCCGGGTTACATCCTGGGGCTGAGCTTCCTGTTCGGCGGGATCACCGCCATCGCCTCGGCGCTGGACCACAAAAAGGGTGCGAGCGCTTTTTCGGTTTGAGGGGGCAAAGCGCCGTTCAGGCTGAGCGTCATCGAAGCCCACGCCCCGATATCCGCCAATAGGGCACGGCCGCCCTTGGCCTTCGACTTCGCTCAGACTGAACGGAGGTTGGGTATAATACCTCGCTCCGTTCACGCCGAGTGGGGCCGAAGCGCATGTTTCGCCCTATCGAAGCAACCCTTCGATATCCTTGACCATATCCTCGGGCTTGGTCGTCGGCGCATACCGCCCGACCACCTGCCCATCCCGGCCGACTAGGAACTTGGTGAAGTTCCACTTGATTGCCTTCGTCCCCAGCAAGCCCGGCGCTTCCGTCTTCAGCCACTGGAACAGCGGATCGGCGTCGTCGCCATTGACGTCGATCTTGGCCATGACGGGAAAGCTGACATCATAGGTCAGCGAACAGAAATTCGCGATCTCCGCCGCATCGCCCGGCTCCTGCGCCCCGAACTGGTTGCACGGAAACCCCAATATGGTCAGCCCTTGCCCCTCGAAACGGCGATGCAGCGCCTCCAGCCCCTCATATTGCGGGGTGAAGCCGCATTTGGACGCGGTGTTGACAATCAGCAGCACACGACCCGCATAGCGCCCCATGTCCACGACCGAGCCGTCCGCCGCCTTGACGGTGAAATCCGCGATACCGCTCATGCGTGCTTCCCCAGCAGATAGTCGAGATTGGCACGGACGCCTGGCCACTCGCGGTCGATGATCGAATAGACGACGCTGTCGCGGATGCGGCCATCGGCCATTACCTGATGCCCGCGCAACACGCCATCCTTCTTCGCACCCAGCCGCTCGATCGCCCGCTGGCTGCGCGCGTTGAGTGCGTCGGTGCGGATCTGGATCGCCTGGCACGCCATCACCTCGAAGGCATGGGCCAGCAGCATCCGCTTCGCCTCGGTATTGACGCCGGTCCGCTGGACCCGGGTGGCGTAGAAGGTGCCGCCTATCTCCAGCCGTCGATGCTGCGGCGCGATCCGCATATAGCGGGTGGTGCCGACGACCTCGCCGCCCGGCGTCTCCACCGTGAAGATCAGGGCGCGACCGACGTCACGCTCCTTCATCGCCGCCGCCAGCCAGCGCTCGGGCGTCTTCATCATCGACACATTGGCGTAGAAGATGTTCCAGAGATCGCCTTCTCGCGCCGCCTCGACCAAAGCGGGCAGGTCGGCCTCGACAAAGGGGCGAAGCGTGACGTGGCGACCGGTCAGCGTGGGGGTCTCGGTCCAGACGCTCATTGCAGTCGGCCTTCGTGCAGGCGCACCACCCGGTCCATCTTGAGCGCCAGCCGCTCGTTATGCGTCGCGACCAGCGCCGCCGAACCCTCGCCGCGCACCAGCCGCAGGAACTCGGCCAGCACGATTTCGGAGGTATGCTCGTCCAGATTGCCGGTCGGCTCGTCGGCCAGCACCAGAGGCGGCTGGTTGGCGAGCGCACGGGCGACGGCGACGCGCTGCTGCTCGCCGCCCGACAGCTGGCTCGGCCGGTGGGTCAGCCGATGGCCCAGCCCCAGCGCGGTCAGCAGCCCCTTGGCGCGCGCCTCGGCATCGGCGGGCAGCTTACCCTGGACGAGTTGCGGCAGGACGACATTCTCGATCGCGTTGAAGTCGGGCAGCAGATGATGGAACTGATAAACGAAGCCCAGATGATCGCGCCGCGCAATAGTGCGGCCATGCGAGTCGAGCTTCGACACCTCCTCGCCCGCGATCCGGATCGAACCGGAGAAACCGCCCTCCAGCAGGCCGACCGCCTGGAGCAGGGTCGACTTGCCCGAACCCGACGGCCCGAGCAGCGCCACGATCTCGCCCGGCGCGATGGCGAGGTCGACGCCGCGCAGCACCTCGATCGTCTGGCCGCCCTGCGTGAAGCTGCGCGACAATTCGCGGGTCGCCAGCACCGGCTCGGCGGCGTGGGGCTGGGCGACCGTTCCCATGCGGATGATCGGATCATTCATAGCGCAGCACCTGAACCGGGTCCGTGCTCGCCGCCTTCCAGGCGGGGTAGAGCGTGGCGAGGAAAGAGAAGACGAGCGCCATCGACGCGATCACGACGATCTCGACCGGATCGGTCTTGGACGGCAGCTCGGTGAGGTAACGGATCGACGGGTCCCAGAGGTTCTGCCCCGTCACGAACTGGACGAAGTTCACCACACCCTGGCGATAGAACAGGAACACCGCGCCCAGCCCCAGCCCGGCGACGGTCCCCAGTGCGCCGATGGTCGTGCCCACCGTCATGAAGATGCGCATCAGGCCACCCCGCGTCGCACCCATCGTCCGCAGGATCGCGATGTCGCGCGTCTTGGCGCGGACCAGCATGATCAGCGAGGACAGGATGTTGAACACCGCGACCAGAATGATGATCGACAGCACGGTGAACATCGCCACCCGCTCGACCGCCAGCGCCTCGAACAATTGCGCATTCATCGTGCGCCAATCGGCGATGACGGCCCGGCCGCCCAACTTGTCCGCTAGCGGGGCGAGGATCTGGCCCACCCGGTCGGCGTCGACCGTCTGCACCTCGACCATGCCGACCGTGTCGCCCATCAGCAGCAGGGTCTGCGCATCCTCGATGGGCATGATGACATAGGCCTTGTCATAGTCGTACACGCCGATCTCGAAGATGGCGCCGACCGTATAGCTGACGATGCGCGGCACCGTGCCGAACGGGGTCGTCTGCCCCTGCGGACTGATCAGCGAGATTTCCGAGCCGACCTGCGCGCCCAGCGCCTCGGCCAGGCGGCTGCCGATCGCGATGCGCCCGCTGCCCGGTATGACGCTGCTCAGATTGCCCATGATGATCTTGGAGCGGATGGCCGAGTTGCCACGGATGTCGGCGACGCGCATGCCGCGGACCAGCACCGCCTCGACCCGGCCGTTATAGCTGGACATCAGCGGCTGTTCGATCATCGGCACCGCGCTGGTGACGCCGGGCGTGGCGCGCGCATCACGCACGATGTCGCGCCAGTCGGGCAGGCGTCCGCCCACCCCCTGCACCACGGCATGGCCGTTGAGACCGACGATCTTGTCGAACAGTTCGGCGCGAAAGCCGTTCATGACGCTCATGACGATGACGAGCGCGGCGACGCCCAACATGACCGCGACCAGGCTGATCGAGGCGACCAGGAAAATGAACGCCTCTCCCTTGCCCGGCAGCAGATAGCGCCGGGCGATCATCCGTTCATAACGTGACAGGATCATTGATGTCCGATCGATCCATGGAGAAACTGAAAAGCCCAAGGGCTGTACGGGCGGCGCCCGGTGCTGGCAATGCCGCGCCCGGTCCGCGCAGGCAACGGCCGACCCGCCCCATTGTTGCGCGCGCGCCACACAAGCGGCGCAATCGTAGCAAGGATGCCGCAAGAGGGATGACAAGCGGCCCTGCCGTAACGTACCACAATCTCACTGAGACACAGGCAGCAACGGCCGTGGTTCGGGGATTGCTCCAACGCTCACCCAACGAGGTTGATGCGGGAGCGGGAAAAGGGGGCTGACGAGCGATCGTCACGCAGGCGCCCGGATCGGAAACGGTCCGGGCGTTTGCCATTTCCGGCACGATCACATGCCATCCCTCGAAAAGCCGCCGGAACCGGCTGGGAAACGGGGAGCTTCCAGACTCCGTCCCCAGATGCCGGCCCGGCGCCCGTTCACGGGACTGTCGCTATACCAGATCAAGATGAACCGAATGTGGACGGGTCGGGTGATTCGTCGGAGGGCGACTTGCCCCTCCACCACTCGCTTACGCGAGCGGTCCCCCTCCCCAAGCAAGCTTGGGGAGGATCAAGAAGGCCCATTCCTCCCCAAGCTTGCTTGGGGAGGGGGACCGCCGGGCGCCAGCCCGGTGGTGGAGGGGCAAGGCCCCAACATCAAAACGACTTGGAAATCGTGAACCCGTAGGTCCTCGGATCGCCCGGCTGCCCCACGATCAGCCCCGTCGATCCCGACTGGGTCGCCAGCAATTCATAGTAATTGTGATCAAACAGGTTGCGCACCCAGACAAAGGCGTTCCAGCTGCCCGGCGCCTTGAACCCCGCACGAACGTTGGACAGGCTATAGCCATTGATATCGGTATAGGCCGAGCGCGACGGGTTGGACGAGAATCTGGAACGGTAGCTGCCGTCATAACCCAGATAGAATTGCCCCTCGGTCCCCGCCACGGTCGCGGGCAGGTCATACTCCGCGCCATAGGAAAAGGCCCAGCGTGACACGCCCGGCAGCCACTGGCCCGAGATGTCGCAATAGGGCAGCGAATTTCCCGGCGTCCCCGCCGCCGCAGGGGTGCCGACGATCTGGCCGTTCACCACCGGCAGCGCGGTGCCCCCCGACAGCTCGGGCGGGCATGGCGCATTGGTGAAGCGGGTATAGCGCGCGTCGGTAAAGGCCGCATTGGCATAGACGTTGAACCGGCTGGTCGGGCGGAAGGCCGAGTCGATCTCCACCCCGCGCGTCCGCACGCGGCCCGCATTGGCCAGATAGCCGCGCAGGACGTTGACCTGGAGGTTGTTCACCGTCGCCTGGTAATCGCCGATCTCGGTCCAGAAGCCCGCGATGTTCACGGTCGCGCGGCGGTCTGCGAACTGGGTCTTCAGCCCCAACTCGAAATGATTGACCTTTTCGGGACGCACCGTCTGCGTCGCCAGGATCGGGTTGTTCTGCGCATCGAGCGGCAGGCCCGACAGGTTGATGCCGCCCGACTTATAGCTGCGCGCATAGGTCGCATAATAATGGACGTTCGGGTTGAACTCATAGGCGACGGTCAAATCGCCCGACAGGTTCCAGTTGGTGAAGGACGGCGTGTAATTCTGCGGCGCGAGAACCCCGCGCTGGTCGCTGGTCAGCGCGGTCGAGCCCGCCCCGTTGGTCACCAACGAGACATAGGAACCATCCTTGCGATCGTAATTGAGCCGCAAGCCGGGTGACACCGACAGGTGATCGTCGACATGCCAGGTCAGCTTGCCGAACAGGGCGGCCGAGGTGTTCGTAAAGCCGATCGTGTTGCGCGAGGTCAGGCCGTTCAGCGTCGCCGGATTGCGACCGCCCGTACTGGTCGGGTTGAGCAGGAAGGCGCTCGCCGCCGGTCCCTGGACCTGAAGTCCCTGCGTGTCGATCGACTGCCAGAAATAAAAGGCGCCCAGCACATAATCGAGCGCCCGCTTGCCGTTCGACGCAATGCGCAGTTCCTGCGTCACCTGGCTCTGCTGCGACGGATTGGCCGAGACGGTGGTGATGGGCAGGCCGATGAAGTCGCGGTCGTTCGACGGGTCCCAATGCCAGAAACGCCAGGCCGACACGCTGGTCAGCGTCGCCTCCCCCACATCCCAGTTCGCGACCAGCGACAGACCGCCCAGTTCCTGCCTGGCGCGCAGATCGGTATCGACATCGGTCAGCCGGTCGAAGGCATTGGTCGAGGGCACACTATAGCCCTGCGCCGCCGCCAGTGCGGCATATTGCCGGTTGAGCGGGCGCTGCGTCGCCCCCACCCGCGCAAAATATTGGACGCAGCAATTGGGGTTCTGCCGCGCATAATCACCCGACAGGGTCAGGTCGAGCGTCGGTGTCGCGTGCCACAGAAACTGACTGCGCAGCGACAGATTGTCCTGGCTGTTCTGCCATTCCTGCTGACGCGTATTATAGATGGTGCCGCGCCGCGTGGTAATCGAGGTCGACAGGCGGAGCGCCACCTTGTCGTCGACCAGCGGGCCGGACACCGACGCCTTGCCCTGGAAGAAGTCGTAATTGCCCGCGCTCAGTTCGACCCGCGCCTCGGGCGTGAAGCTCGGCGGGCGGGTGATGATGTTGATCGCGCCCGCCGTGGTGTTCTTGCCATAGAGCGTGCCCTGCGGGCCCCGCAGCACCTCGATCCGCTCGGTATCGGTGAAGTCGAACGTCGCCGAGGCGATGCGGCTGTAATAGACTTGATCGACATAGATGCCGACGCCCTGTTCGATCCCGTCATTGGTCAGCCCGAACGGTGCGCCCAGCCCGCGAATATTGGCGGCGGAGTTGCGTGGGTTGGTCGAGTAGAATTGCAGCGTCGGCTGGATTTGGGTCAAACGATTGACATTGTACGTCCCCGTCTCGGCCAGCGCGGTGCCGCCGATCACCGACATGGCGATGGGCACCGACTGGATCGTCTCGGCCCGGCGGCGCGCGGTGACGACGACATCGCCCCCGCCCTGCTGCGCCGTGCCTAGCCGTCCTTCGTCGCGATGGGTCTGGGGGGTCTGGGGGGTCTGGGGGGTCTGCTGTTCGGCATTCGGATCGGCTTGCGGATTGGCAGCGGCGGTCGCCTGCGCCGCCAGGATCAAGGCCAGGGTCAAGGACATGGAAGCTCCCCTTTTGGTTTCATCTCCTATTCACACATCGTTTTAGTAGGCATTCAAGCCCGCCATGGCTTGGGATGAGCGAAGATTTGCTTTTCGATCCTCAAACGCCCTTGAAGCACATTTCCCACGAACCATATCGGTTCGCGTGCGGTGCCGGTATCGGGCCGCACGGATGGGTCGAACCGCCCCGCGCCGGGGTGGATCGGTCGATCCCGTTTCAATTCGCTTCTGATGGAGGTTTTGACATGCGTATCGACCTGACTCCGTACCGCCGCTCGACCATCGGCTTCGACCGGCTGTTCGATCTGCTGGAGGCCAATTCGCGGGCCGCTTCGGCAGAGAATTATCCCCCCTTCAACCTCGAGCGTCTGGCCGACGACCGTTACCGCATCACTTTGGCGGTGGCCGGTTTCGCGCGTGACGAGATCGAGATCACCGCGCAGCAGAACATGCTGCTCGTCACCGGCAAGAAGGATGACAAGGCGAACTCGCCCAACTTCCTGCATGTCGGCATCGCCAATCGCTCGTTCGAGCGGCGCTTCGAGCTGGCGGACTTCGTGTTCGTCGAGGATGCGCGCCTGAACGACGGCCTGCTCGTCATCGACCTCGTCCGTGAGGTGCCCGAGGCGATGAAGCCCAAGACGATCGCGATCAAGACGGGCCAGCCGCTCGCCGCGGTGGAGCATCACGCTGGCGAGGCCGACGAGGCCAAGGCGGCGTAAGCAAGCTCGACGTCTTTCCCTCCCTAAAGACGTCGCGGGGCGTCCGGACCGACGGGTCCGGGCGCCTTTTGTTTTAGGGAATGCAGTCCCCACCCCGTTCAGGCTGAGCGAAGTCGAAGCCCACGCCTTGCTATCCGCCAAATGGAGAACTTCTGCCTTGGCCTTCGACTTCGCTCAGGCTGAACGGAGGTTGGGAGGTGCCCCCATAAGAAAAACCCCGCCTCCATCATCTGGAGGCGGGGTTCTCAAATCACACCAACCGGCTCTGCTTGACCGCCGCTTCGATGAAGCTGGCGAAGAGCGGGTGCGGGTCGAAGGGTTTGGACTTGAGTTCGGGGTGGAACTGCACGCCGACGAACCAGGGATGGTCCGGCCGCTCGACGATTTCGGGCAGCGTGCCGTCGGGCGACATGCCGCTGAACACCAGGCCACCCTTTTCCAGCGCGTCCTTATAGGTGGTGTTCACCTCGTAGCGGTGACGATGCCGTTCCGAGATGTCTTCGCCGCCATAGATCGACGCGACGACGCTGTTGCCCGCCAGCTTGGCTTCATAGGCGCCCAAGCGCATCGTACCGCCCATGTCGCCGCTGGACTCGCGCTTCTCCAGACCGTCGCGGCCCATCCACTCGGTGATGAGGCCGACGATCGGCTCGGAGGTCGGGCCGAACTCGGTCGAGGAGGCATCGGCGATGCCCGCCAGGTTCCGCGCACCTTCGACGCACGCCATCTGCATGCCGAAGCAGATGCCGAAATAGGGCACGCGACGTTCGCGCGCGAAGCGGACCGCCTCGATCTTGCCCTGCGCGCCGCGCTCGCCGAACGCGCCGGGGACCAGAATGGCATGGCAGGGTTCGAGCTGCTGCGCGATTTCGCTCTCATCGCCCTCGAACAGCTCGGCGTCGATCCAGCGGATATGGACCTTCACCTTGTTGGCGATACCGCCATGCACCAGCGCTTCGTTCAGCGACTTGTACGCGTCCTGCAGGCCGACATATTTGCCGACCACGCCGATCGTCACTTCGCCTTCCGGGTTGACCAGACGGTCGACGATCTCGGTCCAGCGCGACAGGTCGGGCGCGCCCTCGGGCTCGATGCCGAAGGCGCGGAGCACTTCCGAATCGAGACCTTCGGCATGGTACTGGAGCGGCACCGCATAGATGCTCTTGGCGTCCAGCGCCGGGATCACGGCCGAGGGCGGCACGTTGCAGAACAGGCCGATCTTGGCGCGGTCCGAGGCAGGCAGCGGATGCTCGCAGCGGCAGACCAGCACGTCGGGGGCGACGCCCAGCGCCGCGATCTCGCGCACCGAATGCTGGGTCGGCTTGGTCTTCAGCTCGCCCGCGGCCGCAATATAAGGCACCAGCGTGACGTGGATGCTGATCGACTTGCCACGGCCCAGCTCGTTCTTGAGCTGGCGGATCGCCTCGATGAAAGGCAGCGACTCGATATCGCCGACCGTCCCGCCGATCTCGCAGAGGATGAAGTCGATCTCCTTGCCGTTCTCGTCGAGCGTATCGGCCTTGGCGAACGCCTTGATCGCGTCGGTGACGTGCGGGATCACTTGGACGGTGGCACCCAGATAGTCGCCGCGCCGCTCGCGCTCGATGATCGTCTTGTAGATCCGGCCCGAGGTCACATTGTCCGACTGGCGCGAGGACACGCCGGTGAACCGCTCATAGTGACCCAGGTCGAGATCGGTCTCGGCCCCGTCGTCGGTTACATAGACTTCGCCGTGCTGATACGGGCTCATCGTGCCCGGATCGACGTTGAGATAGGGATCGAACTTGCGGATGCGCACGCTGTAGCCGCGTGCCTGCAAGAGAGCCGCAAGAGAGGCCGCCATGAGGCCTTTGCCGAGCGACGAAACCACGCCGCCGGTGATGAAGATATACCGCGCCATGGGAAGAATCGCCTAGCTTGGATGGGGTGGATACGACAACAGCAAAGATGCGCGCCGCCGGAAAATATCGGCGGCGCGTTGGCCTATGCTGCGATGGAAACGAGGATTAGCGGGCGAGCGGAACCGCCGAATTGTCCGCCGGGGCCTGGGCAGGAGCCGCACCGGTCGGGACCGGGGCGGGCGCGGGCTGGGTGATCGGCGCCTGAGTCGCGGGCGTGCGGGCCAGCGAGGTATCGATGGCCGGCGCGCCGCGCGTCGCGGCCAGTACGGCCAGCAGGATCGAGAAGCCGACGAACGCGGTCGCCAGCACCGCCGTCGCACGGCTGAGGAAGTCCGCCGCGCCGCGCGCCGACATCAGCCCCGACGGGCTGCCCCCCATGCCCAGACCGCCGCCTTCCGACCGCTGCATGAGGATCACCGTGACCAGGGTCGCGGCGATGATGGCGTGGATGACGAGCAGAAATGCGAACATGAGGCGCGTATGATCCCGAACAAGGGGTGTGCGAAAGCGCGCACATAGGCGACGTACGTGGCGGGATCAACCATGCGGCTGGTCGGCACCCCGTTCCCTGCCATCCGATGTGCTGAAAAGGTTCCGGAAAATCCCTGACCCAAGTTGTTCATCTCATCGGAACAGGAGTGAAACCACCGTGGATAAGCGGCGTTATGACAACGAAACAACGCCCGGCAAAGCCCGGCACAGCTATTGGAATCGCCATCGTGTCCAACCCGCACGACCCGCAGTCGCTGTTCGCCTGGATGAGCGCCCTTGTCGATTATGTCCGGTCGGGCGAACCCGATCTGACCAATCGGCAAATGGCTTTGCTGCTCGTCGTTTATCTGCGCCCGGGCCCCCATACGGTACGCGGTTTGGCGCGCGCCTTGAACGTCTCGAAACCTGTCGTTACCCGCGCCTTGAATAGACTGGGAACGCTGGGCTATCTGCGCCGCCAACGCGATGATAGCGACAAGCGTAATATCTTTGTCGCCAGGACACCTGAAGGGGCGGACTTTCTTGAAGAATTCGGACATTTCATCGGCGCTGGCGACGCCCCAGCCCTCCAACGGGCCAACGCGTAAGAGCTTTGCCCTGCAGGGACGCACCGTCGGGCTCGACCCGCGCACCCATGCGGTTCGCCCCGATCTGGCCGATGTCCGGCTCGCTGAATACGTATTCGCGCCCCATTATGCCGCGCCCCTGCCCTATAGGACCCACGCGCCGGTGACACTGCGCGAGGGACGTGCCACGAACAGTACGGTCCTGGCCGAGTTGCGATCGGGCGAGACGTTCGAGGTATTGGAACTGGCGGGCGGCCATGCTTGGGGCATCGCGCCGCATCTCGGGCTGGTCGGCTATTGCGATGCGGGGCTGTTGGAGCGGGTGCAGTGACGAAGACGGTATTTATCGATGGCGGCGCGGGCACGACCGGGCTGGAGATTGCCGACCGGTTGGCGGGGCGCCCCGACCTTTCGATCCTGACCCTGCCCGATGATCGCCGCAAGGATGCCGAGGCACGCCGCGAAGCGATCAACGACGCCGATTTCGTCATCCTCTGCCTGCCCGACGATGCCGCGCGCGAGGCCGTGTCGCTGATCGCCAATGATCGGACCCGCGTGGTCGACGCCTCGACCGCGCACCGGACCGCTGCGGGCTGGGTCTATGGTTTCGCCGAGCTGGAGCCGGAGCAACTGGACAAGATCGCATCGGCGCGGTTCGTCTCCAATCCGGGTTGTTACCCGACCGGCTTCCTCGCCCTCGTCCGTCCGCTGGTGCGCGCCGGGATCATCCCGGCGGACTTCCCGGTGACGGTCAACGCCGCCTCGGGCTATTCGGGCGGCGGCAAGGCGATGATCGCCGAATATGAGACCGCCACCGAGCGCGCCTTCCGCCCCTATGGCCTCACCCTCGCGCACAAGCACGCGCCGGAGATGCAGCGTCATTCGGGCCTGACCCATGCGCCGATCTTCGCGCCTGCCGTGGTCGACACCTATCGCGGCATGGTCGTCGAGGTGCCCCTGCCCCTTTACGCCCTGCCGGGCGCGCCCTCGCTCGACCGCGTGACGCAGGCGCTGGCCGAGGCCTATGCCGACAGCCGCATCGTGCGTTTTTCGGCGGATGCCGTAGCGGCGGTGAATATCGAGGAAAATGCCGGAACCGACCGGATGACCTTGCGTGTCTGCGGCAATGCGGCCACGGGACAGGCGCGACTGATCGCCACGCTCGACAATCTGGGCAAGGGTGCCGGGGGTGCGGCGGTCCAGAACCTGAATATCATGGCCGGGCTCGATCCGACCGCCGGCCTCGTGCTCTAAGGAGACGTCATGACGCGCAATCCCGTTGGCAAGCTGCTGCTGTTCGGCGCGACCGGCGACCTGTCGCAGCGGATGCTGCTGCCCTCGCTGTTCAACCTCCATTCGGACGGGCTGCTGCCCGAGGGGCTGACGATCACCGGCACCGCCCGGTCGGACCATGACGATGCCAGCTTCCGCGAGTTCGCGGCCAAGGCGCTCGACACCTTCCTGCCGGACGACCGCAAGGACGCCGACAAGATCGCCAGCTTCCTGGAACGCGTGCAGTATCAGTCGCTCGACGCCTCTTCGACGGACGGCTTCCCGGCGCTGGCGGAGAAGGTCGGCGACGTGTCGAACGGCCTCGCCATCTATCTGTCGACCGCGCCCAGCCTGTTCGAGTCCACCATCAAGGGCCTCGAATCGGTCGGCCTGGCGGGCGAGACGGTGCGGATCGGCCTGGAAAAGCCGCTCGGCTACGATCTCGCCTCGTCCAAGGAAATCAACGACGCGGTCGCCTTCGGCTTCCCCGAGGAGCGGACCTTCCGCATCGACCATTATCTGGGCAAGGAAACGGTCCAGAACATCCTGGCGCTGCGCTTCGGCAATTTCTTCTTCGAGCCGATCTGGAACGCGCACGGTATCGACAATGTGCAGATCACCATCGCCGAGACGGTCGGGCTGGAGGATCGCGCGGGCTATTACGAGGGCGCAGGCGCGCTGCGCGACATGGTGCAGAACCATATCCTTCAGTTGCTCGCGCTCGTCGCGATGGAGCCGCCCGCGCGCTATGACGGCACCGCGATCCGCGACGAAAAGGCCAAGGTCTTCCGCTCGCTCCGCCTGATGACGCCGGAGGAAGTGCCCAACAACACCGTCACCGGCCAATATGCCGATGGCGCGGTCGGGGGTAAGATCGTCGGTTCCTATGCCGACGAGCTGGGCAAGCCGTCCAAGACCGAGACCTTCGTCGCGATCAAGGCGCATGTCGACAATTGGCGCTGGCAGGGGGTTCCCTTCTACCTGCGCACCGGCAAGCGCATGGCCGCGCGCCGTTCCGAGATCGCGATCCAGTTCAAGCCCGTACCGCACTCGATGTTCGCCGGGCGTGGCGGCCTGCTCCAGCCCAACACGCTGGTCATCCGCCTGCAGCCCGAGGAATATATCCAGCTGCTGGTGATGGCGAAGGAGCCGGGCCTCGACCGCGACGGCATCCGCCTGCGCGAAGTGCCGCTGAACCTGTCGCTCGACGCCGAGTTTGCGGGCACCCGCCGCCGCATCGCCTATGAGCGGCTCCTGCTCGACCTGATCGAGGGCGATCAGACGCTGTTCGTCCGTCGCGACGAGGTGGAGGCGCAGTGGACCTGGATCGACGCCATCCGCGCCGGTTGGGACGCCAACGACGTCAAGCCCAAGACCTATCCGAGCGGCAGCTGGGGTCCCTCCTCCGCCATCGCGCTGACCGAGCGCGACGGGGTGCACTGGCAGGACGACTGATCGCCGCCGCCCCGATCGTGAGGGCGAAGACTTTGGCGCAATATGGCCCGTCCGTGCGGCGGGTACTATCTTGCGCCCCGAATATCTAGGACAGGATGACATGACCGACGAAATCGAATGGTGGGATTACGAAGACACCACCGAAATGGCGAACGCGCTGGCGGGCGACATCCAGTTCATCATCGAAAGCGCGATCGAGGCGCGCGGCGCGGCGGTGATCGCACTGTCGGGCGGCAAGACGCCGATCCCGGTCTATGAAAAGCTGGCCCAGGCCAAGCTCGACTGGAAGCGCGTGACGATCGTCCCCGCCGACGAGCGCGTCGTGCCGCTGGGTGATCCGCTGTCCAACGTCACCATGATCGGCAAGATCTTCCTGCCCAAGGGCGCGCGCGTCATGCCGATCGTGCCGCAGGCGACGTCGGACTATAAGGCCGCCGGTCGCTCGGCCGATGCGCTGATGCAGGAACTGCACTGGCCGCTCGACCTGGTGCTGCTGGGCATGGGCGCGGACGGGCACACCGCCTCGATCTTCCCCGGCCCGGACTATGACGAAGCGCTCAACGGCCCCAAGGAGCGCCGCGCGCTGGGCCTGATGCCCGACCCGCTGCCGCCCGAAGCACCGGTCGCGCGCGTGACGCTCAGCCGGGCGGGCATCGTTTCGGCCCGTTCGATCATGTTCGCCATCTCGGGCCCCGCCAAGAAGAAGGTGCTGGAAGACGCGATCAAGGAAGGCGCATCGTCGCCCTATCCGGTCGGCCGTGTCCTGGCCGAAGTCGAACTGCCGATCGACATCCACTGGAGCGAGCAATGAGCCTCAACGCCGCCGTCTCTGCCGTCACCGACCGGGTCATCGAACGCTCGCGTCCGGGCCGCCAGGCCTATCTCGACCTGATCGCGCATGAGGCCGAGACGGCGGTCCGCCGCCCCAATCTGGGCTGCGCCAACCTCGCCCATGCCTATGCCGGGACCGAGGAAGACCGCGACGCCATGAAGGCGGATCGGGGCATGAATATCGGCATCGTGTCGGCCTATAACGACATGCTGTCCGCCCACGCCGTCTATTATCGCTATCCCGAACTGATGAAGGTCTGGGCGCGCGAAGTCGGCGCGACGGCACAGGTCGCGGGCGGCGTGCCCGCCATGTGCGACGGCGTGACGCAGGGCTATGCGGGCATGGAGCTGTCGCTGTTCAGCCGCGACACCATCGCGCTGTCGACGGCGGTCGCGCTGAGCCACGGCACCTTCGAGGGGGCCGCGCTGCTCGGCATCTGCGACAAGATCGTGCCCGGCCTGCTGATGGGCGCGCTGCGCTTCGGCCATCTGCCGATGATCCTGGTCCCCGGCGGCCCGATGCCGACCGGCCTGCCCAACAAGCAGAAGGCCGCCGTCCGCGAAGCCTTTGCCGAGGGCAAGGCAGGGCGCGACGAGCTGCTGGACGCCGAGATCGCGGCCTATCATTCCAAGGGCACCTGCACCTTCTACGGCACCGCCAACACCAACCAGATGATGATGGAGGTGATGGGCCTGCACATGCCGGGCGCCGCCTTCGTCAATCCGGGCACCAAGCTGCGCCAGGAACTCAGCCGCGCCGCCGTCCATCGCCTCGCCGCGATCGGCCAGCGTGGCGACGACTATCGCCCGCTGGGGCGCTGCGTCGATGAGAAGGCGATCGTCAACGCGGCGGTCGGCCTGCTGGCGACCGGTGGTTCGACCAACCACCTGATCCACCTGCCCGCCATCGCACGTGCGGCGGGGATCATCATCGACTGGGAGGATATGGACCGCCTGTCGGCCGCCGTGCCGCTGATCGCGCGTGTCTACCCCAACGGCTCGGCCGATGTGAACGGGTTCGAGGCGGCGGGCGGCATGCCCTATGTCATCCGCGAACTCCTGTCCGCCGGGCTGCTCCACCGCGACATCATGACCGTCGCAGGCAAGGACCTGTCCGATTACGGCCAGACGGCGGTCATCGCCGAGGATAAGCTCAGCTGGACCCCGGTCGGCGACAGCGGCGACGAGACGATCCTGCGCCCCGCCGCCGCGCCCTTCTCGGCCGATGGCGGCATGCGTATCCTGTCGGGCAATCTCGGCCGCGCCTGCATCAAGGTGTCGGCGGTCGAGCGCGAACGCTGGATCATCGAGGCGCCTGCCCGCGTCTTCTCCGACCAGTCGGAAGTCCAGGCCGCGTTCAAGGCAGGCGAGCTGGAGCGCGACGTGGTCGTCGTGGTCCGTTTCCAGGGCCCTAAGGCAAACGGCATGCCGGAGTTGCACAAGCTGACCCCGCCGCTGGGCGTGCTCCAGAACCGGGGCTTCAAGGTCGCGCTCGTCACCGATGGCCGCATGTCGGGCGCGAGTGGCAAGGTGCCCTGCGCTATCCATCTCAGTCCCGAGGCGATCGGCGGTGGCGCGATCGGCCTGATCCGCGACGGCGACATCGTCCGTCTGGACGCGGTCGAGGGCACGTTGAACGCGCTGGTCGATCCGGCCGAATGGGCCGCGCGCGAGCAGGCGGCGACGCCCGCCCCGGCACAGGGCATGGGCCGCGAGCTGTTCGCGCTGTTCCGCCAAGCCGCCGACGAAGCCGAGAAGGGCGCATCGCCCATTCTCGCGGGCGCCGGCCTGTAAAAAGATAAGGGGGAGGACATCATGGAAATCGTAGCCGTCGACATCGGGGGCACGCATGCGCGTTTCGCGATCGCCGAGGTCGAGAATGGCCGGGTGGTCAAGCTGGGCGAGCCGTGCACGCAGAAGACGGCCGAGCACGCCTCGCTCCAGACCGCGTGGCAGGCGTTCGAGGCGCATCTGGGCCGCCCGCTGCCCAAGGCCGCCTCGCTCGCCATCGCCTCGCCGATCACCGGCGACGTCATCCGCATGACCAACAACCCCTGGGTCATCCGTCCGTCGCTGATTCCCGAGCGGCTGGGTGCGGACGTCTATACGGTCATTAACGATTTCGGCGCGGTCGGCCATGCCGTGGCGCAGGTGCCGGAGGAGGACTTCCTCCATATCTGCGGCCCTGAAGAACCGATGCCCGCCAATGGCGTCGTCACGGTCTGCGGCCCCGGCACCGGCCTCGGCGTCGCGCAGGTGCTGCTGACGCCGGAACGCTACCATGTCATCGAAACCGAGGGCGGTCATATGGACTATGCCCCGCTCGACGGCATCGAGGATGCGATCCTGAAGCGTCTGCGCCGCACCTATACCCGTGTGTCGTGCGAGCGGATCTG
Source organism: Sphingomonas yabuuchiae (assembly GCF_014199595.1). Classification (GTDB taxonomy): domain Bacteria; phylum Pseudomonadota; class Alphaproteobacteria; order Sphingomonadales; family Sphingomonadaceae; genus Sphingomonas; species Sphingomonas yabuuchiae. The sequence continues at coordinate 2,674 of NZ_JACHNX010000002.1, read as the reverse complement.
CTCGGGCCCCGGCATCGTCGCCATCTACGAGACGCTCGCCACGCTGGAGGGCCGTGCGGTGCCCAGCCGCGACGACCGTGAAATCTGGACCGAGGCGCTGGAGGGCACCGACTCGATCGCGCTGGCCGCGCTCGACCGTTTCTGTCTCGCGCTCGGCGCGGTGGCGGGCGACTTCGCGTTGGCGCAAGGCGCCAAGACCGTCGTGATCGCGGGCGGCCTCGGCTTCCGGATCAAGGACAAGCTGCTGCGCTCAGGCTTCGACCAGCGCTTCGTCGCCAAGGGTCGGTTCCAGTCGCTGATAGCGCGTATCCCCGTCAAGCTCATCACCCATCCCCAGCCCGGCCTGTTCGGTGCGGCCGCGGCCTTTGCCCAGGAGCATTCATGACCGACATCGCCACCATCATGCGCACCAGCGCGGTCATCCCCGTGCTGGTCATCGACGACGCCGCCACCGCCAAGCCGCTGGCCGAGGCGCTGGTCGCGGGCGGGCTGAAGGTGCTGGAGGTGACGCTGCGCACCCCCGCCGCGCTGGAGGCGATGGCCGAGATGAAGAAGGTGCCCGGCGCGATCGTCGGTGCCGGCACCGTCGTCAACGAGCAGCAGCTGCGCGACGTGGCGGATGCAGGTGCGGAGTTCATCGTCTCGCCGGGCCTGACGGATCGTCTCGGCGCGGCGGTGATCGAGAGCGGCATCCCCTATCTGCCCGGTATCGCCAATGCGGGCGACATCATGCGCGGGCTGGATCTGGGCCTGACCCATTTCAAGTTCTTTCCCGCCGAGACGAGCGGCGGCCTGAAGGCGCTGAAGGCGCTGGCCGCGCCCTTCTACCAGGCGCGCTTCTGCCCGACCGGTGGCATCACCGAAGCGAGCGCCCCCGACTGGCTGGCCTTCGACCGCGTGCTGTGCGTCGGCGGCAGCTGGGTAACCGGCGGATCGATGGCCGATGTGGAGGCCAAGGCCCGCGCGGCGGCAGCGCTGCGAGGTTGATCAAGGACGAACACCCTCACCCTTCCCGCCCGCTATCGCCGGCGGGCCCCTTCCCTCTCCCGTTGGGAGAGGGAGGGAGGCGCAAGGCGCCGGGAGGGTGAGGGTGATAGCTCACTGGCGTGCTCAAGCGCCCACCGCCCCGACCAACCACTGCCGAAACGCCTTCATCGCCAGCCCTTCCTTCCGCGACAACAACCGCGTCAGCCAGTACCGCCCGGCGTCGATCTCCACACCGAATGGCTGAACCAACCGCTCATTCGTCAGCTCACGCCCGAACATCGCCTTCGGCGCGAGTGCGACACCCAACCCGGCCATCGCCGCCGCCACCATCAAGGCGGAACTGTCGAACATGGGTCCACGCAGTGCCGGTGCCGGAACGCCTGCCGCGGCGAACCAGCTCTCCCATTCGCTGACCCGATAGGACCGCAGCAAGCGCTCCCGCGCCAAATCGCCCGGCTCCCTCAACCGCGCGGCCACCAGGGGGGTACAAAGCGGCGTCAGCGGTGCGGCCATCAGCGGCTCGGCATGGGTGCCATGCCAGGCCCCGTCGCCGAAGCGGATCGCGTAATCCAGCCCCTCCCCCGCCAGATCGACACGGTTGTTGTTGATCGATACGCGAACATCGATGTGCGGATGGGTCGCCGCAAAATCGTCCAGCCGCTCGAGCAGCCATCCGGTCGCGAAAGTCCCCACCACCCCGATGTTCAGCACATATTGGAAACGGCCATCGGCAAACCGGTCGAGCGTCGCCCCGATCCGGTCGAACGTCTCGGCCAAGACCGGTACCAGCGCCTGTCCGTCATCGGTCAGCGCCAGTCCTCGCGGCAGACGATGGAACAGCCGCGCGCCAAGTCTCTTCTCCAGTGCCGCGACCTGATGGCTGACCGCCCCCTGACTGACACATAGCTCGATCGCGGCGCGCGTGAAGTTCAGATGCCGCGCCGCCGCCTCAAAAGCACGCAAGGCATTGAGGGGAAGCTGTGCGCGGTCCATGCCCCATCATGAAATCCGCTCATGGCTGTGTCGAGGGAAGATGCTTTGTCGCGCGGGACAAAGCGATCCATCCTGCCGGGCAAGGAGACACGCCATGCTCGCCAGACCGACCCTGCTTTCGCTGATCGCCATCGTCGCCGCGCCCGCCATGCCACAAACGCCCGATCCGCTGACCAAACCGATCGTGACCGAACACACGGCAGAATGGCTCGCACCGCGCCCGCCGGTGAAGGTCTTTGGCACCACCTATCTGGTCGGCTTTGGCGGTTTGAACGTCGCGCTGATCGATACGGGCCAGGGTCTGATCCTGATCGACGGCGCGCTGCCCCAGGCCGCACCTGCGATCCTTGCCAATGTCGCAAAGCTCGGCTTCCGCCCGCGCGACATCAAATATATTCTCAGCACGGAGCCGCATTTCGACCATGCGGGCGGTCTCGCCGCGCTCGCGCGCGACACCGGTGCAACGGTCGTCGCCAGCCCTCGGGGCGCGCAAGGGTTGCGCACCGGGCGGCTGGCCATGGACGATCCGCAACGTGGGTATGACAGCAAATTTCCGCCCCTCCGCACGGTGAAGGTCCTACGCGACGGCGAGCGACTGACTGTAGCGCGACATCGTCGGTGACTGGTCAGCGACATTGATGGTGATGTGTCAGCGGTGACGTTGGGGATAGTGTCACACGAGGTTGGCCTGGAT
>NZ_JACHNX010000001.1 GCF_014199595.1 Sphingomonas yabuuchiae | reverse complement strand
GGGCGGCCCCCCGCGCGCGTCCGCTGCGCCGGGGGGGCGGCGCCGGGGTCGTGTCCTCCGGTGGGGCGGCCCCCCCCCCCCCCCCCCCCCCCCCCCCCCTCCCCCCCCCCCCCCCCCCCCCACCCCCCCCCCCCCCGGGGGGGGGGGGGGGGGGGGGGGGCCCGGCTCCGCGAGCGTGTGGCCTGTGGCGAGGCCCCACCCCAACCCCTCCCCTGAAGGGGAGGGGCTTTCGTCCGATAAATCCGACAGTTTTCGACCTCAAACCGCCCCCGCCTTCAGCCCCTTGACCGCATGATCCGCCGCGCGTGCGGTCAGCGCCATGAAGGTCAGCGAGGGGTTCACGCACGACACCGACGCCATCTGCGCCCCGTCCGTGACATAGAGGTTCGACGCGTCATGCGCCTGGCTCCATTTGTTGAGTACCGACTGGCGCGGGTCCGCACCCATGCGCGCGCCGCCCATCTCGTGGATCGCGTCGCCCGGGACATGCTCGGACTCCCCGCTGGTCACGTTCTTCATGCCCGCCGCGCGCAGCATCGCCTCGCCCTCGCGCCGGGCATCGGCCATCATCTTCAACTCATTGTCGCGGAAGGTCACGTCGAACTTCATCAGCGGCACGCCGAAGCGATCGACCTTGCTCGAATGCAGCGACACGCGATTATCCTCATAGGGCAGGCATTCGCCGAACGCGCCCATGCTGAACTGCCACGGGCCATAGCGGCGCATCCCATGCTTCATCTCCGCCCCGAAGCCGACCGGCTTGGCCGCGTTGCGATAGGCCGAACCCTGATAGCCATAGCCGCGCCGGAAGCCGAGCCCCTCATCGCCCTTCAGGTTGCGGAAGCGCGGGACGTACACGCCGCCCGGACGACGGCCATATTCGATCAGGTCGTCCAAGCCGGGGATCTCACCCGACACGCCGACGCGGAAGATATGGTCCATGACATAGCGGCCCAGCGTCCCGCTGCTGTCGAAATGGCTCCGCTCCGAACCCGGCGCGCGCGAGTTCATCAGGATCTGCACCGACCCCATGGCCGAGGCGCAGACGAAGACCAGATTGGCCTGGACCGTCTGCGACTGTCCGGTCTTGGCATCGACATAGCGGACGCCGGTGACCTTCTTCTTCGCCGGATCATAGTCGATCCCCGTCACCACCGCATCCGACTGAAGCGTCAGCCGCCCGGTCGCGCGCGCGGCGGGCAGCGTCACGGCCTGGGTCGAGAAATAGGCACCGAACGAGCAGCCATTGCCGCACTGGTTGCGGAACTGGCATTTGGTGCGGTTCTGGTCAGACTTGTCCTCGGTCATGTTGGACAGGCGGGTGTGGATCAGCTTGCGCCCCGGAAACTGGCTTTCCAGCCGCTCCTTCAGCCACTTCTCCGCGACGTTCATCGGCATCGGCGGCTGGAATTCGCTATCGGGGAGATAGGGCAGGTTCTCGCGCGAGCCCGAGACGCCGATGTACTTCTCGACATAGGAATACCAGGGCGCGACATCGTCGTACCGGATCGGCCAGTCGGCGGCGACGCCCTCGCGCTTGTTCGCCTCGAAATCGTCGGCGCTCCAGCGGAAGGACCAGCGGCCCCAGATCAGCGACTTGCCGCCAACCGCACCGGGCCGGATCCAGTAGAATTTGCTCCCCTCGTCATAGGCATAGGGGTTCAGCCGGTCGTCATTGTAGAATTTCTGGTTGCTGGGCGCGACATAGCCCTGCTTGGCGATAAAATAATCGCTGTCCAGCAACGGCTTGGGCATGATGTTGCGCGCCGGGACCTCGAAGGCGGGCTTGCCGTCATACGGATAACCCTCGCCATGCTCGACCATGACGCCCCGGTCGAGCATTAGGACGCGCAGGCCCTTTTCGGTCAGTTCTTTGGCGGCGAACCCGCCGCTGATCCCCGACCCGATCACGATCGCGTCGAAACGGTTCGTCGCCGCCATGGCTGTCCTCCCTATATCTGTCTTATCGTTTTAGAATCGAAGCGCTTGTAGCGTCCGGAAGCTGGTCGTGATGTCGGGTAGATAGGGCGCGGGCGCCTGATCATTCTCGACATAGAAATGCTTCACGCCCGCCAGCCGGTTGAGCTTGAAGAGCGCGGCAAAGTCGATTTGCCCTGCGCCCACCGCCGTCATGCTGCCATCGGCGCGCGCATCCTTGACGTGATAGGCATAGATGCGCCCGGCCAGCCGCCGGATCAGGGCCGCGGCATCCTCGCCCGCATGGATCGCCCAATAGAGGTCGATCTCCAGCTTCACGAGCGCCGGATCGGTGCCCTTTAGCAGCCGGTCGTACAGGCTGATGCCGCCGGGCTTGTTGGTGAACTCGAAGTCGTGATTGTGATAGGCAAAGCCCAGACCCGCCTTCTTCAACTGCGCGGCGAAGCGGTTGATGTTGGGCAAAGCCGCATTCCAGCCCGCCTCGGTCCGATGCTCGTCGGTCATGTACGGCAGGATGACGGTATCGGCGCCCAGCGTTTTCGCCATGGTCACGCACGCATCGAACTTGCCGAGCAGCGAGTCATAGGGGACATGGATCGACGGCGCCTTCAGCCCCAGCCGGTCCTGCGTGCGGCGGAGCATGGCATGATCCATCGCGTCATAGCCGCCCCCGCCATATTCGACCTCGCGATAGCCGATCCTGGCCACCGCCTCCAAGGTCTTGACCGGATCGGCCGCGAACAGCTCGCGGATCGTATAGAGCTGGAGCCCGATGGCCCCGAGCCGCGCGGCCTTCGCCATGCCCGGCAGCAGCCCGGCCGCGCCCAGCCCCAGCCCCGCGCCCATCAGCGAACGACGATCGATCATGCCGAATACACCTTGTTGACCTCGGAATAGGGATAGGCGCCGTCATATTCGCCGGGCACCGGCAGATATTCGCGTTCCTGCGTGATGCCGATCTCCGACGTGTAATAGCCGGTGATGACGAGTTGCCGGAACGGCTCGAAGAACGCCCGCCCCTCCGGCAGCACGCCCTCCATCGCCTCGGTCAGCAACGTGTCCTGTTGCGCGGGGCTGGCCTTGGCGGCGGCCAGTTTGTTGACGCTCTGGCTGCGCGCCTCGATCGCGTTCAGCCCGGCGATGATCGGCACCCGGTCGGCGGGCAGCGACCAGTCGGCCAGCATCTTCTCGATGAACGCGGGCACCCCGGCCGCGATCGCGCCGGGCGTGTCGGTGGTGGGCAGCACCCGCTCCGCCAGCGCGGTCATCGTCGCGCGCTGGAGGGGGGTGAAGACCGCGACGCTGGGCGGCCCGTCGGAAATGACGGGAATGGTGCCGCGCGCCTGCTCCACCGCGCCCGCCGCCCGCGCGATGGGCGCGAACAGCGCGGAGCCGAACATGGCGGTGATCCCCGCCAGGGCATGTCTGCGGTCGATATGGGGGGTCATCGGGCATCCTCCGGCAGGTCCTGCGCGATCGCCTCGGGCGGCAGCGGGCGGACCCAGATATTGCGGAACGAGACGGGCGAGTCGTGATCCTGAAGCTGGATCGGCGCGGCATCGCCATGCGCCTGATATTTCTCGACCTGCCGCCAGATGGTGGTGCCCAGCATCGCCTGATGATTCTGCACGACCACGCCGTTCAGCAGCGCGGTGACATAGGCAGGGCGCAGCAGCTTGCCGTCCGCCGCAAAGCGCGGCCGCTCGAAGACGATGTCATAGCTCTGCCATTCGCCGGGCTTGCGCGCCGCATTCACCAACGGCGGCTTCCAGGCATAGACCGCGCCGACCTGGCCATCGGCATAGGTCGGGTTGTCATACCCGTCGAGGATTTGCACCTCATAGCGCTGCATGAACCAGATGCCGCTATTGCCCCGGTCCTGCGACGCTTTCTGCAGCGGGTTGGGCGAGCGGAATTCGAGGTGAAGCTGCACGTCGCCGAAGCTCTGCTTGCTGACCAGCACGCTCTCGGCCTTGCCGTCGCGCGGGGGCACGGTCATCGCGCCGTCTTTCAGCACCCAAGGCTTGCCGCTGGGCGTCCAGGCCTCCATCGATCGCCCGTCGAACAGCACCACCGCATCGGACGGCGCGCCGCCGGGTTGCGCAGCGGGGGTGACGACCTTCGGTGCGGGCCGGTCGGGATCGTGGACATGCCATTTCCCGCCGGGCAGCATCGGCGTATCGCGAAAGCCCATGCCCGGCCTGTCAGCTTTATGCTCTTGCGCCATGGCACCGCTCGCCACGGCCAATGCGATCAACGGTATCATCCGCATCGCTCCCCTCCTCATATTCTCGGATCGATCGCGCGGTACGCCGCGATCACCCTGTCTTCGCCCGCGCGGCCCTTGACCGAATTGCCATGCTCCATGCCGATCACGCCCGTGTAGCCCTGTGCTTTCAGGAAGCGGCAGACATTGACGTAGTTGATCTCGCCGCTGCCCGGCTCGTTGCGGCCGGGATTGTCGCCGAACTGGATATAGCCGATCTCGTCCCAGCAGAACTTCATGGTCGGGATGAGATTCCCCGACTGGATCTGCTCGTGATACAGGTCGGCCAGCACCTTCACGCCCGGACTGTTCGCCCCGCGCGCCACGGCATAGCCCTCCGCGATCGACTGCATGAACACGCCCGGATGGTTGGTTCGGGTGTTGAGCGGCTCCATCACCAGCGCTAGCCCATGCGGCGCGACGATATCGCCTGCGCGACGCATCACGTCGATGATCCGGCCCATCTGGATCGCGGGGTGCAGACGCTTGTCCATGAAGCCGGTGACGACGGTCATCCGCGTCGCGCCGACCCGCTTGGCGACATCGACCGCGCTGGTCACATCGGCCAGGAAAGCCTGTCGCTCGGCATCGTCATCGCCGCCCAGCAAGGGGCGTGATTCCGACCATTTGGGCATGGATGCGACGAACACGCCCATCGTCATCTTGCGGTCGCGCAGCGCCTTGGCGATTGCCTCCTGCTCGGCGACGGGGCGGAGGCGATATTCATTATCCTCCCATGCCCAGAAACCCTGGTCGGCGGCATAGGCGATCTGCTCGACCGAACTGTCGCCCCGGCTGGCGAAGCTGCCCAGATGCGGTGCGAAGCCCAGGGTAAAGCGCGCGGCGTTGGACGATCGGCCCGATTTCTGCCCCGCCAGCGCGGCGGCGGGCATGGCGGCGGCGAGGCCACCCATGACGGTGCGACGCGACCAGCTCATGCGACACTCTCCGCTACGGGGCGACGGGGACGGCGGCGCTCGGCCAGCCAGATGCCGCCGAACACGAACAACAGGATCACCGGCACGATGGCGAGCCGCGCAAAGGACTGCGACGCCGCCGCATCCTCGACCTGGCGCAGCGCTTCGCCGGTCAGCCGCTTGAACGCCTCCGACCCACCGGCCAGCTCGACCTTGGCGGCGTCGAACATCGCGCCCAGTCGCGGCAGGACGAAGAAGCTGGACAGCGCGCCCGCCGATCCGACCAGCCCCAGAGCCCAGGCGCCGCCGCGCGGATAACGCTCGGCCACCGACGCCAGCATGGTCGGCCACATCGCGCAGACGCCCAGCCCCCACACGGTCGAGGCCAGGATCGCCGCCACCGGCGACTGCGCCCGCGACAGCAGGAACAGGCCGATGCCCGCCATCAGGCTCGACACCCAGAGCAGCCCCGGGTTTGACAGCCGCCCCGCGATCCGCCCGGCGAAATGGCGGAACACGAACATCAAGGCACTGACATAGACGAGCAGCAGGATGCCACGCATGCCGACCCGGCTGCTCAGCGCCACGTCGAGCCACTGGCCAGGCGCCAACTCGGACGCGGCGGTCAGGAACATCGCGGCGAACCAGACGAAGAAGCTCGGCCGCTTGAACACTTCCGCGATCATGCCGCCGAAGCCGACGTCGCGTACTTCGCGCGGCACCGGCGGGAAATGCGTCGTCGCCGCCATCACCAGCACGCCGAGCGCAGGGATCAGCACCAGCGCCATGATCGCCTGCCACGACAGGATTTCGGCCAGGAACACGCCCGCCAGCCCGCCGACGATCAGCCCGCCGGGATACCAGGCATGAAGCACGTTCAGCCGGTGCGTCGTCTCTTCCGGGTAAAGCCGCGCGGTCAGCGGGTTGATCGACGCCTCGGCCAGCCCCCAGCCGATGCCGCTGAGCAGCATCCCACCCCAGACGATGTGATAAACGCCCATGCCGGTCGCGATATGGCCCGCGCCGATGATTGCGGTGGTGCCGACCAGGAAGCACAGGCCGCAGCCGATCAGCATCTGCCGCGCGCCGATCCGGTCGAGCAGCGCGCTTGCCACGAACAGGGTCGCGGCAAAGCCGAGAAATGCCGATCCCAGCGCCGATCCGATCAACTCGCCCGCCTCGACCGGCGCGATGGGGTCGATCCATTGCGCTTTCAGGCTGCTCGCCACCGCCGCGCGCAACGCCGCGCTTGCGGCGGCCGTGAACAGCGCCAGCACGCTCAGCCAGAACAGACGCGACCGATTGTCCGGTATCGCTTCCATGCCCCTCTCCCGCTTATGTTTTTTGTCAGACTTTACCTTCCGGGGCGGATGGTCAAGTCCTTGCAATCGTTAAAGTCCCAGCCAGCGCCGATTGGCCGCCGGATCGCCGCCACCGGCAAAATCGTCGAAGGCGCGTGTCGCCCGCCGGATCATGTGCGCGGCGATAAAGGGCGCGCCCTCCCGCGCGCCGTCTTCCGGGTGCTTCAGGCAGCATTCCCATTCCAGCACCGCCCAACCGGCATAGCCGTACTGGGTCAGCTTCGAGAAAATGCCGCCGAAATCCACCTGCCCGTCGCCCAGCGAACGGAAGCGCCCCGGCCGGTCCACCCAGTCGCTATAGCTGCCATAGACGCCCGCGCGGCCGGTCGGGTTGAACTCGGCATCCTTGACGTGGAACATGCGGATGCGGTCGTGGTAGAAGTCGATGAACTGGAGATAATCCATCGCTTGCAGCACGAAATGGCTGGGGTCGTAGAGGATGTTGGCGCGCTTATGGTCGCCGACCGACTCCAGGAACCTCTCGAAGGTCGTGCCGTCGTGCAGGTCCTCGCCGGGATGCAGCTCGTAGCAGAGGTCGACGCCCTCTTCCTCGAAAGCATCGAGGATCGGTCGCCAGCGCTTGCCCAATTCGGCAAAGCCTTCCGCCACCAGCCCGCCGGGTCGCTGCGGCCAGGGATAGACGAAGGGCCAGAGCAGCGCACCGGAAAAGGTCGCATGCGCGCTCAAGCCCAGCCGCCGACTGGCCTTAGCGGCGTAACGGAGTTGCTGGACCGCCCATTCCTGCCGCTCGGCCGGACGCCCACGCACCGCCTCCGGCGCGAAACCGTCGAAGGCGGCGTCATAGGCCGGGTGGACCGCGACCAACTGTCCCTGCAAATGGGTCGACAATTCGGTGATCGCGACACCCGCCTCGGCACAGCGCCCGGCTAGGTCGTCGCAATAATCCTGGCTTTCGGCAGCCAGCTTCAGGTCGATGCAGCGCGCGTCCCAGGTCGGAATCTGCACGCCCTCATAACCCGCCTCCGCCATCCAGCGCGCCGCCGAGTCGAGCGTGTCGAACGGCGCGGCGTCACCCATGAACTGCGCCAGGAAGATGCCCGGGCCGCGCATCGCCGACGAGAAGGCTCCGGCGGCGGTCACTTGGCGGTCTCGGCCTTGAGATAGGCGATCAGCGCGGCGCGCTTGGCCGGGTCGGCAACGCCGATCGGCATCCGGGTGCCCGGCACCTTCTTCATCGGCGCGGCGATGAACGCGTCCAGCGTCTTGTCGTCCCATTTCAGGCCCGACGCCTTCATCGCGGGCGAATAATTGAAGCCCGCGACCGAACCCGCCTGCCGCCCGAATACGCCGTTCAGATTGGGGCCGACACCGTTGCGCCCGCCCTTGTTGAGCGTGTGACAGGCCCGGCACGCGGCAAAGGCCTGCGCGCCCGCGGCGGGGGCGGTCTGCGCGGTAGACGGTGCCTGCACGGCCAGGATACCGGCGACCATGGCCGGTACGGCGGCGGCCAGCCCGATCAGCTGCCTCATCCTCTCTCTCCCGAAATTTTCTTGCCCAGACTCGCTGGTTGTTGCCGGAGTTTACCGCTAAACTGATGCCATGCAAGCACCGAATATCGCGTTATAAGCGATTGGGATGACAGGAGAGAGGATGATGGCGGGACGGAAGTTGCGGCTGGCCATGGCGGGCGGCGGCGAGGGCGCGTTCATCGGCGGCGTGCACCGGATGGCGGCGGCGCTGGACGGCGACTGGGAATTGGTCGCGGGCAATTTCAGCAGCGATCCCGAGCGCAATCGGCGTAGCGGCGAGCAGCTGGGCCTGTCCCCCGACCGGGTCCACGCCACCATCGACGCCCTCCTTGCCGACGAACGCGAGCGGCCCGATGGCGAGCGGATCGATGCGGTTGCCATCGTCACCCCCAACCACCTCCACGCGCCGATGGCGATCGCCGCGCTGAACGCCGGTTTTCCGGTATTCAGCGAAAAGCCGATGGCGATGAACCTGGCGGAGGCGCGTGCCATTGCCGACGCCGCGCGCGCTTCGGGTCAGCTCTATGGCCTGGCCTTCACCTATAGCGGCTATCCGATGGTCGAGGAGGCGCGGGCACGCGTCGCGCGCGGCGATTTCGGGACCATCCGGCTGGTCCATGTCGAATATGTGCAGGGCTGGCTCAGCACCGCGCTCGACCGCGAGGGCAATAAGCAGGCCGAATGGCGCACCGATCCGGCGCGCGCAGGGCTTGGCGGGGCGCTGGGCGATATCGGCACCCACGCCTTCCAGCTGGCGGAGCATGTTACGGGCCTGAAGGTCGAGGCGCTGTCGGCCGATGTGACGACTCATGTCGCGGGGCGGATGCTTGACGACGATGTCAACGTACTCCTGCGCTTTGCCGAAGGCGCACGCGGCACGCTGCGCGCGACGCAGGTGGCGGCGGGCGAGGAGAATGGCCTGCGTATCCGCATCCATGGCGAGACGGGCGGGCTGGAATGGTCGCAGATGGAGCCCAACACGCTGACCCTGCGCTGGCTCGACCGCCCCGCCGAAATCGTCCGCGCGGGTGGCCCGGGCCTCAGCCCCACCACCCTGCCCCGCCTGCGCACCCCCTCGGGCCACCCGGAAGGTTATATCGAGGCGTTCGGGAACCTCTATCGCGCGGTGGCGGGATCGTTGCGCGATGGCGGTCCGGCCAATGGCGAAGCCCCGGGCGAGGCGAACTGGTATCCGGGCCTGGAGCCGGGCCTGCGCACCATGGCGTTCGTCGAGGCCGTATTGGAAAGCGCGCGATCGCAGGAGAAGTGGACCGCATTTCCTGCGGTAGACGTGGCGATGCTTCGCGGATAGCTTCCCCCCATTGGGGGAAAGAAACATGCGGTCTTGGTACATCGTCGCCGGTCTGGCGCTGCTCGCAGGCACGGCGTCGGCGCAAGGCCGAGCGATCCGGCGATCCTGAGGCTCGTCCAGTCGTTCAACGAGGCGCGCACCCGCTACGATGCGAAGGCGCTCGATGGGTTGCTGGCGTCGGATTATATCGAGGTCTCTCCGCTGGGGGAGATCGACCGGCGGCCGGCGGTCCTGACCTTCTACGCGCCCGAAAAGGCGAGTCAGGTGCCGCCCATGAACTTTCAGACGCAGGACGTGCGCCGACATGGCGATAGCGCGATCGTCATCGGCTCGGTCGACTATACGCTGCCCAATCCCAATGGTGGCACGGTCACGCGCAGCGTCCGGGTGACCTATGTCGAGCAGCGGATCGGCCGGGAATGGAAGATGATGTCGGTCCAATATACCGGCATTCAGCCACCCCGGCCCGCCTCCTGATCGGAGGCCGCATCGCCTCAGGCCGATGCGCGTCCTCGCACCACGCCGATCGCGCCGGCCAGAACCGCCGCATCCTCGGCAAAGCCCGTCTTGGTCTGGCCATAGCGCCCCAGCGCCGCCATCCGGCCGCGCCAGCCGGGATAGGAGGCGATCACCGCCGTCACGCCGCCGATCGCCGCGCCGAGCCAGCGCTGTTTCGGGCTGGCCAGCGCCGCGCCCGCAATCGCCGAGGTCGTAAAGCGCGCCGCCAGGCCGATGGGCACGACGCGATCCGGCGCGGTCTTCTGCTTGTCGCCCGCCATCTCGCCGATCGCGAGCGCCAGCGTGCCCGCCGCAACGACGGGGTTGGCCAGCCAGCGGAGCACGCCCTTGCCGACCGGCAATTGCCCGCGCGCTGCCGCAATCGACACGGCGGCTAGCGGCGTCATGGCGCGCTGTCCGCCGACCAGGCCCATTTTGAACGGGGCGAGCAACATGGCGTATCGGGAAGCAGGCATCGCATTGACCTCATGATCGAAATCCAGGCCGCGACAACGCACCCACCCCGCCGCCGGGTTCCCCCTTCCCCACCGCCCCCCGCTTTTGGCATGATGGCGACATGATCCGTATCCTGATGACCGCCGCGCTGCTGACGCTGGCCGCCTGTTCCTCCAACGACCAGCCCAAGGGATTGAGCGCGGCGGAGAATGACCAGCTGAACGATGCCGCCGCCATGCTCGATGCCAATGCGGTCGATCTGAACGCGATGGCGCCTTCGGACGTTGAGGACGAAAATCCCATCGATAACGAAAGCTGATACGCCATGACCGACACGCCGCTTCGCCGCCTGGGCTCGACCGACCTGATGATCGCGCCGCTGGTGCTGGGCGGCAATGTCTTTGGCTGGACGGCCGACCGGGCGGCGAGCTTTGCGGTGCTCGACGCCTTTGTTGATCAGGGCGGCGTGATGATCGACACGGCGGACGTCTATTCCGCTTGGGTCGACGGACACCAGGGTGGTGAATCCGAGGCCATGATCGGCGAATGGCTGAAGGCCAGCGGCAAGCGCGACCAGGTGCTGATCGCGACCAAGGTCGGGATGTTGCCCGGCGAAGGCGGCGAGAAGCTGGCCCCCGCCCGAATCGCGGCGGCGGCGGAGGCATCGCTGAAGCGACTCGGCACCGACCGGATCGACCTGTACTTCGCGCATCAGGACGACGAGGATCAGCCGCAGGACGCGGTGATCGAGGCCTTTGCCAAGCTGGTCGAGGCGGGCAAGGTGCGGGTGATCGGCGCCTCCAACTTCCACGCCGCGCGGCTGAAGTCCGCGAACGAGGCCGCCCGCGACGCCGGGCTGCCGCGCTATCATGTCCTGCAGCCCGAATATAATCTGGTCAGCCGCCACAAGTTCGAGGGCGAGTTGCAGGATTACTGCGTCACCGAGAATATCGGCGTCGTCCCCTATTACGGGCTGGCGGCCGGATTCCTGACCGGCAAGTACCGCAGCGACGCCGACCTGTCGCAAAGCGTGCGCGGTGCGAAAATGGGCGAGCTATTGCAGGGCAAGGGGGCTGCGGTACTGGCGGCGCTAGACGCGGTGGCGGAGGAGACTGGGGCCACCCCGGCGCAGGTCGCGCTCGCCTGGCTGATGGCGCAGCCCGGCGTCACTGCGCCGATCGCCAGCGCGACGAGCGTACAGCAGCTGTCCGAACTGACGCCCGCCATGCGCCTGTCCCTGTCGGACGCTCAGCTGGCCCAGCTGACGGACAGTGGCGCCTGACAATCGAATGAACGCAAAATTACACCTTTTTCGGAACAGATGCGGCGGTGCAGAATTAATGCACGTTATATGAAGGCCCCGACCATTTTGATCGTCGACGACCAGCCGCTTCTGTTGATGCACGTGCAGTTCGCGTTCGAAGATGCGGGTTATGTGGTGATCCAGGCGGACAGCGCGGATGAGGCGCTGGTCGCGCTGGATCGTCACCCGGAAATTTGCGCGATGTTCACCGACGTCGCGATGCCCGGTTCGATCGACGGCGCCGCACTGGCGGCCAAGGCCCACAAGTCGCATCCCCATGTGTCGATCATCGTCACGTCGGGCGAACAGCGCCATGTCGCGGCTGACCTACCCGCCGGGGTCCAGTTCGTACCCAAGCCCTATACCGGGCACGACATCATCCGCATGATCGGAGAATGCGTCAGCTAAGGGCTGGCCTATCCACCCTGCCCCGGATCACGCCGCCTCGGCCAGATACGCCATCGGGCGACCGATCAGATAGCCCTGCACCTGATCGCATCCCAGATCGCACAGCGTCCGGTATTGCGCCTCGGTCTCCAGCCCCTCCGCCACGATGGGGATGTTCAGGCTGCGCCCCAGCCCGATCGAGGCGCGAACGATCGACAGGGCCGGGCCGTCTTGGTCCATCGCCTGGATGAAGCTGCGGTCGATCTTGATCTTGTCGAACGGAAATTGCTGAAGGCTGCTGAGCGAAGCGTAGCCGGTGCCGAAATCGTCCATCACGATTCCGACGCCCGCTGCGCGTAGAGTCGCCAGATTGGCGGTGGTGGCCTCGCGATTGTCGATCAACACGCCTTCGGTCACTTCCACCTCGATCCGGCAAGGGTCGATGCCCTGGGAAGCGGTGGCGGCCAGCATCCGCTGGGCGAGGTTCGGTTCGCGAAGCTGTACCGGCGACAGGTTGATCGCCAGCATCCATTCGGCGGGCCAGGCCCGCGCCGTGGCCAGCGCATCGACAAACAGACGCTGCCCGATCTCGCCGATCAGGCCGCTTTCCTCCGCCAGACCGATGAACACATCCGGGCTGACCGGCCCCAACACCGGATGATCCCAACGCGCCAGCGCTTCCTGCCCGATGATCCGGCGCGACGCACAGTCGGCGATCGGCTGATAGACCAGATGAAGTTCGCCGCGCGTGACGGCCTCGTGCAGTTCATGCGCCAGCCAGTGGCGCTGCCGCCGCTCCTCATCCATCGCCATGTCGTAACGGCGGGCGCAGTGACGACCATCGGCCTTGGCCCGATATAGCGCGATGTCGGCGCAGGCCTGAAGCTCGTCGGCCTCCAGCCCGTGGCGGGGCGACAGCGCGACGCCGATGCTCATCCGCACCGTCGGGCTCGCGAGATCTTCGGCAATGACGGCATAGATGCGGCGCACCAGTGCCTCGGCATCCTCTTCTTCGGTGGTCAGATGATGGATGATCGCGAACTCGTCGCCACCGATGCGCGCGACCGTGTCGTCGCGGCCCACCGACGCCGCCAACAGGTCGCTGGCGCGCTTGAGCAGGATGTCGCCGGCCGCATGGCCAAGCGTGTCGTTGACCCCCTTGAACCCATCGAGATCGATCGCCAGCAACGCGATCCTGCGGCCCGCCTGCAGTGCGGCATCCAGCCGGTCGGCAAAAACGACGCGGTTGGCCAGCCCGGTTAGGGAATCGTGATGCGCCAGATACTCGACCTGACGCTGGATACGTTCGCGTTCCTCGACGGCGCGGGCCAGCATGTCCATGCCCCGCGCCAGCTCGCCCAGCTCATCGCGGCGATGCAGCCATAGCGGCACCAGCGGCTTTCCGGTGCTCATCGCGCGCATCCCGGCAACGATGTCCATCAGCGGCCGCATCACCCGGATGCGAAGCCAGAGGATCAGCCCGCTGACCAGGATGACGAGGAGCAGTCCGGCCAGCATCATCCGGGCGAGCACCCGCCGCGCCAGTGCCTCCACCTCACGGGTTTGCCAGGTCAGGCGGCGGCTAAGCTTTCCGTGCACCATCTCGCGATGATGCTCCATGTCGTGCAGCCGGGCGATGAACAGCGGCATGGTGCGCTTCAGCAAAGCCGGGTCGGCCGCAGCCTCGGCGATCACGCGCCGCGCGCTGTGCAGGAAACGTCGTTCCGCCGACACCGCCGCAAGCTGGGCCGAGCGGATCGGGGGCGACATCCGGTCGTTGCGGACCACCGGCTCCGCCAGCCATGTCCGCGCCGTCGCATCCAGCCCCTGCCAGCGCTCGGCAGCTACGCTTTGTCCCCTTTCCGACCGGCGCGTCAGGTCGCCGACCTGGATTCGGAAGTCGCGAAGTCGCGCGTCAATCTTGTCATGCTGGTCCAGCAGGGACGCGATCTCATGGGTCGACCGGACCATCCTAAGCAACTGGTTGTTCAGCAGAAGCCCGCATCCACCCAGCGCCAGGCTGACGCCCAGCACGACCGTCAGCATCGTCGCGAAACGGAATTCCAGGGATTGGATGCGACGACGAAGCCAGATCATGGTCAGTCGCGTATACAGTTTTCTCTTAAAATAGGTGAAGCAATCACGGCGAGCCTGCCCAATTCTGGTTCAGTCCTGCGCAAAGACCAAAGTATTGATGGGTCGGTCCCGTTCGTTGACGGTCAAGACCCGGCCGTTTATAGGCAAGGATCGTTGCGGACAGGCGGGGCGCGAACACTGGCGGCATCCCGGGCCGATCGGCGTCGCCGCCTCGGTCAGCGGGTGGCCGCGCGCCGCCGCGACCTGCCCCGCCAGCCCGGCCTCTACGCCCAGGACGATGGCGAACCGTGCCCGCACCCCGGATGCGTCGCGCCCGGCCCGCTCCTGCGCGCGGGCGATCGTCGCAAAGCGGCTGCCGTCCGGCATTTCGACCAGTTGGAATATCGTCTCCCCCATCCGCTCGAACGCGGCAAAGACCTGCCAGAGCGGGCATCGCCCATCCGCCTCGACCAGCACCGCATTCGCCGACCCGGCATAGCGTTTGGACACCTGCCCCGCCCGGTCGATCCGCATCAGGAAAAAGGGCAGCCCGCGCGCGCCGACCCGCCCCAGCGTCGTCAGCCGATGGGCCAGTTGCTCGTGCGACACGCCGAAGCGCCGTGCCAGGATCTCCAGATCATAGCCGGTCGCCTCGCACGCCCGCAGGAACCGGGCATAGGGCATGACCAGCGCGGCCGCGAAATAGCGGTGCAGATACCGCCGGAACAGCCGCTCGGCGAGCCGATCGCCAAAGGCCGCGCCGCGCGCCAGCGCCTCGATCTCCGCGCGCGCCTCCAGCTGGGCGAGTTGCGTCGCCAGGGCAAAGACCCGCGCCGGACCGTCCAGCATCTCGGACAATTGCAATTGGCGCGCATGGAGGTCCAGCCGGGTCAGCAGCTCGGGCAATATATCGATCGGCAGGATACGGATGGTCAGCGCGTGGCGGACGCGCAGCCGTTCGGCCAGCGTGGCATAAAGATCGCCTGCCCCCATGCGCAGTTCGTCGGCCAGCCCCTCGGCGGCGGCGTCCAGATCGGGGAAATGGTTGCGCCACCGCTCGATCTCGCGCCGGACACTCACGGTCGGGTCGGGGATTGCCGGAGCCTCCGTTCCTCCACCGCCAGCCCCGGCGAGCCGGTCGAACGCGCGCGCAAATGCCTCCGCCCCGCCGGGCGCAGCCGCCAGCCATTCTTCCAGTTCGGCGCGGTCGATCTCCAGATCGGCGAATAGCGGATCGGCCAGCCGCCGCCGCATCGCCGCCGCGCCGCCGCCCGGCGCATCGCTGGTCAGCGCGCGCGGATCGAAATCGAACGTCTCGACCAGCCGGACCAGCAACGCGGCCGAGACGGGCCGCTGATTACGCTCGACCAGGTTCAGATAGCTGGGCGAGATATCCAGCATCTCCGCCATCGCCGCCTGCGACAGGCCGTTCTGCCGCCGCAGCCGCCGCACGGCATGGCCCGCAATGACCTTGGCTCCGCTCATCGCTGCTCTCCTTGCACACCAAGCTGCGCCGCGTTCGGGAGACTGTCAATTCTTTACAAGGCAACATTGCACGATGGCAGGATCGGCGACGGCACGACGCGGTGGGACGCGCACTACCCCTTCTGGAACGATGATCCTCGCGGCAATCTCTCGGTCAAGAACAGTCAAATTGTAAAGGACGATGCAATGCCGAACTTCCAGGATCTGATACCCGCCCCCGCCGGGCGGTTCGACGGCATCGCCCGTCCCTACGCCCCCGCCGATGTCGCGCGGCTGCGCGGATCGATCACGGTCGAGCATACGCTGGCCCGGCGTGGCGCGCTGAAGCTGTGGGAGTTGCTCCATTCGGAGGATTATGTCCCAGCACTGGGCGCCCTGTCGGGCAATCAGGCGATGCAGATGGTTCGCGCCGGACTGAAGGCCATCTATCTTTCGGGCTGGCAAGTCGCGGCAGACGCCAACACCGCCGGACAAATGTATCCCGACCAGTCGCTCTACCCCGCCAATGCCGGGCCGGAGCTGGCGCGGAAGATCAACGCGACGCTGGCCCGCGCCGACCAGATCGAACATGCCGAGGGCGGCGCGACGCGCGACTGGTTCGCGCCCATCGTCGCCGATGCCGAGGCCGGGTTCGGCGGGCCGCTCAACTGCCACGAGATCATGAAGGCCTATATCGCGGCAGGGGCGGCGGGCGTGCATTTCGAGGACCAACTGGCCTCGGAGAAGAAGTGCGGGCATCTGGGCGGCAAGGTGCTGATCCCCACGCAGGCGCATATCCGCAACCTGGATGCCGCGCGGCTGGCGGCGGACGTGGCGGGCGTACCGACCGTCATCTGCGCGCGCACCGACGCCGAGAGCGCCCGGCTCATCACCTCGGATGTGGACGAGCGCGACCATGAATTCCTGACCGGCGAGCGGACGGCGGAGGGGTTTTTCCGCCTGAAGCCGGGCACCGGTGTCGACCATTGCATCCAGCGCGGCCTGGCCTTCGCGCCGCATGCCGATCTGTTGTGGTGGGAGACGTCCAAGCCCAATCTGGCGGACGCGCGGCGGTTTGCCGAGGCGATCCGGCGCGAGCATCCGAACAAGATGCTGGCCTATAATTGCTCGCCCAGCTTCAACTGGGAGGCCAATCTCGACCGCGACGACATCGCGCGCTTCCAGCGCGAGATCGGGGCGATGGGGTACAAGTTCCAGTTCGTCACGCTCGCCGGGTTCCACCAGCTCAACTACGGCATGTTCGAGCTGGCGCGCGGATATCGGGATCGCGGCATGGCCGCCTATTCCGAGCTGCAACAGGCCGAGTTCACCGCCGAGGCCAACGGCTATACCGCCACCCGCCACCAGCGCGAGGTGGGGACCGGCTATTTCGACCTGATCGCGCAGATCGCGGCGGGCGGCGACAGTTCGACCACCGCGCTCGCCGAATCCACCGAGGCCGCCCAGTTCGTCCAGGCCGCCTGACACCCATAACGAAGGAGAATATGCCATGCCGACCGAACCGCAACGCAGCCGCGCCGTCTTCTCCACCGAGGATTTCGCGCTGATGAAGGAAGCCATCGCCGAACACGTCAAGCGCGTCGCCGACGACCCCCGCTCGATCAAGTTCGCGCATCTGTACCACCGGCTGGGGCGGATCGCGTCCTGAGGTAATCCCTTGGCCTTCGACTTCGCTCAGGCTGAACGGCGGGCGGAACCAGCTCCTCACCCCCGTTCGCACTGAGCGAAGTCGAAGTGCATGCCCGAACCTGCGCCGGGATTCCCATGGCCTTCGACTTCGCTCAGGCTGAACGGAGGTTGGGGATAGGCCCCCCCAAAAACGCCCTTCGTTAACCCCACGGAACAACCGCCCCCATCGCACGCTGTACCGGCCATGCCCGACACCGGCCTGACCGCCCGCATTCGCGAGAATATCGTCCTGTACGGCGCGCTGGCGGCCAATCTGGCGATCGGCGTCGCCAAGTTCGTCGCCGCCGGGATCACCGGCTCCTCCTCGATGCTGACCGAAGGCGTGCATTCGGTGGTCGACAGCGGCAACCAGATCCTGCTGCTCTACGGCCAGAAACGCGCCAAACGCGGCCCCGATGCGATCCACCCCTTCGGCTATGGGCGAGAACTGTATTTCTGGGCGTTCGTCGTCGCGATCCTGATCTTCGCGCTGGGCTCCGGCATCTCGATCTATGAGGGCTGGCTGCACATCAAGTCGCCCGAGCCGCTGCGTGATCCCACCGTCAACTATATCGTCCTCGCCATCGCCTTCGCACTGGAGGGGGCGAGCTGGGCCATCGCCGTGCGCGAATTTTCCCGCACCAAGGGCAATAGCGGCTGGTGGCGCGCCATCCATGATTCCAAGGACCCGCCGGGCTTCATCGTCCTGTTCGAGGATTCGGCGGCGCTCGCGGGCCTCGTCATCGCGGCGCTCGGCGTCTGGCTGTCGCACGAGACGGGCGATGCCCGGATCGACGGGATCGCCTCAATCCTGATCGGACTGGTGCTGGGGCTGGTCGCGATCCTGCTCGCGCGCGAATCCAAGGGGTTGCTGATCGGCGAGCGTGCCGACCCGGAGGTGGTCGAGACGATCCGCGGCATCGTCGCCGCGCGTCCCTGGATCACCCATGTCAATCATGTCCGCACGATCCACACCGCGCCCGACAGCATCTTCGCCGCGATCAGCGCCGATTTCGTCGACAGCCTGCCCATGGGTGCGGCGGAGACGATGATCGAGGGGCTGGAGGACGATCTGCGGCGTGCCGTGCCCAGCCTGTCGTCCATCTATATCCGGCCCGAAAAATACGAGAATGCGGCTGCGGCGATCCCGCAACCTAGGTTATGAGGGCGGTCATGACGATGTTCCTGCGACTCGCAATGGCCCTGGCCCTGACGTTCGGCTGTGCGTTGCCCGCGCAGGCGGCGGTCACCATCACCTTCTGGAGCCATGAACTGGGCAACAGCTTCCCCCATGCCTTTTTCTCGCTGCGGGGCACGGTGGATGCGACGGGCCAGCCGGTCGACGCCAATTACGGCTTCACCGCCCGGTCGGTGTCACCCGCCATCCTGATGGGCACGGTCAAGGGACGGCTGGACATCTCCAAGCCCTTCTACATCTCGACCAGCGACGCGCAGTTTTCCTATGTCATGACCGATGCCCAATATGGCGACATATTGGCGCTGGTCGCGGCCTGGGACGAGAAGACGGGCGACTCGCATTACAATCTGAACGACCGCAACTGCGTGCATTTCGTGCAGGAAGCGGCGCGGCGGCTGGGCCTGGTCGGTCTCGACCATCCCGAACTGATGAAGAAGCCGCGCTCCTATCTGAAGGCCGTGGCACAGGCCAATGCCGGCCGGGTCACGCCGATCGGCCAGCATGGCAAGGAGTATCTCGCCTCGCTCCCGCCGCTGCCCACCGCGCCGGTCACGCCGTCTCCCGCCCCGGTTCAGGGTGCCAGCGGCTCCAGTTCGAGTATGTCGACGACCGATTCATAAGCCGGATAGGGAAAGGCGATCCGCCAGTGGGTCGCATCGACCCGCTCCACTACGCCCGCCATGTCGCGCGCCCGGTCGCGGCCATAGGCATAGGACCGCTCCTCATCGCCCAGGATCATCGTGCCCAGAAAGATGCTGCGCGCATCGGTATCGGGATAAAGACGCCCGGTCAGCCGCTGTGACCCGTCGATCTTGGTCAGCTGCTGGCCACCGCCCGCCACGCGGCAACGGAAATAGGGATAGGCGACATAGGTCAGCGTCGCACGCCCCTGAGACCCCAGCTTGATCGTGCGACAGCGATAATTGCCATCGGGGAGTTTGGGGTCGGCGATCGAATAGTCGGGATCGGCCAGTTGCCCCAGCGCGGCGATCTCGGCCGTCGCCCCGCCCGCCCGCGCCTGTGCCAGCCCCTTGACCCAGGCGCTGCGCCAGCCGCGCAGGCGGATACGGTCATCCTCGGTCGCCGCCAGCCGCCAGTCATTGGCCTCTTCGACCCGCTGCGCCTGTGCGGCCGCCACGCCGCCCGCCGCCAGTGCCGTGCCGAGCAGGACCAGCGGCCACCTCACTGCGCGGTCCAGCCGCCATCGACCGACAGGTTGGCGCCGGTGATCGACTTCGCTTCGTCGCGGCAGAGGAACAGCGCCAGGGCCGCGACCTGTTCGATGGTGACGAATTCCTTGGTCGGCTGCGCCTTCAGCAGCACATCCTCGATCACCTGCTCGCGGCTGAGGCCCCGCGCCTTCATCGTGTCGGGAATCTGGTTCTCCACCAGGGGTGTCCAGACATAGCCGGGCGAGATGCAGTTAGCGGTGATGCCGTCGGTCGCGACCTCCAGCGCCACGGTCTTGGTGATACCGACCACGCCATGCTTGGCCGCGACATAGGCCGACTTGTTGGGGCTGGCGACCAGGCTGTGGGCCGAGGCGGTGGTGATGATCCGCCCCCAGCCCTTTTGCCGCATATGCGGGATCGCGGCGCGCATCATGTGCCAGGCCGAGGACAGGTTGATCGCGATGATCGCATCCCATTTCTCGACCGGAAACTCGGTGATCGGCGCAACATGCTGGATACCGGCATTGTTGATGACGATGTCGACCGAACCGGTTTCCTTCGCGGCGCGCTCGATCATCGCCTCGATCTGGTCGGGTCGGGTCATGTCGGCCGGGTCGTAAAGCGCCGCCGCACCGCTGGCCTGTTCCAGCGCGGCGCGGTTCGCCTCGATCGCGTCCGCCTCGCCAAAGCCGTTCAGCACGACCGCCGCGCCCTCCGCCGCCAGCGCCTTCGCATAGGCCAGGCCGATGCCCGAGGTGGAACCCGAGATCACCGCCGTCTTGCCCTTCAGGAACATGCCATTCTCCCGTGCTATGCACCGCACCATGCGATCAGATACCGACCCGTGCAACCGCCGGAAGGCTTTGCGGGTTCAACCATCCGGCGAAGACCCGCATAGGCGGGCACTATGACAAAGGGGTGAGACGATGCGGCTCGACGATTATGACAACAATATCGATGTCGGCGAGGCGCAGAGCGGTGGCGGCGGCTTTGGCGGCGGCGGCGGCGGATTGCTGTTCGGGCTGTTGCCGCTGATCGGCAGCCGCTTCGGCTGCGGCGGCATCGTCGTCGTGCTCATCATTCTGGCGGTGGTCGGCATGAACCCCCTCGGCATGCTGACCGGCGGCGGCGGCGGCGGCAATGCTCCCGTCACCCGGTCGGCGGACTCATCCTCGGGCCAGAGCGTCCGCCAGATCTGCGAGGCCTCGCCCGAACGCCGCGACACCTGCCGGGCTTTCAACAATGCCGACAACACCTGGGAAAAGATCTTTGCGGAGTCGGGGCAGCGTTTCCAGGCGCCGGGCCTGCGCTTCTTCAAGCCGGATGCGAACAGCGTCCAGTCGGGGTGCGGCGTCGCGCAATCGGCGGTCGGCCCCTTCTATTGCCCGACCGACCGCAAGATCTACCTCGACACCAATTTCTTCAACGAGCTCGCCAACCGCTTCGGCGCGAAGGGCGACTTTGCCCGTTATTATGTCGTCGCGCATGAGTTCGGCCATCACATCCAGACGCTGCTCGGCACGTCGGACAAGGTACGCCAGGCACAGCAGGCGGCGGGCCAGGCGGAGGGCAATGCCCTGTCGGTCCGGCTGGAATTGCAGGCGGACTGTTATGCAGGCGTCTGGGCCGCGAAGAACCGCGACCGGCTGGAACCCGGCGATGTCGAAGAAGGCATGACCGCCGCCCGCGCCATCGGCGACGACACGCTCCAGCGCGAAGCCACGGGCCGCGTCGTGCCCGACAGCTTTACGCATGGTAGTTCCGAGCAGCGGATGCGCTGGCTGCGCCGGGGTATCGAGACCGGCGATCCGGCCCAGTGCGATACGTTTTCGGGCGCGATCTGAGGGGTTTCGCGACTAACTCCGCTGCTTACGCTCCCCCTCCCGCAAGCGGGAGGGGGCCGGGGGGAGGGTAGGCCCCAAGCGACGCCGCTCGACGTACCGCCCTCCCCCAGCCCAGTTTCAGGTAAACGATGCCCCGCATCGTTTCGGTCATGCCGGGGGCATGACCGACCTGAAACTCGCCTGCGGGAGGGGAGTAGAAGAGGGAAGGCCTCCCCTTACAGCTTCACCAGCATCTTGCCCTTGTTACCGCCGGTGAACAGCGCAAGAAACGCCTCGGGCGTTTTCTCCAGCCCCTCGAACACCGTCTCTTCACGCTGCAAACCGCCATCCTTCAGGATCGCAGCCATATCGCGATAAAAGGCCGCGTGGTCCTTGAAGTCGCCGAAGATAAAGCCCTGAATCCGCACACGGTTGCCGATCATCCGCGCGAGATATTTCAGGCTCGTCGGCTTGGCGTCGTTATAGACGTCGATCATGCCGCATATCGCAAAGCGCGCATTCTGCCTGGCATGGGCCAGCGCAGCGTCCAAGTGATCGCCACCGACATTGTCGAAATAGACGTCGATGCCGTCGGGCGCCGCTTCGCCAAGCGCCTCGACCACCGACTGGCCCGACTTATAGTCGATCACCGCATCCGCCCCCAGCGAGCGGACCCAGTCGCACTTCTCCGCGCCACCGGCCGATCCGATGACCGTCATGCCCTTGGCCTTGGCGATCTGAACCACCGTCGAGCCCACCGCCCCGGCCGCCGCCGAGACGAACACCGTCTCGCCCGGCTTGGCCTCGGCCACCTGGAGCAGGCCGTAATAAGCGGTCATGCCCGGCATGCCGAACTGCCCCAGAAAGGCCTGCGGATCGACGCCCAGATCGGGGAGCGGCTGGACATGCGCGGCGGGCAACACCGCCTCGTCGCGCCAGCCCGCCATGTGGCTGACCAGCGTGCCGACCGCGATTCCATCCGCACGGCTCTCGACCACCTCGCCGATCGCGCCGCCCTGCATCGGCTCGCCGAGCTGGAAGGGCGGGACATAGCTCTTCGTGTCGTTCATCCGGCCCCGCATATAGGGGTCAACCGACAGCCAGCGATTGGCGACCCGCACCTCGCCCTCGTTCAGGGCGGGCAGTTCGCGCTCGACCAGCGCGAAATCCTCCGTCACGGGGGTGCCCTTGGGGCGGGCCGCCAGGGTCCAAGCCTTCATCATCATATCCTTTTCATCGATGTTTGCGGACATGGGAAAGGGCCCGGGTGATGTCCACCCGAGCCCTTCAAGAAAAGTCACCATTCAGTGACGTTTTTTTATCAATAACCCCGGCTGGTGTCCGAGGTGCTGCCCGACGTGGTGCCGATGCCGGTGGTCGTGCCGGTGCCGGTGGTGCTGGTCCCCGTGCCGGTCGTGGTGCCGGTGGTCGAGGTCGCACCCGTCGTGCTGCTGCTATTCTGTGCCGAGCTGGTCGTACCGGTCGCACTCTGGCCGTAACCGCTCGATTGGCCGCCCGTGCCGGTCTGACCATAGCGATTGGCCTGACCGTAGCGGTCATTCTCGTTGGTGCGATCGCCGAACATGGCGCGCGCATTTTCCTCATCCCGCCACTGGGCCTTGGCCTCTTCGGCGGTCTTGGTCAGCGTGACCTTGTCCTCGACGGACTTCAGCCAACGCGACGGGATCGAGTGGTGCTGGCCACCCGCATCCTTGTCGTTCTTGGTCAGCAGGATGCGGTCGCCGCGCACCTTGTCGACGGTGCCGACATGGCTGCCGTCCGAGCCGACGACTTCCTGATGCTCCTTCACCTTGGGCAGAAGGCCGCGCTGGCCTTCGCGCTCGGTGCGCCAGCTCGAAAACTCGTTCTGGAACTTGGTGCGGTTCTCGCTGCGATATTCGTCATAGTCGCGGTCGAGCGCGGCAATCTGGCCCGAGCGCCAGTGGTTATAGTCATGGTCCTGCTGGGCGTAATAACGCTCGTCGAAGCGCGCATCGGCTTCACGGCGACGCTCGGCATCCTCGTCCCCGAACCACGAGCGGACCTCGTCCCCGGCGCGCGCGAAGAAGCCACGATCCTCGTAATCATAGCCCTGCGGCTGGTGACCATAGTCGCGGCCGGACTGCTGCTGACGGCCATAGTCCGAACGGTTATAGTCCGAACGACCATAGTCGCTGCGGCCCTGACGGTCGTCGCGGCCGTAACCGTCGCCGGTATAGCCATAGCCGCGCGACGAATCGCCGTAGCTCGACGGGCCGCGAAAGCCTTCACGACCCGAGTCGCGATCATAGCGGTTCTCGCCGCCACGATAGGCGCCATAATTGCCCGAGCGGCCTTCGCCGTAACGGCCTTCATTCTGGCGGCCACCAAAGTCCTGGCGCCCGAAATCCTGGCGAGACGTGCCATAGTTGTCGCGGTCATAGCCCTGACGGCCATAGCCCTGGTTGCCGTAATCGCGCGCGCCGTATCCACGGCGGCTGTCATTCCGGCTGTCGTTGCGGTCATCGTCGAACGCACCGGCGGCTTCATAGTCACGGGCGCTGGAATAGGTGTAGTCGCGCCCCGAGCCGTAGTCCCGGCCATAGTCGAAGTCGCGGTCGCCACGATTGGCGTCGCGGGAATAGCGGTCGTAAGCCATCCTAAACCCTCCTGAATTTCGATCCTGCGGGGGCCGACGCCGCTCGTCTGGCGGGCCGTGCCTTCCGCGTGTTTCAATGAGGCAGATCAAGACAGGTTCCGTTGGCGAGGTCCCAGCCGCGACGGATGGAGTGATGCGAAAGGCCGAAAGCAGGCCAAATTTTTTGGGTCTGGCCGTCAAAGCGGTGTTGCGTCGCCCCGGATCACGGGTTAATGGCGTCGCTCCCGACCATGGTCGGGTTATGGGGCGGGGCTGTAGCTCAGATGGGAGAGCGCTGCAATCGCACTGCAGAGGTCAGGGGTTCGATTCCCCTCAGCTCCACCACCCCGCCTTCCCTTCCATCGCTGATACCCGCCAACGCCTCTGATGCGTTGACCCCGCGATGACACCCGATCCCATTCCCGCCGCCACCCTGATCCTGATGCGCGAGGGGCCGGACGCCGACGCGCTTCCCGAAGTCCTGATGGTCGAGCGGGGCGCGGCATTGGCCTTTCTGGGCGGTGCGATGGTGTTTCCGGGCGGTCGGGTCGACCCGGGCGATCATGCGCTGGTCCCCGCCGACGCCCCCGACCGGGAGGAAACCGCCGCCCGCATTGCCGCGATCCGGGAGACGATCGAGGAAGTGGGCTTGGGCATAGGCCTGTCGCCCTCCCCCGACACGGAGACGCCGACCCGCTTGCGCGCAACCATGGCGGCGGGGCGATCCTTTGCCGACGCACTTGCCGATCATGGCCTGACGATCGACACACAGGCGCTGACGCCCTTTGCCCGCTGGTGCCCCGAACATGTGCCCGTCCGCCGCTTCGATGCCCGTTTCTATCTGGCGGCGATCGCGCGGGAGGCGTCGAATCCCATGATCGACGGTTCGGAAACGGTCGGGGCCGTGTGGATGACCGCCCGCGACGCGCTGGCGGCAGCGGACGACGGGGCGATCCGCATCATCCTTCCCACCCGCCGGACGCTGGAACGATTGGCGCTCTACCGCGATTTCGCTTCGGCCGCCGCCGACGCGCGGGCCTGGCCGATACGACGGATCATCCCTTTTCAGGCGGAGCGTGACGGCGTGGCTTGTATCTGCATCCCCGACGATCTGGGTTATCCGATCACGGCGGAACCC
Organism: Sphingomonas yabuuchiae; assembly: GCF_014199595.1. Classification (GTDB taxonomy): domain Bacteria; phylum Pseudomonadota; class Alphaproteobacteria; order Sphingomonadales; family Sphingomonadaceae; genus Sphingomonas; species Sphingomonas yabuuchiae. The sequence goes on along the minus strand of NZ_JACHNX010000001.1, from coordinate 624,369 downwards.
ATCGCCAGCGCGAGACGCGGCTGATGCGGGCGCTCCGGCGATGGACGACCATACTGGTCGTGGTCGCCGGACTGGCGATACTCGCGCTGCTGCTCTGGGGCTGGGCGCGGCGTAACCCGCAGGATGTGCCCTGGGCACCGCTCGATCTGGGCCAGCCGGTCGGGATGTTCACCGGGCGCAAGCTGACCGCACTGACCCAGGACAGGGCGCAATGCCTTGGACTGCTCGACCGCGCAGGCATCCGCTACACCGCACTGCCCGCTTGGTCGGACGGCGCGCAATGCGGGTATGACGATGCGGTGCGCTTCACGGCGGGCGGGGCAAGGGCCATCGGCTATCGCCCTGCCGCACTGGGGGTGTCGTGCCCGGTCGCAGCCTCGCTCACGCTGTGGGAATGGGATGCGGTGCAGCCGGCCGCGCGCGATCTGCTAGGCAGCGAGGTCGTCGCGGTCGATCATCTGGGCAGCTATAATTGCCGCCGGATCAGCGGCCGCAGCACCAGCGACTGGAGCGAGCATGCCCGCGCCAATGCGGTCGACATAGCGGGCTTTCGCTTGAAGGACGGGCGGCGGATCAGCGTGCTGCGCGACTGGAAAGACCAAGGTGCAAAGGGCCAGTTCCTGCGCCGCGTCCGCGACCGCGCCTGCGATCTGTTCGCGACCACGCTATCGCCCGATTACAATGCCGCGCATGCCGACCATTTCCATCTGGACCAGGCCTATCGCGGGCCGATGGGCTGGCGCGCGTGCCGGTGAGGATAAATTCCTCACCGGCAAGGGCAGGAACAGGAGCGATGGCGGAGCCCCCCCCGGCCCGCCATCGCGCACCATCAATTGGCCAGCGACGTCCCGTTGGTGTCGACCTTTTCGACCCAGTGCGGGAAGAAGGCAGGCTGACGGCTCGACCAGCCCGCCGCGGTGGCCGCCGCTTCGCTGATCGACTGGAGAAGCTGCCGCCGCAATTCGGGGTGCAGATGCGGCAAGGCTGCCGCCGCGCAGAAAATCGAGGGCAGCCACGGCCGCACCTCGGCACCGATCAGCCGCTCATACAGGAACCGGAAGGCCGAAAAGCTGGTGAGCCGCCCCTGCCCCAGATCGAAGGCCGCAATCGTGACGAACGGTGCCATGAAGGGCTCCAGCGCCTCGAGGCCGCTATCGACCGGGATCAGGTGTCGGATTTCCGGCAGATTGCGGTACAGTCGGGCCTGGGCGCGGATGCTCGCCGCCTCGACGACGTCGCGCGACCAGCGGGTCATCGCGTCTTCACGGTCCAGCCCGATATCGAGCGACCGGCGGATATAACGCTGCGTCGCCGCCGCGAAGCCTGCAAATTCCTTCATTTCCGCCAAGGTCATCGCGCCTTCGGCCGGTCTGCTCCTCGATCCCATATCATCACCCCGCCCAATCGAAACTGACCCGATCATCATGCGCCCATTTGGTTAACGCAACGCTGAACGAGCCAGGACAGACGAACATGAAAAACGCCGCGCCGCAACATAGATTGCGACGAATGACCATCGCAGCAATCAATTTTCCGAATGCCGCCCATCTTCGACATATTCGGCAAGTTTGTTGCGATCGCGCAACGGCAGGCGAATTCCGTGTGAAAGAAGTGGGAGCGAGAGCCTTTTCTGGCCCTCGCCCCCCGTCATGCAATGCGGATCAGCGATCCTCTTCGCTATAGCCCGACGACTCGGCCGGGCCGTCGCGGCCGGGCTGGGTGATCGAGGGCGGATCGCTGGCATCCATCGATTCGTCCAGGCTTTCGTCGAGCTGGGCGTCGACATCCTGCGGATTCTTCTGCAGATCCTCGGTGATGGCGGGATCCTGCCCGGCATCCTGTGCGGGGGGACGCGGGCGGTTGCCCTGCTCGGCCTGCTCGCCGCCCGGCGCGACCGAGACGCTGTCCAGCGCGCGATCGTCGATGCTGTCGTTCATGTCACTTCCCCATCATAGTGGACAAGATCAACGAGCCAGATCGGACAAGCGTTCCTAAGCCGATCCGTCCAATCGCCGCACGGTAACCCGTTGATCGCAAAGCTGTGCCTCGCCGAACACGGTCATGAAGGCGATGTCGGTCGCATCGCGGCCGACGCACACCCGCGCGATCTCGTCGGCCTGCGCCATGCCGGTCGCGTCGACCAGGTGCCAGCCGCCCTCCAGCCACAGTTCGGCCACGGCGTGGAAATCGGGCGGGTCGACGCCGGGCGCATAGGCCGCGACACAGCGTGCCGGAATCTCCGCCGCCCGCGCCAGCGCCACCAGCAAATGGGTATAGTCCCGGCACACGCCGCTGCGTGATCCGAAGGTATCCAGCGCGGTCGTGACGCCGCTCGACCCGCCCGACTGATAGGTCATGTGGGTCGCCACCCAATCGGCCAGCGCCGCCGCCATCGCGCCGCCGGAAAGCCCCACGAAACGCTGGCGGACAAAGCCCTCGAGCCGGTCCGACTCGCAGTAACGGCTGGGCAGCAGATAGGGGATGAGGTCGCCCGAGAGCCCCCTGGCCGGGGTCGCCGCCAGCCCCTCCAGCCGAACGACCGGGCGTTCGACCACGACCACCGCCTCATAGCGCGCGAGCAGGCCATGATCGGCACGTATCCAGCAGCGTTGCCCGATCCCGTCCTCGCCGCGCACCGCCGCCACGGGATGATCGGACCAGATGGTCAGCGACTGATGCTCCAGCCGCTGGTCGGGGGTCGCCGCCGCCTCGATCTGGAGCAGGATATCGGCCGGTTGCTTCAGGACATAGTCGAGCGTCACGTCGATCGACAGGCGCATGGCCGCATCCCCTTCTCATGAAAAAAGGCCCGGCGGATATCCCGCCGGGCCCGTTGGATTGGCTCTGTCGATCCGATCAGTCGCGGCTGGAGCCGGTCAGACGCAGAAGGAACATGAACATGTTGATGAAGTCGAGATACAGGCTGAGCGCCGACATGATGACCACGCGGTCCTGCATGCTGGTGCCGCGCACCTCGTAATACATCGACTTGGTACGCTGCGTGTCATAAGCGGTCAGGCCTGCGAACAGCAGCACGCCGACGAAGCTGATCACCAGACCCATCGTCCCCGACTGCAGGAAGATGTTGATGATGCTGGCGACGATCAGACCGACCAGACCAATGATCAGGAAGGTGCCGAATGCCGACAGGTCACGCTTGGTGGTGTAGCCATAGAGGCTCAGCGCCGCGAAGCCCGCTGCGGTCGCGAAGAACGCCCCCGCGATCGAACCGCCGCTATAGACCAGGAAGATCGTCGACATCGACAGGCCCATGACGACCGCGAACGCCCAGAAGAGCAGTTGCATCGTCGAGGTCTTCATACGGTTCACGCCCATGCTCAGCGCGAAGACGAAGCCCAGCGGCGCGAACATGATGACGTATTTCAGCGCGCCGCCGTTCAGGAAGACCTGCGCGGCCATGCTGTCGCGGCCACCCCATGCGAAGAGCAGCGCGACGATACCCGTCAGCAGCACGCCCGACGTCATGTAGTTGTAGACGGACAGCATGTACGAACGCAGACCCGCATCATAGGCGGTCGAGCCCGTGGTGGCTGTGGTACCGAACGGCGCGGCGCTCGGCCGTGGATCAGACCAGTTTGCCATGGTGAACTATTGCTCCTTTGCCCGGCCATATGCCGGTTAAGCGAAATATCGCTCTGTTGGGGACGCTTTTCAAGCGGGGGAGGTTCCCGTGGGCGCGACGGAATGCGATAGACATATTTTGTCATGGTCCGCCTGTTCGTCGCCCTCCGCCCGCCGCCCGCCATCCGCGACATGCTTGCCGATGCGATGGACGGCGTTCCCCGGGCGCGCTGGCAGGACGACGACCAGTTGCACCTGACCCTGCGCTTCATCGGCGAGGTCGATCGCCCCGTGGCGGAGGACATCGTCGCCGCACTGGGCCAGGTTCATGCTCCCGCGCCAACCGTTCGGATTTCGGGCGTCGGAGCCTTTGATCGCAGGGGGCGGGTCGACACGCTCTGGGCGGGCGTCACGCCGCACGATGCACTGGCCCATCTCCATCGCAAGGTCGACCAGGCCTGTCTCCGCGCCGGCCTGTCGCCCGAATCGCGGGCCTATCTGCCGCACATCACGCTCGCCCGCCTGCCCGGCTCGGCCGGACGCGCGCCCGAGATCGACGGGTGGCGCGCGGTCCATGCGGGCCTGTCGAGCGAGCCTTTTACCTTGGGGCATCTGGTCCTCTACCAAAGCCATCTGGGGCATGGCGGCGCATCCTATGAACCCGTAATGCGTTGGCCGCTTGAAACCGGCGGGTAACACGCCGCAACTACGCGTATCGAACAGGGAGCTTGCGTCATGAAATATCTCACGCTGTTGACCATCGGCACCGTCGCGCTAGGCCTGGGGGCCTGCGACCAGACGAAGATGGAGACGGGCTCCCCCACGCCGAACGGCGCCAGCGCGACCGCGAGCCTGCGGACCGGCACCGGCGCGGATGCGGGCCGTGCCACCGCGACCGAAGTCGCCGGGGGGCTGCGCATCACCCTGGACGCGATGAACGTGCCGGCTGGCATGCACGGCGTCCACGTTCACACCGTCGGCCGCTGCGACGCGCCGGACTTCACCACGGCGGGCGGCCACTGGAACCCCAGCCAGCGCCAGCATGGCAGCATGAACCCGCAGGGGCCGCATGAGGGCGACATGCCCAACATGACCGTCGGCAATGACGGGCGCGGCACGCTGGGCGTCGTGCTGCCGGGGGCCACCATGGCGGGCCTGCTCGATGCGGACGGCTCGGCGATCGTGATCCATGCCGCCGCCGACGACCTGAAAACCGATCCCAGCGGCAATAGCGGCGGTCGCATCGCCTGCGGCGTGTTCCAGGCCAACTGATCCTCAGCCGATGATCACCCCCCTGCCGACCCGCGCCTTTGGCGGTTTCCTGTTCGACATGGACGGGACGATCCTGAGTTCCATCGCCTCGGCCGAACGCGCCTGGACTATCTGGGCGACACGGCAGGGGCTGGACGTTGCGGCGTTCCTGCCGACCATCCACGGGGTTCAGTCGGTCGAGACGATCCGGCGGCTGAACCTGCCCGGCGTCGATCCGGTGGCGGAAGCACATGCGCTGACCGAGGCGGAGATGCTGGATGTGGACGACGTCGTGCCGATCGGCGGCGCGGCCGCGTTCCTGGCGGCACTGCCCCCGGATCGCTGGGCTATCGTCACCTCTGCGCCCAAGCGACTGGCGGAGGTGCGTCTGAAGGCGGCGGGGCTGCCTCTACCCGGCGTGTTCGTGACGGCGGAGGATGCGGAGCGGAGCAAGCCCGCGCCCGATGGCTTCCTGCTCGGGGCCAAGCGGCTGGGCGTCGCGCCGGAGCAGTGCCTGGCCTTCGAAGACGCCCCCGCTGGGATCGCGGCGGCCGAGGCGGCGGGAATGACGGTGGTGGTGATTACCGAGACGCATCGGGGGGCGATGGATACGCCCCATGCGACGGTGGCGGATTATCGCGATCTGGCGGTGGAGTGGGATGGCGCCAGCCTGAAGCTGGAGCACCGGATCTGATCCCACCTGCTCCCCGGCGAAGGCCGGGGCCCAGTTGCGGTGCACTCTCGACAGCGCGAGGCATATGCCTTACACGCAACAACATCCCGCCATCTTGGTCGAATAGAAACTGGACCCCGGCCTTCGCCGGGGAACGGATTAGGGAAAGGTTGCCCTCCCCTACCCCCGTTCAGCCTGAGCGAAGTCGAAGGCTAAGGGACAAGCTCCCCTCAAACCGTGAAGCTCTCTCCGCACCCGCACGCGCCCTTGGCATTGGGGTTCTGGAACACGAACCCGGCGGTGAAGTCATCCTCGACCCAGTCCATGGTCGAGCCGATCAGGTACAGGATCGACCCGCCATCGACGAACAGCGTGCCCCCTGGCGTGTCGATCTTCTCGTCGAACGCCTTGGCCTCGGTGACATAATCGACCGAATAGGCCAGCCCCGAACAGCCGCGACGCGGCGTCGACAGCTTCACCCCGATCGCGCCTTCCGGCGCGCGCGCCATCAGCTCGGCGACACGCGCCTCGGCGGAGGGCGTCAGGTTCAGTGCGGCGGGACGCGGGCGCAAGGTGGTCGCCATGGTCAGAGCATCCCTAGTTCGAGCTTGGCGTCGTCCGACATCTTCTGCGGATCCCAGGGCGGATCCCAGACGAGGTTGACGTCGGCGGTCGCGATCCCCGGCACCGCCGAGACGCGCAGTTCCACCTCGCCCGGCATCGACTCGGCGACCGGGCAATGCGGGGTGGTCAGCGTCATGGTGACGACCGCATGGCCGCCCTCGGTCACTTCGACGCCGTAGATCAGGCCCAGGTCATAGATATTGACCGGAATCTCGGGGTCGAAAATATCCTTCAGCGCATCGATGATGCCGTCATACAGCGCCCCGCCCGGCTGGGTCGGATCGTCGGCGGTCGGCTTTTGCGAGAGGAAGCCCGACAGGTAATCGCGCTGGCGCTCCGCCGGTGCCTCGACCACGTCCTGCACGCGCGCCTTGGGCGGCGATGCGACGCTGTCCACTTCCTCGATTTTGTAATCGCTCATCCGAAAATCCTCGTGACCCGCCGGACGCCATCCACCAGCGCCGCGACGTCATCGGGTCCGTTATACACGCCGAAGCTCGCCCGCGCGGTGGCGGGCAGGCCGAGCGCCTCCATCAGCGGCTGGGCGCAGTGATGGCCTGCGCGGATCGCCACCCGGCTCTCGTCCAATATGGTGCCGATATCATGGGGATGAACCCCCTCGACCGCGAAACTGACGATTCCCGCCGAGTCCTCAGGCCCCAGCAACCGCACCGAGTTGATCGCCGACAGCCCCTCACGCGCCTGGGCGACCAGAGCCGCCTCATGCGCATGGATCGCGTCCAGCCCAATCGCCGACACATAATCGATCGCGGCATGCAGCCCGAGCGCCCCGACGATATGCGGCGTCCCCGCCTCGAATCGGCCGGGCGGCGGGGCATAGGTGGTCTTCTCGAAGCTCACCCGGTCGATCATCGACCCGCCACCCTGATAGGGGGGCATGGCGTCGAGCAGTTCGGGCCGCGCCCACAGCACGCCGATGCCGGTCGGGCCATAGAGCTTGTGGCCGGAAAAGACGTAGAAGTCGCAATCGAGCGCCTTCACGTCGACCGCGATACGCGGCACCGCCTGGCACCCGTCGAGCAGGATCTTCGCGCCCACGCCATGCGCCAGATCGGCGGCACGGCGGCCGTCGAGCACCGAGCCCAGCACGTTCGACACATGGCCCAGCGACACCAGCTTGTGCGCGGGCGTCAGCATCCGCTCCATCGCGTCCAAGTCGATGCGGTGGTCTGCCGTCAACGGCAGCACGTCGATCGCGACGCCCAGCCGCTCGGCGACCATCTGCCACGGCACGATGTTTGAGTGATGTTCCAGCATCGACAGCATGATGCGGTCGCCCGCCTTCAACTGCGTCGCTGCCCAGCACTGTGCGACCAGGTTGATCCCCTCGGTCGCGCCGCGCGTGAAGACGATTTCGTTCGCCGATCCCGCACCGATGAACCGCGCCGCCGCCTCGCGCGCCTTCTCATACGCGACCGTCATATCGGCCGAACGCTGATAGACGCCGCGATGCACGGTGGCGTAGCTGGTGTCATAGGCCCGCGTGATCGCGTCAATCACGGCCTGCGGCTTTTGCGCGGTCGCGGCGGTGTCGAGATAGGCCCAGCCGTCCGGGATCGCGGGGAAATCCGCGACCCGGTCCAGGGGGGATGCGGTCGCCATCACCCAATCCTCCCCATCTTCGATGGGGAGGGGGACCGCCGCGAAGCGGTGGTGGAGGGGCATGCGCCTCCGGCCCCTCCACCCCTCGCTTCGCGAGCGGTCCCCCTCCCCGCGCTGCACGCAGGGGGGAATTGGGTAGTTGCCATCAAAGCGCCGCCTCCAGCCAGGCGTCCGCATCCGCCGCAAAGGCTTCGCGCACCACCTCGTTGCCGATCCGGTCGATGGCGTCGGCCACGAAAGCACGGGTCAGCAGCGCCTGCGCGCGCGGCTTCGGGATGCCCCGGCTCTGCATGTAGAACAGCGCCTTGGCATCGAGTTCGCCCACGGTCGCACCATGCGCGCACTTCACGTCGTCGGCGAAGATCTCCAACTCGGGCTTCAAATTCACCGTTGCCGTCCGCTGGAGCAGCAGGCCGCGCAAGCTCTGCTCGCCATCGGTCTCCTGCGCATCGCGCGCTACTTCGACCCGCGCGGCGAGACTCGCTTGGCTGCGATCGGCGGCGACCGCGCGCCACAGCTGATGGCTCTGGCCGTTCAGCGCGGCATGGCGCAGAGCGACAGCGCATTCCTGCTTGAGTTCGCCCTTGGTCAGCAACGCGCCGCCGAACTCGGCATAGGCGCCATCGCCGGTCTGGGTGATCCCGCCATCGATCCGCACGCCCATCGTCCCCGCCGCCAGGAAAGTCGCGGTCAGACTCGCGCCCTCACCCAGTTCGGCTTCCTCGCGCAACGAGACGAAGCCGTCATCCTGCAACAACCGCACCGCGCGCATCAGTCGCGCCGACGCCGCCAGCTTCACCCGCGTCAGCCGGTTGGTCCAGCCGCGCCCGACATAGGTCTCATAGACCTGCGCCGCCGCATCCTCCGCCAGCACGATCTCGGCAGGCAGGTGATTGGCCGCGCCGCTGGCGACATGGACGATCTGCACCGGCTCGGCGACAGCATCGCGATCCAGCCGCAGCGACCAGCCACGCCCCAGCGCCTGCTTGCCCAGCGGGTGATTGCTGGCGTCGATCTGGGTCAGTTGCACCGGGCCGATATGGCTGGCGCTCTCATCCAGCACGCCGTCGACAAACAGCAACCGCGCGCCCGGCAGATCGAGGAAGCGATCCGCCCCCGCGACCGGCACCGCCCGCTCGCTTTCCGCCGCGCGGCGAAGCGCGTCGATATCGGCCCAGCGCCACGCCTCTTCGCGGGTCGAGGGGAGTTCCAGCGTGGTCGTCACGCCGCCGCTCCCTCGACGCCCGCATAGCCTTCCCGCTCCAGTTCGAGCGCGAGTTCCGGGCCACCCGAGCGCACGATGCGGCCATCGGCCAGCACATGCACCCGGTCGGGCTGCACATAGTCGAGCAGCCGCTGATAGTGGGTGATCAACAGCACCGCCTTGTCGGGCGCCCGCATGATCCGGTTGATGCCGTCGCCGACGATGCGCAACGCGTCGATGTCGAGGCCGGAGTCCGTCTCGTCCAGGATCGCGAACTTGGGGTTCAGAATGCCCATCTGGACCATCTCGTTGCGCTTCTTCTCGCCGCCCGAGAAGCCGACATTGACCGGGCGCTTGAGCATGTCCTGGTTCAGCCCCAGCCCATCGGCCTGCGCACGGGCGAGCTTCAGGAACTCACCACCCGAGAGCGGCTTTTCGTCGCGCTGCCCGCGCTGCGCGTTCAGGCTTTCGCGCAGGAACTGGACGTTGGACACGCCGGGAATCTCGACCGGATATTGGAAGCCCAGGAACAGACCGGCGGCGGCGCGCTCGTTCGGCTCCAGTTCGAGCAGGTCGACGCCGTCGAACGTCACCGAACCCTCGGTCACTTCGTAACCGGGTCGCCCGCCCAGCACATAGCCTAGCGTCGACTTGCCCGCACCGTTCGGCCCCATGATCGCATGGACCTGACCCGCATTCACCTCGAGCGTCAGGCCCTTGAGGATCGGCTTGCCGTCAATCTCGGCGTGGAGGTTTTCAATTTTCAGCATTGCGGCTTTCTTCCTTGGCGCGCTCGCGGGCCACCGCCGCGACGACACCATCATTGATGCAATTCATAAGCCCGATCCGGGCAGAGGAGCGCTTGCCTATACAAACACGGGCCGATTCACAGGCAACGTCGTCGATGAAGCGGTCGCCACTCGAAACCTTGGCACGGCAGGCCGTCATCCGACCTGCATCGACATTGAGGTCTAGTTGCAACTTACGCAGCTTGTTGCCCACCACGCTAATCTCGTTGGTGGGCGGCGCAGGCATTTGCTGCCCCACCGATCCCGCCAATGACAAAAGCGCTGGGAACAAAATCACCCCACGCTCCCTTCGAGCGAAATCCCCAGCAGCTTCTGCGCTTCGACCGCAAACTCCATCGGGAGCTGCTGCAGAACCTCGCGCGCGAAGCCGTTGACGATCAGCGCGACCGCTGCTTCCTGGTCCAGACCACGGCTCATCGCATAGAAGAGCTGGTCCTCGCTGATCTTGCTGGTCGTCGCCTCGTGCTCGATCTGCGCGCTGGGGTTCTTCACCTCGATGTACGGTACGGTGTGCGCGCCGCACTGGTCGCCCAGCAACAGGCTGTCGCACTGGGTGAAGTTGCGGACATTCTCGGCGGTCGCCGCCACGCGGACGAGGCCGCGATAGGTGTTGTCCGAGCGCCCGGCCGAAATCCCCTTAGACACGATGGTCGAACGGGTATTCTTGCCCAGATGGATCATCTTGGTGCCGGTATCGGCCTGCTGGCGATTGTTCGTCACCGCGACCGAGTAGAACTCGCCGACCGAGCCGTCGCCCGCCAGCACGCAGGACGGATATTTCCACGTCACCGCCGAGCCGGTTTCGACCTGCGTCCACGACACCTTGCTGTTCTTGCCCTGGCACAGAGCGCGCTTGGTGACGAAATTGTAGATGCCGCCGACACCATTCTCGTCGCCCGGATACCAGTTCTGCACGGTCGAATATTTGATCTCGGCATCGTCCAGCGCAACCAGCTCGACGACCGCTGCGTGCAGCTGGTTCTCGTCGCGCATCGGCGCGGTGCAGCCTTCGAGATAGGAGACATAGGCCCCCTTGTCCGCGACGATCAGCGTGCGTTCGAACTGGCCGGTATTCTCCGCGTTGATGCGGAAATAGGTGGACAGCTCCATCGGGCAGCGAACGCCCTCGGGAATGTAGACGAAGGTGCCGTCGGAGAAGACCGCCGAGTTGAGCGTCGCGAAATAATTGTCGCGCTGCGGCACGACCTTGCCCAGCCACTTGCGGACGAGATCGGGATATTCCTTGATCGCCTCGGAGATCGAGCGGAAGATGACGCCCGCCGCTTCCAGTTCCTTGCGGAAGGTGGTCGCGACCGAGACGCTGTCGAACACCGCGTCGACCGCGACCTTGCGCGCGCCCTCGACGCCCGCCAGCACTTCCTGCTCGGCAATCGGGATGCCCAGCTTTTCGTAGGTGCGGCGGATTTCGGGGTCGAGCTCATCCAGCGACGCGATCGTCTTCTTCTGCTTCGGTTCGGCGTAATAATACGCGTCCTGATAGTCGATCGGCGGGATGTTCAGCTTGGCCCAGTCCGGGCTCTCCAGCGTCTGCCACAGGCGAAACGCCTTCAGCCGCCAGTCGAGCATCCATTCCGGCTCGCCCTTCTTGGCCGAGATATAGCGGACCGTATCCTCGCTCAGCCCCTTGGGCGCGAAGTCCTGCTCGATCTCGGTGGCGAAGCCCCACTCATACTTCTTGTTGGCGGCGGCGAGCGCCTCTGCATTCTTCGTGGCCATCAGGCGAATACCCCCGGACGCGGGGACGCGTCCATCACTTGCGATTCAACAGGATCGGCGGCGAGCGTTGCGAGCGTCACCCCGGAAAAGGCGGCGCGTACCGCCTGATTGACGACATGCCAATGCGGCCGGACACGACATTGCATCTCCAGCCCGCAATCATGCGCAGCGCCATCGACGCAGGCGGTCAGCGCGATCGGGCCGTCCACCGCCTCGACGATATCGGCTAGGCTGATCGTATCGGCGTCGCGCGCCAAGCGAATGCCGCCGCCGGTGCCGCGCGTACTCTCGATCAGGCCCGCGCCCGCCAGACGGCTGACCAGCTTCTGCGCGGTGGGCAAAGGCACGCCCGTCTGCCCGGCCAGCAGGGTCGCGTTGCTCCGCCCACCGGCACCTTCGCGCGCGGCGGCGGTCATCATCACGACCGCATAATCGGCTAGGCTGGAAAGGCGCATGATCTCCCAATCGGATGGAATTGGTCCGATTGGCAAATGGGCGTGGAGGGGCAGTTCGTCAACCGGGTTTCGGTGTGGGAATTTCGATGGGTGTGAGTGGCAGCACCACTCACCTTCCTTCTTAAGCCCCTCCCGCAGGCGGGAGGGGTTTGGGGAGGGCAAGGCCACAGACGATGGTCTCGGTGAGACTCCTTGCCCTCCCCCACCCCCTCCCGCTTGCGGGAGGGGCGTGAGACTCAGCGGCCGATCAGGCCCTGCGCAATTTCATCCGCCACATCCGAGGCCGGATGTCCCGTCTCGGCCGAGCGCTGCCAGACCTGTTCCAGACGCTCGGGAATCTTGGCGATGCGCGCCATGACTTCGGCCTCGTCGCCCTGGCCCAGATATTCCAGCCCGACATTGATGATGCCGCCCGCGTTGATGACGTAATCGGGGGCATAGAGGATGCCCGCCTCTGCCACGCGCGCGCCGTCTTCGCGGGTCGCAAGCTGGTTGTTGGCGCCGCCTGCGACCACCTTCGCCTTCAGCCGCTGGATCGAATCGGCATTCAGCACTGCGCCCAGCGCGTTGGGGCTGACCAGATCGACATCGGCGAACAGGATCTCGTCGGCCGGGGCGACGCTGGCACCCAGTTCGGCCGCCATCTGTTCGGCGCGCGCCTGGTTCACGTCGGCGATGGTCAGGATCGCGCCGTCCTTCGCCAGCAGCTTGGCCAGACCGCCACCGACCGAACCGACGCCCTGGATCGCGACGCGCACGCCCTTCATGTCGGTCGCACCCAGACCGCGGCTGGCGGCGGCCTTCACGCCCAGATAGACGCCGTGCGCGGTGTAGGGGCCGGGGTCGCCACCCGCCGCGCCGCTCGCTACCGGCAGGCCGGAGACATAGCGGGTCTGGGTCGCGATGACCTTCATCCGCTCCTCGGACATGCCGACATCCTCGGCCGTCACGTAACGACCGCCCAGCGACTCGACCGCGCGGCCGAAGGCTTCGAGCTGCGCGGTGGTGATGACGTCGCCGGGCTTCGCCGCCAGGACCACGCCCTTGCCGCCGCCCAGCGCCAGACCCGCCATCGCGTTCTTGTAGCTCATGCCGCGCGACAGGCGCAGCGCATCGGTGATGGCAAGCGCGGGCGTGCCATAGTTCCAGAAGCGCGCCCCGCCCGCCGCCGGGCCGAGATGCGTCGAGTGCACGGCGATGACCGCCTGCAGACCCGATGCGGGATCGGTGAACAGGTGCACGCCTTCATGCGCGTCGAAATCGGGAAAGCCCCAGTTCGTCATGCTCGTCCTTCGGTCCGACAAAAGCGGAACCGGACCGAGACTTTCGACCCGGCCACCCTATCGGCGAGGATTGAGGGGGGACACGGGCGAGAAAGGGGCCGGTGCCGTGGCCAGGATATGGCCGGAGAAGAATGGGGCGACCGACGGGACTTGAACCCGCAACTTCCGGCATCACAAGCCGGCGCTCTAACCAATTGAACTACGGTCGCCGCGAAGGCTTGCGCCCCTAAACGGGATCACCCGCTTTCGTCAAGCGGTCAAAATCGTCCTTCTGCGGAAAGTCGGTATCCGCCGCCTGTACCGGCGACGAAACCCAACTGCTCCAGCTTCGCCGCCGCCGCCGGATCGCCCGGCGTCAGGACCAGGTCTGCGGTGTAGCGGCCATCGGGCCGGATGCGCAGGTTGACACCCTCGGTGCCCCCCTGCCCCGTCATCGGCAGAAGCAGCGCGCCCGCCTCGCATCGTGCGGTGCCCATCATCATCGGCGGCAGTGGCAGGCCGCCCGCCTCGCCCACCACGGTCGCGCGGACGCGGCCCGCCGCTTCCTCGCACACGCCGTCTCGGAAGCGGACCGTCACATCCTCCAGCGCCAGCGTCGTCACCGGCAGCGGCGCAAAGAGCGTGGCGGCGGGCAGGCTGGCGGTCACGCCGTCGATGCCCATCGCATGGCGGCTGATCGTCGCGGACCCGGCGATCGGGCGACCATCCGCCCCGGCTCCCTCGAACGCCAGCCTGGCCCGGCCGAGCAGCAGGGCCAGCGGCGACAGCGACACGCGCAGGTCGCCCAGCGCCACGTCGCCGAACCGCGCCTCGTTCATGCTGCCGCCCCAGATCGTGCCGCCGACCCGCCGTGCGCTCAGTCCCTGATCGGCAAGCCCCGTCGCGCCCAGCGCCAGCCGCATCGGCAGGAAGACGATCAGCGCCACGACCAGCATGGCGGCGAACAGCACCGAAGGCCGCGTGGTCATCCGCAGCCGCATCAGGACACCCGTGTCCGCAAGAGAAGCGCGACACCCACCGTCCGGTCGCCATTGTCGGTCAGGGTCGCCTGCTCGACCAGCACGCCGCCCCGCTCCAGCCGCGCCAGCCACGGCGTCAGCGCGGCGGGTCTGGCCGACGCGATCTGCGCCCGCACCCGGCCGGGGCCGTCCTCGGTCAGGGCGGAAAGGCTGAAGCCCGCCTGTTCCGCCGACAGCCGCACCGTATCGGCCAGCGTGCCCGAAAGTGCGGGCGGACGGCGGCGGCGCTGACTCAACTCGGCGGCGACGGCTTGCGCCTCGCCCAGTCGGATCACCGCATCGGCATGACGCTCGCGCGCGCTCGACAGGCCGTCGCCCAGCGGCCGCAATATCCCGCCCCAAAGGAGCGTCACGACCAGCAATGCGCCCATGACCAGCAGCAGCCGCTTTTCGCGAAGGGAGCGGCCATCGAACCAGAGTTTCAGCGCCTTCATCGTGCGCGCACCGTGAATTCTCCCGTGATCCGACCATTGGCCGCGACGAAGGTGCTGGGCTGGACGGTGAAGCCCTCCACTTCGATCGCGCGTTTGAGATCGGTGGCCAGCGCCTCGCGGTCGACCGCGATGCCGAGCCGGACGTCGCCATTGGGCTGGAAATCGAGGGCGGTCAGCTCCGTGCCCGGCACCGCGCGCACGGCCGCGAACACCGCCGCCGCCGTCCGGCTGAACCCCTGCCCCGGCCCGCGCACCGCCGACAATCGCTCGGTCAGCTGGCGGTCGGCATCGACCAAGGTCTCACCACGCGGCAGGGCGGTGCGGGCGATCTGCTCGATCTTCGCCTCGGTCGCGTCGGCGGCGAAGCTGTACTTGGTCCAGCGCACGAAATCGATCGCCAGCGTGACGACGACGATGGCGACGCCGAGCCATGCCAGGCGCTTGACCAGCCGCCAGTCGATCGAAAAGCCCCGCCGCCGCGCGAACGGTCCCTGCCGCAGGTCGAGCGCAGGCGCGGCGGCCACCGCCCCCAGCGCGGCCGTAACCGCCGCATCGTCCAGATCGTCGAGCGGCGCGTCACCCGTGACGATCTCGGTAAAGCCGGGCTCGTCGGCAAAGCCCGAGGCCCGCCCGCGCACCACGCCCTGCCCGGCCAAGTCGCCACGCACATAACCCTCTTCGGGGCGCGGCAGCAGCAGCGGTGCGGGCACAACCGCGACCGGATCGACCCCCGCCGCGCCCAGCCGCGCCAGCCAGCCCGCCATCGCGCCGCGATTGACGATGCCGATGGGGCGGCTGCCTGCCTCGTCCTCGCCGACCGCGACGTGCAGTTCGTCCATCGGCGCGGCACTCACCTCGGCCGCCAGCAGCCTCGCGGCGGCGGCGGCCTGTGCCGTCGAACGGGCGGGAATCTCGGCCCAGTGCAGCGACACCGCATCGGCGGGTGCGACCGCGACGACGTCGCCATCCCCCTGCGGCAGGCCCTCTCCGGCGGCGGCGACGCGTTCGTCCTCGATCCGCATCCAGCGATAGTCGCCGCCCTCGCCCGGCGGCAAGAACAGGAGGTTGGTCGCACTCATCACTCTTCCCCCCAAATCCGCGCCACCAGTCGCGGCGGCTGTCGCGTGGCATCGACCAGCGCGCGCTCCTGTACCGTCACGCTGCCCAGACCGACATCGATCCGCAAGTTGAACCAGCGCGTCGTCACCGCCACGCCGCCGCCTCCGCTCGCCCCCGGTATCTGCGCCCAGAAGGCGCTCACGTCCGCATAGCCTTGCGGCGGGCGGCGCAAAAGGGCCTGGGCGATGGCGCCGGGCGAAATCGTATCGGCCTGCGCCATGGCGACCAAAGGCGCCTGTTCGGGGGCCAGCGTGTTGATGTTGACCGTCGTCGGCTTCGCCTCGGGCAGGGTGCAGAGCCAGGGGCGAAGCTGGGCATAGAGTTCGGGCGTGACGCCACTGACCATGCGCAGCTCGCTGACATCCGCCATCATCGCGCCGCCGGTCCGATAGGACGGGTCACGCGCCAGATAGACGGGGTCCTCCGCGCCACCCCCTTGCGGGTTCTGGTCGCTGTCGATCCAGTCCGACGCAGCGGTCGCGACCTGTTGCGCGACCTGGCCGGGCACGTTCAGCAGCCGCATCAGCTTGGCGAAATGCGCGACCTCGACCGCATTGCCGATCAGCGTGCCGGGCTGGCCGGGCAGGTCCTGCGCCAGGCCGTTCAGGTTGAAGCAATTGCCTCCGTCCGTCACCCGCGCGACGGCACTGCTTCCGCCCGCCACCTCGCCCAGCGGCAATGCGAAGGGCCGGTCACTCCACCCGCCGAGCAGCGACACCTTGCCTTGGGCGCGCTCCAGCAGATCGCCGATCCGGATGATCGCCAGCGCCTCGGCGGCATAGGCGAAACCGCGTGCCTGCTCGATCGCCACCGCATTGCCGCCGAGCCGCGTCGACAGGCGCAGCTTTTCCAGCGCAGTCGCGGCCAGCACCGCGATGACGGCGACCAGAATCAAGACGGTCAGCAGCGCGGCCCCGCGCTCGCCCGCTGGCGGCATGGGTCTAGCCATTGGGCGTCGGCGTGGGACTGGGCGTAGGCGTCGGCGTAGGATTCGGCAGGTTCGGGACGCCGACATAGCCGGTGCCGACCAGGAAAAGCTGGCGATAGATCATGCCGTCGTCGCGCACGATCGTGACCTCCGCCGCCTGCGGCAGGGCGACGCCCGGCTGCCCCTGCCACTGGTCGAGCCACGCGCCATTGAAGCGATAACGCAGGTGCAATTCGCGGACATGGTCCATCAGTGCGGCGGGCTCCATCGGTGCGGCGCCGTCGAGCAGCGGCCAGGCCACCCGCTCCAGCACGTCACCGTTCAGGCGATAGGCGACCTTCTGCACCGAAGGCCGCGCCGCATTGTCGAGATTGCTCCAGCCGCCGCGCACCAGCCGCATCGCATCCGGCCCCGCCACCATGGCGGGCGTCAGCACGCCGCCCTCGTCGCGCGTCGGGCGGTCCACCGCCTGCGCCAGATCGGCGGACAGGATCGCGGTCGTCCGACTGACCGCCGCCATCGCGTCGAGCTTCTGCCCCGTCACCCCTTGGGCCCGGACGCTGAGCGACAGGATCGCGACGGCCGCCGCCGCCAGCATCGAGAAGATGAGCAGCGCGACCATCACCTCGACCAGGGTGAAGCCGTTAGGGCACCCAGCCCTTGTTCCCCGGCGGAGGCCGGGGCCCAGTTGCGATGTCATTCGAGGAGAGTAGTGACGTTCACCCCTACCCTTTGGGTTCATGGCAACTGGGCCCCGGCCTCCGCCGGGGAACGGATTGCCCTTTGAACGGCAGGTCACGACCCCGCCACCCCAATCGGCGGCGCGGCCATGGGGGGGCGGACCATCGTCATCCGCCCGGTGATCCGGCCACCCGCATTCGCCACCGCCACATCGATGCGCACGACCCGCGCGTCGCCCGTGCCGCTGACGATCCGGGTCCATTTCCAGCTGCGCCCGCCATTGACCTCCGCACCCGTCGTCCGACCCAGCGCCGGAGCCTGCGGGTCGGTGACGGCGGCGATGGCGACATTGCGGGCGACCATCTGCGCCACGACGGTCTCGTCCAGGATCGACGCACCGCGGATCGTCTCGCTCTCCAGCCTCACCAGCGCCATCGCCGCCAGGCTGAAGACAGCCAGCGCGACCATGATCTCGATCAGGGTGAAGCCCGATTCCTTTCCTCCCCTGCAAGGGGAGGTGGCGGGCCGAAGGCCCGACGGAGGGGTGTCGCGCTCTCGATAGCGGGACACCCCTCCACCATGCTGCGCATGGTCCCCCTCCCCTTGCAGGGGAGGAATTTGGGATGACTTACCCATCGACGCGCACCGTTCCGTCCGCGCCGATCCGCACGATGCTGCTCGCCCGCTCGCGCGTCAGACGCAGTTCGACCGGGCGGTCCGCCAAGCCCGTCACGTCGAAGGTGATCCGCACCCGGCCGCTTGCGTCGGGAATCGCCGCCTGGGTGCCGTCCTCCCATTGCGCGACGCGCAGGGGTTTGGCGGTCATAGGGCTCCACGCACCGTCCGCCCGTCGATCAAAGCCATAGCCGCCGCGCGTGACCCAGATGCTGACCGGCGACGCCTCGACAACCGCCACGTCATGCGCGGCGCGGACGCGGGCGGCGAATTTCAACGCCTCGTCGGTTACTCGCCCCCGTCGGTCGGGCAGCGACAGCACCGCCACCGCCGAGGCCAAGCCGATCACGGTGATGACGATCATCAGTTCGACCAGGGTGAAGCCGGTAGCGCGCCTTGGGGTAAGGTCAGCTCGAGCACTTCGACTTCGCTCAGTGCGAACGGAGGTTGAGTACGGATCCTCCGTCCCGTTCAGCCTGAGCGAAGTCGAAGGCCACGTTTCGTCCTCGCCAAGCAGGCCCCGCCCGCTTCCGTCCCCGGCATCGAGGCGGGGCCGCGTCATCACTTATCCCAGTTGCCGATATCCGCGTTGACGCCTTCGCCGCCTTCCTTACCGTCGGCGCCGTACGTCCAGATATCCGCCTCGCCATGCTGGCCGGGCGAGGCATAGAGATAGGGGCGGCCCCAGGGATCTTCGGGCAGCTTCTTCAGATAACCGCCCTTCTGATAGCGCGACGGATCGGCAAGCCCGGCGGGCATCGACACCAGCGCGGGCAACCCCTGCGCCGTGGTCGGGAAGGTCAGGTTCTGGAGCTTGTACATCTCCAGCCCCGTCTCGATGTTCGAGATATCGGCCTTGGCCTTCTGGATCTTGGCCGTGTCGCCCGAGGGGAGCACGTTCAGCGCCACGATCGTCGCCAGCAGGCCGATGATGACGATCACGACCATCAGCTCAACCAGAGTAAAGCCGTTGGCCGGACGCTTGCGGCGGATCGGACGGCGGTGGGGGTTACGCATCAACATGTCCTCTTATTGACCGGCCAGCGTGTTGAGCTGGAGAATGGGCAGCAGGATGGATAGCACGATGGTGGCGACCACGCCGCCCATCACGACGATGATCGCGGGCTCCAGCAGCGACAGCGCGGTGGCGGTGAAGCGGTCGAATTCGCGCTCCAGATAATCGGCGGCGCGCTCCAGCATCTCGTCCAGCCGCCCCGCCGCCTCGCCGCTGGCGGCCAGATAGGTGAGCAAGGGCGGGAACACGCCCGCCCGCCGCATCGCGGCCGACAGGCTGCCGCCGCCCCGGATCGAATCGACGATCGCATCGGAGGCGACGCGCAGACGGCGATTGTGGATCGTGCCTGCCGTCAGGGTCAGCCCCTCCAGCAACGGCAACCGGCTCGCCACCATCGTCCCCAGCGTGCGCGCCATCCGCGCCGCGTGCAGGTCGCGCAGCAACCGGCCCAGCAGCGGCAGCTTCAGCAGCCAGCTATCGAAGGACAGCCGGATCGACGGCACCTTCAGCGCACGCCAGAAACCGACCCCCGCGATAACGACGATCCCCGCCATCAGCCACCACCAGCCGACCAACAGGTCCGACACGGTGATGACCATGCGCGTCAGGAAGGGCAGCTCCTGCCCGACCGTATCGAACTGCTCGACCACCTGCGGCACGACGAACATCATCAGCGCGGTGACGACGCCCAGCGCGACCACCGCAAGGATCGTCGGATAGGCGAGTGCGGTGATCAGCTTGCCGCGAATCTCCGCCTGCCGCTCCAGCAGCGCGGCGAGCCGTTCGAGAATGGTCGGCAGCGTCCCCGAACTCTCCCCAGCCGCGACCATCGCGCGGTAGAGCGGGGGGAAGCTCTTGGGCTCGCGCGCCATCGCGTCGGCCAGGCGGCGGCCTTCGGTGACGCCCTGGTGCACCGTCGCGACGATCGCACGCACCCGCTCCTGCTCGGTCTGGCGGGTGATGGTGCGCAGAGACTCCTCCAGCGGCGAAACGCGGTTGAGCGTGGCGAGCTGGCGGGTAAACAACGTCAACTGCTTGACCGACATGCGCGCGCGGCCGAGCTTGAGCCCGAACAGCGGGCGGCGCTCGGCTGTATCGCCGCTCCCCGGCTTGACCGAGACGACGTACAGCCGCTGCTTCTCCAGCGCAGCCCGGGCGGCATCGCTGGTTTCGGCAGGAATGAAGCCCCGCTTCTCCGCGCCCTTCGTGTCGATGGCGACATAATCGAACCCGGCCATGTCAGTGCGCCTTCCCACACCCCTGTTCCCCCGCGAAGGCGGGGGCCCAGTGGCTTCGAGGCATGCAGGATCGCCATTCTATTTCATGCGAAGACGCGGAGACGCGGAGAAGAAAGAGATGTTCGCGCAGAGGCGCGGAGGGCGCAGAGGTGTCTCGTGCGCGGCAGCGCACTGCATCTATAACCGGCAGAGGCAAGAGGGCCGCTGGCGCGGCGGGTACGACGTCTCTGCGTCCTCTGCGCCTCTGCGCGAACTCATTATCTCTCCGCGTCTCCGCGTCTCCGCGTGAACCCAAGAGCTTTGAGCCGCCGTCCGTTCCCAACCACAAACGGCATGACGACTGGACCCCGGCCTTCGCCGGGGTGGCGGCTGAAGATGGGAATACGACCATCCCCCTCACCCCGCGTCGGAGTCGCGGCGGGATACGCGGATGGCTTCCTCCGCCGTGGTCACACCGTCCAGCACCAGCGTCCGCGCCACCGCCGCCAACGGCTGTTGCCTGGCAAAGGCGTGCGCGGCGATCGCCTGTTCGTCGCCGCCTTCGTTGATCAACCGCCGGATGGTGTCGTCGACGCGCACCGCTTCATAGACGCCGGTCCGGCCCTTGTAACCGCTGCCGTTGCATTGCGCACAGCCGACCGCCTCGTACACGGTGGCATGGGCATCGATGCCGAGCAGCGGCGCGACGGTTTCCTTCGCCTCGACCGGGCGCCTGCACGCCGGGCACAGCCGCCGCACCAGCCGCTGCGCGATCACGGCGCGCAAAGTGGAGGCGAGCAGGAACGGCTCGACCTTCATGTCCCGCATCCGGGTGATCGCCCCGACTGCGTCGTTGGTGTGGACGGTCGACAGCACGAGGTGGCCGGTGAGCGAGGCCTGCACCGCGATCTCGGCCGTCTCACGGTCGCGGATTTCGCCGACCATCACCACGTCCGGGTCCTGGCGCAGGATCGCGCGCAGGCCCGCCGCGAAGGTCAGGCCGACCTTGGCGTTGACCTGGGTCTGGCCCACGCCCTCGACCGCATATTCGACCGGGTCCTCGACGGTCAGGATGTTGCGGCTGCCATCGTTCAGCAGGCGCAGCGCCGCATAGAGGCTGGTCGTCTTGCCCGAGCCGGTCGGCCCGGTGACAAGGATGATGCCGTTGGGTTCGCTCAGCGCCTCGCGCAGCAGCGCGTACATCGCCGGGTTCATGCCCAGCGCGTCGAGGTCGATCCCCGCATTCTCCTTGTCGAGGATACGCAGCACCACGCGTTCCCCCGCGCGACTGGGCAGCGTCGAGACGCGCACGTCGAGCAGCTTGCCGCCCAAGGTCAGCGCCATGCGCCCGTCCTGCGGCACCCGCCGCTCGGCGATGTCGAGCCGGGCCATGACCTTGATGCGGCTGACCACCACGGGGGCGACGTGCGGCGGCATGCGCAGCGTCTCACGCAGCACGCCGTCGATGCGCATCCGGACGACGAGGCCGGTCTCGTACGGCTCGATATGAATGTCCGACACGCCGTTGCGCGCGGCGTCGGCGATGATGCCGTTGATCAGCCGGATCGCGGGCGCGTCGTCGGCGGTGTCGAGGAGATCCTCGGCGGTCGGAATGCCGTCGGCCAGCATGTCCAGCTCGTCGCCCATGCCCACCGCCGCGATGGCGGTCGCCTGTCCGTCCATCGCATAGGCATCCGACAACAGCCGGTCGAAGGCGGGGCCTTCCACGCGCGCGATGGCGAAGGGACGGCCGATATGGCGGCGCAGCTCGATCAGCGCGCGCGGGTCCGCGCCTTCGCGAAGGGCGATGGTCAGCGGGTCGGCGGTGTGGACGACCGTGCCGAACTTGCGCGCGAAGGCGTAAGGAATGGTCAGCGGGGCGACCAGCTCCAGCGCTTCGTCGGGTGTCGGGAGCGGGAGAGCGGGTGGCCCTCCCCCATCCCCATCCACCTGCGGGAGGGGCGTGCCCAGCGGCAGGGGGACGGTGTCGCCCGTGGGGAGGGGCTGCGCGTCGTCAGTCACGGCGCTTGATCGGTTCGACCGACTTGGCGACGGGGACCGCGATGCGCGGGTCCTCGATATTGCCGGGCATCGGTGCGTGCGGGATCGGCGGCGCGGCGTTCATGTAATCGCGGACCAGCTCGTCGATCGAGGGCTCGACGCCGGGCTGGGCATAGCCCTGAAGCTGGCGGAGATAGCCGTAACGCTGCTCGGTGACGCGGCGGCTGTCCTCGGGCGTGCGCAGGATCGTCGGACGGATGAAGACCATCAGGTTCGTCTTCGACCGGCTGCGCGCCTTGGACCGGAAGAGCGCGCCCAGGCCGGGAATGTCGCCCAGGAAAGGAATTTTCTCAATCGTGCGACGCTCGTTATCGTCGAGCAGACCGCCGATGACCGTGATCTGGCCGTCATCGGGGGTAAAGACATTTTCGAACGCGCGCTTGTTGAGGATCAACTCGCTATTGTTGCTCGACACCGGCCCAGCGATCGAGCTGACTTCGAGGCGGACATAGAGCTTCAGCGAGCCGCCCGCATTGACCTGTGGCTTCACGTCCAGCTGGATGCCGACATTCTGACGCTGCACCGTACGGAAGGCATTGTCGAAATTGGGTGACAGTGCCTGGCCGGTCGTGATCGGGATTTCCTGACCGACCAGGCTGTGTGCCTGCTGGTTGTCCAGCGTGATGATGTGCGGGACCTGGAGCAGGTTGGAGGTCGTGTCGCTCTTCACCGCGTTGATGATCGCGCCGAACACCGTGTCACCGATCTTGCCACCCCAGCCCGCAAAGCCACCCGTCGTGCCCAGGATCGACTGCACCGCCGACTGGGTGAGCTGGCTATAGGCCTGGTTGGGGACATTGGTCGTGGTGCGGGTGCCATCGGGGGCGACGACGGTCGTCGTCGTGCCGCCGATCGTATTTGCGCCCACCGCCCCTGCGATCTGCAGGATGTTGGGCGCGGTGTTGCCATAGGTCGAGGCGGCGAAGGCCCCGCCCGACAGGCTGCCGAGCAGGAACTGCGCACCCAGCCGCCGCGCGGTCTGGTCGGAGACTTCGGCGACGATCGCCTCGATCAGCACCTGTTCGCGGCGCACGTCGAGCTGGCGGATGACCTCGCCGATCTGGCGCTGGATGTCGGCGGGTCCGGCGATCACGATGGCGTTCGCGCCGGTGAAGCGGGTCACGACCGCCGCCGTGCGGCCGCCTTGGGTGCTGATCGCGGGCGGCTGGCCGTTCTGGCCGCCGGCACCCGGCGCGCCTGCCGCCTGGGGCTGGGCGACCGGCTGGATACGCTGCGCGATCGAGGTGCCCGCCGCCGAACCGGACTGGCTGTTGGTCTGGGTGAAGCTGCCGCGCGACAGGGTGGTTTCCTGCACCGGGTCGGGTTGCTGTCCGACCAGCTGCTGGAGCACGGGCAAAAGCTGCTCGGCGTCCGCGTTTTCGAGGAAGACGACGCGGATTTCGGTGCCGCTCTTCGCCTTGTTGTCCAGGTCGATGGCGATCTGGGCGAAGCGCGCCACGCTCGACGGATCGCCGCGCAGCGCGATCGAATTGGAGCTGTCGATGGCGACCACCGACACGCCGGTCGCCCCTTGCGCGGGCGCACCGCCCTGCCCGCCGCCACCGCCGCCAGCCAGCGTCTGGAGCGCCGTCGCGATCTCTCGCGCGCCCGCATTGCGCAGCGCGATCACGCGGGTCGAGGCGTTGTCGGCGTCGATCCGGCGCACGACCTCGCGGATACGGCGGATATTGTCGGCAAAGTCGACCACGACCAGGCTGTTGCCCCCGCGGTTCGCCGTCACCGACCCTTGCGCGCTGACCAGCGGACGCACCGTCTCCAGCGCGCTGTTCGCGTCGATCGCGCGCAGGCGGATGATCTCGGTGACATAGGAATTGCGGTTCGCGCCCGCCGACCCGATCCGGCTCGGCTGCGACGCGGCGTTATCCACCGGCTGCACCCGGAACGCCCCGCCCGAGGTCGGCACCGCGACCAGCCCGTTGGAGCGCAGGGTCGACAGGAAAATCTCGAAATATTCGGACCGGGACAGCGGCCGGTCGGTCACGACCGTCACCTTGCCGTTGACCCGGCTGTCGATGATGAAGGTCCGCCCCGTCACCTTGGCGGCATCGGCGATGAACGCGCGGATATCGGCGTCGCGGACGTTGAGCGTGGTCTGGGCGTGAGCGCCCGCCGCCAGTGCAAGCGCCAGAACCGAACCGAGGACGAGCTTCTTCATGGCCGTGGTGCCGCAATCTGAAGGGAGAGCGGCAGCGTCTGATCGCCCCGCTCGACCGTGATGGAAAGAGAACCGCCCTGTGCGAAATCCGCCGCCAGACGGTCAAGATCGCCCGGCCCCGTCACCGGACGCCCGCCGAGCGCGGTGACGATATCGCCCTCGCGCAGGCCCGCTGCACGGAACGCCGCGCCCGAGCCCTGCGGCCGGACGACCAGGCCCGAGACGCGCCCGCCGTCGAGCCGGGGGATGAAGCCGATGTCGCTGCGCAACTGCGCGATCGCCACGCCGCCCGCCGGGGGCACCGATCCGGGCGCTTGCACGGACGGCGCGGCCGGGGTGGGTGCTCCGGCGGCGGCGGGCGGCGCATCGGACTGGTCGAGATACAGATCCTCGGTCGCACCGCCGCGATCGATGGTGATATGGTCGAAGGCCACCGCCTTCAGCGTGACGCCGGGCTGGATCTCCTCGCCGACCGACACCGAGCGCTGCACCCCGTCGGGCCCGGCCAGGATCGCCGAGCCGCGCCCCGATGCCTCGTCCAGCCGGGTGCCGAACAGCGTCAGTTGCAGCGTGGTGACGGCGGCGGGCGCGGCCTGCTGCCCCTGCAAGCGGAAGAACGGGTCGAAGCCTTCGAGGATGGCGGCAGGGGAACCCGCAATGGCGGGCGCCAGCGGCCGCCACTCGCCCAGCGGCGAGACGGGGGTGACGATCACCCATAGCAGCCGCGCGCCCTGAACGGCGAGAACCGCCATCAGCGCCAGTTCGGCCACCGAATAGACATTCACGACCGGCAGGCGTCGCAACCAGCGACGTCCGCGCGCGTCGAGCCTCAACCGCATGAAACCCACCCCGTACGCATTTTCGGGCTCTAGGCATGGCATGTTACAGCACGGCGTCAAAGCCCTGAAACATGTTGGTCATATCGGTTTCACATGAGGGACAGGATGGGAGAGCCGGATGCAAGCCTTGACCGATGACGTGCCCAGGCTGGGCAATGGCCTGGATCCGACCCCGATCGTCGCGCGGCTGGCCGCGACACCGGGTGTCCAGCGGCTGCCCAGTCCCAAGCTGACCCTGTTCGTGAAGCGCGACGTGCTGCCGCCCGAACTGTGCGCGGCGCTGATCGCGCGAATCGACGCGGTGCGCCGCCCATCGACCATCGCCGACGCCAATGGCGACCATGCCTATCGCACCAGCGAGACGGGCGATTTGCCCGCCGACGATCCGGCGGTGATCGACACCGAACGCCGCATCGCGATGCTGACCGGCCTGTCGGGCGAATATGGCGAGCCGATCCAGGGGCAACGCTATGCCGCCGGCCAGGAATTCAAGCAGCATACCGATTATTTCGAGCCCAAAGGCCTGGACTATCACCGCTATTGCGCGCTGTCGGGCAACCGGACCTGGACGGTGATGCTGTACCTGAACACGCCGGAGGCGGGCGGCGCGACGCGGTTCAAGGTGGTGGACAAGATGATCCAGCCCGAACCCGGCAAGATGGTCGCCTGGAGCAACCGGCGCACGGACGGCTCGACCAATGCCGCGACCCTGCACCAGGCGATGAAGGTGCGGGCGGGGGTGAAGTACGTCATCACCAAATGGTATCGGGAGTTGCCGTGGCGGGGGTGACGATCTCCTCCCGGCCCTGCCCCCTTTCCCGACATCCGTTCGGGCTGAGCGAAGTCGAAGCCAACGCCCCACCCTCTCCCCAAACGAAAAGGCCGCCGCCCGGATCACCCGGACGACGGCCCCTTACGCCATCCCGCAAAAAGGATCAGAAGGTCGTGCTGATCCCCAGCGAGAATATGCGGCCCAGATTATAGCGGTTCAGATAGACGAACCGGCCATTCCCGAAGTCCTGCCGCTCGTTATACCGCGTGCGGGTCAGGTTGCGGGCCTCGGCCTTCAGTTCGAACTTGCCGCCCATCAGCTCGAAGCCCTGGCGCGCCACGAGGTCGAGGCGGATGCCCGGCACTTCGACGATGTCCGGCTGGAAGCCGTTGCCCGACAGGTTCGACGGTCCGCGATTGGTCACGCGATTGCTGGCATAGTTGAACAGCAACGTGATCTGCGACAGCGCGGCGGTGTCCTCCATACCCAGCTGCAGATTGACCAGATGGTCCGACTGGCCGGTCAGCGACGCGCCGTCGCGGAACAGCAGCCGCGCCGGGCCGAAGCCCGAGGCACAGCCCGCCAGACCCGGCGAGCCTTGCGCCGCCGCCGGGTTGGGCACGCAGGAGGCGTCCGCGTTGATCTGAGACTTGGTGTAGGTGTAGTTCGCGATGGCGACGAGGCGGCGCGTGGCGAAGAAGTCGCCGCCGATCCCGGCCAGCGGCACGTACTTCTGCAACTCGACTTCCGCGCCATAGAGCGTCGCCGAAGGCAGATAGGTGAAGCCCGTCTGCAACCGGTCGTCCGCGCCGGTGTAGAAGCCGACCTGCTCGATCGGGTTCTTGATCCGCTTGTAGAAGCCCGCCAGCGTGAAGCGCTGGTCGCGCGCGTAGAACCATTCGTAGCGTGCCTCGAGGTTCCACAGCTCGCTGTCGCGCAGGTTCGGGTTACCGAAGAACAGGCGGTCCGAGTCCGGGTCGCGGAACTGCTGCGGCGCCAATTCGCGGAACTGCGGGCGCGAGATCGTCTTCGCACCGCTCGCGCGAAGCTGCATGTCGGCGGCGAAATTCCAGGTCAGCGTGCCGGCGGGGAGGAAGTAATCGTTCTTCAACCGCGTCGTCGCGCTCTGCACCGGCGTCACCGTCTCGACCGCCGTTTCATAACGGACACCCGCCACGGCGCGCAGGCCATTGGCGACTTCCGCCTCGGCCTGGACGTAACCGGCATGGACGTTCAGCTTGGCGTCGTACGCATAGGCACCGGCCTGGGTCGAGAATTGCAGCTGGAGGGTACATGCCCCCTGCCCACGCAACGGACAGGCATTGTTGATGACGCCCGGGCTCAGCAGATAGTCGGGGCGGTACAGATTGTACGGGAAGCCCGGCGCGGTGCCCGCACCGTCGCTGGTCTGGTAGTTGAACTGGATACGGCTCGAATAGCGGTCCGTGCCCTGGTAGAAATAGCCGGTGCTCAACGTGATCGGGCGATCGCCGTCGATCTTGTAGGAGAGGTCCGCCTGGCCCGTATATAGATTCTCGTTCAGTTCCGAGAAGATGATCGAGGCGAAGGGGGTGAAGCGCTGCGTCACCTGATAGGCGCCGTTGCACTGGAACCCGCCCGCGCCGTTGCCGCCGTCATAGCTGATCGGCAGGCCCGTGGTGGTGCGGTTCGAGCAGAGATAGTCGAACTGACGCTCATAGGGCGCGTTGCGCTTCGAGTTGGCAAAGGCGCCGCGCGCGTCGAACTTCAGCGCGTCGGTCAGCTTGAACTCACCGACCAGCTGGCTTTCGATCAGCTGACGCTCGAACCAGTTGGTGTTCTGCTGGAAGCGCAGACCGCTGGCATTGTTGTAGACCTCGGCCGCCGAGCCGCGCGCCTGCTTCAGCGTGTCGTGGATATAGACGTTGGTCCAGCGCACCGTGTTGTCGCCGAACTCATAGCCCAGGCCGACCAGCGCATTGGCGACGATGCGGTTGTCGGTCAGCAGCGTGCGGAAATCGTTGCGGATCGTGCCGTCCGCCGACACCGAGTCCTGCTGGATCGCCGAGCGGGTGCGGAAGGTGTTGGAGAGCGAGAGCGACGAGATCACGCCCAGACGATCGCTGCCGATGTCGAACACCGAGCCCGCCGACAGCTCGCCCGACAGATTGGCGGGCAGCTGATTGTTGCGCTGGAGCAGGGTGGTCGAGGCGTTGGACAGGCCCGCCACCTGCGCGGCGGGAACGATGCCCGAGCCCTTGCCCGCCTGCACGTCGCGCACGAACTGCGGCACGCCGCGCGTGCCGTCGTCGAAGCCCAGCCAGTCGGCATCGCCGCCCGCATAGGTATAACCCAGCTCGCTGGTCGTCGCATCGTCGGCCGCGACGGTGAAGCCGCCCGAGATGAAGTTCTTGGCCGGGATCGCCTTGGTCGTCAGGTTGATGACGCCGCCGCCGAACTCGCCCGGATAGTTCACCGAATAGGTCTTCTGGACCAGCGCCGAGCCGACGATGGTGGTCGGGAAGATGTCCAGCGGGACCGAACGGCGCAGCGGCTCGGGGCTGGGCAAGGGCGAGCCGTTGAGCAGCGACGAGGAGTAACGGTCGCCCAGACCCCGGACATAGACGAAGCCGCCGCCCACGACCGACAGGCCGGTCACGCGGGTCAGCGCGCCCGCAATGTCACCCTCGCCCGTGCGCGCGATGTCGGCGGCCGACAGGACCGAGACGATCTGCGGCGTGGCGCGGATCGTGTTGGGGATGTTGCGGCCGACGACGACGATCTCGTTGCCCGCCGTGGAGTCCATGCCGGGGGCGGAGATTTCGACCGGCTCTTCCGCCGCCTGACCGTCCTGGCCCGTGGGCGTCTGGCTCTGCGGGGTGGCCTGCCCGTCCGGGCTGGTCGCGGTGGTGCTGGTCTGCGCCGGAGCTGGCGTCGCCCCGCCCGCCGTCTGCGCCAGGAGAGCGGGCGCGACGAGTTGCGAGGTCAGCAGAAGGAGGGAGGCATAAGCGAGGCGTCGCTGCATGGCCGGGTCATCCCGTATCAGATTTTCATGGAGGAAAGCCGGGGCGGCGATGATCGCCACCCCGGCCTGCCGAGAGCGTCCGAACGATGCCGGACGCATGGTCAGCGGGGCCTTAGCGGCCGTTGCAGCTGAAATAGACCGAGGTGAAGACCGGCGGCCCGACATCCTGCAGCGAGGAGTCGGCAGCGCGGATCGTGGTGCGGCCCGAGCCCGAACCCTCACCCGCGATCAGGTTGATGCAGGCCACGTTCGACGGCGCCTTCACGATGCCGTTGATGAAGGTCATGTCGGCACCGCCGCGCAGACGGATCGCGGCAGGCGCGAGCGCGGTCTGAACGAAGGTGAAGTTGGCGTAACGGCCGAAGGTGCGCGGCAGCAGGTCCTCGGCATTGTTCGAGTCGATCTCGGTCGAGAAGCTGTCGGCGGTCGCGCCGATGGTCCGCTGCGCCGCGATCAGGAACTGCATGAAGCCGCGATAGCCATTGTCGATGTCGAAGCCGTCATCGTCCGCGCCGGTGATCGCGATGTACTTCAGGTTCGACGTGCCGCCGAAGATCTCGATGCCGTCATCGGCCGAGTTGTGGCTCTGGATATGATCCAGGACCGTGCCCGAACCGGTGCCGCCCAAGGTCAGGCCCTGCAGCTCGTTGCCGTCCGAGATGGCGATGCCCGAATAGCGGATCTGGACATAGGACATCTGACCCGACGAGTCGGCCTGGTTCGCACCGCCATAGAAGCGGCCGGTCACGCCCTCGATCGCCAGCTGGCAGGTGGTCGACGAACCCGATGCGTTGTTCGGGCCGGTGCCGGTGGCGCAGACGGCGGTCGGCGCGCGGCCGAGCAGGATGATGCCGCCCCACTGGCCCTGGCTTGCGTCGGACACGCCGTTGTTCGCCAGATTCTGCTGCGAGGTGAAGATGATCGGCGCATCGCGCGTGCCGACCGCCGAAATCTTCGAGCCGCGATTGACGAGCAGCAGGTCGTTGGTCGCCTCCGACGAGTCCGCCGCGACCACGACGCCCGGCGCGATGGTCAGCGTGACGCCGGTGCCGCCGGTCGAACCCAGATCGGTGCCGACTTCGGTCTGGCCGCGCAGGCGGTATACGACACCGGCGATCTTCGGCAGCGTCAGGTCGGCGGTGATGTTCTGCGGCAGGCGGCAGTAACGCAGCGTCGGCGAGGACGAGCTGTTGGTGCCGTCATCGGTGGTGCCGGTCGGGCAGACCGAGGTCGCCGCGGCATAGGTGCCGATCGAGGGCACCGCGGTGCAGCGTGCGCCCGAGCCGCCGAACTCGGCCGAGGTCGAGTTGCAGGTCCAGCCCTGGAATGCGGTGTCCGACGGACCGTTGAGCGCGCCGACATAGTTGGTCGAGGTGAAGAAGCTGTTCAGCGTCGACGGGTCGGTCGCGGTCACCAGCGAGGTGCTGCTCGTCGGATAGATGCCGTTCAGCCCGCCGCCGGTGCCGTTGACGTTGTTGTTGGACCCGGCGTTCACGATCGCCAGCTGCTCGTCGGCCGTGATCGTCAAGTCGTTGACCTTGGTCACGGCGGCGAACTGCGCGGCGGTGATGTTCGCGGTCGGCGTCGGGGTCGGCGACGGGGCGGGCGTCGGCGTCGGCTGGACGATCACGATTTCGCCCGCGCCGGGCGAGGCCACGCTGTCGGCTCCGCCGCATGCGGAAAGGGCCGCACAGGCCGAGCTGGTCATGAGAATGAGGCCGAAGCGCTTGAAGCTGCTCATCGCCGAAAAACTCCCGATCTTATCGTTGCTAAGCCGGGCGAACGCCGCCCGATGACCGACTCAAGACAAGTCCCCCTGTCGATCCCGGCCCGGGCGTTAGGCGCGTCTCATGACGCGAAGATGCAGTTTGAGAGAAACTTCCGTGACAGATATGAGTCACTTTCGTGACATCGGCAGCCGTCCAACAGGTTGCCACACCCCTTCCCGGCCGCTTTATTTTGCTCGGCGCAAAGGAAGGCGCAGCTTTTGTCACCAAAGCACGTTACTGGGCCTGAGAGGTCGAGCTTCCGCACGTCCTCGGCGCCCCGTTCAGGCACTGTGTCACTACGGAATGAACGGGGCGTCCCTTTGCCCCTTGCCGAAGAATCAGGTCAGCGAGGATTTCCGCTTCGGCGCATCCTGCCCCTCGGTACTAGGCTGGCCGCGGTCGAGCGTATCGCTGGGACGGCGGGCATCGCCGTCGCGCTGATGCTCGGTCGACAGATTGGGATCGCGGGTCTCGGTCGTCGGTTTGATCGGGTCGGCCATGGTTGCTCTCCTATGAGAGAACCAATGCGCGACGCGGTATGCGCGTTCCGGAACATCCCTTGTCTTCAGCACGGTACGGGTCGCCCGTGTACGACTCAGGACGAAGCCGAGCCTGGTCTGGGGCGTCGATGGAGATTGGTAGGCTACCGGCGCCGCAGCCGCATCGGGATCATGTTCGGCCGCCTCAAGACCCTATCCCGGCGAAGGCCGGGGACCGGCACCGCGTCGCCACCCGCTATGACCGGTAGCGATCAGCGAACGTGATAGCTGCACGATTCTGTCATCGACCATGTCACAGCCGATGGTCGCCAACCCCGCTGAAAACAAGCACGGGGAAAGGATGGCTTCGTCGATGATCGGCGGAATAAAACCGTATTCAAGAAATTCAGAATTAGTATTCGATACCGCCTGTGGACAAGGCCGTTTTGTAAAAGCATTGGGTTTCGGTTTTGACGCGATCGCTCAATCGGGCCAGGATCGCACTCGCAGCATCCGAAAACCCCGGCATATCGTTGGCAATACGGCATTCGGTCCAGTGATCGAGGAAATTACTCCAATCGACCTTCAGCTGCAGGAGAGCGGCCTCACCTTCGATCCAGGTCGCTCGCCATGTATCGGGTAATGTTTCCAGGCGTATATTCTGAATGACGTCGGACTCTTCACGCAGATGCTTGCGGATGATGACGGCCAGGGCGTCAAGCTGAACCGATAGTTCGTGGGGGGATGCGGCCTCGTCCCTCAGATCGTCCAGCAGGGCCGATATGCTCGACTCGATAAGAATATGGTCTTCGACCAGCCTGGCGAATCCCACGCGCTGCAAGTTGAAATGTCGATTAGAAAACATCGGGCATGTTTCCATGTGTCATGGCGGTTTCCTTGCCTGAGGAAAGGGAAGGTCTGGTGGGACATGGGCTTGCCGTCGACATTCGTGGCAAGCCCGACGCCCTATCGGTCATCCCGGAAAGTGAATGCCGCAAAGCTTGTTGCCGTCCGGATCGCGCACATAGGCCAGTTCGATCGTTCCCATGGATGCCGTATGACGAGGACCGGGCGGCGCTTCGATCGACGTACCCCCGGCTGCCACGGCGACGTCGTGGAATTGCCTGACCTGCTCGGGAGAATCGCACTGGAAGGCGACCGTGCTGCCGTTTGAAACGGTCGCCGGTTCGTCATTGACCGGCTGCGTGACGATGAAGGCGGTTCCGCTCTCGCCCCGATAGATCAGTCGGATGTGGCCGCTATCGGCCACGTTCCGCATCGGCTCCCCAATGCCGAGCGTTCCCAGCACGGTATCGTAAAAGCGCTTCGACCGTTCAATGTCGTTCGAACCAATCATCGTGTGAAACAGCACGTATCGTCTCCTACCGGTATGCCAGTGGCCTGCGACGAAAATGTTGGTCCATGCGCGCAAGATTGACCAGCACCTTCACCCACGCCGTCGTTCGAGCGCATAAGCGATGAGGGCCAATTCGCGCCTCCGAGTAGGCGCGACAGGCTGCCCCTCCGTCGCATGGGTGGGGCGACCATGTGCTGCCCCACCCATGGGAATGATCTGCCGCCCTTATGGCATCATGACCGTGTCGATGACATGCACGACGCCGTTCGACTGCATGACATCGGCAGTGGTGATGCGGCCGGTATCGCCCTTGCCGTCCATGATGGCCCAGCCGCCCATCGCCTTCTTGAGCATGATCGGCTCGCCCTGAACGGTGGTGTAGGTCGCCGTCCCGCCATTCGCCTTTGCCTTGGCGGCAATATCCTTTGCGGTGATCCGGCCGGGTATGACGTGATAGGTGAGGATCGACGTCAACTTATCCTTGTTCTCGGGCTGCACCAGGGTGTCGACGGTGCCAGTGGGCAGTTTTGCGAATGCCGCGTTGGTCGGCGCGAAGACGGTGAAAGAGCCCGGGCCGGAAAGCGTGTCGACGAGGCCGGCCGCCTTCACCGCGGCGACCAGGGTGGTATGGTCCTTCGACTGCGAGGCGTTCTCCACGATCGTCTTCGTCGGGTACATCGCCGCACCGCCGACCATCGGGTTGCGCGGGGCAGCGGCGGCGCCGACGCTGAGCGCGACAGCCATCATCGCACCACGGATCATCAGGGTCATCAGATCTCTCCAGCCGCATGGAGCGCGGCTTTCGGATTACGACGCCAACAGCCCGTTGGACGCAGCGACGCGGCGCGATCCCTTAAATTTCGGCCAGCTTCCCGGCAGCCACCACCGGCCCCGTCGGTGTCGACTTCGGCGATCCCCCGAGCGGCTCGATCGATATCGCCAATGTGGTCCCGGGAACGACCGCGACCTGCGGAGCGATCTTCAGGGCAGGCCCGCCTCCACGAGGCAGCAGGCCCGCTGCGCGGGGAACCCCGTCACCCCCGATCGCCCATAGCTGTGCATCCTGCCCGCTCTTCACGGACGGCGCGTCGCGCAGCTTCAAGGTGCGGGTGGCAGGATCGAAGAATATCGTGATCGGCGCGGCACGCTCGGGCGCGAGGACGGCAAAGAGCAAGGGAGCAGGCTTGCTGGCATTCGGTACGACCGTTGGCGTATCGGGACGGGTTACGACGACCGTCAGCAGGATCGCAGCCGCCAGACCGGCGATGCCCGCGATCGCCCGCCAAGGTCCGGTACGGTGATTGTCATTGTCGCCGACCGCCAGGATCCGGCGTCCCAGATCGGCGCTTGGCGCAACCGGCTCGACCTCGAGATACAAGGCGGCCAGATGCCGTCGCCACAGGGCGACATCCCGTGCAAAGGCCGGATCGTCCAGCATCCGACGCAACGCAGCGCTCCGCTCGTCGCCGTCGAGCACCTCAAGCGCCAGTTCGGCCGCGGTCAGATCGGTCTCGTCAGATGTCATCGTCGAGACACTCCTTGAGCCGTTCGAGGCCGCGCCGGATCCGGCTCTTTATGGTACTCGTCGGAACCCCGAGGACATCGGCGAGCCCGGCATAGGTGATCCCTTCGAAAAAGGCCGTTCGAATGGCGTCGCGCTGCGTTTCACTCAGGCGATCCATACAGCCGTGCAGTTTGCGCTCCTCCTCGTCGAGCAGCATGTTCTCGAGTGCCAGACGATTTGGGGCGACGGGCTCGGCGACGTTGTCCAACGGCGCGGTCGGGCGCCGACCGAGGGCCCGGTGATAATCGATCGCGCGATTGCGGGCGATCGTGGCAAGCCAGGCGAACGGACTGGTCTGCCCCGGCTCATAGGCACCGGCACGTCGCCAGATGATGGCGTAGACCTCTTGCAGAACGTCCTCCGCCGCTTGCCGCTCGCGACATATACGAAGGCAGATGCCGAAAAGCTTCGCGGACGTGAGGGCATAAAGTTCGCGGAAAGCGGCACG
Source organism: Sphingomonas yabuuchiae (assembly GCF_014199595.1). Classification (GTDB taxonomy): domain Bacteria; phylum Pseudomonadota; class Alphaproteobacteria; order Sphingomonadales; family Sphingomonadaceae; genus Sphingomonas; species Sphingomonas yabuuchiae. The sequence continues at coordinate 589,571 of NZ_JACHNX010000001.1, read as the reverse complement.
ATCCTCGCGCCCGGTTGCGACCAGGGCTTTGACAAGCTCCTGCCGAGCGTCAGGTTGGTTCATCGTCACCGCAGACGGGATACCCAAGCGCTCATCCACAAGCAACCGCGTGGTTCGGATCGAGGATACCGTGCCGCTCGCCGATCATGCGCGGCGCGGTGGTCGACCGGTCGCAGCCTACGCCTTCGTTACCATTTCGTTCGAAGGGTAGGAAAGGCTAACCACTCGCGATTGGGAGCGCAGGCCGACCTCCGCTCTGCTACAGTCCGTCGCCAGGGACCCTAACTTGCCTTCGGATTGTTTCCGGATCGAAGGACAGAGGTGGGAGCAGGTGGTGGGCCGAGACGATCTAGCCAATGAGGCAAACGGGGAGGGCAAGGGTCAAAGTGCCGGCACGCCTGCGGACGGTAGCATGGACGTCGGCGCGCGTGAGCCGATCGAAACCTCTGGCGTGCATCACTGGCAGGAAGCCACCATAACCCGCCCCGGCCTCGACGACCGCGGCAACGTCTTCTTTGCGGCCATCGAAATGACGCGTATGCCGATGGTTATCACGGACCCGCACCAGGACGACAACCCGATCGTCTTCGCGAACAACGCCTTTCTCGACCTCACTTTGTACGAGAAGGAGGAGGTAGTGGGCCGCAACTGCCGCTTCCTGCAAGGCGCGCAGACTGACCGCAGCGAAGTCGCTAAGTTGAGGGACGCGATCGAAGCCCAGGAGTCCATCGCGCTCGAACTGCTCAACTACAAGCGCGACGGCACCCCGTTCTGGAATGCGGTGTTCATTGGCCCCATCCACGACGCCTCCGGCAAGCTGCTTTACTTCTTTGCCAGTCAGATCGACGTTACCCGCCGCCGGGAAAGCGACAGGACGCTGCTGCAAACGCAAAAGATGGAGGCCGTAGGCCAGCTGACTGCCGGGCTTGCACATGATTTCAACAACCTCCTTCAGGTCGTGAACGGTAACTTGGAGCTGGCTGCCGCACGCGCTGAAGATGATCGCCTGTGTCGCTACATTCAAAGCGCCCGGACGGCGGCCGAGAAAGGTGCCAAGCTGACGGGACAACTGCTGGCATTCGCCCGAAAGACCCGCCTCGATCCGCGACCGGTCGACATCAACGCCACCATCAACGGCTTCTGCGATGTCCTAGAGAGTTCGCTCGGCAAGCAAGCCGAACTGCAGTTGACGCTGCGGCGCGGCCTACCACGGGCCGTCCTCGATCCCGAGCAATTCGAAATGGCGGTGCTGAACATCGCGATCAATGCTCGCGACGCCATGCCGAACGGTGGACTAATCGACATCGTCACCAGCAAGCTGCAACTCGACGGTGATGCCGCCGCCCGTGAACTCTCGCCAGGCGATTATGTCGTCGTCGAGATCCGCGACCAGGGTCAGGGCATGCCGCAGCATGTGGCGGATCGCGCGACCGAGCCCTTTTTCACGACGAAGGGAACCGGTAAAGGTACCGGTCTAGGCCTCGCCATGGCCTCCGGCTTCGTTCAGCAGTCTCGGGGACGGCTAGAGATCGACAGCACCCCTGGTAAGGGGACGACGATACGGATGCTGTTCCCGTCGGCAACCGGAGATCAGCCGGACAATCCCGGCACAAAGCACGCGACCATTTCGGCTCATACGGACGACGCCCGTTCCGGTGCTCATATTCTCATCGTCGAAGACAGCGCCGAGGTGCTCGCGCTGGCACGCGAGATCCTCGAGGGTGTGGGCTACCGTGTATCGACCGCCGAAACCGGTGAGGCTGCGCTCGAACTATTTGAGGGGATGCCGTCCGGGACGCTGGACCTGTTATTCACCGATCTGATCATGCCGGGCGGCATCAACGGGATCGTTTTGGCTGGAGAGGTCGCACGACGCGCACCAAATCTACCAGTTCTGATGACGACGGGATATAATGAGGAGCTCGTGGCCGAAGGACCGATGCGCGCTGGCCTAGACGTTCTCGGAAAGCCGTACCGACGAAGCGACCTGCTCGACCGTGTTCGTCAGGCGCTCAACCGCGGCAGCGCGTCCGGCGGGGATTAGCCTGCGGCATCAATCCAACACGTTGAATGAAAAACGGACCCCTGAGCAGATGCTTAGACGTAACTTTGTGCCGACCTAAAGCACTCACCGGCGCATATCGTCGCGCATTGGATGGAATAGGCCGATCGCAGAAAAAGAGATGACGGTATGCGCTACCGTCAACCCCATGATCTAATGACGGCCTGCCACCGTGCGGCCCCCTCGCCGCCCGGTCGCAAATGCGGCAACTGCTACGACAGCCAACGCAAGCAATCCGGTCTTGCCTTGCATACCGGACCCCACAAGCGCCTCCTTCCGGCCCTCCCGGGGGGCAACAGAAATGCTGCCTGGCTTAACCGCTCCAAAGCCTCCGTCCTTTGGCGTCGCGAGGCTCGCGCGATTGGACGAGAAGTCGGTACGGTCATCGTTCCCGAACTGGCCCGCAACAGGCTCGCCCTCGACCTGTCGTTCGAGCTCTGCGTTCAGTTCGGCACCTAACAGAAAGACATAGGCGGTCAGCCAGAGCCATGTGAGCGTTACGATCACGGCGCTTAGCGACCCGTACGTCGCCCCGTAATTACCGAAACGCGATACGTAGAAGCCGAAGGCCGCAGTCCCGGCCAACCATAGCAGCGTCGCGCCGATCGAGCCTGGGGACAGCCAGACCCAGCGAGGTTGGCGATTGTCGGGACCGTAGCGGAAGAGCACCGCAGACGCCGTGACGACGAGCAAGGCGAGCACAAGATACCCCGCGATCCGGATTATCACCAGCATCACTCCCGGCGCGTCAGGGACCAAGCCCCCGAGGAATGCGAGCAGCGTGGTCGTTCCGACCGCGAGGAAAATCATCAGTACGCCCCCCGCGACAATCCCGAGACGGAGCAGGTTAATCCGGACAAAACCGCGGGTTTCTTCCGTATCATAGGCGACGTTTAGGCCCGTTATGATCGCAGACGAACCTTTCGTCGCCCCGTACCAAGCCAAGGCCAACGCGATGATCAAGCCGATGCCCTGCTTGTCCTTCGCACTATCGGACACCGTCAGCAGCTGATCGGTGATGATCGAGGCGGCATCACGTGGCAGTGACGCAAAGACCGCCTCGACATTTTGCCGCACCGTCTCCGCGTCGGCGAACAGCCCGTAGCTCAGGACGACCGCGCCTAGCGTCGGAACGATCGCGGCGAAGACATAGAAGGCGATGCCGGCTGCGATGATACCGATATTGTCCTCGTCCATTTCCTTCCAAGTGCGTTGCGCGATCGCGAGCCATCCGTTCGCCGGCACTTCCAATGGCGACCGCGCGCCCCGGCCAGCGCGTGCTTTCGGCGCGGTCATGCTGCCTGCTCCAGATGGCTGCCGGCATGATCAAGACACGCTTCCACCGCCGCGCCGAGGCTACCGACATACAAATCTGCACCCAAGGTTCGTTGAATCTCCTCATCGGTCAACGCCGCCTCGCCTTCCGGCCAAAGGCCGACGAGGATTGGGACGTTGCCCGCCCGCGATCGGATCCGACGGACCAGATAGCGGAGGTGAGAGGGGGATCCGCCGATCTCCAGGTAAGAGATGCAGACCAAGCGTGCTTGCGAGGCATCGAGCCGGTCGACATTGGCCCGGGACCCCGCTTCGTGCGAAACGCGGTTGACGCCAAAGCCGCGCTTGGCGAGCAATTGCTCGAGCATAGCCGTGACCGCATCGTCGAGGACGCCGCGGCCGGCGATGCACAGGATGCTCCCGTCGGCGTGCCATGCTGCCGGCGCACGGGGGAGCATGGGCGGTGCCGTCTCTTGAAACCCCGCATCGCTGTTGGGCAGCGGGGTGAGCAGGCCGCCACCCGTCTTGGGAGGGGCGGCGGTATCGTCCTGCTGCTGGAGTTCGTCGACTAGCACGAGCATCGAATCGACGACCCTCGTGGCGCGATCGCGCGTGATCGCACCACGTTCGACGTCCGCGGCCGCCATTTTCAGAGCCGCCAGTGCGACCTCGTCATAATAGGCCGTAAGCGAGCGGGTCGTGAGCTGGCTCTCCGCCTGCTCCAGCGCCTCGTCGGGGTCTTCTGCGAGCATGCGCTGATAGAAACGCTCGACCGGTGTAAGCGCTGGACGATCGCCGAGCAGCACGTCCAGAAACTCAAGGCTTGGAATGTGTCGGCCCAGCACGACCAGCAACAAGGTGAGCGGCATTGACAGCACGAGACCAACCGGTCCCCAAATCCAGGTCCAGAACACGGCTGCCAACACGACCGACAACGGCGACAGGCCAGTAGAGTGGCCGTAAAGCAGCGGTTCGATGACATAGCCGATCAGCGGTTCGAGCGTCAGGAACAGCGCCGCGACCATGAGCATAGTAGACCAGCCTGGGTCCCCACCGGCCGCCACAGCCAAGGGAAGCGCCGCGCCCAGCAATGCCCCGATATAGGGCACGAAGCGCAATACGCCGGCCAAGATGCCCCACAGCGCCGGTACAGGCAGGCCGATCAGCCACAGGCCGATGCCCACCGTCAGGCCGAAGCTGGCATTCACGGCAAGCTGCGAGAGGAAGTAGCGGCTCAGGCGTGCCCCGGCCTCATCCATTGCCGCTGTTGTACGATGCAGATCAGACGAGCCGAACAATCGGATCAGGCGATCGCGCAAGTCTTCCTTCTGCATGAGGATGAAGACGGCAACGACGAGCACGATCACGAACGTCTCGAACGGCGCCATCACCGGGCTCAGATAGGCACCGACCTCCTCCAGGACCGGCGTCTGCTCTTCGACGACACGGACGTTCACGGGATGGCTTTTGGTCCCGCGCTGGACATTCGGATCGGCGGCCGCCACCGCCGGGGTGGTCGTCGGGCGCAGGAACGGGAGGCGCTTCGTCAGATACCCGCTAGCGCCATCGATCTTGGTCTGAATTGTCGCGACATAGCTCGGTGCCTTGTCGGCCAGTGACGCGGCCTGGGTACCGACCAACGTGCCGATCCCGCCCAGCGCCCCCAAGGCACTCAGCACAGCCACGAAAATCGCGAAACCCTTCGGCACCCGCAAACGACGCAGCAACAGGACGATCGGCGACAGAACGAAAGACAACAGGATCGCCAGGGTGATGGGAACCAGGACGCCTTTCGCAAGGAATAGCCCAGCGACCACCACCACGGCGACCGCGAGGCCGAACAATCCGTCCCTGCTTGGCACCTTTGCCGCGGCGACGCCGCTTGCCTCTACCGCCTTCCCCGTCCCGATTCCCATTTGCATTCCCTTCGGAATGGGCAAACTCACGCTGGCATGGTTCGGTCCGCGAGATCGTCAATCGGGCCTGGAAAAACGACATCTTTATCTCTGCCCCTGACACGGCGTGAAGACCCGATTACGGTTGGAGGTCCCCAACCGCCCCCGGCAAGCGGGCTTTCATCGATCGCAGACCGGCCGCTGCTTGTTCCGCTAGGGACGGCAGGACGGCGCCATCCGTCGGGCCCGCCTTTGTACCGCAGAGCTGACCGCCAACCCCAGCCTGCCCCAACGACCGGCCTGATCGGACGCGTGACGGGCTCGTTGCAAATCGCTTGCAAGTCAGGCACCTAAGCTCATACATTACGATTTAATGACATTTACCATCCCTGACACGTCACGGGACCGTCGGATAGAAGATCCGACAAATCTCTGGGTTATTCATCCAGCGGCACGATTTCTTGTGCCCTGGTTCATCAAGCGTGGAATCTCCGCCAACGCCGTTTCGCTGGCCGGGCTGGCTTTGGGCACATCGGCCGCGCTGGCCTACAGCCAGTGGGCAATATGGCCTTTTGCCGTTGTCGGCCTGCTGCTGTCCGTCTGCTGGCTTGTCGCCGACGGGATGGATGGGATGATCGCGCGGGCCACAGGCACAGCCAGTCCGCTCGGACGCGCGCTGGATGGGTTGTGCGACCATGGCGTTTTCGTCCTGATCTATGTCTCGCTGGCCTTCTCCATCGGCACGTTGGAAGCTTGGGCCTTGGCGGTCGCCGCAGGCATCGCACATATGGTCCAATCCAATATGTACGAAAGCGAGCGAGCCCGCTTTCACCGGCGCCGGGATGCGGTGGCAAAGATCGTCAGCCATGCACCGAGCCGCAATCCGCTTGTCCAACTTTATGATCATTGCTGGGGATTATTGGATCGCGTGGCGGCGCGGTTCGACCACGCGCTGGGGCAGCACCAAGCTCCCTCTGAGCTCGCGGCGACCTATGCCACCCTGGCCGTCAGGCCCATGCGGCTGATGAGTCTGTTGTCCGCCAATGTGCGGGTCTATGCCATTTTCCTTGCCTGTCTTTTTGGTAATCCACGCCTGTTCTGGTGGTTTGAGCTTATCCCACTGAACATCATCCTCATCCTTGGACTTTTCCAGCATCGCACCGTCGAAAATCGCCTCACAGTGCCGGAAAATTATTTCCCAGATATAGAAGGAAGCAAAAGGTAATGCCGGCCATTAATATTGCCATTGTCGGGGTAGGCAACTGCGCCAGCTCTCTCGTGCAGGGGCTTTCCTATTATCGCGAGGGTGCAAACGAAACGGTCGGTCTCATGCACTGGGACTTGGGCGGGTATAAGCCGACCGATATCCAAGTCGTTGCAGCTTGGGATATTGACCAACGAAAAGTCGGCAAGGACGTAGCAGAGGCAATCTTCGCCAAGCCCAATTGCACCACCGTCTTTTGCGAAACCGTGCCTTCCACAGGGACCAAGGTGCAGATGGGGCATGTTCTTGACGGCGTCGCCGAACATATGTCGGATTATGACGACCATCGGACATTCCTGCTCGCGCACGAAAAGGAGGCGTCCAAAGCGGAAGTGGTCGCTGCCCTGCGCGAGACCAAGACCGATGTGCTGATGAACTATCTGCCGGTGGGTTCGCAGGCCGCCAGTGAGTTCTACGCCGAATGCGCGCTCGAGGCGGGTGTGGCGTTTGTGAACAACATTCCCGTATTCATCGCCAGTGACCCCATATGGGCGGACCGCTTCACCAAGGCTGGTGTCCCGATCATCGGCGACGACATCAAGGCGCAGCTCGGCGCCACCATCGTTCACCGCGTGCTCACCGATCTATTCGCCAAGCGCGGCGTCAAGCTGGAGCGGACCTACCAGCTTAATACCGGCGGCAACACCGACTTCCTCAACATGTCCAATCATCGCCGCCTTGCCTCGAAGAAAATCTCGAAGACCGAGGCGGTGCAGTCGGTCGCTGCGGAGCGGCTGGACGACGACAATGTTCATATCGGCCCGTCCGACTATGTGCCTTGGCAAAATGACAACAAGATCTGCTTCCTGCGGATGGAAGGGACGATGTTCGGCGGTGTGCCGATGAACCTGGAGTTGCGCCTGTCCGTCGAGGACAGCCCGAACAGTGCGGGCGTCGCCATCGATATGATCCGGTGCGCCAAGCTGGCAAAGGATCGCGGCTTGGCGGGGCCGATCGACGCGGCCTCGGCGTATTTCTGCAAGCATCCGCGTATTCAGATGACCGATGACCTTGCGGCGCAGGCGGTTGACGAATTCATTGCCGTAGCGGCGGAATGATCGAAACCGGTATTGTTCTCGCGGCAGGCGAAGGCTCCCGCCTTCGCGCTGTCGCCCCACTCAAGCCGCTCTGCCGCGTGGGCGGGCGGACACTGCTTGCCCATGCCGTATTTGGCATGGCGCAGGCGGGGCTGGCCAGAACGGTCGTGGTCGTCGGCTATGAAGCAGAGACGATCGAAGCCTATGTCGCGGCGGAAGACTGGCCGATCATAGTCGAAACAGTACGGGTAAAAGATCATCGCTATCCCAACGGCTCGTCGTTGCTCGCAGCGGAGCCCCTGCTGCACGGTGAGGAAGCGATCCTTGCGATGTGCGACCATTTGGTCGAACCGGAATTCTATCGGCGAATGATCCACGCCGATACGGGGGGCGGTGCGTCGCTCGGAATCGACCGTCGGATCGATCACGATTGGATCGATCTGGACGATGTGACGTGCGTTCAGACGGATGGCGACCGCTTGACCAGCATTGGCAAGGGCCTCGCGGTATATGATTGCTTCGATACGGGCGTCTTCACTGTCGGCAAAGGTCTGTTCGACGCACTCCGCGGACTGGAAAAACCCTCTCTGACCGAAGGAATGCGGTGCCTGGCATCCGACCAGGCTGCCGGCATCCGCGATTGCAGCGATCTTGGATGGATCGATGTGGACGACGAACGGGCATGGCGCATCGCGGAAACATGGCTCACCACAAGTCGTGGCAGCAAAGGCGACGCCTAAAATCGGCGCGAATAGCGCTAAGCCGCCCGCCGCATCCGGGATGTGACGAACGGACAAAGGAAGCGCGAGCGCAGGGCATTCGGATAGCTCGCCCCAAGCATCAAAGCTGAAATTGTCTATCCAACCGCAAAGTTGGTGGCTCTTATCATGCAGCGGTCAGGGGGCGTTTTCGGAGCGTCGGAATGACCTGTCGCTCCTGCTTCCGCTCCGCGACGGGGTCGATGCCTTGCGCGATCTTCTTCCGGATCAGGAGCGCTGCCTCTCGGGCATCAGCAAGCGAAACGGCTTGCAACGAGCCCAAGCCGATATCCCTGCGCCAGCCTCCAGATTGCACTCGAAGCAGCCAGCGGCCCGACTCCTGGCCGTTCCGTTCGGAAAACAGGCCTTCGCCATCGGAATATTGCCCCGGTTCGCTCAGTGCCCGGACCTTGGTTGCGGTGAGCTTCCCCATCGCACGACGCTCCACATTACCCCACACATTTCGCGGAATGGCATCGGATCACATGGAATTCAGCGGAGCGAAAAGCCGGTGGTCTCTTGGCTTTTTATAGCGGATCTGAGAGAATTTTTGCGAGCCCCTGAGGGGGCGTCAATGGCGGAGAGGGAGGGATTCGAACCCTCGGTACCGTTGCCGGTACGCCGCATTTCGAGTGCGGTGCATTCGACCACTCTGCCACCTCTCCGCGAGGACGATCCGGGCGGTGGGAAACCGCCGGGGCTGATCGATTGGAGGCGCGCTGTTAGATCAGCTTTTTGCGCATTGCAAGCGCCTAAACTTGTGCGGCGCGACAAAGACATTAAATCATGGGGCATGGACCTGACCGACACCCTCCCCCTCACCTCGCGCCTGGACGTGGAGGCTCCGATGATCGCAACCGCGCGGTTCGCGATCGGGGATGTCGTGCGGCATCGCATGTTCGATATTCGCGGCGTCATCTTCGACGTCGACCCCGTCTTCGCCAATAGCGACGAATGGTATGACGCGATCCCCGAACAGATTCGTCCGGCCAAGGACCAGCCCTTCTATCACCTGCTCGCCGAGAATGCCGAATCGAGCTATGTCGCCTATGTCAGCCAGCAGAACCTGCTGCACGACGACAGCGACGAACCGATCGAGCACCCCGCCATTGCGGGCCTGTTCACGGGCTATGCCGATGGCCGCTATCTGCTGAAGCGCGAACACCGGCACTAAGGCCTTTCGGGCGTGCTGGCGGGGCCGGTTCGTGGCCCGAAAATGCGAATCCCCGGTTGACAATCCGGCCACCTTTGCCTAGCTGGCCGTTCTTTCCCGACGGGCATTCCCGCGCGGGAGCCATGTATTTGGGAAGTGATAACAGCCATGTTCGCAGTCGTGCGCACGGGCGGCAAGCAGTATCGCGTCGCCGCCGGAGATAAGATCGTCGTCGAAAAGATCGAGGGCGAAGCCGGCGCGTCGGTGACGCTGGGTGACGTTCTGCTGGCGGGCGAAGGCTCGGAGCTGAAGGCCGTCGACGGCATCACCGTTGCCGCCGAGATCATCGCTCAGGCGAAGGCCGACAAGGTCATCGTCTTCAAGAAGCGCCGTCGCCACAACTATCGTCGTCGCAACGGCCATCGTCAGCAGCACACGATCCTGAAGATCGTGTCGGTCGGCGCCTGAATTTCAGCCGCGCCACCCCAACGAAATCCAGGAGTAGTTCGCAATGGCACATAAGAAAGCAGGCGGTTCGTCGCGTAACGGTCGTGATTCGGCTGGCCGTCGCCTTGGCGTGAAGAAGTTCGGTGGCCAGGAAGCCATCGCCGGCAACATCCTCGTGCGTCAGCGCGGGACGAAGTTCTATCCGGGTCGCAACGTGGGCATGGGCAAGGACCATACCCTGTTCGCGCTCGTCGATGGCCGCGTCGCGTTCCACGAAGGCAAGCTCGGCCGTAAATTCTGCTCGGTCGAACTGGCCGCAGCGGCCGAATAATCGGGCAACCGCGCCGAGTTGCCCACCAGGGTGACCCGGGTTCCGCGCAGGAACCAGCAAAAAAGGGAGACGGGTCACCCCGGCTCCCTTTTTTCATGCTCCCTCCACCGTTTGGGCCAATGTCGCCGTCCCGTCATGGGCGTGTGGCAAGCGCCCGACGCGACGAGGAGTTGTCGAGTGATGTTCGCGCGGACCCCAAGATTGTTGTTACGGCCAGCCTGGCCGGAAGATGCCGCCGCCCTGACCCAGGCCATCGGCCATGAAGCCGTCGCCCGCATGGCGGCGCGCGTTCCCTATCCCTATACCATCGGCGATGCCGAACAGTGGCTGGCCCGGCCCTGCGGCCCGACCGAACCGCAATTCCTGATCACCGCGCTCGATCGTGGCGGCGCGCCCGAATTGATCGGCGGGATCGCGATCATCGCGGGCGATACCGGCCATGAACTCGGCTATTGGCTGACACCGGCGGCCTGGGGTCGCGGCTATGCGACCGAGGCAGGTCATGCGGTCATCGCCATGGCGCGCCATGCCCTGCCCATCGCGCGACTCGGGGCGTGGCACTTCGCCGACAACCCCGCATCGGGCCGGGTACTGACAAAGCTCGGCTTCCGTCCCACTGGACACCGCATGGCCCGCGCCTCGGCCGGGCGCGACACGCTGTCGCCCAGTCTCCATTATGCGCTGGACCTGGAAGACGAGCGAAATCCCGCGATGCCGCTCGCAGCCTGAATGACGCGTTGCCCGAATCCCCGCTCCTGAAGGGAGGGATTCGGGCGGAGCCGGGATAACCAAGTCGCTGTCCGCCAGCGCGGCGTCGCCATGAGATGGCGGCATGGTTCGAGCGGCCTGCTTTACACGGTCCAAGGATCGGCGTCCGGGGTGTGCAGATGACAGCCACGCTTGTGCGAGGCGCACAGCGAACAATCATGCTCGACAACTCCCGACATTCGGAAGCCATTGATCCCAATTAATTTCAGGTCGATCACAGCATTGCGGTCGAAAGCCGCGATTCGCGGCCTCTTGATTTCGTTACGCCAGCGTTATGCCCATATCGGTCATGACCAAATAATGGAACCACCTCTACCAAGCCGATATGGCCACTGATCCACATTATAATGTCGAAATTGATGGCTCATACGACATGGTAATAGACCGATAAGGATTCAGCACTCTACTTGGGCAGAACTTGAATTCTACCGCAGGAAGGGGAACCTTCGGTGTTTTGTTCTATCACCCGGTCCGTGTCGCACCGTTGCCGCGTCGTTCGGCCCCAAGTCTTGCGTGACCCACGGGGGGCGGCGCTGATCGAGTTTGCGCTGGTCCTGCCGATCTTGCTCACGATGCTGATGGGGATCGTCAGCTTTGGCGAATATTTCCTGACCGCGCATCTGGTTCAGCAGGCCGCGAACGACGCCGCCCGCGCCGCATTGGCGGGCATGAGCGCCACCGAGCGCAAGGGCATCGCCGTCGACACCGCCAAGCGGATGATCGATTCGACCGGCATTCTGCGCAGCAGCCGGGGGCAGGTGGACGCGGTCGAGGTCGACAATATGATCACCGTGTCGATCCGCTACGACGCCACGTCCGATCCACTGCTCAACCTGCCCTTCGTCCCTACCCCGGGCCGCACGATGACCGCCAAGGGTATCGCGATGATCGGCGGCCTGTGATGCGCAGGCTTTGTGGCGATCGGCGCGGCGCGGTGAGCATCCTGACCGCGATCATGACCATGGCCCTGATCGGCTTTTCCGCATTGGGAATCGATATCGGCATGCTGACCCTGTCGCAGCGCCGCTTGCAGGGCATCGCCGACGAGGCCGCTTTGGCGGCGGCCTCCTCCAGCCCCGATCGGCGCGAGGAAGCGATTCGCCGTCTGCTCGCCGCCAATGGGCTGAGCGACGTGACCAGCACCATCACGCCGGGTCGCTACCGCGCGGATGCCGCGATCGTGCCACAGGACCGATTCGTGCCGGGCGCCGATGCCGGAGCGTTGCGTGTCGTGCTCAGCCGCCCCGTCCCCTTGTTCTTCGGGCAAGTACTCACCGGGCGCAACACTGCGCCCGTCTCCGCCAGGGCGGTGGCGCGGCGAATCGACATGGCCGCCTTTTCGCTCGGCACCCGATTGGTCAACGTGTCGGGCGGATTGCCCGGTGCGCTGCTCAACGGACTGGCGGGCAGCGACCTGTCGCTGTCGATCGGCGATTATCAGGCGCTGGTGGGCGCGCAGGTCGACCTGCTGCCCATGATTCAGGGGCTGGGCACGAAGATCGGCCTGACCGGGGCAAGTTTCGACACGATCCTGGCCGCCGACGTCACGCTGCCGCAGTTGCTGAGCGCCATGGCCGATGCGACCGGCAAGCCGGATGCAGCGGGCATATTGCGGCGTATGGCGCTGCGCGTACCGGGATCGAAGGTCCCGCTGACCCGGCTGATCGATCTGGGGCCGCTGACGAATACGGCCAGGGTGCCGTCGCGCAATCTGATCGAGGTCGACGCCTATGCGATGCTGCGCGAATCGCTGTCGGTCGCCAACGGGCAGCGACAGGTCGCGCTGAACCCGGGCGGTTCGATCAAGGGGCTGCTGTCGACCAGGATCCTGGTCGCGATCGGCGAGCGCCCGGCCAGCACGCCATGGCTGGCGGTGGCGCAGGACGGTTCGACCATCGTGCGGACTGCGCAGCAACGATTCCTGATCGACAGCGAGGTCGGCGTTCCCCTGCTCGCCAATATCCGCCTGCCGATCTTCGTCGAGACCGCGGCGGCCCAGGCCCGGTTGAACAGTGTCTCCTGCACTGGCCCCGTGCAGACGGTGACGATCGACGCCCTGCCCTCCCCCGGCACGCTGGCCATCGCCCAGGTCGACCAGAGCCGCTTCGACGATATGAGCCGTTCGCCCATCACCGGCCAGACCGTGCTGCTCCAGCTGCTGCTGGCGCGGGTCTGGGGCTATGCCAGGCTCGATCTGGCGAGCGACAGCGCGTGGCAACAGGTTCGTTTCGATCAGAACGACATCAGCCAGCGGACGACCAGGACCGTCACCGCCAATTCGGCGGTAAGCGGGATCGCCGCGTCGCTGATCCAGCATGTGACGTTGCGGTTGGAGGGGTTCGACCTATCGGGGCTGACCGGGATCGTCGGGGCGGCGCTGACGCCGGTCGCCCCGATACTCGATACGCTGATCGGCGATCTGAGCGAGTTGCTGGGCCTGCGTGTCGGCCAGGCGGATGTGACGGTCAACGGCGTGCGATGCGGCGCAGCCACGCTGGTCGCCTGATCGTCTCCGTCATAAACGGCCGGGCTGGTCAGTCGACGCGGTCAGGGGTAAAGGCGGCGCCATGCATTTTCTCGATCAGGCCAAGATTTTCGTCCGTTCCGGCGCGGGCGGCCCAGGCGCCGTATCCTTCCGCCGTGAAAAGTTCATCGAATATGGCGGTCCCGACGGCGGCAACGGCGGCAAGGGCGGCGACATCGTCTTCGAGGCGGTGGCAGGCCTGAACACCCTGATCGACTTCCGCTACACCCAGCATTTCCGGGCCCCGCGCGGGCATGGCGGATCGGGCTCGAACCGCACCGGCGGCGGTGGCGAGGACCTGGTCATCAAGGTGCCGGTCGGCACCCAGGTCCTGTCCGAGGACAAGGAAGAGGTGCTGCTCGACTTCACCAAGGTCGGCCAGCGCGAGGTGTTCCTGCGCGGCGGCGACGGCGGGCGCGGCAACGCCACCTACAAGACCTCGACCAACCGCGCGCCGCGCCAGCACGGCACCGGCTGGCCCAGCGAAGAGGCATGGGTCTGGCTGCGCCTGAAGCTTCTCGCTGATGCGGGGCTCGTCGGCCTGCCCAATGCGGGCAAGTCGACCTTCATCAACGCGGTGACCAACGCGCAGGCCAAGGTCGGCGCCTATGCCTTCACCACCACCCGGCCGCAGCTGGGCGTGGTACGGCATCGCGAGCGCGAGTTCGTGGTCGCCGACATTCCCGGCCTGATCGAGGGCGCGGCGGACGGGGCCGGGATCGGTGACCGCTTCCTGGGGCATATCGAGCGGTGCCGCGTGCTGCTGCATCTGGTCGACGCCAATGACGCGGACGTGGCCGAGAGCTATCGTATCGTCCGCGACGAGTTGGAGGCTTATGGCGCGGGCCTGATCGACAAGCCGCATATCATCGCGCTCAACAAGATCGACACGCTCGACGACGAACTGATCGAGGCGCTGTCGGCCGAACTGGCCGAGGCGAGCGGCGCGGACGTGATCCCGCTGTCGGGCGCGGCGGGCATCGGTGTCGACTGGGTGCTCGACAAGCTGCTGGAGCAGATGGGTCCGGGGGCGGATGCGGTGCCGGAGAACGACCAGGGCGAGGATGAGATCACGTGGTCGCCGCTGGGCTGATGCGTCGGGTGGTGGGCTCGGTGAGACACCCTGCCCTCCCCCATCCCCTCCCGCTTGCGGGAGCGGAGCGATATCTGGCGAGCTATTCACGCTTTCTTCTCCCCTCCCGTAAACGGGAGGGGCCGGGGGAGGGAAAAGAGCCTCGCAGAGACCGACAATCGTGGCACTCCACTCCACAATGATCTTCCCCCCCACCACCTGCCAGCGGCTGATCGTCAAGGTCGGCTCGGCCCTCCTCGTCACGCCCGAGGGCGAAGTCCGTCGCGACTGGCTGACCGGACTCGTCGCCGACATCGCCGCACGGGTACGCGCCGGGCAGCAGATCGCGATCGTCTCGTCCGGCGCAATCGCGCTGGGCGCGCGTCGGCTGGGCCTGCCCAAGGGCGGCCGGGCGAGCCTGGAGGATGCGCAGGCCGCCGCCGCGACCGGTCAGATCGCGCTCAGCCAGGCCTGGGCGGAACTGCTGCACGCGGAAAACCTGACCGCCGCGCAGATGCTGGTGACGCTCGACGATCTGGAGGATCGCCGCCGTTATCTGAACGCGGCCGCGACACTGGGGCGGTTGCTGGGGCTGGGCGTGGTGCCGGTCATCAACGAGAATGACAGCGTCGCCACCGAGGAAATCCGCTTCGGCGACAATGACCGGCTCGCCGCGCGGGTCGGGCAGGCGGCGGGCGCGAACGGCGTGCTGCTGCTCTCCGACGTGGACGGGCTGTACGATTCGAACCCGCACACCAACCCGGATGCGCGCCATATCGAGCGGGTCGAGCGGATCGATGCGGTCAGCGGCATGGCCGATGGCGGCTCCGCCTCGGGCATGGGATCGGGCGGCATGGTGTCGAAGATCGCCGCCGCGCGCATCGCGGTCAGCGCAGGGGCGCATCTCGCCATCGCATCGGGGCGGATCGACCATCCGCTGTCGACGCCTGCGCGCCACACCATCTTCGTCGCCGAGAAGAGCGCCCCTGCCCGCAAGGCGTGGCTGGCGGGCGGGCTGACCGCGCGCGGCGCGATCATGGTCGATGCGGGCGCGGCCAGGGCGCTGGCCGAGGGCAACAGCCTGCTCGCGGCGGGCGCCACGGCCGTGCAGGGCCATTTCGCGCGCGGCGACCTCGTCACCGTCGAGGGGCCGAACGGCACCATCGCACGGGGGCTCAGCGAATATGACTCGACCGAGGCGCGCGCGCTGATCGGCACCCGCTCTGACCAGCAGGCCGAGATACTGGGTCACGCCCCGCGCGCTGCGCTGATCCATCGCAACCATCTGGCCCTGCTATGATCGTCGCGGTGACGGGAGCGACCGGCTTTGTCGGTCGCGCGGTGGTGGACCGTGCCGCCGGGTCCGGCCTGACCCTGCGCGCGCTGACCCGACGGGCGCAGCCGTCGCGCGCCGGGATCACATGGATCGCAGGGGCGCTGGACAAGCCCGACAGCCTCGCCACGCTGGTCGAGGGGGCCGACGCCGTGCTGCACATTGCGGGCGTGGTGAATGCCCCCGACCGCGAAGGCTTCGTCGCGGGTAATATCGATGGCACGCGCGCCGTGGTCGAGGCGGCGAAAGCGGCCGGGATCCAGCGCTTCGTCCATGTCTCCTCGCTGTCGGCGCGGGAGCCCGATCTGTCCGTCTATGGCTGGTCCAAGCGACAGGCCGAGGATGTGGTGACGGGGAGCGGCCTCGACTGGACCATCGTCCGGCCGAGCGGCATCTATGGTCCGCATGATACCGAGTGGCTGGATGTGTTCCGCACCGCCAGGCTCGGCCTCGCCTTCATGCCGCCGCCGGGCAAGCTGTCATTGATCGCGGTCGAGGATTTCGCGCGGCTGCTTACCACATTGGTCGCCAGCGAAGGCCCCCGCGCGGTGCTGGAGGTCGATGACGGCCAGGTCCTGACCCATGCCGAACTCGCCCAGGCGATGGGTGCGGCGGTCGGGCGACGGGTCATGACGCTGCATTTGCCCAAGGGGTTGCTGAGCCTGGGCGCCAAGATCGACCGCAAGCTGCGCGGGAATGGCGCCAAGCTGACCCCCGACCGGGTCGGCTATCTTTGCCACCCCGACTGGACCGCCGACCCCGCCCTGCGCCCCGACCCGGCGCTGTGGGAACCCGCCATACCGCTCGCCAAGGGCCTGGCGGATACGGCACGGTGGTATCGCGCCAACGGCTTGCTATAGCGAACACCATCACGCGGTCGAAAAGCCGCCGCATTTGGGTGCCACTGGGCGCCCGACTGAAAGGATCATCATGAGCGACCGCCAAGCCATTTTCGACACCGTCGCGGCCCAGATCGCGCCCTTCAACAAGAAGGGCGTCGCGCTGACCGAGGCGACGACCTTCCAGGGCGACCTGGAGTGGGACAGCCTGACCGTGATGGATTTCGTCGCCGCGATCGAGGACGAGTTCGACATCATCATCACGATGAACATGCAGGCCGAGATCGAGAATGTCGGCCAGCTGGTCGACGCGGTCGAAAAGCTGAAGCAAGCCTGATCGCCTTCAAACGGACACCGACATGACCGAAGCCGCTGCCCAGCCCCACGCCCTGCCCGCCGAAGCGCCCGAAATCGCGCCCGAGCGTGACCTGCTTTCCAAGTTCGACGGCCTGATCGCCGAGCGGCAGAAGCTGCTCGACTCGGGCGTCACCGATCCCTTTGCGATCGTGATGGAACAGGTGAAGTCGCCGACCGAGGCGGTGATCCGCGGCAAGGACACGATCCTGCTCGGCACCTATAATTATATGGGCATGACCTTCGACGCCGACGTCATCGCGGCGGGCAAGGACGCGCTGGAGAAGTTCGGCTCGGGCACGAACGGCAGCCGGATGCTCAACGGCACCTTCCACGACCATATGGACGTCGAACAGGCGCTGCGCGAATTCTACGGCACGACCGGCGCGATCGTCTTCTCGACCGGCTATATGGCGAACCTGGGCATCATCTCAACGCTGGCGGGCAAGGGGGAATATGTCATCCTCGACGCCGACAGCCATGCGTCCATCTATGACGGCTGTCAGCAGGGCAATGCCGAGATCGTTCGCTTCCGCCACAATTCGGTCGAGGATCTCGACAAGCGGCTCGGCCGCCTGCCCAAGGAACCGGCCAAGCTGGTCGTGCTGGAGGGCGTCTATTCGATGCTGGGCGACATCGCCCCGCTGAAGGAGATGGTCGCCGTCGCCAAGAAGCATGGCGCGATGGTGCTGGTCGACGAGGCGCACTCGATGGGCTTTTTCGGCCCCAACGGGCGCGGCGTGTACGAGGCGCAGGGGTTGGAAGGCCAGGTCGATTTCGTCGTTGGCACCTTCTCCAAGTCGGTCGGCACGGTCGGCGGCTTCGTCGTGTCCAATCATCCGAAGTTCGAGGCGGTTCGCCTGGCCTGCCGTCCGTACATCTTCACCGCCTCGCTGCCGCCTTCGGTGGTGGCGACCGCCGCGACCTCGATCCGCAAGCTGATGACCGCGCACGAAAAGCGCGAGCGGCTATGGTCGAATGCGCGCGCGCTGCACGGCGGGCTGAAGGCGATGGGCTTCAAGCTGGGCACCGAGAATTGCGACAGCGCGATCGTCGCCGTCATCCTGGAGGATCAGGAACAGGCGGTCATCATGTGGCAGGCGCTGCTCGACGGCGGGCTGTATGTGAACATGGCGCGTCCGCCCGCGACCCCGGCGGGCACCTATCTGCTGCGCTGCTCGATCTGCGCCGAGCATATGCCGGAACAGATCCAGACGGTGCTGGGCATGTTCCGCGCCGCCGGTCAGGCGGTCGGCGTTATCGCCTGACCCCATGGTCGGGCCGAGTGCAGTGTCGGCCCGACTTTACAATATCCGACCGTCGAGGATAGCGTCGCGCCCGTGATGGATCAGGACGAGCTTGGCGGGGTCGGCCGGTGGCGGACCTTTGCGCTGATCGCGATGGCGGTGGCGGGTGCGGTGACGCTGGCCATGCTCGTCGTCACACTCGGCCATGCCAATCGCGAGCGCGACCGCGCACTGGAACGGCAGAGCCACAGCTATGACGTGATGATCGCCGCCCGCACGCTGGCGGGCACCATCGCCCGGTCCGAGGCGTCGCTGGGCCGCTACGTCATCTCGGGCGACCGCAAGCTGGGCCAGCTCTATCAGGACGAATGGACGACGGCGGGGGTACAGCTCAACCGGCTGGACCGGATGATCGAGGACCAGCAGCAGCAACGCCTGATGGACCAGCTTCGCCAGGCTTACGGTACGCGCGGCCGTGAATTGTCGACGATCGCGCTGTCGACCACCTATCACCTCAACCGTCAGGCCTATGGTCTCTATTACCAGGCCCGCCAGGCCGAGGCGCTGCTGAAGATCAACGATCTGCTCGCCCGGCTGACCGATGGCGAGCGGGTGCTCCTGCAACAACGCTCCGAAGCCGCCGAGGAGACGATCCAGCATTCCAACCGGATCGCAGGCGGGCTGGTGGTGTTCGGCATCGTGCTGGTGCTGGGCGGCATCGCGCTGGCCTGGATCATCGTCGGCGCGGTCAGCGAGCGGGCCAAGGCCCATGCCGAAGCGCGCGCCGAACGCGCCCGGGCCGAGGAGCTGGCCAGCGCGGTCGAGGTCGCCACCGAAGAGCTGAAGGTTCAGGAAGCCAAGCTGCGTCAGGCGCAGAAGATGGACGCGCTGGGCCAGTTGACCGGCGGGATCGCGCACGACTTCAACAACATGCTGGCGGTCGTGCTGGGCGGGCTGGAACTGGCCCGCCGCACCCGGTCGCCCGACGACATGGCGCGCCATCTGGAAAGCGCGACCGAAGGCGCGCACCGCGCCGCCGCACTGACCCGCCGCCTGCTGATGTTCAGCCGCGAAGAGGCGCTGGCCCCCGAAACGCTGGTGCCGCGCCGCCTGGTCGAGGGGATGCGCGACCTGCTCGACCGGACGCTGGGCGACGGGGTGAAGGTGACGATCCAGGACTGGACGACCGGATGGACGCTGTTCGGCGATCGCACTCAGATGGAGAATGCGATCCTGAACCTGGCGGTCAACGCCCGCGACGCGATGGACGGGCGCGGCGAGCTGACCATCCGTACCGCCGAGATGAAGATGGGGCCGCATGCCCTGCCGCGCGGCGAGGCGGGCGATTATGTCGTGCTGTCGGTCGCCGATACCGGCGAGGGCATGACGCCCGAGGTCATCGAACGGGTGTTCGAACCCTTCTTCACCACCAAGCCCGCAGGCAAGGGCACCGGGCTGGGGCTCAGCCAGATTTTCGGGCTGGTCGGCCAGATGGGCGGCGACGTGACCATCCAGAGCGCACCGGGCAAGGGCACGACGGTCAATCTCTATTTGCCCCGCCACTCGGCCCCCGCCCCCGCCTTGCCGGTCGAGGCTGCGCCGGTTGCGGCCGAAACCCAGGCCGAGGCGAACGATGCGCTGCGCGTCCTGCTGGTCGAGGACGATCCCCGCGTGCTGGCCGCGACGATGAGCGCGCTTCGGGAACTGGGCCACGACCCGATCCCCTGCAACGATCCGCGCGAGGCGGAAGGACTGCTGGCGCGGCATCCGGGCATCCGATTGATCGTGTCCGACGTGCTGATGCCGCACCTGACCGGTCCCGAACTGATCGCCACGATCCGCCCGAGCCATCCCGATCTGGCGGTGCTGTTCGTCACCGGCTTTGCCGGCGATGCGCAGGCCACGGGGTTCGAGGGGCATGAGGTGTTGCGCAAGCCGTTCACGCTGGCCGGGCTGGAACGCGCGGTGGCGGCGGCGTTGAAGCGGGCGGAAGGGCCGGTCTGCGCCGCGGCTTGAGAGGTTTGGGGCAAGGGTTGGGCGTGGCCTTCGACTGCGCTCAGGCTGAACGGCCTTTTGTATCAAGACCGAAACACCACCTCCGTTCAGCCTGAGCGCGGTCGAAGGCCAAGGGAATCCCACGCCACACCAAAGACCAACTCAAGGGAAACCCCTCAAAAAACGAAGGGGGTGACGCGCCCTGCCCACCCCCGTATAGCCATGGCCGTTTTATCGCGCGAGTGATGTCCCCGGCATGAAATCTATCGATCGCTACATGGCCCGGCTGATCGCGTTGCCGCTGTTCGCGACGCTGCTCATCTCGGCGATGCTGCTGGTGCTCGATCGCATCCGCCGCCTGTTCGAATTCGTCGCGACCGAAGGCGGGCCGATCAGCGTGGTGTGGCGGATGCTCGCCAACCTGCTGCCCGAATATCTGGGGCTGGGCATTCCGATCGGGCTGATGCTGGGCATCCTGCTTGCCTTCCGTCGCCTCGCCACCTCGTCCGAGCTGGACGTGATGCGCGGCGTGGGCATGAGCTACACCCGGCTGCTCCGCGTGCCGTACATGTATGCGATCGTGCTGGCCGCGCTGAACCTGGCGATCGTCGGTTATATCCAGCCGGTCGCGCGTTATTATTACGAGGGCCTGCGCTACGAACTGCGCACCGGCGCGCTGGGGGCGTCGATCAAGGTCGGCGAGTTCACCCATCTGGGCGACCGCATGACCCTGCGCATCGAGGAAAGCCGTGAGAATGGCCGCGACCTGTCGGGCATCTTCGTCCACGCCAATACGTCGAAGGGCGACTGGATCGGCGTGACGGCGGCGCGCGGGCGCTTCCTGGCGACCGACGACCCCAACGTCATCATCTTCCGCCTGACCAACGGCACGCTGATCCACAACCGGCCCGAGTTCAAGGCGCCCCGCGTGCTGACCTTCTCCAGCCATGACCTGCCGATCGACCTGCCCAAGTTCGACAATTTCCGCCAACGCGGCGGCCGCGACCTGGAGTTCACCCTGCCCGAACTGGCCCGCCACGGTCAGGAGGCGCAGAGTGCCGAGGCGCGCGCAGGCAGCCGCTCCGAATTCCATTTCCGCGTGGTCGAGGTGGTGACGATGTTCCTGCTGCCGCTGCTCGCGGTGTCGCTGGGCATACCGCCGAAGCGATCGACCTCGGCGCTGGGCGTGTTCCTGTCGATCGTGATGCTGGTCACCTATTTCAAGGTGAACCAATATGCCGCCGATATCGGCGCGCTGGGGCGGGTGAACCCGATCCTGGCGCTATGGGGGCCATTCGCGGTGTTCGCGGGGCTGGTCCTGTCGATGTATTATGTTACCGCCTATGTGCCCGGCGGCCAGCCGATCGGCGCGCTGGAGCGCGGGGTGGCCAAGCTGGCCAAGGCGATCGGTCGCTGGATACCCGGCCGCCGCCGTAAAAAGGCCTATACGGCATGAGCCTGTCCAACATTTTCCCGTCAAAGACGATCGCCATCTACATGGCGAAGATGTTTCTGATCCGCACCTTCGCCATCCTGTTCGCGGTGGCGCTGGTGCTCCAGACGCTCGACGTGCTGAGCGAATCCGGTGCGGTGCTGGCCGCGCCGGGCAACGGACAGGCGCAGGTGTGGCGATACGTGTCGCTGCGCGCCCCGCAGATCATCTCGTTCCTGCTGCCCTTCTCGGTGCTGCTCGGCACGATCCTGACCTTCTTCACGATGAACCAGAATTCCGAGGTCATCGCGCTGAAGGCGGCGGGCATGTCGGCGCATCAGGTGCTCGCCCCCCTGCTGATCGCCAGCGCGGGCGTGGCGGCTTTCAGCTTCGCGTTCAACGACCGCATCGTGCCGCGCGCCAGCGCGACGTTATCGGCCTGGCAGAAGGTGCAATATGGCCCCCTGCCCATCGACAGCGGCGACCGGGCCAATGTCTGGGTGCGTGACGGCGACGACCTGATCTCGGTCGATCTGATCCAGGGCAGGGGCGCCAAGACCCAATTGGGCGGCGTGACGCTGTATGACCGCGCGGGCGGCAGCCTTCAGGCGATCGTGCGGGCTCCGCGCGGCGTGCGCTCGGGCGATGGCTGGCAGATCGGCCCGGCGACGCGCTTCGAGGTGAAGTCGGGCAAGCTCACCAACTATCCCTCACTGATCGTCGGGCGCGGCGTGTCGCCCGAGCAGCTGACGCTGGCCAGCGTCAGCGCCGACAATCTGTCCTTCGCTGCGCTGTCGAGCGCGATCACCGACCTGCAGGAAGCGGGACGGCCGACCAAGTCGCTGGAGGGGTCGCTGTGGCACAAGCTGTCGGCGCCGATGTCGGTGATGCTGATGCCGCTGCTGGGCGCGGTCGCGGCGTTCGGCATCGCGCGGTCGGGCAAGCTGTTCGTGCGTGCCGTGATCGGCATGGCGCTGGGCTTTGCCTATTTCGTGGCGGACAATTTCTCGATGGCGATGGGCGATCTGGGGGCCTATCCCCCCTTCCTCGCGGCCTGGGCGCCGATCCTGCTGTTCTTCCTGATCGGCGAAGCGGTGCTGTTCCGGACGGAGGAATGAGGGGCGTAGGCTCGCTAACCGACCTCAATCCCACCGTCCGTTCGCACCGAGCGAAGTCGAAGTGCACGGGTCAGGCATAGCGGCTTGGCGGAGTTATTCCCTTGGCCTTCGACTTCGCTCAGGCTGAACGGAGGGAGGAAAAAATCCCGAAACCCGTTCCTGCTGAACGAAGTCGAAGCGCACGCCCCGTCCCTCGCCCAGCAGGGAAAAATCACTTCCCCCGGCGGATCGAGCTCAGGCCGATCTTCGCGACCAGCCCCGGCAGGCCCTTGTAGCTCGCCTTGTGATAGGGCGATTCCGGCGTCAGCGCCGCGCTGATCCGGCGATGCGCCTCGCCTAGCGAATGATAAGGGAGCGACGGCAGCAGGTGGTGCAGCGCGTGATAGC
Organism: Sphingomonas yabuuchiae; assembly: GCF_014199595.1. Taxonomy (GTDB): domain Bacteria; phylum Pseudomonadota; class Alphaproteobacteria; order Sphingomonadales; family Sphingomonadaceae; genus Sphingomonas; species Sphingomonas yabuuchiae. Next base: position 566,280 of record NZ_JACHNX010000001.1, on the reverse strand, counting down.
GCAGGCCCACCGGCGCCCACAGGCCCGGCAGCAGCGCGGGCGGCGGCACATTGACCGAGTCCAGATACTGCGCGGTCACGGTCATCTGCTCGCCCTCATTCTCCCAGAGATGGGCGACGAGCGTGCGGACCTGGTTCAGCACGGCGACCGCCGAGCCGATCGCAAAGCCGATCGCAAAACCGCGCACCGGGATCACGCCGGTCGCGACCATCGCGATCAGCGCGATCGCCCAGATCGAAGCGGCGGCGTCGGTGCGGTTGAAGCGGACCAGCGCCTCCCCCTCGGGCATGCGGCGGCGGAACTGCGGGTTGATCGCCAGCGCCGAGTAACGCTCGACGACGATCTTGCGCAGGCCGGGGATGACCCAGGACAGCGGCGACAGGATCGCAAAGCGGATCAGCAGCCCCAGCGGCGCCAGCGCCGACACCAGGATGAACACCGGCAGCGTCCACGGCTTCATCAGCGCCAGTGGCAGATATTCGGGATCGTCCGCCGTGCCGTACCGCGTCTTGGCATGATGGAGGTTGTGCACCCCCTCATACATGAAGGCGGGCGTCAGCAGCGGCACGCCGACCAGCGCGTTCCAGCCTTCGCGGAAACGCGGCAGCGCCGAATGCTTCATATGGCTGACTTCGTGGATGAACAGCAAAGCGCGATACAGCGCCAGCACCGCCACGACCGAGGCCACCACGATCACGCCCGTCGACGACGCCATGACCGCGACGGCCAACGCCGCATAACCGACCAGCGCGCTGCCCGCCATATCGCCCCAGTACAGGCCGGGACGCGGCGCGATCAGGTCGCGGGTCAGCTCGGCGGCGGCGCGCAGCATCGCCTTGTCGTCCGCAATCGGGACACGCACGGAAGGGGCCGCTGCAACGGCCTGCGCACTCCGTTCAAAAGAAAGCGTCGATTCCATAGCTCTATCCTTTGCCCCCACATAGTGGCGACACGGTGGCATTCCCACGCCCTGCCATGACGGAATCCTCACTCGCTATGATCGACGCGGACGGTTAGGAACGATGGCAAAATCATTGCCGGACCGCATGCCATGACCGTTTCCATCCGCCCCATCTCGTCGAAGTCGGATCGCAAGATCTTCGTCGACTTCCCTTTTCGCCTTTACGCCGACGACCCCCACTGGGTTCCGCCGCTGAGGGGCGAGGCGCTGGGACTGATCACGCCGGAGAAGAATGGCTGGTACAGCCATGCCAAGGCGCAGCTGTTCCTGGCGGAGGAGAATGGTAAGGTCGTGGGCCGCATCTCGGCGCATCTCGACACACTGGCGCTGGAGATGGAGCCGTCCAAGGGCTTTGGGCCTGGCGTCGGCTTCTGGGGCCTGATGGATGCGGAGAACCAGGACGTGTTCCGGGCGCTGCTCGCCGCCGCCGAGGGCTGGCTGCGCGAGCAGGGCATGACCCGTGCGATCGGCCCCGTCTCGCAATCGGTCTGGGAAGAGCCAGGTCTGCTGGTCCAGGGCTTCGACCAGGACCCGACGATCATGATGGGCCATGCGCGCCCCGAATATCAGGGCTGGATCGAGGCGGCCGGTTACGGCGTCGTCAAGCAGCTCTTCACCTATGAGCTGGACATCACGCAGGAATTTCCGCCCATCGTCCAGCGCATCATCAAATCGGGCGAGAAGAATGAGCGCATTCGCGTGCGCGAGGTGAACAAGGCCAAGTTCGAGGAAGAGGCCGCGATCATCCTGAGCATCCTGAACGATGCCTGGTCGGATAACTGGGGCTTCATCCCCCTCACCCCGCCCGAGATCAAGGATGTCGGCGTCAAGCTGAAGCCGATCGTCTTCAACGACCTGATCCGCATCGCCGAGCTGGACGGCAAGCCCGTGGCGTTCATGATCACGCTCCCCGATCTGAACGAGGCGATCAAGCCGCTCAAGGGCAGCCTGCTCCCCTTCGGCTGGGCCAAGCTGCTGCTGTGGCTGCGCGCGCCCAAGGTGCGGACGATGCGCGTGCCGCTGATGGGCGTGGTCAAGGAGCTTCAGGCGTCGCGCATGGCGGGCCAGCTCGCTTTCATGATGATCGAATATATCCGCCAGGCCTCGGTCACCAAATATGGCGCGTCGCGCGGCGAGATCGGCTGGGTCCTCGACGACAATCAGGGGATGCGTTCGATCGCCGAGACCATCAAGAGCGACGTCAACAAGATCTACAACGTCTATTCGCGCGATCTGGTCTGATCGCGCCGGGTGGGGCCGTCCTTGGAAAGGCGGCCCCTTTTCCCGTGCTTCACTTGGTGCGGCCGATATAGGTCAGCGGGTCGACACCGCGCCACAGCCATTGCTTGCGCGTCATGCAGACCTTGCCGCGCATGATATGGTCTTCCTCGACATTCAGGAAACAATAGCGGGTCGGCTTGGCGGCGGCCGTCGGCGTGGTCGGCAGGGCTGCGGTTTCGACGGCGGCGGCGGCGGGCCTTACGGCTTCCTCGCGCGGCGACGGGGCGGACGACGGAGCCGACAGGGCGGCAGCGGCGGCGAGCAGGGCGAACATCATGATGGGTCTCCGCTATTCGAGGATCAGCGACGCGCGATGCGGCCGGTGGGGATCTGGCCGTCCATCGCGATCCAGTCGTCGGCGGTGCGGCAGACCTTGATCGGCAGGTGCGAGCCGGTGATCTGCGCGACGACGCAGTAGCGCGTCGCCTTGGACGGCATGACCGAGGGCTCCGCGCCGCTCGTCGCCACGGCGACGGTGTTCAGCGTGACGGCGTTCGGCGTGGTGGGCGCGGGCTCGACGGCCGGGCGGGCCGGAGCGGCGGACAGGGTCGATGCGATCAGCAGTGTCAGCAACATGGTGGTAACTCCCTTTATGCCGGATCACCCCGGCATGTGAGTTACTGCATTAGTCATGCCATACACATGAAGCACGGTATTTCAATGGCTTAGCAATTTTTGCACCGGTGTGTAATGCCAATGCGTGGCAGAAAACGCCAAGCGAATGGCAAAACGCACCATGCGTTATGGCCTGCCGAAAAATCGGGTCATCCCGTGCCGCCATGGCCGTGCGATGGGCCGCCGTCACCATTGGCGGATGGGCCCACCAACTCGGAACAGCCGAGTCGCAGCACCAAATATATTCAAATCAGCCAAGTATAGAGGATCAGGGCGCCCGCATTCAGCGGCACGCGTGCAGTTTAGATCATGTCGCTGCCACAAGGAGACAGCACCTCTACGTTATCCTCTATCCAACATGTGCGACATATTCATGCACGGATGATGACATATTCGTTGCGCTATTGCGAAAATCTCGCAAGCGAAGCCTGATTTGTCGTGAAACTGTCACCGCCTGCTGCAAACAGGGATCGCATCGTCGTTCAACGGGATGCCCCTTTCGATGGCAACGCAGATGAGTACCGCCAGCGTCACCAAGGCCTATGATCGCTGGTCGCCTGTCTATGATCTGGTCTTCGGCCCCGTCTTCAAGAAAGGCCGTTCCGCCGCCATCGTCGCCGCCGAACGCATCGGCGGTCGCATCATCGAGGTGGGGGTCGGCACCGGCATTTCGCTGCCCCAATATTCGCGGGCGAACCGCATCGTCGGCGTCGACCTGTCCGAGCCCATGCTCGACAAGGCGCGCGAACGGGTGAAGCGCGGCAACCTCTCCCATGTCGAGCAGATCGCTTATGGCGATGCCGAGGCGCTGCAATTCGCCGACAACAGCTTCGACGTGGTGGTCGCGCAATATGTCATCACCGCGGTGCCCAACCCGGAAAAGGCGCTGGACGAGTTCGCGCGCATCTGTCGTCCCGGCGGCGAGATCGTGATCGCGACGCGGGTGGGTGCAGGCGATGGCCTGCGCGGCCGGATCGAAAAGACGTTGATGCCGATCACCAGCCGCCTGGGCTTCCGCACCGATTTTCCGTTCGAGCGCTACACCAATTGGGCGGCGACGCGCGGCGATGTGGAGCTGGTCGAAAGCCGCCCCCTGCCCCCGCTCGGCCATTTCTCGCTGGTCCGCTTCGCCAAGCGTCAGCCTTCCCTCCAAGGACATGTCCAATGACGGGTTTTCGCGCGCAGCTCGCCGAACAGCGGTGGGACGATCATCGCTATTATCATCACAGTCTGGTCAATCAGAGCCTGCACTTCGTCAGCGCCTGCACCTTCCTGACCGCCTATGTCCTGCTGTTCATCGACCCGGCGGTGGCCAGCCTGCTCGCCTGGGGCGTGGCGATGACCAGCCGCCAGGCCGGGCACTTCTTCTTCGAACCCAAGGGCTATGACCATGTGAACAAGGCGACGCATGAGCATAAGGAAGAGATCAAGGTCGGCTACAATCTGGCGCGCAAATATGTGCTGATGGCCATTTGGGGCGCGATCCCGGTCGTGCTGCTGATCCAGCCGACGCTGTTCGGCACGCTGGAATATCCGGACGGCTTCATGGGCTATTTGCGCCATGTCGGCATCGGCTGGCTGGGCCTGGGCGTCAGCGCCATCTTCGTGCGGGTGATGCAGCTCTGGGCCGCGCGCGATCTGGAGACCGGCCTGGTCTGGGCGACCAAGATCGTCACCGACCCGTTCAACGACTTCAAGATGTACAAGAGCGCGCCGCGCCGCCTGATGAAGGGCGAGCGGATGGATCATCACGATGTCGATGATTTCGAGGATCTGAAGGCGGCGTGATTTCTGCTGCGATTTGACGGACGGGGCGGCGGTTCCAAGGGGACCGCCGCCCATTCTTTTTTCCAAACGGCCTGCCCCTGGCCGCTCCCCTCCCGCAGGCGGGAGGGGTTGGGGGAGGGCACGGAGTCTCACAGAGACCAACTCCCGTGGCCCTTGCCCCTCCCCAACCCCTCCCCCTGCCGGGAGAGGGGCTTTTAAGATGCGAGAGGTCAGCCCTCCCCCTGCCCCAACCTGACCGCCAGCGACTCCTTCAATATCCGCCGCCGGATCGCCTTGTTCGCCGCCTTCAACTCCTGCGGTGCATCGGGCGACGTCCACCACCAGCCATCGTCACGCATCTGTTGTCCCGCTGCAACGAAGCGGTCGCAAATATCGGCGAACAGGGTGTCGTCGATGTCGAGGCTGAAGATCAGCCGCCCGGTCCCGACCCAGCTCAACGCCAAGCCGTGCGCCCGGAGATAATATTGCAGCATCCAGTTATAGGGCGAGGCGACCAAATAGAGGATGGTCCAGATCGTCTGGACATGCGCGACCGACAGGGGCAGTCCCGCTTCCGCCATCCGTGCGTTGAACATCGCGGCCCGCGCATTCCATCGCTCGTCCAGTCCGTCATACAAGGCGGCTACCTCAGGCGTTTCCAGCCGCTGGAGAAAGGCGTTCATCGCCCCCATCACCATGGGGTGCGAATTGAAGGTCCCGCGCGCAAAGCAGATGTCGACCGGGCGATCCTCGCGCCAGCGCTTCATCAGATGCGCCGGGCCGCACAACACGCCGACCGGCAGGCCGCCGCCCAGCGTCTTGCCATAGGTGATCAGGTCGGGCTTCACCCCGAAATATTCGGGCATCCCACCCTTCGCCAGGCGGAAGCCCATGAACACCTCGTCGAAGATCAGGACGATGCCGTTCGCACGACAGGTCTCGGCCAGCTTGTGCAGCCATTCGCGATAGGCGGCCAGATCTGCCCCCGCCTTGCGCCCGCCATCGACCAACTGCCCGTCCGACGGCGCCGAACCATTGGGATGCATCGCCTGGAGCGGGTTGACCAGCACACAGGCGATGTCCTTGCGCGTCGCCAGCACCTTCAGCGTCCGATCGGACATGTCGGCCAGCGTCAGCGTCCGGTCGGCGGGTACGGGATTGCCGATGCCGGGCTGAACATCGCCCCACCAGCCATGATAGGCGCCCGCGAAGCGCACCAGACGCGGACGTCTGGTGTGGTAACGCGCGAGCCGCACCGCCTGCATCACCGCCTCGGTGCCCGACATGTGGAACGACACCTCGTCCATGCCCGTCAGGGTCGTCAGGCGGCGGACATTGTCGGCGACGACCGGGTGGAAGGACCCCAGCACCCCGCCCAGATCGGCCACCATCGCCGCCCCCTCGGCCATGGTCCGTTTGTAGAAGTCGTTGCCGAACAGGTTGACGCCGTAGGAGCCGGTCAGGTCGATCAGCCGGTTGCCGTCCAGATCGACCAGCATCGGCCCTTCCGATCGCTGATAGAAGGCGCCCGTGGCCAGCGTCGTGCGCACCTTCTCGCGGAACTGGAACGGCACGCGATACGCGCCGGTGAATTGCAGGTCGGAGAGGCCGCCGCGCGCCTCGCGGGTCAGCGCCAGCGTCTGTGTGTATCGCTCGGCGAAGACCGCGCCCAACCGCTCGAAGCCCGCGCGCCGCTGGTCGGCAATCGCGTCCGGCGCATCGTCGACGCGGAAGAAGCGGTCCTCGCCATAGCTGTAGAACGGGATCTGCCCGGCAATCCGCTTGGCCATGCGAACATGCCCGCCCAGCCCCGGATGCTTGGCGCGCGACAGGGTCAGCCGCCGATGCCCCTTCGTCAGGGCAACGGCACCGGCGGAAGCGGCCAGCAGGCCAGTGAGAATCGGGTTCATGCGGCCTTTGACCGCGTACCCATGACGGAGGCATGACAATGCGCGGACCCATCATGCGGTTCTTCCTGAACGAGGACATCAATTTCCTCGTCACCAACCGCCTGCCGCGTCGATTCGCGACGAAACTGGTCGGGTGGCTTGCCCGGATCGAGCATCCGCTGATCGCCAGGCCCAGCCTGGCGCTTTGGAAATTCTTCGCAGGCGTCGACCTGTCGGATGCGCGCACGACCCGGTTCCGATCGCTGCGCGACGGTTTCGTCCGTCCCTTGCGCGACGGCGCGCGCGTCTTCGACAGCGACCCCGATACCATCGCCTCCCCCTGCGACGCACTGGTCGGCGCACATGGCCGGATCGAGGGCGACCGGCTCTATCAGGTAAAGGGCTTCCCCTATACGCTGGGCGACCTGATCCCCGATCCCGGACTGGTCGAGCGTTTCCGCGACGGGTCGTTCCTGACCCTGCGGCTGACGGCGGGCATGTATCATCGTTTCCATGCGCCGACGGATATCGTGGTGGAGGGCGTGACCTATCTGTCGGGCGACTGCTGGAACGTGAATCCCATCGCGTTGAAACGGGTCGAGCGCCTGTTCTGCCGCAACGAACGCGCGGTGATCGAGGCGCGGATGTTGATCTCGGGCCAGCCGCTGCTGATCGTGCCGGTCGCGGCGATCCTGGTGGCGAGCATCCGCCTCCACTGCCTGGATACCGTTGCGACACTCCGCGACCACGGCCCCGGCCGCACCGCCTGTTCCGCCCGCATTGGCAAGGGAGAGGAAATGGGCTGGTTCGAGCATGGCTCGACCATCATCCTGTTCCTGCCCAAGGGCATGACACTGGCGGGATCGCTGGTCGAGGGACAAGCGATCCGCGCCGGGACGATCGTCGGGCAATTGTAACGAACAGGCTTTGCCGCCTCCCCCTTTAGGGGGATCAGAATTCCGACCAGTCGCCGTCGTCGACCACGACCGCGGCGGCGGCACTCGATGCGCGGGCGACGCGCGGAGCGGCGGCGATGCGGGGCGTCGCCTGCGCCACCCGGGCCTGAAGCTGGTGGACCGGCGAGTGATGGACCACCGGCGCGGGGGCCCGCGCGACCATGCCGCCGTCGATCAGGCGGAAGCGGCCGACCTCGCGGGTCATGTGGCCGGTTTCCTCGGACAGGCTGCGCGCGGCGGCGGTGGCCTGTTCGACCATCGCGGCATTCTGCTGGGTCACGCCGTCCATCTCGGCGACGGCGGTGTTCACCTGCTGCAGGCCGGTCGCCTGCTGCGCCGCGGCCGAGGCGATGTCGGAGACAAGCGCGTTGATCTCGCCGATCCGCCCGGTGATGCGGGTCAGCGCATTGCCCGCCTGCGCGACCAGTTGCACCCCGGTATCGACCTGCTGGGTCGAAGCGGTGATCCGCTCCTTCACGTCCTTGGCCGCGTCGGCCGAACGCTGCGCCAGCGCCCGCACCTCGGAGGCGACGACCGCGAAGCCCTTGCCCGCGTCACCGGCGCGCGCCGCTTCGACACCGGCGTTCAGCGCCAGCAAATTGGTCTGGAAGGCGATGCCGTCGATCACCGCGATGATCTCGCTGATCTCATGCGACGAGCGTTCGATGCCATGCATCGCCTCGACGGCCTTGCGCACCACATCGGTCGACTGGTCGGCATCGGTGCGGGTTTCGGTGACCGCCTGATTGGCGCGCTTGGCGTTTTCCGCCGTCTCGCGCACCGTCTCGGTGATCTCGTGCATCGCGGCGGCGGTTTCCTCCAGGCTGGCCGCCTGCTGCTCGGTGCGGTGCGACAGGTCGTCCGACGCCTCGCGGATGTCGGCGGCGCCGTTGGTGATCCCCTGCGCGCTGGCGTTCACGGCGGTCAGCGTGGCGGACACCGAGTCCATCGCGTTGTTGAAATCCTGCTTCAGCTTTGCGAACGGCCCGGTCAGGTCCGCCTCGATCCGCTTGGTCAGGTCGCCCTGCGCCAGCGCGTCGAGGCCGCTGCCGATGCTGCTGACGATCAGGCTGGTCTGTTCGGCCTTGGCGCGCTCCGCCCCGACAAGCTGGTCACGGAACGAGACCATCGCGTCGGCCAACTGGCCCACCTCGTCGCGACGCGGTTCGACCTCCAGTCTGGTGTTCAGATCCCCCGCCGCCAGCCGCCGCATCGCGGCGGTCATCGCCGCCAGCGGATTGGCGATACCGCGGATCAGGGTCATCAGCAGATAGGCCGTCAGGGCGAGCACCAGCACCGAAATGGCGATCGAGGCATTGCGCGACCAGATATAGTCCTGATTCGCCTCGTTCATTTCCTTGTCCATCAAAGCGACCTGAATGTCGGTCATGATGGAGGCGTCCTTGTTCGCCGTATCGTACATACGCTTGCTGGCCCGAAAACTGGCCAGCGCCTCCGTATTCAGATTCTGGCGGCCGAGATCGATCGTCTTGCGCGACTGCTGCTCGAACTGACCCCAATGGTCTCGAAAGCTGCGGAATTGTTCGATCGCCTTGGGCGATGACAAAGCCCGGTCCAGAAAGGCTTCGCTCTTGGCGATCATCTGCGACCGTTCCTGAAGGTCGCGATAGGCGGCGTCGATCTGATCGGGTTCGGTCGAAAGAACGACCGTCGCCTCGGAGACGCGGTAGTCGGACGTCGCGGTGTTGATCTGCGAAATGGCGACCAGCTTGTCGCGGCGAACGCGCCCCAGATTCTCGGCCACGCTGTTCAGATGCTGCTGGCTCATGATGGACAGCACCATCGTGACGACCAGGGCGGTGGCAAGGATGCCGAACGCCACGAACAATTTGCCGCTGATCTTGAGGTTTTTCATCATGCACCACCCGGAATATGAGGCGGTTATCGCATCGACCTCTTAAGATCGCGTTTCATGGCATGATTGTCGATTGACTTGCCGGAAAGCCGTTTCGCAATCGTTATGATTGCCGATTTATAACGGACGCGGCCGACATCTTGCATGGTGACCCCGACTGGATTCGAACCAGTGGCCCTCAGATTAGGAATCTGATGCTCTATCCTGCTGAGCTACGGGGCCCCATGCAGGCCGGGTGATACAGGCGGGGCGCGGCGTGGTCCAGAGCGGTTTGACGGGCGCGATGGCCGGTCAGTTGGCGAGCTTTGGCGGCACCACGGGCAAGGGCAAGGGGGCGACCGGCACTCCGTCTTCGATCAGCGCCTTGGCCTCGGCCAGGCTGGCCTGACCGTGGATCTGCGTCACGGGCGCCTCGCCCTCATGCATGGCGCGTGCCTTCTCGGCAAAGGCACCGCCGACCCAGGTGGAGGTCTCCAGCATCTTCGCCTGCGCCTGGGCGAGATGTTCGAGCGCGGCCTTCATCGCCTGCGGGCTGGGCAGACCGGGCTTGCTGTTGCCCTTGGCGGCGATCTGCGGCGCCATCACCGCCTTCTCGATGCTGCGGTCGCCGCATAGCGGGCACTCGACCAGCGCCTTGTCGCGCTGTTCGGCATAGGCGGTCGAGGAGGCGAACCAGGCCTCGAACACATGGCCGCCCGCACAGCGCAGATCGAAGACGATCATGCCACCACCACCGGCGGAATGGCACGGCGATGGCGAATGGCGGGCAGGCGTTCGCGGACCGACTCGACCTGCGCCGGATCGATCTCGGCAAAGCCCAGCCCCGCCGCCTCGCCCATGTCGAGCAGCACCTCGCCCCAGGGGCCGACGACCAGCGAATGGCCATAGGTGGCGCGACCGTCCTGGTGCTCGCCGGTCTGGGCGGCGGCGACCAGATGCACCCCCGCCTCGATCGCGCGGGCGCGGAGCAGCACATGCCAGTGCGCCGCGCCGGTCGGCCGGGTAAAGGCGGCGGGCACCGACAGGATCGTCGCCCCCGCCTCGGTCAGCGCGGCGAACAGCGCCGGGAAACGCAGGTCGTAACAGATGGCGAGGCCCAGACGACCGACCGGCGTATCGACCACCACGGCCTGCTCGCCCGGCGCATAGGATGCCGATTCGCGCCAGCTTTCGCCGCTGGGCAGATCGACGTCGAACAGGTGCATCTTGTCATAGCGGGCGCGGATGTCGCCATGGTCGTCGATGACATAGCCGCGATTGGCCAACCGCCCGTCCGCTTCCCGCACCGCCAGCGAGCCGAGATGGACCCACAGGCCATGCGCCGCCGCCGCCGCGCGCACGCGGGCAAGCACCGGATCTTCGCCTTCCGACACCAGATGCGCCGCCGCCCGCGTACGATCGCGGTCGATCAGCCCGGACATCTCCGGCGTGAACAGCATCGCCGCGCCCTTTGCCGCCGCCTCGGTGATGGCACGCTCCAGAACCCCGGCATTGGCGGCGGGATCGATCCCCGCCGTCATCTGCAACACCGCGATTCGGGTCATGCCGCCAGAAGCGGGTCGAGCCCTCCGCGCTTGTCCAGCGCCGCCAGATCGTCCGAGCCGCCGATATGCTGTCCGTCGATAAAGACCTGCGGCACGGTGGTACGACCGTTCGCGCGCTGGATCATCTCGGCACGCTGGGGGCCGCCCATGCTGATGTCATATTCCTGGGGCTCGACGCCCTTGGAGGCGAGCAGCGCCTTGGCCCGCGTGCAATAGGGGCAGAACGCCTTGGTGTAGATTTCGACCTTTGCCATGTCCTTCAGGTGTGTCGCGGGACGCCGCTTGTCAATCGCCCGCCCCTTCGATGACCCGCGCCCAGCACAGGATCGCCACCGATGCCGCCCCGGCCGCCAGCAACACCCGGACGCAGGCCCCGGCCGTCGCGCCGGTGGTATAGACATCGTCGACCAGCACGACATGCCGCCCCTTCACCGCCGCTGGGTCGGTGACGCGAAACGCCGCCGTCACCGCCGCGCGCCGCTGTTTGGGGGAGAGTCCGCGCAACAGCGGCGTCGTGCGTACCCGCTGGAGGACGTGCCGCGCCATCGGCACCCCGCTGCGACGCGACACGCCCTCGCCGATCAGCACCGCCTGGTTGAAGCCGCGCCGCCACAGGCGCCAACGGTGAAGCGGAACGGGGATCAGCAGGTCCGCCCCCGGCGGCATCCGCCGCGCCATTGGTCCCGCCATCGTCTCGGCCACACCGATCCGCCCGCCATGTTTCAGCCGGATCGGCAGCTCGCGCGCGATGGGGCCGTAAGCAACGGCCGCATACACCCCCGCATGACGCGGCGGATCCGCCAGACATGCCCCGCATCGCCCCGTCAGCCCGCCCAGCGGCATTCCGCAACCCGTACAACCCAGCGCGTCCAGGAACCGCAACTGCCCCCAACACGGCCCACAGAAACGATGATCCGCCTCCACCGGCTCGGCACAGCCCGGACAGCGCGGCGGCAAGGCCCAGTGCGCCAGGGCCAGCAGCGGGGCGACGAGCACGGCGCGGCCCCGCTCCATCGCAAATCCGGTCTGTTTCGATCCCGCCCCCATCGGCTGTGCCTTGTCCCCGATCGCGCGAGCGCGCACAAGCGCGCGGGTGAGCATGTCCACCATCTTCGACCGTCGCGCCCGCCGCCTGCGCCGCGACCGTGCCCAGCCCGATTTCGCCGAGCATGATTTCCTGCGCGCCGCGATGCTCGACGGGCTTGCCGAGCGGCTGGATGCCGTCACCCGGCCGTTCCACGACATATTGGACCTGGGCTGTTTCGACGGCGGCTTCCTACCCCCGCCGGGGGCGCGGGTGGCGCGGCTGGACCCCGGCTTCGCCTTTGCCCGCGCCGCGCGGGGCGTGCAGGGCGACGAGGACCGCCTGCCCTTCGCCGATCGCAGTTTCGACCTGGTGGTGAGTGCGGGCGTGCTCGACCAGATCGACGATCTGCCCGGCGCGCTGACGCTGATCCGCCGGGTACTGCGCCCCGATGGCCTGTTCCTGGGCGCGTTCGTCGGCGGCGGATCGCTGCCCCTCCTGCGCGCCGCGTTGCGCGTCGCCGAGGCCGAACGGCCGGTCGCGCGACTCCATCCGCAGGTCGATGTACGGTCGGCGGGCGACCTGTTGATGCGCGCGGGCTTTACCCTGCCGGTCGCGGATATCGAGACGCTGGCGGTGCGCTACCGCGATTTCGGGCGGCTGCTGGGCGATCTGCGCGGCATGGGGGCGAGCAACCTGCTGGCCGAGCGGCGTCCGATCGGGCGGGACGCGCTGGCGGCGGCGGCGGGGGCCTTTGCCGAGATGGCCGATCCCGATGGCCGCGTCGCCGAACAGTTCAACCTGGTCTTCCTGACCGGCTGGGCACCCGACCCGTCGCAGCCGGTGCCCGCCAAGCGCGGCAGCGCGACCGCGTCGCTGGCCGAGGCGCTGAAGCCCAAACCCGAGGCGGGCAAATGATCAGCCGATGATTGCGCCGCGATCCCCCGCCAGGATACGGCCCATCGCCTCGAACAGCTGATCCATCGCGACCGGCTTCACGATCACGTCGTCGGCCCCCGCGCTCAGGCAGCGTTCGCGCAGGTCGACGCCGCTGTCGGCGGTCACCACGATGATCGGCACCTCTGCCTTCTGGTCGCCCCGCGCGCGGATGTGGCGGATGGCGGTGATGCCGTCCATGCCCGGCATGCGCAGGTCGATCAGGATCATGTGATAGTGATCGCGGTCGATCATCTCCAGGCCAAGCTCGGCATTCTCCGCCTCCGCCATGCTCGCGCCCGCCACGTCCAGCATGTCGCGCACGACGCGGCGATTCATCCGGTCGTCCTCGATGAAAAGGACGTTCATCCCCGTCCCCTTCGCCCGTCCCGCCGGATCGCATATGTCATCGCGGTCATTATGGCGCCCTAACGATCATGCCGCTTGCGTTACAAGGGGTTGGGCGGCGGTTTGCGGTGAGGTGTTGAACATCTTCCGCATCAGCTCGGCCCCCGTGATCGGCTTGACGATGATTTCGATCAATCCCTCATCGAGGAACTCGTTCCCCTCCATCGGTTCCGTTTCCGGCCACAACAGGCGGACGGGCATCGGGCGGTCGCTGGCAGTCACGATCCGGGCCAGGGCGGCGATGACGCCCTCATCGCGGATCGCGCTGTCGTCGATCAGCATTTGCGTGACGCCGCCGTCACTCAGCCGACACGCGGCCTCCCCGGCGGTCGCGGCAAAGGCGACCTGCGCGTGCGGCGCGCACAATTGCGTCCACATGGCGCGGCGGATCGGATTGCGGTCGAGGATCAGGACCAGTGGACGCTCCGGCCGGGCCGCAGGCTCGACCTCGGTCAGCGGCACGGTCAGCAGGAAGCGCGAGCCCCGGCCCTGCTCGCTCTCCACCGTCACGTCGCCGCCCATGGCGCGCGCCAGCCGTCGACAGATCGCCAGCCCCAGCCCGGTACCGCCGAACTGGCGGGTGGTGCTGGCATCGGCCTGATGGAATGCCTCGAATATCTCCTCCAGCTTGTGCGGCGGGATGCCGATGCCCGAGTCGATGACGCTGATCGACACGCCGCCCGCGTCCCGGCGCGCGACCAGTCGGACCTGCCCGGCGCTGGTGAATTTCAGGGCATTGGACAAAAGGTTGAACACGATCTGCCGGATACGCGCCGGATCGCCCATCACCGTGGCGGGGCAATCGTCCAGATCGACCGCGAAGCCGATCGCCTTGGCCGCCGCCTGCCCCTCGAACAAACGGGAGGCGTCACGGATCGTGATCGCCAGGTCGAAGGGCGTGTGCTCCAGCGTCAGCTTGCCGCGCTCGATCTTGGCGACGTCGAGCAGATCGTCGACCAGCGCACGCATGGTCAGTCCGGCGCCGTGCATCACCTCCACCCGCTCGCGCTGTTCGCTGGCCAAGGCGGTATCGGCCAGCATGACCTGCGTCATGCCCAATATGCCGTTCAGGGGGGTGCGAATCTCGTGGCTGGTCGTCGCCAGGAACTCGGTCTTGACCGCCAGCGCCTTTTCCAGCTGGTCGTTGGTCACGGCCAGTTCGCCATGCGCGGCGCGGATGCGGTTGCGGCTGCGGCCCAGCGTCACCAGCCAGATGCCGAGCAGCGCCAAGACCACGATGATGCCCGCGACCGAGCCGATCAGGATGAACCGCTCGGTCCGCAACTGCGCCCGCTCGAACGCGATGTTCCGTTGGAGGTCCGCCGCCTTCATCCGCGCGATGCGCAGCTCCTGATTGGCGAAGTCGAAGCGCGCGCCCATCAGGGCGAGGTTGGTCGAGGTCGCGAGCCGTGTCGATTCGTCGTCGATCCGCTTCAGCGCCTGCAAATGGCGCAGTGCATCGGCGGTCCGCCCGACCGCCTGATAGATGCGATAGGCACTTTGATGCGCATCGCGCTGCGCCACCGGGGTTTCCGTGAGATCGACGCTTTCAAAGCTATGATCGATCAGCTGCGCCGCATCGGCCGCCCGCCCCCGCTGGAACGCGGCCTGAGCGGCAATCGCATCCAGGGCGCGTTGGTCGGACGGGTCGGCGCGCCGGGCACGGGCGATCGCCCCCTCCCCCGCCGCGACATGGCCCCGGCGCAATTCCGAGCGCGCCATGTTGCGCCAAACCTGTGCGAGCAATGTCGGGCTGTCCATCTTGCGAGCCAGGCTCGCCGCTTCGCGAAGCTGGTCCAGGGCATCGTCGATCCGCCCCAATTCGCTCAGCGTGACCGAGCGGTTGTTCAGGATGACCATGCGCAGCGCGTCGTCGCCGCGATAGATGGCACGCGCCTGCTCCAGATAGCGCAACGCCGAGACATAATCCTTGGCGTCGAGATAGAGATTGGCGATCTGGACCAGCGCCCGCGCCTGTCCGCGCATGTCGTTCAGATGCTGGAAGATGCGATAGGCGGCCTGATAGGTGCTCAGCGCGTCGGCGATCCGGCCGCCATCGGTGTCCAGCCCCCCGGCGGACAGCAGGAGATTGCCGTAAAGGTCGGATTGCGGCGCCCTTTGCCGGGCCGTGCGCAACGCACCGGCAATGGCGGCCTTTGCCGCCTCATGCTGCCCGAGGCGGCTGGCCCCCTCGCCACGCAGCCAGTCGGCCGTGGCGAGCGCCAGCGATCGCTGCCCCGGATCGCCGATGCCATGGGCCAGCAGGCGTGCCCGTTCGGCCTCCTGCATGGCACGCGCCGGATCGCGCAGCATCTCGGCCTTGGCCGTATCGACCGCCCGGTCGAAGGCGGGCTGAAAGGCGGTGGCATTGCTCTGGCCCCGGACCTCGGCCGCCGCCACCAGCAATCCGGCAATGACCAGCGCGATCCTAAGCGCGCGCACGGGTCACCAACCGGGCCAACGGCGTCGGCCGGGCCAGTTCCGTCACGGCCTGATGCGCCTGTTCGTTCAGGAAGTGGATCAGCGCCTCCAGCCCGATCGGGCGACTGATCAGGTAACCCTGGATCATGTCGCACCCCATGACGCTGAGCAGCGCCAGCGTCGCGGGCGTCTCCACCCCCTCGGCGACCACTTCCATCTCCAGCGCATGGGCCAGATCGATCGTCGAGCGCACGATCAGCGGGTCACGGTTGCTGCTGGTCAGTTGCGTGATGAACAGCTTGTCGATCTTCAGCTCGCACGCCGGAAGCTGCTTGAGATACGACAGCGAGGAAAGCCCCGCGCCGTAATCGTCGATGGCCACCGCGATGCCCATGTCGACAAAGGCCTGAAGATTGGCCATCGCGCTGTCGGGATCGCGAATGACCGAGGTCTCGGTGATCTCGAACCCGATGCATGCGCCGCTGTCGAGGACGAGCGCACAGGCCTCGCGCACGAAATGCGGGTCGCCCAGCAACATGCCCGAGATATTGATGAAGATTCGAAGCGGGTGGCCCGCCGCCGCCAGACGACGCTGGTCGGCGATGACGTGACGCAGGATCCACAGGGTCAGCGGGCCGATGATCCGCGATTCCTCGGCGACCGGGATGAACTCGACCGGGCTGATCAGGCCATAGCTGGGGTGCCGCCAGCGCAGCAGCGCCTCGACGCTTGCGACCCGCTGTTGGCGGACATGCACCTTGGGCTGATATTCAACGAACAGCGCGTCCCTGGCGATGGCGCCGGTCAATTCATGCGCCAGCGCGATGCGGTCGAGCCGTCCGGTGGGAACCGCCATTTCGCGCACGACCAATCGCCCCTCGACCTGCGCATCGGCCAGGGCCTGCTCCGCCTCTTCAAGCAGGCGGATATCGTCGTCATGCGGCACGGCGGCGACGGCAGCGCCCAGCACGGGTTCGATGCGACATTCGCCCTCCGGCAGCGCGAAGGGATGTCCCAGTACCTCGGAAAGCGTCACCAGATGCGAATCCAGCGTCTCGCGAGCCTCGGCGCGGACCATGACCTCGACCTGGGCGGGGGCCGTCGGTCGGGCAATCGCGTCGGGGATATATTGGGCGACCCGTTCGGCAACCGCCTCGACCAACGTGGCGCTCAGCGTGCGGCCCAGTTGGCGGCGCAGCAGGGTGAAGTTGCCGATGCCGATCAGCACCAGCGATTGCCACTGGGAATCGCCATGGGCGGCGGCGGGCACCGTGGTGGACGGAGACGCGTCAGGCGCGGCGGACGGAGGGCCGTTCTTCACGCCCGCGACACTAGGGTCGGGGATTAAACAAGGCGTTAACCCCGTTAGCCCCGCCAATCCAACTATTTGTCCGTTCGTCGCTTACCCATTGCGTAATGGTTAATGCCGAATTAACCATCTCACGGCACTCAAAAGGGTGCTTTCGAGGGAGAAAACCCATGCTGAAGTTCATTCTGGCGCTGATTCACGGCGAGACGATGCGTCCTTGGTAATCCAAGTTGAGTCATGGGGCGATCGCGGCGGAGTTAACGCCGTCGATCGCCTCATGATTTTTGACTAACCCAAGTGATGATCGCATCCGTTAACGGATCAGATCATCCGCCAGCCGCAGCATGAACGCGGCACCGCGCTCCATCTGTTGCACCTCGATATATTCGTCCGGTTGATGCGCTTGTGCGATCGAGCCCGGACCGCAGATCACGGTCGAGAAACCCGCCCCCTGAAACTGCCCGGCCTCCGCCGCATAGGGCACTGCCCGCGCCGGGCCGTTATCGCCCGCCCAGCGCCGCGCCAGTTGCTCCGCAAGACCATCCGCCTCGGGCGCGAAGGAGGGGGTGCGTGACCGTCGTTCGACCCGGACCCCGGCTTCTGGAAAGCGGATGCGCAGTTCCGCATCCGCCGCCTCGCACGCCGCAAAGAAGGGCGCCAGGATCGCCTCCGGCTCCTGCCCCGGCAGGGTGCGCAGGTCGAAGGCGAAGCGGCACTCGCGCGCCAGGATGTTGACCGCCGTACCGCCGTTCATCTGGCCGATGGTCAGCGTGGCGTGATGCGGGCAGAAGGGCCCATGCGGATCGCCCTCCCCCGCCAGCCGGTCGGCGAGGTCCGCCAGTTGCTGCATCAACCGCACCGCCACCATGTTGGCCGAGGCGCCGAGATGGATCAGGCTGGAATGCGCCTCATGCCCCGTGACCGTGACGTTCCAGGTCGCGATCCCCTTATGCCCGCTGACCACCACCATCTCGGTCGGCTCGCCCACCACCACGGCGGCGGGTGACGGCAGCTCGCGCGCGATCTCGGCGATCATCGACGGCGCGCCCAGGCATCCCACTTCCTCGTCATAGGAAATGGCCAGATGCAGCGGCCGCACCATGCCGCCCCGCGCGACATGCGGCGCCAGGGCCAGCGACAGTGCGAGAAACCCCTTCATGTCGCAGGTCCCCCGCCCCAACAGCCGGTCGCCGCGCCGGGTCAGCCGCCAGGGATCGCTGGTCCAGGGCTGGCCGTCGACCGGCACCACGTCGCTATGCCCCGACAGGACGACGCCGCCCGGCTCCATCGGGCCGACCGTGGCGTAGAGATTGGCCTTGCTGCCATCGGCGTTGAATACCCGCCGCCCGGTGACGCCGATTCCACCCAGATGCCGCTCGACATAGTCGATCAGCGCCAGGTTCGATTCGCGCGACGTGGTGTCGATCGCGATCAGGTCGGCCAAGATGGCGGTGGCTTGGGCGGAGAGCTGGTCCGGGGTCATGCTGACATCCTGCCGGATGTTTCATTTTGATGAAACCCTGATGGGGACGTCACCTTCCTCCCCTGCAAGGGGAGGTGGCAGGGCGAAGCCCTGACGGAGGGGTGTCATCCTCTCGATAGCAGGACACCCCTCCGACGCGCGATGCGCGCCACCTCCCCTTGCAGGGGAGGAATTTTCTACCTCAGAAATCCCGCGAGTAGCGCAGGCTCGCCGCCGATCCGCCGAACGAGCCGGTTTGGGTCAGCAGGCTGAGCGTACGGGTCAGCGCGATCTGTAACTGGGTGGCGGTGAAGCCGCGCGCATCGGTGACGATCTCCACATAGATATTGTCGGTGATGTATTTGCCCGCCGCCAGGCTGGTGCCCCGGCCGGTCGCCTCGTCGGCACCCAGCACGCGCAGCCGGTCGAACCCGGTCGCCGAGCGCAGCTTGCCCAGCGGGTTCAGCCCGCCGCCGCCCGACCCGCGCAGCGAATTGAGCGCGGCGGCCAGCTGGATCGCCTCGGTCGCGGACAGATTCTCGGGGTTGGTCCCGAACAGCAACCGGCTGAGCACTTCGTCCTGTGGCAGGGTCGGCGTCGAGGTGAAGCTGATCTGCGGACGCTGGCCGGTGCCGGTGACGTTGATGACCGCGGTGATGCCGTCCGTCGTCGTCGTCGCCTGGATGTTGATGTCCGGATCGGTCAGCGCGCCGCCACGGAAGCGGATCGTGCCGCGATTCACCTCGAACCGCTTGCCCGCAAAGCTGTAGGTGCCGCGTACCAGGTCGAGCCCGCCATTGATCGTCGGCGCCGCACTGGTGCCGCCAATACGCAGGTCCATCTCCCATTCGGACTCCAGCCCCATGCCGGAGACGAACAGCTGGTTGTCCGCCCGCACCCGCAGGTCGAGGCGGAACAGCCCCGGCGGCGCGGCGGGCGCGGGCCGGTCGGTCGGACGCGGGGTCCGAATCTCGCTGCGCCGGCGCACGCCGGTCAGCTCGGGCACCTCGGCCTGGCCCTGACGGATGATCTGATAGCGGGCGTTCGGCACGGTCAGGTCGCCCCGGATCAGGCCGCCGTCGCGGTTGTGAGTCAGGCGGATCGTGCCGCTGGTCGTCGCTGCCAACGCATCGCTGTCGGCCAGCCGCGCGTTGTTGAGCTGCGCGCGGATGTCGACGGGATAGCCGCTGTCCGCCGCAAGGCCGATCGAGCCCTGCGCCTGGATCGTCCCCTCGCCTGCCTTGGCCTGCAACCGGGTGATCTCCAGCCGGTCGTTGTTGAAGCGGCCCGCCAGCTGCATGTTGGTCAGGCGGGTGCCGTATGCCTCATTGTCATAGGTCAGGTTGTCGGCGCGGATCAGGCCGTTGAGCTGCGGCGACGACACGCGTCCGCCGAAATCGGCGGCGACCGCGATCGGGCCGCTCAATTGCTGGTTGGGAAGCGCCGCAAAGGAGAACAGCACCGCCGAGGGACCGTTGTAGCGGATGCCGCCCGACAAGGGCGCCTGCATCAGCCGGTTGACCCAGCCGCCATTGCCCGGCGGCAGCGGACGCAGGTTCGCGACCATACGGCCGACGACCGTCTGCCCACGCCGGATCAGCGCGCGCGCCTCACCGCCATCGGGGACCAGACGGCCTGCGAACACGATGTCCACCGACTCCGACACTGCGGCGAGACCGGTGCGCCGGAAATTGGCGACGGTCAGCCGCGCCTCGGCGGCGGGGAAGCTGGCGTCGCGTGCCTGCGCGAAGTCGAGCGCGCCGCTCGCCTCGCCCGAAATGCCGAGATTGGGGACGAAGGCGTCGAGGATCGACAGTTGCAGCTTGTCCAGCCGCGCCTGCACCTTCAGGCCATTGCCATAGGACCCCGCGACCAGCACCGACCCGCGCCCGAAGTCGATCCGGGTCGGCGTCACCTGCCACTCGCCCTTCACATTCTGGATGCGCGCGGGGCTGGCGGTGCGGAAATTGATGCCGTTGGCCTGCCCCTTGGCCGCGACCAGATAGTTGTTCGGCGCGAGCTGCGCATTCAGCGCGATATTGAACGGAATGCTCGACGATCCGGTCAGCACCGCCTGCGCGGTGCCGCGCCCGCCGGTATAATTGACCTTCGCCCGCGCCGACTGGATCACCACCTCGCCATAGCGGGTGTCGGCCAGTTGGGCGTCGGCGACGATCTGCGGCGCGCCCGGCAGCATGACCACGCTGGCGTTGACGATGGCGCGACCGATGGTGAAGTCGACCATGCCGGGCACACGGGCATTATAGGCCCGTGCAGCGATATCGGCCCGCTGGTTGCCGCCCTGATCGGACAGCTGGGCGCGGCCGTTGATCCCCTGGCCGGCAAATTGCAGCGTTCCCGCAAATGGCCCCGCCGCCGTCTGCACCAGCCGCCCGGTCGTGTTGATCCCGGCAAAGACCAGGCTGCGAATGTCGACCGCCAGCTGCCGCCCGGTGCTGACCAGCACATTGGCGGTGAAGGGACCGTAATTGGTGTCACCGCTGGCATTGACGGCATAGGCGCCGTTCTGCCCCACGACCCGCGCCTGGAGATTGGCGAGGCCGACCCCGACGCCCGGCCTGGCCGCGCGCAGCACAATCACCGGGTTGGTCTGCGATCCCGTCACCCGTGCGGTGATCGGGCCGTACTGGTTGGAATAGGCATCCGCCTCGACCGCCAGCGCGCCGTTGGCGGGATTGTAGCGCCCGCTGCCCCGCGTCACGCGGAATTGCGGCGCGGCCAGCCGCAGGCCGCTGAAGGTCACGATGCCTTGCGGGCTATACTCGACATCGGCGCGAACGATCGCATTGCCGCCCAGGAAGTTGCGCGCGCCCTCGTTGAAGATCTGCGAGGTGCGGGCGACCACCCGGCCCTTCATCCCGAAGCCGCCCGGCGTCGCCACCAGATTGGCGTCGGTCGTCAGGTTGATGATGCCGATGCTCTCGACCCGGTAATTGTTGACCCGGCCCTTCAGCGCGCCGGTGTAGCGACCGGTGTTCAGATTCGCGACGACCACCGCGGTCGCATCGATATTGTCCGACCGGATGCGCAGATTGTCCGACAGGATATTGGGCATGGCGATCGCGAAATCGCCCTGGATCGCGACATTGGTGGTCAACCCGCCGACAGCGGCGTTCAGCCCCGCGATCCGCTTCGCCCGCGCCTTGACCGGCACCAGGATGCGATCGGCATTCACCTTCGCCAGACCCTCGGCATAGAGATTCTGGACCGAGGTTTCGCCGAACCCGAGCGCGGCGGCGCGCAGCTTATAGTCGACCGTAGGCGTCGCGAACGCCCCGTTCAGCACCACGCGCGCCAGCACGTCGCGGCCCGTCAGATTGGGCGCGATGGCGCCGGGCGTCAGCAGCTTGGCATCGACCGCGAAATTGCCGAACTGGCTCTTGGCCAGATCGATCAGCCCGCCCGCATCGACCAGCAGCGCCGAGGAACGCAGCTTCATCCGCGTATCCGCCCGCCGCTCGTTCAGCGTGGTGTCGATCGCGACCTGGAGCACAGGCGCGGTCAGCCGCTCGACCGGGCCTTCGAGGTACAGGCCGGGACGGGTCACGCCCCGAACCTCGATATGGCCATCGCGCGCCGTGGCGTTCAGATTGGCGAGCTCGCCGCCACCCAGCGTCGCGATGGCACGCCCCTGCCAGGCTTTCCACCCGCCGCGTCCGTCGACGGTCACGGTCATCGGTGCCTTCAGCCCCGCCATCGACGCGACGACGCCGCCGGTCGGCGCGGTCAGCTTGACGTCCACCGCCAGCCGGTCGGCATCGGGCACCGCATCGAGGACCAGGCGGAGCCGGTCGCCGCCCGCGATACCGGGCCCGCGCAGCGCATCCGCGCTCGCCGTGACCTGCGCACGGCGGTCGGCGATATGCACCTTGCCGTCGATCGCCAGGATGTGACGCTGCCCCGTCACCGGCGCACCGATCACGAAGCGCTTGATGGCCAGACGGTTCACGTCGATGTCGAGATCGGGGAGCAGCGGCGCGTTGGGATCGCTGGGCGTCGGCTTCAGCTCGGGCCGCCTCGCCAGCGTGACGAGGTCCGCGGTCAGCGACCGGACATCGACATGGTTCTTGGTATAGGCAAAGGGCCGCCAGTCGACCGCGAGGCGCGGGCTCGACAGGAACACACCCTTGGGGTCGCTGACCCGTAGGTCGACCAGGTTCATCCGGCCATAGAGCGAGCCCTCGATCCGCCCGACCTTGATGTTCAGGCCCGAGGCGGTGGTATAGCCGCCCAGCTGGTCCGCAACGAAGCGGCGGCCCGGATCGGTGTTAATGCCCAGCAGGATCGCCCCGACCAGCAGGATCAGCCCCAGGATCGCGATGCCGATCCATTTGAGCACGCGCTGCCACAAGGGGCGACGGACGATGACCGTCTCGTTGACGGGTTCGGCGGCCATGGTCTGTTCGTCCGCCATCAGAAGGCCTGCCCGATCGAGATGTACAGGGCGACTTTGCCGTCACCCGGTCGCGGGTTCAGCGGCGTCGCCACGTCGACGCGCAGCGGCCCAAAATTGGTGTAGAAGCGCCCGCCGATGCCCGCGCCGAAGCGCAGGTCCTTGCCGGTCGGCAGCGTGCTTTCATAGCTGTTGCCCGCATCGATGAAGGGCACGATGCCGAAATTGCCGAAGCGATAGCGCGCCTCCAGCGCGAACTCGTTCAGGCTGCGTCCGCCGACCGGATTGCCCTGCGGATCGAGCGGCCCCAGCCGCTGGAAGCCGTAACCGCGCACCGACCCGCCGCCGCCGCCATAATAGCGCCGCGACGGGGCGAGGTCATCGCGGTCGATCCCGAAGATCGCGCCCGCTCGCGCCCGGCCCGCAAGGACGAGGCTGTCGTTGAAGGGATAATAGAAGGTCCCTTCGATCATGGTCCGCGCATAGGGCCGCACCGCCCCGCGCACCGAGGTTTCGGGGCTGAGGTTCAGTTTGAGGCGATAGCCGCGCGTCGGATTGAGCAGGTCGTTGGACTGGTCGAACACCACCTGTCCGGGGATCGCCGCGATACCGAAGGTCGCGCGCCGCCGGTCGCCCAGCGCGAAGTCGTAGACGCTTTCGTTGGTGCCGGTCAGTTCGCCGCCAAAGGCATAGGTGAATTTCTTCTGCCAGATCGGCGTCGAGTCATAGCTCCAGCGGAAGGCGACCGTGCCGATGAACGCGTCGAACGCGTCGTAATTCTGGTGGCTGGCCGAGGCGATGACCTGGAAGGTCCGGTCACGCCGCCCGGCATTGGAACGGCGGAAGGTGCCGCTCAAGCCCTGTTCCTGCGTACCCGCGATGACCGAGGCGATGATAGCCCCCTCGGGCGGGAAGGCGTTGCGGTTGGTGAAGCTGCCCTGCAACCGCACGCCCTGGCCGGTCGAATAGCCGCCCTCCCCCGACAGGGTACGGCTCGGCCCCTTGGTCTGCGTGACCTGAAGATCGATCTGCTCGGTACCGTCGGGATTCATCCGGCCGGTCCGCTTCGGCTCGACCGCGACGCCGTTGAACAGGCCGGTGGCGACCAGCGCGTTGCGCAGGTCGTCGGTCAGCCGCGAGTCGTACAGCTGCCCCTCGTCGAAGCGCGGGAAGACGTTCAGGTGATTCAGGTCGAAGACCGTATCGCCCACCGTCGTCAGCTTGCCGAAGGACGAACGCGGCCCGGTATCGACCGGCAGCGTATAGGCGCCGACCGGCTCCGGCCCCTGATCCTCCAGCAGGATGTCGCGCTGTCCCACCTTGACGAAGGGATAGCCGCGCTGGGGCAGGACCAGACTGACATTGGCCTCCGCCCCCTCGATCCGCGCCGCCTCGATCGCGTCGCCGACCTTCAACGGCAGGTTGGAGCGGATCAGGTCGGTCGGCACGGTCGGTTGCGCGTTCACCGTGATCGACGACAGGCGATAGAGCCGCCCCGGCGTCGCGGTCAGCACTACCTTCAGGCGCCCGGCCTCGCCGTCCTCCGCCCCTTCGCGCTGGAGCGTCGAGATAGCGGTGGCGTCGTAATAGCCCAGCGACTTCATCAGCCGGATCGCCAGCTGCTCGTCCTCGCGCGCCCGCGCCGACACCTGGGTCGCGTTCGCCGCCTTGCCCTTGCCCTCGCGCAGCGCCGACAGCCCCTTGAACTCGTCGTCCAGCTTCAGCTCCGCGAGCCCGCGCACCTCCATATCATAACGGATATCGGGCGCGCGCTGGCCCTTGGCATCGGCCATGGTGTCAAGTGGCGTCGTGTCGAAGCTGCTCAACGGGGTCAGCGGCTGGGCGAGCTGCGGGTCTTCGGGCGCGATGGCGCCGATCGTCTCGCCGGTCGCCAGCGGTTGGTTGGTCTGCGCGCTCGGCAGCGGCGGCGCGGTCTGCGGGGAAGGAATGGCCTGCGCTGGGAGCTGGTCCTTCGCCATGGACGATATGGGCTCCAGCGGTGCGTTGATATCGCCGCTCAGCGGCGGCAGCGCG
The DNA here is from genome assembly GCF_014199595.1 of Sphingomonas yabuuchiae. Taxonomy (GTDB): domain Bacteria; phylum Pseudomonadota; class Alphaproteobacteria; order Sphingomonadales; family Sphingomonadaceae; genus Sphingomonas; species Sphingomonas yabuuchiae. The sequence continues at coordinate 541,383 of NZ_JACHNX010000001.1, read as the reverse complement.
GCGTTGAACTGCGCATCGGGGACGATCGGGGCATTGCCCTGCGGGTCTGCGGTGCCCTCGCGCTGGTCCTGCGGCAGGCTCGGTCCTTGCGCGGGGGCAGTGCCGGGTTTGGACAGCTGTGCCGATACCGGGGAGGAAAAAAGGGTGGGAGCGATCAGCGCGAACGCAAGCCAGGTGTGTCTGCCGATCCGTTCCGCCACGCCGTCAAAAGCCCCTTTCCGACAGGGCTCTTCCGCAATTCGGAACGATCCCCCACCGCACCATAACGCCGACAGAAGCCGTGAAGTTCCCTCGGGTGATCAGCGCTCGGCAGGCGCACACCCGACCAGACCGCCGACGGGCACAATGATTTCATCCTGATTTCCGCGCGTTAGGCGAATACTGGCATCGGAGACGATCGCCCCATCCTGCAAGGTTTCACGCTGGGTGATCGTCATGTCGAGTGTCGCGGTGACGCCCGCCCCGGCATAACGGGTCGTGCTCGCCAGCCCCAGCGTCGCGCCGCCCCCGGCCTCCGCCGCGGTCAGGTCGGTCGGCTTGCCGTCCAGCATGATGCGCAGCCGACCCGGCTCGACCATGGCGACGAAACGCTGGTCCTGCACCGCCCAGAGATAGGCCGCGCAGCCGCGCTGGGGCAGAGCCTGTTTGGGCAGTGCGCCCAGAACCGGGGGCGCGGGCACGGTCGGGGTCGCCTGTGCCAAAGCGAGGATCGACAGAAGCATCATGCGGCCATTCCTATCATCAACACCCAGGCCGGGTAAGCCGCCAGGGCCAGCAGCGATCCCAGCGGCACCATGTCCTGCCCGCTCGCCCGCTGCCCCAGCAGATGCCGCATGGCGACGAAGCCCAACCCGATGACGCATGCCGCCAGCAATACGCCCGGCAGCATCCGCCAGCCCAGCCACAGCCCGATCGCGCCCAACAGCTTGGGGTCGCCGCCGCCCATCCCCTCGCGCCCACGCCAGCGGCGATAACCCTCGGCAATCGTCCAGAGCGCGCCGAAGCCGACCACTCCGCCGATGACCCGCTCACTCAACAACGGTGCATGGCCGAGCACCCCGGTCAACACCCCCGCCCCCGCCAGCCACACGGTCAACCGGTCGGGCAGCCAGAAGGCCAGCGCGTCGAGCGCCCCCAATGCTAATAGCGTCCAGCCGAACAACGCCCCCATCCAGCCATCCGGCCCCGCGACCCAGCCCGCCGATACGCCGATCAGCGCGGCGACGACCTCGATCCGCCAGTGCACCGGATCGATCGGCTGGCGGCACCGCGCGCACCGTCCGCGCAGCGCGACGAAGCTGACAACCGGGACTAGCTCCCACACGCGCAACGTCTTGCCGCAATGGTCGCAGGCCGACCGCCCCGTCAGCACCGACCGCTCGTCCAGCCAGCGCAGCACCAGCGCCGCGACGAACGACCCGATGATCGCCCCCGCCACGCCATAGATCGCGGCCCAAACCGCCGATACCGCCCCGAACGTCATGCCGAACCCTTACATCTCCCCTCCCCTTCAGGGGAGGGGCCGGGGGTGGGGCGCTTCCGCGAACGCAACGCCTGTGGCGACGCCCCTGCCCAAACCCCTCCCCCGAAGAGGGGGGGCTTCGACCAGCCCTAACCCCTTTGCTTGCCGGGGGCAAAAGGCGTAAGGCCCGCGCCAAATAACGACATCAAAACAGACCCAATCGGAGAGTATGCCATGACGGATCCCATCGTCATCCTGTCCTATGCCCGCACCCCCATGGGCTCGTTCCAGGGCAGCCTGTCGAGCCTTTCCGCAACCCAGCTGGGTGCTGCCGCCGTCAAGGGCGCGGTCGAGCGGGCGGGTGTCGACCCCACGCTGGTCGAGCGTATCCATATGGGCTGCGTCCTCCCGGCCGGGCTGGGCCAGGCGCCCGCGCGCCAGGCGGCGATCTTTGCGGGCCTCGGCGAACATGTCGAGGCGACGACGGTCAACAAGATGTGCGGGTCGGGCATGCAGGCCGCGATCATGGCGGCGGAAGCACTGGCGGCGGGATCGGCCGACCTGATCGTCGCGGGCGGCATGGAGAGCATGACCAACGCGCCCTATCTCAGCCACAAGCATCGCGGCGGCGCGCGGATCGGGCATGACACGCTCTACGATCACATGTTCCTCGACGGGCTGGAGGACGCCTATGAGCGCGGCCGCCTAATGGGCCATTTCGCCGAGGAAGCCGCGCAGGAATATCAGTTCACGCGGGGCGCGCAGGACGATTTCGCCATCGCCTCGCTGGAGCGCGCCAAGGCGGCGCAGGGCGCGGGCGCGTTCGACCGCGAGATCGTGGCCGTCACGGTCAAGACCCGCAAGGGCGAGGAACAGATCACGCTCGACGAACAGCCCGCCAAGGGCGACCCTGCCAAGATTTCGACGCTGAAGCCCGCCTTCTCCAAGGACGGCACGATCACGGCGGCCAATGCCTCGTCCATCTCGGACGGTGCGGCCGCGCTGGTCATGACACGCCTGAGCGTGGCCGAGAAGCTGGGCGTGACGCCGATCGCACGGGTGGTGGCGCAGGCCGGCCACGCCCATGCCCCCGCCCGCTTCACCACCGCCCCGGTCTTTGCGATGCGCAAGGCCCTGGAGCGTGCGGGCTGGGCGACCGGCGACGCCGACCTCTACGAAGTCAACGAGGCGTTCGCGGCGGTGGCGATGATCGCGATGCGGGACATGGACCTGTCGCACGACCGACTGAACGTCCATGGCGGCGCCTGTGCGCTGGGCCATCCGATCGGCGCCAGCGGCGCGCGGGTGCTGGCGACCCTGTTGTCGGCGCTGGAGACGAAGGGCGCCAAGCGCGGTGTGGCGTCGCTCTGCATCGGCGGCGGCGAAGCCACCGCGATGGCGGTGGAGTTGATGTAAGCTCCCTCTTCCCCTTCCGTGGCAGGAGAGCACCTTCTTCTTACTCCCCTCCCGCAGGCGGGAGGGGTCGGGGGAGGGCACGGAGTCTCACCGAGACCATCGCCTGCGGCCGTCACTCCCCCACCCCCTCCCGCCTGGGAGGGGCGTGCCAAGTGCCTTACGGTAGAACCTCACCCGGCTCGACACCCCAGATCGAGCCCACCGGCACGAACCCGGCCTGCCCCTTCACGTCGAACCGGCACCAGCCGCCGTTACACTCGCTGATCCGCCCGACCACGCCGGGGGCCGCGCGCCACAGCGTCTTGGCGCCCTCATCCGGGGCCGAGCGCATCGGCAACGGCTCGGTGCCGCGCACGATCGCGGTGCGCGTGTTGCGCAGCAGGACGGCGAGCATCCAGCCCTCCGTGCCGTCCGGGTCCTGGACCTTGCGCCATTCCTTGAACACGGCGACGACCTTCACGGGCAGGTCGGCGCGGCGGTAATTCCAGCTGGCGGGATAGGTACGCGCCGGGCCGGTCCGCATCCGCGCCACCGATGCGCCGATCGACCCATAATAGGGCAATGCCCGCTTCTCGGTCGCGGCCTTCGCCACCGGGGCAAGCGGCCCCACCGCCAGCATTCCGCTCGCCAGCGTCGCCGCCAAAACAGCCAGCCCGGCCATGGACCTGCGCATCATCCGTACCTTTAGTTGCTCGCCTGCGCGTTGCTCTACGCCGAGCCGGGGGGCCGCTTCAACCATGTTCGGGCGCGCGATCGCCGGTTGACGGACCCGCAGGCTTGCCGCAATCCGATGGTCATGGTCGATCCACGCCGCTGCCTGAACCCCAGGGTGGTCGTCACCCGCGAACTGCCCGATCCCGTGATGGAGCGGATGGCCGCGCTGTTCGAGACACAGCTCAACCAGAGCGACGAAAAGCTCAGCCGCGAGCAACTGGCCGCCGCCATGGCCGATTGCGACGTGCTGGTCCCGACCGTCACCGATCCGATCGATGCCGACCTGATCGCGAATGCCGGACCGCGCCTGAAGCTGATCGCCAATTTCGGCGCGGGCGTGAACCATATCGACCTGAAGGCGGCGCGTGCGCGCGGCATCATCGTCACCAACACGCCTGGCGTGCTGACCGAGGACACCGCCGACATGACGATGGCGCTGATCCTGTCGGTGCCGCGCCGCCTGCCCGAAGGGGAAAAGCTGGTCCGTTCGGGCGCGTGGAAGGGCTGGAGCCCCGGCGGGATGCTGGGCCACCGGATCGGCGGCAAGGCGCTGGGCATCGTCGGCATGGGGCGGATCGGCCAGGCGGTCGCACGGCGCGCCCGCCCCTTCGGCCTGTCCATCCATTACCACAACCGCCGCCGCCTGCCCGCCAGCGTCGAGCAGGAACTGGGCGCGACCTGGCATGACGATCTCGATGCGATGCTGGGCGCGGTGGACATCGTGTCGATCCACACGCCGCTCAACGCCGACAGCCACGACCTGATCGATCGCCGCCGCATCGCGCTGATGCGTGCCCACGTCTATCTCATCAACGCCAGTCGCGGCGGAATCGTCGACGAGGACGCGCTGGTCGAGGCGCTCGAGAAGGGGCAATTGGCCGGGGCCGGGCTGGACGTATGGCGGCACGAACCCGAGATCGACCCGCGCCTGCTCGCCCTCCCCAATGTCGTGCTGACCCCGCATATGGGCTCGGCTACATTGGAGGGCCGCGTCGCCTCGGCCGAAAAGGTCATCGCCAATATCCGCAGCTGGGCCGATGGCCACCGCCCGCCGGATCAGGTGCTGGAGGGGTGGCTATAAACGCGATCGGCACTGTTTTCCCCTCTCCCCTGGAAAGAGGAGAGGCATGAAGAGGATTGCTGACTGGGATTACTCGGCGGCCTGCACGACGAAGGTGAACCACGCGCTGTCGGCGTGATCGTAAAGCTGGACGACCTGATCCTCGATCCGGCAGGTGAAGTGGCCCGAGCTGCTGCGGTCGAAGCCCTTCGTCTCGCCATCGGCGATTTCCATATAGATCGCGGCCCCCGTTCCGGTTTCACGCAGTTCGGGAAGCGTGCCGCCGAACTTCACGTTCCGGTCGCCGTCCAGCCCCTGCAGATGTTCGCCCCGAGCCTCCGCCGCGATGCGGCGGTGCCGGTCCTGCGCCTGGTCATAAAGCCCGGCCACCTTCCTGCCGGTCACGAGCGCATGGGACGAAGCGGCGATGATCGCGCGGATATCTGGTTGCATGACGTGCGACTGACACAGCCCATGGACCGGATCAACCTCGCGCTCGATGATGGTGACAGGCTGCCGGGAAGAGCCGCCCCTGATCCATGTCAAATTGTTGCAATGCGGAACCGTTGCTGCGGGATTGCATTCCCTTCCTGTCATTCAACGGGAGCTACCACCATGAAAAAGCTGGCAATTACCTTCACCTTGGCAGCCGCGGCGATGTCGATCTCGGCCTGCTCGACGCTGAAGGGGGCCGCCATCGGTGGTGCGGGCGGCGCAGGCGTGGCGGCGGCAACCGGCGGTAGCGTCGAGCGTGGCGCGGCGGTCGGCGGCACGGCGGGCGCGGTCGTCGGGACCGTCGCCGACTAATCTATCGTGCGGGAGCGGCGGCCTTCCCTGCCGCTTCCGCCATCAGCGCCCGGATACGCGGCGCATCCTTGGGCCGCCCGAAAAGGCGGAACAGTGCGAGCAATTCCTGCTGGTCGGGCACGAACAGGGGCCCATCGGATTTCATGATCCGCTGACGCGTGCGGGGTTCGACCCGCTGCCAGCATCCGGCGACGGCGACATCGAGACCGGCCATCACCTCGACCGGAACCGGTGCGGCCTGCCACCGCGCAAAGGCCGTCGAGCGAAACAGCGGATCAGGCGGCAAGAGGATCGGCGCGATACCCAGCCGATCGAACACCGCATCGGCCAGCCCGGCCTCGATCAGCAGATCGACATCGTCAACCGGACCGGCATCGATACCGTGCAACGTCAGCGCCGCGCTGCCGATGATCCACCAGCCATCGGGGAATGACGCCATCGCCCCTGCGACGCTGTGCAACGTCGCGCAGAGTTCCGGCGTCATCATGATGGATCAGTCCCCGGTCAGGATGCGGTCGACCAGCTGCTTCACGGTCGGCACGAACCCGTTCGAGTAGAAGGGATCGCGCTTGAAGTTATAGGCTGCGTGCCCGGCGAACATCAGATTCTGTTCGACATCCCCGCCATGCGCGATCTCCTGCAGCGTCTTCTGAATGCAGAAGCTGCGCGGGTCGGCCAGACGGCCGGTCGAATTGGTTTCGCTGTCCGCCCAGCTGGAGAACAGGCACTGCGACAGGCAGCCCATGCAGTCGGCCTGATCCTTGCGGATTTCCTTGGCCTCTTCCGGGGTCACGAATACCAGCGTGTTGTCGGGCGTCTTCAGCGCCATGGTGAAGCCCGCGCCGAACCATTCGCGCGCGCGCAGCAGGTCGCCCTTCGTCACCCAAAAATTCTTGCCCTTCACGCCCACGTCGAGCTGGAAGACATGATCACCCGCTTCCTGGGTCGAGAAAGCGATCTGGCGCTCCGAACGCGCCTCCAGGCTGCGCAGGAAGGGATTGCGCACCGCACTGGAATAGAAGCCGGTCGGCGAGAAGCGGTGGAGCAGGACATCGCCCTGCTCGATCGTCATCAGACGCTGCTTCCACTCTTCGGGGATCGGGCTTTCCTGGGTCAGCAGGGGGCGCGTACCGAACTGGAATGCGATCTTGCCCAGCTCGGGATTGTCGATCCAGTCGTTCCAGTCGCGAAGATACCAGACGCCGCCCGCCATCACGATCGGCACTTCGTCCGAAATACCGCCCTCGCGCATCGTATCGCGCAGCGCTTTCACGCGCGGATAGGGGTCCTGCGGCTGCAACGGGTCTTCGGCGTTGGACAGGCCGTTATGGCCACCGGCGAGCCAGGGGTCTTCATAGACCACCGCCGCCAGCCATTCCGACGCCTTGGAATAGGCGCGCTTCCACAAGGCGCGGAAGGCGCGGCCCGACGACACGATCGGCAGATAGCTGACCTGGTGATGGGCCGCGATCTCGGACAGCTTATAGGGCATGCCCGCACCGCAGGTGACGCCCGCGACCAGACCCTTGGTGCGCGCCAGCACGCCTTCCAGCACCCGCTGCGCGCCGCCCATTTCCCACAGAACGTTGATGTTGATGGCGCCCTTGCCACCGGCAATGTCCCAGGCGCGCTTCACCTGCTGGACCGCACCCTCGATGGCGTATTCGATCAGTTCCTCGTGCCGCTCGCGCCGGGTCAGCGCACGGTAGATCTGGGGAATGATCTTGCCCTCGGCGTCATAGCTGTCCGCGTTCACCGCCGACACGGTGCCGACGCCGCCCGCCGCCGCCCAGGCACCGGCAGAAGCGTGATTGGTCGCAGCAACGCCCTTCCCGCCTTCGATCAGCGGCCAAACCTCGCGGCCGTTGTACAGGATGGGGCTTAGGCCTTTGAACACGTCTTCACCTTACTGGTCCGAAAGGGTTTCATATAGCGTGTTAGGATCGCTATGCGAGGGGAATTAACGGCACCCCTCCGTGCCGGGTTCCGCCACGACCTTCAGCCAAGCGCGCCGGGTCGTCCGAGCACCTGTTCGTAGAGCGCCTTGTAGCGCGCGACCATCTGCGCCTGGTCGAACTCGGCACGCACCCGTGCCTGGTTGGCCGCCCCCGCCTGGGCGCGCAACTCGGGATGCGTGATCAGCGCCTGGATCACGTCGCGCAGGCGCACCTCATTGGGCGCGTCGGCGATGAACTGGCGATTGGGCTCGGACACCATCATCGGCACATCGCCCACCGGCAGCGAGGCGATGGGCAAGCCCGCCGCCATCCCCTCCAGCACCGAGATCGGCGCCTGTTCCGACAGCGAGGACAAGGCGACGATGTCGAAATGGCGGATGTAATTATACGGCCGCTCCAGGAAGCCCGGCATCACCAGCCGGTCGGCGATGCCCATGGCGGCGGCGGCCTGCATGATGTTCGCCCGCTCCGGCCCCTCGCCGACGATCACCAGCCGGAAGCGGTTGGGTATGCCGCCCATCGCGCGGACCAGCATGGGCAGGTTCTTGACCGTCCGAAGTCCTGCCAGCGCGCCGACGACGATCTCCTTGGGCTGGCGGACGAAACCGGGAATGCCCTTGGGATCGGGATCGCGGGCATAGAGCCGGGTGTCGATGCCGTTGGGGATGCGATGGACGCGCTCGGCAGGCTGTTTCCAGGTCTGGCGTGCGATGCCCTCCAGGATATGGCTCGGCACCGCCAGCGCATCCGCCGCCGACAGCGCGATGCGGCGATAGATGTTGCGCTCGATCTTGAGGCCCCGCGCCTCGTCGGCGTTGAAACCGTCCTCGTGATGGACCAGCGGCGGCGCGCCCTTGGAATAGACGCGGCGTGCCATCACCCCGTCGATCGCACCCCAATTATACGTCAGCACCAGGTCGAAGCGGCGCATATAGCCCGCAATCGCCTCGTACCGCTTGACCGAGGGCGTGCCGGTCAGCGGCGGCGCATCCTGCGCGATCTCGTAGCGAATGCCCTTGGCAATGGCATCGCGCGCGCCCAGTTCGTCGGGCAGTCCCGAGACGATGGTATGCTTGGCGGCATCGCCAAAGGCGTTCATCAACGCGACCGCCCGCGCCTCCTTGCCGCCCAGCGAGAAGGAGGAGTGGAGATGCAGGATGTTCAGCGGACGGGCCATGCCCGCCGGATTAGCGGGCGGCGGCGGCGTTGAAAACCGCTGGCGCCATTTTCCTCCCTTGCAAGGGGAGGTGGCAGGCCGAAGGCCTGACGGAGGGGTGTCACGGTTGGAGAGGTTGGGGATCGCTCGCGACCGGGGACACCCCTCCACCAGCTTCGCTGGTCCCCCTCCCCTTGCAGGGGAGGAATTTGCCGGTCTTACCCCGCCACCGTGTCGAGCAAGCGGCCGATCCCCGCCAGCGCCTCGGGCTCGGTCAGCAACGGCGTGTGGCCGACGCTCGGCACCGTCACCAGTTCGGACGGCGACAGCCGCGCGACCATCCGCTCGGCGACCCCGGCGCTCAGGATATCCGACCGCTCGCCGCGCATCACCAGCGTCGGCACGCCGTTCAGCGCATCGAGCGCGGCCCACATGTCCGGCCCGCCCTCGGTATTGGGCACGCGGAACGGCTCGGCGATCTTGAGGTCGTAATCGAGCACGATCCGCCCCGCGCTGGTCAGGCGGTGCGTGCGCTTGGCCATGGCCAGCCAGTCCTCGACGCCCCAGCCGGGATAGACGTCCTCGTTATTCTCCTGGACGCAGCGCGCGGCGTGCAGCCAGGTGGGAAAGCTCTGCCCCTTGCCGACATAACCACGGATACGCCCGAGCCCCGCCGCCTCGATCTCCGGCCCGATATCGTTCAGCACCGCCCCCGCCAGCCGCTCGCGCGCGGTCGCCGCCAGCACCATGGTCACGATCCCGCCCAGCGAGGTGCCGACCGCGACGAAGCGCCCGATGCCGAACTCGTCCAGCATCGCCTCGACGTCCTGCACATAGGTCAGCGGCACATAGCTCATCGGATCCTTGGCATAGGCACTCTCGCCCCGCCCCCGGAAGCTGACCGCGATGACCCGCGCGCGGCCGTCAAGCGCCTCGGCCAGCCCCTCGAAATCACGGGCATTGCGGGTCAGGCCGGGCAGGCAGATGACCGGGGGCAGCGTATCGTCCCCCGGATAATCCCGTGCATGGAGCCGCAGGCCGTCCTTCGACCACCAATATCGATTCTCATGAGGGATCATGCTTGAAGGTCCTCCGGTGCCGCCTCCATATCGCGGCATGCCCGTATCCCCGCAAGCCTATCGCCCTTCGACCGCCCTGACCGAGATCGCCGATTTCATCGCCGATCCCGTCGCGCCCGCCGATTTCCCGCAGACGATCATCCGCTTCCGCAACGACCGGGCGGCGGCCGAGATCGGGTTGGAGACGCTGACCGATGCGGAATGGGCCGCGCATCTCGGCCGGTTCCAGCCCTTGCCCGACACGCTGCCGGGGCCTTTCGCGATGCGCTATCACGGGCATCAGTTCCGCCATTACAATTCCGACCTGGGCGACGGGCGCGGCTTCACCTTCGCGCAGATGACGGCCTGCGATGGCCGGTTGCTCGAACTCGGCACCAAGGGGTCGGGGCAGACGCCGTACAGCCGCTCCGGCGACGGTCGCCTGACGCTGAAGGGCGGCGTGCGGGAAATCTTGGCGACCGAGATGCTGGAGGCGCTGAACGTTCCCACCTCGCGCACCTTGTCGATCATCGAGACGGGCGAGGCGCTGCACCGGGGCGACGAACCCTCCCCCACCCGCTCGGCGGTGATGGTGCGGATGAGCCATGGCCATATCCGGATCGGCAGTTTCCAGCGGCTGGCCTTCGAACGCGACGAAGCGGGCATGCGGCGGCTGGTCGCTTATGTCCTTCGCCACTTTTATGGCGAGGACTCGGACGATCCCGTCCGGCTGCTGACCCTGGTGGCGCAGCGGACCGCGACGCTGGCGGCGCGCTATATGGCCGCCGGGTTCGTCCACGGCGTGCTCAATTCCGACAATATCAACGTGACCGGCGAGAGCTTCGACTATGGTCCCTGGCGGTTCGCCCCCACTTGGGACCCCGAGTTCACCGCCGCCTATTTCGACCATAGCGGCCTCTACGCGCTCGCCCGCCAGCCCGAGGCGATCCAGTGGGACGTGATGCAGCTCGCCTCCAGCCTGCGCCTGATCGCCGAGAGCGATCCGCTGATCGCCGCGCTGGAGGGCTTTGCCACGACCTATCAGCAAGAGATCGTGACCGCGATCCTCTGGCGGCTGGGGCTGACCCCGCGCGGCGGCACCGAGGACCGCGCGCTCGTCCAGACTTTCGAACGCGCGCTGCGGGACAGCCAGGCGAGCCTAGACCGCGCCTATTTCGATCTGTTCGGCGGACAGGTGCCGGATCATTACGACGAGACGTGGAACGCGCTCCGCGACCTGATCGAGCCCTATGCTCCACGCCGCGCGCGCGACGATGCCTATTGGCAGGGCGAGCCCGAGTCGATGCTGATCGAAGAGGTCGAGTCGATCTGGGCCCCGATCGCCGAGCATGACGACTGGACCCTGCTCCACGACAAGGTCGCGCGGGTGCGTGCCATGGGCCGGGCGCTTGCCGACCCGGTTGCGGCGGCCTAGCATCGCATCACAAGGGCCTGACTCCCCCTTCCCCTTCAGGGGAGGGGCCGGGGGTGGGGCGCCCGCCCCAGACCTGGCATCGGTGGAGAGGCCCCACCCCAACCTCTCCTCTGAAGGAGAGGGGCTTGTCTGGATCAATGCCATGTCATCACCGCGCACGACCGAAACGCTATCGACCTACGAACCCGCAACCGGCGCGCTGATTGCCGAGCTTCCCGTCGGCGATGTCAGTACGGAGGTCACTACCGCCAGGGCGGCATGGGCCGGTTGGGCGATGACACCGCTGGCCGAGCGGATCGAGACGCTGCGCCGCTTCGCCGAAATCGTGCGGGCACGCGCCGACGCCTTTGCCGACCTGATCGCGCGCGAGACGGGCAAGCCGCTCTGGGAAGCGAGGACCGAGGTCGACACCGTGATCGCCAAGGTCGCGATCTCGATCACCGCGCAAGCCGAGCGCGCGGGCGAGCGTTTCACCGACCAGCCGGGCGGCGGGCGCATGGCGCTGCGTCACCGGCCGCATGGCGTGCTGGCGGTGCTGGGGCCGTATAATTTCCCCGCCCATCTACCCAACGGCCATATCGTGCCAGCCCTGCTGGCGGGCAATGCGGTGGTGTTCAAGCCATCGGAAAAGACACCCGCGACGGGCGCGTTCCTGGTCGAATGCTATCATGCGGCAGGGGTGCCCGATGGGGTCGTGCGGCTGCTGATCGGCGGACCGGATCAGGGCCGTGCGCTTGCCGGGCATGACGATATCGACGGGCTGCTCTTCACCGGCTCGGCGCGCACGGGCCTGGCGCTCAACCGCCAGTTCGCCGAGCAGCCGGAAAAGATCCTGGCGCTGGAAATGGGCGGCAACAACCCGATCATCGTCTGGGACGATCCCGACCTCGACGCCGCCGCCGCGCTGATCGTCCAGTCGGCCTATACCACCGCCGGGCAGCGCTGCACCGCCGGGCGACGGCTGATCGTCGAGGACCGGCTGTTCGATCCGCTGATGACGGCGCTGACCGGGCTGGTCGACCGGCTGATCCTCGGCGCGCCGCATGACGAGCCCGCGCCCTTCATGGGGCCGGTAATCGACAATGACGCAGCGGACCATCTGCTCGCGCGGGTCGAGGAACTGGTGACGAGTGGCGCGAAGACCATCCGCCCCTTGGAGCGCATCTCGCCCGACCGGCCGCTTCTGACCCCCGCTATCCTCGACGTCGGCACCGTCGCCGAGCGTCCCGACGACGAGTTGTTCGGCCCAGTCCTGCAAGTCTCCCGCGCATCCGACTTTGCGGATGCGATCGCGGAAGCCAACGCCACCCGCTACGGCCTGTCCGCCTCGCTGATCTCGCCCTCGCGCGAGCGGTACGACGCCTTCTGGACCGGCATCCGTGCCGGGATCGTCAACTGGAACCGCCCGACCAACGGCGCGGCCTCCAGCGCCCCGTTCGGGGGCATCGGCTGGTCGGGCAATCACCGCCCGAGCGCCTATTACGCCGCCGATTACTGCGCCTATCCGGTCGCCAGCGCCGAAAGCGACAGCGCCGCGGCTACGATCCCGATCGGCCTGCGCCCGCATAGCTGATCTAACTCCACCCCAAGCATCGCTCGGTTGTCGATCGTGGTCGGGGGGATCATCTTTGGAGCATGGCTAGTCTTCTCGATCCCACCGCGCGTGGCCGCGTGATCCTGGTTGGTGCAGGCCCCGGCGATCCGGGCCTGTTGACCGTGCGCGCGGTCGAGGCGTTGAAGACCGCCGATGTCGTCGTGCATGACGGGCTGATCGATCCCCGCGTCCTCGACCTTGCGCCGCCACAGGCCCAGCGCATCTCGGTCGCCAAGCGGCGCGCGCGGCATACGCTGTCGCAGGACGCGATCAACGCGCTGATCGTCGCGCATGTGAAGACGGGTGCGATCGTCGTGCGGCTGAAGGGCGGCGACCCGTTCATCTTCGGACGGGGCGGCGAAGAGGTGGAGACGGTGCGCGCCGCCGGCCTGCCGGTCGAGGTGATCCCCGGCGTTTCGGCGGCGCTCGGTTGCGCGGCAGAGGCGATGCTGCCGCTGACCCACCGCGACCACAGCTCGGCCGTGTCCTTCGTCGCGGGCCAGTGCAAGGGGCTGACCGATCAGGACTGGTCCGGGTTGGCGGGTCAGGGCCGCACGCTCGTCATCTATATGGGCGTGGCGACCGCCAACGGTATCGCCGACAAGCTGATGGCCGACGGCGTCGCCCCCGACATGCCCGTCGCGGTGCTGGAGCGCGGCACGCTGGAGGGGCATCGCGCCATCCGCACTTTGCTCGCCGATCTCGGCGCGATGGTCGAGCGCGAGGCGGTGCAGAGCCCGGCGATCATCGTCGTCGGCGAAGTCGTGATCCTGTCGGATGCCGAAGACAAGCTCGCGCGTTGGGCCCGCGTGGCGGAAGGAATGAGCGCATGAAGCTGTTGACGGGCAATGACTTGGGTACCGGCGATGTCGTCTGGTGGACGGGGCGCGACTGGTCGCGTCATATCGAGGACGCGGTCGATGTCGGCGGACAAGGCGAGGCCATCCTTCGCGCCGAGGAAGGCGCGCGCCGGGTCAACGTGCCCTATCTGATCGATGCCGAGGCGACCGAACAGGGCCCCCGCCCCGCCCATATCAAGGACCGTATCCGCGCGCTCGGCCCCACGGTGCGCCCCGACCTGACGCTGAAGCCCGCCGATGCGGATGCCGGCGCCTGGGTTATCTGAGAGAACCGCCATGTATCGCTATGACGAATATGACCAGAGCATCGTCGATGCCCGTGTCGAGGAATTTCGCGACCAGGTGGAACGCCGCCTGTCGGGCGCGCTGACCGAGGATCAGTTCAAGCCGCTCCGTCTGATGAACGGTCTCTATCTCCAGTTGCATGCCTATATGCTGCGCGTCGCGGTGCCCTATGGCACGCTGGACAGCCGCCAGATGCGGATGCTGGGCCATATCGCGCGGAAATACGATCGCGGTTACGGCCATTTCACCACGCGTCAAAACATCCAGTATAACTGGATTAAGCTGGCCGATGCGCCCGACATCCTGGCCGAGCTGGCAACGGTGCAAATGCACGCCATCCAGACCTCGGGCAATTGCATCCGCAACATCTCGTCGGATCAGTTCGCCGGGGCGGCCGCCGACGAGGTCGCCGATCCCCGCCCCTGGGCCGAGCTGCTGCGGCAATGGTCGACCTTCCACCCCGAGTTCACCTACCTGCCGCGCAAGTTCAAGATCGCGGTGATCGCGGCGGACGAGGATCGCGCGGCGATGCGGCTGCACGATATCGGTATTCAGCTGCTGACGCGCGACGGCGTGCTGGGCGCGAAGATCTTCGTCGGCGGCGGCATGGGTCGCACCCCGATGATCGCGCATGAAGTGAAGGACTTCATCACCGCCGACCATCTGATGAGCTATCTTGAGGCGTGCCTGCGCGTCTATAACCGCTATGGCCGTCGCGATAATATCTACAAGGCGCGGATCAAGATCCTGCTTCATGAGATCGGCGTCGATGCCTATCGCGAGCAGGTGGAGGCGGAGTTCGCCGCCATTCGCGACCTCGGCATCGACCCGCCACTCGCCGAGCTGGAGCGGATCACCGCCATGTTTACCGGTCCCGACTTCGCCAGCGATGCGCCGGACACGGTCGACCGCGCCGACCCCGATTTCGCGGTCTGGCTCGATCAGAATGTCGCGGCGCACAAGCAGCCGGGCCACGCCATCGTCACGATCAGCCTGAAGCCGATCGGCGGCATCCCCGGCGATGCGTCTGCCGACCAGATCGACCTGGTGGCCGACCTCGCCGAGCGTTACGGCCATGACGAACTGCGCGTCACCCACGCCCAGAACATCGTCCTGCCGCATGTCCGCAAGGCCGACCTGTACGTCATCTGGACCGCGCTGCGCGACGCCGGGCTGGCCGAGGCGAACCTCGACCTGATCTCCGACATCATCGCCTGTCCGGGCCTGGATTATTGCAGCCTGGCCAATGCCCGCTCCATCCCGCTGGCGCAGAAGATCGGCGAGCGTTTCGCCGGGCGGCAGCGCGAGCTGGGCGAGTTGAAGCTGAAGATTTCGGGCTGCATCAACGCCTGCGGTCATCATCATGCCGGGCATATCGGCATTTTGGGTGTCGATAAGAAAGGCACCGAGAATTACCAGCTGCTGCTCGGCGGATCGGGGGCGGAGGACGTCTCGCTCGGCAAGATCACCGGCCCCGGCTTCGATGAGGACGGCGTGGTCGACGCGATCGAGCGCGTGACCGACCGCTATGTCGCATTGCGCGAAGCGGACGAGCGCTTCCTCGACACCTATCGCCGCGTCGGCATGCAGCCGTTCAAGGAAGCGATCTATGGTTGATCCCATCACCGTAAACACGAACGCGGGCGAGACGCTGCTGCGCTTTCGCGACGATGTGGTGCATGACGAACCGGCGGTGACGCTGGACGCCTTTCTGGGCCAGACCAACGCCACCGCCGTCCGGCTGGAGGCGGGCGACGATGCGCGCGAGCTGCTGGAGCATCTGGGACAGATCGCGCTGGTCGAGATCAGCTTCCCGACCTTTCGCGACGGACGCGGCTATTCGGCGGCGCGTATCTTGCGCGAGGCGGGGTTCGAGGGCGAGTTGCGTGCGGCGGGCGACGTGCTGGTCGACCAGATCCCGCACATGCGCCGCTGCGGCTTCGACAGCTTCGCGCCCGAAAAGCCGGTCGATGCGGCAACGCTGACCAAGCTGCTCGCGCTCTACCCCCAGCCCTATCAGAAGGCCGCCGACGCCCGCGTGCCGGTGTGGAAGCTACGCCATGGCTGAGCGTGCACTCGACCGGATCGACGTGCGGCCGACCTATACGGACGAGGATGCGGCGGCGTATGAAGCGCGCTTCGCTGGCGTGCCCGCGCCGGACATGCTGCGCACCCTGCTGACCGGCGAGTTGCACGGGCAGATCGCGGCGGTGTCGTCCTTCGGCACCGAGTCCGCCGTGCTGCTGCATATGGTCGCAAGCGCCGATCCGGCGACCCCGGTGGTCTTTACCGACACGCTGAAGATGTTTCCCGAAACGCTGGCGTACCGCGACACGCTGGTCGCGCGACTGGGCCTGCTGGACGTCCGTGTGATCCAGCCCGACCCCGCACTGCTGGCGGCGAAGGACCCGGACGGCATCCGCCATGGATACGACCCCGATGGCTGCTGCGACCTGCGCAAGGTCGAGCCGCTGGCACGCGGCCTCGCGCCGTTCGAGGCGTGGATTTCGGGTCGCAAGGGTTTCCAGGCGGGCACCCGCCGCGCCCTGCCCCGGTTCGAGGTCGAGGATGGCCGGTTGAAGCTCAACCCGCTGGCGGACTGGGACAAGGCGGCGCTGGACGGCTATTTCGCCGCATACGACCTGCCGCGCCATCCGCTGGAGGCGGAGGGCTATCTCTCGATCGGCTGCGCGCCCTGCACCAGCCAGGTGAAGCCCGGCGAAGACCCGCGCGCGGGGCGCTGGCGCGGATTCGACAAGGTGGAATGCGGCATCCACCGGCCTGTTTCGGCGATATAAACCGGAGCGTGACGGGCTTCCATTTCATCCTGTCTTAACCGCGCCGCGACACAAGTCGCCGGACAGGATGAAGGAGCCTTCCATGTACAAGGTGACGGTCGACCTGGCCCGCGGCTATTTCGAAGTGACGCCGCACGGGTTCTGGACCCTGGACACCATAGCCGACTTCGCCCGCGAGCTGGAACAGACCGTCCACCGCATCCGCGCCACCGGCCGCACGCCTGTCAGCCTGTGCGATCTATCGGGTGCGATGATCCAGAGCCAGGAGGTCGTCGCCGCCTTTATCCAGATGATGCAAAATCCCGCCGTCCGTTCGGGCCGCGTCGCCGTCTATACCCCGGGCGCGCTGACGCGGTTTCAGGCGGTACGCGCCAATCAGGACCACGAAGAGTTTCGGTTCTTCACCTGCAAGGAGGCAGCCCGCACCTGGCTGTTCGCACCGCAGGAGTGAGGTTGCGAGAAGCCTCGCCTACCCCTCGCCTACCCCCACCTCCGTTCGCACTGAGCGAAGTCGAAGTGCATGCTCCGGACCATGCGGCGGGGGACTCCCTTGGCCTTCGACTTCGCTCAGGCTGAACGGAGGGCGGGGTTAGACACCCCAGCCCTCAACCGCAGCGGATCAATACCCCGCGAAATCCGTGAACCGCGTGATCGTCGGGTCGAACTTCATCACGACCTTGCCGGTCGCACCGTGACGCTGCTTGGCGACGATCAGTTCCGCCAGGCCGTACACCCGCTCCACCTCGGTCGCCCACTTCGCGTGGTCCTCGAAGACCTTGCCGTCATCGCCTTCCATCGGGCGCTTGGGCTCGCGCTGCATCATGTAATAGTCTTCGCGGAACACGAACCAGACCATGTCGGCGTCCTGCTCGATCGAGCCCGATTCGCGAAGGTCGGACAGCATCGGGCGCTTGTCTTCGCGCTGCTCGACCGCACGGGACAGCTGCGACAGCGCCAGCACCGGCACGTTCATGTCCTTGGCCAGCGTCTTCAGCCCGCGCGAAATCTCCGAGATTTCCTGCACGCGATTGCCCTCGGACGACTTGCCCGAGCCGGTCAGCAGCTGGAGATAGTCGACCACCACCAGACCCAGCTCGTTGTTCAGCCGCCGCTGAAGCCGCCGGACGCGGGTGTGGAGCGCGGAGATGGTCAGGCCGCCGGTATCGTCGATGAATAGCGGCAACTGCTCCAGCTCGGCGGCGGCGGCGGCGAGTTGGGCGAACTCGTTGCGGCTGATCTTGCCCATGCGCAGCGCTTCGGAGCTGATCCCCGACTGCTCGGCCAGGATACGCGTCGCCAGCTGGTCGGCCGACATTTCGAGGCTGAAGAACGCGACCTTGGCGCCGACCGACTCGGAGGGCGGGATGCCGTCCTGCATGTCGCGCATCCAGCGACGCGCCGCGTTGAACGCGATGTTGGTCGCCAGCGAGGTCTTGCCCATGCCCGGACGGCCCGCCAGGATCATCAAGTCGGAGCGGTGCATACCGCCGATCTTGGCATTGACCGAGTCGAGACCCGTGGTGATGCCTGAGACATGGCCGCCCGAGTTCAGTGCGCGCTCGGCATTCTTGACCGCCATGGTGGTGGCCTGGGAGAAGCTCTTGACCGCATTCTCGGAGCCGCCGTCCGCCGCGACCTTGAACAGCTCATTCTCGGCCAGCTCGATCTGGGCGCGCGGGTTCACCTCTTCGGAGGTGTCCATCGCCCGGTCGACCAACGTGCGGCCCACCGTCACCAGCGCGCGGAGCATCGCCAGGTCATAGATCTGCGTCGCGAACTGCCGCGCACCGATCAGGCCCGCGCCGGAACCCGTCAGCTGCGCCAGATAGGACGGGCCGCCCAGCGCCTTCATCCCCTCGTCCGCCTCGAACATGGGGCGCAGCGTGACAGGCGTCGCCAGCATGTCGGTGGCGCGCAGATTCTTGATCGCGGAAAATACGCGGCCATGCACCGGCTCGAAGAAATGCTCCGGGTCCAGCCGGTCGACCAGATCGTCGGCCAGCCGGTTGTCGATCATCATCGCGCCCAGCAGCGCGGCCTCCGCCTCGATATTGCGGGGAAGCTGCTGCGGCTCGGTGGCGGCAGCGGGGTTCTGGAATGCGAGGGTGGCCATTTCGTCGGCGTTAGCGCGGAGTGGCGTCGGAGCAAAACGCATTGCGTCGATCAGCGGGGGATTTGCGGCGCACGCGCTTCGCGACTATCCCCGTCCCATGGCCGATCCCCGGATCATATCCATCGATCTCGACGAGCGCAGCCTGGGCTGGCGCTCGGCCGATGTCGAGCAGGAACGGCGGATCGCGATCTTCGACCTGATCGAGGAAAATTACTTCGCGCCGCAGCGACCGCAGGCGGACGGCTATGCCGGGCCCTACCGCATCAAGCTGGAGTCGGAAGAAGGCCGACTCGGCATCCATATGCACCGCGAGGACGGCACGCATATCGAGACCCTGGTGCTGGCGCTCGGGCGTTTCCGGCGGCCGATCAAGGACTATTTCGCGATCTGCGACAGCTATTACCAGGCGATCCGCGCCGCCACGCCGCAACAGATCGAGACGATCGATATGGCCCGGCGTGGCATTCATAACGACGCCGCGCAGATGCTGAAGGAGCGGCTGACCGGCAAGATCGAGGTCGATTTCGACACCGCGCGCCGTCTGTTCACGCTGCTCTGCGTCCTGCATATCCGCAACTGATGGCGATTCTCTGGAAAATCGGCGCGGGCCTGCTGGCCCTTGGCGCGATCAGCGCGGGCGGGCGGCACTGGGCCACCCATTGGCAGCCACCGACCGAGCGTTATGCGCTGCAAGGCATCGATCTGCCCGAGAACCCGCCTGCCGTCGAATGGCGCACGCTGCGCGCGAACGGCGCAGACTTCGCCTATCTGGTCGCCACTTCGGGCACCGACCGGCGCGACCCTTCGTTCGAGGGCAATTGGGACGCCCTGCCCGAGGCGGGGATGCGGCGCGGCGCGGTCCATATCTATTCGCTGTGCCAGCCTGCCGCGGCACAGGCGGATGCCTTCAACATCTTCGTGCCGCGCGCGGGCGACGCTCTGCCCACCGCGATCGACCTGTCCTTTCACGACGATTGCGCCGCCCGGCCCGAGCGTGCGCAGCTGGTCGCCGACCTGACCCGCTTCGTGGCGATGGTCGAGACGCATACGCGAAAGCCGGTGATGCTGCGCGTGTCCAAACCGTTCGAGCGCGAATATGACATCACCACCGCGCTCGACCGTCCGGTCTGGGCGATCGGCAATCTGCTCAAGCCCGATTATGCCGCGCGCCCCTGGCGCATGTGGCGTGCCAGCGATTTCCGCCGGGTCGAGGGGGTGGAAGGCCCCGTAAACTGGGACGTCGTTACACCATGAATGCCATCGATCCTCACGCCCTCATCACGGCCGCCCGCGATGCCGCGCGCAACGCCCATGCGCCCTATAGCCGCTTTGCGGTCGGCGCGGCGTTGCTGATGGAGGACGGCTCGGTCATCACGGGCGCCAATTTCGAGAATGCCAGCTACGGCCTGTCGCTCTGCGCCGAGACCGTCGCGATCGCCACCGCCTCGGCGGCGGGGCGACTGCGCGAGATCGTCGCGATCGGCGTGATCGGCGGCGCGATGGACGCTGCGGGCGTGCCGACCGGCACCACCCCGGTCAGTCCCTGCGGCCGCTGTCGCCAGGTCATCAACGAAGCCGCACAGATGGGCGGCCGCGACTTGCCCGTCCATTGCGGCGCGGCCGAGGGCGACGCGGTGCGGACCTATCGTTTGTCGGAACTGCTTCCCGACGCGTTCGGCCCGGCGGATTTGGGAATCGGCTGAATTCGCGCGAAGGCGCGGATATCTTGTTCGCGCAGAGAGCGCAGAGAGGAAGTTTACAGTTCTTCTTTTTTAGGAGCGGCTAGTAACCTCGCACTCTCTCTGGGTCCTCCGCGCCTCTGCGCGAACCAATCTTGAAACTTCGCAGCTTCGCGCGAGCACATAGCTTGGTGCAATGGCTGATTTCTCACGCGAAGGCGCGAAGACGCGAAGATTTTTTCACGCGGAGACGCGGAGGCGCGGAGAAGAAGAGGTTTAGTCTCCCGTGCCCCCGGCAATGACCCGCCATCGCTTACGATCGGATACGCTCCCCTCCGCGTCTCCGCGCCTCCGCGCGAACATCATCATTCTTCGCGGCGTCGCGGCTTCGCGTGAACAAATTGACTCAAGCTTCCGGCATTTCCCCCCGCGACCGAATCGCCGCACCGGCGGCCTGAATGAACTGCCACACATCGGCCGAAAAGCCGGGATCGGCCTGTCCATCCCAATCCGCGCGATTCTCGTGCAACCGAGTCGCACCCGCCCACATCTCCGATGACGCCACCGCGCGGAACGGTGCCAGCAGCGCGAACCATTCGCGCACAAAGCCTCGTGCCGCCTCCGAGTCCGGGTCCATCGGCAGCGCCGCCGCGATCCGCTGGCCCAGATCGGACCAGCGCGCCTGATAGGCCTTTTGGTCGAATTCGGGGCCGAGTGCCTCCATCCGCGTCGCCCAATGCACCTGTTCTTCCTCGGTGAAATGGCGGTCGACCACCGATTTCCATTGTGTCGTCGTCATGGCATTCCCTTTTCGTATCAGCGAGCACAGCGTCGCGACGTCGATGCGCTCGCCGGCATCGATGCGGGACTGGATGGATGTCAGGAGCGCGGCGGTCTCGGCCAGTGCCCGACGTTCCGCCTCGACCGCCTTTGCCTGGGCCGCGATCATCGGCCCCAGCGCCGCGCTTGGCCGGTCGAGCATCTGTCCGATCGCCGCCAGCGTGAAGCCTGCGCGTTTCAGCGCGACGATGGCGTGCAGCCGCTCCAACTCGCCTGCGCCGAAAATCCGCCGCCCGCCCTCGCTGCGCAGTGGCCGGATCAATCCGCGCGCCTCGTAAAAGCGCAGCGCCCGGCTGCTCAGGCCGGTGGCGCGGGCAATTTCGGTGATGTCGAGCATGGTGGTCATGCGCCGCACCGTACCGCTTGACGTTGCGTCAACCGCAAGCCCCTTTTTGACGGTTGCCGCTTGCCCTCCCCCCGCGATCCGGCGATGAGCGGCCAAACCTGAAGGAAATGAAGATGTCGATCCTGTCCGACCGCTGGATTCGCGAAGCCGCGCAGACCCAAGGCATGATCGAACCCTTCGTCGAGAGCCAGCGTCGCGACGGCTGCATCAGCTATGGCCTGTCGTCCTATGGCTATGATGCGCGGGTGGCGGACGAGTTCAAGATCTTTACCAATGTCGACAGCGCGGTGGTCGACCCCAAGGACTTTGCATCGAACAGTTTTGTCGACCGCAAGACCGATTGCTGTATCATTCCGCCCAACAGCTTCGCACTGGCCCGGACGGTCGAATATTTCCGGGTGCCGCGCGACGTACTGGTGATCTGCCTCGGCAAGTCGACCTATGCGCGGTGCGGGATCATCGTGAACGTCACGCCGCTGGAGCCGGGTTGGGAAGGCCATGTGACGCTGGAATTTTCCAACACCACGCCGCTGCCCGCCAAGATCTACGCCAATGAGGGCGCCTGCCAGTTCCTGTTCCTGAAGGGCAACGAGCCCTGTGAGACCAGCTATGCCGACCGGGCGGGCAAATATATGGGCCAGCGCGGGGTGACGCTGCCTCGGCTATAATCATTCGCACAACCTTACATTGACACTCGCACAACCTTACACTGACATTCAGCGAATTTCCGCCACTTTCATACGGCTCGAGGCTGTCCTGTGCCGTCGAACCGATTTACTACCGTCCGCGACGCGTAGTCGACCACACTTACGCTTCGCCCGCCAGCCAAGCCGAGGCGCCGGTATGCCGTGCGCGTGACGGGTCTTGTGGGGCGCGAAGTCCGAAAGTACGAATTTCCGAGCCAATGCGTCATCGGCTCGGACCGGACGAAAGCATGGAATTAGTCGCGGCAGAATTACGTGACCATGCGGGTCTGCCCTCGCTCGAGCGTTCAGCTGCAAACGCTCTTCAGTCGCACTAGGTGCTTTCGGTCGACCTCCTCCATCATGACGGATAGGGTATTTGCCGCCTCTCTCGTCTCCTCAGTCCTCAGGGGGCGTCGGCGCCGTTGGATGATCTCATCGGCACGTGAGCTTGGCGATGCGCACCGCCTCGTCGACGGTGCCGAGCAGCGCCGCCACAGCCGCGACCATGCGCTCGCAGTCCCGGAGAGCGTCGATCTCCCTCTCTATCTCGGGGACTGCATCGGAAAACGCCTTGGCATGACGTGCAATCTCATCCGTCTGCCGCGCGAGCAGCACCCGGCCCGTCGAGGTCACGCGTGCGTTCACCTCGGCCATCTGCTCGGTGATGGCAACGATCGCCGCAGCGTCCGGGGCGGAATCGATCGCCCACTCTAGCCGACGGACGAGGGCGACGAGATCGCGGTGCATCGCATGCAGGTCGGGATTGTCGCCGGGGCCGACCGCCATGGTATCATCGCTGTTCATCTCGCGTCTCCCGCCTTCTCGATCGCCCGGTAGGTGGCTTCCGTCCTATCCAGCCGATCGTTGATGTCCTTCAGCACCTCACCGAACGGGCGCCGCGAACCGTTGGCGGCGGCGGTGTGCGCGTCGGCCAAGCCAAGGAGCGACGCGCGCAGACCGGCGAGTGCCGCGAGTTGCGCGTCCCGCCTGTCGATGCCGACGAGGTAGTCGGACACGATCTGTCGCTGACGGGCATCAGCCTTCTCCGTGGCGGCAGCGGCGTATGCGCGCTGATGCACAGAGAGCGCCGTCGCCCAGTTCGAGGCGACCGTGCCCCGCAACCCCTCGGAATCGCTCCTGCCGACGGCGTCCGCCATCGCGATCAGAAGGGTGCGGACTTCCGGGTCGGTGCGTCGAAGAATGTCGCGAGCGCTGGACTGCGCCCGGAGATCGACCAGCGCGCCTGCTAGGGTGGCGAATCCGGCGGACACGCCGGGATCGAGGCCGGCTGCGGTCGGCCCCGCGTTCAGCTGGACACCCAGTTCGCGGAAGGCGTCGGTCTGGACGCCGCCCCGCCCGCGCCCGGTCAGGGTCGCCAACAGGTTTCCGTAGCGGGCGAGATCGCCGAGTGCGCCGCGCCATTTGGCGGCGACCTCGGGTGGAACAGCCGCCGGGAAGCGCCGCTCCGACAGGCCGATCGCGCCGGACCGGACGAAGCGGTCCACTTCGACCGATCGGGTCAGTCGATTGGCCTCCGCAAAGGTCGTGGTCGTGTCCGTCTGCAGGGTTGATGCCGCGCGGCCGAATCCCGTCAGGTCGGCGGAAGGCGCCGTCGCGCAGCCGCTCGGAACCGTCGGCAGCAGCAGGCAGACGACGATGCGGAGCGTCGGACCGGACGGGATCGAAATCATGGTACGCACCCCAGTTCGGAGGAGAGATTCCGGAACGACCGGGCCGTGAGGCGTGGGAACAGACCGAGGCGTGACCGAAGTTCGACCTCGTCCAGCGTCACCCTGGCGTCGCAATGGTCGAGCGTCCTCGGTGCGACCGTGTCCATGATGAAGGCGGCGAGACGACCGTCCTGCGTCGCTATCACCTTCCAGTAGCCCGATGGGACCCGATGACGCTCGTCGGCATTCGGCATCGGCGGGAGGACACGCTCGAACAACGGCCCCGTCAGGACGTAGACCCCTATGTTCTCCTTGCGGGCGAGGTCGTTCTCCCGCGCCTCCAGCCGCTGCCACGCCCCTTGGTTCAAAGCCGCACCCTGCGGCGTGATGTTGGAGAGGATGTTGGTGTCGGCGGCGAACGGCGTGCCGGATTGGCCGGCGAGCGGCGCCTGGTGCCCACGGTCAATTCCCAGCGCCTTGGGCGCGCCGTCATAGTCTGCCGGTTCCAGCGTCTCGTCGGGATCGAGCCATGGATCCGCCGTCCACTTGCGTTCACCGGACGGTCCGATCGAGGACGGAGTCACGCGGTAGGCGACCCAGTCCGCCATCTTCGTCAGGTCGTTGGATGCCAAGGTGTAGATTTCTCGCACGACGATGTCGTCGATGTCGGCGGCTCCGATCGGGCATCCGTGGAGACAGTGGAAGGTGTGCAGTTCCGACTGGACAGCCATGGTCGGGGTCGATGCGGTCACCCCGACCAGACAGACCGCCGTCGCAATCCACGATCTCGCGTGGAGGGGCGGCCTGCCTACGGAGTGTGACCGCAAAGGCCACTTCATCATAGGTAATGATCCCGGAAGAGCTCGTGCGTCCGCAGCACAGCGGGTCTATATGGTCCATCGGCACCCTGCCGGGGCACGGCATCAAGAGCGAAGCGCTCGGACACGCTCGGATGCATCGTGGCGGTGTCCTTCAGGTCGCGCGGCTGCACCTTCCAGGTGATCGACCGCGTGAGCCGACGCAGCCAGAACGGTGTGCGGCTTCGCACGGTGTCGGACATGCCCACTACCTCATCATGCTGGACGCCATCCGCCGAAGGGAACAGGTGGATGCGGGTATCGTCGACGATCAGCGGATGACGCACGGAGCGCGCCTCCTCCAGCATCCACTCCAACGCTATGTCGGACAGCCTCGACTCCGCCTCGGGATAGCTGCCGCCGATGTCCGAATGGTTGCCCGCGAACCACATTTGGACGAACGGCTTCGGTTCACCCTCGACTTCCGGGCGGCGTTCCACGCCCTTGCCGGGCCCCCAAGGCACCCGAGGGAAATCCGCACGGTTCTCGTCTATGGCGATCGCATGTCGCGCATGGACGACCGCCCGGCCAAGCAGCTTGTCGTAGTCGCGTCCGCTCCATTGCGCCAAGTGGAAGGTCCTGCGTCCTCCCGCTACGGACGGCTTGAAGGTCTTGAGGGCTGTCCGGAGATAAAGCCAAGCCCCGACCAAGACGATGATCGCGGCCGCGACGATGAACGAGGCAGTCCAGCCGGTGTCGAACAGCCGATGGATTATCGTCGCCGCCGTTGCGGCGGAAGCCGCCGTCAAGAGCGCGAGAACCGCACCAAGCGCAATCCGCAGAGGCCCCTTCGCGCCGAGCGAGGCTACAGTGTCGAATACGCCTATGAAGTAGGGCGCGGCGTTCGCCTCGCCGTTGACGTCCGATCCGTGTTCGATGCGGAAGCGATGGGCGAGTTCTTCGCGCTCGGCCTCGTATCGCGCGCGCGGATGGCCCGCACCATGCTCAGCCACCCGGATGACCGCTTGATCCGCGACCTCCCTACCCGCATTCCGGAAGCGGGGCAGGTCCCCCTCCGGAATGCGGGTAGGGACGCCGCAGAGTCGAAGGACGGTCGCCACGCTGCGGGCGGTGTACGCGCCGCGGCTGAAGCCAAACAGCCAGATGCGGTCGCCGGGACGGTAGTGGTTGATGATGAATTCATAGCAGTCTGCGATGTTGGTGGTGATGCCGCGTCCCGTCACCGACGACAGCAGCTTCGCGATCCAGCGGCGGACCGAAGTCAGCCCCGTGGCCCCGGCTTCCGTTCCAAGACCAGGATCGTAGAAGACGACCTGATCGCGGGGATCGACCAAGCTGTCGGGGCCCGGCCTGGATGCGCGATACATCTTGAAGATGTTACTCATCCGCTGCTCCGGACGGACGCCGCCGTCCTGGCCCGTGCCATCGGAGAAGACCACTATGTTCTTCGGCATCGATGCCCCCTCCATTCTGTTTTCGTCTCAAGCCGCCAGATTGATAGCGTTCGTACAGTGCTCGCAGCCCTTCGGCCAAGGCGCGGTCACCAGTCCGCCTCCGAGCGGCACCTGATTTGAACGGCGCGTCAGCGTCTCGGCCAGCATCGCTCCCGCCGCGACCGTGTTGGCTCGAGCGGTCAGCCAGACATGCTCGACCGATTCCGCTGGCCTTTCAAGCAGTGCGTTAAGGGATGTCGTCGCGACTAGATCGACCGCGAAACCGAGCTCAACCGCGCCGTAGGGCTGGTAGTGATTGCCGCATGCCGGCTCCTCGTGCTCGGTGCGGCCCGACGGCCAATCCAACGCAGGGAGGAGCGGAACACCGGTTGGACCGAAGCCGCAGCGCAGGCATCCACCGGTCTTGGATATGGTCACGGCGTGCGCCGCGAGCGCGAGATCCTCCAGCCAACCATAGACGATCGGAGCGTTGCGTCCTGTCGCCACATGCCACCTGTCCAGTGCGCCTTCCGCTCCCCAGCTTCCTGTCGCTGCGACGATGAGATCGGCATCGATCAGCAGCCGCTCGTGGTGGGAGAGCAGTACGTGCATTCCCAAATCGTGCCCCGCCACATCCATGTGCGGAAACTCGCGACGAAGGCGTTCGGCCAGCGCCTTCGCCTTGTTGAACCCGACGCAATCGGCACCCAGTTCGTGTCGACCGACATTGGACCACGCCAGCGCGTCGTTGTCGACGAGGTGCAGTCGCCCGACGCCAGCACGGGCCAGTCTGGCGGCGACGGATGAGCCGAGCGACCCGCACCCGATCACGACGACGGTGGACGCGATGAGCCGTTCGATCCTGGGATCCCTGCCGCGTCCATGGATCCATCTCGCATCGGCGCGATCGACCTGAAGGCGCCGCATTGGCGCCGCGGAGAACATGCGCGAGGCGGCCACGCTGGCAGGGAGAGGCGCCGCCCTGAACCCTTGGGTCAACGGATGTTCGGTGCCGCCGCGTGCGCCGCTACGCCTATGCGCCACGGTCGTCTCCACAGCGATCAGTCCTGCGCCGCCGCGACCCTCCGCCCCGAAGACGACCAGCGCGTTATCGACCGTGGCTGCCGCGAGCTCCTCCACAATGCCCGAAGCCCCCGGACCCGCGGTGGCAGCGAGGGTGACAACGTTTGCACCGATGATCGGGTAGTCGGCCGGCACAGGAGGCGTTGGCAGCCAGACCAGCGCTGCGGGTTCATGCCGACAGGTCTTGCGGGCATGCGGGGAACCGGAAAGGTTGGCGAGCCAGCGCTCGAGCGTCGCCGCATCCTCCGCAACCGTCATCGCGCCTGCCCGATCGCGCCACACCCGCACCATGCGGGACGGTCCGCCGGGGCGGAGCAGGCTGCGCACCTTCGGTGCTCCGAAGTCCGATCCGTAGAACCAGTAGGTGAGGAACTCCTCCCGGAAGTCGCGCTCGACGATGTCGCCGGAAAGCAGCTCCTCGATCAGTCGGGCGGATCGGGCGAGCAGATTGACGGCGACGGCCGCCGGATCACCGGCATCCACTTCAGCGTGGATCGGCAGGAGGCACATCACGCCATCGCCTTCGACGTGAGGCCATTCCAGGTCGTCGGGACGGTCGACCAGCGCGGTGCGGGGATATGCTGCGGGGAATGCCGAAACGATCAGAAGATCGACCCGACGCGTCTGGCCGTCCGAACAGTCCACGGGGATTCGCCACCCATCGACGAAGGCCCGGCGCGGATAAGCCGCCCGCAGCCGACCCGCATCGAGACGCTCCGGGACGATCCCCAGATCGGCGGCGAGCCTCTCATCGACGAGCTGGACGGCGACATCGGACGTCATCTGGCCGCGGACGCCTCTGTCAGGCATGCCGTCCACCACCGGCGCCGACTACCGCCGCAGCGGTGGGGGCCTCCAGCGCCATGAGGGCGGCCGACCCGATGCCGACGCGACAGGCGAACGCCGCGGCGCGTTCCTCCTTGTAGCGGGCGCTGAAGAAATCGGTATTGTAGACCTTGTCCCAGCACGACAGCGCCTTCTCGCGGGTGCAGTCCGCCTCGAACAAAGGCTCCATCCAGCCGAGGGCCTCGTCCAGCTTGGATCGCAGGAAGGAAGCCTTACCGTCGGAATCGCCGCTGGTGATGGTGTCGCCGGGCGTCACCGGATGGGAGACGACGAGGTTCCAGTCGAGCCGCTGCTTGATGGCGCGCATCGTCTCGTGGACGGCGCGGTCGTCGCGCGCCACGTCGAGGTGCCGGTTCTCGACGACCAGCACGGTAATACCGAAACCACTCAGGATACGTCCGGACCAGCTCGACCGGCTTCGCGCGAACTTCTTCACGTGGCGCACCAGCCGGCGTAGCAGATAGGTCTGCCCGCTGGCGTTCAGTTCGCGATCGAACCACGCCGTGACATCGCGAGCATCGGACCGTCGCCACCCGGCCCCCGACGCCAGCTCATAAGAATAGGATCCGTTCGTATCGACGCGACGATATACGGGGACGTCGACGTGGAATCCGGCCGCATAGAACACCCGGACGCAGTTCGGTCGCACCTCGGGTGCATCATTGAAGCTGCCGTCGTCCAATGCGTCGCGCACCATCCATCGTGCGTCGAGCGCCGACATCGCGGCGCCTCGCGAGCCGACCAGATCGTCCTTCCGGAAATACACTCCGTCGTCTATGTCGTAATCGTTCTGCGGATGCTGGAGCATCGTCTTCATGGCGTAGCTGCCCTGCTTGACGAACTCGATCGGCGCAGGTTTGCCGTTGTCGGCCAGTCCCTTGCGGAGGCGGCGGCGGTTCGCATCGCGCCGGTCACGCATGGCGGTCTGCTCCGCCTGCGAAAGGACCACCTGCTTGTCGTGGAAAGCGCGCACGTCCTTGGAGCAGTCGAACACCGGTCTATTCCTCAGTTGGCCGCATAGGCGGGGGAAGGATGCGCCTGACCGGCGGCATCGGGCAGATCGTCGAGCAGGGCGCGGATCATTGCCCCCTCCCCGTTCCGCGGATCGTCGCAGTTGCTGCGCGTCAGATCCGCGTCCGTGTGCGCCTGCGCGACGAGGCGATCCATAGCCTCGTCACGGGCGTCGTCGAGACCGAGGAACGGCATCATTCCGGCCGGCACCTCCCTATTGGGAAAGCGCACGCGGCGGACCTGTCGGCCGCACTGGCTCATCGCGTTGGCGAGCAACCTAGCCATGTTGTCGTATGCGAACTCCTGCGCCGCGATGCCGAGCGGCGCCACGTCCGCTCCGAATCGCCACTCCATCATGGATCGATGCGCGGCATCGCCGGTCACATGCTCTCCTTCGGGGCGGGGGCAGGTGCCGAGCGAGAAGATCTCGATAGGCTGATCGGGTGCTGCGACGGTGAGCGCGTCGGTCAGACCGACCATGATGGGATTGTTGGCCCATAGACCACCGTCAGCGAACACCTGTTTGACGCCGGAGCCGTTCGGCTCGTCGATCTCAGCAAGCGAACGATAGATGGGTGCCGCGCTGGTCGCCAGGCAGACGTCGACGAGCGGATAGTTGTCGTCCCTCACGCCGCTGCGCGGGGTCTTCTTGAAGACCCATGCCTTGTGGTTGCTCATCCTCACGGCCGGAATGGACAGCGAGATGCCACGGTCTCGGTAGACGTCGATCATCGTCGTGGTGCCGAGCACCTCGGTCAGTGCCTGCCGCAGCGCCTTGTCGCCTTCGCGCACATAGCGTCGTCCGGCGAACGCACGGTGGAGGACGCTGGCGCGACCGGTGATGCGGTGAGGGAAAATGGCTCGCCCGTGTTCCCGGTACAGGCGCACGACTTGCACCATGGGAACGCCGACCGCGGCGGCGCAGCCGACGATCGCTCCCGTGCTGGTACCGACGATGAGATCGAAGCCGAGGCCGAGATCAAGTGGGCCTCGTCCTGTCCGCCGCGCATGCTGATCGAGGAGCCGGTCGAGGAACGCCGCGGTGTAGATCCCGCGCGTTCCGCCGCCATCGAGGCTCAGCACGCGATAGGGCCGCTTCGTGTCATCCTGCCGATCTTCAGCCACCGAATCGCTCCTGCCGCTTCCCAGTCGGATTTACGCGATGTTAAGAATAATGACAACCAGATTGGCAACGCCGCTACAGCCCAGGATAGCAATTTCGTTGATTTCGGGCGCGTCAAGGTGTTTGACTTCCACCTTGGCATGATTCATTACCCCCGCATGCGGGAGATGGTTCATGGCGGCTGACATCTATGCCCGGGTAGGCGCGGCCATCCGCGCGCGGCGCGGGGCCATCGGACTCACGCAAGCCATGCTTGCTGCGGAGACCGGTCTTTCCAGAAGTTCCATCACGAATATCGAGAACGGTGGGCAGGCGATACTGCTGCACCAGTTGGTGGATGTCGCGAGAGCGCTGAAGACGGATGCGTGTGAACTGCTGATCGCCGGTGCCGTGAATGGCGAGCATGACGTTCGAACTGACGTACGCGTTGGGGACGGACGGGCAACGGCGCTTCTGTCACGATTGACACCCATCGGCGGGAGTGTTTCGCGGTGAGTACGTTCCGTCGCGCCCGTTACGGCAGAATCGAGCGGATGGTCGACGAACTGCTTGACGCGGACGGCATCGGCGATGCGCCACCGGTCCCAGTGGAGGCCATGATCCACCGCCGTGGGATCAGTCTTCAGAAGGGCGATCTCGAAGACGTTTCAGGACTTCTGGTCCGGAACGGAAGTAGCAGCATCATCGGGGTCAACGGCAGTCATCCGGCCGTCAGGCAGCGCTTCACCATCGCACACGAGTTCGGCCACTTCCTGCTGCATGAGGGGATCGTGGAGCACGTGGACCACGGGTATCGCGTCAACTATCGCAACGACGCGTCATCGTTGGCGAGGGACGTCGAGGAGATCGAGGCGAACTTCTTCGCCGCATCCCTACTGATGCCCAAGCGCATGCTGGACGCCTGCGGCGGGGTCGACGCGATCGATGATGATCAACAGGTGAAGCAGCTCGCGACGCGCTTTAACGTAAGCGCCCATGCTATGAGCCTGCGCCTCGCCAACGTCTATCGCCGCTTCGCTCCGTATTGAGTAGCCTTCGGCGCGCAACGTGCCCGTATATGGGAGGTTGCCGTTAATAGGGTCAGGACTTGTTGATCACAGCCAGAAGTTAACGGTGGCAGCGAGGGCGATGGCCGAGAAGAAGGCGGTTGGGCAGCGGTCGTAGGGGGTGGCAACGCGGC
This sequence comes from Sphingomonas yabuuchiae, assembly GCF_014199595.1. Taxonomy (GTDB): domain Bacteria; phylum Pseudomonadota; class Alphaproteobacteria; order Sphingomonadales; family Sphingomonadaceae; genus Sphingomonas; species Sphingomonas yabuuchiae. The sequence goes on along the minus strand of NZ_JACHNX010000001.1, from coordinate 509,952 downwards.
GCCAGTCCTTCATGCGGCCAAAATCCCCTTTTAACTCGCAGGCTCGATGCCGTGCGGCATGCCTTTAGGTAAGTGGCGTCGATCATGACCGTCTGCGGCTCGGCGCCAGTAGTAGCTAGACCTTACACCATTCGCGTGAACACGCCAGCCTCGCCCCAACGCTTCCACCGATTATACAGCTTCTTTTTCGGTCCATACTCGCTGGTCGCATCTCGCCAGCGCAGCCCATTAGCGTCGCTGCGCCTCGAAGCCGCTTACGCTCGACTCCGCAAATCGACAAGTTTGGACATCGTCACTTACGCGGCGCAAACTCGATGTCAGTGATGGTTGCTGTGGCCTTCCCCTCGGCCCACTCGGATGGGACACTCTTGGCGTTGTAGAAATGATCTTTCTCATTCTGCCAGATGTAGTTCGGACGCAGCGGGGTGTTGTTATCGCTGGAATAGCTGTTTTCAACCACCCAAACCGGGCTGTATTCCTCTTCTGCGATCGGCTTTCCCTGTGAATCCTGAAACACCACCTTGACCTTCACCCGGTTCAGCGTGCGGCCGCCATTGTTCTTGATCTTGAAATCCACACCGGGAACGCGTCCGTCCAGCATGCTCTCATAGTATTTGGTCTCGAGGTCGTAGAGCTTGAGATTGTTCCGGATATACGCAGCCTCCTCAGGGCCCGGCCCTTCCGCTTCGACGCTTGGCAATCCCACGCCATCCGATATCGTGCTCGACAGGCCTGACGCATTCTGGCCGGTATCGCTGCCTGCCGTCTTGATGTTGCCCCCCGCGATGGTCCAGCCGATCACGCCGACTGCCAGCAGGGTCGAGATGCCGGCGACCGTCTTCGCCGGACTGTCCGGAAGCGCGGTCAGTGGCTGCTCCAGCTCCCGACGTGCCCTGATGCCCGCATAGACCAGCAGGCCTGCGCCGGCTGCGAGCACGAGCCATCCCCATTGAAGTTGAATCGCGCCGACCGCCGTCTTAGCGAGGCCAGCGAACGGATTGTCCTTCAACTCGTCCATGCTGCTGCGAATCTGGGACAATCGGTACTGCAGGGTGGCGAAGTGGTAGACGAGTATCACGGCTCCCGCGACACCGGGCCACAACGTGTCGTGTTCGCGTCCGTTGAGCGCCATGGCGCCGCCGATGACGGCGATAGCGAGCAGCACCAACGCGATCAGGTTCGTGCCATCATTGAAGATGTTGACGTTGCCAAGAAACGGCAGCGTGACGATCGGGCAGAACAGTCCCACGATCAGCACTGCGGCGCCCGCCAATCCAAGATTCTTGTTGCTCGTCACGACATCCCCCAGTCTCGACCCCATAAAGCCCTTCAAAGGAATGATCGCCCAGTTCTGGCGGCCGATCAACTACCTGCTATAGCGAGCCTTCACTCTTGGGTGGGGCAGAGACCTTGGAAAAGATGAAGTTTTGGCTGGCAGCGACCGTTGCGGCGGTGACTGTCGTGTCGCCAGCGATGGCGCGCGACTTCGGAAACGCGGGCGGCTTCGACATATCCGCTCAGGAAAGCGATGCGGAAAAACCGAACAGCGGTTTCTGCGGCATGCTGGAGGAATACGAGGGGTCGGGCGACACGCGACTGCTACTGTTCCGCTACCTCAGCAATCCCGAAATGATCGTGGTCATCGTGGACAACTACAACTGGTCGATTAAGAAGGACGAGGAATACGAAGTCGAATACCTGTTGGGCGGATCGTATTACGACCGCAAGGCAATCGGCACCGAGGACAGCATCCGAAAGGGATTGATGTCGGCGTTCCCGGCCAGCGAATTCCTGCCGCTATTCGCGAAGAGCTCTAACTTCAAGGTGACGAAGGGAGCGGTGACCGTTGATAGCCTGAGCCTCAAGGGTTCCGGCGCCGCCGTGGAAGCCTTTAATCGCTGCTGGACCTATCTTCGCGGTGACGAAGCCGCCAAACAGCGTGAACGCGATCGCTTTTCCCACATTCCAAAAGACCCGTTCAAATAGTCCTGACGACGGACTGCCGCGTGGGCAGTTGCCCCGGTATCCCGGCTTACCGACGCATGGGGTGTCGGAGATACCGAATGTTGCGGAGCGCACAGGTAAGCGGTGAGATGCTGCCCTTGGATCAGCGTTCGACGTGCGCACGGAAGGCGCCGGTCGCTTCGTCGAACTCGTCGAGTCTCCACCACACGCCCTCCTGCGGATGACAGGACGCGATGTCGCGCGGGTCCGCGGTGACGTCCACGGCGCGAGCGATCACGGCCCGGAAGCGACCATCGTGCCGGTCGCGGCAGATCGCGAGATGACGCACCCGTTCCGTGTGTCCCGGTCGTCGCCGCCATTCGGCATCGAGATCCTCGTCGTCGAAATAGGTCAAGCGGCCGTCGCGCCCCTTCACCACGTCCTGCCATAGGACCAGTGCCACCACCGAGCCGTCAAGCGCGATGCCCGACCAACTCCATCGTGCATTGGTCAGCGTCGTGCCGAAATGCGCGAACGCATCAGTCTTCGTCCAGGTGCGCGGCATCGTCAGCTCCTTTTCCTGCCCGGTCGTGGGATCATGATCTCCCACATGTCCTCGCTTTTCATAACTATCCGACGTTCCTGGGAGGATCTTGTCACATCCCGCGTCGGGCGCCGCCTCCGCTGCGAAACCGCAGATCAGAGATGACGTCCTGAGCCGCAACACACGAAATGCTCATGCGCCCCGCCGCCTTCACGTCACATCCTGCAACTGGCGAGACCACTCCGGAAGCTGTTGGTCCTGCGCGAGCCGCAGTCGGCGCCAGTCGAGAGCCGCGAAGACTTCCGCGGCGTCCAAAGCATCGGACACGGGCAACGAGCCAAGCGCCTCCCTGCCGAACCGCGCGGCGAGTGCCGGATCCGACAGGTAGGCGTCCTGCCACCAGCGCATTATCCGTTCACGGCTCTGCGAAAGCAGCGCTGCCGAGGGCAGCCGGTCCCGCTTCTCATGGCGATTGACCCGGGAATCGCACGGCCCGAGGTTCCACAGGTCGCCGCAAGGCCATGCGGCCCAAGGAAGGCAGTGATCTACATCGAGCCTGACGGAAGAAAGCGGCCGGCCGGTCCAGACGCACTCGATCTGCCGGCCCTCCGCCAAGATCCGATCCGCAGCCAGTCGCGCGATCGCAGTAGTCCGTATCGGTTCCCTCCATTCCAGCGCCGCCTCGACGATGCCCGTTTCGACCGGAATGCTCATCCGATCCGCATAGCCGCGCGTCAGCCGAGCCCACTCCGCTACGAGCATCGGATCGATCCAGGGTCCGTGCCGCGACAGCGCGCGCCAGAGTCCTCCCGGGACCACGATCGCACCCCAGCGCCGCAATCCGGCGACTGTCAGTTCCAACCCGCCCGCACGCGAGCCACCACCACGCACCACCTCGAACACGCGGCGATCGCTGTTGGGAAAACGGGTGAAGTTCGCGGGCATGCTCGCAATCGTCGAAGCGGCTTCCGACAACGCCGACACCAACGCGGAACCGCGCTCCGCATCGAAGACGGCGCCGACGCGAAGGTCTGACGCGTCCACGCCGTCCGCCAGCAACCGACGAAACCCGTTCTTCGCGAAGCCGAGCCCGTCGGGACCGCGATTATTCGGGGCCTGCGGCAGCCCCAGCCGCACGAGCGGGAGATACATGCGTATCCAGAACAACGCGACCAAACCAAGCGGCAGATCCACGGCGTCGGCTTGGCCGGCTACGGGCGCCACCGCACCGGGGGCGTGTTCCGCCACGCGGGCGACTGCCCGAAGCAGGCCCAGCTTGTAGGTCGACGACTTGTCGTCTCCCAGCACGATGCCGCGGATCAGCGGCAACGCGCTCGTTCCGTCATCAGGCATGCGCATCGCCACCGACGACCACGTCACATCCGCTCGACCCTGCAGGTCCGAGGCGGTCTCGACCTTCAGGATCTCGAGACCGACCGATCGCGCGAGCCCCTCGACTTCTGCGGCCGACGTTGCGTGCATAGGGCGGTCGGAAGGAGACGGACCCGACCTGAGCGTGATCGCCAGAACGCCGCCCGGCTTCAGCAGGGTCGCGAGCTTACGGAACGAGCGCTGCCTGTCCGCTGGCGCGACGTGCTGCCACACTGCCGACAGTAGTATCAGATCGAAGCCGAGCCCGAGTCTGTGGACGCGGTCCAGCGAGGGAAGACGGTCGTCCACCCAGCGTATGTCATCGTCGGGGTTTGCGGAGGCGTGTCGGCGGAAGCCGGCGGCCGGCTCGACAGCGACGACCGACATTCCGAGCGAACGCAGCCATCGGGCGTCACGCCCGGAACCGGCGCCAACGTCCAGCGCGAGGCCGCGCGATGGGAACAAAGCGCTGATGCCGCTGAACGAGGCGCCTCCTGCCAGCCCGTCGTAGCGGGCTGCAAGGTCCCCGGCCGCCGCGTCATAGGCGGCGATGACACGGTCGCTCTCGTTCAGACGGCGTCTCCCATGAACCGAGCACGGTGCCGAGCGACGTATTCAGGATGCGGCCGCAGTCTCGGATCCTCCGGCAACCCGATGGGCACGCCGGACGACGGGAACAGCCGGACGAGCTCCGACGGCACCTTGTTATGGGACACCAGCAGGTCGAAGCCCTCCCCGATGCTGATGAGATGTCTGTCGAACAGCCAGTGCGCCGTCGCGGAAAGTGCGATGCCGTTCTGCACGACGTCGGGCCCTCCGTCCGCAACGGACCATATGTGCGCGGCCTGCGCTTCCGCCTTCCCGCCTCCATTGACCATGCGCAGACCGGTCACGGCGCATCTGTCGCCGTAGGCATGGAGCACGTGGGCGCGGAACGCAGCATCCCTGATCTTCCGGTTGACCAGCATCTGCTCGACCCGCCGCTCCGAAGGCTCGGACGACAGCAGCGCTGCGGTGGCTGGGTCGATATGATCCGCGTCGAGTTCCAGACGAATCGCGCGCTGTGGAGACAGAGTGTCGGACAGGCCGGCATCGACGATCGCAGCGAAGTCCGGCCCGTCGAGCGGTCGTACAGATCGACCGCGAAGCGCCCGTCCCGCAAACGCCGGATTTTCGAGATCGCGCAGCATGCGCTCCGCGAAGCGTCCACCGTCATCGCGGTAGGGCACGGGCCGGTCGAACTCGACGAACCGCGACACGCGCGCATAGTGCATGCCGGCTGAGGCGGCGTCGATCCGGTCAACGAATGCGGTGGCGACGTAGGCCTTCCGACCGCCGCCGGAACCCGTTTCGCGATAGACGATCCAGTCTTGCACACAGGCCGTGGCAGCCCGCAGGTAAACGCTGGGGAAGTGATAGCGCTCGGCGATGAGGTCGTCGTAACGCGAAGATCCGCTGATCTCGAACACCCCCTTCACGTGACGCACCTCCCAGCGAAATCATTCGAGAACATCAGGCAAAGAGGAGCTGCCGCGCAAGGGCAACCTTCGCAGCTGGACGATATCCGGGCCGTACCGAGGCCCGAGCGATCGAGAACGAAGATGCCTGCTCAGCGTGCGCACCATGCTCGTTGGATGCGACGGCATCGAGAACCCGGCGATGCCGTCTTTGCAAACGCCAAACGGTCAGTCGCGTGTTGACAAGCGCCTGCGCCACCCGCGATTGCATGGCTTCGCCGTGGGGACGGCGAGACGGGGGAGACGACATGCGACGTTCGATCAACATCTTTGGAGCGGCATGCGCCTTGTCCGCCATCGCCGCATCGTCGGCGGCCACCGCCCAGGACAGGAACCAGCTGAAGACCGAGGCGAAGTCTTCGGTCGCGCTGCTTAGAGCCGCCGGCGAGCCCAAGGACCGCTGCGCCACGAACGCCGAGATCCAAGGCGATAACGTCGTCACGCGCACCTTCCCGGGATCCTCCTTCGTGCCGGGCGACAGGGTCCTTTCGGTCAACGGCGTCGATCTTGCCGACAAGACCCCGAACGACGTGATCGCCGTGCTGCGCACCGTCGCGCCCGACGCGAACATTCCGGCAACGGTCAGCCGCGGCGGCGGCACGCGCGCCATCCAGATCACCTGCGTCAACAGCCGACCCGTCATGGAGGCCTACGTGCTCGGGCTGGACCAGGCGGCCGCCGGCAGGTTCGATGATTGCGCCGCGACCTTCGCGCGTCCTGTGAACCTGGGATTCGGCGGAGCGGCGCTGCGCGCGCGGTGTGCGGCCCTGTCCCGTAAGCCAGACGACACCGTGATCGGCGAAGCCAACTTTCAGGCCATGCGCATGGCGGTCGAGGATGCGACCTACCTTCCAGCATCACGAGTCCGCGTCGCTCAGAACCTTCGCGCGATGCAGGCCTCGATCACGCAGAGCGTGGGTGCCACGCGGTTCCGGGAAATCGCCGATCTCGCGAGCCGGTGGCCGGGCGACGAGACGACCTTCGCCAAGTCCGAACCCGACTGGGACCTGTTCCGTCGCAACGGCGAGCAGGCGCTTCGCGCTCGGCTCATCGACCCGGATTCCGCACGCATCGAATGGCCGCGGGGCTTCCTCTACGGGACTTGGAAGCCGCTTCTGAGCAAGCGCATCGAAGGCTATTGGACGTGCGGACTCGTCAACGCACGCAACCGGATGGGCGGCTACACGGGATCGACCGCCTTCGTAGTCGTCATGGACCAGTCCGGCGGCACGCTCTACGCCGACATGGGTTCGGGACGCGACTACGACATCGTCTCCGCTCAGTGCGGCAACTCCGCTAAGCTGCTTCCGCAGGCCCCGGCCTCGTTCGCCACCGCGACGCTTCCTTCGGGCGCTCCATCGTCGCTGGCGGCCGCGCCTTCGCTGAGCGACGAGCTGGCGAAGCTCGCCCAGCTCAAGGCGAGCGGTGCGCTGACGGAACAGGAGTTCCAGGCTGCCAAGGCAAAGCTGCTGACGGCACCAAGGCCGTGATCCGAATCGTACGTAGATAAGGGGCGATGTGATCGGGGCGGCGTCGACGCAGGCCGCGAGACCGATGGGCACGAGCGTAAGATTCCATCGACGCGATTAGCACCAGGGACGCCGCCGCCCCTCCCACGGTCGCGCCAGCCCCTCCCCGACCAGCTGGTCGCCCAGCGACCGGCCGTCGCGGACAAGCACGCGCAGACGCCGCCCGTAGAAATCGACATCGCGGTCCGACCGGCGGAGCTCGAACGGGCCGGCGTTCATGAGTTCCGCCAGGCGCCTGGTCGCCCTGTCGCCGAGCTCCGCCTCCGACCCGCATCTTGGCGGATGCGTCTCCGGCGCGTCGATGTCAGCGATCCGCACCTTCTCCCCATCGATCCAGGCGGTGTCGCCGTCCACAACGCAGTTCGTCCCGCCACCGACATGGCATATCGTGAACTTCGCGCCGTCCGACGTCGCCTCCCCCACCATGGCCATCGGAGCTGCCGGGTCCGCCTCGACGGGCGGAGGGGATCTCGACGGCCCGTGCGGCGCGATCGAAGTCTCAGCCGGTCCGCCACCTACGCCCTGCGGCACCGAAACGCCGATCAGGGTGCCGAGCGACACGGTGCCTATCAACACCATTGCCAGCAGGGCACGGCTCACACGCTCGACGCCGGGATCGGCGCAACCACATCGATTGGCAGGATGAGGGTGTCGTCAGACGCCATAGCGCTTGTTGCCTCCGCTCGTGATGCAGTAGCGGCCGCCGCGGGGACCGACGCAGACGCCACCCCCGCCGCATGGACAGCTGCCGCCGCCGTCATACAGCCCCCGGGACCGGCTGCAACGCGTTCCCGATCGTGCGGACCGGGCGGATCGCGCCACGTGCTGGCTCCTGGGGGCGCGATGGATGCCGAGACCACGCTCATACGAGCGGTCAATATTCGCGCCTGCCCACTTCCGCCCCGCGGCTCGCGCAGCAGGCCACGTGTCATACGTGGCCAAGGATCAGACGAGCAGGTCGCTTCGCACCCAGCACGCCGCAAGACGCGGCGGGTCGACGCGGGTCCACGCGCCCTCGGTCGAGACGACAGCCACATCCTCTCCGCGCCGCAGCGTCCCTACGACCGTAGCGTTTGTCCGCGGCGCCATGCGGCAATTAACGTCGTTCCCACCGACGACAGCCGCGTGGGCGCCGACCGCCCAGAGCAGTGCGGTCGCCATCAGAAACATTCGCAGTGCCCCTCATGCGCGTCCCCTCGATGCCGGACGTCACGCCCGGTTCTCATACTTGTAGAAATGCCCCTCCACCCACAGCAGAAGCGTCTTGTAGCGGCGCTTTTCCGAAGCGCCGGTGCGGTCGGTCACCATTACGAAGAAACGGCAACCGTGGGCCTCGCCCCAGTCGAAGAGCGGCTTGGTCATTGCCTGGAATCCAGGCCCCTGCAGAACCCGTCCATAGGCCATGTTCGAAAGGGGGAGACGCACCTGCTCTGCGCGCCGGTTCGGAAGCGCCCGGTCCCGCGTCACGATTCCGCCGGACGTCAGGGTCACGTCGAAGATGTATTCAGGTGACCCCGTGCGCGTCGCCCAGCAGGCCGGCTTCTCCGAGCCCTTGCCGAGCGCCTCGAGGCGTCTGGCGGCATAGGCCATGCTCCCCTTCAGGCGCTCGTTCTCCAATCTGGTCGAGAGCACGCGGTCTGCGACCGCCCGTTCGCCGGAGGGCAGATCCGCCAGGGTCCCCTTGAGCGCATCCCGCTCGGCCGCGATGTCCGCGATGCGACGGCGCAGATCCTCTCCGCGCCGCTCCATGTCGCGATCCGGATCGGTCCGATCCGCCACGGAGATCCCACTCCGCGAAGCAGTCTCTTCGGATTCGCTCGCGGCCTGCTCCGCCTTCGATACTGCGGCGGAGGCCTGCCCCAACCGACGCTCGGCTTCCACGACCGCGTCCTGCCGCACGGCGGTATCCACCAGCTCGCGCGCCAGCGACCGCGCAGCCGCGGGATCGGCCGCCTTCTCCCTCAGCATCCGCTCGACTCGAGACGCAGCACGCTCCTCCGGCACCGCGCGCTTCAGGCCGGCGATCTCGCGGTTTTTCGCCAGCAGCGCTGCCCCGAATGCCAGAAGCAGGACGAAGATGACGAGGATGCCGAGCTCCGCCAGCGTGAGGCCGAGCACCAGACCCTTGCGGTATGTCGCATTGTCCCTTTCGACGGAGCGGTCGGTTCCGAACGCCATCAAGCGGGCGGCCGTTCGTGGAGGGTGTGCACCGGCGGAACGTATGGCTGAACGAGGGAAGCCTCATCGTTCGAAGGCTCCGCTGGCGGCGGTGCGGCATTCGCCGCTTCAACCCGCTCCATCGCCGCTGTCGCGCGGTCGATCACCGACCGGACCTGCTCCTCCACGTCGCCAAGCGCCTCGCTGATCCGCACCGGCTGAGCCTCCATGGCTTCCGCCGCGATCTCCGCGCGCTCTATGGCCGCAACGGCGCGTTCGAGACCCGCCGCCTGCGCCTGCAGCGCGGCCGAAGCCTCCGCCGCGACCCGACCGGCGTCGACCGTCTCCCTGCCCATGGCGACCACTGTCTCGAGGCCCCGGTCCAGCTGCTCCCTCGCGCCCGCAAGGCGTGCCTCCAGCCCCTCGGCCGCCGAAGACAGCGCCGCGAACCTCTGCTCCACGCCGTCGATGGGGCCGACGCCCTCCTCCATGCGCTTGGCCAACCGGTCGACCGCCGCGGAAAGGCGCCGTCCGACGGTGTTGAACTCGGTGTTGCGCTCCATCGAGACGCGCAGACCGTCGTCCCAGCGGGACTGAGACGCATCGAGCGCACCGCGAAGCGCATCGCTCGCCTCCGACAGCCTGGCCGCTGCGCCGCCCAGCTGGGATTCCAGTCCCTTCGAGGCTCCGGCAAGCCCTTCCGCGCTCTGCGACACCGCGTCGCGCAGTCTGCCGCCGGCCTCGTCGAGCGTCGCGCCCAGCTTCTCACGCATCTCCTCGATGGCGTCGGCCACCGATTGTCGGCTCGCCCGCGCGGCCATGCCGAACTCCGCACTCGCGTTCATCATCTCCACCTTCAGTCGCCGCGAGGCCTCCGCGAGCTGCAGCCGCGCCTCCTTCTCCGTCTCGAAAGGGTCGCTGCGCATCTGGCTGAATACGACGCGTAGCGTCACGCCGACCAGCGTCGTGGCCAGCGCGACGCCGAAGTTCGCGACGATCTCCTCCGCCGTCCCCCCTGCTGAGAACTGGGCGAGGGATACCGAGAGGCTGACTAGGGTGAAGATGAAACCCAAGTAATAGAGGTTGTCGCCTATCTGGTCGGCCCGCGCACGGTAGTATCGACGGACGATCAGGGAGGCATATGCGGCCATCACTAGGCAGGGCGCTATGGTCACAAACATCTGCCTCACGCCGAACGTCTTCAGCAGCATGATCGACGCCGCGCCAGCCAGAGCCGCCGCGAGAAAGGCTCCCGCCTGCACCGTCGCGGTGCCCTCCTCCACCTTCATCCGCATCAGTTCCTCCCCGGCAGCGGCGTTGACCGCCGCACCCTCGCACCTGAGGTGCCGAACCACCCCTCCCAGAAGTCCGCGAATGCCGGCGACACCTGGAGCGCGTCCTGAGCCTCGCGCCTGATGACCAGCAGTTCGACGTTCACCCCCTCCAGCTGCGCCGGTATCGCCTCACCGGCCCGTTCTGCCGCCCGGTCGTCCAGCGGCCCACCATACATCGAGTAGGCCCGCGAATTCTGAATCAGGTCCGACGCGACCAGCAGTCGGCGAGGCAGCCTCGACGTCGCCGGCGGGAACGCCGCCACCGTCACAGCCTGCACCCCCTCCAGGATCGGCGACGCATCCGACTTCGGCACGTCGAGCACGCCGTCGAGCGCTTTCGCCAGCGGGCGCTCGAACTGCTCGTCATGACGCTTTTGGACGAGTTCGGGTGAAGAGGTGAGCTGATCGACGTCGGCCTTCGTGCCCGGATTACATTTGGCGAACAGCGGCTGGAGCAGGGCGCTCTCGTCCGACCCGGCCGCGAATATCTTGAGCATGCCGAATCGCGGCAGGTCGTCCGCCGCGGCGAGGACCCGCGATCTGATCGCGGCCTGCGTCACCTTCGACGCCGGATCGGTCACATCCACGACAACGGCCGTCACGGCCGTCGGGCCACCCGAGGGACACAGCGTATCGGTATCCAGGGCCGGATTGGACCGGCCAGCGTAAAGGTAGAGACCGCCGATGCCGAGCAGGACGAGAACGCCGACGACGAAGAGTGCGACGCCCCGCCTGAACTGGCCGGTCTCGCGCTCTCTGCGCCGATTGCGTGCCGGCGGTCGGCGATCACGGGACATTCGAGGCCTCCAGGTCGTCAAGCGAACGGAGGCGCGTCATGGCCCGCTCGTGCGCCTCGTTGAGCCTATCGGACTGCGCGTCCAGCTCGGCCTTTGCTTCCGAAGTGATGCGCGAAACCTCCTCGTCGGAATATCGGATCTCGCCATAGGACGGCGACGCGCCGCGCGGCATCTCCCACCTGCGGTTGAAGTGCGCCGGCACCGGCGTCGACCGGGCTCTCCGGTTCGCCTCGCGGTATATACCGAGAAGATCGTTTCCGAGCCGCTCGAGGAAACCAAGATGGGCGTCGTAGCCGCGCGTCGTCCGGGCGATCGCCTCGTGGATCGATCGGCTCTCCGACCGTCGGCGTGTCAGATCGTCATGCTCGGAATTCATGCTGTCGTGGGCATCCTCGTAGGCTGCGCGGATCGCGTCGAGGAGGTCCTGCCGGTCGTCGAGATAGTCCTGACGCCGCTCGTCGAACGCCCGCGAAGGGCGGTCATAGCCGAAGTAGGGGTCTCCCATACGACGCCCATCGACGAGGGCGATGATCGAGAAGGCGCCACCCAGCGCGAACATCGTCAGCGACGCCGCATCGAGTCCGGAGAAGGCACCGTCCCGGATGGTTCGCATCGCGACGGCCCCTGGATGTTCCGGATCGACCGAGAACGCCGAGCGGTAGTGAGCGACCATGAGATTGAGGAACGTCGCCGCCGCGACATAGGATGCCAGTACCGCCCAGCCGACGATCCGCAGTGCGACGAACCGATGCCAGACGAGCGTCGTGCCGACCCGGCCGCCCCCCCAACCAATACCGATGTTAAGTGCGGCAAAGATGGCCGCCTGGAACCAGCCCCCGACAAGCCCGAGCGGACTGCCTTCGGCGAAGAACACGCCGTTCAGAAGCATCTCGACGATCAGCACGACGAACAGGACGCCATACAGGAACCACCGCTGACCCGACGTGCGTGGATAGTCGGCCGGTCGATCAATTCCGTGCTTCTGGCGGAACGTCGTCAGATGACGCTCCGCTTCGAGCATGTCCCGACGCAGCGGGTTGAGCCGATCCACGCCTTTCGCCGCCTCGCCCTCGATCGCCGCCACGCCGATGTCAGCCGCAGAACGGATCTGGCTCACCTTGGTGTCGAACTCGAGATCGAAGATGCGGTCGCGGTAGGTGTTCATCATATCGCGGAACTGGTTGTCCGCGTTGGCGCGCTCCCTCTCGATCCTATCGACGATCCGCGTCTCCACGAGGTCGAACTCCGTGCGTTCGTTCGAGGGCTCCTCGTCCGCACCGCGGGAAAGTCCGTCGCGCTCGAGGTGGAGGTCGGTCGCCAACCGGTCGAGACGCGGCTGGACGAACGTCTCCGTGGACACGTCGTATGCATGGCTGGACTCGCCGGTCCGGCCCAGAAACGCTCCGATTCTGTCGAGCACCTGATCCCCCCGCGGCCAATTCCCCCATCGCGGACCGCAAGTCTTTGATAGCAGAGGACGGACCGGCGGCAAGGTTGCAAAGTGTCCCCACTGGTCAGATCGACACACCCGATCCGGACGAGTGCGGAATATCGGCCGCCAGCGGCCAGATCGCGGTCAGTCCAGACATAGGTGGCCGAGAATCGCGTGCAGTGAAGCGCGCAGATGGCGCCGCATGCCTTCCTCCGCAACCCGCGGCGTGTCTCGCGCCTGTCCGCGAGGCCCAGCACCGCGCTCGTCACCTGCTCGGAGTGCCGCATAAGGACGACCAGCCCCGCGCCGTTCGGGCCGTTGTCCGACTGCAGCTGTTTCCTGACCGTGCGCGAGTTGACGCCCGTGAGCATCGCCATCCGCTTGACCTGGATCGGCCCGTCTCCAAACTCGCGGCGCGTCCTCCTGCGAAAGGGTGGCCCTGATTTCGCTCACGGGATCGATCGGAAAAGTGTTTCCCGGGTTCGACCGAAACTTTCGGTCACCGACCGCGACGGCTTACAACCTCACAATTTTCAGTCGCGATCATAGCGGTAAAGCCAAGCCGATCCGCCAAGTCCGTGATCGGAGCGACGGCGCCGACAAACTGATCCTCGTTCCTGGCAAACTGATCCGCTCTATCGTTTGGATAAGAAGCCACGTCTGCACATCTCGTCGAAGCCTGACAACGAGATGGGAAGACATGCCAATGCCGAAGAAGAGCCGCAACGAGATCACCATCACCGACGCTCCCCGGTCCATGACCCGGACGATGGCGGGAGGCGGCGACCTCGTTCAGGTCGATGCCGTCTTCCACGTGCCGGCGGTGCATCCCGTCGGATCGGGACCGTGGAGCGAGGAGGCGGACAAGATCAGCTGGACCGACATGCCCACCGGCTACGGCTGCATCATGCGCCGTTCGCCGCTCGGCAAGTATCTCGCCGGATACGTGTCGGTCCCGCCCGGTCATCCGATGTTCGGTCGCGGCACCGGTTCCCTCAATGATCTCCTCATCGGCGTGCACGGCGGAATCGACTATGCCGCTGCCTGCCGAGCCTCCGAACCGGAAGACGTTTCGATCTGCCATCCGTCCGGCCGGGAGAAGCGCGAACGCGTCGTATCGCGATCGCACAGGCAGACGGTTTACGAGAACGAGGCTGCAAAGGGCCAGGGCCACGCCGACGCGTGGTGGTTCGGCTTCTCCTGCAATCAGATCGGCGACGTTCTCCCGGACGCGAGCTACTGCCGCCAGAAGAAACAGGAGCGGCTCATCGGAGGCGTGGAACCGATCTACAGGACCGAAGCCTACGTCTACCGCGAATGCGTCCGCCTCGCCGCCCAGCTGAAGGCCATCGAGGAAGGACGCGATCCGCGCGATGCCGATCCCGGCCCGTCGGCGTCCAGCCACGATCCCTACCGGACGAGGGGGTGAGGATCATGGACATCGATCCCGAACTGCCCTGGGGCAACTGGCATCGCATCGAAGGCAGGTCGAGCGGCTCAGTCTACGTCGACGACGCGACGGGCGAGACGTGGCCATCGCTGCGTTCCGCGCTGTGGTGCGGTCGCCTCGGCATGTCCACCCAAAACGGTGAGCCGCCGGCCGAAGTGCTCGAACTCGTCCACGCCGTGCTCGCCGCCACCGTGCGAAGGGAGCCCGGATACCGTCAGCAGCTCGCCGATCTATTCGAAGGCAATAGGCTGTTCCAGCGCATGTTCCACCTCTGGCTTGCATCGACGGGTCTAGCGGTTCTGGCGCGGAATGGTGAAGGCGTAGGTGAACTCACGCCTGAAGGCTGGTCGGTGCTGCTCATGCTGGCTGCGACCCGGCCCTACGATGTCCGCCGCAACCGGCCGTCCGCTGCGACGATCGCGATGCTCCGCGAACTCGGCCTCGGCCCCGAGGATCGGGAAGTGCGGCTCGAACGGCTGGAGCGGGAGGCCCGTCGCTGGGATGCCGCCTTCCTCCGTTGCGACGAGGCGGGCAGACCGACCATCGTGCTCGCCAAACGTAGCGATGGTCCGGTGCCGGTCCTGCAGACGGTATGGACGCTTGGGTTCTCGACCAGGAACCAGCGTGACGGCTTCTACGACTGGCTCTGTCGGCACCTCGACCGCTGGCAGGCCTGGGGTGATCTCGCAAGCCAATACGACTCGACCAAGCTGACGCACAAGCTCCTCGCGGTGATGACGGAATGGATCGCAGAGCGTGACCATCAGGCACCGTTCGTCACCTGGCCCCGGCGCAACGAGACGAGCTGATCCGGGAAAGAGGCGATGACTGCATCGCCCGACATGCAGACCACCGGCTCGGCGAGGGCATAAAGCGATCTTCACGCCCACTGCGAGCCGGTCGGTCCGACATACCTCATACAGGGGCGCAAGGCCGCGGTCGCCCGGATGTGGGCACCTCTCTCGCTGCCGAGATCCACCCAACCGCGACGAGTCACACCGACCTGGGAGCCGGACATGAGCAAATGGCTGCTGCACATCGACGAGACGACCCGCGAACGAGTGATGCGCGTCATCGAGGAAGCACGGCGGACCATCCCCGATGATTGCCGCATCGTAGGGCGGATCCAGTGCGGGTTCGAGGCCATCGCCATCCGAGCGGTCGGCTCCCGCGGTGAACTGGAACAGGTGCACGTCTCGGTCGATGGCGAATGGTGCATGATAACGGCAAGGGCGATCGAGGGATCGCTTCCCGATACGTTGATGCTGACCGGCCCTCTCCTCCCCCGATCTCCGTCAGTGGTCAGCGGCGTCGACGACGTCCTGTCCAGCCTCGAGCACTGGCGTGACCGCCTGTCCGATCCGGAGACCATCGGCTCGACCGATCACGCGGCCGACATACGGCGTGATCTCTCGTATCTGGTCAGAGCCGTGGCTCAGCAGTTCGACAACCGCTGGTCGCAGGCGATCGTACGGTCGCGCGGTACCGGCCGTCATCGCATTCAACTCCGGCTCGCTGGCGACGCGAGCGGATCGACGGAAATGACTTTCGTATCGGGAACACGCCGATCCGGCGTCGGTGGTATGAGCAGGCAACTGGTCGAAGCGATCGACGGCATCGTCGGTGACCACACGCACGTGTCGGCATGGAGTGGAGCATGCCCGGCCGACAGGCTTCCCGTGACCATAGGTTCGACGCCCTGCGTCGATGTCGGTGACCCACGAGAGCACATGGCAACGATGCGGGGACATGCCGCTCTTCCCGATGGCGCCTTCCTGATCCGATCAGGCATCCAATCCTTTCGGGAGGACTGATGGATCAGGAGTCGGGGCTTCGCCGTGAGTAGAAGCGGGAATGTCTCGTGAAGTTCGGAGGACTAAGTCCCGGAGAACTGAAATGCTGACACTCATAATCGGAGCCGCCGTATTGACGGCTCCGACATCGCAAGAATCAGAAGGTCATCGAGCGCTACGGGCTCGGTCGGTTGTAGAGGCGGATGGTAACCACCGCAGCGAACCATCAGGAGCCGAGGGGCGCGGCTCCCGGCCCTGCGCCAGGCGCAGCTCCACCGGGAGCAGCGGCCTGCCTACGCGCGTCGTCACGCGCGTCTCGGGAGGTGGTGTAGCTCAGGAAGATGCCGAGCACCCCCAATGTGCCGAAGAGCAGCGTAGCCAGGTAACCGAGCAACGACAGGTCGAAGGAAGCGCGACTGAGCGCGATGCCGGCATCATTGCCAAACTGACGGCACGAGGTGGTGCTGCCCGGCCCGCTCTCGGAGGCGCGGCTTTCCTGCTGGTGAGCTTGGGTTGGCTGCTGCTGCTGATTGGTCGCACTCGCAGCTGGCGCATCGGCGGTCTGGCGTTGCTCACTGCGGGCGTCTCTCTGCTTGTCTATCTCTTGCAGGCATAGCGCAAGTCGTCTGTCCTGCCTTAATCCGACGTATGCGAACCCAACGACGCCGCCGACAAGCACGACGATGCACAACGCGATGAATACATTTCCGAAAGCTCGTTTAACCGTCACTGGATCAACCTCCTTGGCTGATATCGGACGTAGAACAGGGTTCGCTTACAAAATATTACTGCTCGCCACTTGCAGTATGCGTCGAAAATTGGCTTTCATAGATCGGATGATAGACCGTTGTCGTAACGGGGTCGCGGTACAGCCGCAGACTTACGCCATAGACTCAAGCGTCGGATGCCGCGCCGGTGTCACTAGCGAGTGCGGTTCGCCAGGATGGGTGGTTGGGCTGCTCCAGTGTTGAAGCGCACCTGCGCGGCATGCAGCGACACCGCTTCTCCTGTTTCGACAAGCAGCATAAGAGTGATGCATCATAATTCTATGAGCGATCTTCTGCCAGTGACAGGAACAGCGACGTGTCGATGCCGGAAGGACGCCCATTATCCTGTCGAACAACGAACATTCAGCAGTCGAGCGAGAAACTGATGGTACTCTTCGTCCACTTCAGGAGCCGCAGATCAGCGAACCCAGCATACTGGTGACGCGCCCTCGCTGATCGACGACCAACGTCGCGTCGGTGGTCACCGTTTCGTACCCCATCGCCCGCACGACGGCGGCGTCCAGTATCCGTACTTTCAGTCCTGGCGCCCGCCATGCGTCATATGTGAAGGGGAACAGCTCTCGCGCGCCCGCTGCTGGTTCGAGGACGACGACGCGTCCGGCAACTCGCGTCATGCCCGTCCGACCGTTGGCGGCGAACAGGACCGGCCCGTTCCTCCGGGCCGACCAGTAGCAGCCGGTCCCGTCCATGCCCGCCGCGCGCCAGTCGCGCATGGTGGTGGCTTGAAGCGGCCCGTTCCGCTTCAAGGTCGCAGCGGACGACGTCGCGGTTGTGGCGAAGCATGCCATCGTCATGAGCAGGGTCTTAAAACGCATCTTCCCCTCCATTCAGAACGCCGCGCGAGCCTTCTTCGGCACCAGCCGGTCGGCCGCGGCCATGACGGCGGCATTGTCCGCCTCCTCGGCGCGGGTGCCCCTAGTGGCGTTGATCGTGACGGCGTCCGAGGTGTCGATGATGACGGTCGGCCCCTCGCTGAAGACGATGCTTTCGCCGCAGCGGTAGCCCGCGTCGCACCACGATCCCCGCAGCTCCGTGCCCACCATGGGACGTCCAAATTTGGCCGCCAGCTGCCTGCGCAACGCCGGCAGATCCACCGTCCTGCCGTCGATGCGGAGCGAGAAGTCGTCGACGATGGAGCCCGACTGCACCTGAGCGAAGTGGATCGTCAGGCCCTCGCCATTCGGCCCACGGCAATCGATCTGCATCGTGCCGGTGGTGTAGGGAACGGGACCGCGTGCACGGGTCCGGTCCTTGACTTCGGCGGCGACGCGAGCGGCGAAGTCGGCTTCGTTGCCGAACGGCTTGCAGGCGTAGCTCGCGGACGCGAGCGCGGTCCGGACCTGCTGGATCGGCATGCCCAGCCGGACGCCCGCGACGTCCATCCTCAACGGACTCATACCGGTGGCTGCCGGCTCGATGGGTGCGACGGTCGTCAGCGGCATGGCGGCGGCGAGCAGGACGGCGATGATGGGGATCATGGCGTGCTTCTTTCGGAAGATGGTGGATGAAGGTCGGAAGGATTTGCGTTTCAGAGCATCGACGGGGTGACAGGGCCGACGATGGCGGCGGCATCGGCGACGTGGCGAACATCCGAGGCGCGACCGGTGCCGAAAGATGATGGGGCATCCACGGTCGGCATTGCCTGCGGGGCCGTCACAGCGCGTCCCAGCCGTCGTTCGTTCGTACGAGCGTGACGGTCCGTTCCTCGGGCCGAGTGATCTTGGAGTGCACGTTCTCGGGCAGGCCCGGCAGCGGCTCGACACCCCGATAGGTGAAGGTGACCTGCGACACCGTGCGGCCAGAGGCGTCGGCGGGATCGGTCCAGCGGACCACGTCGACGATCTCGCCCCTGGCGGCACAGACCCCCGGAAACGCGCGCATGCCGCTCGACGTCTTCGCCTCGACCGGTCGGTAGTACGCCTTGCCCCGGTCCGTCGGCGTGTAGCTGATCAGCGCCTGCCGGGTCAGCGGCAGAGTGAAGTCGGCACGTTTCGCCAGTGCGTTCAGTTCGGTGCGCGTCAGCAGACCGTCGCGTGCGGCCTCCTCGATCAACGTTCGGCTCCGGGCGTCGTCCGGGTCAGCCCCCTCGACGGGAGCGACCGGCACGATGATCGGAAAGGGCTGCGTCAGGTCGTCGTTCAGGCTCATGCGTTGGATCGGGATCGTGCGGCAGAAGATGTCGCTCGCCACCGGTTCCAGCGCCTTGCGGAAGTCCGCATCGTTCGGCGTCTTCGTATCCGAGCAGGCGGACAGCACGAGCACGGCCGCCACCGTGCCGACGAGCGGTGGGAGAATGTGTTTCATCGGTGACATGCGTGGTTCTCCTTTTCGATCGGGTACGGTCAGCGGATGGTCAGGGTCGCGAAGCCGGCGGTGTCGACGGCACCGGCGACATGTCCGGCATCGAAGGCATGGGCGACGCCGAACCTGACCGAGGAGTTCGGCGACAGCGCACGGGACCAGCCGAACTCGAGGTCCAATTCGCGCGCGTCAGGGGTAAGATCGACGGCCCCGGTCCTGGTCGTCAGCGTGCCGGAGACGAGATC
This sequence comes from Sphingomonas yabuuchiae, assembly GCF_014199595.1. GTDB lineage: Bacteria > Pseudomonadota > Alphaproteobacteria > Sphingomonadales > Sphingomonadaceae > Sphingomonas > Sphingomonas yabuuchiae. The sequence goes on along the minus strand of NZ_JACHNX010000001.1, from coordinate 490,750 downwards.
GTACGACACCGGCATCAGCATCATGACGCGGGCGCGTTCGACGCGGAGCGGCGAGGACAGGCCGAACGTCGCCGTACCCCCGAACAGGCCGTGTGCGCCCTCGACCGCGAAGGCGGTGCCGATGACCGGACCGGTGAAGCGCATCGTGTCGGATCCGCCGTCGACCCTGGTGGTGGCTGCGGTGACGCGTGCGGAGACGGGGATGCCGACGACCATGCGTCGCACCGTAAGCGAGGCCATGGTGGTCCTCGCCCCACGCTGTCCAACACCGACGTCTTGGCTCATGCCCAACACGCGACCGCGCTCAGCAAGCTCGGACAGTTCGAAGCCGAAACCGGACGGCATGGCGAAGGAGGCGGAGCGCAACGATGCCCGTCCGTCGCGCGACGAACCGGCCGAGAAGCCGGCGGACCAGCCGTCGCCGGACCATGCCGAGGACATGCCGACCGGGGTCGCGACGACCGCGCGCAGCGGAGATCCGGCAACGCCGCCGCTTCCGCCGACGACGACGTTCGCGCCCAGCGTCACCGACTGGCCAAGGGCGGGCGAGAACGCGACCATCGACGGCCGGTTCGGGCGGGCCTGCCGCCAATAGTCGGGAACGGTGGAGGTGAAGCCGAGACGGGCGTCGGTGATCGTGGAGGCGGACGTCAGCCACGGCGGGTCGACCGGCGCGAGCATGCCGCCGGCAAGCAGCCCAGTGCCGCGCGTGCGGACCCCGGTTGCCGCCGTCATCCGGTAGTCGCGGCCGTAGCGGTCGAACACTGTCATTCCGCCGACGCTGCGGCCGATCACGGACGCGCCGCCGAACAGTGCCGACATGGTCAGCGAGGAGAAATTCGCCAGCGCCGTCTGCGCAGCTACGAAGGAAGCGGCGGGCGCCTGCGCCTGCATCGCCTGCCCGACGTCGAGCAGTCCCACTCCATAGAGTTGGTCGACGCCGGGGGTTCCGAGATCGGTGGCCGTGTCGAGCAGGATGCGACTGATCGTCTTGCCGCCGAGCTGCGGCCAGTACTGCTTGAGCAGGGCCGCCGCGCCGGCGATCGCCGGTGCGGCGAAGCTGTTGCCGGTGACGGTCGTGATGGAGCCGTCCTTCCCCACGACGTCGATGCTCGATGCGACGACCGCGAGGGTGCGATCCGCCAGCGCGCCGGGGGTGCCGTTGCCGCTCGGAGCGTGTAGGTTCCGGTCGACGCGGATCCCGAACAGGAACCAGTCCTTGTTGGCCAGATCGGTACCGACCAGGTTCTCGGCGATCTGCCCCGCGAAGCTGTCGAGGCCGACGTCGTTCGAGACGGAGTTAACGAGCAGACGGTCGCTGGTGCGCACCAGATCCATCGCCTTACGCTGATCAGCGGCGATCTGGCCGCCCGCGAAGCCGTTCAGGCTCAAGCTGATGACGAACGCGCCCTTCTCGACCGCGTAGGTGATTGCGGGAGCGATCAGCGCCGAGTTCGGACCGCCGCCCTCGGGAACGGGGCCGGACGTCGGACTGACGTTCGACATGTCCGGACCTGCGATCTTGAGCGCGAGCAGCGTCGCCTCCGGCGCTACGCCCTGCACGCCCTTGGCGTCACGGGCCGCCAAGGCGACCGATGCGGTCCCGCTGCCGTGACCGTTGTTGTCCTTCAAGTCGTAGCGGACGATTTCGGCGTCGCAGGTGGCGCAGCGGGCGATCTTCTGGTCGAACGAGGTGCTGTCCGCCGAGATGCGGCCCTTGAATTCGGCCTCGTCGACGTTGATGCCGGTGTCGATGACGGCGATCGTCACTCCCTTGCCGGTGATCCCGCGATCATAGGCATAGGCGGCCTTCATGCCGACCACGGCACCCGATGCCCTGTACTCCGCCGTATCCGCTGCCGAGGTCGGCGTGGGTGTCGGCACAGGAGTGGGTGTCGCCGATGGGGTGGGAGCCGGCGCCGCTCCGCCCGCCGAGTTGACGCCGCCACCGCCACCGCACGCGGCAAGCAGAATGGTCGCGGACACGACGGCCGAATTCCTGATGATGGCGAGCCGCCTGCTGCGGCATCCGATGAGTTCACCCACGCGCGAGTCCCCGTTCGCGTCGGTGCCGATCGGCTCCTCCAGCCGGCGGCACCGCCCTGTTGCCGAGGCGCGGTGCCGGCCCGTGAGCCGGAAGTTGAGAACCCGTGACAAGACGAGCGCGGACGTCTTTAAGCCGAAGCCCTGGACATACACGTCCGCCTCCCGGCCGAAACTGGTTCGGGCCGGGCATACGGCTACTTGTCATCAGGGTTCTCACGCCCCGGTCCGCCTGCTGGCGAACGCATCCGTTCTACGCTGAAGGTGTTAACAGGATCAATCGGCGTTCGGAGATTCCGAGTCGTTTATGATCGACGCCCATCCCGAAGCACGGGTGTGCGCTTCTCTACCCCGAGAGTGGACGCACTTTGCCACCGCCCGCCTCTGCACCACAGCCGGGCTTCCGAATGGCATGCAGGTTCGCCGCCGAACCGGAGCCCCGTCCGGTCCGTACAGACGGAGACGACCGCGTCCGACGTTCCGATGGAGCGCGATGCGATGTCATGCATGGAACGGGATGTCGTCACCTTCTCCCATGACGTTCGGATGATCTGTTCTGTTATGGGTGACGTCCGCGTCGCCCTAGGGTGACACGGACGTCACCCTCCCTGGTCCCCGAAGCCATGCTAGTTCCATACTGTTGGCTTCAGTCGATATGGCTCGCCATTCCATGCGCGAGTGACTCCTCATTCCGGCGTAACGACCTCAACCAGCATTCTAGAAAGCGATCGAGTTACGGGAATGTCCGGGTTTGGGCAGGAAGCGGGGCAAACGGATTATCGCCGGGGTCAATCGCCAGCATCCGGGCGAAGATCTTCGTCGGACGTTTCATAGGAGAGGATATCGCCCGGTTGGCAATCGAGGTAGCGGCAGATGGCGGACAAGGTGGAGAAGCGCACGCCCTTGACCTTGCCCGACTTGAGCAGGGACAGGTTCGATTCGGTGATGCCGATCGCTTCTGCCAGTTGCTTCGACCGGACCTTCCGCTTCGCGAGCATGACGTCGAGTTGGACGATCATCGGCATCAGACGAAACGGTCCAGGTCGCGCCGTGCCTTCAACGCCGCCTCGACCGCCCAGATCGCCGCGTAAGCGGCAAAGGCGATCAGAAGGCCGCCGGCAATCGGGGCGAGCAGGATCGTCGTGATGATCCGGAAGCCGGAGGGCATGCCAGGCGACAGCCATGTCTCCAGTGCGCTTTGGTGAACCGGACCGGCGAGCATCCAGACGATCGCCGCCTGCGAGGCGCGGCGGAGCCACGGCAGCGCCCTTTCGAGGGTATCGGCGCCGCTACCGCCCAGGCGCCGCAGCGCGATCCCGACGGTGCCGAGCAACGCCATGAAGGGCAGAAGGTCGATCGCCGCGATGCCAGTCAGCCCGATGCGAACATCAGTTCGCGCGACATGGGCATCGAACCGGGCGCGGTCGGGCGGCGACATCTCGATCTCCATCCGGCTTTCCTCCGGCAATAGCGTCGCGGCGCGGACATTCCACACGCAGCCATAGCCTCCGCCGCAGATCGGCCCGGTGCCTGGCATCAAGCCTGCGGCCGCGATCACGATCGGCATGACGGCTGCACTCAGCAGGAATAGCACTCCCGCCAACCGGCACAGACGTGCCTTGCGCGGAGGAAGAAAATAGCCGGAAGGCATGGACGACTTTCTGTTTGACGAAAATTTATCATCATCATACGGGTAAGCATTGCTTTTAACAGCGTCATACGACGGGGGCCAATGTGATGATGCGGGACGGCAGCGACGGCGAGGCAACGACAGGGAAAGGAACCTCGTCGGCGGCACCCCGTCACCGTCGCGTGCGCCGTCTGTCCCTCTTCCAGGCAAGATGGCTTCATGTCTCTGCATTGATTCCGGCGGCGCTGCTCGCCGCGTGCGGCGGAGGCGGCGAAGGAGCCAGCGGGACGGTCGTGGTAGTGCCTGGCCCTTCATCCTCCGGCACATCGCCGACGCCTACCCCCTCATCTACGTCGCCCCTCACCGCTCAACAGATCGAGGACCAACAATCGAACTCCGCAGCCGCAGCGAACGCCGACGCCGCCTATCTTGCGGGCGCGACCGGCCGCGGCGTCAAGATTGCGATCATCGACACCGGCATCACCCCAGGTCTGACCGAGTTCAGCAGCCGGATCGATCCTGCCAGCGCCGACATGGCCGGGACGCGCGGTTTGACCGATCCCAGTGGTCACGGCACGCTGATGGCGTCCGTAGCGCTTGCGGCACGCGACAGTCGCGGCATGCATGGCGTCGCCCCCGAAGCGACGCTTGTGTCCTTAAACGCATCAAACCCGGCGACCTGTCGTTCCGCCGACGATTGCCCTGCTTCGGCCGAGTTGCTCATCCGCGCGATCGATGCTGCCATCGACGCGAAGGTCCGGGTCATCAACATCTCAGCGACGACGGACGTCACGCACGAGACCCTCATCGCAGCCGTCCGCCGCGCCGCGGCCGCCGGCATCGTCACGGTAATCAGCGCCGGCAACAACGACGGCGACGCACGTCAGCCGCTGCTCCTTTCGCGTTCCTTCGCCGAAGCGGCTCCGGGGTGGGTGATTATCGCAGGCGGGCACGACATGTCCGGAGCCTTCGACTATCAACTGGCAAACCGAGCGGGGGGCAGTCCGGCGGCCGCCTGGTATTTGACGGCCTTGTCGCGGGACGTCGTGATGACCGATCGCAATGGCAGCCTGGTCCGCTACAGCGGCACCTCGCCGGCTGCCGCTGCGATCAGTGGTGCAGTGGCGCTGGTCGCGCAGGCGCGGCCCAACCTAACGGGCGCGCAGATCGTCACGTTGCTGCTCGCTAACGCCACGGACGCCGGGACGCCGGGTCCCGATAACGTATTCGGCAAAGGCATTCTCAACATTGCTGCTATCTTCACCGCCCTACCACCGGCTGGATGAAAATCCTGGCGGCGCACATAATCGAGCCAATCGACGTTTACTTTCCCACAAACGAACGGCCAGTGAGAATACCATGTCGATGGCTCAGTCGATCCGCTCTCAGTAGGCCCGTTTTCCCAAAATCCGTTCCCGAAACCGTTTTCCCAAAATGGCTTGGTCGACATGGTGTTACGGGAATGGAGGAATGCCCGATCGAAGTCGGGCACCGAGGAGGAACTGGCGGGCAGTTGCCGGAGGTCACGGACAGGGAGCGGTCCTCCGAGTCACTCGCGCATGGAATGGCGAGTCATATCGACTGGAGCCAGCACATACTTCACCGGACCCGCGGAAGGCGGGCGACGGCGATCATTGGCGGAGTCGGCACCGTCACCCGTGTTCGGATCGTCATCGCCTGGTCGAACCGAGCTGGCGCGCGATCCCGTTCAACGCGGCGGTGCACCCTTGCGCCCTGCCGATGTCGTGGTCCGTGCCGGCCGAGTTCCAGAACATGTCGAGCGGCCAGCGCTCCGGACAGTGCGCGATCAGACATCGCAACGCGAGACGGACCTCGATGGTGTCGACCCTGCCTCTACCCGACCTCGCCGCAGCCGAGCGCAGGATATCGAGCGACAGCTCGATGATGATCCGCTGATGACGCGACACGGGCGATCAATGGAAGTCGCGGGACTTCACCCGCACGACGGCTTCCGGATCCATGCCGGCGGCGTGCGGTGGCCAATAGCTGTCGCGCGGCCCCGGTCGCCAGCCCGCGTCGCCGCGATCGGGCGAGCCCGCATGCCGGGCACCGTCGCCGCGCCCGGTCGAATGCGGGAAGTCCATCTGGCCGACCTGGGCGAGCAAGGGCCCGTAATCGACGATCCGGTCGCAGATGACGTGGATCACCTCCCCTTCCTTCTGCACCCTCCCCTTCATACCGATCATCGCCGCCGACATGACCGTGCGGCGCTGCGCCTCGAACCGATCGGGCCAGAGGATGCCATTGGCGATGCCGGTCTCTTCACGGTTTCCGGCGGACACGTGGGTCGCGTCGCCCGACTGATCGGCATTGCGGCGTCGGATGCAGCCCTGCGCGGTGCGGACAAGGTCGAGGCTTACGATCTGAGCCGAGCGACACGCGAATTCGCGATCGGGGCGAAATGGCTCACGGACGACCCCTTCTCCCGGAAGGCGATCTGATGGACGCCTACGCCGTCCCCGCTCAGGCGCCCCGACGGCGCCTCCGCTTCGATCTCGACATCCGCGAAGACGAGAGCGTGCCCGGCGCGATCGCGCGCGCCGTCGCGGAGCACCACCTCGTCAGGATCGGTGCCGTGCTGAAGGAGGCGGGTCACGGCAGATACGCCGGGGCGACCCAGCTTGCGGACGCGACGACGTTCGCATCACCACGCGCAGGTGCGAGGCGCGGCGGGCGCCTCTACACTGGACACGAGGCCAATCGCATCCTGCCCGGCTTCGCCACGCACGCCACCGAGATCCGACGGCTCGGCCTCGTCGCGAGCCGCTCCGATGGTGCCCGGGGTATAATGGGATCGCTCCTCTACCACTCCGGTCCGATTGACGCCGCCGGCGCTTGCTGGCGCGACGCGACGCCCGTGACCACGATCGTCGCCCGGCTCCGCCTACCGCTCTATGCTGTCGAACAGATGATCGATTCCGGGCTGCTCGAACTCCTCGAAGACCCGATCCTGGCCGTTGTAATGCGGCGCAGGCAGGCCATCGCCTCGGTCTTCGACGATCTGCTCAGACGGCTGAGACGCCAAGCTCGTCGCCGCGCGCCGCCGTCCACTGCCCTGCCGATCGGTTGGGAGAGCCGTCGGATCGGCGGTGGCCCCAAACCCTGGTCGAAGATATTCGACGATCTGTTGGACGGGTCCATCCCGTTCTGGATCGACGGCGAACCGGACGCGGATCATCTGTTCGTGAATCCGGGCAGTCTTGATGCGTTCATCGACCATCGGCCGTCCGTCGGTCCTGAGCAGCCCTCCTATACTGCCGCTATATCTACCGGCGACGCTGCCGAGATGTTGAACGTCATTCCGAGACACGTCGTGCGGCTCGCATCCGCTGGAGTATTAACGCGGACTGCGGGGCTACGAGCGATGACGATTCCCATGGACGAGGTGGAGCGGGTAGCCCGTCGGCACGTCTCTGCGGCTGAACTGGCGCGTCGGGCGCGCACGTCGGCGGAAGCGGTGAACGAGCGTCTCCGGATCGCGGGCTTTATCCCGTTCCACGGTCTGTGGGACCGAACCGCAGCACTCGGTGCGTTGCCCCTCGCGTGAGGGCGGCATCCCTCACGAAGGTCGCGTTTCCGGCGCGGTCACCTTCGCCCGACATCTTCGATTCTTGGCTGAACGGTGGGTTTGCGCCGGTATCAGCGAATAAGGAACATGACATGAAAGTTCTCGTACTGAGTCATCTGAACGTCAACGACCGTACCAGCGTCGTTCAGGCGCTCGACACCACGCTCGATGCGCTGCCGGGCCTCTCGCGGTCCTGCACCGGATGGGGGGATCGCGGTCGCAGGTTCATGCAGTTCCAGCACCCCAGGCGCGGCGGCCCATTCGACGTCGGAATTCATTTCACGGTTGAGGCGACCCAGACCATGCTCCGGTATCAAACCGTCGTCGACTAAAAGCGCATCCACACAACCATCATCGGGGCGCTGGACGGCATACACCCGACACGCGGGGAGACGATGGAGGATACCGTCGAACGGGTCCGAGGCTGGCGCGAGGAAGCCGGGCATGTCGCCGAACCGGATCGGGTCGAGGAATACGCCAGCGCCAGGCGTGCAGCGTCGATGGCTCTGCTCACAGCGGCGTGTCGCCTAGACGACGGATGGTCGAGCGCGATGGCGGAATTGGGGTCGTCGGAGTCTTAGCCCCGCGTCATGCTCGGCTACCCCGACAACCCCATTTTCGCCATCGCGGAGGCGTTCCAATGTGGCTGCGAGCTGATGCCGATCGAACGTGATGCAAGCGACGAGGTTTGAGGAGGTCGCCCGGCTCGGCACACTCAACGAAACGCACGTGCTGCCGTTGGTTCAAGCGACCCGGTGGGAGCCGTCGCGTCGGAGGAGCCGTGCGACGAGTGTCATAATAAGGTTGTGCCAACGATAATAGCGCGAATTGCCCGGAGGCGGTTCCTGTCAGCTCTTAGGCGGGAATTTAGCAAGAGGCGGGCTGGCGCGGTATCCTACCGGTCCGCGCCACGCCGGTCGGGCATGTCCAGACGCCTCGGCATCCGGACGTGCCCTTATCGATTTACCGCGAGGCGATCGTCTGCGGCAGATGGCGCAGACCCGTGCGGGCCACGGTGTGCGATGACAGGATCGCGCCCGACGGCATATCCATCGCAATAGCCTTTTCCTGCAGCACCGCGTCATACAGCGCGCGCGCATCGGCGGCGCGGCCGGTCTTGGCATAGACCGCGGCCAGGTTGAGCATCAGCTCTGGACTGTTCGGATCGGTGCGACGTTCCTCGAGAAGCGTCCGCTCTGCGGCGGTGAAATTGCCCGCCGCGATTTCCTGAAACCCCGTGCGCTGCGGCCATGAGTCCTGGGCCATGGCCGGGGCTGCCATGCCCGCCGCCGCCACAAGCAACACCGAAAACATTCCACGCATATCTCATCTCCTATGTTTCACTTTTGTGACTTGAGAGTGTCACTTTTGTGAAACGTGCGCAAGCGGGGAAAGATGCGCAATTTTGGGGCGATGGAAGTGGGTGCGGGGCGGCATTTTGGGAGGTTGTGCCCTGCCTCGAGTGGAGCGATAGTCGCACGTTGCGTTCGATGGGCCTGGCTATGTGCGGGTTCAGGACGAGACGGGCTGGTTTGTAAGGGCGCCTCAGCGATCCGCCTGTCTGGCGATCATCATGCATTGCGGATGACGGGGTAGCGGGGGGCTTGGCCGTAGACTTCGCTCAGGCTGAGCGGAAGTAGGGTACGATCGCAATGGGGTCGGGCACAGGCTTAGGCCCCGATGACAATGCCTTTGAATCAATACGAGCCCCTCCCCTTCAGGGGAGGGGTTGGGGTGGGGCCTTTCCACGAACGCCGCGCTTGCGGAAGCGCCCCACCCCTGCCCCTCCCCTGAAGGGGAGGGGTGGGTCTAACTTACGTCATCCCGCTTAAGACTCAGGCTCAGGCTCAGGCTCAGGCTCAGGCTCAGGCTCAGGCTCAGGCTCGGGCTCGGGCTTGGGCTTGGGCTTAGGCTTGGGCTTGGGCTTAGGCTTGGGCTTGGGCTTGGGCTTAAAATCAGCCACAGGCCCCACCCTCCGTCCAGCCTGAGCGCAGTAGATGGCCACGGGACACCATCACCATGCCGCCCTCCACCCCACCACAAACGAAAAAGGGCGGCCTCCGGAGAGACCGCCCCATTTCATCACCGACCTGATCGAAAGGATCAGAAGTCGTTGCGATACTGCTCGTTGCCGATGAAGCCGAGCTTCGTCACCGCCGAACGCTTGATCACGGCCAGGGTCTCGTCGACCTTGGCGTACTTGGCGTCGGGGGCCGGCTGGAAGTGCAGTTCCGGTTCCGGGTTCATCGCGGCGCTCTGGTCCAGGAACTGGCGCAGCGTCACCTCGTCGACCGGGGCACCGTTCCAGGTGACCGTGCCGGCAGCGTCGATACCGATCTTGTTCTTATCGGTGTTCACGACGGTCTGCGGCGTGTTCGAGTTGACCGGCAGGTCGACCTTCACCGCGTGAGTCTGGATCGGGATGGTGATGATGAACATGATGAGGAGCACGAGCATGACGTCGATCAACGGCGTCGTGTTCATGTCCATCATGGGCTCGCCATCATCAGATCCGGCGCTCATTGCCATGGCGTGCTAACTCCTATTCTGTCCGCCCGGCCGATCAGGCGCGGGGGTTGCCGCCGGGGGGCGGCTCGGAGATGAAGCCGACCCGGGCGAAACCGGCCTGCTGCATCGTGAAGATGGTGCCGCCGATGCACCGATACGGCGTGTTCACGTCGCCACGGATATGCGCTTCGGGCAGCTGGTCGGGCGTGATGTTACCCACACCGCCCAGCCGTTCGACCTCGGCCTTCAGCTTTTCGACCGCGCGGGTGCGCAGTTCGTCCGAGCTGACCGGGGTCAGGTTCCAGTACACCTTGCACTGGCCATTCTCGCTGGTGACCGAGAGCGACACGTTTTCCGGCTTCGTCGTGGTCGGATCGAAGCGGACGTTCGGCAGCTTCAGCGGAACGGTCTGAATCACGACCGGAACCGCGATCAGGAAGATGATGAGGAGCACCAGCATGACGTCCACGAGGGGCGTCGTGTTGATCTCCGACATCGGTTTCTCGGCGGAGTCACCGCCAACGCTCATCGCCATGAGAGAGCTATCCTATCCATGCATTCTTGCGCCGCCCCGAAATGGACGGCGGGGGGTGGCGGAGCGATGGTCCGAAAACCGCCGCCCCGCCCCCTTAAGCTCAGGCGCGGGTCTGAACGCCACCGGCCTGACCGGCGGTGGTAGTGCCAGCCGGAGCCTTGACGGCGGCCGGCTTGGCCGCACCGGCAACCGCCGGACGAACCGCACCGTTCGAGGCCAGGAAGCCCAGCACGTCGTTCGAGAACGACGACAGGTCTTCCGCGATGCCCTTGTTACGACGCTGCAGCCAGTTGAAGGCGAGCACCGCCGGAACGGCGACGACGAGACCCAGAGCGGTCATGATGAGCGCTTCACCGACCGGACCGGCGACGGCATCGATCGAGGCCTGGCCCGACGAGCCGATCTTGATGAGCGCGCGGTAGATGCCGATAACGGTACCGAACAGCCCGATGAACGGCGCGGTCGCACCGACGGTCGCGAGGAAAGCGAGACCGCCGCCCAGCTTCGAGTTGATCGCGGCTTCCGAACGCGCCAGCGAGCCGTGCAGCCAGTCATGCGCTTCGACCGGATCGGTCAGCTTCGAGTGCTGGTCCTGCGCGGCCAGACCGTCGTCGACGATCTGCTTGTAGGCCGAGTTCTTCTCGAGCTTGGCCGAGCCCTCGCGCAGCGAGTTCGCCGACCAGAAGCCCTGACGGACGCGCTTCGCCTGGTTGATGATCTTCTGCTGCTCGAACAGTTTCGAGAACAGGATGTAGAACGACACGATCGACATCAAGCAGAGGATGGTGAACACCGACTGCGAGATGAGGCCGCCTTCCTTGAGAGCCTGGCCGAGACCGTAGGGGTTTTCGGCACCGGCCGCGGCGCCGCCCGCGGCGAGGATGGTGGTGAGCATGGTTGGTTAGGTCCTCTGACTAAAGCGTTAAATTTTTAAAAGTGGCCTGAGCCGTTATTCCTGCGGCAGCTGCCAGCGTACCGGAAGCGTGTAGGACGACGTGATCGCGTTGCCGTTCTGGTCGAGCGCGGGCGAGAAGCGCACGCGCGCCTTCGCGATCCGGCACGTCGTATCGTCGAGCGCACGATTGTTGCTGCTCGTCGTCACGACGCAATCGGTGACGCGTCCGTCGGTACCGACCGTCAGCTTGGCGACCACGCGACCTTCCGCGCCTTCGCGCTGGGCCGAGGGCGGATAAGCGTCGGGACCGAAGAACTGGCCCGGATTGCCCTTCAGGCCAGCAGCCTTCGACACCGCAGGCGGGGCCGGCGGAGCAGGCGGCGACGGCGGCGCAGGCGGGGCCGGCGGCGCAGTGGGCTGGCTCAGCGGAATCACGGTCGTCGTCGCGATCGTCGGCGCCTGGGTCGGCACGTTGACGATCGGCGGCGGCGTCACAACCGTCGTCGGCGGCGGCGGAACATTGGGCTGTTCCGGCGGCGGCGGGGGCGGCGGTTCCTCCGGCGGGGGTGGGGGTGGCGGCTCTTGCACGTCGAACGTGTTGAGCTTTTCGGTCGCCTTCTTCACGTACTGGTAAGCCAGCCCCGTGACGAAGGCATAGCCCAGAGCAGCATGGATGAGCACGACGATAACGATCGCGACCACCTTGCCCCCGGACATCTTCTGGTCAGTATAGGCCATTCAGCAACGAAACTCCTCAGTCTGCCAGTTTCGCCTCGCCGTAGCGTGGGGACGTGGGAAACTCCTGCCATGCTCTTTCGGCATGCGGCAGAGCCTTGGACCCTATCGTGACGGCTGGCGCGGTGCAATCAGTTTGTCGGACGTAATAAACGTACAACCTGCGCATGACGAAATTATTTCTGTACCGTTAATGAGCAAAGGAGTAGCGCGAAGCTATGAATCCCCTGTCCCACGCCATTCGCGCTGGCGCTTTGACGCTGTCGATTCCCCTGTTCGCCGCCGCCCTGCCCGCCCAGATGGCGACCGCGCCGTCGGCCCGGCCGGGTGATTCGATGGTAGCGCAAACAGGACCGGGCTATGCCGACCTCGCCGACCTGGTGCTGTCGGCCCCGGTCATCGCCGATGCCACCATCCGATCGGCGACCGCGATCAAGGGCGCGGAGGCCGCCGGGGTCGCGCCGGGCCATCAGCGTTTCTATATAGAGGCCGATATCGGCACGCTGATCCGCGGTGCGGGCGGCCTGCCTGCGCGGGTCGGCTATCTGTTCGACGCCGCCACCGATGCGCGGGGCCGTGCGCCGAAGCTCAAGAAGATGCGGGTGCTGATCTATGCCCGCCGGGTGCCCAACGCCGCCGACCAGCTTCAACTCGTCGCACCCGATGCGCAACTGCCCTGGACGCCCGATACCGAGCAACGCAGCCGGACCATCGTCCGCGACGCTTTGTCCACCGACGCGCCGCCGGTCATCACCGGCGTCGGCAATGCCTTTTACGTGCCCGGCAGCCTGCCCGGCGAAGGCGAGACGCAAATTTTCCTGACGACCGCCAACAACCGGCCCGTCTCGCTATCCGTATTGCGTCGCCCGGGCGAGGAGCGGCGCTATGCCGTGGCGCTGAGCGAGATCGTCGACGAATCCGCCGCGCCCCCGGCGCGCGACACGCTGCTCTGGTATCGGCTGGCCTGCGCGCTGCCGGAATCGCTGTCCGATCGCAGCACCGCCTCGCTGGGGCCGGAAAATGCCCAGGCCGCGCGCGAGGATTATCGGTTCATCTTGCAGAAGCTCGGCCCGTGCGGGCGCGAGCGTCAGATGCCGACGACCAGCGACTGACCCGTGACCGCGTGCGCGGCGGCAAGATAATCGACCGCCGCCGCGACCGCTTCGTCCGCCGCCCCCTCGGCCGGGATCACCGCGTTGATCCGCGCTCCCGGCGCCGCCGCGATGGCGAGCGGGGCGATCGCCGCCTCGACCATCGCCTGGGACAGTGCGTCGCGACCGGGACGGATCACCAGCACCAGATCCTCGCCAGGATACCCGGCGACGACGCCCGCGATATCGGCGTCGGGCGCCAGATCGACTCGCCGCGCCGTCATGTGGCTCAGCGCCGGTGGCGGACCAGGGTGATGCCGATCGCCTCGCCATCCTCGGCAATGGCCAGCTTTACGATCTTCACCTGCACGCGGCGGACCCGCTTGTCCTGAAGGAACAGCGTATCGCAGATATGGTCGGCAACCCCTTCGATCAGTGTGAAATGCACGCCTTCGGGCAGCTGGGTCGCGGCATGTTTCAGGTCGAGATAGTTTTTGGACTCGGTCAGCGGGCTGTCGGGCGTGTAGCGCGCCGGACAGTCGAGATCGACGGTCAGCGAGATGCGCAGCGGCTGCGGCAGGTGCGTTTCCTCGGAGTAGATGCCGGTCAGCACCTGGACTTCGAGGTCGTGGACTTCGAGCTGGAGACGGTCTTCCATTCCTGCGCCTGTAGCAGAGCGCACGCCGAAGGAAAGCTTGCATCCCCCCGCCGTCGCGCTAAGGGCGCGCGTCCCCCTCCCCGTATCACCGGACTTCGCCTCTTGCCTGTGATGACCGCCCTTGTCCCGCTCGACGCGGTCGCACCCGAGGCGGTCGAGGCACTGCTGGACCGCGCCTTTCCGCCCGGACGGCAGGCGCGCACCGCCTATAAGGTGCGGGGCAGCGTGCGGCCGATCGCCTCGCTGTGCTTCGCCGCGGTCGAGGAGGATCGGCTGATCGGGTCGATCCAGTGCTGGCCGGTCGCGCTGACCCAAGACGATGGTCTCGTGCATCCGATGGTGATGGTCGGTCCGGTCGCGGTCGATCCTGATCGCCAGCAGGGCGGGATCGGGCGCGAATTGCTGCATCACATGCTGGACGCGGCGGCGGCACAGGGGCTGGACCGCGCGATGATGCTGATCGGCGACCCGGAATATTATGGCCGCTTCTTCGGTTTCTCCGCCGAGCACACCGCCGATTGGCGACTGCCCGGCCCGGTCGAGCGGCACCGGCTGCTGGCGCGCGGACCCGATGTGCCGGCGCTTGCGGGCATGCTCGGCCCCGATCCGGGGCAGGTCTGAATCGCGCAGGCCTTTACCTGCCCGCCCCGCATCCCTAACTCGGGTCCATCATGCCGATGGCACCGCCCCCCGATCTGTCCGCGCTGAGCCTGGCCGAAATCGTCCAGGCGATGGAGGCGCAGAAGCTGCCCCCCGTCTCGCAATGGCATCCCAGCCATTGCGGCGACAGCGAGATGCGGATCGCGCGCGACGGCACCTGGTACCATCAGGGTAGCCCGATCACCCGGCCCGCCATGGTGCGCCTGTTCTCCACCATCTTGCGGCGGGAGCCCGATGGCCGTCACGTGCTGGTCACGCCCGTCGAAAAGCTCGACATCGCGGTCGAGGACGCGCCCTTCGTCGCCACCGCACTAAAGGCCGAAGGACAGGGCGAAAACGGTCGCTTGGTATTCCAGCTCAGCACCGGCGAACTGGTCGCGGCGGGGCCGAACCATGGCCTGCGCTTCGTGGAGGGCGAGGACGGCCCCCGCCCTTATGTGCATGTCCGAGACGGGCTGGAGGCGCTGATCGCGCGGCCGGTCTATTACGAACTGGCCGAACGCGCGCTGGCGAGCGAGGGCGAAGCGCCCGGCGTGTGGAGCGACGGCGTCTTTTTTCCCCTGACGGCGTCGCCCGCCGCATGACGCTGGCCGAAAGGCTGGCAGCGGCGATGGCGCGGATACCGGCGACCGACCTGCTGACCGGCGACGGCGTCGAGCCGCATGAGATCATGGCGACGCCCACTGCCGCCGCCGTGCTCGTGCCCGTGACCGATCGCGCCGAGCCGGGCGTGCTGCTGACCCAGCGGACCGAGACGCTCCGCAACCATGCCGGGCAGATCGCCTTTCCGGGCGGCCGCGCCGATCCCGGCGACGTGGATCTGGTCGCGACCGCGCTGCGCGAGGCCGAGGAGGAGATCGGGCTTTCTCCCGCCACCGTCACGGTCGTCGGGCTGGCCGATCGCTATCGCACCGTCACCGGGTTCGAGGTGACGCCGATCGTCGGCGTCATCCCGCCCGACCTGACACTGACCCCCGCCGAGGCGGAAGTGGCGGACCTGTTCGAGGTGCCGCTGTCCTTCCTGCTCGATCCTGCCCATCACCACCGGGTCAGCGCGCCGTGGCGCGGACGGACCCGCCATTTCTATGAGATCCTATGGAACGACCGGCGCATCTGGGGCGCGACTGCCGCGATGATCGTCAACCTGTCGCGGCGGATGCAATGGGCGGCATGACGCCCGGCACCGCACCCTGGGCCGACCGTCCCGAATTGATCGCGCTGGCCGCGCGGCTGGAGGCGCGGTTCGTCGGTGGGGCGGTGCGCGACATGCTGCTGGGCCTGGCCGTTGCCGATATCGATCTGGCGACGCCGCTCTCGCCCGAAACCGTCATCGACCGGGTGCGCGACAGCGGGTTCAAGCCGGTGCCGACCGGCATCGCGCATGGCACGATCACCGCCGTGCTGCCCGAGGGCCCGGTCGAGGTCACGACGCTGCGCCGCGACGTGTCGACCGATGGCCGCCACGCCGTGGTCGCCTTCACCGATGACTGGCGCGAGGATGCGGCGCGGCGCGACTTCACGATGAACGCACTCTATGCCGATCCCGCGACCGGCGAATTGTTCGACTATTTCGGCGGTCTGGACGACCTGAAGGCCGGGCGGGTGCGCTTCATTGGCGACCCGTTGCAGCGGATCGCCGAGGATCATCTGCGCATCCTGCGCTTCTTCCGCTTCCATGCGCGCTTCGGCCAGGCGGTCGACGAGGCCGGACTGGCCGCCTGTGCCGCGCGCGCCAACGACCTGATGGCATTGTCGCGCGAACGGATCGCGGCGGAGTTGCTGAAACTGCTGGTCGCCGCCCGCGCCGTGCCGGTGGTCGCGCTGATGGTCGAGCATGGCATCTTCCGCGCGGTCATCCCCGAGATCGATGCAGAGGGCGTGAAACGGCTGACCCGGCTGGCCGAGCGCGAAGACGCAGCGAAAATCGCGCCCGACGCGATCCGGCGACTCGCCGCCCTGCTACCTCCGCCAGCCGCCGAGAATGTCGGGGCGCGGCTGAAACTGTCCAATAGCGACCGCAAGCGGCTGATCGCCGCGACCGCCGGATCGGGCGACGAGGGACCGCGGGCGCTGGCCTATCGCGCGGGGCTGGTGAGCGCGATCGACCGGCTGTTGCTGGCGGGCGAATCGATCAAGCCGATTCGCGACTGGACGCCCCCTGCCCTGCCACTGACCGGTGGTGCACTGGTCGAACGCGGGATCGGCAAGGGGCCGGAGGTGGCGCGGCTGCTTCGCCGGATCGAGACTCAGTGGATCGCCGAAGGCTTTCCGGATGCCGAACGAGTCGGCCGCATCGCCGACGAGGCGGTGGCTCAGGCCTGATCGGCGATCATCGCCCAGGCGGCATCGGGATCGAGCGGGCGGGCATAATAATAGCCCTGTCCATGGCTGCACCCCAGGGCGGCCAGCGTCTGCCCGAGTTCGACTGCCTCGATTCCCTCGGCGGTGGTCTTCATGCCCAGGGCCTGCGCCAGGCCCAGGATCGCACGGACGATCGCGATCTTGTCGCGGTCGGCCAGCATGCCGGAGACGAAGCTGCGGTCGATCTTCAATATGTCGATCGGCAGTTTCTGGAGATAGGCCAGGCTGGAATAACCGGTGCCGAAATCGTCCATCGCGATGGTGGGGCCCAGTTTCTTCAGCGCATTCATGATCGCGCTGACCCGGTCGGGATCACCCACGATCGCGCTTTCGGTCAGTTCCAGGATCAGCCGCTCGCCCGCGACGCCCGCCCTGGCCAGCGCCGATTCGATCAGTGCGGGAATGTCGTCGCGCTGCAACTGGATCGCCGAGACGTTGACCGACATGCGCACGCCGCAGTCCCCGCCCGCCCGCCGGTCCCAGTCCGCCAGCTGGAGCAGCGCCTGGTTCGCGGCCCAGCGGCCTAGCGGCACGATCAGCCCCGATTCTTCGGCCACGGGGATGAAATCGGCCGGCGAATGATCGCGCCCCTCGGCATCGCGCCACCGCGCCAGCGCCTCGAACGCGATGGTGCGGCCGGTGCTCAGGTCGCAGATCGGTTGATAGGCGAGGTGCAGTTCCTCCTGCTCGATCGCGCGGCGCAGCGCGGTCTCCATGGCGAACTGGGCGCGCGCGATGGTGAAGGCCTGGGGATGATAGACCTCGGTCCGCCCCGCCGCCTTGGCATGCTTGACCGCAAACTGGGCGTGCCGGATCAGCTCCTCGGCGTCCTCGTCCAGCCCTTGGTTGAAGGCGATGCCGACCGAGGCCTCGACATTGACCTCATAGTCGGTCAGCCGGAACGGCGAACGCAGGGCCCGGTCGATCCGTTCGGCAAGGATATGCGCCTCATCCTCGGTGCCGTCGATCAACATCAGGATGCCGAACTCGTTGCCGCCGATCCGCCCGATCGAGTCGCGGGACCGCAGGGCTCCCTTCAGGCGGCGTGCCACGGTGATCAGAAGTTCATCGCCGACCAGCGAGCCCATACAGGCGTTCAACCGACCGAACCGGTTCAAATCGATCACCAGCACTGCGTGACGCTGGCCATTGGCCACCATCGCCTCGATCAGGTCGCCGAAACCCTGTCGGTTGGGCAGCCCGGTCAGGCTGTCGGTCATCATTTCGCGACGCAGGCTGCGTTCGGTGTGGTGCTGTGCCGTATGATCGACCAGCATCAGCACATAACCTTCGCCATCCCCTTCGGCGGCGTGGGTCAGGGTCGCTTGGAAATAGCGACAGTCGATGACCTCGCCGACGGCCAGCGGAAACTCGATCGAGGCCTGGTTCGACGCCAGGAACCCGTCGATTCGCTTGGCCACCTCGGCCAGTAGGCCAGCCTGGGTCCGCGAGTCGTTCAGTGCGGCGCGGCGATAGGCATCGTTGCTGGCGGCCACGACCGGCACGCCCTTCTCGATCAGGATTTCGGCCGCCGGAATTGCCATGATGCTGATCGCGCACGACGTCAGCGACCCGAAATTCCGGTTCGAAGAGCGTTGCAGCGGATGAGCGATCGTTGCCATCACTCATCCGCGTAACCCGCGAACGTTAAGAGCGCCTAAAATTCCAAGAATTTTACGGTTAACGTCGTGTGGCAGAGTCTTCCGGCGTCACCGTTGGATCGACATGATCCGCGACTGATTTCGCCCTTCCCCGCAGGGAAGGATGTACGGGTGGCTCAATCGAACCGATTGTCGCGCGGGAAGCCGGTCGGCGGCATCCGCCCCGCCGCCCCGCGTGCGGTGCGCCAGGCCGACAGGTCGGATTCGGTCCGTACCCGCCCGGTATCGCCGCCCATCGGCCAGCTCAGCCCATCCTTGAAAACAAAGGTCGTCGCATCCGACAGCCCGCCGTCACGATAGCGTTGGAGCTGGACGCCGGTGCCGCGGGACAGCTCGACGAACTCGGTCAGCGGGAAGACCAGCAGCTTGCGGTTGTCGCCGATCGCCGCGACATAATCGTCCTCGGCACCGACCGGACGCACGACCTTCAGCAAGGACCCGGCGCGCGGGGTCAGCACGGTCTTTCCCTTTCGCGTCTCGGCAATGGTGTCGGCAGTCGGCACGATGAAGCCGCGTCCGTCCGACGCTGCGACCAGCAGCTTGGTCGCGCGGGCCGCCGGCAGGAAACCGACGATCCCGATCGATCCGTCGAGATCGATCATCGCGCGCACCGGTTCGCCAAATCCGCGCCCGCCGGGCAGCTTGTCCGCCGCCAGCGTGAAGAACCGCCCGTTCGCCGCCGCCAGCAGCAGCTTGTCGGTGGTCTGGGCATGAAAGGCAAAGGCCGGGCCGTCGCCTTCCTTGAACTTGGCGGTGTCCGCCGAGGCGAGGTCGACATGCCCCTTCATCGCGCGAATCCAGCCGCGCTGCGACAGGATGACGGTGATCGGCTCGCGTTCGATCATCGCCTCCAGGGGAATGTCGCGAGTCGGCGCGGCTTCCTCGATGAGCGTGCGGCGCGCGCCCAAAGCGGTTTCGGGGCCATAGCGGTCGCGGATCTTGCCCAGATCCTTCTTCATCCGCGTCCGCTGACGCTGTTCGGAGCCGAGCAGCAGCGTCAGCTGCTCACGTTCCTTGTCGAGCTTGTCGCGCTCGCCGCGAATCTCGAACTCCTCCAGCCGCCGGAGCGAGCGGAGGCGCATGTTGAGGATCGCCTCGGCCTGCCGGTCGGTCAGGCGGAACTCCTCGATCATCACCGCCTTGGGCTCGTCCTCGGTGCGGATGATCTCGATCACCCGGTCGAGGTTGAGATAGGCGACCAGATAGCCGTCGAGCAGCTCGATCCGGTCGGCGATCTTGCCCAGACGGTGTTCGGAGCGGCGGCGCAGCACCACGAACTGATGCTCGACCCATGCCGCCAGCGCCTCGCGCAGGGACATGACGCGCGGGGTGCGATCCTTGTCGAGCACGTTGAGGTTCAGGCTGACCCGCGTCTCCAGGTCGGAGAAGCGGAACAGCCCGTCCATCAGCACCTGCGGATCGACGGTGCGCGCGCGCGGTTCGAGGACGATGCGGACCTGCGCATCCGATTCGTCGCGCACATCGGCCAGGATCGGCAACTTCTTGTCGTTGATCAGTGTGGCGATCTGTTCGATCAGCTTGCCCTTGGCGACGCCGTAGGGGATTTCGCTGATGACGATCTGCCAGCCGCCGCCCTTCTCGCGCTCGATCTCCCAGCGCGCGCGGACGCGGAAGCCGCCCCGCCCCGTCGTATAGCTTTCGCGCAATATGGCGGGCGCATCGACGACCATGCCGCCGGTCGGAAAGTCCGGCCCCCTGACCAGCGCCAGGATCGCATCGTCATCGGCGTCCGGCTGATCGACCAGCAGGATCGCGGCTTCCAGCAGTTCGGCGGCATTGTGCGGCGGGATGCTGGTCGCCATGCCGACCGCGATGCCGCTCGCGCCGTTCGCCAGCAGGTTCGGGAACAGGCCGGGGAACAGCTCCGGCTCCTGCTCCTCGCCATTATAGGTCGGGCGATAGGCGACGGCGTCCTCATCGAGCCCGTCCATCAGGTCGATCGCGACCTGGGTCAGCCGCGCCTCGGTATAGCGATAGGCGGCGGCGTTATCACCGTCGATATTGCCGAAATTGCCCTGCCCGTCGACCAGCGGATAGCGCAACGCGAAATCCTGCGCGAGGCGGACCATCGCGTCATAGACCGACTGGTCGCCATGCGGATGGTATTTACCGATGACGTCACCGACGACACGCGCGCACTTCTTATACCCCGAGGCCGGATCAAGCTTCAGCAGCCGCATCGCCCAGAGAAGACGCCGGTGAACGGGCTTAAGGCCGTCGCGCACATCGGGCAACGAGCGCGCGGTGATCGTCGACAGCGCATAGACGAGATACCGCTCCGACAATGCGCTGTCGAAGGGTGCGTCCAGAATGCCGACGGGAGGATTGTCGCGGAGATCGATCGCCATGGAAGCCCAGCTTCTAGCAAGCCCGTGGGGCCGGGGCAATCGGGCGGATCAAATCGGGAACGATTACTAACGATACGGCAAAGCGGGCGCGATTCTCATCACGCCCGCTTCCTCTCCGGCAAATGGACCGGGGTCAGGCCTGGCTCGCCTGCGCCTGGGTCACATCCTGCTGGAAGTGATCGCCCGCGGCCACCGTGCAGTTCTGGAAGGCGACGGGAGTGAAGGTCTCGACCCCGGCGATATCCTCATCGGTCTTCACCTTGCCATGTGGCCCACGCACCGGCTGGAAGGCGACGACTTCGGGACGGAAGGTCGCAAGGACATCTGCCGTATCGCGGCAGGCGACCGTGCGCTCCGTGTTGCCGTTCTTCACCACCGCGATGGCCTCCATGCCGTTGGCGAGCGGGACCCGCGCCTGCTCCCAGATTTGCGGCTGGTGCGCCGCATGCATGGGGCGCGCCACGGCAGTTCCCGCCGTCAGCATCAGGGCTCCACCAACAACACCGATCATCAGCTTGTTCATGACTACCTCCTTTGCAAGCATAGCCAGAACCCGTGATCTACCCGATCAGTTTCCGTTACTTTCCATCTTACAATTCTTTAATCCGTCTTCCAAAAATTGTTCATCATGTATTGCAGATGACGGCACCGTCATCCTTGACGATACCGTCCATCAGGCCATGCCCATATGGCGCCCAACTCCATTGCGCCGCCGCGCCCCTTCCATTATAGGCGCGCCATCCCGCCTCGGGCCTCAGCATGGGGGCGCCGGGGCTGTACTCATTTCAGGGGACCGCCGCATGGCTCGCCGCCGCCAAATCTACGAAGGCAAGGCCAAGATCCTGTACGAGGGCCCCGAGCCCGGCACGCTGATCCAGTATTTCAAGGACGACGCCACCGCGTTCAATGCCCAGAAGAAGGGCACGATCAACGGCAAGGGCGTGCTGAACAACCGTATCTCCGAGCATGTCTTCACCATGCTCGACCATATCGGCGTTCCGACCCACTTTATCCGCCGCCTGAACATGCGCGAGCAGTTGATCCGCCAGGTCGAGATCGTGCCGATCGAGGTCGTGGTGCGCAACGTCGCGGCGGGCTCGCTGTCCACGCGTCTGGGCATCGAAGAGGGCGTGAAGCTGCCCCGCACGATCATCGAATATTATTATAAGGACGATGCGCTGGGCGACCCGATGGTCACCGACGAGCATATCGCCTGCTTCGGCTGGGCCAGCCAGGAAGAGATGCACGACATCGCCGACCTGGCGATCCGCGTGAACGACTTCCTGTCGGGCATGTTCGCCGCGATCGGCATCCGCCTGGTCGACTTCAAGCTGGAATTCGGCCGCATCTGGGACAACGACTTCGGTCGCATCATCCTGGCCGACGAAATCAGCCCCGATGGCTGCCGCCTGTGGGACATGACCACCAACGAGAAGCTGGACAAGGACCGGTTCCGCCGGGATCTGGGCGGCGAGGTCGAGGCCTATCAGGAAGTGGCGCGCCGTCTGGGCCTGCTGCCCGAGGGGGGCGACACCGCCGTCCTCGATCTGGAAGAACACCGCAAGAGCCGGGGCAAGTAATGAAGCTGAAGATTTTCGTCACCCTGAAGCCCGGCGTGCTCGACCCGCAGGGCAAGGCGATTCACCATGCGCTGGAAAGCCTGGGCTTTGCGGGCGTCAATGACGTGCGCGCAGGCAAGCTGATCGAGCTGGAAGTCGCCGACGCGACGACCGACGCGCAGATCGACGAGATGTGCCGCCAGTTGCTCGCCAACACCGTGATCGAGAATTACCGGGTGGAGCGCGCCTGATGAAGACCGCCGTGATCGTCTTTCCGGGCTCGAACTGCGACCGCGACCTCGCCGTCGCGCTGGAGGCGGTGACGGGCGTCAAGCCGGCCATGGTCTGGCACGGCGACAGCGAACTGCCCGAAGGGCTGGGGCTGATCGGCGTGCCGGGCGGCTTCTCGTATGGCGACTATCTCCGCTGCGGCGCGATCGCGGCCCGTTCGCCGATCATGCGCGCGGTGGTGGAGTCGGCGAACAAGGGCACGCCGGTGTTCGGCGTGTGCAACGGCTTCCAGGTGCTGGCCGAGACCGGCCTGCTGCCCGGCGCGCTGATGCGCAACCGCTCGCTCAACTTCGTGTGCCGCGACGTGAACCTGGAGGTGGCGAACACCGACAGTGCCTTCACCCGCCTGTACGAACAGGGCGAGACGATCCGCATCCCAGTCGCGCATCATGACGGCAACTACTTCGCCGATGCCGACACGCTCGACCGCCTGGAAGGCGAAGGCCGCGTGGCCTTCCGCTATGCCGAGGACGTCAACGGCTCGGCCCGCAACATCGCGGGCGTGCTGAACGAGAAGCGCAACGTGCTGGGCATGATGCCCCACCCCGAGCGCCGCATCGAAGCCGCGCACGGCGGCGACCATGGCCGCCGCTTGTTCGAAGGCCTGCTGGAGATGGTGGGGGCCTGACCCCACCCAGCCGTTCAGCCTGAGCGAAGTCGAAGGCCACGGGATGACATTTGAAAAGGGAAGCGAGGCAACTCGCTTCCCTTTTTTATTCACGCGAAGCCGCGAAGACGCAAAGAAGATGTTGGTTCGCGCAGAGGCGCAGAGAACGCGGAGGTGTCCGGCCTCGCGGAAACCTTATCCCTTCTGCCGCGCCCCGGTGACAGACATAGGCCGGCTGCCGCCGGATACGACACCTCTGCGTTCTCCGCGCCTCTGCGCGAACCAATCTCAAACCCTTTGCGTCATCGCGTCTTCGCGTGAACCCAACTCAAACCCGCGCCCGAAACGGCGTGAAGTCCGTGCCCTCGTCGAACACATCCACCCCCTCGGCCCGCTTCAGCCAGCCGACGATCAGATAGGTCACCGGCGTCAGCAGCACTTCCCAGCCCACCTTCAGCGCCCATTGCGTGAACAGCACCACGACCACCAGATGCGGCGTCCAGCCTTCGGCTCCCCAAAAGGCCAGCGGATAGAAGATCAGGCTGTCCACCCCCTGCCCCACCAGCGTCGAGCCGATGGTGCGTGACCAGAGGTGCCGCCCGCCGGTCCACAGCTTCATCCGCGCCATCACATAGGCATTGACGAACTCGCCCGCCCAGAAGGCGCAGACGCTGGCCAGCACGATGCGCGGCACCTGGCCGAAGATCACCTCATAGGCGGCCTGATTGGTCCAGGTCGGTGCCGGGGGAAGTGCCACGACGACAAAGCTCATGAACGCCATGAACAGCACCGCCGCCGTCCCCGCCCAGATCACCCGGCGCGCGCGGGCATAGCCATAGACCTCGGTCAGCACGTCGCCGATGACATAGCTCAACGGAAAGAACAGGATGCCTGCCCCGAACGGCCACTGCCCGACCAGCGGCAGGTCGATGACCGCCACCTTGCCCGCGCCGATGACGTTGGACAGCAACAGGATGGTCACGAACGCCGCCATGACGAAGTCGAACCAGCGAAACGCGCCGCGTTCCATGTCGCGATCCGCCACCACCCGTTCCACGCCCATACCGATCCCTTCACCGTGAGCGGCGACATTTATCGCCATTCCCAACCCACGCAAACCACGCTAGGGACACCGGCATCCGCGCGTCCGTAGCTCAGTTGGATAGAGCAAGGAGCTTCTACCTCCTCGGTCGGGGGTTCGAATCCCTCCGGGCGCGCCAATAATCACATCACCGGACGAACCCTGGCGGGAGAGCGCCACGCGCGCCCTCCCCCGGATGGCCGTCACCAGCGCGTGCGCAGCGTCATGCCATAGGTGCGCGGTTCGGCCAGATAGGATCCGAACAGCGTATTGGCGGTCGCATAGGTCGGCGCGCCGAAACGCTGGACCTGCGACAGGCTGCCCGAGCCCTGGAAGGGCATGTTGAAGGCGACCTGCTGATAGTTGGTGTTGAGGATGTTCTGGCCCCAGAATTCCAGCGCCCAGCGCTGGTCCTTGCCGTGCAGGCCGATGCGCGCATTCATCAGGAAGAAGCCGTCCTGCTTCTTTTCGGCGAACAGGTCGGAGCCGGTATTGTAGTCGCTGGTCATGCGGCCATCAATATAGAACAACGCCGTCAGCCCGGTCCCGGCGATCGGCGGCGTCCAGCTGGCCGAGCTGGTCACGACATGGCGCGGCGCGTTCGACATCATGCTGCCGGGCAGCAGGAACAGCGCGTTGCTGAGCGGCTCGCCCGCGTCGCTGCCGACCAGGTTGCGGGCATAGTTGGTATGGGCATAGGTATAGCCCAGGTTGAAGGTGACGTCGCGCGTCGGGTACATGCCCGCTTCCAGCTCGATCCCTTGCGTCACCACACCGGCCTTCACCTTGCCGGTGCAGCGCCCCGTATTGGGCGAGTCGTCGCGGTCGGCTCCGCCCAGATCACTGCTGCACGCACTGATATTCTGAACGATATAGCCGGTGCCGTTGAAGGTGTTCAGCTGGAAGTTCTTGAACTCCGAGCGGAAGGCGGCGGCGTTCAGCGTGAAGGTGCGCGAGGTGAACTTCACGCCCAGCTCATAGGCGTTCACCGTTTCGGGATCGAAGCGCAAATTGGTGACCGACGCCGCCGTCGGCGTCCCGAACACGTTCGGGGTCAGGTCCGACCGCTCCAGATTATAGCCGCCCGCCTTGTAGCCGCGCGCATAGGAGCCATAGACCAGCGTGCTGGCCACCGGCTTCCACGACACCACGGCGGTGCCGGTGAACTGCCCCTCGCTGATCGAGTCGGACAGCGGCAGCCCGGTCAGCGCGGACGAGGAATTGCCGTTGCAGCTCAACGTCACGATGCCCCCGGCCAGATTGGCCAATGTCGGATTGCCGCTCAACAGGAACGGACGAAGCGCGGCCTGCTGCAACGGGCAGGCGGTGTTGTTGTTCTCGAAGCTCGCGCGCAGCCTCTTGCGTTCGTTGGTGTAGCGAAGCCCGCCGGTCAGGCTCAGCGTGTCGGTCACGCGGAAGATATTGTGGGTGAAGAAGGCATAGTTGGTGCTCGTCTGGTCATAGAGATCGCGCAGCGAGCCGACATTGTTGATCGTGCTCAGCCGGTCGATCGTCCCGACCAGCGTCGGCCCCAATGCGCCCGTCAGGACGGCACGCCCCGCCGCGCTGAGGCAGCCGGGATTGGCGGGGTTCTGCAACGCCGCCGTCGGGTTGATCGTCGCGACGACGCGGCAGGCGGAAAAGGCGCCATATTGCGAGCCGAAGGTCAGATTGTCCGACACCTGAAGGTCTTCATGCGCGAAATAGCCGCCGATCAGCCAGTCGAGCCGGTTGTTCAGGATCGAGCCGCTGAGCCGTGTTTCCTGGGTGAAGGTCTTGAACTGGCGATAGGCCAGGCCGTTATTCGGGCGATCGATGATGTCGACATTGCTATAGTCGACATCGCCCGCACCGCCCGCCTTATATTCGCGATAGGCGGAGATGGAGATCAGCTGGACCTTGCCGATGTCCCAGCCGACACGCGCCGACACGCCATAATCCTCGGTCACGTTGGAATAGGCGTGCCCCGGCGTCTGCGCGATCCGACGGTTATAAGGATCGCCCGCGCTGGGCAGGACACCGCCCAGGCTGCGCAGGATGTTGACGATGCGGTTCTGCGGGTTGATCGCCGCATCGCCCGGCACGCCCGGCGTCGGATCGACCTTCTCGCGCGTGTCGATATAGACCGCGCCGCAGCACTTCTCGTCGCGGTGGGTATAGTCGCCGATCAGGCGGATCGAGAAATCGTCCGTCGGCTTCCAGAATAGCTGGCCACGCACGAACGCGCGTTTGCGGTCGTTATAGTCGGTCTGGTTGACGACGTCGTACAGAAAGCCGTCGCGCTTGTTGTACACACCGTCGATCCGGAAGGCGAGCGTGTCGCCGATCACCGGACCGGTCACGCCGCCGGCGACGCGCACGGCATCGTAGTTGCCGTAGCTGACCTCGCCATAGCCGCCATATTTGAAGGCGGGATATTTGGTGTAGATGCTGATCGCACCCGCCGAGGAATTGCGCCCCGACAGCGTGCCCTGCGGCCCGCGCAACACCTCGATACGCTCGACCTCGCCCAGATCGTTGAGGCCCGAGCCGGTGCGGCTGCGATAGACGCCGTCGATGAACACCGCGACCGAGCTTTCCAGGCCGGGATTGTCGCCCACCGTGCCGATGCCGCGAATCCGCGCCGTGGCATTCGCCTCCGAGCCGGTCGAGCTGACCAGCAGCGAGGGCGCCAACTGGGTCATCTGGCGGATATCGGTCGCGCCCGAATTCTGCAGCGCGACGGTGCCATAGGCGCTGACCGCGATCGGCACGCTCGACAGCCGTTGCGAGCGGCGGGTGGCCGTGACGACGATATCCCCGTTATTCGGCGACTCGGCCTGCGGCTTCTTCTCGTCCGGCTTGTCCTTCGGTGCGGGCGCGGGTGCCACCCCGCGCAAACCCTGGGCCGAAGCCGTTCCCGTTACCGCCAACGCCGCCGTCGATGCCAGCAGCAGCCCCCATAGTCGCATGACGTACTCCCCAGAATCTTATGTCGTTGATCCAGGGCATAACGGAACAATCATACCGGCCGGTTAAGCCGGACGCGGATACAGGGACTTACGACCATTTCGACCGTTATTATGGCTGTCTCCCTACCCTCTTCTCCCGGTCGCCGCACGCTGTGGCCCGATCCCGTGCCGTGCCTGCTTCGGGCCGCCCATTCGCCATTCCGGCCCACCAATGCTAACCCATTGATATGATGAAGAGTGAAATCAACCCGCGCGTCTTCTGGGGCGCCTCCGGGATCATCGCGCTGCTGCTGGTGACGACTTTGGCCATGCCCGGCACCGCCGATGCCGCGTTCAAGGCGGCGCAGGCCTGGGCGATCGACACGTTCGGCTGGTTCTATATCTCGGCGGTCGCGGCGTTCCTGGTCGTGGTGCTGGCCTTGGGCTTCGGCCCTGCGGGCAAGCTGAAGCTGGGGCCGGACGATGCCGAGCCGGACTTTCCCTATCTGTCGTGGCTGGCCATGTTGTTCGCGGCGGGCATGGGTATCGGCCTGATGTATTTCGCGGTCGCCGAGCCGATCCAGCATTATATCTCGCCACCCGAAGCGCCCAGCGGCACCATCCTGGCCGCGCGCGAGGCGATGGCGATCACCTTCCACCATTACGGCGTCCATGCCTGGGCCATCTATGCGCTGGTCGGCATGAGTCTGGCCTATTTCACCTATCGCAAGGACATGCCGCTGACCCTGCGGTCGGGCCTGTCGCCGATCCTGGGCAAAAGGATCAACGGCCCGCTGGGCGATGCGATCGACATCTTCGCGGTGTGCGGCACGGTGTTCGGCGTCTCGACCTCATTGGGCTTCGGCGTGTCACAGATGACGGCGGGGCTGAATTACGAATATGGCGTGCCCGACACGCTGACCGTCAAGATCGCGGTCATCGTGCTGGTGATGGGCGCGGCCACCCTGTCGGTGCTGAGCGGCGCGGATCGGGGCATTCGCCGCCTGTCCGAGCTGAACCTGGTGCTCGCCGTCCTGCTGATGCTGTTCGTGATGGCGGTCGGACCGACCCTGTTCCTGCTGCGCGCGCTGGTCCAGAATTTCGGCTTGTATCTCGATCATTTCGTGAAGCGCACCTTCACCCTCTATGCCTATGAGCCGCGCGCCTGGATGGCGGACTGGACGCTGTTCTATTGGGCGTGGTGGATCGCCTGGTCGCCCTTCGTCGGCATGTTCATCGCCCGCATCTCGCGCGGACGGACGATCCGGGAGTTCGTGATCGGCGTGCTGTTCGTGCCGACCGCCTTCACCTTTCTGTGGATGACGGTGTTCGGCAACACCGCGATCTCGCTGGATCTCGGCGGTGCGCATGGCGGGATCGCCGACGCGGTGCAGGCGAATTTGTCGACCGCCTTGTTCAAGTTCCTCGAATATCTGCCCGCCGCCAGCGTCACCTCGACGCTCGCCATCGTCCTGGTCGGTTTCTTCTTCGTGACCTCGGCCGATTCCGGCGCTTTGGTCATCGACACGCTGGCCTCGGGCGGCACCGAGGAGACGCCGCGCTGGCAGCGTATGTACTGGTGCGTGCTGCTGGGCACCACGGCGACGCTGTTGCTGGTCGCGGGCGGATTGGGCGCGTTGCAGTCGGCGACCCTGCTCGCCGCCCTGCCCTTCTGCTTCATCATGCTGTTGCTGGCGGTGGGGCTGGTGCGTCAGACCAATGCCGATCTGGCGGGGGTGACGTTGCCCGGTGACGGCCCGGCGATCAGCGAGCGGATCAAGCGGTTGATCGTGCCCGCCCGCCGCACCGACATCCTGGCCCAGCTTCACGCACAGGGCGAACCGGCGCTGCAATCGGTCAAGGAGGCGCTGGAGGCCGAAGGCTGGACCGCCAGCCAGTTGGACAGCGCGGAGGACAAGGTCGAGCTGACCATCACCGCGCGCGAGGGTCGCCCGTTCGTCTATCGCCTGTCCCCCCGCTCGCGCCCGCTGCCCGCCTATACCGCGCTGGAGGCGCCCGAGCGTCGCCGCAGCCTCGCCTGGATGCTCGCGGCACAGACCAATGGCGAAACGGGCTTCCGCGACCTGACCGGCTTTACCGTCGGGCAGATCGCGAACGATGTGCTGACCCAGCTGGAGCGCTGGCGACTGGCCGAGGCGCATCGCAAGCACGGCTGACACGGCGGAACGATGGGTCGGGCGACTTTCGGGGTGCCCCTGATCGTCCCCCGGCCTATGGCGGGCACCGCACATAAAGGTTCGTACTCATAATGATTTGGTTGGAAGCGCTGTTCCTGGGCCTGTTGCAGGGCATCACCGAGTTCCTGCCCGTATCGTCGAGCGCGCATCTGCGCATCGCGGGCGCCCTGCTCCCCTCCGGCAACGATCCCGGCGCGGCCTTCACCGCCATCACCCAGATCGGCACCGAAGCGGCGGTGCTCCTCTATTTCCGCAACGATATCTGGCGCATCGCCATGGCCTGGCTGGGTTCGGTGATCCGCCGTCCCGCCACCCTGTCCCCCGACGCGCGTATGGGCTGGCTGGTGATCCTCGGCACCCTGCCGATCGCGGTCCTCGGCCTGTTGTTCAAGCATCAGATCGAAGGGGGGCTGCGCGACCTGCGCATCACCGCGACGATGCTGATCGTCTTTGCGCTGGTGCTGGGCGCGGCCGACCGGATCGGGGCGAAGCGCAAGCCGCTGGAGCGGCTGGGGTGGCGCGACGGCCTGATCCTGGGTTTTGCGCAGGCGATGGCGCTGGTCCCCGGCGTGTCGCGCTCCGGCGGGACGATCAGCGTGGGGCTGTTGCTGGGTTACACGCGCGAGGCGGCGGCGCGTTACTCCTTCCTGCTGGCGATCCCGGCGGTGCTGGCGTCGGGCCTGTTCGAACTGGCCGATAGCTGGGGACGGTTCGGGACGTTCGGACCGGGGCCGACCTTGCTCGCCACCCTGGTCGCCTTTGTCAGCGGTTACGGCGTGATCGTCGTCTTCCTGCGGCTGGTATCGACGCGCGGCTATCTACCCTTCGTGATCTATCGCATCGTTGCGGGTGCGGCGGTCTTCGCGATGCTCGCCTGGAACATCATTCCGGCGCGGTGAGCGGCTCCACCCAGTCGCGGCGCAGATGGGGACCGGCCATCCCGACCAGCAGCGCCGCGACCGCATAAAGGCTGAGGCCGCCCAGCATCGCATGGCGCAACGCGTCGCTGCCATAGAGCGGGGTCAACGCATCGGACAGCGCCCCCAGCGCATAGATGCCGCCGCCCAGCCCGATCAGGTTGTTGATCAGCAGGAAGAGCGCGGCGGCCGTCGCGCGTTCGGGCGGTGCCACCAGATGCTGCACCGCCGACAGCACCGGCCCCAGCCACGCATAGGACAGCGCCTGGGGCAGCAGGAACAGCGCAAAGGCGATGCGCACATCCCCGCCATGCATGCCGCCCGCGAACAGCGGAATGCTGACCAGATAGGCGAAGGCCGGGATATAGCCGAACCACGCCCGATCCCGCGCGCCCAGCCGGTCGGCCAGCCAGCCGCCCGCCACGATGCCGCCGACACCCCCGATCAGCAGCAGCCCCGCCAGCAAATGCGAGGTCGCAATCAGATCCAGCCCGAAGCTGCGCCGCATCAGGCTGGGCAACCAGAAGGCCAGGCCATAGCCGATCATCGAGCCGCTCGCCGCGCCGAAGGACAGCAGCCAGAAGGACGGCTTGCCTGCCAGGGTGCGCGCGACCGTGGCGAAGGCGGGCTTGCTCGCCACCGGGGCAGCCCTGGGCTTGTCGCGAACGATCAGCCGGACCAGCGGCGCGATCAGCATTCCGGCCAGCCCGACCGCGATGAAGGCCGTCCGCCAGTCGATCCGCGCGGCGATATAGCCGCCCGCCAGCACACCGGCCGCCGATCCCAGTGGAATCCCCAGCGAGTAGACGGAAAGCGCCAGTGCGCGGCGACGCGGTGGGAAATACTCGCTGATGATTGCATAGGACGGCGCGACGCCTCCCGCCTCACCGATGCCGACGCCCAGCCGCGCGAGGAATATCTGCCAGAAGCCGGTCGCCAGCCCGCACAGCGCGGTAAAGCCGCTCCACAGCACCAGCGAGCCCGTGACGACCCGGCTCCGGCTCGTCCGGTCGGCCAGCCATGCCAGCGGCACGCCCAGCGTCGAATAGAGCAGTGCGAAGGCGATCCCGCCGAGCAGCCCCAACTGCCGGTCGCTCAGCCCCAGCTCCTGCTGGATCGGCGCGGCGAGGATTGCGAGGATCTGCCGGTCGACGAAGTTGAAGATATAGACGACCAGCAGCATCGCCAGCACCAGCCGAGGGCGGGTGGATTGGGTTATGATCGGCATCATTTCATTCCTCCCCTTATAGGGGAGGGGGACCATGCGCAGCATGGTGGAGGGGTGTCCCGGTTCGTGGGAACGGTCTACCCTCGCGAATGGTGACACCCCTCCGTCAGGGCTGCGCCCTGCCACCTCCCCTTACAGGGGAGGAATAAACGGCATCTACATCCGCGGTGCCTTGCGGCACCGGATAACCAAGCCGCAGCCCCGCCCTGCGGGATCGCGAGCCTTGGTTATTCCCACTCGATCGTGCCGGGCGGCTTGCTGGTATAGTCGTACACGACGCGGTTGATGCCCTTCACCTCGTTGATGATCCGGGTCGTCACGCGCGGCAGGAAATCGCCGGGGAAGTCGAAGGCCTGCGCGGTCATCCCGTCGACCGACGTCACCGCGCGCAGCGCCAGCACCGAGTCATAGGTGCGGCCATCGCCCATCACGCCGACCGAACGCACCGGCAGCAGCACCGCAAAGGCCTGCCAGATCGCGTCGTATAGACCCGCCTTGCGAATCTCGTCGAGATAGATGGCGTCCGCCTTGCGCAGGATGTCGCAACGCTCGCGCGTCACTTCGCCGGGGATGCGGATCGCCAGGCCGGGTCCGGGGAACGGGTGACGGCCGACGAACACGTCGGGCAGGCCCAGCTCGCGACCCAGCACGCGGACCTCGTCCTTGAACAGCTCGCGCAGCGGCTCGACCAGCTTCATGTTCATGCGCGCCGGAAGGCCGCCGACATTGTGGTGGCTCTTGATCGTCACCGACGGGCCGCCGGTGAAGCTGACGCTCTCGATCACGTCGGGGTAGAGCGTGCCCTGCGCCAGGAATTCGGCCCCGCCGATCTTCTTGGCCTCGGCCTCGAACACGTCGATGAAGGTCTTGCCGATGAACTTGCGCTTGGCTTCCGGGTCGGTGACGCCCGCCAGACCGTCCATGAACAGGTCCTGCGCGTCCACATGGACGAGCGGGATGTTATAATGGCCGCGGAACAGGCTGACGACCTGCTCTGCCTCGCCCTGGCGCAGGATGCCGCCATCGACGAAGACGCAGGTCAGCTGGTCGCCGATCGCCTCGTGGATCAGAAGTGCGGCCACCGACGAGTCGACCCCGCCCGACAGGCCGCAGATCACCCGGCCCTCACCCACCTGCTCGCGAATCTCGGCGATCTTGGCGGCGCGGAACTCGGCCATGGTCCAGTCGCCGGAGACCCCTGCGACATGGCGCACGAAATTGGCGATCAGCTTGGCGCCGTCGGGCGTGTGCACGACTTCGGGGTGGAACTGCATCGCATAAATGCGGCGCTCGTCATTGGCGATGATCGCATAGGGCGCGCCGGGGCTAGTCGCGACGACGCGGAAGCCCGGCGCCAGCGCCGTCACCTTGTCGCCATGGCTCATCCAAACCTGGTGCCGCTCGCCCGTCGCCCACAGGCCGTCGAACAGGGTGCATTCGCCCTCGACGGTGATGAACGCCTCGCCGAACTCGCCGCTGTCGCCCTTTTCGACCTTGCCGCCCAGCTGCTCAGTCAGCGCCTGCTGGCCATAGCAGATGCCCAGCATCGGCAGGCCGCTGTCGAGGATCGCCTGCGGAATGCGCGGGCTATTCTCGTCGACGACCGAGGCGGGGCCGCCCGACAGGATGACCGCGGCGGGGTTGATCCGCGCGAACGCCTCGGCGGCGGATTGGAAGGGAACGATCTCGCTATAGACCCCCGCCTCGCGCACGCGGCGTGCGATGAGCTGGGTGACCTGGCTGCCGAAATCGACGATGAGGATGCTGTCCGGGTGCTCCATGGCGGTCCGATAGCGATGTCTTTTGCGAAAAGCTACCGGGGCGGACGTGTTTCCGTAGAGTGAATGACCGTCATGGAGATGCCGTAGAAGGGCAAACCGCAATTCTTGGCACGCCCCCCTCCCGCAGGCGGGAGGGGATGGGGGAGGGAACGCCACAAGCGATGGTCTCCGTGAGACACCCTGCCCCCCCCCCCCCGGCCCCCTCCCGCCTGCGGGAGGGGGAGCGCTTGCTCACGGTTGGGGAGCAAGACACAAACGAAAAGGGCCGCTCCATCGCTGGAGCGGCCCTTCCTCGAAGGTCTTCGAGAAGCGCGTAAATTACGCGGCTTCGTCGAAATCTTCCTCGTTCATGACCGGACCCGAATCCTGGCCCTTCGCCGAGACGTCGCGATCGACGAACTCGATGATCGCCATCGGCGAGGCGTCCGACGCGCGGATGCCGGCCTTGATGATGCGGGTGTAGCCGCCGTTACGATCGGCATAGCGCGACGCCAGAACGTCGAACAGCTTCACCAGCTGCGCATCGTCGAGCAGACGGGCATGGGCCAGACGACGGTTCGAGAGACCGCCCTTCTTCGCCAGGGTCACCAGCTTTTCGACGTAAGGACGCAGTTCCTTCGCCTTGGCGACGGTGGTGGTGATCTGCTCGTGCTTGATGAGCGCGGCCGACATGTTGCGGAAAAGCGCGGTACGATGAGCCGAGGTACGCTGCAGCTTACGGCCGCCGACGCGATGACGCATGGGTAGTTCCTTCGTTCGTTAAGGGGCCGTGTCACGGAACCCCAGAGCCGGTGACCGTCAAGGCCGTCACCTTCGCCTGTCTTGTTGCCCTCCGGCTTTCACCGGGGAGCGGGTCAGCAAAGCTGCTGGAGAGCCGGACCGGATCACGGCATAGCCGCGATCCTGACGTCGAACGGGTCGCCCGTGGGCGACCCGCCGGCCGGGCTTGCGCCGTGTCGCGGATAGCGTCGCTATCCGCGTGCGGCTCAGCCCATGATCTCCTGTTCCAGCTTCTTGGCCATTTCCTCGATATTCTCGGGCGGCCAGCCGGGGATTTCCATGCCCAGGCGCAGACCCA
Source organism: Sphingomonas yabuuchiae (assembly GCF_014199595.1). Taxonomy (GTDB): domain Bacteria; phylum Pseudomonadota; class Alphaproteobacteria; order Sphingomonadales; family Sphingomonadaceae; genus Sphingomonas; species Sphingomonas yabuuchiae. The sequence goes on along the minus strand of NZ_JACHNX010000001.1, from coordinate 456,345 downwards.
TGGACGACAGCACTTCCTTGATTTCGTTCAGCGACTTGCGGCCGAAATTCGGAGTGCGCAGCATCTCGGCTTCGGTCTTGCCGACCAGATCGCCGATATAGATGATGTTGTCGTTCTTGAGGCAGTTCGCCGAACGCACCGACAATTCCAACTCGTCGACCTTCTTGAGAAGGTAACGGTTGATCTGCTGCGCGTCGCTCTGCGGCTCGCCACCAGCGGCGGGGATCGCCGCCTGGCCCACGGGGGCCGCGCGGGTGAGCGCCGAGTCGTCGAAGTGCACGAACAGCGCCAGCTGGTCCTGGAGGATGCGCGCGGCATAGGCCACGGCGTCTTCCGGGGTGACGGTGCCGTCGGTCTCGATCGAGAGCGTCAGCTTGTCATAGTCCAGGTCCTGGCCGACGCGGGTCGGATCGACCTTGTACGACACCTGACGGACCGGCGAATAGAGCGCATCGACGGGGATCAGACCGATCGGCGCATCGGCCGGACGGTTCGACGCGGCGGGGACATAGCCCTTACCGATGTCGGCGGTCAGTTCCATGTTGAACGTCGCGCCTTCGTCGAGATGGCAGATCACCAGGTCCTTGTTCATGACCTCGATGTCGCCCGACACGGCGATGTCGCCGGCCTTGACGGTGGCGGGACCGGTCGCCGACAGCTGGAGACGCTTGGGGCCTTCGCCCTGCATGCGGATCGCGAGCTGCTTGACGTTCAGCACGATGTCGGTGACGTCTTCACGCACACCGGCGAGCGACGAGAACTCGTGCAGCACGTTCTCGATCTTGATCGAGGTCACCGCCGCGCCCTGGAGCGACGACAGGAGCACGCGGCGAAGCGCGTTGCCCAGCGTCAGGCCGAAGCCACGCTCCAGCGGTTCGGCAACGAACGTCGCCTTCCGCTTGCCATCGCCACCCTTTTTCTCGAGCGCGTTGGGCTTCTTCAGTTCCTGCCAGTTCTTTGCGTTGACAGACACGTGGTTCCCCTGAGTTGTGGGCCGGAACGGGGACGGTTCCAGCCATGGAGAGAGGCATGGCCGACTCGTCAGCCGGCCATGGGAAGCATCAGACGCGGCGACGCTTGGAAGGCCGCACGCCGTTGTGCGGGATCGAGGTGACGTCGCGGATCGAGGAGATCTGGAAACCGACCGCCTGCAGCGCGCGCAGCGCCGACTCGCGGCCCGAACCCGGACCCTTCACTTCGACTTCCAGGGTGCGGACGCCGTGCTCGGCGGCCTTCTTGCCCGCGTCTTCCGCTGCGACCTGCGCCGCATACGGGGTCGACTTGCGCGAGCCCTTGAAGCCCATCATGCCGGCCGACGACCACGAAATGGCGTTGCCCTGGGCATCGGTGATGGTGATCATGGTGTTGTTGAAGCTGGCGTTCACATGGGCGACGCCGGCGGTGATGTTCTTGCGCTCGCGACGGCGAATGCGCTGCGGTTCACGTGCCATTAGATGATAATCCTGACCTGATATCCTGATGCGGAGAGCGGCGGGCGGTCAGCCACAAGCCTGCCTCCGGCGGATTAATTCGTCCCCCGGACGAATTACTTCTTCTTGCCCGCGATCGGCTTCGCCTTGCCCTTGCGGGTGCGCGCGTTGGTGTGCGTGCGCTGGCCGCGGACCGGCAGGCCCTTGCGGTGACGCAGGCCGCGATAGCAGGCCAGGTCCATCAGGCGCTTGATGTTCATCGCGGTTTCGCGACGCAGATCGCCTTCCACCGTGTGATCGGCGTCGATGGTCTCACGGATCTGCAGCACTTCCTGGTCCGAAAGGTCCTGGACGCGACGATCAGCGGCGATGTTCAGCTTGGCAGTGATCTGCTTCGCCTTGGCCGGACCGATGCCGTGGATATAGGTCAGCGCGATCAATACGCGCTTGTTGGTCGGGAGGTTGACACCCGCAATACGTGCCATGAAACTTGTTCTCCTAGCTCCACGGAGCATGGCATGGCCGCACATGCTCCATCTCAACGCGATGGTTCCGCCACGCGGAATGGCGACGCACGTAACGCGCGCGTCGTTCAACCGGGGGTGTTGGAAGGACGGTCAGTTAGGCCCCGCGCAACATCCTGTCAAGCGATCGGTTCCACAAACTTCGCCGATTGCAGCCGCTTGAGCGTCAGCCAGCGGCGGAAGGACACGACCGCCCACACGATCTCGACGACGCCGAACGGCCAGGCGCCTTGGAGAAATCCATAGGCCGACCCCGCGACGCACCCCAGGCAGAAGCCCAGCGTCCACCAGTGCGACCCCGATTCCATCGCATAGCAGACCAGGGTGAAGGAAACGGCGAGCAGGCCGAACAGGGAAAGCGTGTCCATGCGCCGGGGTGTAAAGCGCTGAGGCAGCGGGGCAAGTCCGATCCTCCCCGACACGGGGAGGTGGCAGGCGCAGCCTGACGGAGGGGGCTTCCACACAGGACGCCCCTCGCCGCACGCCCCCTCCACCGGCTTCGCTGGTCCCCCTCCCCGTGCCGGGGAGGATTTATGGAATCACCAGCCGCGCGATCAGGCCGGGCGCATTGTCGGCCAGATCGAATCGTCCGCCGTGCAACCTTGCCACCGCCTCGATCAGCGCCATGCCCAGCCCGGCCCCCGGAGTCGTGCGGGCGGTGTCGAGTCGGCCGAAGCGCTTCAACGCCTGCGCACGGTCCGCCTCGGCGATGCCGGGGCCGTGATCCTCGACCTGAAAGATGATTCCCTCCGCCCCCTCGCGCAGCCGCAGCGTCACCTCACCGCCCGACGCGCCGTGCTTCAGGGCATTGTCGATCAGATTGGACAGCGCCTGGCTCATGAGTTCGCGGTGCAGCGGCAAGGGCGCAGGGCGCGCCTCCACGTCGATCAGGAAGCGCAATCCGGCCTCCTCGGCGACCGGGGCGTAGAGTTCGCCGATCTCCTCGACCAGTTCGACCGGCGAGGCCAAAGTAAAGCGGTCGCGCGTCACCGACTCGGACCGGCTGATCTCGATCACCATGGTCAGCATCCGCATGATGAGATCGGTTTCGACCAGCAAGCCGCCCAAAGCGGCCTCGCGCTGGGCCGGGTCGGCGATCAGCACCGCCTGCTCGGTCTTGGTGCGCAGGCGGGCGAGCGGCGAGCGCAGGTCGTGCGCCAGGCTGTCGGTGACGACTCGCAGCTCGGCCATCAACTGCTCGATCTTGCCGAGCATCGCATTCAGCCGCTCGGCCAGCCGGTCGAAGGCATCCCCTTCGTCATTCCCGTCGCGGACCAATCGCACGCGGCGGGTCAGGTCGCCCTCGCCCGCCGCATCGATCACCGCGACGATGGTATTGAGCCGCCCCGTGACATAGCGCGCGAGCACCAGCCCAGTGCCCACCCCCAGCATCAGCGACAGGAACACCGCCAGCGCCAGCGCGCGCTCGATCGCCACCTGCTGCGCCTCGATCAGGTCGAGCGGACGCCCGACCAGCAGCCAGTCATGGCCAATGGGATGGAGCGTATACCCCGCCTCCCGCGCGTTCCACACGCCGTCGCGGCCCAGCACAGCGATGCGGAACGGCGTGTCGGCCAGCGGCACGGCCAGATGGCGCGGCGCATAGCCCGCGATCCGGTGCCCCTGCGGATCGAAGATCGCCAGCACCAGCGACACGTCGCCCGGCTCGCGCGCTTCCTTGATCGCATCGGCGAGGGCCGGCAGCGCCCCGGTCCGCCATACGGCGCGCAGGGCATCGGCCTGTTCGACGATCTCGCGGTGAAGCGCCGCCACCGCATCCGCGCTGGTCTGTTTCCAGATGAAGCCGACCAGCGCCAGATTGGACACCAGCGCAAGGATGATCGACAGCAGCGCGATCCGCGCCGAGATCGTCAGCCGGGGCTTCACCCTTCGACGGCCAGCCTATAGCCCGCGCCGCGCACCGTATGCAGGATCGGGCTGCCGAACCCCTCTTCCAGCTTGCGACGCAGCCGCCCGATATGGACGTCGACCACGTTCGATCCCGGGTCGAAATGATAGTTCCAGATCTTCTCCAGCATCATCGTGCGGGTGACGACCTGGCCCGCATGACGCGCCAGGAACTCCAGGAGGTTGAACTCGCGCGCGCCGACCGGGATGATCTTGCCCGCCCGCGTCACGGTGCGCGCCAGCAGGTCGATCTCCAGATCGCCGACGCTCAGCTTGGTGCGGGTCGGCTCGGACGCGGCGCGGTCGGAGCGGCGGACCAGCGCCTCGATCCGCGCCGACAGCTCGGCGAAGGAGAAGGGCTTGCACAGATAATCGTCCGCGCCCGCCTTCAGCCCGTCGACCCGGTCGTCGACCGTGGCGAGCGCCGAGAGCACGAGCACCGGCGTCGAGATACCCGCGGCGCGGATCGCGCTGACCATCGCCAGCCCGTCCAGCCGCGGCAGCATCCGGTCGGCGATGATGAGGTCGAATATGCCCTCGCTCGCCAGGAACAGGCCATCGCGGCCGTCCCCGCATTGCTCGACGGCATAACCCGCCTCGGCCAGCCCCTTGGCGACATAGGCGGCGGTCGAGGCGTCATCTTCGACGATCAGGATTTTGCGGCTCATCGGCTCGTCTGCTCCGTCATTGGGCGACATTCATCATTGCGGCGGCATCGCGAGGTCGCTCGATCCCGGCTCACCGCTGCTGCCGCCAAGGAAAGACCGGCGGGAAGCGCTCTTCCCGCCGGCCGCGACGGCACCCCCGGGAGTGTCGGGTGCCGAGCTCTGCGAACTCCGTGGGGCAAAGGGCTACAGCCCGTCGGGATACCCCGGGGTGACCACAATGTGACAAATGCGTCATCCACCCCATCCGCGGTTCGGCCGGTCGCGTTCTGTAATTTCGATCACACAAAAAGCCGAATAAATTCTTATGCTTCCGTCCATTTTTAAGGTTCTGAAAACTCTTTTGGTTATGGTCCGCACATCATGATGGAAGCCCCCCTTACCATCCCCGCGCCGTTCGACGAGGAACGCCGCCTGGCCACGCTCCAGGCGCATGCGCTGCTCGACAGCGAGCCGGAAGCGGAGTTCGATGCGCTCGTCTCGCTGGCCGCCGAGATGCTCGGCTGCCCGGTGGCGGCGTTGACCCTGGCGGACCGGGACCGTTTCTGGGTCAAGTCGGCGATCGGCGACCTGCCCCGACAGATGCCGCGCAACGTCGCCTTTTGCGATCATACCATCCACTCAAGCGATGTGACGATCGTCCCCGACCTCAGCCGCGATCCGCGTTTCGCGGTCAATCCGTTCGTGACGGGCGAGGCGGGGACGCGTTTCTATGCGGGGATGCCGATCCGTGTGCCCGATCTGGACGGCGCGCCCCAGGCGATCGGCTCGCTCTGCGTCATGGACGCCACGCCGCGCTCGCTGAGCCCGGCGGGGGAACAGACGTTGCGCCATCTGGCGCGGCTGGCCGAGGCGCTGATCGCCGCCCGCGCCATCGCCCGACGTGCCAATGCGATGGCCGAACTCAGCGAGCGACAGGCCGCCGATCTGCGCGCCAAGGACCGTACCGTCCGCCAGGTCGAGCGGCTGGCGATGATCGGATCGTGGCGGATCACCCTGGCTGACGGTCAGGCCATGTGGTCCGAGGGGGTATACCGCATCCACGAACTGAACCCGGGCCAGCATTTCACGGTCGACCAGGGCCTGTCCTATTACCCGCCCGCCGCGCGCGAGGTGCTGCGCAATACCATCGCGCAGACGGTGCGGACCGGCGATCCGTTCGACATCGAGTTGGACTTCATCACCGCGCTGGGCCGCAAACGACGGGTCCGCGTGATGGGCGAGCGCGAGATGCTGGACGGCGAGCCGCACGGGCTGGTCGGCATGTTCCAGGACGTGACCGAGCGCCACGCGCTGGAAACCCAGCTGCGCCGCAATGCGGATACCGACGCGCTGACCCTGCTCGCCAACCGCGCCGCCTTCGACCGGACGCTGGAGGCGGCGATCGCGGAGTCCGTCGGCAAGGGCGAGCCGCTGGCGCTGGTCCTGATCGATCTGGACGGCTTCAAGCTGATCAACGACACGCTGGGCCACCCGGCGGGGGACGAGGTGCTGCGCATCGTCGGCCAACGCCTGCGCTCCGACTGGCTGGACGGCAGCTTCGTCGCGCGACTGGGCGGCGACGAGTTCGGACTGATCGTCCGCGACCCTGCGCTGCTGACCGATATCGACGCCCTGCGCGTGCGGATCGAGGCGTTGCTGACCATCACGATCACCATCGACAAGCTGACCATGAGTTGTGCGGGCACGGTCGCGGTGACGCTGCGCCCCGAGGATTGCCGGACCAACCGCGATTTCATGCACCATGCCGATAGCCGCCTCTATGGCGCCAAGCGCGACCGGGTGGGCGAACGCCGACGCGGCGATCGGCGACGGGCGGGTTAGGTCAAATCGGAACGCGTCTTGTTTTATCCTCCCCTCTCCCCTCTGCGAGGGGCGAGGGAAGTACATGTCTTCAAATGTCGATCCGCCCTGGACCGCGTAGCACTGGCCCCTTCCCTCGCCACCGTGCCGCCCCATATAGCGGACCCATGTCTTCGCGCGTCCGCGTCCTTGTCCTGAACTCCGCGCTCGGCCCTCTCGACTATCGTGTGCCGCACGGGATGACGGTCGAGCCGGGGTCGATCGTCGTCGCGCCGCTCGGGCCCCGCCAATTGCTCGGCGTGGTGTGGGAGCCGGAGCGGATGCCCTCCGACGCCGAGGTCGGCGACAATCGCCTGCGCCCGCTGCTGGGCGTGGCCGATGCGCCGCCCCTGCCCGATGCGCTGCGGCGGCTGATCGAATGGACGGCGGACTATTATCTCGCGCCGCCCGCTGCCGTCGTGCGCATGGCCCTTTCGTCCACCTCGGCGCTGGAAGGCGCGCGGACCGTCACCGAATATCGCGTCACCGGCCATGTCCCCGACCGCCTGACCCCGCAGCGGGCGCAGGCGCTGGAGCGGATCGGCGACCGCCAGGGTCTGATCCGCGAGTTGGCGACGATGGCCGATGTCTCCGACGCGGTCATCCGAGGGCTGGTGAAGAACGGCGCGATCGAAGGCGTCGAGGTCGATATCGACAGCCCCTTTCCCCTCCCCGACCCCGACCATCACCGCCCCGCCCTGTCTGAGGACCAGCGCACGGCGGCGGACATTTTGGTCGCGGGCGTCACCGCGCATAGTTTCCAGCCGGTGCTGCTCGACGGCGTGACCGGATCGGGCAAGACCGAGGTGTATTTCGAGGCGGTGGCGCAGGCGATTGCCGAGGGGCGGCAGGTGCTGGTCCTGCTTCCCGAGATCGCACTGACCGAGCCGTTCCTCAAGCGGTTCCACGACCGCTTCGGCTGCGAGCCGGTGGCGTGGCATTCGGGCCTGCGCTCGTCGCAGCGACGCCGCGCCTGGCGGGCCATCGCCAGCGGCCAGGGGCTGGTGACGGTCGGCGCGCGCTCGGCCTTGTTCCTGCCCTATCGCAATCTTGGGCTCATCGTCGTCGACGAGGCGCATGAAACCAGCTTCAAGCAGGAAGACGGCGTTCATTACCACGCCCGTGACGTCGCGGTGATGCGCGGCAAGTTCGAGCCCTGCCCCGTCATCCTCGCCTCCGCCACCCCCGCGATCGAGACGCGGCAACAAGTCGCGCTAGGCCGCTATACCGAGGTCAAGCTGCCCGGCCGCTTCGGCCCCGCGCAGATGCCGACGATCGAGGCGATCGATCTGATCCAGAACCCGCCCGAGCGCGGCCGCTGGATCGCGCCCAAGCTGGTCGCGGCGATGAAGGATGTGCTGGAGAAGCGCGAACAGTCGCTGCTCTATCTTAACCGGCGCGGCTATGCCCCGCTGACCTTGTGCCGGACCTGTGGGCATCGGTTTCAATGCCCCAACTGTACTGCCTGGATGGTCGAACACCGGCTGGTCCGGCGGCTGGCCTGCCATCATTGCGGCCATGTCCTGCCCACGCCGCGCGCCTGCCCCGAATGCGACGGCGAGGATACGCTGGTTGCCTGCGGCCCCGGCGTCGAGCGGATCGCCGACGAGGCGACGGCGCTGTTTCCGGAAGCGAAGATCGCGGTCGTCACCTCCGACACCATCTGGTCCCCCGCCAAGGCGGCCGAGTTCGTCGGGCGGATGGAGGCGGGCGATATCGATATCGTCGTCGGCACGCAGCTGATCACCAAGGGCTATCACTTCCCCAACCTGACCTTGGTCGGCGTGATCGACGCCGACCTGGGTCTGGACGGCGGCGACCTGCGCGCGGCGGAACGGACCTTCCAGCAGATCCGGCAGGTGTCGGGGCGTGCCGGGCGGGGGGCCAAGCCGGGGCATGTCTTCATCCAGACGCACAGCCCCAAGGCGCAAGTGATGCAGGCGCTGGTGACGGGCGATGCGGAGGCCTTCTATACGGCCGAGACCGAGGCCCGGCGCGATGCGGATGCGCCACCCTTCGGCCGCTATGCCGCGATCATCGTGTCCTCGGAGGATCAGGGGGCGGCCCAATCGGCGGCCAATATGATCGCGCGCGCGGCCCCCAAGGTGGACGGGATGCATGTCTTCGGCCCCGCGCCTGCGCCGTTGGCGATGCTACGCGGGCGGCATCGGTTTCGGCTGCTGGTCCATGCCCGGCGGGCGCTGGCAGTGCAGGATGTGATTCGCGAATGGCTGGGCGAGCTGGAATGGTCGGCCAAGGTGCGGGTCGCGGTGGATGTGGATCCGTACAGCTTTTTGTAAGCGCGCCGATCGCCCCAAACACGCCCCTCCCGCAAGCGGGAGGGGATGGGGGAGGGAAAGGCCGCGGGCGGGCCCTCCCCAAACCCCTCCCGCAAGCGGGAGGGGCTTACCGCATGGGGACGGGTTTTCCCTTGGCCTTCGACTTCGCTCAGGCTGAACGGATGTTGCTGTAAGACCCTGTTCCCCTCGCCCCGTTCAGCCTGAGCGAAGTCGAAGGCCACGCCCCGCCCTCACCCCAAAGAAAAACGGCCGCGACTTCCGCCGCGACCGTCTCAAAACCCGGTGAAAAGGCGAAAAAGCCTTACCCCGCATGCTCCGCCAGAACGGTCAGGCCCTTCGGCCCCACCTCGGCGAAGCCACCACGGATCTGGATCGATTCCGGCTCGCCCTTTTCGGTGCGGTAAACCTGGATCGCGCCGTCGCGAACGGTCGACATGAAAGGCGCATGGCCCTCCAGCACGCCGAAATCGCCCTCGGTGCCGGGGACGACCACCATATGCACCTCCTCCGAGCGGAGGAGCTTTTCGGGGGTCACGAGTTCGAAGTGCAGCATGTCAGGGTCTCGTTTCAATCGCGCGGTCGAACGCGGTAATGGCCGCGTCGAACTTGTCCCGGCAACCAGGATTGCAGAAGCCGACCGCCGCGCCGCGATAGACCGTCAACCCGTCGTCGCTGATCGGCTTACCCGACCAGGGACAGACATCGTTGACCGCGTCCTCGCGGCGCGGCGCGGACATCAGGCTTCCTGCGCCAGCTTCTCGGCCTTGGCGACGGCTTCGTCGATGCCGCCGACCATGTAGAAGGCCGCTTCCGGCAGATGGTCATACTCGCCGTCGACCACCGCCTTGAACGAACGGATCGTGTCTTCGATCTGGACGAACTTGCCCGAGATGCCGGTGAAGACTTCCGCGACGTGGAAGGGCTGCGACAGGAAGCGCTGGATCTTGCGGGCGCGCTGGACGGTCAGCTTATCCTCTTCGGACAGCTCGTCCATGCCCAGGATCGCGATGATGTCCTGCAGCGCCTTGTAGCGCTGGAGCAGCGACTGGACCGCACGGGCCGTCTCATAATGCTCCTGGCCGACGATGCGCGGCTCGAGCACGCGGCTGGTCGAGTCGAGCGGGTCGACGGCCGGGTAGATGCCCAGCTCCGAGATGGCGCGGTTGAGCACCGTCGTCGCGTCGAGGTGGGCGAACGAGGTGGCCGGCGCCGGATCGGTCAAGTCGTCGGCGGGCACGTACACCGCCTGCACCGAGGTGATCGAACCCTTGTTGGTCGAGGTGATGCGCTCCTGCAGCGCACCCATGTCGGTCGACAGGGTCGGCTGATAGCCCACGGCCGACGGAATACGGCCCAGCAGCGCCGACACTTCCGCACCCGCCTGGGTGAAGCGGAAGATGTTGTCGACGAAGAACAGCACGTCCTGGCCTTCCTGGTCGCGGAAATATTCCGCGATGGTCAGACCCGACAGCGCGACGCGAGCGCGGGCGCCCGGCGGCTCGTTCATCTGGCCGTACACCAGCGCGACCTTCGAGCCCTCGCTGATCGCATTGCCCTCGGCGTCCTTGGCGATCACGCCCGCGTCGAGGAATTCGTGATACAGGTCGTTGCCCTCGCGGGTTCGCTCACCGACGCCCGCGAACACCGAGGTGCCGCCATGGCCCTTGGCGATGTTGTTGATCAGTTCCTGAATCAGAACCGTCTTGCCGACGCCCGCGCCGCCGAACAGGCCGATCTTGCCGCCCTTGGCGTAGGGGGCGAGAAGGTCGATGACCTTGATGCCGGTGACCAGAATCGCGCTCTCGGTCGACTGCTCGATGAACTCGGGCGCCTTTGCGTGGATCGGCGCGCGCAGGTCGGTGGCGACCGGACCACGCTCGTCGATCGGCTCGCCGACGACGTTCAGGATGCGGCCGAGCGTCGCCGGGCCGACGGGCACGCGGATCTGCGCGCCGGTGTCGGTCACGGTCTGGCCGCGGGTCAGACCCTCGGTCGTGTCCATCGCGATCGTGCGGACGGTGTTCTCGCCCAGATGCTGCGCGACTTCGAGCACCAGACGGGTGCCGTTATTGTCCGTCTCCAGCGCCGACAGAATCGCGGGCAGGTGATCGGGGAAGTGAACGTCGACGACCGCGCCGATGACCTGGGCGATCGTGCCGACATTGTTGGTGGCCGTGGTCGGCCGGATGTCCTCAGCGGCGGTTGCCATCATTGCTTCCTTGGTTCGGTAGAGCCCGAAATCGCTTCGGGGCGGGCTTCGGGGCGGGTAAAGGTTACGACCAGACGGCGGCCACCGTCGATCTTGTCACGGGTAACACGGTAATCGGCGCCGGTCAGGTGGCCGGTGGTGGCGCTTTCATTCTGGATCGCGGCCGTGACCGCATCCTTGCCGTCCAGACCCAGCTGATCCATCGGCTTGGTCACCCAGCGGATGAACTGCGTCTTGGCGAACGGGCTGGTCTCGAGATTGACGAGGTCGAGCGAGAAGCGGACTTCGTTCAGCCGCGCTGCGTCGCCCTCGACGATCAGATTGCCCATATTGACCGGCGACACCGACGGATCGGCCATCGGGGTGGCTTGGGCGATCGCACGGTGCACACCCTTGACGGGCGCGTAACCGCTCATGCGAAAGCCCATCCGGTCGAGCAGGCTGACCGTCTCGGGCGCATGGCCGAACACGGTCGCCCAGCCGCCCGTCACGAACGGCGTCGGCGAAGCCTTGGGCGCGTCCTTCGGCTGGTCGGACGCCTGGCCGCATCCGGCCAGAGCGACCGTCAGGCCCAGAAGGAGCGCAAGACGCATCAGAGCGCCTCGGCGCCCGAGATGATTTCGACCAGCTCGGTGGTGATCGCGGCCTGACGGGTCCGGTTATACTGGATCGACAGACGGCGGATCATGTCGCCCGCGTTGCGCGTGGCATTGTCCATCGCGTTCATCTGCGAACCGTAGAAACCGGCCTGGTTTTCCAGCAGCGCGCGGAAGATCTGCACCGCGACGTTGCGCGGCAGCAGCGCGTCGAGGATATCTTCCTCGCTCGGCTCGAACTCGGCGACCGCCTCGACCGACGTCTCACCCTTGCTGGGCGCGGGCATCGGCACGGGGATCAACTGCTGCGAGACGGGGTCCTGCACCAGCGCCGAGACGAACTTCGAGTAGAACAGATGCGCCACGTCGAACTCGCCGCGCTCGAACCGCGCGATCAGATCGTCGGCGATGACGCGCGCGTCGTCGAACTCGGGCGCCTTGATCGCGCTCATGTCGTGATCGGCGAGGATCGCGTTCGGGAAGAAGCGCTTCAGCACGCGCCCCTTCTTGCCCGCGAGGTAGAACTTCACCGTCTTGCCCTGCGCGGTCAGCTCTTCGGCCTTGCGGCGCGCGGCGCGGACGATGTTCGTGTTGAACGCACCCGCCAGACCACGCTCCGAGGTGGCGACGACCAGCAGCTGGACATCGTCCTTGCCGGTGCCCGCCAGCAGCGGCGACGCACCGACGCCACCGACGCGTGCGGCCATACCGGCCATCACCGCTTCGAGACGCTCGGCATAGGGACGGCCGTTCTGCGCCGCGTCCTGCGCCCGGCGCAGCTTGGCGGCGGCGACCATCTTCATCGCCTTGGTGATCTTCTGGGTCGACTTGACCGAGTTGATCCGGATCTTGAGGGCCTTGAGGGACGCCATCTTAGTCCTTCTTCTCCCTCCCCACGGGGGAGAGGGCCGGGGTGAGGGGCTGCCACGGATGAGACGGCCTGTCTGGCGCCCCTCACCCAACCCTCCCCCCGGAGGGGAGAGGGCTTACATGCCGTCTTACGCGAAGATCTTCGCGAACTGGTCGAGCGCGGCCTTGAGCTTGCCCTTGGCCTCGTCGCCCAAATCCTTGGTGTCGCGGATCATCGCCAGCACATCGGCGTGATCGTTGCGCAGATAGGCGAGCATCGCCGCTTCGTAGCGGACGACCTGCGCCACCGGCACGTTGTCGATATAGCCGTTGGTGCCCGCGAAGATCGACGCGGTCTGCTCCTCGAAGGGCAGCGGCGAGAACTGCGGCTGCTTGAGCAGCTCGGTCAGGCGTGCACCGCGGTTCAGCAGCTTCTGCGTCGAGGCGTCGAGGTCCGAGCCGAACTGCGCGAAGGCGGCCATTTCGCGATACTGGGCCAGCTCCAGCTTGATCGAGCCCGACACCTTCTTCATCGCCTTGGTCTGCGCGGCCGAGCCGACGCGGCTGACCGACAGACCGACGTTGATCGCCGGGCGGATGCCCGCGAAGAACAGGTCGGTTTCGAGGAAGATCTGGCCGTCGGTGATCGAGATCACGTTGGTCGGGATATAGGCCGACACGTCGCCCGCCTGGGTCTCGATGATCGGCAGCGCGGTCAGCGAACCGGCGCCGTTGGCGTCGTTCATCTTGGCCGCACGCTCGAGCAGACGGCTGTGCAGATAGAAGACGTCGCCAGGATACGCTTCACGGCCCGGCGGACGGCGCAGCAGCAGCGACATCTGGCGGTACGCGACGGCCTGCTTCGACAGATCGTCGAACACGATCAGCGCGTGCATCGCGTTGTCGCGGAAATACTCGCCCATCGCGGTGCCGGTGTACGGCGCGAGGAACTGGAGCGGAGCGGGCTCCGACGCGGTCGCGGCAACGACGATGGAATATTCCATCGCGCCATTCTCTTCGAGCGTCTTGACCAGCTGCGCCACGGTCGAGCGCTTCTGACCCACGGCGACGTAGATGCAGTAGAGCTTCTTCGACTCGTCGGTGCCGGCGTTGACCGTCTTCTGGTTGATGAAGGCGTCGATCGCGACGGCCGACTTGCCGGTCTGGCGGTCGCCGATGATCAGCTCGCGCTGGCCACGGCCGACGGGAACGAGCGCGTCGATCGCCTTCAGGCCGGTCTGGACCGGCTCATGCACGCCCTTGCGCGGGATGATGCCCGGTGCCTTCACCTCGACGCGGCGACGCTCGGTCGCCTCGATCGGGCCCTTGCCGTCGATCGGGTTGCCCAGACCGTCCACGACGCGGCCCAGCAGGCCACGGCCGACCGGCACGTCGACGATGGTGCCGGTGCGCTTGACGGTGTCGCCTTCCTTGATCTCGGCGTCCGAGCCGAAGATCACGACGCCGACATTGTCGGCTTCGAGGTTGAGGGCCATGCCCTGCACGCCATTGGCGAACTCGACCATCTCGCCCGCCTGGACATTGTCGAGGCCGTAGATGCGCGCGATGCCGTCACCGACGCTCAGCACCTGGCCGGTCTCGCTGACCTGGGCCTCGGTGCCGAAATTGGCGATCTGGTCCTTGATGACCTTGGAGATTTCTGCGGCGCGGATATCCATGGGAACGTCAGCCTTTCATCGCGCTGGCGAGCGCATTCAAACGGGTGCGGATCGAGCTATCGATCATCTGGGAACCGATGCGGACGACAAGCCCGCCGAGCAGGTCGGGATCGACCGACAGGTCGACCGACACCTCGCGGCCGACGCGGGTGCGCAGCTGCTGCTTCAGCTCGGCGACCTGTCCTTCCGTCAGCGGGTGGGCGCTCGTCACTTCGGCCGCGACCTCGCCGCGATGGCGGCTGGCCAGCTGGCGGAAGGCACGGATGATCTGCGGCAGCGCCGAGAGGCGCCGATTCTCGGCGAGGACGCCGAGGAAATTCTTGGTCACCCCGTCGAGGCCCAGCGTATCGGCGACCGCCAGGATCGCCTTGACGGCGGCCCCGCGCGCCACGACCGGGCTCTTGGTCAGTGCGACCAGATCCTTATCGGCGGCCAGCGCATCGCGAAGGGTCACGAGGCTCGCCTCGATCGTGTCGATCGAACGGCCCTGTTCAGCCGTTTCGAACAGCGCGAGCGCATAACGTCCACCCAGGCTCGCCTGGATGCCGCCTGTGCCGCTTATAGTACCGCCGGACATCTCCACGGATGCGAATTCCTCGAACAACGAACGGGTTGGCCCCATGGGGAACGGGGCGCGAAAAACGCGCCTCCGATGGGTTGGCGGGCGGTTAGCATCGGGAACCTTTGGATGCAAGCTGCGTGGCACATGTTATGACAGGTTGGTGACGCAAGCGTGAGAGCTTTGGCCGCAAGCCGTGGGATGAAAGCCACAATGGATTTTGCCACAATCGTCCGGCCATGACCGACACCCCGCCCGCTGCGGCCCGCGACGCCATCGACGAAGACGCCGCCTGGGCCGCCTTCGCCGCGCGGGACCGGTCCTCTGACGGGCGGTTCGTCGTCGCGGTGAAGACGACCGGTATCTACTGCCGCCCGAGTTGTGCGGCACGGCGCCCCCGACGCGAACATGTCCGGTTCCTGGACAATCCACAGGCCGCGCGTGCGGAAGGGTTCCGCGCGTGCCTGCGCTGCCTGCCCGATACGGTGGCGCGCGACCGGCAGGCGGTAGCGGCGGCGATCGCCCTGATCGAGGCGGCCGATGCCCCGCCGTCGCTGGAAACGCTGGCGGCCCAGGTCGGCTATGCCCCGCATCATTTCCACCGGCTGTTCAAGCGCGCGACCGGGGTGACGCCTGCCGCTTATGCCAGGGCGCGTCGCTCCGCCCGCGCCGCACAGGCGCTGGCCGCCGAACCCAGCATCACCGCCGCACTGTACGAGGCGGGCTATGCCGCCCCCAGCCGCTTCTATGCGGACAGCGACCAGCGGCTGGGCATGGCGCCGGGACAATGGCGGCGTGGCGGCGAAGGCGTGAGCGTCGGTTGGACCATCGCGCCTTCGCCGATGGGGCCGCTGCTGGTCGCGACGACCGACCGGGGCATCGCCCGGATCGCCTTCGAGGAGGACGAACAGGCGCTGGTCCGCTCGCTGCCCGCCGCCGATATCCGCCCGGCGGACGAACCCCGACGCGACCAGATCACCCGGATCGTCACCGCGACCGACATTCCCGACCCGCAGCTTGCCGAACCCGCGCGGCGTACCGCCTTTATCGAGGCGGTGTCGCGGGCGCTGCTGGGGGCATGACCGACCGGGAGTTCGTACGTCATCTACGCCCCGACTTGGCCTGGGTTAGCTGGGCTTGGCGCGCGCCCCTCGTCCGTTCAATGCGAACGAAGGGCCATCAAAGAGCTTCGATCCGCGTGAACCCCCGCGCCGCCAGCCCGGGCGCCAGCGCATGTTCCCGGTCGCCGAGCCGCGTGAACACCGCCACGCCCTCGCCCGCCGAGGCGGGCCAGTCCTGTCCCTCTGTCAGGAACGCGATTCGCCGTGCGATGCCAGGCCCGCCGTCGACGAAACGCATCGGTCGAGGGGCCGCCGCCGCCAGTTCGGCCTCGACCAGCGGGAAATGGGTGCAGGCATTGACGATGACGTCGATGGCGTCGCCGCCCTCTTGCCCGAACAACCCGCCCAGCACCGCCGCAAAGGCTCGGGAGGAAAGGGCCTCGCCACGCAGCTTCGCCTCGGCCAATTCCACCAGTTCGGCCGAGCCATGCCGGACCACCCGACAATCGCCGGCAAAGCGCGCCGCCAGATCGTCGACATAGGCCTGCCGCACCGTCGCGCGCGTGCCCAGCACGCCGATGGTGCGCGTCTCGCTCATCGCCGCCGCCGGTTTGATCGCAGGCACCGTGCCGACTACCGGCAGGTCCAGCGCCGCGCGCACGGCGGGCAGTGCAATGGTCGAGGCCGTGTTGCACGCGATAACGATCAGGCGCGGCCGATACCGCTCCGCCAGCCGCCCGAGCAGCGCGGGCACCCGGCCCGCAATCTCCGCCTCGGTTTTCTCGCCATAAGGAAAGCCCGCACTATCGGCGACATAGACGAAGGGCGCGGTCGGCAAGGCGGCGCGTGCAGGCCCCGCGATCGACAGCCCGCCCACACCGGAATCGAAGAACAGGATGGGACGCGCATCGCTCATCCCCGCCTCATAAGCGCCGTGCGCGTCCGAAACCAGAGCCGCGCCGGATTGGACAGGCCAGCACGCATGTTCTATGTCTGTCCCGGAGCACAGGGGAAGACTATTGCCGACCGAAATCATCTGGGGGCCGCCGACCTGGGCCTTGCTGATCGGCTATCTGCTGGGGTCGATTCCGTTCGGCATCATCCTGACCCGCGCCGCTGGGGCGGGTGATCTGCGCAGCATCGGGTCGGGTAATATCGGCGCGACCAATGTGCTGCGCACCGGCCGCAAGGGACTCGCCGCCGCGACGCTGATCCTCGACATGCTGAAGGGGGTGGCCGCCGTATTGCTCGTCCGACACTGGCTGCCCGGTGAGGAAGTGCTGGCGGCGGCGGCCGCATTCGTCGGGCATTGCTACCCCATCTGGCTGAAGTTTCGCGGGGGCAAGGGTGTCGCGACGTTGATGGGGGTCGTCACCGCGCTCTACTGGCCGCTGGGTGTCGTCTATGCGGTCGTCTGGCTGGGCCTGCTCGCCACCATCCGTATCTCGGCCGTGGCGGGGATGACGGCGGCGGTCAGCGCACCGCTGGCGGCGGCGGTGATGGGCCGCTTCGATCTGGTGCTGCTGCTGATCGCACTCGCGCTGATCGTCGTCTGGAAGCATGGCTCGAATATCGAGCGTCTGCTGGCCGGGACCGAACCCCGTATCGGCAAGAAGCGTGACTGACGCCCGGTTCGCGCAGCTTCGGCTGTTGCGGACGCATGGCATCGGACCCGTCACCTGGCGACAATTGATGGCCCGATTCGGCGAGGCGCAGGCCGCGCTCGACGCCCTGCCCCATCTTGCCCGGCGCGGCGGCGGAGAAGCACCCAGGGCCGCCGACCCGGCGGGGATCGCGCGCGAGATCGAGGCGGTCGCACGGCTCGGCGCGCGTCATGTCCTGCTGGGTGAGCCCGATTACCCCGCGCTGCTCGCCGAACTCGACACCGCCCCGCCCGCATTGATCATACGCGGCGACATGGGCCTGGCGCAGCGCGGCGGCGTGGCGCTGGTCGGTGCGCGCAACGCCTCGGCCGCATCGTGCCGCTTCGCACGCGGGCTGGCGCAGGACCTCGCGGCGCAGCGCGTGCCCGTCACCTCCGGACTGGCGCGCGGGATCGATACGGCGGCGCATATCGGCGCGCTCGAGGGCGGCACGATCGGCGTCATCGCCAGCGGCATCGACATCGCCTTCCCGCCCGAAAACGCCCGGTTGCAGGAGGAGGTCGCCACGCGCGGCCTGCTGATCGCCGAGCAACCGCCGGGCACGCAGCCGCTCGCTCGCCATTTCCCCTCGCGCAACCGGATCATCGCAGGGCTCGCGCAAGGCACGGTGGTGGTCGAGGCCGCGCCGCGCTCCGGCTCGCTGATCACCGCACGGCTGGCGGGTGAGGCGGGGCGCGAGGTCATGGCGGTGCCCGGCCACCCCGCCGATCCGCGCGCGCAAGGCTGCAACATGCTGATCCGCGAGGGCGCGACGCTGATCCAGTCGGCGGGGGATATCCTGGAACAGATTCGCCCCATCGACGCCCGCATGGTCCGCGCGCCCGAGAGTCGCTACGCGCCGCCGCCGCCGCAAGAGGCGAGCGATGGCGACCGGCAGCGGGTGAGCGATCTGCTCGGCCCGGTCGCGGTGACGGTCGACGAACTCATCCGCCAGAGCGGACGCCCCTCCGCCATCGTCCAGACGATCCTGCTGGAACTGGAACTGGCCGGACGGCTGGAGCGCCATGCGGGCGGGCGGGTGGCGCTGACATGATTCAGACCGAACGCCTGACCCTGCGCCCCTATGAGGTCGCGGACTACGACGACTATGCCGCGATGGTTGCCGATCCGGTGGTGGTCCGCCACGCCGGTGCGCCGATGACCGGCGAGGAAGCGTGGATGCGATTGCTGCGCTTCATCGGCTATTGGTCGGTGTTCGGCCACGGAATGTTCGCCGTACTGGATCGGACGACCGGGCAATATATCGGCGAGACTGGATTCATGGATTTCCGGCGAGAGGTCGCGCCCAGGCTGGACAGTATGCCGGAGGCCGCCTGGGTCTTCACCAGCGCCGCCCATGGCAAGGGCTATGCCTATGAGGCGGCGGCCGCCGCGCATCGCTGGATGGACGAGCATCATGCACCGCCCGCGACCCAGTGCATGATCTCACCCGCCAACCAGCAATCCATCCGGCTGGCGGAGAAGCTGGGTTATGTCCTGCACGACCGACCGCATTATCGGGGGGAGGCCATGCGCTTCATACGAGAGGTCTGAGCGTGGCCTTCGACTCCGCTCGGGCCGAACGGATGGCCGAACGGATGGAAGTATCTGCGGCCTTATATTCCCAAAACTCCGTTCAACCTGAGCGAAGTCGAAGGCCACGCCCCATTACAAGCCCCCGTCCCAACCCCAGCCGAACCCGCCCTCAACCCCGCTTGACCTCCCCCCGCCCCCTCCCCATCCTCGCGTACACACGTAAGGGACGTAGTTTTACCACTCATGCAGCTTGTCATCGTCGAATCGCCTGCCAAGGCGAAGACCATCGAGAAATATCTGGGTTCGGACTACCGCGTCCTGGCGAGCTATGGTCACGTCCGCGACCTGCCGCCCAAGGACGGCTCGGTCGACCCCGACCAGAATTTTTCGATGGAGTGGGAGAATTACGCGGACAAGGCGCGCCAACTGAAGGCGATCGCCGACGAGGCCAAGAAGGCCGACCGCCTGATCCTGGCCACCGACCCTGATCGCGAGGGCGAGGCGATTTCCTGGCACGTGCAGGAGGTTCTGAAGAACCGCAAGGCGCTGCCCGACAAGGTCGAGCGGGTGACGTTCAACGCGATCACCAAGCCCGCCATCCTGCACGCGATGCAGAATCCGCGCGAGCTGGATACCGACCTCATCGACGCCTATCGCGCGCGCCGGGCGCTCGACTATCTGGTCGGCTTCACTTTGTCGCCGGTGCTATGGCGCAAGCTGCCCGGCGCCAAGTCGGCGGGCCGCGTCCAGTCGGTGGCGCTGCGCCTGATCGTCGGGCGCGAGCGCGAGATCGAGGCGTTCCGGCCGCAGGAATATTGGTCGGTGACGGCCGATATGGAACAGGACGGCACGCCCTTCGTCGCGCGCCTCGTCCAGTGGGAGGGCAAGAAGCTCGACCGCCTGTCGATCGGCAACGAGGGCGACGCGACCCGCGCCAAGGCCGATGTCGAGGCGGGCCGTTTCCAGGTCCAGTCGGTCGAGACCAAGCCCGCGACGCGGAACCCGCCGCCGCCCTTCACCACCTCCACGCTGCAACAGGAGGCCGCGCGCAAGCTGGGCTTCTCGGCCGATCATACCATGCGGATCGCGCAGCAGCTCTATGAGGACGGTGCGATCACCTACATGCGTACCGATGGCGTCCAGATGGACGGATCGGCCATCTCGGCGGCGCGCAAGGCCGTGGCCGAGCGCTATGACGGGTCTTACGTCCCCGACAAGCCGCGCATGTACCAGTCCAAGGCAAAGAACGCGCAGGAAGCGCATGAGGCGATCCGCCCTACCGATTTCAGCCGCGACCGCGCGGGTTCTGGCGATCATGGCCGCCTCTACGACCTGATCTGGAAGCGCGCGCTGGCGAGCCAGATGGCGTCGGCACGGATGGAGCGCACCACCATCGACATGGCCGACGGCACCGGCCGCCATACCTTACGCGCCACCGGCCAGGTCGTGCTCTTCCCCGGCTATCTGGCGCTGTATGAGGAAGGCCAGGACGACAGCCAGGACGAGGAAGCCCGCCGCCTCCCCCGCCTGCGCGAGGGCGATGCGCCTGCGAAGAAGGAAGTGAAGGCCGAGCAGCACTTCACCCAGCCGCCGCCGCGCTTCTCCGAAGCCTCGCTGGTCAAGCGGATGGAGGAACTCGGCATCGGGCGTCCGTCCACCTATGCCTCGATCATCAAGACGCTGAAGGACCGGGCCTATGTCCGCGTCGAGAAGAACCGCTTCTTCGCCGAGGAGAGCGGACGACTGGTGACGGCGTTCCTGGAGCGCTTCTTCGAGAAATATGTCGGCTATGACTATACCGCCGAGCTGGAAGAGGAGCTGGACGACGTGTCTGGCGGCCGTGCCCAGTGGCAGGCGGTGCTCGACGCCTTCTGGCGCGATTTCAAGCCACGCACTTCGGAAGTGATGGAGCAGCAGCCCTCGGCGATTACCGCCGAACTGGATCAGTTCCTGGCACCCTATTTGTTCCCTGAGAAGGCGGACGGGTCGGACCCGCGCCTCTGCCCCAATTGCGGCGAAGGCAAACTGGCGCTGCGTGGCGGTCGATTCGGCGCGTTCATCGCCTGCTCCAACTATCCGGAGTGCAAATATACCCGCCGATTCGCCCAGGGCGGCGAAGGGGCTGGCGAGGACACCGGGCCGGAAACGCTCGGCCAGGACCCCGAAACCGGCCTTCCGGTCGAGCGCAAGTCGGGGCGGTTCGGCCCCTATATCCAGCTGGGCGAAGGCAAGGACGCCAAGCGCGCTTCCATCCCCAAGGATGTCGATCTCGATCTGGAATGGGCATTGAAGCTGCTCAGCCTGCCGCGCACCATCGGCAACCACCCGGAAACGGGCGAGCCGATCACCGCGTCGATCGGGCGCTACGGCCCCTATCTGGCGCATAGCGGCAAATATGCGCGCCTTACCTCCACCGCCGATGTGTTCGAGACGGGCATGAACGCCGCCGTGGTCAAGCTGGCCGAAGCGGCGGCGGGCGGCGGACGTGCCGCGCGGGGCACCGCGTCGCGCGAGCCGCTCAAGGTGCTCGGCAAGCATCCGCGCACCGAGGCGGAGATCAAACTGATGGAAGGGCGCTACGGCCCTTACGTCACGGACGGCGAGACGAATGCGACCATCCCCAAGACGGTCGACAAGGACCAGCTGACGCTGGAAGAAGCCGCGCAACTGATCGACGCGCGCGCGGCGGCCGCTCCGGCACGCAAGAAACCCGCGAAGAAGGCGGCGGCGAAAAAGGCGCCTGCCAAGGCCAAGGCAACGGCCGACAAGAAGACCGCCGAGAAGAAGGCACCCGCCAAAAAGGCACCTGCCAAGAAAGCCCCGGCAAAGAAGACGAGCGAAGCCTGAGTCGAATATGATCCCGTGAGCTGATCCCGACCCGCCCCGTTCGGGCGGATCAGCGCGCGGCGGTCCGCCGGTTCCAGGCCGCGTCTATCCGGCGCTTTTCACCAACCCTGGTGGCGGTTGACATATCAAGGGCAGTCTCAACGCCCGATATATGTCGCGCCTCAGGAGTTCGTCTGCTCCACCAACGGCAAGAGCTTGGCGAAACCTCGACGAAAGAGCAGCGCGACGGCCAATCCGATGATTCCGGCCAGAGACCGGCCACGGGAGCTATTGGCCACCATCCAGCGCGGCAAGCCAGCATAGCGTTCGAGCATGATCGTTACGGACAGGCTGACGGCTATCGTGACCACAAGGTGAACGGCGAGACGCCAAAAGCTGACGGTCACCTTGCCATCGCTCACGCCTTGTTCCGTCATTATCCCACACATCCCGTCATCACGACCACCAATGGCCATGCTGCGTTAGCGTGGTGTCAGGCCGCGCGCATCTGTGGCATGTTGCCGTACAGGAAAGCACGCGCCTGGCGCTGAGCCTCGGCGATCTCGCGCGCGGTCATGTCGCCCGCCACTTCGGCGCGGGCGATCTGCGCCGGCAGGAAGCCCGCGACCGCGGCCAGGTTGAACCATTTGTGCGCCTCGACCAGGTCCAGGCGCTTGCCCCCCGAGCCGGTCGAATAGGCGACCCCCAGGTCGTACATCGTCGCACCATCGTCGGTCGCCACCTGATCGGCGAACCGGCTTTCCATCAGGAATTGTGCGGATTTGCTGCTATTGGCCATATCCTGCCCCTCTGTTCGGACCCCCTCTGCGTCCGACACTGGGTGTATGGCCATAACGGTCACAAATTGGTTAACTCATGACAGGTCGGTGACGGCGATATTATCGATCAGTCTGGTCGATCCCATACGGGCAGCGGCCACCAGACGGCGCGGGCGCTCTACGGTGCAATCGAGTGAAAGTGTTATCGCGTCGACCAGCTCGACATAATCCACTTCGAACCCGGCGGCGGTCAGGGTCGCGCGGGCATCGCCCAAAACGGTCGCTGCGTCCTCGCCCCGCCCGATGGCCCGGGCCGCGACACCCAGCGCGCGCGGCAGCGCAACCGCCTTGGCTCGCTGTTCCTCGTCGAGATAGATGTTGCGCGACGAGAGCGCGAGGCCGTCATCGTCGCGCTGGGTCGGCACGCCGACCACGTCGATGGGGAAGTCGAGGTCGGCGACCATGCGGCGGATCACCGCCAGCTGCTGGAAATCCTTCTCGCCGAAATAGGCCGCGTCGGGGCCGACCTGGTTGAACAGCTTGGCGACGACCGTCGCGACCCCGTCGAAATGGCCCGGGCGCGATGCACCCTCCAGCCCTTCGCTGACGCCGTCGACGCGGATCGAGGTCGCATGGCCCTCGGGATACATCACCTCGACGCCGGGCATCCACAACAGGTCGCAGCCCGCCTCGGTCAGCATGCGGATGTCGGACTGTTCGCGCCGGGGATAACGGCCCAGATCCTCGCCCGCGCCGAACTGCTTGGGGTTCACGAAGATCGACGCCACGACCTTGGTGCCCGGCCGCTTCGCCGCTTCGACGAGCGCGATATGCCCGGCGTGGAGCGCGCCCATGGTCGGCACCAGCGCCACGCGCGCGCCCTCGGCACGCAACGCGGCGAGTGCCTCTACCAAGGCTTCGCGATCCCGAATGACTTGCACTGATTTTACCCCTCGTTCCCCACGCCGAGGGCTTCTATGTAGGGTGGCAACGGGGATCAATAAGGAAGCGACGAGTTGCCGGAACGGCTATCTTCAACGCACGTGATTGTCTTTGCCAATGAAAAAGGTGGCACAGGCAAATCGACGACGGCGGTTCATGTGGCGATCGCGCTGGCCGCCAAGGGCGCACGCGTAGCGTGCCTCGATCTGGATCATCGCCAGCGGACGGTGGGCCGCTATCTCGACAATCGGGCCGAAACGATCAAGCGCACCGGGCACAAGCTGCCCATGCCGGCCCATGCGACTCATACCAGCCAGACCGAGGAAGGGTTCGAGGAACTCTGGTTCGGTCTGTCGCAGGATGCCGATTTCCTGATCGTCGACACACCGGGGCGCGACGATCATTTCGCGCGGACGGCGGCGGCCCTGTCCAACACGCTGGTCACGCCGATGAACGACAGTTTCGTCGACTTCGACCTGATCGGACAGGTCGACCCGGAGACGTTCCAGGTCACGCGTCCCAGCTTCTATTCGGAGCTGATCTGGGATGCGCGCAAGCAGCGGGCGCGCGCCGACGGCACCACCATCGACTGGGTCGTGCTGCGCAACAGATTGCAGCATATCGAGGCGCGCAACATGCGCCGCGTGTCGGATGCGCTGACCGACCTGTCGCGCCGCGTCGGCTTTCGCGTGATCCCCGGCTTGGGCGAGCGCGTCATCTATCGTGAGATGTTCCCCAACGGCCTGACCATGATCGATGCCAAGGAATTCGGCGCAATGGGCCTGGGCCATGTCGCCGCGCGTCAGGAACTGCGCGAGATGATGGCCGCGCTGCAACTGCCCGAAGGCGGAGCGGACGCTGGAGCCAAAGAGGCAGACGCCGCCGCATGATGGGGGCCGCATGAAATGGCTAATCGCGCTGGCGGTCATCTGGCTGGTGTGGCGTTACATGCCACGCCCGACCAAGCCGAAACTCGCGCCCCGGCTGCCGCGTGACGAGGCGGACGCGCTGGCGATCCTGGACCTGCCGCCGGGCGCGGATGCCGAGGCGATCCGCCAGGCGCATCGTCGCCTGATCGGGCAGGTCCATCCCGATCGCGGCGGCTCGGCCGACCTGACGCGGCGGGTGAACGCCGCGCGCGACCTGTTGCTGGCGCGCCGTGACGCCTGATCCTGGGACCGAGCGAATCGCCGCGATCCACCCGAGCGCCTGCCGCGAATATGACGTGCGCGGCACCGTGCCCGAGACGCTGGACGAGGGCGCGGCCTATGCGGTCGGGCGCGGCTTCGCCACACGGGTACGGCGGGCGGGCGGCACCCGCGTCGTCGTCGGGCGCGACGGGCGGCTGAGTTCCCCCATGTTGGAGGCCGCGCTGGTCGACGGGCTGACCGACAGCGGCGTCGATGTCGTACGGATCGGCCTGGGCCCCACGCCGATGGTCTATTTCGCCGAAGCGACTTTAGGGGTGGACGGCGCCGTACAGGTAACGGGCAGCCATAATCCCCGCGACGACAACGGCTTCAAGATGGTGCTGCGCCATCGCCCCTTTTTCGGCGAGGACGTTCAGGACCTGGCGCGCATGGCGGCGACGCGCGACTGGACCCAGGGTGCGGGGAGCGTCGAGCAGGTCGATATCCTCGACGCCTATGTCGACCGGCTGCTGGCCGGTTATGCGGGCGGTGAATACCGCATCGGCTGGGATTGCGGCAGCGGCGCGGCGGGCCCCGTCATCGAAAAGCTGGTCCAGCGCTTGCCGGGTGAGCATCATACGCTGTTCACCGATGTGGATGGTCATTTCCCGCATCATCACCCCGATCCGACGGTCGAGGCCAATCTAGACGCGCTGAAGCGACTCGTGGCGGACAGACGCCTCGATTTCGGATTCGCTTTCGACGGCGATGGTGACCGGATCGGCGCGATCGACGGACAGGGACGGGTGATCTGGGGCGACCAGATTTTGATGCTGCTGGCGGGCCCTGCCCTGACCGAGCATCCGGGCGCCCCGATCGTCGCGGACGTGAAGGCCAGCCAGGCGCTGTTCGACCATATCGAAGGCCTGGGCGGACGGCCGGTCATGTGGAAGACCGGCCACAGCCTGATGAAGACCAAGATGCTGGAAACCGCAGCCCCGCTGGGCGGCGAGATGTCGGGGCATATGTTCTTCGCGGGCGAATGGTATGGATTCGACGATGCCCATTATGCGGCGATCCGCCTGATCCGCAGCGTCCATTTGGCGGGTCGTTCGATGACCGAACTGCGCGGCGCGATGCCCCTGATGGTCGATATTCCCGAAACGCGGATCGCGGTGGCCGAGGCGGACAAGTTCGCCATCGTGAACCGGGTGGCGGCGGCGCTGGCTCGGGATGGGGCCGAGGTCAACGATACCGATGGAGTCCGGGTGCGGACGGCGGACGGCTGGTGGCTGCTACGGGCGTCCAATACGCAGGCCGCGCTGACGGTGCGCGCCGAGGCCGGGGATAGAGCCGGACTGGAGCGGGTCTTGGCGGAGTTGGACGGCTATCTGGCGGCGCAGGGGGTACGCCGGTAATTTGGCGAGGCTCGGGACGTGGCCTTCGACTTCGCTCAGGCTGAACGGAGCGAGGGGGTTTACATTTTTGCCCCAACCGCCGTTCAGCCTGAGCGAAGTCGAAGGCCAAGGGGAGCCCTATCGCAAGGGCTCCCCAAAACCCCGATCAGATATCCCCGATCATCTCCGACAGCACCTCCAGGCAAGACACGCCCAGCTTGGCCGAACGCTCGCCGGACCAGCCATGGACGCGGTCCGGGTTCGGGGCATGGTCCTTGAACGGCATTTCCAGCGTCACCGACACCGCACCGAATCGCTCGGCGAGCTGGTTGGTCGACATGGCGAGGTTGGCATTGCCCGCGCTCGACTTCTCATAGCCCATCTGGGTCTGGAAATCGGGCGTATGCGCAGCCAAGCGGCGGCCGAATTCATAGAATTTGGCGCCATGTTCCTCGGTCCAGCTCGGGATGCCCTCGAACCCGGCGATGAAGTTGGCCGGAATCGCCTCGTCGCCATGCGCGTCGATCGCGAAATCGACGCCGGTCTGGTCCATGCGATTGCGCACGCACAGCACTTCGGGGCTGCGCTCGGGCGTCGGGTCGTGCCATTCGCGGTTGAGGTTCACACCCGCCGCATTGGTGCGCAGATGCCCGCGTCGCGTGCCATCGGGGTTCATGTTGGGCACGACATGGACCGTCGCCGCCGCCAGCAGCGACTCGGCCGCCGGGCCGGTCAGCCAGTCGAGCGCGCCCTCCATCCACCATTCGGCCATCGATTCGCCCGGATGCTGGCGGGCATAGAGCCACACCTGCTTCGGGCCGGAGCCGAGGCGGAAATAGTCGATCGGCTGGCCGTCCAGGCTCTGGCCGATCTCTTCGTGATGAACACCCTTCGCGGCGATTCGCGCGATCAGATCGTGGTGACGTTCCATCGTATAGGGCTCGAAATAGGCGAACCACGCGACGTCCAACTCGCCTGTCCACTGCCATTCCAGCACGCCGCCCGCATAGCGGGTCGGCGTCATCCGCCATTCCTGCCGGTCGGTCGAGGCACGGACCTGATAATTCGGCCAGCCATCGGGAAAGGCCGAATCCGCCCCGTTCAGGATGCGGAAGGTCAGCGTCCGTCCCTTCGCGCCGCCGACCCGGAAATAGAACCACTGGTAAAAGTCGGAATCCTTGTCCTTGACGATCTCCAGGTCGACCCGGTCGCCCTCGATCGCCACCACGCGGATATTGCCGCCGTCGAAGGACGCGTTGATGGTCAGGGTCATCGCCTTACTTCACCTCGATCGTGCGGCCCGATTCGCCGGGGAATTTGGTGAACAGCGCATCGGCGAGCTTGGCGGCCTGCGCCTGCGCGTCCAGCTTGGCGAGGGCCTGAACCGGCGCGATGTTGCGCGCGCTGCCTTCCCAGATAGGCGACTGGTCCACGCGGCGCTTGATCTGGACCGACAATTCGGTGCCGATGATCTCCTGCGGCTGGCTCTTGCCGATCGGGAAGCTCAGCCCCCCGCCCAGCCCCACGCCGCCGCCACGACCGCCCGAGAAGCTGCCGCCGCCCAGACCGATCGAGAAGGGCGAGGGACGCGGCGGGCCCAGCCGGTTGGCGCGGGTGAAGTTCACGGTCGCGATGAAGTCGGGCTGCGCATCGCCCTGCGCCAGCGAATAGCCGTTGCGCAGCAGCGCGGTTTCGACCGCAGCGGCATAGGTCTTGAACTCGATGCTGGCCGGGCCGGTGGCCGACAGCGGCTCGACCCGGATGGTGCCGCGCGCGATCGGCTGCCCCAGGTGATAGCGGATTACCTCGGTCGGCGGCAGGCGCCCGCCCGTGGTGGAACAGGCGACCAGCGTTCCGGCGGCAGCCGCGAGGATCAGGAGCGAGCGGGCTTTCATGCGTCGAAGACCTTGAGATGTTACGGATGGGCAACGCATGACATATGAGGGATGATCCGGCGGCGGAAGAGGGCGCGGCGATCATGACCCATCCGTCATGCCGGAACCTTGACTTAAGCGCCGGTTGCCACTAGGCGGCGACGCTTTCCAGATCACCCTCCAGTTCAAAAGAAGCGAATCGATCATGAAGATCCGCAATTCCCTGAAGTCGCTCAAGGATCGTCACCGGGACAACCGCGTGATCCGCCGTCGCGGCCGCACCTATGTCATCAACAAGACCAACCGTCGTTTCAAGGCGCGCCAGGGCTAATCAGCCCTGATGCCGATCGAATCGAACGTGACGGACGAACAGTCCGTGACGCGCGCCGATCGGCCGACCGCCGTCATCTTCGACGTCGGTCGTGTGCTTTACGACTGGGATCCCCGGATCCTGTATCGGCGCCTGATCGCAGACGATCGGGCGCTCGATGCATTTGTGCGCGATGTCGTCACCACCGAGTGGCATTTCCAGCATGATGCGGGCCGCGACTTCGCCGACACCTCGGCGGAGCTGATCGTGCTGTACCCGCAGCATCGGGAATTGATCGCCGCCTGGGGCCCGCGCTTCAGCGACAGCATCGGCGATCCGATCGCCGGAATGCATGAACTCGTCGCCGAACTGGATGCGGCGGGTGTGCCCTTGTTCGCGATCACGAACTTCAGCCATGAATTTTGGCCGCCCTTCCGTGCACGCGAATCGGTGCTGTTCGATCGCTTCCGCGACATCGTGGTTTCGGGCGACGAAAAACTGGTGAAGCCCGATCCCGCCATCTATCGCCTCGCGCTCGCCCGATTCGGGCTGGAGCCGGGGCAGGCGGTATTTATCGACGACAATCGTGCGAATATCGATGCGGCGGCGGCGTTAGGCATTCACGCGCTGCACTTCACCGACGAAGCGACGCTTCGGCCGCAGCTTCGGGCATTGGGATTGGTGACCTAGCCGCACAGTTGGCCCGTGCGCTTCGACTTCGCTCAGCGTGAACGGCCTTTAATACCAAGTCCCATTCAGCCTGAGCGTAGTCGAAGGCCACGCTCGAACCTCACCGCGACAACGACGCCAATTGTGCCTCGTTCGCCTGGCTGGCCTCCGTCTGCAACAGTGCCGGATCGAAATGATCCCCCACCATCTGATCGGTGACGATCACGGTCGTCCCCACCGAGGTGATCGAAAACAGCTTCTTCGCAAAGGCCGCAGGCAGCCGGATGCAGCCATGCGAGTCGGGGAAACCGGGATTGTTGCCCGCATGAAGCGCGACACCATCCCAGGTCAGGCGCTGCATGAACGGCATGGGAGCCGCATTATACAGGTTGCTGCGATGCATCTCGCGCTTCTGAAGGATCGGGAAGACGCCGACGGGCGTATCCTTGCCGTCCTTGCCGGTCGACACCGCAGCCGCCGCGACCATCGTGTCGCCCCGATAGACATAGGCACGCTGCATCGGAATGCTGACCACCACCGTCACCGGCTGTGCGATCGGATCGACCGCCGTCATCTGCGGATCGGCCC
Organism: Sphingomonas yabuuchiae; assembly: GCF_014199595.1. Classification (GTDB taxonomy): domain Bacteria; phylum Pseudomonadota; class Alphaproteobacteria; order Sphingomonadales; family Sphingomonadaceae; genus Sphingomonas; species Sphingomonas yabuuchiae. Next base: position 427,029 of record NZ_JACHNX010000001.1, on the reverse strand, counting down.
AGACGAATCGATTGGGGGCAAGAGCGGCGGCGGCCTGTGCCACCGTGGCGGTCCCCGGCCCGTCCTCGGCCAGAGCCGGTGCGGCGAAACCCAGCGTCGTAGCACCCAGCAGGGCGGCAAAAGCGAGAGCCTTCATATCCCTTTTCCTTGGCGAGTTCACAAAATATTAAACCCGTCAAGCGACAATTGGTGCCAAGCGAAAATTTTTGCGATGCGACGGAACTTTCGCTGAATCGATGGAACCAAGCGATCAACCGATGGGCCGATGGGCAGAAAAATGGCCTGACCTTTGCTACATAGGTCTTGCGGGAATTCTGGGGTTGAAGGACCAAAATGCACGATAATCTGGACGCGGCGCCGGGTCGGCGCGCGCTGTTGAAGAACGCGCTGGTGCTCGCCGGGGCATTGGCGGTTCCGGGGGCGGTGAGTGCCCGGGGACGGCTGACGGCGGGCGATCTTCGCCCGGTGCGCCAGCCTCCGATCCCGAGCCGTCCGACCGTTCCGGCAGTGCCGCAGGCGATCCTGGCCTCGTCGCGGGTCGTTCGTCCGGCGCTGCTGCGTCAGGCGATGGCCTCGCTACAGAAACACGGTTCGCAGGTGCGGCAGCGCGACCGGATGGCGATCGTCGATTTCGCGGTCGGCTCGTCCGAACCGCGCCTCCATTTGGTCGACCTGATCAGCGGCAAGAGCACTTCGCTGCTCGTCTCGCACGGCAGCGGGTCGGACCCGTCGCACAGCGGCTATGTCCAGCGCTTCTCCAACGCGTTCAATTCGAACGCCAGCAGCGAGGGCGCCTTCCTGACCGACAATTATTATGTCGGCAAACATGGCCGGTCGCAGCGTCTGGTCGGGCTGGACCCCACCAACGACAATGCGCTGGGCCGTGCGATCGTGATCCACTCGGCCTGGTACGCCAATCGCGACATGATCCGCAGCCACGGGATGCTGGGCCGCAGCCAAGGCTGCTTCGCGGTTGGCGAGAACGACCTAGACCGCGTGTTCGCCAATCTCGGCCCCGGCCGGATGATCTACGCCGCCAAGGTGTAACGATCTCAAATCCTCCCCGGCACGGGGAGGTGGCAGGCCGCAGGCCTGACGGAGGGGGGATCGCCACGCGGGACGTCCCTCGCGGCATGCCCCCTCCACCATCCTGCGGATGGTCCCCCTCCCCGTACCGGGGAGGATAAGAATTGCGATCCTGGGTGGCGGGGGTTAAGCCCCCGATCCTCATGGCCCAACCGCTGATCATCGCCGTCCCCAAGGGACGCATCCTGGCCGAGGCGTTGCCGTTGCTCGCCGCCGCTGGCATCCGGCCCGAACCGGCCTTCACCGACAAGGACAGCCGCGCGCTGCGCTTCGCCACCGATGTCCCCGGCATCGAGCTGATCCGCGTCCGCGCCTTCGACGTCGCCACCTTCGTTGCGCATGGCGCGGCGCAGCTGGGCATCGTCGGATCGGACGTACTGTCCGAATTCGGCTATTCCGAGCTTTACGCGCCGGTCGACCTGAAGATCGGCCATTGCCGCATCTCGGTCGCCGAGCCCGCCGCGATGGCGGAGAGCGATGATCCGCGCGGGTGGAGCCATGTCCGCGTCGCGACCAAATATCCGCATATCACCAGCCGCCACTTCGCCGCGCGTGGGGTACAGGCGGAGTGCGTCAAGCTGAACGGCGCGATGGAGCTGGCCCCGACTTTGGGCCTGGCGCCGCGCATCGTCGACCTGGTGTCCTCGGGCCGTACGCTGAAGGAAAACGGGCTGGTAGAGGTGGAGGTGATCGAGGAGGTTACCTCGCGCCTGGTCGTCAACCGTGCCGCGATGAAGACGCGGGCGCAAGTCGTGCCGCTGGTCGAGGCGTTCCGCCGCGCCGTGGCCGAGAAGGAAGCGGCATGATCCGTCTCGATACGCAGGAACCGGGCTTCGCCGCCGCGTTCGACGAACTGGTCGATGCCCGGCGCGAAAGCGATGCCGATGTCGCGCGCGATGTGCAGGTGATCCTGCGCGCGGTTCGCGACGATGGCGAGGCGGCGGTGGCAGCCTTCACCAGGCAGTTCGACGGCCATGACCTGGCCGAGACCGGCTGGCGGATCGAGCCCGCCGATTGCCGTGCGGCCTATGAGGCGCTGGAGCCCGAACTGTGCGCCGCACTCGACCTCGCCGCCGCGCGCATCCGGGCCTATCACGAAAAGCAGAAGCCGACCGACACCGACTATGTCGATGCACAGGGCGTGCGGCTGGGCGCGCGCTGGACGGCGGTGGATGCGGCGGGAATCTATGTCCCCGGCGGACGCGCGGCCTATCCCTCCTCGCTGCTGATGAACGCGATCCCGGCCAAGGTGGCCGGTGTCGAGCGGCTGGTGATGGTCACCCCGACGCCCAAGGGCGAGATCAACCATCTGGTCCTCGCCGCCGCGCATCTGGCGGGCGTGGACGAGGTGTGGCGCGTCGGCGGCGCACAGGCGGTGGGCGCGCTGGCCTATGGCGCCGGGCGCATCCAGCGGGTCGATGTCGTCACCGGCCCCGGCAATGCCTGGGTCGCGGAGGCCAAGCGCCAGGTCTATGGCATGGTCGGCATCGACATGGTGGCGGGCCCGTCCGAGATCGTCGTGGTGGCGGACGGCCGGAACGACCCCGACTGGATCGCCGCCGACCTGCTGAGCCAGGCCGAGCATGACACCGTCACCCAGTCGATCCTGTTCACCGATGACGCCGACTTCGCGACCCGTGTCGCCGAAGCCGTCGACCGGCAGATCCCCGAACTGGCGACCGCCAGCGTCGCACGGACCGCCTGGGACGCGAACGGCGCGATCATCGTCGTCGATTCGCTGGAGGCGGCCATACCGCTGGTCGACCGACTGGCGCCCGAGCATCTCGAACTCGCGGTGGACGATCCGCAAGCGCTGTTCGACGGGCTGCGTCACGCAGGCTCGGTCTTCCTGGGCCGCCATACGCCGGAAGCCATCGGCGATTATGTGGCCGGGCCGAATCACGTCCTGCCCACGGGCCGCCGCGCGCGTTTCGCCAGCGGGCTGTCGGTGCTCGACTTCATGAAGCGGACGAGCTTCCTGGGCCTGACCGAGACGGCGCTGAACGAACTCGGCCCCGCGACGGTGGCGCTGGCCCATGCCGAGGGGTTGCCTGCGCACGCCAAGTCGGTGGCGCTGCGGTTGCGGCTCAACCGATGATCGTCGCGCCCGCCGCGCCGGAGCATCGGGAAGGATGGCTGGCGTTGCGGGCGGCGCTCTGGGGAGAGGAAGCGGGTGATCCGGCGGACCTGTCAGAAGGCGACGGGAATTTCGTCGCGCTGGAGGATGGCCGGGTGATCGGTTTTGCCGAGGCGGCGGTCCGGCATGATTACGTCAATGGCTGCGACACCTCGCCGGTGCTGTTCCTGGAAGGGCTGTTCGTCGATCCCGACCATCGCCGACAGGGCGTTGCCGGGGCGCTGGTCGCGGCGGTGGCGAACTGGGGCCGGGCGCGAGGGTGTACGGAATTCGCCTCCGATGCCGAGATCGACAATGTCGACAGCCATGCGCTGCACCGGGCACTGGGGTTCATGGAAACCGAGCGGGTGGTGTATTTCCGCCGGGAATTGTGATTGACCTTCAGCCCTTGGCCTTCGACTTCGCTCAGGCTGAACGGCTGTTGAAATAATTGCCCTCGCCCCGTTCAGCCTGAGCGAAGTCGAAGGCCTCGTCCATGCCCCCTCACCCAAAACACGTGACGGATTGACGACAGCCCGGTAAAGGCCCGCCAATGACTCGTCCTCCAGCCCGTACCCAGGCGCGCGCCGCCGCGCGCCTTGCCGCCGTTCAGGCGCTTTATCAGCATGACATGGAACAGACCCCGCTGGCGGCTTTGCTCCACGAATTCCACAATCACCGCATCGGCGCGACCATCGAGGATGTCGAATATGCCGATGCCGATATCGATTTCTTCGACGATGTCGTGAAGGGCGTGCAGGCGCGCCTGGGCGAGATTGACGTGATGATCGAGGGCAAGCTGGCCAAGGGCTGGACACTCAACCGTCTCGACAAGCCGATGAAGGCGATCCTGCGCGCCGGGACCTATGAACTGATCGCACGCCATGACGTGCCGGTCGGCGCGGTCATCAGCGAATATGTCGATGTCGCTCACGCCTTCTACGAAAAGCGCGAATCGGGCTTCGTCAACGGCCTGCTCGACGCGATCGCCAAGGTCGCGCGGGCGTAACGCCCGACCGCCCCGATGAACGAGGCGGACTTCATTGCCGCGTTGCGCCGGATGCCGCTGCATCCCGGTGCGCGCGGACTGATCGACGACAGTGCGGTGCTGACCGCCGCGCCGTTGGTCGTCACCACCGACACGCTGGTCGAAGGCGTGCATTTCCTGCCCCACGACCCGCCCGCCGATATCGCGTGGAAGCTGGTCGCCACCAACCTGTCCGACCTGGCCGCCAAGGGGGCGCTGGTCGAGGGGGTGCTGCTCAACTATCCGCTGGATGATTCCGCCTGGGACCGCGCCTTTCTGGATGGTCTGGCGGCGGTCCTGAACCATTTCGACGCGCGGTTGATCGGCGGCGATACCGTGACGTTGCGGGGACCGCGCAGCCTGACGCTCACCGCCTTCGGTCGCGATGCCGCCGCCCCCGCCCGCGATGGCGCCAAGGCGGGGGACGCGCTGTGGGTCACGGGCACGATCGGCGATGCCGGTCTGGGGCTGGTGATCGCGCAGGCGGGCCATGGGCCGATCGCGCTGCGCGACGCCTATCGCCGCCCCTATCCCCGCCTGACCGAGGGCCGTGCGCTCGGCCCCGTCGTCCATGCGATGATGGACGTGTCGGACGGCCTGCTGATCGACGCGGGCCGAATGGCCCGGGCCAGCGGGCTGGCGGTGACGGTCGCGCTCGATACGGTCCCGCTGTCCGAAGAGGCGCGGGCGTTCGGCGGCACGGACCGGGCAGCACGACTGGCCGCCGCGACCGCCGGGGACGATTACGAACTGCTCTTCGCCCTGCCCGCCGGGATCACACCGCCAGTCGCCGCCACGCGCGTCGGCAGTTTCGCGCCCGGCCATGGCCTGACCCTGACCGACTCGGGAAAGCCGATCCCGCTGCCGCCCCGTTGGGGCTATGAGCACCGCCCCGAACGCTGAATCCCCTTTCCTCCCTCCGTTACGCTGTTAATCTGGATTGGTTCGGCTCCTGGGGAGTGGCGCCGACATGGGGGGATCGGGAATGCGTGGGGTAAGGAAGCTGGGCGCGTCGGTGACGGCGCTCGCATTGATGACGCTGACGGGCATGACGCAGAATGCGGGCCAAACAACGGCCGCCCCACCGGCCGCCCCGGCCAGCCCAACCGCCGCAACGGGCCCCCTGTCGGTCGAGGCCTTTGCCGCGCTGCCCGAGTTCGAGGGGCCTGCCCTGTCGCCCGACGGCACCCGCATCGCGGGCAAGCGGGCGCTGAACGGCAAGCAATATCTGATGGTCGCCCCGCTGATCAAAGGCCAGGGAAAGACAGCGCTGGCCGCGCTCAGCGACAAGGTCGACGTCAACTGGTGGCGCTGGGTCAATGACGAATGGCTGGTCGTCGGGCTGGGTAGCCAGGACACGATCCAGGGCGAGGAATATTATGTCACCCGCCTGATCGGCGTCCGCGCCGACATGACGAAGATGGTGAAGATCGACTGGGACAATTCGGGCTTCCGCGCCGACGAGGTGCTGTGGACCGCGCATGACGGCACCCCGCGCCTGCTGTTCGCCAAATCGACCGGCATCTATTCCATGTCCGAGGTCTATCCTTCCGTCTACGAAGCGGACATCTCGACCGGGCGGGTCAAGCGGATCGCGAACGGGCAGACCGATGTGTGGGACTGGTATGCCGACGGCCAGGGCCAGTTGCGCATGGGCGTCCGCTATAGCGACGAGACCCGTCAGAAGAGCATCCTCTATCGCCAGTCCAACGCCGAGCCCTTCCGCACCATTGCACGCGCCAATGGCCGCAAGGACGAATCGGTCCTGGTGCCCAGCGTCTTTCGGACCGATGGCACCGCGCTGGCGATCGATGACAGCGACGGATATGACGCCCTGTACGAGGTTTCGCTGCCCGACCTGAAGCTGGGTCGCAAGCTCGGCACCGTCACCGGCTATGATATCGACGGCATCATCAAGACCGCTTCGGGCGACGATATTTCGGCGATCCGCTACACCGACCAATATTATCACGACGCCTGGACCGATCCGCGGATCAAGGAATTGCAGGCGGCGCTCGACAAATCGGTGGCGCCGCGCCGCGCCGAGATCGTGTCCTGGAACACCGCCCGCACCCGCTTCCTGGTGACGGTCAGCAGCCCGTCCTCGGCGGGGTCGCTCTATTATTGGGATACCGATTACGGCAACATGCAGTTCCTGTCCTGGGCCAATTCCCAGTTGAAGGGCCAGCGGCTGTCGCCCGTGCGTACCCTGCGCTATCCGGCGCGTGACGGCACCTCGATCGAGGCGATCCTGACCATGCCGCGCGGACGCGGGACCAAGAATCTGCCGCTGATCGTCATGCCGCATGGCGGCCCCTTCGCCCGCGATTCCGAGAGTTGGGACTGGTGGAGCCAGTATCTGGCCGAACTGGGCTATGCGGTGATCCAACCCAATTATCGCGGCTCCTCAGGCTATGGCACCGCCTTCGCCAAGAAGGGGCAGGGCGAATGGGGCCTGAAGATGCAGGACGATCTGGACGATGCGGTCGCCTGGCTGGCCAAGGAAGGCATCGCCGACCCCAAGCGCGCCTGCATGGTCGGGGCCTCCTATGGCGGCTATGCCGCGATGCGTGCGGCCCAGCGCAACAGTGCGCTCTATCGCTGTGCGGTGTCCTATGCGGGTGTGTCCGATCTTCAGGCGATGAAGCGGTACGATTCGCGTTTCCTGTTCGGCAAGACGCGTGCCGACTGGCTGCAGAAACAGGCCCCCGACTATCACGCCGTCTCGCCTCGCTTCGGCGCGGCCGACATGGCGATCCCCCTGCTGATCGTCCACGGCAAGGAGGACAAGCGAGTCCCGGTCAACCAGTCGCGCATGATGGTGTCCGCGCTGAAGGCGGCGGGCAAGCCGGTGAACTATATCGAGCAACCGCTGGCCGACCACCACTTCACCCGCGCCGAGGACCGGCTGGAATTCCTGAAGGCGATGGCCGCATTCCTGGAAAAATATAACCCGGCGTGACGGGGTTCATTCCTCCCCTGCAAGGGGAGGAATTGAGCGAGGCAAACATCTTGCCCAACCCCCTCACCAACCCCATATCGAGGGCTGATTCGGCGTGCCTTTCCTTTTCGGCCCATTGCGGCTATGGCGGCGCCTCTTCGACATACCCTATAACACGACGAACCGAGGTATTTTTTGGCCAAGGAAGAACTGCTCGAGATGCGCGGCCGCGTGGTGGAACTCCTCCCCAACGCGATGTTCCGCGTCCAGCTCGAGAATGATCACGAGATCCTAGGACATACGGCGGGCAAGATGCGCAAGAACCGCATCCGCGTGCTGGTCGGCGACGAAGTGCTCGTCGAGCTGACGCCGTACGACCTGACCAAGGGCCGGATCACCTACCGCTTCAAGTGAGCGACCGGCCCTATATGCCGCTCGTCCTTGCATCCTCCTCCCCGCGCCGCCGCGATCTGCTGGCGCGGCTGGGAGTCGTGCCCGACCGAGTCGCCTCGCCCGATATCGACGAAGCCCCCCGTCCCGCCGAGTTGCCCCGCGTCTACGCGCTACGGCTGGCGGTGGAAAAGGCGCATGCGGTTGACCGTGCGGACGGCGAGATCGTCGTCGCGGGCGATACCACCATCGCGCTGGGCCGTCGCATCCTGCCCCCCGCCGAGACCGAGGACGTCCAGCGCAAGCTGCTGCGCCTGATGTCGGGGCGGCGGCATCATGCGCTGTCCGCGGTGTGCGTCATCGACGCCACCGGCAAGGCGCGCACCCGGCTGGCCGACACCATCGTGGCGTTCAAGCCGCTCTCCGACGACGAGATCGACGCATACATCGCGTGCGGCGAAGGGCTGGGCAAGGCCGGGGGCTATGCCATCCAGGGCCGCGCCGAGGCGTTTGTGCGCTTCCTGCAAGGGTCGCATTCCGGCGTCATCGGCCTGCCGCTGTTCGAAACCCGCGCCCTGCTGAAGGCCGCTGGGCTGCCGCTTGTCTGAATGGCTCTATGAGGCCGGGATCGGCGAGGCCCGTGCCGCGCTGGTCGAGGATGGCCGCATCGTGCAGGCCGCGACCGAGCTGACCGGCACGCTGACCGTCGGCACGGTGGCCGAGGGGCGGTTGGTCGAGCTGCTCCCCGGTCGACAGGGGCGGGTGACGTTGAATCAGGGCGGCGACGTGCTGCTGTCCCCGGTGCCGAAGGGCATGACGCAGGGGGCCGCGCTGACCGTCATCGTCACGCGCGAGGCGATTCCCGAGCGCGGCCGCGCCAAGCTGCCCAAGGCGCAGCTCGCCCCCGAAGACGCGCGCGCCGCCCCCGGCCTCGATCTGCGCGCACGAATCGCCGCGACGGGCTTTCCCGTGCGTGAGATCCTCCCGCATCAACCCGACGACCTCGAAGCGGCGGGCTGGTCCGAACTGCTCGACGAGGCGGCGACCGGCGAGATCGGTTTCGGTGCGGGCGTGCTGCGCATGACCCCGACCCCGGCGATGACGCTGTTCGACGTCGACGGATCCCCCCCGCACGAACCGCTGTCGATCGCCGCTGCCCGCGCGGTGGCGGAAAGCATCCTGCGCCACGGTATCGGCGGGTCGATCGGCATCGACTTCCCCACGCTGGAGGGCAAGGGCCCGCGCCAGGCGGTGGCGGAGGCGCTGGACGCCGCCCTCCCCCTCCCCTTCGAGCGGACGGCGGTCAACGGCTTCGGCTTCCTCCAGATCGTCCGCCCGCGCCCCCGCGCCTCGATCCCCGAGCGTCTGGCCATCGACCCCATCGGCGCCCGTGCCCGCGCGCTGCTGCGGCAATGGGAGCGCGAGCCGCCCGGCCCCCCGCCGACCTATCCCGTATCCGGCGCTGTCCATGACCGCCTGATGGCCAATCCCGCCTGGCGCGAGGCGCTGGAGCGCCGCACCGGCCGTCCCCTGCAACTGGAACGCTCATGACCACCTGCCCGATTTGCGACAAGCCGACCGCCCCGGACCACGCCCCTTTTTGCTCGCGCGGGTGCAAGGATCGCGACCTTCTGCAATGGCTGGGCGAAGGTTATCGCATCCCGGTCAAAGAAAATGATGAAGAAGGGCTGGACATAGGAGAAAGCCACCCGTAAAGGCACGCCTCCAATCGCAATCGCGGTGTGGGCCCAAGTAGCTCAGTTGGTAGAGCATGCGACTGAAAATCGCAGTGTCGGTGGTTCGATCCCGCCCTTGGGCACCATTTTTCCTACATTGATGGTGTTTTGACGGTTCGCTTGTGGCGGACTGTTTTCATTTGGCCGGGCTTATGTCCGTGGCTTTCTACGCTACGCCCATTCTTTCCGGTTCATCGATCCGCGTTCGGCAAAGCTACCGGCACGCTTGCCAAGACCATCCAGGTCGGCGCCCGCGTCGCGGCAGCCGTTGATCGATATGCGAGAAGCAAAATCGGCACAGCGCAGGCCGCCCCAGGAACATGATCGGCCTGCGCAACGGAGGGGCGGATACGCAAACCGCGCTACTCCTTGCCGCCCTCTCCCGATGCCTTGGCCAGCGCGGCCTTCACTGCATCCTGATTGCCGCTGTCGAGCAGCGCGAGCAGTGTCGCCGCCGGGTTGTCGGGTCGCGCGTGGGGATCATAGGCTAGCGGACGCAGCGTGCGCTTCGCCTGGTCGATCTGTCCGGCCGCAATCTGCTGGCTGGCCAGCATGAAGCGCAGCCCCTGATCCTGCGGCACCAGCTCGAAGGCCCGTTCCAACCCGTTCACCGCCGATTCGCGCGGACGCTCGCCCGCCATACGGAAGCTGCTGTAGAAGACTGCCAGCGGCTCGGCCGCGTTGGGATCGGCGCGGTTGGCGCGGATGATCCAGCTGCGCGCCTCGTTCCACCGCGCCGGGTCCTTGCTCTTGTCGCTGGCGGCGCGGCGCAGATGGAGCAACCCCTTGTAGAGCAGCGCCTGTTGCAGGTCGGGCTTCACCGCCAGCGCCCGATCCGCCGCCGCCTCGGCCGCCTGATCCTGGCCCGCGTCATAGGCCATTTCGGCGAACCAGCCCTGCGCGACCGCGTCCTGCGGAAACGCCGCCGCCACGGTCGAAGCTCGCGCATAGACCTCGCCCGCCGTGTTGCGATTGACGCCGCGATCCGACTGCATCCGGGACGGGATCATCGCCTGTTCGCCCGCGCTCAGCACGCGAACGGACACATCGGTCTTGGGCAGCCGCTCGAACCGGACGAGCATGCCGGGAATCTTGCTCTGGCCCAAATAGCGACCTAGCTCGCGATCCAGCTGTTTGAGCGATCCGAACGCCTCGTTGCCCGCATCGATACTGGGCTTCCCCTGATTGAGCAGGCTCAGATAGCGGTTGAAATTCGCCACCCGCGTCGCATCGAACATCAGATAATGGGTCAGCAGCCAGCCCCGGCCATAGACCTGTTCGGTTTCCATATCGCTCAGCTTGCGGCGCGACGAATCGAACAGTGTCTCGATCGGCAGCTTGGCGGCGTCGAGCAGGCCATAGGCGCGATGCTGGGCCGCGACGCCGAGCATGATGCCTTCGCGCTCGAATCGCGCGGTCCCGACGAACTCGGCCGCGCCCTCGGAATACCAGGCCGGATAGGCGACCTGCGAATTGCCGAGCAGGAAGTGATGGGCATATTCGTGGAACAGCACCTGTTGCGGCTGGAGCGCATTGGGGCCCTCTTCGTCACTCCGCATCGGCGTGAAGGCGACCGAGCCCGAAACCCGGCCCTGATAGAAACCGGCGATATGGTCGCCGCCCTTGCCATAGAGCCGCCGCACCGCCGACACCGTGGGCAGGACATAGACGGTGACGGGATTGCTCTCCTGCCCGTCGATCTCGGGCTTGCCGTAGAGATAGCGCAGCGAACCGTCGAACTGCTCGAGCCGCGTCGCCATGGCGCGGATCGCCTCTTCGGACATGTTTCCGTAGAGGATGAAATGCTTCGCCCGCGCCTCGCGCCATTCCGCCTGGGCGGGCGTCGCCGCCAACAGGCCCAGACATGTCATCATCGCGGCCGCCATCCAGCGGCGCGCACCCATTGCCCCCTTGGTCATCTCCGGCCCTCCCAAGCCGCATCGATCAGGGTCGTTATGTCGTCGAAACGATGGCGGCGGCGCAAGCCTCTTCGGCCCTATCGGCAGTCATATACCTCCCCCTTTCCCTCTCCCCTCCACGAGGGGAAAGGGTAAAAGGCCGGGACGGACGCTACCCCGTCCCGAGATCAGCGGGCCGAGCGGCAGCTATAGACCAGCTTTTCATTGGGCAGCGGCGGCAATTGCTGGCGGATCTGGGCCTGTTCGCCCTCCAGGTTCTGGAGCGCCTTGTCGGTCTTCACGCAGGCGTTGGGCGTGCTGGGCTGATGCAGCTTGCGGATCGCATCCATCGTGGCGGCGGGCAGCATGTAGCGAGTCTGGGTATAGGTGCGCGTGACCGGATCAAAGCGGGCGACGGTCACGGTCGGCTCGTCCTCGGGCACGATGATCCGCTGCCAGCCGCCCTCGCCTTCCAGATACTGGACCTGGCCATCGGCACAGCCCTTGGCACCCCAGTCCAGCCGCGTCTCGGCGGTCGAGGAGACGGTGATCCGGCTGCGATCGGGGATCAGCGTGCAGATCATCGGGCCGATCGCCGTGCCGGGCGCATTCGCGCTCGCGGCCGTCACCAAGGTCTCGCGCGGCAGATGAATCTCGGCGGAGGGGCGCAGCAGGAACACGACCACCGCCGCGACGATCGCGATGCCGCCCGCCGACACGGTCCAGATCGCCGCCCGCCGCGACCCGCGCGACTCCAGCAGCCCCGCACCACCGACCGCCAGCGCGCCGCCGACCAGCAGCAAAGCCGCCACCGCCATCACATTCTCGCGCAGCCGCTCCGCCTCACCGCGCGCGGCGTTCAGCGCCTCCTCGCGGCGCAGCGCCGCCGCATTGGCCGCCTCGCGCTTGGCGGCGGCCGCCTCGACCACGGCGCGGGCATCCGCCGCGCTGTCCTCGCGCAGCCGCTCCTCGATCGAGGTGCAGGGCACGCCGACCGAGGCATAGGGCTGTTTCGCCTCGCGCAGGAACGCCATCAGTTCGGTATCGGCGATCGCGAAGCCGAAGGTCGAATCACCGTCATCGGCGCGGGTCAGCGCCGAGTTGACCCCGATCACCCGCCCGCACGGATCGAGCAGCGGCCCGCCCGAATTGCCCCGCGCGATGCTGGCGGTGTGCAGCAGCACCTCGATGCCCGTCAGCGCCCGACGGCCCGAAGCGACGCCCTGCGACCGGACGGGCGACAGCGGGCGAATATAGTCCGCCGCCGACTGCGCCGTCGCCAGGTCGACATTGCCGGGATAACCCAGCGCGATGACCTGATCCCCCTCGGTCACGGGGCCGGTGAACAGGGCGACGGGCGGCAGCTTCGCCTCGCTGACCTCGATCAGCGCCAAGTCGCGGCGCGAGTCATAGGCGATGACCCGGCCCTGATAGGATTTGCTGCCCTCCGACGGCACGACGCCGATTACGACATTGTCGGGATAGCGCTCGGCCAGTTCGACGACATGGGCATTGGTGACGATGCGGTTGGGCGCCACCGCGAAGCCCGAGCCATGGCCGAACCCGGCCACCTGATCGTCGACCATCGCGATGGTGACGACCCGCACCACGCCGCGCGCGGTCGCGGCTATATCGTCTGCCCCGGCCATGGCGGGCGACAGTCCGACCAGGGTCAGGAGGACGGCAAGGACGAACCGGCTGAGCATCGGGACAGGGCCATATCCCGCCCTTTCCACCGCCTGCAACCGGGATCGGTTAGGCATATGGTAAATCTTGGCATTTAGGGAATCGCCGGATGCCATGGGGAATGTCGGGATGAGTGCGTTCGGTCGCCGTCAGGGTTTGGGAAGCGCAGGCGGTGGGCGCCCGGCCTTCGGCGTCGCGCGCCCGATGCACGGCCCCGGCCCAAATTCCGGTTCCACCACGCGCCCCGATCCCGATTCGCCCGCCCCCGGCGGCGGCTCGCAATTCCCGCCACTGTCCGCACTGGAAGGCGCGATCGCCGCGCCCGGCACGGCCGCCGACGCGATGCAGCGCCTCGCCGAACGCCAGGCCGCTTCCATCGATCCGACCCCGGCACGCGGCGAAGGGTTCGAAGCGTCGATCCACCGCATCAAGGAACAGGTCCTCCCCCGCCTGCTCGAACGCGTCGATCCGGAGGCCGCCGCGACGCTGGGCAAGGACGAGCTGGCCGAGGAATTCCGCCCGATCATCGGCGAGGTGCTGGCCGAGCTGAAACTGACGCTCAACCGGCGCGAACAGTTCGCGCTGGAAAAGGTGCTGGTCGACGAGCTTCTGGGCCTCGGGCCGCTCGAGGAGTTGCTGGCCGACGCCGACATCACCGACATCATGGTGAACGGGCCCGAGCAGACCTATGTCGAGCGGAAGGGTCGGCTGGAGTTGGCCAGTATCCGTTTCCGCGACGAGGAGCATCTGTTCCAGGTCGCGCAGCGTATCGTGAATTCGGTCGGCCGCCGTGTCGACCAGACCACGCCGCTGGCCGACGCCCGCCTGAAGGACGGCAGCCGCGTCAACGTGATCGTGCCGCCGCTGTCGCTTCGCGGCACCGCCATCTCGATCCGCAAATTCTCGGCCAAGCCGATCACGCTCGACATGATGGCGAACGGCGGATCGATGAGCGAGGACATGGCGACGCTGCTGAAGATCGCCGGGGCGTCGCGGTTCAACATCGTCATTTCGGGCGGCACCGGCTCGGGCAAGACGACGATGCTGAACGCCCTGTCCAAGATGATCGACCCGGGCGAGCGCGTGCTGACGATCGAGGACGCGGCCGAGCTTCGCCTGCAACAGCCGCACTGGCTGCCGCTGGAAACCCGTCCCGCCAATCTTGAGGGTCAGGGCGAGATCAGCATCCGCGACCTCGTCAAGAACGCCCTGCGCATGCGGCCCGACCGGATCATCCTGGGCGAGATCCGCGGGTCGGAATGTTTCGACCTGCTCGCCGCGATGAACACCGGCCATGACGGATCGATGTGCACGCTCCACTCCAATTCCCCGCGCGAGGCGCTGGCCCGCATGGAGAATATGGTGATGATGTCCGACATCAAGGTGCCCAAGGAGGCGATCAGCCGCCAGATCGCCGACTCGGTCGACATGGTCGTCCAAGTCAAGCGCCTGCGTGACGGCAGCCGCCGCGTGACCAACATCACCGAGGTGATCGGCATGGAAGGCCCGGTGATCGTGACGCAGGAGCTGTTCGCCTTTGAATATCTGGACGAGGGCACCGACGGAAAGATCATCGGCGAGTATCGCTCGTCGGGCCTGCGCCCCTATACGCTGGACAAGGCCAAGCAGTTCGGCTTCGACAAGGCGCTGCTGGAGGCGTGTCTGTAGGGGATCGACATGACGTCGCCCACCTCGCGCGTTTTCCGATACTGCGCACGCCACCTCGCGCGCAGCTTCCCGCTTCGCTAGGCGTTGGGGCGTGATGCGTTTCCTGCTCTATCTGCTTCCCGTCCCCCTATTGCTGACCGCCGCGATGATGGCGCCCCGCGAGCCCAAGGCGGTTCCTGCGCAGGAGGATGTCGTCGCCGCTGCCGCGCGCGATCCGGGGGTTTCGACGCTTGCGCCGGATGCCGAGGAGCGGTGGATTCCGTTTCAGCTGACGCCGGGCAACCAGATCCGTTTCGCCATGACCATCGACGGGCAGAAGGTCGGCGCGATCCTCGATACCGGGGTCAGCTTCACCTTGCTGTCCCAGGCCTCACCCATCGCCGCCAAGGCCAGGGTGCGGCCCGGTGGACAAGCCAGCGCGATCGGCGGGGCGGTGGCGATCGGGTGGATGCCGACGCGCAGCTTGTCGCTGGGCGGGCTGACCCGCAAGGGCGGCGGGGTGGTGGTCGCGCCGCTGCCTGCGCTCGCGACCGGGGATGCGACGCCGGTCGACCTGCTGGTCGGGCGCGACCTGCTGGCGCCGCACGCGCTCGACATCGATTATGCCGCCAAGCGGTTTCGCCTGATCCCGTCGGGTCGCATGCCCTTTACGGGCGCGACCGCCCCGCTGACCGTGTCGACCGAGCGGCGCGTCTATGAGAGCATGGTCGGGCTTGGCGCGGCAAAGCTGTCCCCGGTCATCGTCGATACCGGCGACGGCTCCGCGCTGACCGTTACCCAGGCGGGCTGGCGGGCGGCGAGGCTTACCGGCTTGCCGACCACCACCGCGATCGGCTTCGGGCTGGCCGGGCCGACGGTCAACGACCTGGCCATCGTGCCGAGCGTGCGGCTGGGCAGCCTGACCGCGCATGAGGTGGAGGTGCGGGTCGAACCGGCCCAGGGATTCAGCGAATCGGTCGGCGCGGCCGGGCGGATCGGATCGGGCTTCCTGCAACGCTATCGCGTGCTGCTCGACCCCGGCGCGGGCCGGATGATCCTGAAGCCCGGCCCGCAGGCCGACATGCCCGCCCAGCGATCGACCGCCGGGCTGTTGATGGGCGTGGCGGGCGACCGCCTGCGCGTGCTGCACGTCATGCGCGGCGGCCCGGCGGCGGCAAGCGGCTGGCGCGAGGGTGACACGATCTGCGCCATCGACGGACAGCCCATTCCGCGCGACTATGTCGACAGCCCCGTCGCCCGCTGGACGGTGGGCAAGCCGGGCACGGTGGTGCGTTTACGCACCTGTGACGGACAGGACCGGACGCTGACGCTCAAGCGCTTCTACTGACGCGACTTTCCCCATTCGCGCGCGACGGTATAGCCCAGATAGCCGGTGCCGAAGAGCGCATAGAGCGGCTCAGGGATAGCGGCGAGATACTGCGCCATGCCGTGCACCATCGCCGCCGCCATGCCCGGCCGCACGCCCGCCAGCAGCCCCATCGGGATGCTCCAGAGCAGCAGCGCGTACATGACATAAAGAAAGGTCGGTCGCGCCCGGCGGGTCCATAGGTCGGTGTCCGGCTCGCCGCTCATGACAGCCGGTCCGCAAGCCAGCCGTAGAGGAACGCCTCATTGGCGGGACGTCGCTCGGCGAGCGTCAGATAGCGTTCGCCCTGCAATGCCTCGACGGCCTTGAGCAGCACGACTTCGCCCGCAGCGCCCCGGTGGCGGAGAAAGGCGTCAAGTGCCGCCAGCGTCACCGCTCCGATCCGTCCGTCCGACGCCAGATCGGGATAGTCGCGCGCCCCGCGATTAAGCGCATTCAGCGCCCGTTGCAGGAACGCGGCCGCGACGTTCGGCCCCATATTGACGCCGGTGTCGAACAGCTCCTCCGCCAGCCGGGGAGCGCGCGCCGCCACCCGGTCGAAGCCGGGCGCGGTCCAATAGAGGCGGCGGTAAATGGCCTCGGCCCGGCCCAGCGGCAGGCGGCGCATCGGCCCCGCATAGCCATCGGCGCGCGCCACCGCCTCGGTAATGCCGAACCGCGTCGCGCCGCCGCGATCGGCGGGATGGTCGCTATAATCCCCCTCACGCGCGATGACCTGCGCGATCATCGCATCGACGCGTGCTTCGTCCCCCTGCCCCATGATGCTCTCCCCCCGTTACGGGGAAGGAGGAACCATATCGGTTCGTTGTAGGACAGCATTTTCTAAGATTCCTCCCCTGCAAGGGGAGGTGGCGCGCGCAGCGCGACGGAGGGGTGTCCCCCTCTCGATAGCGGGACACCCCTCCACCAGCTTCGCTGGTCCCCTCCCCTTGCAGGGGAGGAATGATGGCGTCAGTCCAGCACCGTCCGTGCCAGCGCCAGCGTGCCGAGCGGCCCGGCCTGGTCGCCCAGTTGGGCATGGACGATGCGGTTGGCGACTTCCGCCGCGTTGACGAAGGGCAGATAGCCCGACAGCTTTTCGACCGTCGCGGCACGCACCATGTCGAGCAGCTGCGGCTGGCCCACGCCAACGCCGCCGCCGATCACGATCCGCCCGCAGGCCAGCGTCAGGAACAGTCCGGCAAAGCTCTCCGCCAGCGCATCCGCGACGAAGGTCCAGGCGGGATCGTCCGACGCCAGCTCCTGCGCCGGGCGACCGACGCGCGCCGCGATGCCGGGGCCTGCGACCAATCCTTCCAGGCAGTCGCCATGGAACGGGCAGGCGCCCGCGAAATCGTCGCCCGCCATACGGCGGACCCGGACATGCCCCGCCTCCGGGTGCATCCGGCCCGACACCGGCTGGCCGTTGACGATGATGCCCATGCCGACGCCGGTGCCGACCGTGACATAGACATGGTCGGCCAGCCCGCGCGCCGCGCCCCACTGCCCCTCGGCCAGCGCCGCGCCGGTCACGTCGGTATGGATCGCGACGCGTTCGCCAAAGCCCTCGGACAGCGCACCCGCCACGTCCGCCCCCGCCCAGCCCGGCTTGGGCGTGGCGAGCATATGGCCATAATCCGCGTCGGTCTTGTCGAGCGCGATCGGGCCGAAGCTGCCGATGCCCAGCGCCTCCGGCTTATACTGCTCGTGCCATTCGGCCAAGCGCTGGCGCAAAGCGGCCAGGGTGACGGCGGGGGTCGTGGTCGGCAGGCGCTCGGACACCAGGATGTCGCGCCCGCGCCCGATCAACACAATCGATTTCGTACCGCCCAGTTCAACCCCTGCGACGATCCGATCCTGTGCCTCGGTCATTCCATTCTCCCGCCAGACGCTTTGCTTAATCGCTGCGCGCCTGCGCGAAACCGCGCCGGGTGGTCAAGGGGCGGGGATCAGAAAATCGGTTGGGCTACCAAGGCCGCCTCGCGCTGGCAGGCGGCGGCGTCGGGGCGGGGGGTGGCGGGGTCGCGGCGCAGCGCGTCGACTTCGGCGCGCGCGGCGGCCAGGTCGCGCTGGAAGGCCGGGCTCTGCGACAGCGCGGTCAGCGTCACGGTGGCCGACAGACGCCCCGCCTCGACCGCGCTGGCATTGTGCACGCCGCAGACGATCCGGCTTTCCCCAAAGGCCCGCCCCCGCGCCAGGATCGGCGCGGCGCGGTCGGGGGCGATCTCGGCCAGCAGCATCGCCCAGGTCCACCCCGCCGTGGTGTGGCCCGAAGGATAGTCATAGCTGCCCTGCAACTCGCTCGCCGGTTGGCAGGTCGGGCCGCGATCGATCAGATAGGGGCGCTGGCGCTTGTAATAGCGCTTGGCGATGCCCGATCCGCGCGCGGTGTCGGAGCCTGCGCCGCCGATCAGCCGTATCGTCGCGGGCGCGTTCTGCGGCGTCAGTGCGATCCCCAGCGCGCAGGAGAAATCACGCGCCATATCGGTCTCGCCCAGCTTCACGTCGTTGGTCGCCATCGCCCAGCGGGGCGAGCCGACGAACCGGCGGGTTTGACGAAAGATCGCCCGGTCGGCCTGTCCCCGCGCATCGTCCGGCTTGGGTGCGGGCGGCAATATGGTCAGCAGGTCGAAGCCGGTGGCGGGCAGATAGCGGGACGGCTCGTCGCCTTCCCGCGGCTGGGCCATGACGGCGGTACAGGCTACCGCGATCAGCGCGGCGGCGATGGCGCGGGCGACGGCTTTCGACATGGGCACCACGTCCTTGTTACAGGGTCATCAGTCGGTAAAGATTGGTGGCGCGCAGATTGGCGACATGCGCGACGGCCAGCACCAGCCCGCCCGCCACGGTCAGCGCGGTTCCCATCCCCTGCCCCTCGAACGCCAGCCCGAGCATCAGCAGGATCAGGCCGAACATGCCCACAATCATCGGAAAAACGACCCGATGCCGCCGCCATCCGCCAAACAGCGTCAGGCCACTGAGCGGTACGGCCAGCGCCAGCATGACGATATGGAACACCTCGCCCAGATCGGCCCATTCGGCGATGGCGGGCAGAAAGGCGATCAGCACCGGCAGAACCAGACAATGGATCAGGCACAAGGTCGAGGCCGAGATAGCCAAGGCATCCATATGCCGGAACCGGCCATGATGGCTGCGAGACAGGGGTGCATCATCGACCATAAGCGCCTATTGATACATTGTATCATTATTGGCAAGGCATCATTGCAGGGCTTTGCATTCGTATTCCGTATAATATAGCGTTGCCCGTGATACGGGACAGGAGGACAGGATGAAGACAGGCACCAGGCTTTGGCTGAGCACGAGCATGTCCGTCCTGATGGCAGGAGCTTCGGCCGCCCAGGCCGCCCCCGACCAAACCGCCCCCGCCCGGCCCGATTGGGAGAACCCCGCCGTCAACCATATCGGCGCGGAGCCGATGCACACCAGCTTTGCCGGATTCGAGTCGCGTGCCGCCGCGCTGGCCGGTAATGTGGCCAAGTCACGCTATCACCTCTCGCTCGATGGCCGGTGGCGGGTGCATATGTCCCCCAATCCCGAGGCGCGGCCGCTCGGCTTCGAAGACCCGGCCCGCGACGTGTCGAGTTGGCGCGAAGTGGCGGTGCCCGGAATCCTCCAGGCACAGGGCTTGAGCCGCCCGGTCTTCGTCGGCAGCGGCTATCCCTTTCCCCGCAACGAACCGTTGATCGAGCACCGGCTGAACGAGGTCGCCTCCTATCGCCGCGACTTCACGGTGCCCGCGCATTTTGCCGGACGCCGGTTGCTGCTGAACATCGGTGCGGCGGGCGCGGCCTATTATCTCTGGGTCAACGGCCAGAAGATCGGCTATTCCGAGGACTCCAAGCTCCCCACCGAATTCGACATCAGCCGTGCCGCCAAGCCGGGCAAGAATGTCATCGCGATCGAACTCTATCGCCATGCGGACGGCAGCTATCTGGAGGATCAGGATTTCTGGCGCGTCAACGGGATCGAGCGGTCGATCACCCTCTATGCCGCGCCGCAGACGCATATCCGCGACTTCGGCATAGACGCCGGGCTGACCCATGACTATCGCGACGGCACGCTGTCGGCCCAGGTCGATCTGGCGGGTGCGGCGCAGGCTGTCGCCGTGCGCGCGACGCTGCTCGACGGCAAGCGGACGGTCCTGACCCGGACCGCGACGCCGACCGGCACCAGCGCGACGATCACCGCCGAGGTGCCAGGCGTGAAGCCCTGGAGCGCCGAGGACCCCAATCTCTACACGCTGCTCGTCGAACTGCTCGACGCCAAGGGCAAGCTGATCGAGGCGACCAGCCGCCGCATCGGCTTCCGCACCGTCGAGGTGGCGGGCGGCGAAGTCCGGGTGAACGGCAAGCGAATCATGATCCGCGGCGTCAATCGCCACGAGCATGATCCCCGTACCTTCCGGATCGTGTCCGAGGAAACGATGCGCAAGGACATCGAGTTGATGAAGGCGGCCAATATCAACGCGGTCCGCACCTCGCACTATCCCAACGACCCGCGCTGGTATGATCTGGCCGACGAATATGGCCTGTACGTGATGGACGAGGCCAATATCGAGAGCCACGGCTATCTGAGCCTCACCCAGGAAAAGGGCGGTCCGACCCTGAACCTGGGCCACAAGCCCGAATGGGCCGCCGCGCATCTTGACCGGGTGCAGCGCATGGTCGAACGGGACCGCAATCACCCCTCGGTCATCTTCTGGTCGCTGGGCAATGAGAGCGGCGTCGGACCGAATTTCGAGGCGGCGGCGAAGTGGGTCCGCGAGCATGACAAGACGCGGCTGATCAACTTCCTCGGCTACAGCATGAGTGGCTGGCGGCACCCGACCAACGCCTATGTCGACATCTTCGCCCCTATGTATGACGATGTCGAAAAGCTGGCCGACTATGCCACCCGCCCCGAATTCACCCAACCGCTGATCCTGTGCGAATATGCCCATGCGATGGGCAACAGCCTGGGCGACTTCCAAGGCTATTGGGATACCTTCCGCAAATATCCCAAACTGCAAGGCGGCTTCGTCTGGGACTGGGTCGATCAGACGATGATCCTGAAGGACAAGGATGGCCGCCCCTATTGGGGGCAGGGCCTGGACTATGATCCCGATCCCAAGGATGCGGGGCTGCACGGCGACGACAGCCCCGTGGGCGACGGCGTGATCCAGTCCGACCGGACGCCCGACCCCGAATATTATGAGATGGCGCATGTCCAGTCGCCGATCCACTTCACTCATGAGGGCGGCGGCTGGCAGGTGGTCAACCGCCACGACCATATTGATCTGTCGCGCTTCACGCTGGACTGGACGGTGCTGGAGAATGGCGTCGAGACGGCGCGCGGCAGCATCGCGACGCCTTCGGTCGCCGCCGGCCAGACCGCGCCGCTGTCCTTCACCCTGCCGCCTGCAAAGGACGCCGCCGCCGAACGCTCGCTGATCCTGCGCGCACGGACCAAAGCGGGTGCGATCCCGCCGCTGCCCGCAGGCCAGGTCATCGGCTGGGAACAGTTCGCGCTCTCCGCCCCCGCCTTCGCCCCCGTCTCCACCGCAGCCCCCGCCGGGTCTGTCGTCCCCGAAGAAAGCGCCGATGCGATGACGCTGAAGGCCGGCAATGCCGTGCTGGAGATCGACCGGACGACCGGCCTCGTCCGCCGTTACGCCCGTGACGGCAAGACGCTGCTGACCGGCGGCACGCCCAATTTCTATCGTTCGCCGACCGACAATGACGTGGGCGCGGGCGTGCCCAAGAGCCATGCGATGTGGCAATATTTCTCCGACCATCGTCGCCTCGACGCCATCCGGCAGGAGGGCAATGCCATTATCGTCGATCACGACATGGGCGTCGGATCGGTCAAGATGCAGACCCGCTGGACCATGGCACCCGACGGCGCGGCGACCGCGACGGTTCGCTTCGTGCCGCTGCGCATGACGCTGCCCGATCCGTTGCGCATCGGCCTCGCCTTCGCGACGCCGGGGCAGCAATTCACGCAGGTCAGCTGGTTCGGGCGCGGTCCGTGGGAAAGCTATGCCGACCGCAAGACCGGCGCGATGATCGCGCGCTGGGACGGCAAGCTGGCGGACCAATTCCATGACTATGCCCGGCCGCAGGAGAGCGGCAACAAGACCGATGTACGCTGGATTCAGCTGACCGGCACCGGCACGGGTCTTCGCGTCACGGGCGCGCAGCCCTTGTCGGTCAACGCCCTGCCCTTCCCTTATGCCGATCTTGCCATGAAGCCGCCCGCACAGGCGCATAGCTCGGACATCCGCCCGCATGGCGACGGTACGCTGCTGATCGACGCCGCCCAGGTCGGGGTCGGCGGCGATACCGGCTGGAACCTCGATGGCCGCGCGCACATGCCTTACCGTATCGCGCTCCAGCCGCTGACCTACAGCTTCACCATCGGAGCCGCCCGTTGAAGCGTCTTTTCACCCTTGCCCTGTTACTGACCACGACGCCGGTCGCCGCGCAGACCGTACCCGACCGGATCGCCACGTCGCTGGCGCTTCGCGACCAATGGCAATGGCTGACCCGCGACATCGCCTCGCCCGCCGAGTGGGACGCGGATGGGCGGCATTTCCATTATCGCAAGACCGTGGCGGGGGGTTTCGCATTCGTCGATATGGACGCCGCCACCCGCGCAAAAGCCCCCGCCTTCGACGCCGCTGCCTTGGCGCCCGCGCTCGCCAGGGTCATGGGCGAGTCCGTGGCCCCCTTGCGCCTGCCCTTCGAGCATTTCAGCTACACGCCCGACCATTCGGCGATCCGCTTCTCGATCGGCTATGACGACACCGTCTATCGCTGCACCCTCGTCCAGCCGGTCTGCGCAGTCATCCCGCCCGAAAACGCCAGCCGTCCGCGCGGCTTCGGCGTGGTGCGTGACCTGCGCGTAGCCGCCGACAACCACCCCCGCCTGTCACCAGACGGTAGGCTGGAGGCGCTGGTCCTCGACGACAATCTGGTCGTGCGGGCAGCGAATGGCGGCAAGGAGGTCTGGCGGTCCCAGGACGGCAGCCCCGGCAATTTCTACGACCCCGAAACCATCGCCTGGAGCCCCGACGGCCAGCACATCGCGCTTCAGCGCGTCCGCCCCGGCTATGCCCGCATGGTCACGCGTGTCCTCGCCGCGCCGCCGGGCAAGGTCCAGCCGCAAGTCGTCCAGCAACTCTATCCCAAGCCCGGTGATGCGGTGGACCAGGAAGCACCCGTGCTGTTCCGCGTTTCGGATGGGACGCGCACCGACATCGACCCGAGCCTGTTCGCGGGCGCCTATACCCTCTCCGCCCCCGAATGGCGGGCCGACAGCCAGAGCTTCGCGTTCAACGACCTGAAGCGCGGTTTCGGCGAGACGAAGATCATCGCAGTCGATGCCGATACCGGCCGGGCGCACGCCGCCGTGACCGAGACCGCCAAGACCTTCGTTTTCCGCGACCGCATCTGGTCGCATGACGTGAAGGGGCTGGGCCGTGAAATCCTCTGGGCCTCGGAGCGCGACGGCTGGCGGCATCTCTATCTGGTCGACGGCGCGACCGGTCGGGTGGTGCGCCAGATCACCAAGGGCAACTGGCTGGTCCGCGACATCGTGCACGTCGATGACGAGAAGCGCCAAATCTGGTTCTCGGCCAGCGGCTTCGTGCCCGGCGAGGACCCCTATTACAAACACTGGTTCCGGGTCGATTTCGACGGCCGCAACCTGACGCGCCTGACAACCGAGAATGCGACCCACGAGGTCCGCTTTGCCCCCGACATGGCGACCTATGTCGACGTCTATTCGCGCACCGACCTGCCTGAAACGATGGAACTACACGACGCGCGCGACGGTCGCCTGATCCAGACTTTGGAAAAGGGCGACATCACCGCACTGACCGCCGCCGGATTCCGCCCGCCCGAACGCTTCACCGCCAAGGGGCGTGACGGCAAGACCGATATTTACGGCCTGGTCGTCCGCCCGCGCAATTTCGATCCCGCCAAGCGCTATCCGGTGATCGAGAACATCTATGCGGGCCCGCACGACAGTTTCGTGCCCAAGGCGTTCTGGCCGTTCGGCGGCTTCTCCGGTGGCGACAAGGTCATGGGGATGCAGCAGCTCGCCGACCTCGGTTTCGTCGTCGTGATGATCGACGGCATGGGCACCGCCAATCGGTCCAAGGCCTTCCACGATGTCGCCTGGAAGAATCTGGCCGATAGCGGCTTTCCCGACCGAATCGCCTGGATGAAGGCGCTGGCGGCCAAGGACCCCGGCGTCGATATTTCCCGTGTCGGCATCTATGGCGGCTCGGCGGGCGGGCAGAGCACGCTCAATGCGCTGCTCTTCCACCCCGAATTCTACAAGGCCGGGGTCGCCTATGCCGGGTGTTTCGACAACCGGATGGACAAGATCGACTGGAACGAACAGTGGCTCGGCTATCCGGTCGACCAGAGCTATCTGGACGCCTCGGGCGTGGTCCACGCCAAGCAGCTACAGGGCAAGCTGATGCTGGTCGTCGGCGAACAGGATTCCAACGTCGACCCTGCCAGCACGACCCAGGTGGTCGATGCACTCATCAAGGCGGACAAGGATTTCGACCTGCTGGTCATTCCCGGCGGGGAGCATACGGCGGGGCGCAGCACAGGGCCGGTGGCTTATGCCATGCGGCGCCAATATGCCTTTTTCCTGAAGGCTCTGCGCGGGGAGGAGTGATCCTCTCCCATTCCTCCCCTGTAAGGGGAGGTGGCAGGGCGAAGCCCTGACGGAGGGGTGTCCCGCTATCGAGAGGGGTGACGCCCCTCCACCATCCTGCGGATGGCCCCCCTCCCCTTACAGGGGAGGAATTATGGGAACCTCTTACTTCTTCCGCTTGAAATCCACCGCGACGACGTTGCTGCCGTCTTCGACCGGCTTGGCGACCGGCTCGTCATTCTCGGCCGAGCCGTGCGGATCGGGATCGCTCTGCGGATCGTCGGCGACGTGGAAGCCAAGCTCGAACTGCACCTCGGGGTCCTGGAAACGGGTGATCGCCGAATAGGGAATCACCAGCTTCGACGGCACCTGGTTGAAGCTGAGGCCGACCGAGAAGCGATTCTCGTCCACCGTCAGGTCCCAGAAGCGATTCTGCAGGACGATGGTCATCTCGTCCGGGAATCGCTCGACCAGCCGCTGCGGGATGTCGACACCCGGCGCCTGCGTCTTGAAGGTGATATAGAAATGGTGCGTGCCGGGCAGGTGCCCCGTCTCCGCCACCGGGCCGAGCACACGCCCCACCACGGCGCGCAGGGCCTCCTGCACGATGTCGTCATAGGGGATGAGGCTGTCGGGCAATCCTTCGGTCATATCCCTTGGACTAGCGGCCTTTGATCGCGGGTCAAGATTGCATGGGACGGATAGGTGTTTAAGGGAGGGGCCATGCGCACCGCCACCGTCCACCGCGCCACCGCGGAAACCGTCATCGACGTCACCGTCAATCTCGACGGCACCGGCGTCTATCAGAACGCCACCGGCATCGGGTTTCTCGACCATATGCTCGACCAGCTGTCGCGGCATTCGCTGATCGACCTGTCGGTCAAGGTTCAGGGGGACCTGCATATCGACGGGCACCACACGACCGAGGACAGCGCGCTGGCGATCGGACAGGCCTTCGCCAAGGCGCTGGGCGACAAGCGTGGCATCTACCGCTATGGCGAGGCGCTGTCGCCGATGGACGAAGTGCTGACCCGCACCGCGCTCGACATTTCGGGGCGGCCCTGGCTGGTGTGGAAGGTGCCGTTCACCAATCCGATGCTGGGCACGCTTCAGACCGAGATGATCGAGCACTGGTTCCACAGCTTCGCGCAGGAGGCGGGCATCACGCTCCATGTCGAGCTGCTGCACGGCCACAACAACCATCACATCGCCGAAAGCATCTTCAAGGGCCTGGCCCGCGCGCTGCGGATGGCGGTGGAGATCGACCCGCGCAAGGCCGATGCCATCCCCTCGACCAAGGGCATGCTGTGACGCTGGCGCTGATCGACATCGAGTCGGGCAATCTCCACTCGGTCGACAATGCCCTGCGCGCGGCGGGGGCGAGCGATGTGGTCATCACCGCCGACCCGGACGTGATCGCCAAAGCCGACCGGATCGTGCTGCCCGGCGTCGGGGCGTTCGGCGCCTGCGCGGCGAACCTGCGCGCCGTCGACGGACTGGAGGAGGCGCTCTGCGACGCCGCCCTCACCCGCGCGCGGCCTTTCCTGGGCATTTGCGTCGGTATGCAGTTGCTCGCCGACGCCGGCGACGAGATGGGCGAGCATCGGGGCTTGGGCTGGATTCCCGGCCGGGTGACGCGACTCGCCCCCGCCGACCCGTCGGCCAAGGTGCCGCATATGGGCTGGAACGATGTCCAGCCTGTGAGCGAGCATCCGCTGATCGTGCCCGGCGAGGCCTATTTCCTCCACAGCTATGCCTTTACCGGCGAGCATGTGCTGGCGACCACCGATCATGCCGGCCCCGTCACCGCCGCGATCGGCCGCGACACGGTGGTCGGCGCGCAATTCCACCCTGAGAAGAGCCAGCGTTATGGCCTCTCCTTCCTCACCCGTTTCCTGGAGTGGCATCCGTGAGCCTGATCGTCTTCCCCGCCATCGACCTGAAGGGCGGCCAGGTCGTCCGTCTGGCCGAGGGCGATATGGACCGCGCCACCGTCTATGGTGACGATCCTACCCATCAGGCGATGCTGTTCGCCGAAGCGGGCGCGCAGCATCTGCACGTCGTCGATCTGGACGGCGCCTTTGCGGGCGAGTCGGTCAATGGCGAGGCGGTGCAGGCGATCGTCAAAGCCTTTCCCGGCCATGTCCAGCTGGGCGGCGGCATCCGCAAGCCGGAGAATGTCGAGCGCTGGTTCGACCTGGGCGTCTCGCGCGTCGTGATCGGCACGGCGGCGCTGGAGAATCCGGATTTTGTGCGCGACATGGCCAAGGCCTATCCCGGCGGCATCGTCGTCGCGGTGGACGCCAAGGACGGCATGGTCGCGACGCGCGGCTGGGCCGATGTGTCCGACGTGTCGGTCGAGGACCTCGCCCGCCGGTTTGAGGATGCGGGGGTCGCCTCGCTGCTCTTTACGGACGTGGGCCGCGACGGGATGCTCAAGGGCTGCAACGTGCCCGCCACCGTCGATCTGGCACGCGCGGTGCGTATCCCGGTCATCGCCAGCGGCGGCGTGGCGGGTATCGGCGACATCCATATGCTGGCGCTTCATCATCAGGACGGCGTGGAAGGCGTCATCACCGGCCGCGCACTGTATGACGGGCGGCTCGATCTGGCGGCGGCGTTGTCGGTGGCGGCGGCCGCATGACCGTCCGCGCGCGCGTCATCCCCTGCCTCGACGTCGCCAATGGCCGGGTGGTCAAGGGCGTCAACTTCGTCGACCTGATCGACGCGGGCGATCCGGTCGAACAGGCCCGCGCCTATGACGCGGCAGGCGCGGACGAGCTGTGCTTCCTCGACATCACCGCCAGCCATGAGGCGCGGGGCACCATCCTGGACGTGGTGCGGCGGACGGCGGCGGTGTGCTTCATGCCGCTGACCGTCGGCGGCGGCGTGCGCACGGCGGAGGATGCGCGCGCACTGCTGCTGGCGGGGGCGGACAAGGTGGCGGTCAATTCCGCCGCCGTCAGCCGCCCGGAGGTCGTTTCCGACATCGCCGAGCGATTCGGCAGCCAATGCTGCGTCGCCAGCGTCGACGCGCGGCGCACGGCGGACGGCTGGGAGGTGTTCACCCATGGCGGGCGGCGCGCGACCGGGATCGATGCGGTCGAACACGCGCTGCGCCTGGCCGAACTGGGTGCGGGAGAGTTGCTGGTCACATCGATGGATCGCGACGGGACGCGGGGCGGATACGACCTGGAACTCATCCGCACCATCGCCGACCGGACCAGCGTGCCGGTCGTGGCGTCGGGCGGCGTCGGCGGGCTGGACGACCTGGTCGCGGGCGTGCGCGACGGGCATGCTTCGGCGGTGCTGGCGGCGTCGATCTTCCACTTCGGCGATGCGTCGATCGCCGATGCGCATCGGGCGCTGGCGGCAGCGGGGGTACCGGTTCGGGCGCATTGATTTTCGCGCGGAGGCGCGGAGACGCGGAGGCTTTGGTAGCCGGGTGGACGGTGGCCTGCGTATCTGACCGGGAGAACGTCTCCCGATCGATAGGGCAAGCGCCCCAATCCCCGTTCAGCCTGAGCGAAGTCGAAGGCCAAGGGATAACCGCGCCACTGGGCAGAGCGCCGGACGTGCGCTTCGACTTCGCTCAGCGTTAACGGAGGGGGGGAGGTTGCGAGCGGAAGACTTGAACCGGCTGTGTGGCGGCCAATTGCCAACCCCACAACCGTACTCTCCGCGTCTCCGCGTCTCCGCGTGAACCAAAAAATCTTCGCGGCCTCGCGTCTTCGCGTGAATCAAAAACCCCCGAATGACCCAAGCCCGACACGCTGCTAAACTACCCCCATGCCGCTCGCCATCCTGACCGCCGCCACCGCCCATACCGGAGCGCCGCAGCCGCGCCGTCATCCCGAATGGTCCGACATCGGCCTGTTCGTCTTCGCGATCGGTGCGGTCTGGCTGCTCCGCCACCTGATGCGCCGCCGCAACCGCAAGGATTGACGTCAGCGCTTCCCCGCGCCACCCACGCCGTCATGGACATGTTCGACCGCCTCGAAACCACGATCCGCGCGCGCCGGGATGCGGGCGATGCCGCCACCTCCTATGCCGCCAGCCTGTTCGCCAAGGGGCGGCCGAAGATCGCGCAGAAGCTGGGCGAGGAAGCGGTAGAGACGGTCATCGCCGCCATGGCCCAGCCCGACAAGATCGTGTCCGAGGCCGCCGACCTGATGTTCCACCTGATCGTCCTGCTCGCCGATACTGGCCACACGCTCGACGACGTTCGCGCCGAACTGGCGCGGCGCGAGGGCGTGTCGGGCCATGACGAAAAGGCCGCCCGGCCCCGCTGATCCCCTGGAGAGTTTCGATGCCGATCGACGCCACCCTGCCCTATGACGACCAGAATATCTTTGCGAAGATCCTGCGCGACGAAATCCCGTCCAGGCGGGTCTATGAGGATGAGTGGGCGGTCGCCTTCCACGACATCGCGCCGCACGCCCCGACCCATATTCTGGTGATCCCGCGCGGCCCCTATGTGTCGTGGGACGATTTCGCAGCCCGCGCGAGCGAGGCGGAGATCGCCGGTTTCGTCAGGGCCGTCGGTCATGTCGCGCGTGAGGCAGGCGCGGTCGAGCCGGGATACCGGCTGCTGGCCAATATCGGGCCGGACGCCGGGCAGGAAGTGCCGCACCTCCACGTCCATATCCTGGCAGGCAAGCCGCTCGGCCCGATGCTGGCGCGCTGAACGAGCCACCTGGCACGCCCCTCCCGTAAACGGGAGGGGATGGGGGAGGGAAACGCCACGGGCGACAGGCTCGGTGAGACACCCCGCCCTCCCCAAACCCCTCCCGCCTGCGGGAGGGGCTTACCGCGCGATACCAAACGGCGGCCCTATACTTCGGAGCAGGCGGAAGAAGGGCTTTAATCTCCTCCCCCGACCGCATCCCACGCACCTTAGGGATTGCGCGTAATAAAATTGCAGCTAACTTCCCGGATCATTCACCAAACGCCGGGCGTGTCCCAAGTCGGGGCCGCCCTTCCCTCGGGGGGATTGGACATTCATGATTTTCGGGCGCGTTAAGCCTCTGGACGCCATTTTGGCGACCGCCGAGAAGAAGGGGCTGCAACGATCGCTAGGCGCGTTCCAGCTTACCATGCTGGGTATCGGCGCCGTCATCGGTACGGGCATCTTCGTTCTCACCTCCGAAGCCGCGCAGAAGGCGGGGCCGGGGATGATGTTGTCCTTCGTGCTGGCGGGCTTCGTCTGCGCGGTGGCGGCTTTGTGCTATTCCGAGCTGGCGTCGATGGTGCCGGTCGCGGGCTCGGCCTATACCTATACCTATGCGGTCATGGGCGAGCTGCTGGCCTGGATGGTCGGCTGGGCGCTGATCCTGGAATATGCGGTCGGCGCATCGGCCGTCGCCGTCGGCTGGTCGGGCTATGTGGTGGGGCAGCTCCGCAACCTGCTGGGCATCGACATACCGATGGAATGGGTCAACGGCCCGTCGTCGGGCGGTTACATCAACCTGCCCGCCGTGATCATCTCGCTGCTCGTCACCTGGCTGCTGGTCATCGGCACCACCGAGAGCGCACGGTTCAATGCGATCCTGGTCGCGATCAAGGTCGCCGCGCTGACCCTGTTCATCGCGCTGTCGGTGCCGGTCATCAACGGCGCGCATTTCGAGCCGTTCATGCCGACCGGCCTGACCGGCGTGGCGGGGGCCGCAGCATCGATCTTCTTCGCCTATGTCGGCTTCGACGCGGTGTCGACCGCTGCCGAGGAGACCAAGAACCCGCAGCGCAACGTGCCGATCGGCCTGATCGCCTCGCTGTTGTTCTGCACGGTCTTCTACCTGCTGGTATCGGCGGGCGCGATCGGCTCGCCGCTGGGCGCGCAGCCGGTGCGCGACGCCGCCGGTGTCGTGCTGTCGCCGGGCACGTCGGAACTGGCCGCGCAGTGCAAGGCGATCGTCGCCAGCGGCGCGACCGAGCCGCTGTCCTGCTCGCGTGAGGCGCTGGCGCATGTCCTGCGCACCATCGGCTGGGAAAAGATCGGCAACCTGATCGGCCTGGCCGCCACGCTGGCGCTGCCGTCGGTCGTGCTCATGATGATGTTCGGCCAGACCCGCGTGTTCTTCACCATGGCGCGCGACGGCCTGCTGCCCGAAAAGCTGGCCTCGGTGCATCCGCGCTATCGCACGCCGCACGTGGTGACGATCGTGACCGGCATCGCCGCGACCTTGGCCTCGGCCTTCCTGCCGGTCGGCAAGCTGGCGGACTATTCCAACTCGGGCACGCTGTTCGCCTTCTTCATGGTGGCGCTGTCGGTGATGGTGCTGCGCAAGACCGATCCGACCCGCAAGCGTCCGTTCCGCACGCCCGCCGTGTTCATCGTCGCGCCCGCCGCGATGATCGGCTGCGCGTATCTGTATTTCTCGCTGCCGCTGGTCGCGATCCTGGTCCTGCCGGGTTGGGGCGCAGTGGGTCTCGCGATCTACTTCCTCTACAGCCGCAAGCGCAGCCATGTCGGGCGTGGCATCGTCGATGTGGTGGACGATCCCGCGATGCAACCAGAGGTTGCCAAGCCGCTCGATCGCTGATCGACTTTCGCGGAGATACGAAAAAGGCCCGGAGGAGCGATCCTCTGGGCCTTTTGCTTTGGGGCCTGGCCCCTCCACCATCCTTCGGATGGTCCCCCTCCCCAAGCACGGCTTGGGGAGGATCGGGATTAGAGGCTGGCGGCCAGGGCCTTCAGGTCGACCTGGGGCCGGGCGCCGAAATGGCTGATGATCTCGGCCGCGCAGGCCGCGCCCAGCGTCAGCGAGGCCTTCAGGTCATGGCCATGCGTCTGGCCATAGAGGAAGCCCGCCGCGAACAGGTCGCCCGCGCCCGTGGTGTCGACCACCTTGTCGACCGGATGGGCGGGCACGGTCACGCGCTCGTCCCCGCGCTGCGCCAGCGCACCCTTTTCGGCGAGCGTGACGACCAGCGTCTCGACCTTGTCCTTCAGCGAGGCAATGGCGGCCTCGACATCCGCCGTCTCGGTCAGCGCGACGATCTCGGTCTCGTTGGCGAAGATCACGTCGATCATGCCACCATCGATCAGCGCGTGGAAATCGGCGCGGTGGCGGTCGATCACGAACTCGGCCGAGGCGGTGAAGGCGATCTTGCGGCCCGCCGCGCGGGCGACCTCGATCGCGGCGCGCATCGCGGCGCGCGGCTCTTCTGGATCCCAGAGATAGCCCTCGATATACAGATAGGCCGCATCGGCGATCAGCGCCTTGTCGAGCGCTTCGGCGGGCAGATAGTGCGAGGCGCCGAGAAAGGTGTTCATCGTCCGCTGGCCATCGGGGCTTACGAAGATCATGCAGCGTGCGGTGGTCGGCTGGCCGGGACGCACCGGCGTGTCGAACTTGACGCCCGCCGCACGGATGTCGTGGCTGAACACCTCGCCCAGCTGATCGTCGGCGACCTGGCCGATGAACGCGGTCTTGCCGCCCAGCGCGGCCATGCCCGCCAGCGTGTTGGCGGCCGACCCGCCCGAAATCTCGCGACCGGGCCCCATCTTGGCATAGAGCGCGTCGGCTTCTTCCGGCGAAAAGACGAGCTGCATCGCGCCCTTGGTCATGCCGTTCTCGGCGATGAAATCGTCCTCGGCCGGGCTGAGAATGTCGACGATGGCATTGCCGATCGCCACCACGTCGT
This sequence comes from Sphingomonas yabuuchiae, assembly GCF_014199595.1. Classification (GTDB taxonomy): domain Bacteria; phylum Pseudomonadota; class Alphaproteobacteria; order Sphingomonadales; family Sphingomonadaceae; genus Sphingomonas; species Sphingomonas yabuuchiae. The sequence continues at coordinate 394,816 of NZ_JACHNX010000001.1, read as the reverse complement.
AAGTGGGGTTGGTCAAGGTACGGACTCCGGGAAACAAGCTGTGATGTCGCCGCCCTAGTCAGCACGCTACCCCCGCGCAAGGGAGCCGCCATACGGCCCCGTACCGCATTGACTTGCCCATGCCGCCCGCGCCATCGAAGGGCCATGATCCGCGCCTTTTTCCTGTCGCTCGCCCAGTTGGGCGATCCGGCGATCCGCCGGGTCCTGATCCGTTCGCTGGGCGTGACGCTGGGCGTCTTCGCGCTGGCGGGCGTCGCCTTGTGGTACGGCATGCGCGCGGCGCTGACCGGATGGCTGGGCGCACAGGCGGACGGATGGTCGGCCGCCTTCACCTTTGTCGTCGAGCTGCTGGCGCTGTGGCTGGCCTTTCGCGCGGTCGCGGTGGCGGTGGTGGGCGTGTTCGCCGACGATATCGTCGCGGCGGTCGAGGCGCGGCATTACCCGCATGCGCTGGCGAGCGGCAGGCCGGTTTCCTTCGCACGCGGCACGGCCATGGGTCTGGGCTCGGCCGCGCGGGTCATCGCGGTCAATCTGATCCTGCTGCCCCTGTACATCGTGCTGCTCGTGACCGGCGTGGGCACGGCGGCGGCGTTCCTGCTGGTCAATGCCTGGCTGTTGTCGCGCGACCTGGGTGACATGGTGGCGGCGCGGCACATGGACCGCGCCGCCATGCGTCGCTGGCGCAAGGCGACCGGGCCTGCGCGCTTCCTGCTGGGGCTTGCCGTCGCCGCCCTGTTCGTGGTTCCGGGACTCAATCTGCTCGCACCCGTCCTGGGGGCGAGCATGGCGACCCATTTCTTTCACAGGAGACAGGCGTGACCCGCCTCATCGCGCTGCCGCTGCTGGCCCTGACATTGCTGGCGGGCTGTACCGTGCCGCAGACCGCCGCGCCGGTGCGCAGTGGCGGCATGGCCCCGGTGCCCGTCCCCTATACCAGTGTCGGGCTGGAGCGGGTGATCGGACAGGACGCCGCCGGGCTGACCAAGTTGTTCGGCACGCCCGATGCCGATGTCCGTGAAGGCACGGCACGCAAGCTGCAGTTCCAAGGCAGCTTCTGCGTCCTCGACGCCTATCTCTATCCCAAGGACGGGGTCGAGCCGCGCGTCACCTATCTGGACGCGCGCGAACCCGATGGCAGTTCGATCGACCGGGCGAGCTGCGTCGCGGCGCTGACCCGGCGCGACGGCGGACGCTGATGCGCCCCGACCTGTGGTTCGCCTTTGTCGCGGCGACCCTGGTCATCGGGCTAATCCCCGGTCCCGGCGTCGCGGCGATCCTGGGCTATGCGATCGGATCGGGACGGCGGACCGCCTTTGCCTCGGTCGGCGGGCTGATGCTCGGCAATCTGGCCGCCTCGACCGCCAGCCTGCTGGGCATGGGCGCGGTGCTGGCGGCTTCGTCCTTTCTGTTCGGGCTGTTGAAATGGGCGGGTGCGGCCTATCTGATCACGGTCGGTGCCATAGGGCTCTGGCGCGCACGCAATGCCGATGCGGTGGCGATTCGCCCGCGCCTGATTTCGCCACGCGCCGCCTTTCTGGGCAATCTGGGCGTCGGCACCTTCCATCCCAAGACCATCCTGTTCCTCGCCGCCTTCGCACCGCAGTTCATCGACCCCCATCGCCCCTATTGGTCCCAGGCGGGGATATTGGTGGTGACGTTCGTGCTGGTGCTGGCGCTGACCGACGGCTGCTATGCATGGGCGGCGTCGAGCGCGGGCGGACTGTTGCGCTCGCCACGGGCACAAGCCTGCGCACAGCGGGCAGGCGGTGGAGCATTGATTTTCGCCGGAGTGGCAACGGCCGCCATTCGTCACTGATCCCGATCATTTAGGCCTAGAAACGATCGCATCCTGATTAACGACTGCGACATTTGTTCCACGCCTTCGTCTAAAAAATGATGCAGTGCGGGAACAAATTTACGCGGCCATGCTTTTGCGCTATCGGGACGATGAACACCACCGCGTCTTGGCGGTCGTTCGCCATGGGAGATTGATTATGATGAAGTTCCTGTCTGCTGTCGCCGCTACGGCTCTGGTTGCTGCTCCGGTCGCCGCTGCGCCGACCAACCCGGCTGCCAGCCTGTCGGTTTCGAAGTCGGTTCGCGCTTCGGCTCCGACCGCCAAGGGCAACAAGCTGGCCGGCGGCGGCATCCTGGCCGCTCTGATCGCCGCTGGCGTCGTCGCGATCGGCGTCGTCGCCGTCGTCAAGGACGACAGCGCGGACAGCAACTGATTGTCGCGGGCGGGAGCAATCCTGCCCGGACCATCACCGCTCAGGCGGATGGAAAGGGAGCCGGTTTCGGCTCCCTTTTTTGTGGCCCGCTTCAGGCCCCCCATTCGGGGCCGTCGGGATCGGGGAAGAAATCATCCTCCTCTTTCTCCGGCAGAGGCTCGGCCGCACGGGGGATGGTCGGTGTACCGCCGCCGAAACGCACCCGGATATAGGCCACCGAGCCTTTCAGCCCCTGATATACCGCCTGTACGTCCTCTCCACGCCGCATCCGCGCACCGACCAGCGGCGCTCGCTCGGCGGAGAGATAACCCACCTGTACATCGCGGGCGCTGAAGACGGCGATCGCGTGGGGATCATGGCGGTTGCGCGGCTCGGGGCGCAGGCTCACCGGATCGCCGATGGCCGAGGCGAGCAGCTCGAACCGCCGATTGCTCCGCGCCTTGTCCTCATTGGGAAAGTCGATTCCGACCACGGCCAGCGTCAATTCGTCCATGCCGCCTAACTGGTTATGCGAAGCCCCTGCGTCCAGAGCCCTCCCATTCATCGGCAATCCGGCTATGGTGCAATCATCCTGTCCCATTCGGAGTGCCCATGCCCCTGGCCGCCCTGGCGATACTGCTCGCCGCCCAATCCCCCGCCCCGAACGTCGCGCCGGTCCTGACCTCCGCCGATGCGCGTGACGTTCACAGCTATGCGCAGCCCCTGGAAGCGCGGGTCACCCATGTCTCGCTGAACCTCTATGCCGATTTCGACACCCATGTGATGCGCGGGATCGCGACCCTGTCGGTCGATGCCAAACCGGATGCCAAGCGGCTGGTCGTCGACGATAACGGCCTGCGCATCGTCACCGTCACCGACGCGCAGAACCGCCCCCTGCTCTACACGGTCGGCGCGGTCGACAAGGTGCACGGCGCGCCGCTGACCATCACGCTGAACGGCAACCGCACGATCAAGATCGCCTATGCCTCGGCGCCGGGGGCCAAGGCGCTGCAATGGCTGTCGCCCGAACAGACGGCAGGTAAGACACAACCCTATCTGTTCAGCCAGGGCGAGGCGATCCTCAACCGAAGCTGGATCCCGACCCAGGATTCGCCCGGCATCCGCCAGACCTGGGACGCCACCGTCAACGCCCCCTGCGCGCTGACCGTCGTGATGAGCGGCAAGCGGACCGGCGAGACGCCGTGCAATGACGGCCGCCACACCGCCAGTTATCGCATGGACAAGCCGGTCGCCCCCTATCTGATCGCGCTGGCCATCGGCGACCTGAAATTCAAGCCGCTCAGCGCCAACACGGGCATCTGGACCGAACCCGCGATGCTCGACAAATCGGCCTGGGAGTTTGCCGGGCTCGACAAGTTCGTCACCGCCGCCGAGGGGCTGTACGGTCCCTATCGCTGGGGCCGGTACGACGTGCTGGTCCTGCCGCCCAGCTTCCCGTTCGGCGGCATGGAGAACCCCATGCTGACCTTCGCGACGCCGACCGTGCTGGCGGGGGACCGCAGCCTCGTCAGCCTGATCGCGCATGAACTGGCGCATAGCTGGTCGGGCAATCTCGTCACCAACGCGACCTGGGACGATTTCTGGCTGAACGAAGGTTTCACCAGCTATTTCGAGAACCGGATCATGGAGTCGATGTACGGCAAGCGCCGCGCCGCGATGGAGGCCGACCTGGCCTGGACCGACATGATGAATGCGGTGAAGGAGGCTGGCGGCCCGCAGTCGCCCGACACCAAGCTGCACCTCGATCTGGATGCCAAGCGCGATCCCGATGACGGCATGACCCAGATCGCCTATGACAAGGGCGCGACCTTCCTGCGCACGATCGAGTCGGTGGTCGGCCGCGCCCGCTGGGATGCCTATCTGCGTGGCTATTTCGATCGCCATGCCTTCCAGCCGCAGACCAGTGCGGGCTTCCTGGCCGATCTGCGCAAGAATTTGCTCAAGCCCGGCGAGGACGCAAAGATCGGCGTCGACCAGTGGGTCTATCAGCCGGGTATCCCGGCCAACGCCGTCCATGTCCGCTCCGACGCCTTCCCCGCGATCGATGCGGCGGCCAAGGCGTTCGCGGCTGGCGGCCCCATCTCGGCGGTGCCCGACAAGGTCACGACACAAGAATATGTCCGCTTCCTCGACCAGTTGCCCCGCCAGCTATCCGCCGAACGCCTCGCCGCGCTCGACGAGCGGTTCCACTGGAACGAGACGGGCAATAGCGAGATCCGCTTTGCCTGGCTCCGCCTCGCGCTCGCCAATCGCTATCCGCCTGCCGAGGCTTCGGCCGAGCAGTTCCTGACCTCGCAGGGCCGCCGCAAGTTCGTCGCGCCGCTGTTCCAGCAGCTTCAGGGACAGGGCGAATGGGGCCAGACGCTGGCCAAGCGAATCTATGACAAGGCGCGTCCCGGCTATCATTCGGTGACGCAGGTCACAGTGGATCGCCTGCTCGGACGATAAACCGAGCCATCGGAGCGGCGAAACGAGGAACGAAAAACTCGTTTCGCCGCCGATTTTTCAGGTCATCGCCACCGGAACACCGTTCACCGGATATGGTTCCGGCGGCGCTTTCCAATATGTTTAGCCCCGGTTAATCGACGCTCACACCGACATTCCGACCGGGGGGTCCAGTGAAGTTCAAGGCATTCGCAGTGCGATTCGCGCTGATGGCAACGTGCGGCCTGATGATGGCCACCCCCGCTGCCGCGCAGTTCTGGCAGTGCGCCCCCTATGCCCGCGAGATTTCGGGCATCGATCTTCACGGCAATGCCAACACCTGGTGGGGCCAGGCCGAGGGCCGCTATCAGCGCGGCCACACCCCGGAACAGGGCTCGGTCCTCGCCTTCGAATCCACCAGCCGGATGCGCGTCGGCCATGTCGCCATGGTCAGCAAGGTCGTCAGCGACCGCGAAGTCCTCCTGACCCATGCCAACTGGTCGCGTCGCGGCGGCATCGAGCGCAACGTCCGCGCCGTCGACGTCTCGCCGAACAACGACTGGTCGATGGTCAAGGTCTGGTACGGCCCCAATGGCGGCCTGGGTACGTCGGCCTATCCGACCAAGGGTTTCATCTATTCGGGCCACAAGAGCGGCGTCGCCGACCTGCCCGCCACCCAGATCGCTTCGCGCGATACCGGCCGCGTCAACGGCATCCTGACCTTCGCGGCGCCGATCCAGTAATTTCCTGCCGGGCGGCGCGAAGGCCCGGCCCATAGCGCGGAACGTGCGCTTCGACTTGGTTCAGCGTGAACGGCTGTGGTGGAGCGCAGTCGAAGGCCACGGGAAACCGTCACCGGAGCGACGGACCAGCCGTCACCCCGCCCGGAACGTCATCGCCACGCCGTTCATGCAGTAACGCTTGCCCGTCGGCTTGGGCCCGTCGTCGAAGACATGGCCCAGATGCCCGCCACAACGGCTGCAATGCACCTCGACCCGCTCCATCATCAGCGACCGATCCGATTCCGTCGCCACCGCCCGCGGCAAGGGTGCCCAGAAGCTCGGCCAGCCGGTGCCGCTCTCGAACTTGGTCTTTGACGAAAACAGCGGCTGCGCGCACCCCTTGCAGGAAAAGACGCCGCTGCGATGCTCGTTGTTGAGCGGGCTGCTATAGGGCCGTTCGGTCCCCTCACGCCGCAGGACGTCATAGGCCGCCGGGCCGAGCTTCTGCTTCCACGCGGCATCGCTCATCGCAACCGGAAAGCGTTCCGCCGCCTCGGCCTGACGGCCGCAGGCGGACAGCCCGACACCTAAGGTGCCAAGCCCCATCAGCGAGAGAAAATGGCGGCGATCGGAAGGGGATGCGGTCATCGAACCAAGATAGGGAGATGGCCCGCACCGGCAAGCCTTCAACATTCCTCCCCTGTAAGGGGAGGGGGACCATCCGAAGGATGGTGGAGGGGTGTCACCGCTGGTGTGGACACCCCTCCGTCAGAGCTTCGCTCTGCCACCTCCCCTTACAGGGGAGGAAAAATCTTACGCCCCCTTGCGCCGCCAGAAGGGCCGTGTGCTGCCCGATTGCAGGACGCCGCGCCGGAACAGCCGCGCGCCCAGCGTCACGAACAGCGCGACCCACAAGGCCTGCCACGCCAGTGCCACCGCATGCGGCCACAGCGCATCGCTCGCCGCCGCCACGCCCGCCATCGCAAAGGGCGAGGAGAGCGGAAACACCTCGGCCACCAGCGCCAGCCAGCTGCCCGGTTGCGACAGCCCGCTCAAGGTCAGGGTGAACATGCCGACCTGGATGATGGTGATCGGCAGCGAGAGCATCTGGATCTCGCGCATGGTCGAGGCCTGCGCTCCGATCGTGAGGAATACCGAGCCGAGCAGCAGATAGGCCATGGTGAAATAGGCGACGAACAGCATGACGAACATCGGCAGGCCCACGGCAGGCGACAATTCGCCGACCATCCCGGCAAAGGCGGGTGGCAACAGGCTCGCCACTTGGCCCAGCACCGTGCCCCAGAAGCCGATGAACAGCACCGCCACCCCGAACATGCCCAGCAGCTTGCCCAGGAACACCGCCTCCAGCGGCACGGCGGCAGCCAGCACCTCGATGACCTTGTTCGACCGCTCCTCGGCCATGGTGCCGACAACCTGTCCCGCCAGGAACAGGGTCAGGAAGAACACGCCGAAGACCGCCAGCGACGCCGTCTGATTCTGTCCGCCCAGCGTCGCGCGCTGGCGCGAGAAGGCCAGCTTGCGCGGGGTGACCTTGGGCAGTTCGCCGCCCAGCCGCTCGGCCGAGAGCGCGCCGGTCGCCAGCACCGTCAGGTAATCCGCCGCCCGCTGCCCGCGTGCACCGTACAGGATGGTGGGCCGATCGAGCGGGCCATAGAGCACGGCGGTCGCATCATAGTCGGGCGACTCGAACGCGGCGCGCGCCTGCGCGGCCGGATCGCGTGCGGGGGGCAGCGTCACCAGCTCGGGCGGCTCCTCGTCCCGGCGGAAGATCGTGCGCGACTGGCGGTCGGCGGCGGCAAAGGCGGTGGCCGTCGCATCGGACACGATCGCGACGATCCGCACCCGGTCGGAGCCATGGTCCGCCGCCTGCGCCGCGCCCAGGGCACCGATGGTGCTGAACGCCACCATGATCAGCGGCGCGAACAGGAACAGCAGGAAGATGGGGGTGAAGACGGTGGCGATGAAATCGCGGCGTGCGATCGTCATCGTCTGGCGGATCAACCGGCGGGTCTGGCTCATGCCGCCATCTCCTGTTCGCCGACGATGCGGACAAAGGCTTCGTGAAGGCTGGGCCGCTCGATCGACAGGTTCAATATGCCCGCCCCCGCCGTCAGCAGGCGGCCCAATATCGGCTCGATTCCCTGTTCGGGCATCGGGAAACGCCAGTCCGCGCCTTCGCGCACCGCATCGGCGGGCAACAGCTCGGGCAGCACCCGCTCCGGGTCGCGCGGCCGATAGCGCACTTGGGCGGTCAGCGTGCCCCGCGCATCGTGCACCGTCCCCTCGAACCGACGACGTCCCCCGGCGATGATCGCCAGCCGGTCGCACAGCCGCTCGGCATGGGCCATGACATGGGTGGAGAACAGGATGGTCGCCCCCCGGTCGCGCTCGCCGAGGATCAGCGCCTCCAGCCGCTCCTGGTTGACCGGATCCAGCCCCGAAAAGGGTTCGTCCAGCACCAGCAGCTTCGGACGGTGGACAACCGAACCGAGCAGTTGGACGAGCTGCGCCATGCCCTTGGACAATTTGCGGATCTTGCTGTCGGCGGCATGGCCGAGCCCGGCCTGTTCGAGCAGTTCGTCCGCCCGCACCCGCCCGGTCGCGCGGTCCAGCCCGCGCAAAGCGCCCATGAAGACGATCGCATCGCGCGCCTTCATCGCAGGATAGAGCCCACGCTCCTCGGGCAGATAGCCGACCAGATCGCTGGCATCGCGCGGATGGGCATGGCCGAGCAGGCTGCGCTGTCCCTCATCGGGTTCGATAATGCCCAGCAGCATGCGCAGCGTCGTCGTCTTGCCCGCGCCATTGGGGCCCAGCACACCGTACACCGCCCCCGTCGGTACGGCGATGTCGACGCCATCGACGACCCGCCGGTCGCCGAACCGTTTGGCAAGGCCCGAGGCGGTGACCGCCCACTGATTATCCACGCTGATTGTCCCTCCCTGATCGCCTGTGGTAGCGGGCGTTCGTGGCGCAAGACAAGCTGGAAACCCGGATCAAGGCAAAGGCGGCCGAACTGGGCTTTGCCGCGATCGGCATCACCCATGCCGATGCCGCACCCAAGACGGTCGAGCGGCTGCACCAATGGCTCGCCAAGGGACGCCACGGATCGATGATCTGGATGGCCGACCGCGCGCATCAGCGGCAGAGCCCCACCAGCCTGTGGCCCGAGGTGAGGAGCATCATCTCCCTCGGCGTCAGCTATGCCCCGGCCGAAGACCCGATGCGGCTGGCGGATCATGGGCGGATCGGGCGCATTTCGATCTATGCGCAGGGGGCGGACTATCATGATGTCGTGAAGCGCCAGTTGAAGGCGCTGGGCCGCTGGCTGGCGCAGGAGGCGGCGTGCGACCTGAAGGTCTTCGTCGACACCGCCCCGGTGATGGAAAAGCCGCTGGCCGAGGCGGCCGGGCTGGGCTGGCAAGGCAAGCACACCAATCTGGTCAGCCGCGATCATGGCAGCTGGCTGTTCCTGGGGGCAATTTACACCACGCTGGCACTGGAGCCCGATGCGGTGGCGCGCGACACGTGCGGGCGCTGCGACGCATGCCAGCGGGCTTGCCCTACCGACGCGTTTCCGGCGCCGTATCAGCTCGATGCGCGGCGGTGCATTTCCTATCTGACGATCGAACATGCCGGGCCGATCCCGGAGGAATTCCGGGTGGCGATGGGCAACCGCATCTATGGCTGCGACGACTGTCTGGCGGTGTGTCCGTGGAACAAGTTCGCGGCGGCGGCGCAGGCGAACATGGCGTTCCATCCCCGCGCGGAGCTGACCGCGCCGGAGCTGGGAGATTTGCTGTCGCTGGACGATGCCGGGTTCCGGCAGGTGTTTTCAGGCTCACCGATCAAGCGGATCGGGCGCAACCGGATGGTGCGCAATGCGGCCATTGCGGCGGGGAATAGCGGGGCGGCGGAGCTGGTGCCGGTGTTACGGGGGTTGCTGGGGGACGGCGATCCGGTGGTCGTCGAGGCGGCGGAGTGGGCTTTGGGGCGGCTTGGCGGGTCTATCGCCTAGCCCGTGCCCTCCCCCATCCCAGTTTCAGGTAAACGATGCCCCGCATCGTTTAGGTCATGCCGGGGGCATGACCGACCTGAAACTCGCCTGCGGGAGGGGTACGTTGCTTGGCGAACGTTAAGCGTAAGCCACGAACTTAGGATTTGTTGAAGCCCATGTAGGTGACGCTTGGCACGCCCCTCCCGCAGGCGGGAGGGGATGGGGGAGGGCACCGATGTCTCACCGAGCCCCCACCCGAAAAATCAATCCACCCAATCCAACCCGATATCCTTGTAGACCGAACGATCCTCGTCCCAGCCCGGCTTGACCTTCACATGCAGGTACAGGTGCACCTTCTGCCCCAGCAGCTCGGACAACTGCGCGCGCGACCGTGCGCCGATCTCCTTGATCCGCACGCCGTTCTTGCCCAGCACGATGGCACGCTGGGTCGGGCGTTCGACCAGGATCTGCTGGTGAATCTCGACCGATCCGTCCTCGCGCTCCTTATACGCCTCGGTCTCGACGGCGCTGGCATAGGGCAATTCGGCGTGAAGCTGGAGATAGAGTTGCTCGCGCGTCACCTCGGCCGCCAAGGCCCGCTCGGTGGCGTCGGACACCTGGTCTTCGGGGTAATGCCATGGCCCCTCGGGCATCAGCGAGGCCAGTCGGGTCTTGAGCTGGGGCAAGCCATCCCCCGTCTGCGCCGAGATGAACCAGGTCTCGTCGAACTTCACGACCTCGTTCAGCTTTTCCGCATGGGTCAGCAGGCGCGCCTTGTCGGCGATGTCGACCTTGTTGAGGATCAGATGCTTCGGCTCGGGCCGGTGGGCGATCGACTCGGCAATGGCGTGGATCTTGGGGCCGATGCCGCCCTTGCCGTCGACGACCAGCGCCAGGATGTCGGCGCCCTCCGCGCCTTCCCAGGCGGCGGCGACCATCGCGCGGTCCAGGCGGCGCTTGGGCTCGAAGATGCCGGGGGTGTCGACCAGCAGGATCTGCGCCTCCCCCTCGATCGCGACGCCGAGCAGCTTGGCCCGAGTCGTCTGCGCCTTGGGGCTGACGATCGCGACCTTCTGGCCGACCAGGGCATTGACGAGGGTGGATTTGCCGGCATTGGGCGCGCCGACGACGGCCACGAGGCCGCAACGTTGTTCAGTCATGACCGCCAGCGGTACAGGTCCCGCCCCCTTCCCGCAACGTCCAGCCCACATGGACGGAATGTAATGGTCGGATCACGGAACGGCCACGGCTTCGCGCGCATTTTTCCGGCCACGATTTCGCGTGCAAGGAGAGACGTAATGAAGACCCTTCTCACCGCCCTGTCGGCCGCTGCGCTGTTGACCGTCGCGGGCCCCGCCTCGGCCAAGGGTTGCCTGAAGGGCGCGGCCGTGGGCGGCGTCGGCGGGCATTTCGTCGGCAAGGGCCATGCGGTGCTGGGTGCCGCCGCGGGCTGCGCGATCGGCCATCACCGCGCCAAGGTACAGGCCAAGAAGGAAGCGGCGGCCGCCAAGGGGCGTTGAGTCCGATGACTGGGCGAGGTCGGGGCGTGGCCTTCGACTTCGCTCAGGCTGAACGGGGTTTGGGGATTATGGACAACAGCCGTTCAGGCTGAGCGAAGTCGAAGCCCAAGGGAATCCCTCAAGCCTTCAACTTCGCCAGCATTGCCTTCGCGGCCGCCGTCTCGGCTTCCTGCTTGTTGGCCCCGGTCGCCGTCACTTCCGCCGTGCGGCCGATCCGCACCGCCACCGTGAAGCGCGGTGCATGATGCGGGCCCGAACGGTCCACCACCACATATTCCGGTGCCTTGCGATTATGCGCGGCCGCCCATTCCTGAAGCGCCGACTTCGGATGCTGCGGGGCTTTGCCCTGCGAATGAACCCGGTCGCCCCACGCCTTGCGGATGAAGGCGCGCGCCGCTTCCAGCCCTGCCTCGCGATACCAGGCGCCGATCAGTGCCTCCATCACGTCGCCCAGCACATTGTCGCTATCAGAGGCGCCGTCGTCGCGCGCCTGCTTGCCCAGCCGCAGATGCTCGCGCACGCCCAGGTCACGCGCGACATCGGCGCAAACCGCGCCCGTCACCAGAGAATTGAGGCGGCGAGACAACTGACCCTCGGGCTCGGCAGGGAACTGCTCCCAAAGCCATTCGGCCATGATCAGGCCCAGCACCCGGTCGCCGAGAAACTCCAGCCGCTCGTAATTTTCGGCGGCCTGGCTGCCATGGGTCAGCGCACGGTGGAAGGGTGTCGCATCGCTCGGCGCGCGCCCCAGGATTCCGGCGAGCCAGTCATCGACGGCGCTCAAAACCCTTCTCCGATCCGGTTCCAGCGCGCGGCCGACACCCAGGTCCAGGGCTTGATCCACTCGGCCGAGCCGTCGGTCGAGAAGAAGGTGACGGCGGCGCGGCCCTCCAGCCGGTTCATCGGGATCATGCCCATGCCGCGCGGCGGCGCGAAGCGGCTGTCCGCCGAGTCGTCGCGATTGTCGCCCATCAGGAAGACGTGATCGGCGGGCACGGTATAGACGCCGGTATCATCGGCCTCGGGGAAATTGCCCTGGTCGAGCACGTCATAGCTCTTGCCGTTCGGCAGCGTCTCACGGAACCGGGGATAGCGGCACACCGGCTGGCCGGAGACGGTGTCGAGGAACGGCCCGCACTTGTTCGCATCGAAATTGGGGGTCAGCGGCAGGATGAAGTCGGCGATCCGCTGCTTCGGGATGGCACGGCCGTTCAGGAACACCTGCCCCTCACGTACCTGGATCGTATCGCCGGGCAGGCCGATCACCCGCTTGATGACGTCATGGTCGTCCGGCTCGGGCGAGCGGAACACCACCACATCGCCGCGTGCCGGGTCGCGCCCCAGGATACGGCCGGGCAGCAGCGGCAGGCCGAAGGGGAAGGACCAGCGCGAATAGCCGTAATTCCACTTGGTCACGAACAGATAGTCGCCGATCAGCAGACGCGGCAGCATCGATTCCGACGGGATCACGAAGGACGTGACGATCAGGCTGCGCAGGATGAAGACGAACAGCGCCAGCTTCAGGAAGAAGCGCAACGTGTCCTTCGTCTCCGACTTCTCCGGCGACGTTTCAGGTGATTTTTGCGGGGTGTCGGCCATCGCGTCGGGTTCGCGCAAGCCGCCCCCGTCGTCAAGTGTCGCCAGCGGGCGGCCCGGCCTCTTTCCCTCCCCTCCGGGCAGCTTTAGGGGGAACCGCCCTCCCCTTCATCGGTACATCCCTTCACCCATGACCGATTTCATCCTCAACCTCATCGCCTGGGGCGGCTATTTCGGTATTTTCCTGCTGATGGCGCTGGAAAATATCGTGCCGCCCATCCCGTCCGAGGTCATTATGGGCCTGGGTGGCATGGCGGTCGCGCGCGGCGACATGGCGATGATCCCGCTGATCCTGTGGGGTACGGCCGGGACCACGATCGGCAATTACGCCTGGTACGCGGTCGGCCGCTATATCGGCTATGAGCGGTTCCGCCCCTTTGTCGACAAATATGGCCGCTGGCTGACGATGGAGTGGCGCGACGTCGAGCGGTTGCACCTGTTCTTCGTGCGGCATGGCGGATGGGTGGTGTTCGTGTTCCGCTTCATGCCCGCCTTCCGCACGATGATTTCGCTGCCCGCCGGGATCACGCGGATGCCGCTGGCCAAGTTCCTGATCTGGACCTTTGCGGGCAGCACGATCTGGAACGCGATCCTCGCCTATGCGGGCCTGTGGCTGGGTGCCAATTTCGAGGCGATCAACCGCTATGTCGGCCCCGCGGCCATTGCAATGACCGTGCTGATGGTCGGCGGTTATCTCTGGCGCGTCTTCACCTGGAAGCCACCCGTGGAACGCTAGGCTCGCGGATGGGCGGTGCGGTAGATGTCGAGCAGGTGCGCGGCGTCGACCGCGGTATAGATTTGCGTCGAGCTGAGACTGGCATGGCCGAGCAATTCCTGAAGCTGCCGCAAATCCGCACCGCGCCCCAAAAGATGCGTGGCAAAGCTGTGGCGCAGCGCATGGGGCGTCGTCCGCCCGCCCAGGCCCAATCGCTCACGCGCACCCTGCACCGATCGGCGGATGATCGAGGGCGATAGCGGCCCGCCCTTGGCCCCCCGGAACAGCGGCTCACCCGGAATCAACGGGTAGGGCGACTGGCGGGCATAGTCCTCGATCGCGCTGCGCAATTCGGGGAGCAGCGGCACGATCCGGGTCTTGCCGCGCTTGCCCAGCACGCGGATCGTCTCGCCCAGGGGGAGGATATCGGCGGTCAGCGCCATCGCCTCGCTGATGCGCAGCCCTGCGCCGTACAGCAGCAGCAGGACCGCCCAGTCGCGTGCCGCGATCCATGGCTCTGCTGCATTCTCCGCCATGTCCTCGCCCAGGGCCATGATGTCGGCGGGGGACTGGGGGCGCGGCAGGCTTCGCTTGCGGCGGGGGCCTTTCAGCGGGGGCGGCTCGACGCCGGTCCAGTGGAGGAAGGTTCGCACCGCCGACAATTCGCGCGCGGTGGAGGCGGCGGTCAGCCCCTCACCCCGGCGCGCGGCCAGAAAGGCGCGCAGGTCGGCGGCGGTCACCCGAGACAGCGCAGGCCCATCGACGGCCTCGCCCCAATGGGCCGACAGGAAACCGCAGAGCCGTTCCGCCGTGGCGACATAGGCCCGCACCGTATGCTCGGAACGGCGCAGGTCGACCGTGAGGTGGCGGTAATAGTCGGCGATCAGCGCGGTCATGGGCCGGGTCTAGGGCATTATCACGGCCGATTGAACCACTTCCCCCATCCGTTCAGCCTGAGCGAAGTCGAAGGCCACGCTGCGACATTCGTCAAAAGCCTGGGGCCCACGCTGTCCTTGGAACGCTCCCCTCCCGCAGGCGGGAGGGGATGGGGGAGGGCATCGGGGTCTCACCGAGCACTCCGCGTGGGGCCCTCGCCCCTCCCCAACCCCTCCCCCTGCCGGGAGAGGGGCTTTGCGTACGGCTCCACGTCCACACGAAACGAAAAAGAGGCGCTCCCTTTCGGAAACGCCCCCCCTTCAAACACTTTGGTTCGGATCAGCGATCGAGGATCGCGTCGATCTCCGCCCCGACCGCATCCATCGCCGCCATGCCGTCGACCCGCGTCACGATGCCGCGCGCCTCATAGAGCGGCAGGATCGGCGCGGTCTTGGCGCGATATTCCGCCATGCGCGTGCGCACCGTCTCGGCATTGTCGTCGGGGCGGCGCTTGAACTCGGTCGAACCGCAGACGTCGCAGACGCCCTCAACCTGAGTCGGCTTGAAGCTGTCGTGATAGCCCGCCCCGCACGAGGCGCAGGTGAAACGGCCGGTAATACGCTCGACCAGCGCATCCTCGTCGACCGCCAGTTCGATGACATGATCCAGCGACTTGCCGCGCTCGGCCAGCAGCACGTCCAATGCCTCGGCCTGCGCCTCGGTCCGGGGATAGCCGTCGAAGATCGCGCCGCCTTCCGCCTCGGCCGCGTCGAGCCGCTCGCCGATCAGCGCCGAGACGATCGCGTCCGACACCAGCTCGCCCGCGTCCATCACCGCCTTGGCCTGGAGGCCGACGGGGGTGCCCGCCTTGACCGCCGCGCGCAGCATGTCGCCGGTCGACAGCTGCACCATGCCGCGATTGGCCACCAGCCGCTGCGCCTGGGTTCCCTTGCCCGCGCCCGGCGGTCCCAGCAGGATGATGTTCACGCCCACGTCTCTCTCCCCTCTTTACCCTGAAATCCGCCCGCGCCTCAGCGCAGGCGACCGCCCTTCAGCTTCGCCTTCTTGATCAGATCGCCATATTGATGCGCCAGCAAGTGGCTCTGGATCTGGGTCACCGTGTCCATCGTCACGTTGACGACGATCAGCAGGCTGGTGCCTCCCAGATAGAAGGGAATCTGGAGCGCGGAGACCAGATATTCCGGCAGCAGACAGATGATCGTCAGATAGGCCGCGCCCAGCACCGTGATGCGGGTCAGCACATAGTCGAGATAGGTCTCGGTGTTCTTGCCCGGACGGATGCCGGGGATGAACCCGCCATAGCGCTTCAGATTGTCCGCCGTCTCCTCCGGGTTGAAGACAACCGCGGTGTAGAAGAACGAGAAGAAGATGATGCCCGCGCCGTAGAGCAGCATGTACACGGGGCTGCCGTGCTGCAGATACTGGTTCAGGCTGATGATGAAGTCGCCCCAGCGGCTCTCGCCCGCGACGCGCTGGCCCGCAAACTGCGAGATGGTCAGCGGCATCAGCAGCAGCGACGAGGCGAAGATCGGAGGGATCACCCCCGCCGTGTTGATCTTCAGCGGCAGGTGGCTGCGATCGGCCTGCATGCCCCGCTGCGTCGCGCGCTTCGGATACTGGATCAGGATGCGGCGCTGCGCACGCTCCATGAAGCAGATGAACAGGATCAGGACGACGACCGCGACGATGATGCCGATCAGGCGGACCGGATCGATGCTGCCGGTACGGCCGCCTTCGAGCAGGTTGACCAGCGTGGTCGGCAGATGCGCGACGATACCCGCCATGATGATCAGCGACACGCCGTTGCCGATGCCGCGGCTGGTGATCTGCTCACCCAGCCACATCAGGAACATCGTACCGCCGATCAGCGAGATGACCGCCGCGATGCGGAAGGTCATGCCCGGCTCGATCACCGCCTGGATGCCCTGGCTGGCGCCCAGCGTCTCGAGACCTACGGCGATGAAATAGCCCTGGATCGCGGTCAGCAGCACGGTGCCGTAGCGGGTATATTGGTTCAGCTTCTTACGGCCGCTCTCGCCTTCCTTCTTGATGGCGGCGAGCTGCGGGCTCAGCGAGGTCGCGAGCTGCACGACGATCGACGCCGTGATGTACGGCATCACGCCGAGCGCGATCAGCGACATGCGGCTGAGCGAACCGCCCGAGAAGGTGTTGAAGAAGTCGAGCACGCCGCCCGTGGTCTTCTGGCTCAGCAGGCCCAGCGCGGTCGGGTCGACGCCCGGCAGCGGAACATAGCTGAGCAGGCGGAAGACGATCAGCGCGCCGATGGTGAACCACAGCCGCTTCTTGAGGTCGGTGGCCTTGGCGAATTTCGCCAGGCTGATGCTTTGCGCCATCTGGTCGGCTGCGGATGCCATAGCTGTTGCGTTATCCTGGAAACGAAAAACGGCGGGATGCGTTTTGAACCGCCCCGCCGCTCATATAGGCGCGAAGACGCGCTTGTCTAACCCGGATGCAAAATCCGCCGCTGTCACCCCGGCGCAAAGCCGTTCGACAGCGGCGGATCCTATCCGGTTCAGGCCTTGGCGGCGAGCTTCGCGGCGCGGGCCTGGCCCTTCTTCGCGGCGGCCTTCTCGGCGGCGGGCACGACGTGCGGCACGTCGACCGAACCACCGGCCTTCTCGACCGCTTCACGCGCCGAAGCCGACACGCCCTGCACGACGAACGACAGCTTGGTCGTCAGCTCGCCCTTGCCGAGCAGACGCACGCCGTCCTTGCCGCCACGCGCCAGGCCGGCGGCCTTCAGCGCGGCATGGTCGATCGTGCCGTCGGTCTTCAGCTTGCCCGAGTCGATCGCCTTCTGGATCGCGCCCAGGTTCACCTCGGCATAGTCCTTGGCGAAGATGTTGTTGAAGCCACGCTTCGGCAGACGCATGTGGAGCGGCATCTGACCGCCCTCGAAGCCCGCGATGGACACGCCCTCACGGCTCTTCTGACCCTTGACGCCGCGACCACCGGTCTTGCCCTTGCCCGAACCGATACCGCGACCGACGCGGATCTTGGACTTGCGGGCACCCTGGTTGTCGAAAAGTTCGTTCAGCTTCATGATTTGCACTCGCTTTCGCTTGTTTCGCGCATGGCCGTGATGGTTGAGAATCGCGGCCGCTAGATAAAAGGAAGGGGGCCGCATAGCCCCCTTCCCCGTGTTTGTCACTGTTCAATGTGACGGATGTGAGTCTGTCTTACGACAAGCCTCAGTCCACCACCTGAACCATGTGCTGCACCTTGCGGATCATGCCGCGGACTTCAGGGCTGTCCTGAAGCTCGGAGACCTTGTGCATCTTGTTCAGGCCCAGGCCGACGAGAGTCGCGCGCTGGTCCTTGGTGCGGCGGATCGGCGAACCGGTCTGCTTGATCTTGATGGTAGCCATGGTCGCTTACTCCACGACGGCCGCGGCTTCCGCCTCGGCAGTCTGCTGGGTGGCACCGTGACCGCGACCCAGCAGGTCGGCGATCTTCTTGCCACGACGCTGCGCCACCGCCTTCGGCGAAGTCTGGTCGCCCAGCGCTTCGAAGGTGGCACGGATCATGTTGTACGGGTTCGACGTACCGACCGACTTCGTCACCACGTCGGCAACGCCGAGCGATTCGAAGATGGCGCGCATCGGACCACCGGCGATGATGCCGGTACCCTGCGGGGCCGAACGCACCGTCACGCGGCCCGCACCGAAATGGCCGTTGCCATCATGATGCAGCGTGCGACCGTCCTTCAGCGGAACGCGGACCATCGCCTTCTTGGCGGCAGCCGTCGCCTTCGAGATGGCTTCCGGCACTTCGCGCGCCTTGCCATGACCGAAGCCCGCACGTCCCTTGCCGTCGCCGACCACGACGAGCGCGGCGAAGCCGAAACGCTTACCGCCCTTCACGGTCTTCGAGACGCGGTTGATGTGGACGAGCTTTTCGATCAGCTCTTCGCCCTGCTCCTCGGTGCCACCGCGACGGTCGTCGCGACGACCACGGTTGCCGTCACGGCCGCCGCGGCCGCGATCACCACCGCCCGGACCACGGCCACGGCCGCCCCGGGGACCACGACCCTGGGTCGCGTCCTGCGCGGCACCTTCGGCACCGGCAACGGCCACGTTGTTCTCGTCAGCCATATTAGAACTCCAATCCCGCTTCGCGTGCCGCCTCGGCCAGCGCCTTGACGCGACCGTGGAACAGGAAGCCGCCACGGTCGAAAACGACCTGGGTGACGCCGGCGGCCTTGGCCTTCTCGGCCACGCGCTTGCCGACTTCGCTCGCCGCTGCGACGTTCGCGCCCGACTGGCCGCGTGCGTCCTTCTCCAGCGTCGAGGCCGAAGCCACGGTACGACCTGCCTCGTCGTCGATCACCTGGGCATAGATGTGCTTGCCCGAGCGATGCACCGACAGGCGCGGACGGGTGCCCGCACGCGCACGCAGCGCGGTACGGTTGCGCCGACGGCGCTTCTCGAAAAGAGAGAGACCCTTGGTCATTACTTCTTCTTCCCTTCCTTGCGGAAGATGAACTCGCCGTCGTACTTGATGCCCTTGCCCTTATACGGCTCGGGCTTGCGCCAGCGGCGGATCTCGGCGGCCAGCTGGCCGACCTTCTGCTTGTCCGCACCGCTGATTTCGACGGTGGTGGCATCCGGCGTCTTCACCTCGAGGCCTTCCGGCACGTCGATGTTGACGTCGTGGCTGTAGCCGAGCTGCAGCTTCAGGGTCTTGCCCTGCGCGGCGGCGCGGTAGCCGACGCCGGTGATGACCAGCTTCTTCGAGAAGCCTGCGGTCACGCCGGTGACGAGGTTCTGCACCATGGTGCGCTGCATGCCCCAGAACGCGCGGGCGCGCTTCGTGGCGTTGGCAGGCTGCACCGCGATGGCGTCCGCCTGGACGTCATAGGTGATCTCGTCGGCGAGCGGCATGGAGAGGGTGCCCTTGGGACCCTTCACGCTCAGCACCTTGTCGGCGATGGTCGCGGTGACGCCGGCCGGAACCGGGACCGCCTTCTTACCGATGCGGCTCATCAGAACACCTCCGCCAGGACTTCACCACCGACGTTCTGCTCACGCGCTTCGGCGTCCGACAGAACGCCACGCGGCGTCGACACGATGGTGATGCCCAGGCCGTTGCGAACGCGGGGAAGGTCCTGCGCGCCCGAATAGATACGGCGGCCGGGCTTCGACACGCGCGCGACATGCTTGATCGCGGGCTGGCCTTCGAAATACTTCAGCTCGATGCGGATGCCGGCCGCGGGGCCCATCTGCTCTTCGCTGTAGCCACGGATATAGCCCTCGCGCTGAAGCACGTCGAGCACGCGGACGCGCAGCTTCGACGCAGGCGTCAGGACGGAGTCCTTGCGCGCGCGCTGGCCGTTGCGGATGCGGGTGAGCAAGTCACCCAGGGGATCGGTCACTGCCATCTCAAATGGTCCTTACCAGCTCGACTTGGTGACGCCGGGGATCTGGCCCTTGTTGGCCAGTTCACGCAGCATGACGCGAGCGAGACGGAACTTGCGGTAATACGCACGCGGACGACCGGTGATCTCGCAACGGTTGCGGATACGGGTCGGATTGCCGTTGCGGGGGATCTCGGCCATCTTGAGGCGCGCGATCAGACGCTCGGTCTCATCGAGGCTCTGGTCGTTCGCGATCGCCTTCAGCTTCGCGTACTTGCCCGCATACTTCTTGACGAGAGCGCGACGCTTCTCGTTCTTATTGATTGAACTCAGTTTCGCCATGGACTTAAGCTCTTTCTGTAAGGACCCCCTCCCCGGCGTGGAGAGGGGGCAGTCCGGTTACGCCGCCTTCTTCTCGTCGGCAGCGTCTTCCTTGGGGAACGGGAAGCCGAACAGACGGAGCAGCTCGCGCGCTTCGTCGTCGGTCTTCGCCGAGGTGGTCACGATCACATCCATGCCGCGCACCTTGTCGATGCGGTCATAGTTGATTTCGGGGAAGATGATCTGTTCCTTGATGCCGCAGGCATAGTTGCCGCGACCGTCGAAGGACTTCGGGTTCAGGCCGCGGAAGTCGCGAACGCGCGGCAGCGCGATCGTGATGAAGCGGTCCAGGAACTCGTACATGCGCTCGCGACGCAGCGTGACCTTCACACCGATCGGCATGCCTTCACGCAGCTTGAACTGCGCGATCGACTTCTTCGCCTTGGTGATGACGGGCTTCTGACCCGCGATCAGCTCCATCTCGGAGGCGGCCTGGTCGACGCGCTTCTTGTCCTGCGTCGCTTCGCCCACGCCCATGTTGAGCACGATCTTTTCGATCCGGGGGATCTCGTTGACGTTCTTGTAACCGAACTTGTCGGTCATCGCCTTGACGATGCTATCATCATAGATAGCCTTCATGCGGGGCTTGTAATCAGCCATCGATCTTCTCCCCGGTCTTGACGGCCACGCGGACCTTCTTGCCATCCTGCGTCTCGAAACGGACGCGGGTCGGCTTGCCATCGGCGGTCACGTGCGCAACCTTCGAGATGTGCAGCGGAGCAGCGGTGCGCTCCAGGCCACCCTGCGGGTTCGCCTGGGTCGGCTTGCGGTGACGGGTGGCGATGTTGACGCCGTCCACGACGACCTTGCCGTCCTTCGGCATCGCCAGCGACACGGTGCCGGTCTTGCCCTTGTCCTTGCCGGACAGGACGATGACCTTGTCACCCTTCTTGATGCGTGCAGCGGCCATTACAAAACCTCCGGCGCCAGCGAGATGATCTTCATGTGCTTCTTACCGCGAAGCTCACGCACGACCGGGCCAAAGATACGGGTGCCGATCGGCTCCTCGTTCTTGTTGACCAGCACGGCGGCGTTACCGTCGAAACGGATCACCGAACCGTCGGCGCGACGGATATCCTTGGCGGTACGCACGATCACCGCGCGGTGAACGTCGCCCTTCTTCACGCGGCCACGCGGCTGCGCTTCCTTGACGCTGACGACGATGATGTCGCCGACCGATGCCGTACGGCGCTTCGAGCCGCCCAGCACCTTGATGCACTGCACCCGCTTCGCGCCGCTGTTGTCAGCGACGTCGAGATTGGACTGCATCTGGATCATGGATCCGCTTCCTTCTCTCTTCTGGGGGAGGATACCGACCCAACCCCGCCTTAAAAAACGACCCCCGGCGCGGGTGTCCGCGCCAGGGGGAGAGGCCCCATAGCCACTCCTGGCTCGAAAGGCAAGCGAGTCGCCCCGCCGCTTTCGACCAATCCGCTCTTTGCCCCGAAGGGCGCCCTCAAATCCGAACCCCGCCCCTCCGATCCGGAGAGACGGGGTCCGAAGTCAAAGGGTTCAGCCCTCGGCCGAGGCCCGTTCCGGCGTCATATGGGTATCGACCCGCTCGACGACCTTCCAGGTCTTCAGCTTCGAGATCGGGGCGGTCTCTTCGATCCGCACCGTCTCACCGGCCTTGTACTCGTTCGCCTCGTCATGGGCGTGGTACTTCTTCGACCGACGGATGATCTTGCCGTAGAGGGGGTGCTTAACCTTCCGCTCCACATTGACGACGACCGTCTTGTCGGTCTTGTCCGAGACAATCACCCCGGTCAGCACGCGCTTCGGCATGTGTCTCGGTCCTTACTTGGCAGCCGCAGCGGTGCGCTGCGCCTGGATGGTCTTGATCCGCGCGATGTCGCGACGGACTTCCTTGACCCGGCTGGGCTTTTCGAGCTGGCTCGTGGCCGCCTGGAAGCGCAGGTTGAACTGCTCACGCTTCAGGTTGCCCAGCGCCTCGACGAGCTGGTCGTCGCTCTGGCCGGTATATTCAGTCTTGGCCATTACTCGCCTCCGAGGTGCGAGGTGTCGCCCAGACGGGCAACGACCTTGGTCTTGATGGGCAGCTTCATCGCCGCGCGCTCGAATGCCTCGGCGGCCAGCGGGCCGTCGACACCGTCGAGTTCGAACAGGATGCGACCCGGCTTCACGCGGGCGGCCCAGAATTCCGGCGAACCCTTACCCGAGCCCATGCGGACTTCGGCAGGCTTCGACGAGACGGGGACGTCCGGGAAGATGCGGATCCAGAGACGACCCTGGCGCTTGATGTGACGGGTGATCGCGCGGCGAGCCGCCTCGATCTGGCGAGCCGTGATACGCTCCGGCTCCATGGCCTTCAGGCCATAGGAACCGAAGTTCAGGCTGGTGCCGCCCTTGGCATCGCCGTGGATGCGGCCCTTGAAGGCCTTGCGGAACTTGGTGCGCTTTGGTTGCAGCATGTTCTTTGATCCTTAGCGGCGATGATCGTCGCGCGCCGGGCGCACGCCGGAGGTCTGAGCCTCCATCATCAGCCGGTCCTGCGCCATGGGGTCATGGCCCAGGATCTCGCCCTTGAAGATCCACACCTTCACGCCGCACACGCCATAAGCGGTGTGCGCCTGCGCTTCGGCATAGTCGACGTTCGCACGCAGCGTGTGCAGCGGAACGCGGCCTTCACGATACCATTCGGTACGCGCGATTTCCGCGCCGCCCAGACGGCCGCCGCAGGTGATACGGATGCCTTCGGCGCCCAGACGGAGCGCGGACTGCACCGCACGCTTCATGGCGCGGCGGAACGCGATACGGCGCTCCAGCTGGTCGGCCACGCCCTGGGCGACGAGCTTGGCGTCGATCTCGGGCTTGCGGATCTCGACGATGTTCAGCGACACGTCGGACGAGGTCATCGAACCCAGCTTCTTGCGAAGCTTTTCGATGTCGGCGCCCTTCTTGCCGATGATCACGCCCGGACGCGCCGCGAAGATCGAGATGCGGCACAGCTTGGCCGGACGCTCGATGACGACCTTCGAGATCGCGGCCTGGGGCAGCGTCTTCATGATGAACTGGCGGATCTTCAGATCCTCCAGCAGCAGGCGGCCATAGTCATGGCCTTCGGCGAACCAGCGGCTGTCCCAGGTACGGTTGATCTGGAGACGCAGGCCGATCGGATTGCTCTTCTGACCCATTATGCTTCTTCCTGCTCGCGGACGACGATGCGGAGCCGCGAAAACGGCTTCAGGATGCGGGTGGACTTGCCACGGCCGCGCGTCGCGAAACGCTTCATGGTGATCGACTTGCCGACCGACGCCTCGGCGACGACGAGCGAGTCGACGTCGAGGTTGTGGTTGTTCTCGGCATTGGCGATCGCGGAGGCCAGGATCTTGCGCGCGTCGACGGCCATCGCCTTCGTCGAGAAGGCGAGGATGTTCATCGCGTCGCCGACCTTCTTGCCGCGGATCAGCGCCGCAACCAGGTTCAGCTTCTGCGCCGAACCACGGATCTGCGTGCCGACCGACAGCGCTTCCTTGTCACCGACCTTGCGGGGGGATGCGGGCTTCGACATCAGCGCTTACCCTTCTTGTCGGCAGCGTGGCCGGGGAAGTAGCGCGTGGGCGCGAATTCACCGAGCTTCATGCCGACCATGTCCTCGTTCACCGAGACGGGAACGAACTTGCGACCGTTGTAGACGTTGAAGGTCAGACCGACGAACGACGGCAGGATGGTCGAGCGACGCGACCAGGTCTTGATCGGACCTGCGCGGTTGCCAGCATCCTGAGCCACTTCGGCCTTCTTCAGGAGATGGAGGTCCACGAAAGGACCCTTCCAAACGGAACGAGCCATTACGTGTTAGCCCTTCTTCTTGGCGTGACGGCTACGGATGATCATCTTGTCCGTCGCCTTGTTGTGACGAGTGCGCGCACCCTTCGTCGGCTTGCCCCACGGGGTGACCGGATGACGGCCGCCCGAGGTCCGGCCTTCACCACCGCCGTGCGGGTGGTCGACCGGGTTCTTCGCAACACCGCGGGTCAGCGGGCGATGGCCCTTCCAACGGTTGCGACCAGCCTTCGCCAGGTTGGTGTTGCCGTTGTCGGGGTTCGACACCGCGCCGACGGTCGCCATGCAGTTCGCATGGATGTAGCGCTGCTCGCCCGAGTTCAGACGGACGATGACCATGCCCTTGTCGCGGCCCACGACCTGCACATAGGTGCCGGCCGAACGTGCGATCTGACCGCCCTTGCCGGGCTTCATCTCGACGTTGTGGACGATCGTGCCGACCGGCATCTGGCCCAGTTCCATGGCGTTGCCAGGCTTCACGTCGGTCTTCTTGCCCGCGATCACCTTGTCGCCGACAGCGAGACGCTGGGGCGCGATGATGTAGGACTGGTCGACCTTGCCGGCTTCGTCGGTGCCATAGTTGATGAGCGCGATGAAGGCGGTGCGGTTGGGATCATATTCGATCCGCTCCACGGTGCCCTCGACGTCCCACTGGCGACGCTTGAAGTCGATGAAGCGATAGCGCTGCTTGTGGCCGCCCGCGATGCCGCGGCTGGTCACATGGCCCTTGTTGTTGCGGCCGCCGGTCTTGCGCTTGCCTTCGGTGAGCGCCTTGACGGGCGCGCCCTTCCAGAGCGCCGAGCGGTCGACGAGGATCAGGCCGCGGCGGGCCGGGCTCGTCGGGTTATAATGCTTGAGTGCCATCGGCTCAGATCCCCGTCGTCACGTCAATGGACTGACCGTCCTTGAGGGTGACGATCGCCTTCTTCATGTCCGAGCGCTGGTACGGAGCGCCCTTCCACTTCTTGGTCTTGCCCTTCTGGACGATGGTGTTCACGCCGGTGACGTTGACGTCGAACAGCGCTTCCACCGCCGCCTTGATCTCGGGCTTGGTAGCACCGGGGGCGACCTTGAACACCACGGCGTTGTGCTCGCTCAGGAGCGTCGCCTTCTCGGTGATGTGCGGCGCAACGATCACGTCGTAATGACGCGGATCGACCGCCTTCTGCTGCTTAGCCATGGAAACGGGCCTCCAGCTTTTCGACAGCCGAGCGCGTCAGCACCAGGGTGTCATGCTTCAGAATGTCGTAGACATTGGCGCCAGCGGCCGGAAGGACGTTGATTTCCTTCAGGTTGCCTGCGGCCAGTGCGAACGACGTCTCGACGGCGTCGCCATCGATGACCAGCGCGGTCTTGCCGAAGCCGAGCTTCGCCAGATCGCCCTGCAGCGTCTTCGTCTTGTTACCAGCGACCGCCAGATCGTTCATCACGATCAGCGAACCCGCCTTGGCATGGCTCGACAGCGCCATCTTCAGACCCAGAGCGCGAACCTTCTTGTTCAGACCCGGGTTGAAGTCGCGGACGCGGGCGCCGTGCGCCTTACCACCGCCGATGAAGACGGGGGCCCGACGATCGCCGTGACGAGCGACACCGCCGCCCTTCTGGCGACCGAGCTTCTTGCCCGAACGCGCGACATCGGCGCGCTCACGGGTGCCGCGCGCGGTGGCGCGACGCTTTTCCAGCTGCCAGGTCACAACGCGGTGCAGGATGTCGGCGCGCGGATCGAGGCCGAAGACCTCGTCGTTGAGCTCGATGTCCGCGGCGTCGGTGCCGGCGAAGGATTGAACCTTGACCTTCACGACTTAGCCCTCCTGGCTCTCGGTGGCTTCCGGAGCAGGCTCGGCAGAAGCATTGTTGTTGGCGGCCGCCTTGATGCTGGCGGGGAACGGGGCGTCCGCGTGGCGCGAAACCTTGACCGCGTCCTTGACGATCAGCCAGCCACCCTTCGAGCCGGGCACCGAGCCCTTGACGAAGATCAGGCCGCGCTCGACGTCGGTCGACACGATTTCCAGGTTCTGCTGCGTGCGATTCTTGTCGCCCATGTGGCCGGCCATCTTCTTGTTCTTGAAGACGCGGCCCGGATCCTGACGGTTACCGGTCGAACCATGCGAACGGTGCGAGACCGAGACGCCGTGGGTCGCACGCAGACCACCGAAGTTCCAGCGCTTCATCGCACCGGCAAAGCCCTTACCCTGGGTACGACCCTGGATATCGACATACTGGCCGGGGACGAAATGGTCGGCGGAGATTTCCGCGCCGACGTCCAGCAGGCCGTCTTCGTTCACGCGGAACTCGACCAGCACCTGCTTGGGCTCGACTTCGGCCTTGCCGAAGTGGCCACGCTGCGGCTTGGCAACATTCTTGGTCTTGGCGACACCTGCACCAAGCTGGACGGCGGTGTAGCCGTCACGATCCATCTCGCGGCGAGCGACGACCTGTACGCCTTCAAGCGCCAGGACGGTGACCGGCACGTGCCGACCATCGTCCTGGAACAGGCGGGTCATCCCCAGCTTCTTCGCGATCACGCCGGTACGCATGATCCTGCTCCTTCCTCGACAGAGGCCCCCAAGAACCATTCAAGGGGGGCATATCCAGCCCGATTAAAGCGAAACGAGCCCCCGTCCCGGGCTGGCGACCGGCAAGCCGGTCAGACGGGGGACGCTGCCCCGGCACCATCTCGCTTGCGCGAAACCACCGGGCGGTATCCCTAAAGAGTGCCGGATCGCGGGAGCGACCTCGGCGCGTTTCCTAGTAGCTTCAGAACCGGGAAACGCCAAAATCCCGTGGGACGGAATCGTCGACCACGGGAACGCTGGCCCTCTTACGCCAGCTTGATCTCGACATCAACACCTGCGGCGAGGTCGAGCTTCATCAGCGCATCAACGGTCTGCGGGGTCGGCTGCACGATGTCCAGCATCCGCTTGTAGGTGCGGACCTCGAACTGCTCGCGCGACTTCTTGTCGATGTGCGGACCACGGTTGACCGTGAACTTCTCGATGCGCGTCGGAAGCGGGATCGGACCGCGGATGAGGGCGCCGGTGCGGCGCGCGGTGTCGGCGATGTCGCCAGTGGCCTGATCGAGCACGCGATGGTCGAACGCCTTCAGACGAATGCGGATATTGCTGTCCATGATCCCTACCGATGCGAAAGAGCGGGCTTTCGGCTCGCGGTCACGATGAACGACAAGTGCGATCGGCTATCCGACCAAGCACTCGACCGTCCGCCGTGAAGGCGACCCTGGGCCGAAACAAACTCTGGGTTACGACAGGAGCGGCGAACCACCCTGCCCTTACTAAAAGCAAAAGGCCGACTCCGGTGTTTCCGGTGCCAGCCGATTCCCTCAAGGCGTGTGCCTATACGCATATGGGCCGGGGGCCGCAAGGGGCGGATGCGGGTTTTTGTTGGAGAGGATGGAACCGGGCGGCGATTGCCGCAAACCCCACCCTCCGTTCAGCCTGAGCGAAGTCGAAGGCCACGTTCTGACCGGCCCGCCTGGCGTGCACTTCGACTTCGCCCAGTGCGAACGGAAGGGGCAATCGGAACACCCTCACCCTTCCCACCCGCTCACGCGGGCAGGCCCCTTCCCTCTCCCAGCGGGAGAGGGAGGGAGGCGCGTCAGCGTCGGGAGGGTGAGGGCCGTCAAGCCCAGCCCCACAAACGAAAAAGGCCGACCCCGTCGCCGGGGCCGGCCCTTTCCTAAGAAGTTTCAGGCTTTCGCCCGAGACTTACTTGTCGATCGAGCTGACGACGCCCGCGCCGACGGTACGGCCGCCTTCACGGATCGTGAAGCGCTGACCGATGTCCATGGCGATCGGAGCGATCAGCTTCACGCCCAGAGCGACGTTGTCGCCCGGCATGACCATCTCGGTGCCCTCAGGCAGCTCGACGGTGCCGGTGACGTCGGTCGTGCGGAAGTAGAACTGCGGACGATAGTTCGCGAAGAACGGGGTGTGACGGCCGCCTTCTTCCTTCGACAGGACGTACACTTCCGACTGGAAGTCGGTGTGCGGGGTGATCGAACCCGGCTTGGCCAGAACCTGACCACGCTCGACTTCGTCACGCGCCACGCCACGGATCAGCGCGCCGATGTTGTCGCCGGCCTGGCCCGAGTCGAGCAGCTTGCGGAACATTTCAACGCCGGTGACGGTCGTCTTGCGGGTGTTGTTGATGCCGACGATCTCGACTTCTTCACCAACCTTGACGATGCCGGTCTCAACGCGGCCGGTGACGACGGTGCCGCGACCCGAGATCGAGAACACGTCTTCGATCGGCATCATGAACGGCTTGTCGAGCGGACGCTCCGGCTGCGGGATGTATTCGTCGACCTGCTTCATCAGCTCGAGAACGGCATCCTTGCCGAACTTGTCGTTCGAACCCGACAGCGCGCAGGTCGCCGAACCCTTGACGACGGGGATGTCGTCGCCCGGGAATTCGTACGAGCTGAGCAGCTCGCGGATTTCCAGCTCGACCAGCTCGAGGATTTCCTCGTCGTCGACCAGGTCGACCTTGTTCATGAACACGACCATCGCGGGCACGCCGACCTGGCGGGCGAGCAGGATGTGCTCGCGGGTCTGCGGCATCGGGCCGTCGGTCGACGAAACGACGAGGATCGCGCCGTCCATCTGCGCCGCGCCGGTGATCATGTTCTTCACATAGTCGGCGTGGCCCGGGCAGTCGACGTGCGCATAGTGGCGCGCTTCGGTCTCATACTCGACGTGCGCGGTCGAGATGGTGATGCCGCGCTCACGCTCTTCCGGCGCCTTGTCGATGTTCGCGAAGTCCACCGCCGCGTTGCCGGCGACGTTGTCAGCCAGAACCTTGGTGATCGCTGCGGTCAGCGAGGTCTTGCCATGGTCGACGTGGCCGATGGTGCCGATGTTGAGG
This sequence comes from Sphingomonas yabuuchiae, assembly GCF_014199595.1. GTDB lineage: Bacteria > Pseudomonadota > Alphaproteobacteria > Sphingomonadales > Sphingomonadaceae > Sphingomonas > Sphingomonas yabuuchiae. The sequence continues at coordinate 366,247 of NZ_JACHNX010000001.1, read as the reverse complement.
TGCGGCTTGTTCCGCTCGAATTTTGCCTTTGCCATTTTCCTACCTTCTGAATCGAATTCGGTGCCGCATCCGAGGCCACGCGAACGCGGCCCCATAGCGGGTGTTTGAAGCGATTGCCAGCCCCTAGCGTGTCCGCACCCCCGGTTGCCCGGGGGCGCGGGAGACGCTTAGGCCATCTTCGCCTTGACCTCGTCCGCAACGTTCTGCGGCACTTCGTCATAGTGCGAGAACTGCATCGAGTACTGCGCACGGCCCTGGGTGAACGAGCGGAGCGCGTTCACATAGCCGAACATGTTCGCCAGCGGGACCATCGCCTCGACCGTCTGCGCGTTGCCGCGCGTGTCGGTGCCCTGGATCTGGCCACGACGGCTGTTCATGTCGCCGATGACGTCGCCCAGATAGTCTTCCGGGGTCACGACTTCGACCTTCATGACCGGCTCGAGCAGCGTGATGCCCGATTTCTGGGCCGCTTCGCGCATCGCGCCACGGGCACAGATTTCGAACGCCAGCGCCGACGAGTCGACGTCGTGGTACGCGCCGTCATACAGCAGGACTTCGAAGTCGATGATCGGGAAGCCGACCAGCGAACCGGTTTCCGCGGTTTCACGGAAGCCCTTCTCGATCGCGGGGATATATTCCTTCGGAATGTTACCGCCCTTGATCTCGTCCTTGAAGACGAAGCCCGAACCACGCTCGCCCGGGGTCAGCTTGACCTTGACGCGGCCGAACTGGCCGGTGCCGCCCGACTGCTTCTTGTGCGTGTAGTCGATGTCGACCGGCTTCTTGAGGTATTCGCGATACGCCACCTGCGGCGCACCGACGTTCGCCTCGACCTTGAACTCGCGCTTCATGCGGTCGACCAGGATTTCGAGATGGAGCTCGCCCATGCCCTTGATGATGGTCTGGCCCGACTCGGCGTCCGAGGTCACGCGGAACGAGGGGTCCTCGCGAGCGAGACGATTGAGCGCGACGCCCATCTTCTCCTGGTCGGCCTTGGTCTTCGGCTCCACCGACAGCTCGATCACGGGCTCGGGGAATTCCATACGCTCCAGGATGATCGGGGCGTTCTGCGCGCAGAGCGTGTCACCGGTCGTGGTATCCTTGAGGCCCGCCAGCGCGACGATGTCGCCGGCATAGGCTTCCTGGATGTCTTCACGGCTGTTCGCATGCATCAGCAGCATGCGGCCGATCTTTTCCTTCTTGTCCTTGACCGAGTTCAGGACCTGCGACGAGGTCTCGAGCTTGCCCGAATAGATACGGGCGAAGGTCAGCGAACCGACGAACGGGTCGTTCATGATCTTGAACGCCAGCGCCGAGAAGGGCTCGGTGTCCGACGAAGGACGCTCGTCCGGCGTCTCGCCGTCGAGCTTCACGCCCTTGATGGCCGGAACGTCGAGCGGCGACGGCAGATAGTCGATGACCGCGTCGAGCAGGGGCTGCACGCCCTTGTTCTTGAACGCCGAGCCGCAGACCACGGGGACGAACGCCATTTCCAGCGTGCCCTTGCGGATCAGCGCCTTGAGTTCGGCGACCGAAGGCTCGTTGCCTTCCAGATACGCTTCCATCGCGGCATCGTCCTGCTCGACGGCCATTTCGATCAGGTCGCTGCGATACTTCGCGGCCTTCTCGGCCAGCTCCTCAGGAATGTCCTGATATTCGAACTTCGCGCCCAGCGACTCTTCGAGCCAGATGATCGCGCGGTTCTCGACCAGGTCGACGAGACCCTTGAAGCCGCCCTCGATGCCGATCGGCAGATACAGGACCGCCGGACGCGCGCCCAGGCGCTCGATGATCGAGTTCACGCAGAAATAGAAGTCGGCGCCGGTGCGGTCGAGCTTGTTGACGAAGCACATGCGCGGCACGCCGTACTTGTCGGCCTGACGCCACACGGTTTCCGACTGCGGCTCAACACCCGCCACGCCGTCGAAGCAGGCGACCGCGCCGTCGAGCACGCGGAGCGAACGCTCCACTTCGATGGTGAAGTCGACGTGCCCGGGGGTGTCGATGATGTTGATGCGGTTGTCGTTCCAGAAACAGGTCGTCGCGGCCGACGTGATCGTGATGCCGCGCTCCTGCTCCTGCTCCATCCAGTCCATGGTGGCGGTGCCTTCGTGCACTTCGCCGATCTTGTAGGACTTGCCGGTGTAATAAAGAATGCGCTCGGTCGTGGTCGTCTTGCCGGCATCGATGTGCGCCATGATGCCGATGTTGCGATACTTCTCGAGCGGATGGCTGCGGGCCATGATCGATCTTCCTCAAGCGTAGGGGGGAGCCGGTTGGCCCGGCTCCCCCTTATATAGGCTGTTTGCGTGACCAGCGGAAGACCGCCGGCACCGCACCCTGAAAAGGTTGCGGCAGACCGGAAAATATTCCGGTCCGCCGCAAGACCCTTACCAGCGGTAGTGCGAGAAGGCGCGATTCGCTTCCGCCATGCGGTGCGTATCTTCGCGCTTCTTGACCGCGTTGCCGCGGTTGTTCGCAGCGTCCATCAGCTCACCCGACAGACGGGCGGCCATCGTGTTTTCCGAACGGGCGCGCGACGCGCCGATCAGCCAACGGATGGCCAGAGCCTGGGCACGCTCCGGACGGACTTCGACCGGAACCTGGTAGGTCGCACCGCCGACGCGGCGCGAACGGACTTCGATGCCCGGCTTGATGTTGTTCAGCGCATCGTGGAACACGCCGATCGGATCGCGCTTGGCGCGCGTCTCGACGGTTTCCAGAGCACCGTAAACAATGGCTTCGGCCACGGACTTCTTACCGTCCAGCATGACCGAATTCATGAACTTCGACAGGACCTCATCTCCGAACTTGGGGTCCGGCAGAATTTCCCGCTTTTCGGGACGACGACGACGAGCCATTCTCGTATTTCCTTACAAAACTTCAGCCTTTGATGGTCGAGGAGCCTCGGAAGAGGCCCGACCGGCTTACTTCGGACGCTTCGCGCCGTACTTCGAGCGGGACTGCTTGCGATCCTTCACGCCCTGCGTGTCGAGAACGCCGCGCAGCACGTGGTAACGCACGCCGGGAAGGTCGCGCACACGGCCGCCGCGGATGAGCACCACCGAGTGCTCCTGCAGGTTGTGGCCTTCGCCCGGGATGTACGAAATGACTTCGCGGCTGTTGGTCAGACGGACCTTGGCCACCTTGCGAAGTGCCGAGTTCGGCTTCTTCGGGGTCGTCGTGTAGACACGGGTGCAAACGCCGCGCTTCTGCGGGTTCTGCTCCATTGCAGGGACCTTGGACTTGGCCTTCTGCAGTTCGCGGCCCTTGCGGACCAGCTGGTTGATCGTCGGCATTGAAGCCTTCACCTTTCCATGAGGTTACTTTGCTGGAGCCATCACAGCACTTCGGAATACAAAAAGGGGCCTTCGCGGCTTTCGCCCGGCCCTCATTCGCATCCAGCAATGTTCAAGCTTGCCCGACGGATAAGTCCCGAATCCCGAGAAATTCCCTTCGTGCAGCGGCGGGCTATACGCGGGAGTCGGCCGATGGTCAATGTCGGCGCGGGAGGAGCCTGCAGGCGTCGGCGATGCCAATCGCGAAAATAGTGAAACAGGCTATTGCCCCGACGGCGCAGCCGGGCTAATGGCGGCCGCCTCGCAGGAGTGTAGCTCAGTTGGTAGAGCATCGGTCTCCAAAACCGAGGGCCCACGGTTCGAGTCCGTGCACTCCTGCCACTTTTCATGACATCGTTGGATTCGCCCACACCGCTTAGGCGGTTAATGCACCTGCGCATTTATCCTCCCCGGTACGGGGAGGTGGCAGACCGAGGTCTGACGGAGGGGGGCTTCCACAAGCGACACCCCTTGCGGCACGCCCCCTCCACCATGCTTCGCATGCCCCCTCCCCGCGAGCGGGGAGGATTGATCAGTTCACCGGTCGCGATCCCACGCCCGGCGGAGTTGCGGGGTCCGCTTCGTCGATCTCGTCGCCCCGGTTGCCGCCACCGGCCCCTGCCCCGCTGCCATGCACCTCGCCCGTCTTTGGATCGACGGAGGCCCGCTTGCCATTGTCGTCCGGCAGCGACGTATCCGCATTACCGTCCCCCGGCGCGGGCGGGGTGGTCGTCACGCTGCCCGAGGGTTCGGCACGCCCCATCGCCTGCTCGTCGTCGCGGTGATAGGCTTGGCCGCTATGGCCGCGATCATGGTCGAAGGGCTTTTCCTGCTCGGACATGCATGGTCTCCTTTGGCCTCGTTCAACGGGGCTGGGGAGACGCCGTTCCCCCAAATGCAAAAGGGGCGCCCACCGCCAAGGTGGACGCCCCTTTTCGTCAGACTGTCGCCTGCGCTCAGCTGCGGAACAGCGAGTGCGGGTCGATCACGTCGTCATGATGGCCGACCGAGTCGACGTCGCGGCTCTGCTGCTCGCGCTCGGCGCGCAGCGAGGCGAGCAGGGCTTCGCGGTCGCCTTCCAGACGGGTGTCGGTCGGCTGCGCATCGGCATTGCCGCCGGTCGCCTTGGCCGCCTTCGCCACCGCCGAGTCCAGCTCGCGCTGGGTGGTCAGGCCCAGGGTCACCGGGTCCTTCGGCGTGATGTTGGCGATGTTCCAGTGGCTGCGGTCGCGGATCGCGGCGATCGTCGTGCGGGTCGTGCCGATCAGGTTCGAGATCGCGCCGTCCGAGATTTCGGGATGGTTGCGGATGATCCAGGCGATGCCGTCCGGCTTGTCCTGCCGCTTGCTGACCGGCGTGTAGCGCGGGCCCTTGGTGCGGCGGACCTGCTCGGGGCCCTTGGTCATCTTCATGCGGTAATCGGGATTGGCCTGCGCCTTCTCGATCTCGCTCTGGGTCAGCTCGTGCGCACGCACGGGGTCACGGCCGGTCAGCTTGGTCGCCGCCGTGTCGTCGGCGATCGCCTGGACTTCCAGGATGTGGAGGCCGCAGAAATCCGCGATCTGCTCGAACGAGAGCGACGTGTTGTCGACCAGCCAGGAAGCGGTCGCATGGGGCATGAGCGGCTGGGCCACGGGGATCACTCCAGTCGGAAAATAAAAGGGCCGCCCCTCACCGGAGCGGCCGTAGCTGCGACAAATCTAATGAAAGCCGTCCCCGAGAGCAAGGTGCGCTGCCACAAACTGCCGGGACATGGCGCGATAGACGTTGGCGACGCCCGCGTCCAGCCGGTCAATTGTCGTCGTCGAATCGCCCGAAAGGCAGCGATTGCGAGGCGAGCGCGCGCGTCTTCTGCCCGTCCCCGGCGCGCAGCGAGGCCAGGACCGCGACACAGGCGCGTTGCAGGATGCGGTCGATCGGCGTCACCGTCCCGGCGCGCACCGCCGCCTCCGCCAGGGCCCGGCCGCGCGGATCTCGGGGGTCCAGCTCCAGCCGCAGCAGCGCCGACAGCCCCGGAAACAACGCCCGGTCGCCGCCCAAGGCGATCGCCCGGTCGAGCGAGGCGAACCCGACGCTCCGCTGCGCGCCCAGCGCCGCGCGGCCGACGATCGCCCCCAGTTTCTTGACTGCGCCGATATGCCAGGCACCCAGCGCCAGTTGCGCCTCGGCATCGCGCGGATTCTGCGCCACCAGCGCCTCGAACTGGCGGCGGGCGGCGATCGCGTCGCTGCGATTGCCGGTCAGCTTGGCGCGGTAGCCGAGCGCGGTGGCCCGCATCAGCAGGGACTCGTGATCGTCGGGCGTCCGCTTCAGGGCGTTGGCCGCCACCGTATAGGCACTCGAAACGCGGCGCAGCGCGCTCGCCTCGTCGGAATCGCCGAAGGACGCCTGGGTCAGCAACTCGCGAGCCGATTGCGCCCGGGCCGGAGCCGCCATCGCCAATCCGGCCGCCAGACCCATGCAAACCAGCCCGATCCGGCCACCACTCTGCACCATCGCCATCCCCCATGGACTCGGCGCGGGGAGACGGCCGATCCGGTCGTTCGATCCGTTGCAATCTTTTGCAGCGGGATCAAGACCGGCGTCTGGTTAGTCGGCTGCGGCTCCTTCCGCCGCCCCGTCTATCGTCAGGACGATCTTGCCCAGATGGTCGCCCGCCTCCATCCGGCGATGCGCCTCGGCAGCTTCGGCCAGCGGGAAGCTGCGATCGATGACCGGGCGCAACCGCCCCTCCTCGACATGCGGCCAGACCAGCCGCGACAATTCGTCGGCGACCATCGCCTTGAAATCCCGGTCGCGCCCGCGCAGCGTCGAGCCGGTCAGGATCAGGCGGCGGCGCATGATCTCCCAGATCGGGATTTCCGCCTTGGCGCCGCGCTGCACCGCGATCGAGACGTGGCGGCCATCCTCGGCCAGGCATTTCAGGTTGCGTGGCACATAATCGCCGCCGACCATGTCGAGCACGATGTCGACGCCGCGCCCCTCGGTGAAGTCCTTCACCGCCTCGACGAAATCGACCGCCTTGTAGTTGATCGCCTTGGCTGCGCCGAGCTTCTCGGCCGCCGCGCATTTCTCGTCCGAGCCCGCCGTGACGATCACGGTCAGCCCGAAGAGGCGACCCAGCAGGATCGCCATGGTGCCGATGCCGCTGGTCCCGCCATGCACCAGCAGCGTGTCGCCCTGGTCGGCATAGGCGCGCTCGAAGACATTGGTCCACACGGTGAACAGCGTCTCGGGCAGCGCGGCGGCCTGCACCATCGACAGGCCGTGCGGCACGGTCAGGCAATGGTCGGCGACCGCCACCGCATATTCGGCATAGCCGCCGCCGCCGATCAGCGCGCAGACCGGCTGGCCGAGCATCTCGGGCCCAACGCCCTCACCGACCGCGACGATCTGGCCCGCAATCTCCAGCCCGGGGATCGAGGGCGCGCCCGGCGGCGGCGGGTAGAGACCCTGGCGCTGCATGACGTCGGGCCGGTTCACCCCGGCGGCGGCGACGCGGATCAGCACCTCGCCCTCGCCCGGATGGGGCGTCGGGCGCCGGACAGGCACCAGCACCTCGGGACCGCCCGCCTCCGCGGGGTCGATGGCGGTCATCTCCTTCGGGATATCGCCGATCCCCATTCCCTCGCCAAATGCGTGCACCGGCTGCCATCCCCCATCATCGGCTCTCGTCCCACCGTTATTGACATCGGCGGCGACCGGGTCAACGCTGCATCCCATTATGGAACAGGACGATTCTCCGATCCGCCTTCCCGACGCCCTGGCCGCGTTGGTCCAGACCGATCTCGATCCGCTGTCGCTCGCCGAGCTGGAGACGCGGATTGCGGTGCTGGAGCAGGAGATCGCGCGGACCCGCCGCCACATGGAGCGCGCCACGCTCCACCGCGCCAGCGCCGACGCGCTCTTCAAGCGGTGACGCGCATGGGCCTCACCCGGCGCGTACGCACCGAGGCGGTCCCCTCTTCTTCGCACAATGTTTTTTGCTTCGCGCGATACGCTTTGTTCAGCGGCCGCGCGTTACACCCGCTTGATGCCGGGCCTCCCCGTCCCGACATTGGTCGAAACGAGGCGTCAGTCCATGACGCTTCGGAAGGAGTATCGTAGATGCCATCTTTCGCCCCCGCGCTCGAGACCACGCTTCACAAGGCGCTGGAAGCCGCGACCGTGCGGCGCCACGAATATGCCACGCTGGAGCACCTCCTCCTCGCGCTGATCGACGACGACCATGCTTCCAAGGTGATGGAAGCGTGCCATGTCGACACGGGCGAGCTGAAGGCGACGGTCGCCCAGTATCTCGACACCGAACTCGACGCGCTGAAGGTCGAGGCGGCGACCGACCCCTCCCCCACCAGCGGGTTCCAGCGCGTGGTCCAGCGCGCGATCCTGCACGTCCAGTCCTCGGGCCGCGACGAAGTGACCGGCGCGAACGTGCTGGTCGCGCTGTTCTCCGAGCGTGAATCCTATGCCGTCTATTTCCTGCAGCAGCAGGACATGAGCCGCCTGGATGCCGTCAGCTTCATCAGCCACGGCGTCGGCAAGGGGGGCGCGACGAGCGAATCCACCCCGCCCAAGGGCGTCGAGGAGGAAAAGCCCGCCAAAGCGCCTGAGAAGGGCAAGGCGGAGAGCGCGCTTAAGCAGTTCACCGTCGACCTCAATGAAAAGGCCAAGATCGGCAAGGTCGATCCGCTGATCGGGCGCGGCCCCGAAGTGGACCGCACCGTTCAGATCCTGTGCCGCCGGTCGAAGAACAACCCGCTCTATGTCGGCGATCCCGGCGTCGGCAAGACCGCCATCGCCGAGGGCCTGGCGCGCAAGATCGTCGAGGGCGACGTGCCCGAAGTGCTGCTCAACGCGGTCATCTATTCGCTCGACATGGGCGCGCTGCTGGCGGGCACGCGGTATCGCGGCGATTTCGAGGAGCGGCTGAAGGCGGTCGTCAACGAACTGGAGAAGCTGCCCCACGCGGTGCTCTTCATCGACGAGATCCATACCGTCATCGGCGCGGGCGCGACCAGCGGCGGGGCGATGGATGCGTCGAACCTGCTCAAGCCTGCTTTGTCGGGCGGCACGATCCGCTGCATCGGCTCGACCACCTATAAGGAGTTCCGCAATCACTTCGAAAAGGACCGCGCCCTGCTGCGCCGGTTCCAGAAGATCGACGTGAACGAGCCGACGATCGAGGATACGATCAAGATTCTGGCGGGCCTGCGCTCGGCGTTCGAGGATCATCATCAGGTCAAATATACCCCCGATGCGATCAAGTCGGCGGTCGAGCTGTCGGCGCGCTACATCAACGACCGCAAGCTGCCCGACAAGGCGATCGACGTGATCGACGAGGTCGGCGCGATGCAGATGCTGGTGCCGGTCAGCAAGCGCAAGAAGACGATCACGCCCAAGGAAATCGAGGCCGTAATCGCCACCATGGCGCGCATCCCGCCCAAGAGCGTGTCGACCGACGACCGCCAGCAGCTGGAGACGCTGGAGACCGACCTCAAGCGCGTGGTGTTCGGCCAGAATGCCGCGATCGAGAACCTGTCCTCGGCGATCAAGCTGAGCCGGGCGGGCCTTCGCGATCCGGACAAGCCGATCGGCAACTATCTGTTCACCGGCCCCACCGGCGTCGGCAAGACCGAGGTCGCGCGCCAGCTGGCGACGATCCTGGGCATTCCGCTCCAGCGGTTCGACATGTCCGAATATATGGAGCGTCACTCGGTCAGCCGGTTAATCGGTGCCCCTCCGGGCTATGTCGGTTATGACCAGGGCGGTCTGCTGACCGATGCGGTCGACCAGAATCCGCATTCGGTGCTGCTGCTCGACGAGATCGAGAAGGCGCATCCCGATTTGTTCAACATCCTGTTGCAGGTGATGGACAATGGGAAGCTGACCGATCACCACGGCAAGACGGTTGATTTCCGCAACACGATCCTGATCATGACGACCAATGCGGGCGCCGCCGACATGGCGCGCGAGACGGTCGGCTTCGGCACCCTCACCCGCGAGGGCGAGGATGAGCAGGCGGTGCAGAAAATGTTCACGCCGGAATTCCGCAACCGCCTGGATGCGATCGTGCCCTTCGGGTACCTGCCGCCCGAAGTTGTGGCGCGGGTGGTGGACAAGTTCATCCTCCAGCTCGAACTCCAGCTGGCCGACCGTCACGTCCATATCAGCCTGGACGAGGCGGCGAAGAGCTGGCTCACCGAAAAGGGCTATGACCGGTTGTATGGCGCGCGTCCGATGGGCCGCCTGATCCAAGAGAAGATCAAGCAGCCGCTGGCCGAGGAACTGTTGTTCGGCAAGCTGGTCCATGGCGGCGAAGTGACGGTGAAGATGAAGGACGGCGCGCTGTCCTTCGCGATCGAACCGGCGGCGCCCAAGAAGCCGCGCAAGAAGGGCGGCAAGCCCGCCGCGATCGACGCAAGCTGATCGACTGCACCGAAATGGTGACGATTGAAGAAGGGCCGGGTGGCGACACCCGGCCCTTTTCATGTGCATTTTGGATTGTCTCATCCATGAGGCGCGGTGATACATGTAAACTGTGTTACGCGGCTGTTAACTCTATTTTCGGCCTTTCGCAGACAGATGGACCACATGAAGGGCGCTTGGCCGATCACGATAGGCGCGTTGCTGCTGGCGGTGCTGGCAGTCCTGTGGCCGTTGGCGGACGCCCAGGCTCAGGTCGGCCAGAGCCTGACCACCTGTATTCGCCCGATCCGGGCAGGCGACGATGCCCGCACGCAACTGACCCGGCCGCGCGGTTTCGACTGCACCGGCGACCAGTCCGCCTATGGCGTCGGCGATTTCTGGGTCCTGTCGCAACCGCTGCCGCCGGTGGCGGGCGACCTTCGCGACCGGCTGGCCGTCAGCTTCGCCAGCACCTGGCAGGACGCGACGGCGCTGCACATCCTGTATGCCGACGGGAAAATCCGTACCGTCGCCTTCACCAGCGCGACGACCGCCCCCTATCTGCTGCTCGGCCCGATGATCGCGGTGCCCCTGCCCCATGAGGGGACCCGCCCCGTGCGGATCCTGTGGGAGGCGCATGGGGCGGCCAATATGCGCGGCGTCGTGCGCGGCGCCCGGATCGGCATCCATGCCGACATGCTGGCCGTCGAGTCCTCGCTCGGGCTGATCTATGGCGTCATCATCGGCGTCGTGGTCGGCCTGGCGGTGTACAACATGGCCCTCTGGCCAGCACTCCGCCAGCCGCTCCAGCCGGTCTATTGCCTGCTGCTGTTCTTCATCACCGGCTATACCCTGTCCTCCTCGGGGCTGATCGGCCAGTGGCTGCCCTGGCTCGACAATAACGAGCGGCATCGATGGAACGCGATCATGCTGGGCGGGGTCGCCATGACCCTTGTCATCTTCTCGCGCCATTTCTTCGAACGAAAGGTGTTCGCAGGCTGGCTCGACCGCATGGCGGTCATCTGTTTCATCCTGATCGCCATTCCCAACATCGCCTTCGCCCTGCTCGCCCCGCGCTGGATCATCGCGCTGGATCAGGCGGTGCTGATGGGCTTCATGGTGCTGCTGGTCTTCCTGATCGCGGTGCTGGCGCGGGCCTGGCGGCGGCGGAGCAATTTCCTTTGGGCCTTCGCCATCGCCTGGGGCACGCCGATCGGGCTGGCGATGTTCCGGGTGCTCAATGCGCTGCACCTGATCGAGTGGCGGCCCTGGATCGACCAGTCGACCGTGTTGTCGATGGGCGTCGAGGCGCTGATCGCCAGCCTGGGCGTCGCCTATCGCATCTATCTGCTCAGCCGCGAGCGCGATCTGGCGCGCGCCGACGAGCGGGTGGCGCGGCGTCTGGCCGATACCGATCCGCTGACCGGGCTGTTCAATCGCCGCGCCTTCCTGGAGCAGGCGATCGGACGCAGCGGGCCGCAGACGCTGATCCTGGCGGATATCGATCATTTCAAGCGGATCAACGACACGCTGGGCCATGACGGCGGCGACGAGGTGCTGCGCATCTTTGCCCGGACGCTGGGCGAGGCGGTGGGCCTCGACATGCTGGTCGCCCGGATCGGCGGCGAGGAGTTCGCGCTGCTGGCCGATGCCGAACGCGCGCCCGACCCCGAGACGCTGCTCGCCCGGCTGCGCGGCACCAGCTATCCCTCGGGGCTGACCGTCACCGCCAGTTTCGGCCTATGCACCGGCCCGATTGCCGACGAATCGGACTGGCGCCTGTTGTACCGCGAGGCGGATCAGGCCCTGTTCGCCGCCAAGGACGGCGGGCGCGACCGCGCCTGCTGGGGTGTCCCGATCCCCCTTGCGCCGCCGCCAAGCGGCCTATTGCCCGCCATCCGCCCGCATCGTAAGACGGTGCGCAAGGGGAGGGGACTGTGCGCGAACGGCGGATCATGATGGCTGGACTGGTGCTGGCGCTGATCGCGCTGGCCTATCGCCATCCCACGGCCGATGTCCGCCTCATCACCCACGACCTCACCGACCGCTCGCCCCGCCGGGTACAGGCCGCGCTCGACCTGGGCCTGTTCGGTGTATCGTTTCTCTACACCTGGACCGTCAACCGCCTGCGCTAAGCGCGACGCTGCTTGCGAACCCGCCGGGCGTGACGCATAGCGGCGTCATGGATACGCCCATCGAAGAACTGACGTTCGAGGACGCCCTCAAGGAATTGGAGAGGATCGTCGGCCGACTGGAAAGCGGCGAAGCGACGCTCGACGAATCGATCCGCCTCTATGAGCGCGGCGATCGTCTGCGTCAGCGCTGCGCCGAACGGCTCGACGCCGCCCAGGCCCGGATCGAGGCGATCCGCCTCGACGCCGAGGGCAAGGCCGCGGGCACCCGCCCGTTTCAGGCGGGTTGAGGGTGACGCTCGCCGCCACCACCCTGCCCGAGGCCTTGGCCGAAGTCGCAGAGGATATCGACCGCCGCTTTGCCGAGCTGCTCGCCGATCCGGGCGATCCGCGTGCCTCGCTCTATGCCGCGATGCGCCATGCCGCGATCGGCGGCGGCAAGCGGCTGCGCCCGCTGCTGGTCTTCGCCACCGCGCATCTGTTCGCGGTCGACCGCGATTGCGCGGGCTGGGTCGCGACCGCGCTGGAGGCGATCCACGTCTATTCGCTGATCCATGACGATCTGCCCGCGATGGACGACGACGATATGCGGCGCGGCAAGCCGACCGTGCACAAGGCGTTCGACGAGGCGACGGCGATCCTGGCGGGCGACTGCCTCCATGCGCTGGCCTTCGAGATTCTGGCCGATCCGTCGACCCATGCCGACCCCTTTGTCCGTTCCGAGCTGATCCTCGACCTCGCCCGAGCCTCCGGCCCCAGCGGCATGGCGGGCGGGCAGCAGATGGACCTGGAGGCCGAGCGGCAGGTCTTCGACCTCGCCACCGTCACCCGGCTTCAACAGATGAAGACCGGCGCGCTGATCTGTGCGGCGGTCGAGGCGGGCGCGATCCTGGGTCGCGTGCCGCCCGAGGGTCGCACCCATTTGCGCGGCTATGCCCATGACCTGGGGCTGGCCTTCCAGATCGCCGACGACCTGCTCGACGCCGAGGGCGACGAGGCGGCGGCGGGCAAGAAGCTGCGCAAGGACCAGGATGCGGGCAAGGCGACCTTCCTCAGCCTGCTCGGCGTCGAGCGCGCCCGCGAACAATGCCGGATGCTGGTCGATCAGGCGATCGCGCACCTACGCGACTATGGCCCCGAGGCCGATCTGCTTCGCGCCATCGCCGCCTATGTGGTGGAGCGCGACCGATGACCCGGATCGGCGTCTATCCCGGCACCTTCGATCCCGTCACGCTGGGCCATATGGATATCATCCGGCGCGGCGCGAAGCTGGTCGACCGGCTGGTGATCGGCGTCACCACCAACCCGTCCAAATCGCCCATGTTCACGCTGGACGAGCGGATGGAGATGGTCCGGCGCGAGGTCGCCGATGTCGCGGGCGAGATCCATGTCGTCGCCTTCGATTCGCTGCTGATGGATTTCGCCGAGCGCGAGGGCGCAAAGGTCATCGTACGTGGCCTGCGCGCCGTCGCCGACTTCGAATATGAGTATCAGATGGCGGGCATGAACCAGCAGATCAATCCGCGGGTCGAGACCGTCTTCCTGATGGCCGATGTCGCGCTGCAACCCATCGCCAGCCGGTTGGTCAAGGAAATCGCCATGTACGGCGGCAACATCGCCAAGTTCGTGACGCCCGCCGTGTGCGAGGACGTGGTCGCGCGCGTCGAGAAGATCGGCCGCAAGGGCTCCTGATATCCTCCCCGCTCGCGGGGAAGTGGCAGGGCGAAGCCCTGACGGAGGGGGGCTTCCTCATAGGACATCCCCAGCCGACGGCTCCCTCCACCATGCTGCGCATGTGTGCGAGCGAGATGGTGCCCCCGGCACCATCTTGACGTGCCGGGGGCACGTCAAAGCCCGCACACCCTCCCCGTTCCGGGGAGGATGACGACATCCAAAGGTTCAGATTGGCGCAAGGGGCGATTTGCTCTACAGCCTCCCCATTCCTTCCCTTGTCGTAGAGATATGATGCGCGTTCTCGCCGCTCTTGCCATGTTGATGGCCAGCCCGATCGCCGTTCCGGCGCAGGCGCAAGCTCAGACCCAGGCCCAACCGAAATTCACCTCCCCCGCCAAGGCCGCGCAGGTTCTGGAGGACAATGTCACCGGCCGCGCCACCCCGCCGCCCGTCACCGACAAGGAGAATCTCTGGCTGCTCGACCTGTCGACCGGCGGCCGCGTGACGATCTGGCTGCGCCCCGATGTCGCGCCCAAGATGGTCGAGCGGATCAAGACGCTGACCCGCCGTCACTTCTATGACGGCCTGGTCTTCCACCGCGTGATCGACGGCTTCATGGCGCAGGGCGGCGATCCCAAGGGCGACGGCACCGGCGGCTCGGACCTGCCCAACGTGCCCTCCGAGTTCAACTATCTGCCGCACGTCCGTGGATCGGTGGCCGCCGCGCGCGCCGACGATCCCAACAGCGCCAACAGCCAGTTCTACATCGTCTTCCAGCCGCGCTTCGCGCTCGACAAGAAGTACACGGTGTTCGGCCGGGTGATCGACGGCATGCAATATGTCGACCGGATCGAGCGGGGCGAGCCGCCTGCGAATCCGAGCCGGATCGTCCACGCCTATGTCGCGGCGGACAATCCCCCGGCCTATGTGCCGATGCCCCAGGCCCCCGCGCCCAATCTGGGTGCGCCCGTGACCCTGCCGGGCGCGGCGCCCAAGCCCGTCACCATCACCCCGGCACGCCGCCCCGCCCCCAAGGCGGCTCCGGCCAAGAAGGCGGCAACGGCCACCAAGTGAACGTAGACCTGTTCGACTTCGCGCTGCCGCCCGAGCGGATCGCGCTATACCCCGCATCCCCACGCGACTCGGCGCGGATGCTGGTCCTCGACGGTGACGCCACCCGTGACCAGCGGGTGAGCGACCTGCCCGCTGCCCTGCGCGCGGGCGACCTGCTGGTGTTCAACGACACCCGCGTCATTCCCGCCCAGTTGGAAGGCGTGCGGGGAGAGGCGCGGATCGGCGCGACCCTGCACAAGCGCGAAGGCACGCGACGCTGGCGCGCCTTCATCCGCAACGCCAAGCGGTTGCGTGACGGCGACGCGATCGACTTCGGCGCGGGCGTCTCCGCAACCGCGCGCGACCGGGCCGAGGATGGCAGCTTCGCGCTCGACTTTGCGGGCGAGGAACCCGTCGAGCTGCTGCTGGAGCGGGCGGGCACCATGCCCCTGCCCCCCTATATCGCGCAGAAGCGGGGCGTCACCGAGAAGGACGCCGACGACTATCAGACCATGTTCGCCAACGAGCCGGGCGCGGTCGCCGCACCCACGGCGGCGCTGCACTTCACGCCCGAACTGCTGGAGTCACTGGCAGCGGCGGGTATCGAGCATGCCACGCTGACCCTGCATGTCGGTGCGGGCACCTTCCTGCCGGTGAAGGCCGAGGACACGGTCGACCACAAGATGCACGCCGAGTGGGGGCGCATCGACGCCGCCACCGCCGACCGGCTGAACGCGGTCAAGGCACGCGGCGGCCGGGTGATCGCGGTCGGCACCACCTCGCTGCGCCTGATCGAGAGCGCGGCGGGCGAAGACGGCGTGATCCGTCCGTTCGAGGGCGATACCGCGATCTTCATCACGCCGGGCTATCGCTTTCGCGGCATCGACGGACTGATGACCAATTTCCATCTGCCGCGCTCGACCCTGTTCATGCTGGTCTCGGCGCTGATGGGGCTGGACCGGATGCAGGCGGCTTATGCCCATGCGATCGAGAACGCGTATCGCTTCTATTCCTATGGCGACGCGTCGCTGTTGCTGCCGGAACGCTCTGCATGATCCTGTTCGCGCTGCTTCTGATGCAGGCGACACAGTCCCCCGCACAGGAGGCGGACAATACGGTCGTCGTCACCGCACGCCCCAAACCCTTCGCGCAGACGCCCGCGACCATGGTGGTCGAGCCGGTGGCGATGATGATCGCGACGCTCGACAGCGACGGCGACGGCAAGACCAGCCGCGCCGAGATGGAGGCGGGCGTCAAGCGCAGCTATGATGCGATCGACACCGCGCGTCAGGGATCGATCGGCTATCTCCAGTTCGCCGACTGGGCCGAGCGCTGGCTGGGGGATCGCAACGCGCTGCCCAGTCCGTTCGACGTCGACAAGAACAGCGACAACCGCATCACCCTGGCCGAACTCCAGGCCCATTTCTCGCGCCTGTTCTCGCGCTTCGACCGCGACCAGGACGGCGCGATCAGCCGCGCCGAGGCGCTGACCATCCGTACCACCCCCGTTGACGCCAACGGCCCGACCGGCCCGCTTCGGCCCCGAGACAGAAAATGACCGCCCGCTTCTCTTTTGCCATCCACGCTACCGATGGCCGCGCCCGTACCGGCACCATCGCCATGAAGCGGGGTGAGATCCGTACCCCCGCCTTCATGCCCGTCGGCACCGCCGCCACCGTCAAGGCGATGAAGCCGGGCGACGTGCGCGCGAGCGGCGCGGACATCATCCTGGGCAACACCTATCACCTCATGCTGCGCCCAGGGGCCGAGCGGGTGAACCGGTTGGGGGGCCTGCACGGCTTCATGGGCTGGGACCGGCCGATCCTGACCGATTCGGGCGGCTATCAGGTGATGAGCCTGGCCGAGCTGACCAAGCGGTCCGAGGACGGCGTGGCGTTCAAGAGTCATCTCGACGGCACTCGCCATCTGCTCAGCCCCGAACGCTCGATCGAAATCCAGCGACTGCTCGGCTCCAACATCGTCATGGCGTTCGACGAACTGGTCCCGACGACGTCGACGCGCGAGGTGCAGGCGAGCGCGATGGAACGCTCGATGCGCTGGGCGAAGCGCAGCCGCGACGCCTTCGACGCGGGCGGACAACATGCCGAGGACAATGCGATCTTCGGCATCCAGCAGGGTGCGCTGGACGAGGGGCTCCGCAAGTCCTCCGCCGATGCGCTGATCGACATCGGATTCGACGGCTATGCTATCGGTGGCCTCGCGGTCGGTGAGGGGCAGGAGGCGATGTTCGGCTGCCTCGATTTCGCACCGGGCCAGTTGCCGTTGGAAAAGCCGCGTTACCTGATGGGCGTTGGCAAGCCGACCGATATCGTCGGCGCGGTCGAGCGCGGCGTGGACATGTTCGACTGCGTGCTGCCGACCCGCTCGGGCCGCACGGGGCAGGCCTTTACCCGGAATGGCCCGATCAACATCCGCAATGCGCGCTTCGCCGAGGATCAGGGCCCGCTAGACCCCGCCTGTGGCTGCCCGGTCTGTGCGACCTGGAGCCGTGCCTATCTCCACCATCTGGTGCGCGCGGGCGAGATCCTGGGCGCGATGCTGATGACCGAGCATAATATCTGGTTCTATCAGCAGATGATGGCCGATCTGCGCGCCGCCATCGCCGAAGGTCGCCTCACGGCCTTTGCGGACGACTTCCGGGCGCGCTACGCTGCCGGTCAATAATTCGGGTCGAGTAGGAGAGTAACATGACCGATCATAGCGAAGACGCCCCCAACGAAATCCTCGCCGCCGCCAAGGAGGCCAAGGATCACGCCGTCGCCGCCGCCGAGGCGACCGCCACGTCGATCAAGGAAAAGACACGCAACTGGCCGATGGGCAAGATCGGCCTGGGCGTCGGCATCGGTTCGGCCGCGATCGCGGCGGCGGTGCTGTACGGCACGCGCAACAAGTCCAAATAATCCGCTTCCACTGAAACGAGGGTTTTCATGCGCCTTTTCCGTGCCGCGCTTCTGCTCGGCGTCGCCGCCCTTCCCTCGCTGGCAGGAGCGCAAACCGCGCCGAGCCCGGCGCGCACGGAAAGCGTGAAGCCCATCGACTTCGCCACGCGCACCCTGCCCAACGGCCTGCGCGTCTATGCCATTCGCGACACGACGACGCCCAACGTCTCGGTCCAGGTCTGGTACGATGTCGGGTCGAAGGACGATCCCAAGGGCCGCTCGGGCTTTGCCCACATGTTCGAGCATCTGATGTTCAAGGCGACGCGCAACCTCGTCCCCGAACAGATGGATCGCCTGACCGAGGATGTCGGCGGCTATAACAACGCCTCGACCGCCGACGACTACACCAATTATTTCGAGGTGGTGCCCGCCAACCATCTGCAGCGCCTGCTGTTCGCGGAAGCCGACCGCATGGCCGCGCTGGTCGTCGAGCCCAAGAGCTTCGCCAGCGAACGCGACGTGGTGAAGGAGGAACTGCGCCAGCGCACCCTCGCCCAGCCATACGGCAAGCTGTTCTCCATCTATTACCCCAAGCTCGCCTACACGACGCACCCCTATGCGCGGCCGGGCATCGGCAGCCTGGAGGAACTGGAGTCGGCGGGCATCGACGATGTGCGCGCCTTCCACGCCACCTATTACCGGCCCGACAATGCGGTGCTGGTCGTGTCGGGCAATTTCGACCCTGCTCAGCTGAACCGCTGGGTCGACCAGTATTTCGCGAACATCAAGCGGCCCGCGACCGCGATCCCGCGCGTCACCGTGCAGGAACCGGCACGGACGCAAGCCGTATCGCGCACCGTCTATGAGCCCAACACGCCGCTGCCCGCCGTCCTGATCAGCTATCACATTCCGCCCGAGCGGAGCGCCGATACCCCTGCGCTGATGGTGTTGAACGCCATCCTGTCGGCGGGCGAAAGCTCGCGGCTGTATGAGGATCTGGTGTACCGCGACCAGCTGGCCCAGTCGGCCGCGACCTTCCTCGACACCAAGCAGTCGACCGGCAACATCGTCCTCTATGCGATGATGGCGAGCGGCAAGCCGGTGGCCGAGGGCGAGGCGGCGCTCAAGAAGGAGGTCGCCCGGCTGCGTGACACCCCCGTCTCCGCCACCGAACTGGCCGAGGCGAAGAACGAGTTGCTGACTGCCGCGCTCAAGCAGCGGGAGACCGCCGAGGGCAAGGCCAGTCTGATCGCCAACAGCGTCATCGTCGACGGCGACCCCAGCGCCGCCGACCGCCAGATCGCCGCCGTGCAGAAGGTGACGGCCGCCGATATCCAGCGCGTCGCCCGTACCTATCTGAAGGACAGCCAGAGCGCGACCATCCGCTACCTGCCCGACAGCGAACGCCCGGCGAATGTCCGCCTGATGCCGATCGAGATCGCGCCGACGGTCCAGACCGCGGCGCTGACCCCGCCCGCCAATATCGAGGTGGTGACGCCCGCCCCTGAGGGGCAGCGCATCCTGCCCCCCGCGCCCGGCGCGGCCATCGCCCCCACCCTGCCGCAACCGGTCGCGACCACGCTGCCCAACGGCCTGCGCGTCGTGACGGTCGAGCGGCACGATTTGCCGCTCGTCACCGCCTCGCTGGTGGCGCTGGGCGGCGCGGCGACCGATCCGGTGGGCAAGGCGGGCGCAAGCAGCCTGTCGTCCGAGCTGATGACCAAGGGTACCACGACCCGCTCGGCGACGGAGATCGCGCGCGCGGTCGAAAGCCTGGGCGGATCGATTGCGGCCGGAGCCTCGGATGACGGCGCGACCATCGACCTGACCGTCC
Source organism: Sphingomonas yabuuchiae (assembly GCF_014199595.1). Taxonomy (GTDB): domain Bacteria; phylum Pseudomonadota; class Alphaproteobacteria; order Sphingomonadales; family Sphingomonadaceae; genus Sphingomonas; species Sphingomonas yabuuchiae. Next base: position 346,911 of record NZ_JACHNX010000001.1, on the reverse strand, counting down.
CCTCGGCGCAGCTCGGCACGGCGATGACCATATTGGCCGATGTCGCGACCAACCCGGCGTTCAAGCCGGAGGAGATCGACCGCGCCCGTACCCAGTCGATCGACAGCCTGAACGTCGCCATGCAGAACCCGGCGCAGCTGTCGGCGATGGTCGCCGACCGCGTCGTCTATGGCGCGCGTCCCTATGGCCAGCCGCTGTCGGGCACGCCCGCATCGCTGAAGGGGCTGACCCGTGCCGACCTGACCGCCGCCTATGCACGAAGCTGGAAACCGGGTCAGGCGACGCTGCTGCTGGTCGGCGACGTGACCCCCGCCCAGGCCCAACAGGTCGCCGAGCGTTATCTGGGCAATTGGCAGGTGGCCGGAGCCGCCGCGACGACGACGGCCAAGCCCCCCGAACCCGCCTTCCCCGCGCCGCGCGTCATCGTTGTCGACATGCCCGATGCCGGACAGGCCGGCGTGGTCGTCGCACGTTCGGGCATTCGCCGCGCCGATGACCGCTATTACCCGCTAGCGGTAGCGAACACCGTGCTGGGCGGCGGCTTCTCCTCACGACTCAACCAAGAAATCCGCATCAAGCGCGGGCTGGCTTACGGCGCGGGCAGCTCGCTGGCGACGGGGCGTGACATCGGCCTGATCTCCGCGCGGACCCAGACCAAGAACCCCTCGGCCGCCGAAGTTGTCGGGCTGATCGATGCCGAGATGCGCAAGCTGGGCACCGCGCCCGTGCCGCAGGACGAACTGGCGACGCGGCAGGCGGTGCTGGTCGGCAACTTCGGCCGGACGATCGAGACGACCGACGGCATCGCCGACATATTGGCCAACTACACGCTGCAAGGCGTGCCGCTGGAGGAACTGAGCCGCTATATCCCGCGTGTCCAGGCGGTGGACCCGGCAGCGGTCGAGTCGGTTTCGGCCACGCTCCTCGATCCCAAGGCGGCCAGCATCATCGTGGTCGGCGACGCCAAGCAGTTCCTGCCCGCGCTGCGTCAGGCCCATCCGGAGGTCGAGGTCATCCCGGCCGCCTCGGTCAATCTCGACTCGCCGAAACTACGCTGACCCCCCATTCCTCCCCAAGCTCTGCTTGGGGAGGGGGACCATCCGAAGGATGGTGGAGGGGCAGATCCGCCGCTACGCAAAATCCTTAACCCTCGCGGGTATAACCATAATCTGAGAGCGGCAGGGCTGGAGGACTCCCCACATTGCGGGTGGCGAAGCGGACAGTAAGGCGGATGATACAGGTCTGGCTGGCGCTGCTCGGCCTGATGCTGGCGTTCGGCATGATACTGGCCGCGCAAGGTGCCAAGCGGGCGGAGCCTGTGGTCGTCGCCACGCCGCAACTTCGGCCCACACCCGCCACCGCTCCCGTCGGCGACGCCCTGCCCGCCATCGACGGCAGCACGGGCACCGTCGCCCTGCCCGCCTTGCCGATCCCGCCGGGGGCCAGCATCGCCGATAGCGGCGTGGTGGCCGCCCGGCCCTTTGCCTGGGGCCGCGCGAGCGCGATCGACCGCGCGCGCGCGATGCAGTGCCTGACCGCCGCCATCTATTACGAAGCGGGCGGCGAAAGCATCGACGGGCAGCGCGCCGTGGCGCAGGTCGTACTCAATCGCGCGCGGCATCCCGCCTTCCCCGCCACGGTATGCGGCGTCGTCTATCAGGGGATCGAGCGCGCGCATTGCCAGTTTAGCTTCGCCTGCGATGGCGCCCTGTCGCGCACTCCCGCCATTGCGGGCTGGTCCCGTGCGGCGCAGGTCGCGGCGGCGGCGCTGTCGGGCGGAGTCTATGCGCCGGTCGGGCTGGCGACGCATTACCATACCTTTGCCGTCGCGCCCGCCTGGAACCGCGCCATGGTGATGACCGACATGGTCGGCGCGCATCTGTTCCATCGCTGGAAGGGCTATTGGGGCACCGCCGCTGCGATGAGCCGCGCCTATGCGGGGGGAGAGGTGCTTCCCGTGCTCCCGTCTACTCCGGCACCCGAAACGGCGAGCAGCGACGTGCTGCCGCCCGCCCCGGCGACCCTGCCCGCGCCGCCTCTGCCCGGCGCGACGCCGGCTCCCGCACGCCCTGCCATAACGCGTGAAACGCCGACCCCCGCTCCGCCACGCGAAACGGGGATCAGCGACCGGCTGGCCACATCGGGCCAGATACTGGATAAATGGAAGGATAGCGGCCGCCCGATCGAGCGGCCCGACACACCGCGCTCGAACGTTCCGAGCTCCGATTTGCCAAGCCGGGCGACCGGCACCCATCAGCGGCGATAATTGCGGTCGTTCTTCTCAAAGCGGACCTGACGGCTCAGCATCGCATAGCGACGGTCCAGATCATTGCGCTCCGAGACGCTCAGGCCACCGCCCGACCGGCGATAGCGATATTCGAGCTGGCTCAGGCCGCGCAGTTCGGACTGGAGCCGCCCAGCCTCGCGCCGATTGAGCGCGCCCGAGCGGATGCCCTGGTCGATCCGCTGCTGCAACTGGCCCTGGCGCTGCGCGATCGGGGTCCAGCGCTGCGCCTCGGCGACCGTGGGGACGGCGATGGTGGCGAAACCCAGGCTTGCAAGGATCATGGCCTTCATGATGACACTCCCATAATAAAGCGGGCGATTACTGGCCCGATCCGCAATATGGGTCGCGACAATCACAAAGCTATACCAATGACTTAGCCATATTGTCGCCAATTGTCGCAGAAAGTGACATGCCGTTCATCTGGCGTTTATTGTCGCCGGACACGACAAGGCCGGACCTCTCCTTGCCACAGGGAGAGGTCCGGCCCAATCCTTTGTCGAACGTCAACAGCCGGGTTTAGCGGCAGCGGACATTGTTTCGCTCGATGGCGCGTCCGGCCAGCGCACCACCGGCGGCGCCCAGCAGCGTGCCGAGCGTCTGCGACCCGCCCGAGGTGATCGCCGCGCCCAGCGCACCGCCCGCGATACCGCCAACGATCAGGCCGGTGGTGCCGTCGTTGCGACGACAATAATAGCGGCCGTCCTGCCCGACATAGACACGGTCGTTCCGGCTCAGCCGCCGCTCGCGATACCGCGCATTGTCGACATAATAACGGTCGGCATAATAGCCGCCATAAGCGGGATCGGGTCGGTTATAGTCATAGGCATAACGTGGGCCGCCGCCCAAGCCGCCAAAACCATTGTCATAGGTGGAGCAACCGGAAACCAGCGTCGCGGCCCCGATCAGGCCGAGTGTCCATGCACGCATTACATCCTCCCTCATGGGTGATGCGGGGGAATCGCTTTGCGGGGCCAAAGGTTGCGATATGTTAAGGGGTTTTGCCGGGATTTGGTGCGGGCGTTTGCGGGTGGGGCGTACAGTTAGACTGCGCTCGGTGCGAACGGGAGAAGTGTCCCACCTTCGTTCGGCCTGAGCGAAGTCGAAGGCCAAGGGACAACCTATCGGCGCAGGGAGGTGGCCGGCCCACTCCCCCAGCCAAGCGACGTCTCGACCGAAGCTCGCCAACGCCCCATCATACCATCCCGACGAAAGCCGGAATCCAGTTGGGTGGCTGCCGCAGGTGCCTCCGACCGTTCCGCAACTGGTCCCCGGCCTTTGCCGGGGTGGCAGGAAGAAGAGAAGGCCCCCTTCCGTGGCGGATACGGTCGGCACAGTCGGCCAACCGCCTGCACTAGGACGCGGCCTGTGCGAGTCGGATGGCAAACCGACACCATCGTCAAATGCCGGGGCCTATCAAAACCCGTCCCCCCGTCCCGAAGAAGACTTACTCCGCCGCCTGCGCCTGCCCCTTGTCGAGCAACGGCTTCAGATACTTGCCCGTAAAGCTGCGCGGTTCGGCGGCGACCACTTCCGGCGTTCCGACCGCGACGATCTCGCCGCCCTTCACACCGCCCTCGGGGCCGAGGTCGACGATCCAGTCGGCGGTCTTGATGACATCGAGATTATGCTCGATCACCACCACCGTATTGCCCTGTTCGACCAGCGCGTGGAGCACTTCGAGCAATTTGCGAACGTCTTCGAAATGCAAGCCGGTCGTGGGCTCGTCGAGGATGTAGAGCGTGTTGCCCGTCGCGCGGCGCGACAATTCCTTGGCCAGCTTCACCCGCTGCGCCTCGCCGCCCGACAGGGTCGTCGCCTGCTGGCCGACCTTGACGTAACCCAGGCCCACCTCGACCAGCATCGCCATCTTGTCGCGGATCGGCGGCACCGCCTGGAAGAACTCGGCGGCGTCCTCGACGGTCATGTCGAGTACATCGGCGATCGAGTGGCCCTTGAACTTCACCTCCAGCGTCTCGCGATTGTAGCGCGCACCGTGGCACACGTCGCACGTGACATAGACGTCGGGCAGGAAGTGCATCTCGATCTTGAGCACGCCGTCGCCCTGGCACGCCTCGCATCGGCCGCCCTTGACGTTGAACGAAAAGCGGCCCGGCTTGTAGCCGCGCGCCTGCGCCTCGGGCAGCCCCGCGAACCAGTCGCGAATCTGGGTGAAGGCACCGGTATAGGTCGCCGGGTTCGAGCGCGGGGTGCGGCCGATCGGCGACTGGTCGATATCGATCACCTTGTCGAGATGGTCGAGCCCGGTAATCTTCTCATGCTTGCCCGCCAGGATACGCGCGCCGTTCAGCGACCGCGCGGCGGCGGCATAGAGCGTGTCGATGGTAAAGCTCGACTTGCCCGACCCCGACACGCCGGTGATGCAGGTGAAGGTGCCCAGCGGGATGCTCGCGGTCACGCCTTGCAGATTGTTGGCGGTCGCCTTGTGCACGGTCAGCTTTTTGCCCGAGCCCTTGCGGCGCTTGGCCGGGACCGCGACCTCGCGCGTGCCGTTCAGGTAATCGGCGGTGACGCTGGTCTTGGACTTGAGCAGTTGCTTGAGCGTGCCATGCGCGACGATCTGGCCGCCATGCACGCCCGCGCCCGGCCCCATGTCGATGACATAATCGGCGGTGCGGATCGCATCCTCGTCATGTTCGACGACCAGCACCGTGTTGCCCAGGTCGCGCAACCGGCGCAGCGTCGCGAGCAGCATGTCGTTGTCGCGCTGGTGAAGCCCGATCGACGGCTCGTCGAGCACATAGAGCACGCCCGACAGCCCCGAGCCGATCTGCGATGCCAAGCGAATGCGCTGGCTCTCGCCACCGGACAGCGTGCCGCTGGTCCGATCAAGATTCAGATAGTCGAGGCCGACATTGTTGAGGAAGCCTAGCCGCTCGACGAGCTCCTTGAGGATCGGCTGCGCGATGGCGCGCTGCTGGTCGGTCAGATGTTCAGGCAGGCCGGTGAAGAAGGTCAGCGCATCGACCACCGACAGATGCGTGGCGTAGCTGATGTCCTGCATGGCGATCTTGACCGCCAGCGCCTCGGGCTTCAACCGCGCGCCGTGGCAGACTTCGCAGGGCTGCGACGACTGGTAGTTGGCCAGTTCCTCGCGCATCCAGGCGCTCTCGGTCTGGAGCATCCGGCGGTTGAGATTGCCGATCACACCCTCGAACGGCTTCTTCACGTCGTACGACTTCTTGCCGTCGACAAAGGTCAGCGTGACCGCCTTGCCCTTGGTGCCATGCAGGATCGCCTCGCGGACCTTGTCCTCCAGATCCTTCCACGGCGTTTCCAGCGAGAAGCCGAACTCCCGCGCCAGGCTGCCCAGCACCTGCATATAATAGGGGCTGGGCGGGTTGGATTTGGCCCAGGGCACGACCGCGCCCTTCTTGATCGACAGCTCGTGATTGGGGACGACCAGATCCTCGTCGAAGATCAGCTTCTCGCCCAGACCGTCACAGGCCGGGCAGGCCCCCTGCGGCGCGTTGAACGAGAACAGGCGCGGCTCGATCTCGGAAATGGTGAAGCCGCTGATCGGGCAGGCGAACTTCTCCGAAAACACGATCCGGCCATCGGGCGCGTTGTTGCCCAGCACGGCGGATTTGGGCGTTGCGGGCTCGACCGGATCGGCGGGGTCAACATAGGCCAGCCCGTCCGCCAGCTTCAGCGCGGTCTCGAAGCTGTCGGCCAGGCGCGTGGCGATGTCCTCGCGCACGACCAGACGGTCGACGACCACCTCGATGTCATGCTTGAACTTCTTGTCGAGCGCGGGCGCCTCATCGATTTCGTAGAGCTGGCCGTCGATGCGGACACGGGTGAAGCCCGCCTTCTGCCACTCGGCCATTTCCTTGCGATACTCGCCCTTGCGGCCGCGCACGACGGGGGCGAGCAGATAGAGGCGCGTCCCCTCGGGCAGGGTCATCACCCGGTCGACCATCTGGCTGACCGTCTGCGCCGCGATCGGCTCGCCGGTCGCGGGGCTATAGGGGATGCCGACCCGCGCCCAGAGCAGGCGCATATAGTCGTAGATTTCGGTGACCGTCGCCACGGTCGAGCGCGGATTGCGGCTGGTCGTCTTCTGCTCGATCGAGATGGCGGGCGACAGCCCCTCGATATGGTCGACGTCCGGCTTCTGCATCATCTCCAGGAACTGGCGCGCATAGGCCGACAGCGACTCGACATAGCGCCGCTGCCCCTCGGCATAGATGGTGTCGAACGCGAGGCTGGACTTGCCCGACCCCGACAGGCCGGTGATGACCGTCAGCGTGTCACGGGGAATGTCGATATCGACATCCTTGAGATTATGCTCGCGCGCGCCGCGGACGGAAATCTTGGTCAGCATGAGGCAGGTTCTACTTCTGTTCCGGGAGGAATGCCAGAGGCGAGATAGGGAGCGGGAACGGCCGTTTCGAGAGGGGCGGGCTTGCGGGAACGCGGAAGTCCGGCGCATGATCCCGCTTGATCCTAATAGCTGCCGATCGCCGTTCGAGGGGGAGTAGTTTCCAACGTGTCCAAAACCTTGCACCTGACCGCCCTGTTGCTGCTGGCCGCCAGCGCCGCCACGCCTGCCTTCGCGCAAAAGGCCGAGAAGACCGAGACCAAGACGACCACCGAAACGAAGGACGATGACAGCAAGCGTCCGCCCCTGCCCGCCGACAAGACGATCAGCCAATCGGCACGGATCGGCGGCCGGGTCGTCAACTACAAGGCGACCATCGGCAAGATCGCGGTGCGCGACGACAAGGGCAAGGAGATCGGGCAGGTCGTCTATACCGCCTATACCGTGCCCGGTGGCGATGTGCGGCGCCCCGTCACCTTCGCGTTCAACGGCGGGCCGGGCGCGGCCTCGGTCTATCTGAACCTGGGCGCGGTCGGCCCCAAGCGCGTTCCGTTCGGCGCGCAGGGCGATGCCCCTTCCGACGCGCCGGTGACGACCGACAATCCCAATAGCTGGCTGGACTTCACCGACCTGGTCTTCATCGATCCCATCGGCACCGGCTTCAGTCGCAGCCTGGTGGATGAGGCGGAGACCAAAAAGGCCTTTTTCGCCAACGACCCGGACATCAAATATCTGTCCAAGGTTGTCTATGACTGGCTGGTCAAGGAAGGCCGGTTGCGTTCGCCGAAGTACGTCATGGGCGAAAGCTATGGCGGCTATCGCGCGCCGCGCATCGCCTATGAGCTCCAGTCGCAGATCGGCGTCGGGGTGAACGGCCTGATCATGGTGTCGCCCTATCTCGACCCCGCCTCGGGCGACGATGCCACCGCGCTGTCGCCCTTGCCGTGGATGATCGACCTGCCCTCGATGGCCGCCGCCCAGTTGGAGCGGCAGGGCAAGCTGACGCCCGAAGCGATGGCCGGGGTCGAGGCCTATGCGCGCGGCGACTACCTGCGCGACCTGATGCGCGGGCGGTCGGATACGCAAGCCGTCGACCGGATGGTGACCCGCGTCACCGAACTGACCGGACTGGACCCTGCCCTGGTCCGCAAGCTGGGCGGGCGGATCGACACGCGGACGTACCTGCGCGAGATTCACCGCAACGATTCGACGATCGGCAGTATCTACGATTCGAACGTCACTGCCTTCGATCCCTTCCCCTGGTCGTCGCAGCAACGGTCCAACGACCCGCTGCTCGACTCGCTGATCGCGCCGACGACCAGCGCGATGGTCGACTTCGTGACGCGCGAAGTGGGCTGGAAGACCGACGCGCGCTATCATGCGCTGTCCTATGAGGTGAACAGCGCCTGGGATCGCGGCAAGCCCGACGACACCCCCGTCACCGACCTGCGCAAGGCGATCGCCAACGATCCCAAGATGAAGGTGATGATCGTGCATGGCTGGGACGACCTGTCCTGCCCGTACTTTGCCTCGCGGCTGATCGTCGACCAGATGCCGAGCTATGGCGTGGCGCAGCGGGTGAAGCTGAACGTCTATCCGGGCGGACACATGTTCTACAGCCGCACTGACAGCGGCGCGGCGTTCCGGCGGGATGCGATGGCGATGTACGGGGGGTGAGCCTCGCACTTCCGCAGCGCCATATCCCACAGCCGTTCATGCTGAGCGAAGTCGAAGCGTACGTCCCATGATATGTGCTGGGCGAAGTTCATCCCTTGGCCTTCGACTGCGCTCAGGCTGAACGGGGGTTGGGCTGCGGATTTCCCCCGCCCCGCCCCCGCCACCCCCGCTCCGTTCGGGCTGAGCGAAGTCGAAGCCCACGCCCCGTCTGGCGCCTCATGCCAACCCGCGCTAACACGCCAACCGTATACGAAACGGAGCGAGTGACATGGCGGGAATGATCGGCGGATCGACGGCGGAGCGCGAACTGGCGAGCCTGTCGCCCTGGGCGAACCCCGCGCCGGTCATCACGGCACAGGAACGGGCGCAGCGGCTGACCCGTGCCCGCGAATTGATGGGCCAGATGGGTGCCGACGCACTGCTGATCGGTGCAGGCGCCTCCTTGCGCTATTTCACCGGCGTCGCCTGGGGCGCGACCGAGCGGCTGGTGGCGATGCTGCTGCCGATCGCGGGCGAGCCGATCTTCATCTGCCCCGGCTTCGAACTGGGCTCGTTCGAGGCCAGCCTGTCCATCCCCGCCACCGACATCCGCCTGTGGGAAGAGGATGAAAGCCCCTCCGCGCTGGTCGCCGACGCGCTGAAGGCGGCGGGGGCCCAGACCTTGGCGATCGACCCCGCCATGGCCTTCCTGTTCGTCGAGCGTATCCGTGCCGCCGCGCCGGGCGTTGCCTTGGTCGATGCCGGGCCGGTCGTCGATGGCTGCCGTATGATCAAGTCGCCTGCCGAGATCGCGCTGATGCAACAGGCGATGGACATCACGCTGGAGGTGCATCGTCGCGCCGCGCGCATCCTGCACGAAGGCATCCGCGCGTCGGAGGTCATCCGCTTCATTGACCAAGCGCACCGCGCGCTGGGTGCGTCGACCGGCAATTATTTCTGCGCGGTGCAATTCGGGCGCTCGACCGCTTTCCCCCATGGCCTGCCGCAGGACGATGTGCTGCGCGACGGTGACGTGGTGCTGGTCGACACCGGCACGCTGATCGACGGCTATCACAGCGACATCACCCGCACCTATGCGTTCGGCGAGGTCGGTGACGAGGTCCGCCGCATCTGGGACATCGAGAAGGAAGCGCAAGCCGCCGCCTTCGCCGCCGTCCGGCCCGGCGAACCGTGCGAGGCGGTCGACTTTGCCGCGCGCGCCGTGCTGGAGCGGTCGGGCCTCGGCCCCGACTATCGCCTGCCCGGCCTGCCGCATCGCACCGGCCACGGTATCGGCCTGTCTATCCACGAACCCGCCTATCTGGTGCGTGGCGACAAGACCCCGCTGACGCCGGGCATGTGCTTCTCCAACGAGCCGATGATCGTCGTGCCCGACCGCTTCGGCGTGCGGCTGGAGGATCATTTCTATGTCACCGAGACAGGCGCCGCCTGGTTCACCCAGCCCCAGCCCGCGATCGACGATCTGGGATGAAGGATCGCCCCGGCAAAGGCCGGGGCAGGTTCACGCGAAGCCGCGACGAGGTTCGCGCGGAGACGCGGAGGCGCGGAGATGACAGCCCGCGCGGCAGCGCTTGGACATCGTCGACACGTGGAGATGACAGGGCCGCTGGCGCGGCAAGTCCCAACCCTCCGCGTCTCCGCGCCTCCGCGCGAACCTCTTCTCCTTCGCGGCTTCGCGTGAACGACGGCCTTATACCACCGTGAACCCCGCCCAGAACGGGTCCTCGCGGTCGATCCAGATCGTGTTGTAGCCGGTCGACACCGCCGAGCCCTGGATCGACGGCACGATCGCCGTTTGCCCGCCGAGTTCGGTCGCTTCCTCGACCCGACCGATGAAACGGCTGCGGATATAGCTTTCATGCACGAAGCGGTCGCCGACCTTGAGCCGCCCCTTCGCCGCCAGATGGGCAAGCCGCGCCGAGGTGCCGGTGCCGCACGGGCTCCGGTCGATCGCCCGCTCGCCATAGAAGACCGCGTTGCGGCCGTCGGCATCCTCCGCCGAAGGCTTGTCGGCCCACAGCACATGGCTGACCCCCCGGATCGAGGGTTCGAGGGGATGGACCGGCTCGAACTTTTCGCGCACCAGCTCGCGGATCGTGCGGCTCAGTTCGACCAGCTTCGACGCACCCAGATCGTCCAGCCCGGTATAGGCCCCCTGCGGCTCGATGATCGCATAATAGTTACCGCCATAGGCGACATCCAGCGTCAACGGACCGAAGCCCGGCACGTCGATCTGAATCCCCTCGGCCGCCAGATAGGCGGGGACGTTGCGGATACGTACGGCGGTGACCTTCGCGCCGTCCTTCTCATATTCGATATGGATGGTGCCAGCGGGCACCTCGACCTTCAGCTTGCCCGGCTCGCGCGGGGTGATCAGGCCGTTTTCCAGGCCGAAGGTGATCATGCCGATCGTGCCATGCCCGCACATGGGCAGGCACCCGCTGGTCTCGATGAACAGGATCGCGGCGTCGCTGTCCAGCTCGCAGGGCGGATAGAGGAAGCCGCCCGACATCATGTCATGCCCGCGCGGCTCGAAGCACAGGCCGGTGCGGATCCAGTCGAACCGCTCCAGAAAGTCCAGCCGCCGCTCGGCCATGCTGGACCCGCGCAGCAGCGGCGCGCCGCCCGCCACCAGCCGGACGGGATTGCCCGCCGTATGGCCGTCGATGCAGAAAAAGGTATGGCGGATCGTGGGTGACGTCATCGGGATTCCCTTGCTGTAAAATCCGTATACGATATGACCAGGGTCATGCCCAAGCCGGAAAATCACACCTCAGCCTCGGATCGTCGCAGCGCCATCGTCGTGGGCGGCGGCGTCATCGGCACCACCACCGCACTTGCGCTGCAACGCACCGGCTGGACAGTGACGCTGGTCGAGGCGGAGGACACCCCGCGCGCCGCGTCCTGGGGCAATGCGGGCCATATCGCGACCGAACAGGCCGAGCCGATCGCCTCGCCCGCGATGGTGCGCGGTTTTGCCAAACGGCTATTCTGTCGCGGCGGCGCGCTCGCCCTGCCGCCGCGTGAGATCGCGACATGGCTGCCCTTTTCGCTCCGCCTGCTGAAAGCGGCACGCCCCGCGCGGTACGAACGTTCGCATCAGGCGCTGGCCGCGCTGCTCGCCCAAGCCATGCCTGCGTGGCAGCGGCACGTCGCCGCGCTCGGAGAGCCCGATCTGCTCCGCCCAGACGGCCATGTCGTGCTGTGGGAAACGCCGGAGAGCGCCGCGCGCGGTCTGGCCAACTGGCAGGCGGCGGATACTGGCACCACGCGCTTCCGCTCCCTGACCGAGGCCGAACTGCACGACTGGCGCGCTCGGGTGCGCGCGCCCATCGCAGGCGGCATCCGCTTCGAGGGCAGCGGCCAGATCGCCGACCCGACCCGGCTGGCAGAAACCACGACCACGCGCCTCCTGGCAGATGGCGGCACCCGCCTCATCGCGCGCGTCGCGGCTGTCGGCGACGGCGAGGTCCACCTGACCGACCATCGCCCCCTGTCCGCCGACCAGATCATCGTGACGGCGGGCGTGGCGAGCGCTGCCCTACTCCGCCCCTTCGGCCTGAAGGTCCCGATCATCGCCGAGCGCGGCTATCACCTCCAGACCGGCCCCGACGTCGACTGGCCCGCCGACCTGCCGCCGGTGGTGTTCGAGGACCGCTCGATGATCGTCACCCGCTTCGCAGGCGGCCTGCGCGCCGCCAGCATCGTCGAGTTCGCTCGCGCTGAAGCCAAGCCCGACCCCGCCAAGTGGAACCGCCTGCGCCACCATATCGCCGCGCTCGGCCTGCCGATCGGCGAGGATGCCAAGCCCTGGATGGGCGCGCGGCCGACCCTGCCGGATTACCTGCCCGCGATCGGCAAGGTGCCGGGGACCAGAGGCGTATCCTACGCGTTCGGGCACAACCATCTGGGCCTGACGCTCGCCCCTATTACGGGCGAATTGGTGGCGGCGATGGTGGCTGGGGAGTCGACGCCCGTTCCCACGTCGCCGTTCGAATTGCAGCGATTCAGGTGATCCGGGACAACTCTCCGTCGAACGACGGGTCTTGCCGAAGATCGGGCAGTGGCTAGTCGAAGATGCCAACCGCCGCATCGGCCCATATCGTGCACACCACTACCACTGTTCCGATCACGATCAGGGCACGGACCGCCAGGGGAGCCGACAGGCGCGGGGCGCATTCGCAGGCAACGCCGATCGTCCCGAGCAATATGGCGGCAAATATGAAGTCGACCAGGCTCCAATCGACCTCACTGGTAAATGGCATTGCCAGGGCCGGGGCGAGAAGCACGCACGTCAGCAGCGTCCAGACGGAATTCCGCAATGCCCGGGAATTGCTCCCCCGTAGGTTATGGATCAATTGCATAAGCACTCCATCTGACGGACGGCGGTCAGCATCATGACGTTGTTTGCCGGGTAAGGAAAGTGGCCGAATATGGCGCTTGTCGATCGCTTGGGCGAATGCCCCTCATGGGTAACCCGCGATACCACGCGATCGAGGTCATACTCACGTCGGCGGTATCATAATCCTTCCCTCGACATCCCGCCCCCATTCGCTATCGGTTAACCACAGCGCATCGGGGGAGCGGCGACCGGGTCCGTGCAGATCAAGCGGCTTCGCATTTCGGGTTTCAAGAGCTTCGTCGATCCGGCCGATCTGGTCATCGAACCGGGGCTGACCGGCGTTGTCGGGCCCAATGGCTGCGGCAAGTCGAACCTGCTCGAAGCGCTGCGCTGGACGATGGGTGAGAACAGCGCGCGGTCGATGCGCGGGGCGGGCATGGAAGACGTGATCTTCGCGGGCACCGCCACCCGCCCGCCGCGCGACTTTGCCGAGGTCACGATCCTGGCGGAGCGCGAGGGGGACGAGACCGAGATCGTCCGCCGGATCGAACGTGGCGCGGGCTCGGCCTATCGGATCGACGGGCGCGACGTACGCGCCAAGGACGTGGCGCTGCTCTTCGCCGACGCCGCGACCGGCGCGCATTCGCCAGCACTGGTCAGCCAGAACCGGATCGGCGCGGTCATCGCCGCCAAGCCCGCCGAGCGCCGCGCGATGCTGGAGGAAGCGGCCGGAATCGCCGGGCTCCATGTCCGCCGCCGCGATGCCGAGACCAAGCTGCGCGCGACCGAGACGAACCTGACCCGGCTGGACGAGGCGATCGCCGATCAGGACGCCCGCATCGCGACGTTGCGGCGACAGGCCCGCGCGGCGGAGCGGTATCGCCTGCTCTCCGACCAGATCCGGGTGGCCGAGGCGCGGATGATCTTCGCTCGCTGGCGCGATGCGGCCGAGGCGGCGGGCGCGGCCAAGATCGAGGCGGAGGCCGCCGAGCGCCGCGTCACCGAAACCACCGCCGCCGAGCGCGAAGCCGCCGCCGCGCAGGAACAGGCGGTCGCGCGCGCCGCCCGGACCCGCGCCGCCTCGCTCGCCGCGCGCGATACGCTGAGCGAGGCGGGTCATGCCCTGTCGCGCACTCGCGACCGCCGCCATGGGCTGCAACGCCGGATCGAGGAACTGGCCGCCGCGCGTGCCCGCATCGACGAGGACCGCGCGCGCGAGGATGCGCTGGCGCACGACGCGGCCGCCGCGATCCGGCGGCTGGCCGAGGAGTGCGAGGATCTGGAGGCGCGCATCGCCCATGCGGTGCAGGCCATGCCCCGGCTCGACGCGCTGCTGGCCGAGGCGGAGACGAAGAACCGCAATGCCGAGGTCGCGCTGGCCCGCGCCTTGTCGGCCCAGGCCGCCGAGGCCGCCGAGCGCCGCATCGCGGAGGCGGCGCTGGCCGCCGCCCGCGCCCGCCATGCCCGTGCCGAACGCGATGCCCGCGCGGTCGCCTCCGCGATCGAGGCGCTGCCCGACATGGCCGAGCAGGAGGCGGCGCGCGAAGCGGCGATTGCGACCCAAGCCGCTGCCAAGGTCGATGCGGACAAGGCGCGCGCGGCTTTGGGCTGGGCCGAGGAAAGCGAACTGACTGCGACCGGCGAACGCGATTCCGCCGAGGGTGCCCGCGCCCGCGCCATCGCCGCCCTTGCCGCGCTGGAGGCCGAGGCGGCGACGCTGACCCGTGCGACGGCGAGCAAGGGCGGGGACCGACTGCTCGACGAGGTGCAGGCCGAGCCGGGGTTCGAACGCGCGCTGGCGGCCGCGCTGGGCGACGAGCTGGAGACGCCGCTGGTCGACTGGCATGGCTCCCCCGTTGCGCCCGACGACCCCGCCGCGCCGGTCGGCACGCTAAGGCTGGGTGAGCGGATCAAGGCGCCGCCGACGCTTGCCCGGCGGCTGTCGCAGATTTTCCTGGTCGAGGCGGATTCGGGCCAGCATCTGAGCGTCGGGCAGCGGCTGGTCACGCGTGAGGGGCGGCTGCGGCGCTGGGACGGCTATATCGGCGAGGGCGGCGGCGCGGCGGCGGCGGAGCGGATGGAGCGGCGCAACCGGCTCGCCGCGCTGGAGGTCGAACGTCCGGCGGCCGAGGCGGCGGTGCAGACCGCGACCGAAGCCCGCGCCGCGATCGAGGACCGGATCGCCCGCGCCCGCGCCGCCGCCGCCAGCGCGCGGAACCTCCACGCCACCGCCGAAGCATCCTTGCGCGATGCCCAGCGCGCCGAGGATCGGGCACAGGCGGTGATCGAGCGACTATCCGCCCAGCGCACCGACCTCGCCGCCCGTGCCGAACGCATCGCCGCCGAGATGGACGAGGCGCTGGCCGAATGCGACCGCGCTCAGGCGACGCTGGCCGGACTGCCCGACGGCACGGCGAGTGCGGCGGAGACGGCGCGGCTCCAGCAGGAGACACAGCTGGCGCGCTCGGCGGTGGCGCTGGCCCGGTCGGAGCGGACGACGCTGGAGCGCAGCCTGACCCAGACTCGCGACCGGCTGTCCGCCGCGATGGCCGAGGCGCAGGGCTGGGACCAGCGTGCGGGCGAGGCGGCGGGCCGGATCGCCGAGATGGACGACCGCGCCGCGACGCTCGACCGCGACGCCGCCGCGCTGGCCGACCAGCCCGATCTGCTGGCCGAAGAGATCGCGAGGCTCGCCGCGGCGCATGACACCGCCAAGGCCGAGGCGGAGCGCACCCAGATCGAGGAAGCCGACGCCGAACGCGCGCTGCGTGCCATCGAGGCCGCGCATGCCGAGACCCATGCGCTGTTGTCCGCCGCGCGGGAGGCGCGCGCGGGCGCGCTGGCGCGGGTCGAGAATCACGAACTCCGCCGGGTCGAGCTGGGCCGTGTGTCGGGCGAACGCTTCGCCTGCCCCGCGCCGGTGCTGCCCGAGAAACTGGCCTTCGACAGCGCCAGCGTCGGCTCGCCCCAGGCCGAGGCCGCCGCGCATGACAAGCTGTCCGCCGACCGAGAACGCATCGGCCCGGTCAATCTGGTCGCCGAACAGGAACTGGCCGATCTGGAGGCAAGCGGCGCGGCCAGCGCCGCCGAGCGCGAGGATCTGGTGCAGGCGGTGGCGCGCCTGCGCAGCTCGATCGGACTGCTCAACCGCGAAGGGCGGCAGCGGCTGCTGGAGGCGTTCGAGGCGGTGAACGGCCATTTCCAGACCTTGTTCGCGACGCTGTTCGACGGCGGCTCGGCGCATCTGGCGCTGATCGACTCGGACGATCCGCTGGAGGCGGGGCTGGAGATCATGGCGCAGCCGCCAGGCAAGCGGCTCCAGTCGCTTACGCTCTTGTCGGGGGGCGAGCAGGCGCTGACCGCGGTGGCGCTGATCTTCGGCCTGTTCCTGACCAATCCGGCGCCGATCTGCGTGCTGGACGAGGTCGATGCGCCGCTGGACGACGCCAATATCGACCGGTTCTGCGGCCTGCTCGACCGGATGACGCGCGAGACGGATACGCGCTATCTGATCGTGACGCACAATGCGGTGACGATGAGCCGGATGCACCGGCTGTTCGGCGTGACGATGATCGAGCGCGGGGTCAGCCGGCTGGTGTCGGTGGATTTGCAGGCGGCGGAGACGTTGCTGGCGGCGGAGTGATGCCGCGTTTCAAAACGCCGACCTGGCGAATCCTCGCCGTACCCCGGCGAAGGCCGGGGTCCAGTTGCGGTGCGCTGTCGCAGGTGGGACGCCTTTGCCTCCCCCGCATCGAATAGCACGGCACCGACTTGGTGGAGCCTGGGCCCCGGCCTTCGCCGGGGTACGGCTGTATCTTCAAAACCTCCGTTCAGCCTGAGCGAAGTCGAAGGCCACGCGAAATCCTCACGGCAGCAGGAACGTCCCCTCGATCACCGTGACGCATCCACCGCCCAGGATCACCCGGTCACCCGCCAACCGACAGCTCAACCGTCCGCCCCGCGCACTGGCCTGCTCCGCCACGAAGGACTCGCGCCCCAGCTTCTGCGTCCAATAGGGCGTCAGCACCGCATGCGCCGCGCCCGTCACCGGGTCCTCGTCGATGGCGAAGGCGGGCACGAAGACGCGGCTCACCACATCGGCCTCCCCCGCCCCGCCACGCGCGGTCAGGATGACGACATAACGCCCGGCCTTGGCCAGTGCGGTAAAGTCCGGCGTGCAGTTGCGTACCGTCGCCGCATCGTCGACGACCACGACCACATAGCCCGCCGGATGGCGCAGCGTCTCGACCACGCCGTCCACACCCAGCGCCTCGACCACCCCCGGCAGCGCCTCGGGCGACGGTGAGCGCTCCGGCAAGGACATGCTGTAGCCCAGCCCGTCGCGTGCCACCTCCAGAACCCCGGCATGGCGCGTCGCGAACCGCACCCGTTCGCGCGTCGTATCCGACAACAGCACGACATGTCCGCTCGCCAGCGTGGCATGACCGCACATCTCGACCTCGTCGCCCGGCGTAAACCAGCGCAGCTCGAAATCCGCTTCACCGCCGTCCATCGGCACCAGGAAGGCGGTTTCGGACAGGTTGTTCTCCTGCGCGATCG
The DNA here is from genome assembly GCF_014199595.1 of Sphingomonas yabuuchiae. Classification (GTDB taxonomy): domain Bacteria; phylum Pseudomonadota; class Alphaproteobacteria; order Sphingomonadales; family Sphingomonadaceae; genus Sphingomonas; species Sphingomonas yabuuchiae. Next base: position 329,703 of record NZ_JACHNX010000001.1, on the reverse strand, counting down.
CCAGCAGCGTGGCGTCGCCCGGCCAGGACGACAGCATCATCACCGCCGCCGGATTGCCGCCGAACGCCGCGTCGGCAAAGGCGTCGACCTGGGTAAAGGGTATGCGCATCAATAGCCTACCCGCTTGCCGAACCAGTGGGGGGTCACGTCCGCCTCGACCAGCGGATTGTCGGTGTCGACATGGCCTTCGGGATCGAGATGGATCAGCACCTCGACCTTGGGGAAGGCGCGGCGCAGCGCGCACTCGACGCCCTCGACCACGTCATGCGCGGCGGCGACCGTCATGTCGCGGTCGACCTCCATATGGAATTGCGCGAAGTCGTGGCTGCCCGAGCGGCGGGTGCGGAAGTCGTGAATGCCCTTCAGCCCCGGCTGGCGCGCGGCGACGTCGAGAAAGGCGGCGCGCTGGTCGTCGGACCATTCCTTGTCCATCAGCTGATCGATCGCGGTCGAGGATGCCTGGAACGCGCCCCAGGCCAGCCACACGGCGATGGCGATGCCGAAGACCGGGTCCGCGCCGTGCCAGCCGAAATACTGGTCCAGCACCATCGCGATGATGACCGATCCGTTGAGCAGCACGTCGGACTGGTAGTGGACATTGTCGGCCAGGATCGCGACTGAACCGGTGCGGCGGATCACGCTGCGCTGATAGGCGAGCAGGACGATGGTCGCCAGGATCGCGATCACCGACACGCCGATGCCGAATTCCGCGTCGCTGGTCGGATTGTCCGCGCCCAGCGCCATGACCGCGCGCCAGGCGATCCCCGCCGCCGAGGCGGTGATCAGCGCGACCTGGAACAGCGCCGCCAGCGCCTCCGCCTTGCCGTGACCGAAGCGATGGTCGTGGTCGGCCGGGGTTGCCGCCAGTCGCACGCCGTACAGCGTCACCAGGCTGGCCAGCAGGTCGAGCGCGGTGTCGGCGAGCGACCCCAGCATCGCAACCGAGCCCGTCCGCCACGCAGCGAACCCCTTCAGCGCCAGCAGGAACAGCGCCATCGCGACGCTGGCCAGCGCCGCCTTGGTCGCCAGCGGGATGACCTTCTTGCGTTCGTCCTGGGTCACGGGAACAGCAATCCCTCGTCCCAGCCATGTTCGCCGGTGCGGGTGAAGACGCGTCGCTCGTGCAGCCGGTGTTCGCGGTCGAGCCAGAACTCGATCCGCTGCGGGGTCACGCGGTATCCGCCCCAATGCGGCGGGCGCGGCACGGCGCCGCCGTCGAAGCGGGCACGCATCTCCTCGAAGCGCGCCTCGAACGTCTCGCGGGCGTCGAGCGGGCGCGACTGGTCCGAGGCCCAGGCGCCCAGCTGCGAGTCGCGGCCTCGGCTGGCGAAATAGGCGTCCGACTCGGCATCGTCGACGCGCGACACCGGCCCCTCGATGCGGATCTGGCGGCGCAGCGATTTCCAGTGGAAGAGAAGCGCGGCGTTGCTGCCCTCGCCCAGGTCCTGCGCCTTGCGGCTCTCGCGGTTGGTGTAGAACACGAATCCGCGGCGGTCATGGCCCTTCAGCAGGACCATGCGCACCGAGGGTTGCAGGCGCGCATCCACCGTCGCCAGCGCCATCGCGTTGTAATCGTTGATTTCGCTTGCCCGCGCCTCGGCAAGCCACGCATCGAACAGGGCAAAGGGATCGTCAGCCATGCGCCCGCCCATACGCCTGTGGGGTCGGAAAACCAATGTCGGGAACGGAAACGCTGAGTCCGTCATTGGAGGGATTACGCAACGGAGATTTCCCCAATGCCCGCACGCGCTTACTGGCAAGGCCAGATACGCCTCGCGCTCGTGTCGATCCCGGTCGAGATCTATCCGGCGACCAAAAGCGGCGCGACCATCCAGTTCAAGCAGATCCACGAACCGAGCGGCAACGCGATCCATTACGAAAAGGTCGTCAACGACATCGGCCCGGTCGACACCGACGAGATCGTGAAGGGCTATCAGGTCGCCAAGGGCGATTACGTCCTGCTCGACCAGGACGAGATCGACGCGGTCAAGCTGGAGTCGAAGAAGACGTTGGAGCTGACCCGCTTCGTCGATGCGGGCGAGATCAACGTCCTTTACTATGAGCGCCCCTATTTCGTCGTGCCCGCCGACGATCTGGCCGAGGAAGCCTTTATCGTCCTGCGCGAGGCGTTGAAGCGGACGGGCAAGGTCGGGCTGGGCCAGCTGGCGCTGCGGGGGCGCGAATATATCGTCAGCCTGCGGCCATGCGGGCGCGGGCTGATCCTGGAGACGCTGCGCTACGCCGACGAGGTGAACAAGGCACAAGCCTATTTCAGCGATATCGGTGATGCCAAGCCCGATGCCGAGTTGCTCGACCTGGCCGAGGCGTTGATCGAGAAGAAGTCCGGCCCCTTCGACCCCAAGCAATTCCACGACCATTATGTCGAGGCGCTGCACCGCCTGATCGAACGCAAGCGCAAGGCCAAGGGCAAGAAGGTCATCGAGGACGAGGATGACGCAACGCCCAAGTCGAGCGGCAATGTGGCCGACCTGATGGCGGCACTCAAACAGTCGATGGAGACGGGCGAGACGCGCAGCCGATCCCGCAAGGCTCCGGCCAAGACGACCCGCAAGACGCCTGCGAAAAAGACCACCCGCAAAGCCCCGGCGCGCAGACATGGCTGATCCGCTCGAACGCTATAACGCCAAGCGCGACTTCACCCGCACCGCCGAACCGGCGGGGACGCTGGCGCCGGGCAAGGGCAACAGCTTCATCGTGCAGAAGCATGACGCGACCCGGCTCCACTGGGATTTCCGGCTGGAGGTGGACGGGGTGCTCAAAAGCTGGGCGGTCACGCGCGGGCCGAGCCTGGACCCTGACGAAAAGCGGCTGGCGGTACGGACCGAGGATCATCCGCTATCCTATGCGACGTTCGAGGGGACCATTCCGGCGGGCGAATATGGCGGCGGCACGGTGATGCTGTGGGATCGCGGCACCTGGTCGCCGGTCGCGGGCAAGAGTGCCAAGGATCTGGAGGACGGGCATCTCCACTTCATCCTCGATGGCGAGCGGATGAAGGGCGAATGGCTGCTCGTCCGCATGAAGCCCAGGGGCAAGGAGAAGCGCGAGAACTGGCTGCTGCGCAAGGTCGCCGACGCCCAGGCCGGGGGCACCGACACGCTGACCGATCAGGCGCTGACCAGCGTGTCGACCGGACGGACCATGGCGCAGATCGCCGAAGGGAAAGCGGCGAAGCCAAGGTCCGCCAAGGCAGCGAAGGCGCGGCCGGGCAGTGCGAAAGCGAAGGCCAAGGCGAAAGCGGGCACGATGCCCGAATTTCAGCCCCCGGCGCTCTGCACTTTGGTCGATCAGGTCCCGGCCGGAAATGGCTGGCTGCATGAGATCAAATATGACGGCTACCGCGCGCTGATCGCGGTCGGCGGGGGCGAGGCGCGGGTCTTCACCCGCAGCGGGCTGGACTGGAGCGAGAAATTCCCCGGCATCGTGGCGGCCGCCGCCGACCTGCCCGTCACCAGCGCGCTGATCGACGGAGAGATCGTCGCGTTCAAGGACGGTCGCCCCGATTTCTCCACGCTGAAGGATGCGATCGGCACGACCAAGCCGATGAGCCTGTTCGCCTTCGACCTCCTCTCGCTGGACGGCGAGGATGTGACCGGCCTGCCGTTGGTCCAGCGCAAGGAGCGGCTGCGCGGCATCGTGCCCAAGGGCGACGAGGTTATCCAGTTCGCCGAACACGTCACCGGCTCGGGCGAGGCGCTGTTCGACAAACTGTGTGCCGAGGGGCTGGAAGGCGTCGTCTCCAAACGTGCCGACAGTCGTTACCCATCGGCGCGCAGCCGCGACTGGCTGAAGATCAAATGCCTGAAGCGGCAGGAGTTCGTGATCGTCGGCTGGCTGCCGTCCGACAAGGCGCGGCGGGGATTGAAATCGCTGCTGCTGGGCGTGAATCGCGACGGCAAGCTGGCCTATGTCGGCAAGGTCGGCACCGGCTTTACGCAAGACCGCATGGCCGAGTTGCGCACCTTGCTCGACGCCCGCACCCGCAAGACCGCGACCGTCGAGGCGCCGCGCGCGATGGTACGCGGCGCGAAATGGGTGCGCCCCGATCTGGTCGCCGAGATCGCGTTTACCGAGACGACGCCCGACGGCCTGCTCCGCCATCCCAGCTTCATCGGACTCCGCGAGGATAAGCCTGCCGATCAGGTGGTCGAGGAACGCCCCGCCCCCGCGCCTTCGGCCGAGGAGAGCGATATCGCCATCACCCATCCCGAACGGGTAATCTTTCCCGACGGCGACCTGACCAAGGGCAATCTCGCCGATTATGTCGCGACGGTCGCTCCGTTGATGCTGCCCTGGGTCGCGCGCCGACCGGTCAGCCTGGTCCGCTGTCCGCAGGGGCGGGCGCGGGCGTGTTTCTTCCAGAAGCATGACGCGGGCAGTTTCGGACCGCATGTCCATTCGGTGCCGATCCGGGAAAAGGACGGCGGCACCGAACCCTATCTCTATGTCGAGGATGCGGAGGGCCTGCGCGCCTGTATCCAGATGGGCTCGATCGAGTTTCACGGCTGGGGCTCCTCCATCGGCACGCTGGAACAGCCCGACCGGATGATCTTCGACCTCGACCCCGACCCGTCCGTGACCTTCGACGATGTGAAACGCGCCGCCGTGCATATTCATGACCAGCTCGCCGAACTGGGCCTGACCAGCTTTGCCATGCTGTCGGGCGGCAAGGGCGTGCATGTCGTCGTACCGCTGACCCCGAACGCCGAATGGCCCGCCGTGTCGGATTTCGCCGAACGCTTCGCCAAGGCACTGGCAAAGAGCGATCCCGACCGCTTCGTCGCGGTGGCGACCAAGGCCAGGCGCAAGGGCCGAATCTTCATCGACTGGCTGCGCAACCAGCGCGGGGCGACCGCCGTCATGCCCTATTCGGCGCGGGCAAGATCGGGCGCGCCGGTCGCGGCCCCGGTGGCGTGGCGCGAGTTGGACGGCATCGACACGGCGGCGCGCTGGACGATCCGCGATGCCGGGGAACTGGCGACGCGCGCGGGCGGTGCGGCGTTGCGCGGCTGGGGTGTGGCGGATCAAATCCTGCCCGATCTCTAATCGCCTGTTGCAACCTTGGGCCGATCCGGCGATTTTCCCCGCCGATGGACCCCTCCGAGGATAGCCCCGCGCAGGCCGCCGCCTGGATCGACGCCTATCGCGCGGCCGCCCCCGGCGCGGACGTGCTGGCGCGGTCCGGCGACCCGGCCTGGTCCGCCATGCTGGAGGAACTGGCCGCCGTCGCCAGCAACCTGGCCCATGCGCGCGAACGGGTGCAGCGCCACGCCGCCGATATCGGCACCGGCTTTCGCATCATCGGCGAAACCGACGAGCGGCCCTGGCCCGTCTCGCCCGTCCCCCTGCTGATCGACACGCGGGAATGGGCGGGGATCGAGGCGGGCGTGATGCAGCGCGCCGCGCTGCTGGAGACGATCCTCGCCGATCTCTACGGCCCCGGTCGGCTCGTGGCGGAAGGGCTCATCCCCGCCGCGCTGGCGACCGGCAGCCCCTATTTCCTGCGGCCCATGGTCGGCGTGACGCCGCCGGGCGGCCATCATCTGAGCTTCGTCGCCTTCGACCTGGCGCGCGGGCCGGACGGCGAGTGGCGGGTGCTGGCCGATCATCTGCGCAACCCGGCGGGCGCTGGCTATGCGCTGGAGAACCGGCTGGCGGTCAGCCGGACGCTGGGTGGCTTGCAGAACCGGCTGAACGTGCAGCGCCACGCGCCCTTCTTCGCCGCCTTTCGCGCCGGGCTGGCCGCCCAATGCCGCCGCACCGATCCGCGTATCGGCCTGCTGACGCCGGGCCGGTTCAACCCGAGCTACCCGGAACAGGCGCATCTGGCGCGCTATCTCGGCCTGTTGCTGGTCGAGGGCGCGGACCTCGCCGCGATCGAGGGGCAGGTCTATGTCCGCACCGTTGCGGGGCTGAAGCGGATCGATGCGCTGTGGCGGCGGCTCGATCCCCGGCTGCTCGACCCGCTGGCCTTTGACAGCCATTCACAGATCGGCGTGCCCGGCCTGATCGACGCCTATGTCGAGGGGCAGGTGGTGATCGCCAATGCGCCGGGCGCAGGCGTGCTGGAGAGCCCCGCCGTCTCCGCCTTCCTGCCCGCGCTGGCACAGGCTCTGGCGGGTGGGCCCCTGATGCTGCCCAATATCGCGACCTGGTGGTGCGGTGGGCCGCGCCAGGCCGCGCATGTCGCCGAGCATCTCGACACGCTGCTGATCGCCCCCGCCTTCGGCCCCCGCCCGCTGGGCCTGCCCGATGGCGCTCGCACGGGCGCGAGCCTGTCGGCCGAGGAGCGCGCCACGCTGCTGACCGACATGGCGAAACGGCCGCAGGATTATGTCGGGCAGGAGATGGTCCGCCTGTCGACCATGCCCGTGGTCATCGGTGACCGGCTGGAGCCGCGCCCCTTCACCTTGCGCGTCTTTGCCGCGCGTGACGGTGAGGGGCGGTGGACCGTCATGCCCGGCGGCTTCGGCCGGATCGGCGACCATCCCGAGGCGACGGCGGCGATGATCGGCGAAGGGCTGTGGTCCGCCGATGTCTGCGTCCATGGGCCTGAGCCGGTGACACCGATATCGCTGCTCGCCGACCCCGATTCGCTGCATGTCCGGCGCAATCCGGGGACTTTGCCCAGCCGGGTGGCGGACAATTTCTATTGGCTGGGCCGCTATCTGGAGCGGGGCGAGGCGCTGCTCGCGGCGATCCGCGTGATGCTGGGCAATTCGATCGACGTCGATGGCGGCGCGGCGCTGGACCCGCGCACGGTCGGGCGGCTGGTCGGCCTCATCACCGGCGGCGGCGCGGCCCCGCATCCCGACAGCCTGCACCGCGCCGCGCTCACTCAGTTCGCGCGGACCGCGATGGAGGATGAGGGCTTTCATTCGGTTGCCCGCATCAACCGGCTGGCGCGCGGGATCAGCGAAGGATCGCGCGACCGCCTGTCGGCCGACATGGTGCGGCTGCTGGAAGCCCCCTTCCCCAGCCATGCCGGGATGCTAGACCGGGCGGGGTCGCTGCAACGCCGCTATGCCGCGATCGCCGGACTGTCGGCCGAGCATATGGTGCGCACCACCGCCTGGCGCTTCCACGACCTCGGTCGCCGCGTCGAGCGGGCGGTGGCGGTGGCGCGCGCGACGCGGCTGTTCGGCATGGCGGGGGCGTCGGCGGACGACCTGTCCACCCTGCTCGACCTCGCCAACAGCCAGATCAGCTATCGCCAGCGTTATCCGACCGGCCTGGCCCGCGTCGCGGTGGTCGATCTGGTCGCGCTCGACCCCAACAACCCGCGCGCGCTCGCCTATCAGACCGCGCGCATCGCCGACTGCCTGTCGCGCCTGCCCGTCTTGTCCGACGACGACATGGCCGAGCCGCAACAGGCGCAAGCCATCGCCATCCGCGCCGCGCTGGAAACGGCGGACGCCCGCACGCTCGACGCCGATACGCTGGGCGATGTCGAGCGGCGGCTGGGCCTGCTGTCGGAAGCGATCGCGCGCCGCTATTTCCTGCAAGGCGCGGAGCCGTTGCGCGCCGGGGGACTTACCCTGGCATGAGAGACGGGGCATGATCTACGACATCCGCCACATCACCCGCTTCGATTACGGCGCGCAGGTCAAATATGCGCGCTGCAATCTGCGGCTGAAGCCCATCGACTGGCCTGGCCAGACGCTGGAGGCGTACGACCTGATCGTCGAGCCGGTCGGCCGCACCCGCGCCGCCCATGCCGAGGCGGGGCTGGCGCATGTCACCCGGCTGGTCGTCGACCGGCCGGTGCGCAGCCTGACCATCGAGAGCCGCGCGCGCATGGTCGTCGATCGCCCGGTGCCGATGCCGTCCCCGAATGATCCGACACTGGCCGAAGTCTCCGCGCTCGCCCGAAGCAGCCGCGACCTGTCGGCGGCGAGCCCGGCCAATTACATCTTCCCCTCGCCGCTGATCCCGCTCGACCCCGCCATAGCCGAATGGTGCGCGTCGGACCTGTCGCCGGAACGCGGCGCGCTGGAAGCCGGATTTGCGCTCGCCAACCGCATCCAGCGCGAATTCGCCTTCGACCCCGCCGCCACTTTGGTCGACACGCCCCCGGCCGAGGCGTTCCGCCAGCGGCGCGGCGTCTGCCAGGACTTTGCGCAGATCATGATCACGGGCTTACGCGCGGCGGGCATCCCGGCGGCCTATGCCTCGGGCTATATCCGCACGCTGCCGCCGCCGGGCCAGGCGCGGCTGGTCGGCGCGGACGCCACCCATGCCTGGGTGCTGATCTGGGGCGGGCCGGAGCATGGCTGGGTCGGGGTCGATCCGACCAACGGCATCTGGATGGCGGGCGACCACATCATCGTAGCGGTCGGCCGCGACTATGCCGAAATCGCGCCGGTCGATGGCGTCGTATTGGGCTCGGGCGCGCAGAAGATGGACGTCAGCGTCGACGTCGCGCCGATGGAAGAGATGGTCGCGGGATAGCCCGCCATCCCGCGACCTAACCCAACCTCCGTTCGCACTGAGCGAAGTCGAAGTGCAAGCCGAGCCGTTCCCCGCGAGTTGTATCCCGTGGCCTTCGACTTCGCTCAGGCTGAACGGAGGTTAGGGATAGACGCAGGTCGGGTTAGCCCTCTTCCGTCACCGCGTTGGGATTGTCCTTGTCCGGGTCGGGGTGGCCGCCCTTTCCATGATAGGCCGCCCCGCTCTGGCCGCCATGAAAGTCGCCTTCGCGCTCGGGCACGCCTTCGTACCCGCCGCCCTGGCTCTCGCCACCATGTTTGCCGGGCGCATCCGAAACGCCGTCCGGCGCGCCCTTCTTGCCGTCCTTGCCAACGGCCTGCATCGGTTCGGTCATGATCCGTCTCCTTCCGGCGCTCCAACGCATGGGGAACGGATTGCGCTCCGGCACGGACTCCCCCACATGAGAAGGTAATACACTGCCAACGGGGAACAGAGTGGCCGATCCATATCAGACGCTGGGCGTGAGCCGCATGGCCAGCGAAGCCGATATCAAGAAAGCCTATCGCAAGCTGGCGAAGGAACTGCATCCCGACCGCAACAAGGACAATCCGAAAGCGGCGGAGAAGTTCAGCCAGGTCACCAACGCCTATGACCTGTTGAACGACAAGGACAAGCGCGCCCGGTTCGACCGGGGCGAGATCGACGGCGACGGCAACCCCACCTCGCCCTTCGGCTATAGCGGCGGCCCCGGCGGTTTCGGCGGCGGTCCGCGCCCGGGTGCGGGTGGCGCTGGTGGGGCCGGGGGCGGTTTCCGCCAGCAATTCGATTTCGGCGGCGAGGGCGCCGATATGTCGGATATTTTCGAGGGGATGTTCAGCGGTGCCGGGCGCGGCGGTTTTTCGGGCGGCTTTGGCGGGTTCGGCGGACGGGGCCGTTCCGCCGCCAAGGGCGCGAACAGCGCCTATGCCCTGCGTGTCCCCTTTGTCGACGCCGCCACGCTCAGCCCGCAGCGGATCACGCTGGCCGATGGCAAGACGATCGACCTGAAACTGCCCGCCGGTGTCGAGAGCGGCACCCAGATGCGCCTTGGCGGCAAGGGCGAGCAAGGCCCCGGCGGCCCCGGCGACGCGATCATCACCATCGAGGTCGTCCCCCATGCCTTCTTCACCCGCGACGGCGACGATGTCCGGCTGGACCTGCCCATCTCGCTGGCCGAGGCGGTGCTGGGCGGCCAGGTGAAGGCGCCGACGGTCGAGCGTCCGGTCATGCTGACCGTGCCCAAGGGCACCAGCTCGGGCAAGACGCTGCGCCTGAAGGGCAAGGGCTTTCACAAGAAGGATGGCGGGCGCGGCGACCAGTTGATCACGCTGATGATCGACATCCCCGCCGATGATGCCGCGCTACAACAGTTTGCGGCGGAATGGACCGACGGCAGGAACCCGAGGGCCGCCATGGGCGTCTGATCGTTCCATGAGCGATGTGAACGGCCTGACTCCAGAAGAACGCGCACACCATCTAGGCAAGGCTCGACAGCGGCTGGACCGGCAGATCGCCAAGGTCCGACCCGGCTCCTATGCTTTTGAAATCCTGAAGCGAACGAGCCTGGGCGTGTTCAATGACGGGTTCATCCATGCCGGGAACCTCGCTTATCTGGCGTTGATGACGCTGTTCCCCTTCTTCATCACCACCGCCGCGCTGCTCTCGCTGTTCGGGCAGAGTAACGAGACGCAGCATGCGGTGGAGAGCTTCCTTCACGTCCTGCCCCCCGATGTCAGCGAACTGTTGCGCAAGCCCATCTCCGACGTGCTGGCGGCGCGGACCGGATCGCTGCTGTGGCTGGGCGGGCTGGTCGGCCTATGGACGGTCGGCGGGTTCATCGAGACGATCCGCGACATCTTCCACCGCGCTTACGGCGTAAAGGCGACGGCCGCCTTCTGGAAATCGCGGCTGTCCTCGACGCTGGTCATGATCGCCTCGGTCGTCGTCGCGCTGTTGTCTTTCCTGGCGGCCGGTATCCTGACGGCGGCGGAGCAGTTCATCTATCGCCTCGTCCCCTTCGCGCAGGACATGGCGGGCTGGATCGGCCTGTCGCGACTGATCCCCGGCGTAGTCATGTTCGGCGCGCTTTACCTGCTCTTCTATTCGGTCACGCCGGGGAAATATCGCGAGAGCGACTGCCCCAAATGGCCGGGGGCCCTGTTCACCGCCGCCTGGTGGGTCAGCATGACCGCACTGCTGCCCTGGGTCCTGTCCAAGCTGGGTGGTTATGACCTGACCTATGGCAGCCTGGCGGGCGTCGTCGTGATGCTGTTGTTCTTCTATCTCATAGGCCTGGGGCTGGTTTTCGGTGCGCATTTGAACGCGGCACTGGCGGAACCCCCCGAACCGGCGCTAGAGAGGGGGATTGATGGAAGTGAACCGGCAGGAGCGGTAACGGCGTGAACGGATTGATGGCAGGCAAGCGGGGGCTCATCATGGGCCTGGCCAATGACAAATCGCTGGCCTGGGGCATCGCCAAGCAGCTTTCGGAGGCGGGCGCGGAGCTCGCCTTTTCGTATCAGGGCGCGGCGATGGAAAAGCGGGTTCGCCCGCTGGCCGAACAGCTGGGCGTGGCGCGCCTGTTCGATTGCGACGTCTCCGAGATGGAGTCGCTCGACAAGCTGTTCGTCGATCTGAAGGCCGAGTGGCCGACGATCGACTTCGTGGTTCATGCCATCGGCTTTTCGGACAAGTCGCAGCTGCGTGGAAAATATTACGACACCACGCTCGACAATTTCCTGATGACCATGAACATCTCGGCCTATTCGCTGGTCGCCGTCGCCCAGCGTGCGCGGACGATGATGCCCGAGGGCGGCTCGATCCTGACGCTGACCTATTACGGTGCGGAAAAGGTCATCCCGCATTATAACGTCATGGGCGTGGCCAAGGCGGCGCTGGAGACCAGCGTGAAGTATCTCGCGGTCGACCTCGGCCCGGAGAATATCCGCATCAACGCGATCTCGGCGGGCCCGATCCAGACGCTGGCCGCGCGCGGCATCGGCGACTTCAACTATATCCTGAAGTGGAACGAGCTGAACGCGCCGATGCGTCGCACCGTGACCATCGAGGATGTCGGCGGCGCTGGCCTCTATATGCTGTCCGACCTGTCCTCGGGCGTGACCGGTGAAATCCACCATGTCGACGCCGGGTACAACGTCATCGGCATGAAGGCCGAAGACGCACCGGACATCGCGCTGGCGTAAAACCAGTCCTCCCCAAGCTCCGCTTGGGGAGGGGGACCATGCGGAGCATGGTGGAGGGGCATGGGCGGTGGCGAGGACAGCCCGCCATCGCGAATGCCGACACCCCTCCGTCAGGCCTGCGGCCTGCCACCTCCCCTTACAGGGGAGGAGTGGGCGGCCAACTTTATCTATCGCGCCTTGCGCCCCGGCGACGCTAAAGACGAACCCATGTCCGACCAGCTTTCCGCCGCCATCACCATCCGCCCGGCCCAAGGGCAGGACGTCGCCGCGCTCGACGCGCTGCTCGTCGCCAGCTTCTCCGCCCCCGCCGAAGCCGCGCTGGTCCGCGACCTGTGCGTGGAGGGCGACATGGTGCTGATGCTGGTCGCCATCAACGAGGCCACGGACGGGCTGATCGGCGCGATCGCGTTCAGCCGGATGGCCGTCGAGATCGGCGGCAAGCCCATCAATTCCGTCGCCCTCGCCCCCATCGCGGTCGCGCGCGACTGGCGGCAGCAGGGCGTCGGCGAGGCTTTGGTCGCCGCTGGGCTCGAACGGCTTGAAAAGGAAGGCGTCGTCCTGTGCTTCGCATTGGGCGATCCCGCTTTCTATGGCCGCTTCGGTTTCGCCGCCGATGTCGCGAGCGGTTTCGACAGCCCCTATGCGGGCGACTATTTCCTGGCCGCCCCGCTACAGGGCGGCCTGATCCCCTGCGGCGTGCGCGGGGCCGCCACACATGCGCCGGCCTTTGCCCGGCTGGGAGATGCTGCGTGAGCTTCAACAGTTTCGGCCGCCTGTTCCGCTTCACCACCTGGGGCGAGAGCCATGGCCCGGCGCTGGGCGCGGTGGTCGACGGGTGCCCGCCGGGCATCGCGCTGTCGGAAGAGGACATCCAGCCCTGGCTCGACAAGCGCCGTCCGGGCACCAGCCGCTTCACCACGCAGCGCCGCGAACCCGATCAGGTCCGCATCCTGTCGGGCGTGTTCGAGGGGCGGACCACCGGCACACCGATCAGCCTGATGATCGAGAATGTCGACCAGCGGTCCAAGGATTATGGCAACGTCGCGCTCGCCTATCGCCCCGGCCATGCCGATTATGCCTATGACGCGAAGTACGGCTTTCGCGACTATCGCGGCGGCGGGCGATCCTCGGCGCGCGAGACGGCGGCGCGGGTCGCGGCGGGTGCGGTCGCCCGCGCCGTGATCCCTCAGGTCAAGATTCGCGCATGGGTCGAATCGATCGGCGGCGATCGGATCGACTATGAGGCGTTCGACGATGCTCAGATCGACGCCAACCCCTTTTTCTGCCCCGATGCTGCGGCCGCCGAACGCTGGGAAGCGATCGTCGACGGCGCGCGCAAGTCCGGCTCCTCGGTCGGCGCGGTCGTCGCGTGCGAAGCGACCGGCGTGCCCGCCGGTTGGGGCGCGCCGCTCTATGCCAAGCTGGACAGCGAACTCGCCTCCGCCTGTATGAGCATCAATGCAGTCAAGGGTTTCGAGATCGGCGACGGATTCGCCGCCGCCGCGCTGACCGGTGAGCAGAATGCCGATCCGATGCGCGCCGGCAATGGCGGGCCCCGCTTCCTGGCGAACCATGCGGGCGGCATCGCGGGCGGTATCGCCACCGGCCAGCCCGTCACGATGCGGGTTGCGTTCAAGCCGACCAGCTCGATCCTGACCCCGGTCGACACCATCACCCGCACCGGCGAGGAGACGCAGATCGCCACCAAGGGCCGTCATGATCCATGTGTCGGCATTCGCGGCGTTCCCGTGGTCGAGGCGATGGTCGCGCTGGTTTTAGCCGATCAGGCGTTGCTTCATCGCGGCCAATGTGGTTAGCTAGAGGAACGGACGTTCTCCTGCCTCGTTAACCATTACGAGAATAAAGCAGGAGAGAATCAATGCGTTACATGCATGTAATCGCCGCCGCCGCGCTTGTGATCCCCGCTGCGGGCTTCGCCCAGGTGTCGGGCGGCACGGCCGGCGGAATGTCGGGACAGACCACCGCACCGGGCCAGTCGATGCCGGGTCAGACCATGCCGGGGCAGATGCCCGGCCAGACCATGGGCCAGCCCGGTGACACGATGAGCACGACGCCCGGCACCACCACCCGCTCGACGACGCGCGGCAAGAGCCGCAGCCGGACGACCACGCCGGACAGCACGGTCAACACCCCCTCGACCCTGCCGGACGCCACCGGATCGTCCACCACGACCGGCAGCGGTACGCTTGGCAGCGATCCGACCACCAGCGGCCAGGTCGGCACCGGCACCAGCGGTGGGACCACGACGCCGCCGGGCAGCAGCGGCGGCATGTAATCCCTTTCGGGTTCGTCACTACGGCAAGGGCCCGGTCGCGCAAGCGGCCGGGCCTTTTGCTGGGTTCCGGGGCAAGGGAAACCTGCCCAAAAAAAGGCCCCGACTTCCGCCGGGGCCTCCAAGATCAATCCGCGAAGGGATCGCGAACCAGGATCGTGTCCTCGCGCTCCGGGCTGGTCGACACCAGCGCCACGGGGCAGCGGATCAACTCCTCGATCCGCCGGATGTACTTGATCGCCTGCGCAGGCAGATCGGCCCAGCTCCGTGCACCCGCCGTGGATTCCTGCCAGCCTTCCATCGTCTCATAGACGGGGACGACCTTCGCCTGATCCGCCGCATGGGTCGGATAATAGTCGAGCGTCTCGTCGCCCAGCTTGTAGCCGACACAGATCTTCACCTCGTCGAACCCGTCGAGAACGTCGATCTTGGTCAGCGCGATGCCGGTGATGCCGCCGACCGCCGCCGACTGGCGCACCAGCACCGAGTCGAACCAGCCGCAGCGGCGCTTGCGGCCGGTGACGGTGCCGAACTCATGACCGCGCTCGCCCAGACGCTGGCCGGTCTCGTCCTCCAGCTCGGTCGGGAATGGGCCCGAGCCGACGCGGGTGGTGTACGCCTTGGCGATGCCCAGTACGAAGCCGACGCCCGACGGCCCCAGGCCCGAACCACCCGCCGCCGCACCCGCGATGGTGTTGGACGAGGTGACGAAGGGATAGGTGCCATGGTCGATGTCGAGCAGCACGCCCTGCGCACCCTCGAACAGGATACGCTTGCCGCCGCTGCGCGCCTCGTTGAGGTCGCGCCACACCGGCTTGGCGAAGGGCAGGACGAAGGCCGCGATTTCACGCAGATCGGCCAACAGTCGCTCGCGATCCACCGGCGGCTCGCCGAACCCGGCACGCAGCGCATCGTGATGCGCGCAGAGGCGGTCGAGCTGCGGGCCGAGGTCGTCCAGATGCGCCAGGTCGCACACGCGGATCGCGCGGCGGCCGACCTTGTCCTCATAGGCCGGACCGATGCCGCGCCGCGTCGTGCCGATCTTGCCCGCGCCGCTGGCGTCCTCGCGCAGACCGTCCAGGTCGCGGTGGATCGGCAGGATCAGCGGGCAATTGTCGGCGACGCGCAGCGTCTCGGGCGAGGCATGGACGCCCTGCTCGCCCAGACGCTCGATCTCGGCCTTCAGCGCCCAGGGGTCGAGGACGACGCCGTTGCCGATGACGCTGGGGGTGCCGCGCACGATGCCCGAGGGGAGCAGCGACAGCTTGTAGACATTCTCGCCGACGACCAGCGTGTGACCGGCATTATGCCCGCCCTGGAAACGGACGACCATGTCGGCGCGCTCGGCCAGCCAGTCGACGATCTTGCCCTTGCCTTCGTCGCCCCATTGCGCGCCGATGACTGCTACATTTGCCATGGATGCTATGCTCCGCCTGCCGGACGGACCCCATGCGCCCTTCGACAGGACTCGGCGGATGGGGGTTTCCAATAATGTGCGGGGCGCGCCTAGCGGGACGCGGCCCCCTATGTCAACCGGCGATGGCGGTTGGCTGGCCGTTGTTCAGGATATGGGTGCAAAGCTGTGCTTCGGGCGTGTCGCCTTCCTCCAGCGCCTGCACCGTCACCCAGCCCTGCGCCCGCAGCGAAGCGCCCGTTTCAGGCGCGGTGCCGAAGGGCAGGAACAGCCGCCGCCGCTCGGTCGGCGGCGCGGTGGCGACGATGGCATCGGCATAGAGCGAAAAGCCGGTGGCCTTCTCCTCCGCGCCGTCCTCATGGAAGATCGTATAGGTGCCGCCGCGCCCGACCTCACGCGGAGGGCCAGCGACGAACAGCGAGAAGCCCAGCCAGCTCTGAAACTCGAAACCATGCCGCTCGGTCGGGTCGAGCGTCATCGACACCCCCTCACCCAGCGCCGCCGCAATCGCCTCCAGCGCATCAAGGCGGCTGGCGAGCACACCCTGGGTGTCGAAGGCACGCAGCCGCTCCATCGCGGTCGCGAACGGCCCGGCGGCTTCGACCAACGGCAGATAGTCCGGTGCGATCGCCGCGACCCCGCCCGCATCCTTGGCGTCCAGCCGGTCCCGCAGCGCCGCCACCTGATCGGGAGCGACCGGCAGCGGCCCGGCGGCGAGCAGGTCGACCAGATCGGGTAGCGTGAAGTCGATCGAAATCCCGGTCGTCCCCGCAGCGACCAGAGCCTCCACTGCGACCCGCACCACTTCGGTGGCGGCGGCCGTCGAGTCGAGCCCGATCAGCTCCGCCCCGATCTGCCGCCACTCGCGTGCGGGCGCGAGTTCGGAGCCGCGCAGGCGGACGACCGTGCCCGCATAGGACAGGCGCACCGGGCGCGGGTGATGCCCCATGCGGGTGGCGGCGATGCGCGCCACCTGCGCGGTCAGGTCGGGCCGGATCGCCAGCGTGCGCTGCGACACCGGATCGACGAAGCGAACCGCGTCATGCAAGCCACCCGCCTTCAGCCGCGAGCCCAGCGCCTCGGCAAACTCGATCGACGGCGGATCGGCGCGCTCATATCCATGCAGCCGCGCCGCCTCCAGCACCCGCGCCTCCACCGAGGCGGCGGCATCGGCATAGGGGGGAAGACGGTCGTGATAGCCTTCGGGAAGGAGCGCGGTCATCGGATAAGCCTGTTCATCAGCGTGTGCGCCACGCCGTCGGGGTTGGTCATGACATCCGCGTTTCGGAAGCGGATCACCGCATAGCCTCGGCCTTGGAGCCAAGTGGTACGGTGGGCGTCGCGTGATTGGTCGTTATGCGTATCGCCGTCAACCTCTATGACCAGCTTGTGGGACCGCGCGGCGAAGTCGGCAATGTATGGGCCGATCGCGACCTGGCGCGAGAATTTGATGCCGTGGAAGCGGCGATCACGCAGGATCAGCCAGAGGCGTTTTTGCGGCTCAGTCATCTCCCGACGCATGGCGCGGGCGCGATCGCGGAGTACCGGATCGGTCTGCATAGTTTATCGCCCCCCGTTTGGAGGAATGTACCACTCCCTCTCCCCACTGGGGAGAGGGCCGGGGTGAGGGGCTGGGGCCGGGTGAGACGTCGCGGCCCAGCCCCTACCCCTCACCCAACCCTCTCCCCGGCGGGAGAGGGCTTTCCCCATTCGCTCGGTGATATGCTATACACCGATCAGCAGCAGCGAGGATGACCTCATGCCCATCAAGGACCTTACCGGCCCTTCCCGCATGACCGATGCGGAAAGGGAAGCCATACGAGCCGGGATCACGGCGATATTCGTGGCAGGCGGCCGTCCACCACCCAAATTCCCGCCCTTACGCCGCGACGATGGACCGGAACCTGTCGAGCCTCCGTCAGGACCGAGACCGCGGCCCTTGTCGGGCGGAGCAGAAGCCCCGCTCGAATAGCTTTTTGCAGAAAAAGGGCCGAACGCGTTTCCGCATCCGGCCCTTTCCATCAGCTTCTGATTTCAGCTGATCAGAACGCCAGACCCATGGCGGTCTTCACGCCCGGCAGCGCCTTGACCTTGGCCAGCAGCTCCGCATCCACCGCCTCGTCGACCGAGAGCAGCAGCACCGCTTCGCCGCCCGCCGAGCGGCGGCCGAGGTGGAAGGTGCCGATGTTGACGCCCGCCTCGCCCAGCGTGGTGCCCAGGCGGCCGATGAAGCCGGGTGCGTCCTCGTTGACGACATAGAGCATCGGCCCGGCGAGATCGGCCTCGACCTTGATGCCGAACAGTTCGACCAGGCGCGGGGCCTGATCGCCGAACAGCGTGCCCGCGACCGAGCGCTCGCCGTCCGCCGTCGTCACCGTCACGCGGACCAGCGTGTGGTAATCGCCCTCGCGGTCATGACGCACTTCGCGCACGTCGAGCCCGCGCTCCTTGGCGAGGAACGGCGCGTTGACCATGTTCACCGTGTCCGAATGGACGCGCATGAAGCCCGCCAGCACGGCGCCCGTGATCGGCTTGAGGTTGAGCGCGGCGGCGGCCCCCTCCGCCTCGATCGCGATGCCGGTCACCGCGCCATGCGACAGCTGGCCGACCAGCGAGCCGAGCTTTTCGGCCAGCGCCATGTAGGGCTTCAGCTTGGGCGCTTCCTCGGCGGTCAGGCTGGGCATGTTGAGCGCGTTGGTGACGCCGCCCGAGACCAGGAAATCGGCCAGCTGCTCGGCGACCTGGATCGCGACATTGACCTGCGCTTCGGTGGTCGAGGCGCCCAGATGCGGAGTCGAGATGAAGTTGGGCGTGCCGAACAGCGGGCTTTCCTTGGCCGGTTCGACTTTGAACACGTCGAGCGCCGCGCCGCCGATATGGCCCGAATCGAGCCCTGCCTTCAGCGCATCCTCGTCGATCAGGCCGCCGCGCGCGCAGTTGATGATGCGCACGCCCTTCTTGGTCTTGGCGAGATTTTCCGCCGACAGGATGTTGCGGGTCTGGTCGGTCAGCGGGGTGTGCAGCGTGATGAAGTCGGCGCGGGCGAGCAGCTCGTCCAGCGTCACCTTCTCGACGCCCATTTCCAGCGCACGCTCCGGCGTCAGGAAGGGATCGAAGGCGACGACCTTCATGCGAAGCCCCAGCGCGCGGTCGGCGACGATCGAGCCGATATTGCCCGCACCGATCAGGCCCAGCGTCTTCGACGTCAGCTCGACGCCCATGAAGCGGTTCTTCTCCCACTTGCCGGCCTGGGTCGAGGCATCGGCCTCGGGCAGCTGGCGGGCGAGTGCGAACATCAGGGCGATGGCGTGTTCGGCGGTGGTGATCGAGTTGCCGAACGGCGTGTTCATCACCACCACGCCCTTGGCGCTGGCGGCGGGGATGTCGACATTATCGACGCCGATCCCGGCGCGGCCGACGACCTTCAGGTTCGTCGCGTGCTCCAGGATCTCCTTTGTGACCTTTGTCGAGCTGCGGATCGCCAGACCGTCATATTCGCCGATGATCGCCTTCAGCTCTTCGGGCGTCTTGCCGGTGATTTCGTCGACCTCGACCCCGCGCTCGCGGAAGATCTGGGCGGCTTTGGGGTCCATTTTGTCGCTGATGAGAACTTTGGGCATGAGGAAAGCTCCGGGAAATTGGGGCGCGCGTAGGCGCAGAGAAGCAATGCTCCCTCTCCCCTTTGGGGAGAGGGTCGGGGTGAGGGGTTGGGGCTTGGCGACACACGCGCCGATGGCCCAGCATCGCCCCTCACCCAACCCTCTCCCCAAAGGGGAGAGGGCTTTGAAAGGTCAGGCCTTGGCGGTTGCGTAGGCCCAGTCGAGCCAGGGGCCGAGCGCTTCGATATCGGCGGTTTCGACCGTGGCGCCGCACCAGATGCGCAGGCCAGCGGGCGCGTCGCGGTAGCCCGCCACGTCATAGGCCGCGCCTTCGGCTTCGAGCAGCGAGGCCATCTTCTTGATGACCGCCTCGTCCGCACCCTCGACCGTCAGGCAGACGCTGGTGGTCGAACGGATCGCCGGATCGGCCGCCAGATGGCCGAGCCAGTCGCGCTCCTCGACGATTTTGTTAAGGGCCGCCGCATTGGCATCCGAACGCCTGATCAGCGCCTCAGCACCACCCAGCCCCTTGCCCCATTCGAGCGCGAGGATCGCGTCCTCGACGGCCAGCATCGAGGGCGTGTTGATCGTCTCACCCTTGAACACGCCCTCGGCCAGCTTGCCCTTCGACACCAGGCGGAAGACCTTGGGGAGAGGCCAGGCGGGGGTGTAGGTCTCCAGACGCTCGACCGCACGGGGCCCCAGGATCAGGACGCCATGCGCACCCTCGCCGCCCAGCACCTTCTGCCACGAGAAGGTCGCGACATCGATCTTGTCCCAGGGCAGGTCATAGGCGAACACCGCGCTGGTCGCGTCGGCGAAGGACAGGCCCTGACGGTCGTCGGCGATCCAGTCGCCATTCGGCACGCGCACGCCCGAGGTGGTGCCGTTCCAAGTGAAGAGCACGTCGTTCGACCAGTCGACCGCATCCAGGTCCGCGATCTGGCCGTAATCGGCGCGCAGGACGGTGGGATCGAGCTTCAGCTGCTTGACCGCGTCGGTCACCCAGCCCTCGCCGAAGCTTTCCCAGGCAAGCGTGGTGACGGGGCGCGCGCCCAGCATGGTCCACATCGCCATCTCGAACGCGCCGGTGTCGGAGCCGGGGACGATGCCGATGCGGTGGGTGTCGGGCAGCTTGAGCAGCTCGCGCATCAGGTCGATGCAATATTGCAGCCGCTGCTTGCCGATCTTCGAGCGATGCGAACGGCCGAGGCTGTCCGTCGCGAGCTTGGCTGCTTCCCAACCGGGAGGCTTGGCGCAGGGGCCGCTGGAGAAATAGGGACGCGCCGGTTTGGTGGCGGGCTTCGCGGGCGCAAGAGTGGCGTCAGCGGTATTCAAATCAGTCATTTAAGACTCTCCTCACAGAGAGCACGCGCGGCGTTGGGACCGCGTGGCCCGTCGACGGCCCTAGCGATGTCGATCGACGATGACAACCACAATCGCGATGACGCAATTTTACTTTTGTCGTGCGGCTAAACGCAGGACTTTTGCGATGTGAGCCTCGCCTACCCTTTCCGTACGTTGTCGAGCGTGTGCGCTCCACACACTCAAAGAAGCCATCCTCGTTATCCGTCATATCGATTTTCAATATATTAGTTGCACGATATTCGATGATGAATTATTGAATATCGATATTGATTTGGAATGGAGGATAGGACGGATGACACGCTTTGCCAGTCACATCAGCACGTTACTCTACGTCGCGCTGCTCGCCATTCTGGCGTTCGTCACGGCCGTTATCCTGGCGGCTGCCGGTGTGTTAATCGTCGATGCGATCTCGCCCGGCGCGCTGGGGGCGGTGCATGTGAACGCACAAGCGCTAGACATGAAGACCTCCGGCGTGGTCGTCGCTGCGCTGGCAGTCATGCTGACGGCCCTGGGGCTTGCCTGGGCCGCGCTGCTGCCGCTGATCCAGATGCTGCGCAGCACGGCGGCGGGCGCGCCCTTCACCCTCGCCAACGTCAAGCGGCTGAACTGGATCGCGGGCACCATCGCGGTCGCCTATCTGCTACAATTCGCGCTGCCCCCTATGCTGCCCTTCGACGCGCACGACATGATCAAACCGATGGGCGTGGACGGCGTGTTCGCCATCCTGCTGACCCTGGTGCTGGCACAAATATTTCGCGAGGGCGTGCGCCTGCGCGAGGATGCGGAAGGGACCATCTGATGGCGATCCGGATCAATCTCGACCGGCTGCTGCTCGACCGGCGCATGTCGCTGACCGAACTGGCCGAGCGGGTCGACCTGACGCTCGCCAATCTGTCGATCCTGAAGACCGGCAAGGCGCGGGCGATCCGCTTCACCACGCTCGATGCCATCTGCACCGCGCTCGACTGCCAGCCGGGCGACATATTGGAACATGTCGCAGACACGCCTCAGAATGGCTGATCGGGGCTGGTCAAAGCGGCGGTAAAGGGAGCAAGGGGTCGCATGGTTCGCGTCCCCCTGTTTCTCGTCGTTCCGATCCTGGGGACGGCGCTCCTCTCCGCCTGCGGGCGTCCCGATCGGCCCGTCCAGCAGGCCTCGCGCCCCGAACCCTATCGCCCGCCGGTCCGCGAAACTGCGCAGTGCGAGGCCGATCTGCGGCGCGAGGGCGTCGATTATCGCCGCCTGCCCGACAAGGAACTGGGGCCGGGCTGCGGTCTCTATGGCGCGGTGCAGCTGACCGATATCGGCGTGCCCGTCACCGGCGTCACCGCGATGCGATGCGGCAATGCCCGCGCCTTTGCCGGATGGGTGCGCAACGCCGTCGCCCCCGCCGCCTGGCAGATCCTGGGCTCGCCGCTGGCCAAGGTCGAGGGCATGGGCACCTATGCCTGTCGCAACATCGTCGGGACCAAGCGGATCGGCGACCGGCGTTCGGGCCATGCGCTGGCCAATGCGGTCGATGTCGGCGGCTTCGTGCTGAAGGACGGGCGGCGGATCACCCTGCTGAACGACTGGCATTCGACCGACCCGCAGGTGCGGCAATTCTGGACGGTCATCCGGGCCTCGGCCTGCAAGCGCTTCGGCACGGTTTTAAGCCCGGATTACAACGCGGCGCATCGCAACCACCTGCATCTGGAGGATGATGCCGCACATTTTTGCCGGTAGCGCATGGACCGGCGATACCCTACATCACCCAAAATGACCGATAAAACCCAAGTACCGAACCGCGTCTTCCCCAATGCCAGCCAGGACGCCGAGAGCGCCAAGACGATCGTCTCGACGCCGCAGACCGAAAGCCCCGCCTATACGCTGGCCTTTCAGGACATGGACTTCCTGCTGCGCGAAGACCTTCGTCCCGTCCGTTTCCAGCTGGAACTGCTGAAGGCGCAGTTGCTGCTCGAAGAGGCCAAGATCGCCTCGACCTTCGTCTTCTACGGCTCGGCGCGCATCCCCGAGCCCGCCAAGGCCGAGGCGCTGCTGGCGCTGGCGCATGACGACAAGTCGCGCAAGATCGCGGAGAATCTCGTCGCCAAGAGCAAGTACTACGACATCGCGCGCGAGCTGGCCCAGATCACCAGCCGCCTGCCCCGCGACGATCGCGGGATGCGCCAGTTCGTCGTCTGCTCGGGCGGTGGCCCGTCGATCATGGAAGCCGCCAATCGCGGTGCGGCTGACGTCGGCGCCGAGTCGGTCGGCCTGAACATCGTCCTGCCGCACGAGCAGGCGCCCAACCCCTATGTCACGCCGTCGCTGAGCCTTCAGTTCCACTATTTCGCGCTGCGCAAGATGCACTTCCTGCTGCACGCCCGCGCGTTGGCGGCCTTTCCTGGTGGATTCGGCACGTTCGACGAGCTGTTCGAACTGCTGACCCTGATCCAGACGGGCAAGATCCAGCCGATTCCCGTCCTGCTGTTCGGCCGCGCCTTCTGGGAACGCGTCGTCAATTTCGAGGCGCTGGTCGAGGAAGGCGTGGTGTCCGAGCGCGATCTCGGCATCTTCACCTATGTCGAAACCGCCGAAGAGGCGTGGGACGTCGTCCGCAACTTCTACGAGGAACGCGCCCGCAAGGAAGCCGAACAGGCCTAACGCCGGTTGGCTGATTGGACCATCGATAGCCCCTCCCCTTCAGGGGAGGGGTTGGGGTGGGGCCTGTCCACCGGCGAAACGTTTGCGGAAGCGCCCCACCCCCGCCCCCTCCCCTGAAGGGGAGGGGTGACTTAAACCTTCGCCATCGCCCGCGACGCGGTGCACAGGTTGCGGCTTGTCTCCTGCGGCACAGGCACCGCAACGCTCGCCCCCTTCGCGGCATCGCGAAAGGCGAGCAGGCGGAAGTCGTGGCCGATGCCGCCCTTCTCGACCCAGACCAGCCACAGGTCGCGCACCCGATACGCCCGCAGGAAACGCACGCGCGGCGGCGCGTTCGGGGGCACGACGTCCGACGCGTGGAACGGCGCCCCCGCCTCGGCGATCGGCTGTCCGACCGAGGCCAGCAACGCATCATGCACCGGCGTCGGCAGGTCCGCCATGCGCTTGGTCGCAGGCCGGGCGCCGGCGATGGCGCAGTTCGGAAGAGCGGGCATCGGGGAAACCTGTCCGGCATCGATCATCAGCATAGCCGCGCCACCCTTTTCGTTCGCCGGGCGTTCAGCCGTCCGGTGTCAGAGGCAATAACTATCACCGCCGCAAACCCGGTTGTCTACCACGGCCGACCCGTCGATAGAGGAAGCATGAAGCGTCTGATCGCCGCCTTCGCCGTTACGGTCCTGATCTGGGCGCAGCCGGTCGCCGCGCAGTCGATCCTGCGCGATGCGGAAACCGAATCGCTGTTCGCGGACATGTCCGCGCCGATGATCAAGGCCGCCGGGCTTTCTCCGCGCGACGTGAAGATCGTCCTGATCAACGATGATTCGATCAACGCCTTCGTCGCTGGCGGGCAGATCGTCTATGTTCATTCGGGGCTGCTCCAGGCGGCGGACAATGTGAACGAGGTACAGGGCGTCGTCGCGCATGAACTCGGCCATATCGCCGATGGTCATGTCATCCTGAGCGAACAGGCGATGAAGCCCGCGATGAAGATGCAGCTTCTGTCGATGGTGCTGGGCCTGGCCACCATTGCGATGGGCGGCGGTGCGGC
This sequence comes from Sphingomonas yabuuchiae, assembly GCF_014199595.1. Lineage (GTDB taxonomy): Bacteria > Pseudomonadota > Alphaproteobacteria > Sphingomonadales > Sphingomonadaceae > Sphingomonas > Sphingomonas yabuuchiae. Next base: position 305,642 of record NZ_JACHNX010000001.1, on the reverse strand, counting down.
GGGCATGGGCGTGCTCGCCGCGGGACAGCAGGCCGCGATGGGCCAGGTCCTCGCCTTCAGCCGCAACCAGGAATCGGCGGCCGACGCGGCGGGCGCGCGCTATCTGACCACGGCGGGTATCACCGGCAAGGGGATGCTGAGCTTCTTCAAGAAACTGCAAAACCAGCAATATCGGTACGGCTATACCAATATCGATCCGTTCGCGCAGACCCATCCGCTGTCGGCGACGCGTATCCAGTCGCTGACCGCCGATCTTCAGGGATCGCCCGCCTGGAACACGCCGATCGATCCCAGGCTCCAGGAACGCTTCCTGCGGGTGAAGGCCAAGCTGTTCGGCTATGTCTCGCCGCCCGAAACGACGCTGAGCAAATATCCCGACACCGACCAATCGGTCTATGCGCATTATGCCCGCGCCTATGCCTATCATAAGGCCGCCTATCCCGACAAAGCCGAGGCGGAGGCCGTCGCGCTGATCGCCAAGGACCCCAAGGACCCGTATTTCCAGGAAATCCAGGGGCAGATCCTGCTGGAATCGGGCAAGCCGCAAGAGGCGCTGGCGCCTTTGCGTGCCGCGACCATGGGCTCGGGCCAGAATGCGTTGATCGCCACCACCTTCGGCCATGCGCTGATCGCCACCGAGGACAAGCGCAACCTGCCCGAGGCGGTGAAGGTTCTGAAGGTCGCGGTCCAGCGGGACGAGGACAATCCCTTTGCCTGGGTCCAGCTGGGCACTGCCTATGAACAGATGGGCGACGAACCCCGCGCCGCACTCGCCACCGCCGAGCGGGCGAGCATGATGGGCGACACCCGCACCGCCATCCAGAGCGCACGCTATGCGATGGCCAATCTCACCCCCAATACGTCCGAATGGATTCGGGCGCAGGATATCGCCATGACCTCTGCCGACGCCGCCGCCAGTTCCAAGAAGAAGCGCCGCTGATGGGCATGAAGACTTTGGCCGCCGTCGCGGTCCTGGGTGGCCTGGTCGGTGGCGGCACCGCGCTGGCGCTGGCTCCGCTGGTCGCGCCGGGCGGTGCCTCGGGCGACAGCGTCCGCGCCTATCTGCTCGACCATCCCGAAGTCATCCCGGAGGCGATGCAGCGCCTGCAGGACCGCGAACAGGGCAAGGCGGTGGCGGCGATCGGCGGCGACCTGACCAAGCCGTTCGGCAATGCCTATACCGGCAATCCCAAGGGCGATGTCACGCTGGTCGAGTTCTACGACTATAATTGCGGCTATTGCCGGGCCAGCCTGCCGCTGTTGAAGCAGCTGACCCAGGCCGATCCCAAACTGCGCATCGTCTATCGCGAGCTGCCGATCCTGGCGCCGTCCAGCCGTGCGGCGGCGCGCGCCAGCCTGCTCGCCGCATCGCAGGGCAAGTTCGCCGCCTTTCACGACGCGCTCTATGCCGGGGGTCCGGTCAGCGACGCGACCATCGCCGCCGCCGCCGCCAAGGCGGGCGTCGACATGAGCAAGATGGCCGCCTTCCAGCCCCAGGCCGATGCCGAGATCGCCCGCAACCTCGAAGCCGCCGGGCGGCTGGGCCTGACCGGCACGCCGAGCTGGATCGTCGGCAACCGCATCCTGTCGGGCGCGTTGCCGCTCGAACAATTGCAAAAGGCCGTCGCCGAAGCGCGAAACCGTTGATAAAGCGGCGGTCTTCCAACGGGGGACTGCCGCATGACCGACCCGATCCTGTCCGTCGAGGGCGTGACCAAAACCTATAAGGGCGGGTTCACCGCCCTTCAGCCGGTCGATCTGAGCATCCGGCGCGGCGAGATTTTTGCGCTGCTGGGACCGAACGGCGCGGGCAAGACGACATTGATCTCGATCGTCTGCGGCATCGTCACGCCCTCGGCCGGGACCATCCGGGTCGACGGGCATGATGCGCTGCGCGACTATAAGGGCGCCCGGCGCAAGATCGGGCTGGTGCCGCAGGAATTGTCGGTCGACATGTTCGAGCGGGTCATCGACACCGTCAATTTCAGCCGGGGCCTGTTCGGCCGCGCGCCCAACCCCGCCTATGTCGAACAGGTGCTGCGCGACCTGTCGCTCTGGGACAAGCGCCACTCAAAGCTGATGGAATTGTCGGGCGGCATGAAGCGCCGCGTGCTGATCGCCAAGGCGCTGTCCCACGAACCCGACCTGCTCTTCCTCGACGAGCCGACCGCGGGCGTCGATGTCGAACTGCGCCGCGACATGTGGAAACTGGTCCATCGCCTGCGCCAGCGCGGCGTCACCATCATCCTGACCACCCATTATATCGAAGAGGCCGAGGAGATGGCCGACCGGGTTGGCGTGATCGCCAAGGGCAAGCTGCTCCTGGTCGAGGAAAAGGCCGAGATGATGAAGAAGCTCGGCAAGCGCGAGATGGTGCTGACGCTGGCCGAACCGATGGCGGCGATCCCGGCGACGCTGGCCGAATGGCAGCTGACCCTGGAGGACGAGGGCAAAAGGCTTCGTTACATCTTCGATGCGCGTGCCGAACATACCGGCATCCCCTCGCTCTTGCGGAGGCTGGGTGAGTTGGGGATCGGGTTCAACGATCTGGAAACCTATAAATCCTCGCTGGAGGATATCTTTGTCGATCTGGTCGAGGGGACACGCGCATGAACCTGCATGGCATCTGGTCGATCTATCGCTTCGAAATGGCGCGGTTCCGGCGGACGGTGTGGACCAGCCTGATGGTGCCGGTCATCACCACGACCCTCTATTTCGTGGTGTTCGGCACCGCGATCGGCTCGGCGATGAACCAGGTTTCGGGCGTGCCCTATGGCGCGTTCATCGTACCGGGCCTCATGCTGCTGTCGATCTTTTCGGAGAGCATCCTGAACGCGAGTCTGGGCATCTACATGCCCAAATTCACGGGGACGATGTACGAAATCCTCTCCGCCCCCTTGTCACCGATCGAGACGGTGCTGGGTTATGTCGGCGCGGCGGCCAGCAAGTCGATGGTGATCGGCCTCGTCATCCTCGCGACCGCCCATCTATTTGTCGACCTGACGATCCTGCACCCGGTCGCGATGCTCTTCTACCTGCTCTTGGTCGCCGTGACCTTCTCGCTGTTCGGCTTCGCCATCGGCATCTGGGCGCGCGGGTTCGAGCAGTTGCAGGTCATCCCGCTGCTGATCGTCACGCCTCTCACCTTCCTCGGCGGCGCCTTCTACTCGGTGACGATCCTGCCCGAGCCGTGGCGGACGGTGACGCTGTTCAACCCGGTCGTGTATCTGATCAACGGCTTCCGCTGGACCTTCTTCGGCACCTCGGACGTGACGCCGGGGGTCAGCCTGGGGGTGACGGCGCTGTTCCTGCTGGCGTGCCTGGCGTGGATCGGCTGGATCTTCCGCACCGGCTGGCGGCTGAAGAACTGACCTCATTCCTCCCCTGTAAGGGGAGGAAGATCTACTTTCTGAGCACCCCGCTCAGCACCGGCGTCACCACCAACCCGTTCAGGTCCACCAGCACATGGACCAGCATCACCACCCACAAACTGCCGGTCATCAGATACAGCCCGGTCATCACCGCCCCCAGCGCGGTGGTGGCGGCCACCCCGACCCAGCCCTGATAACGGTGCATCGCCCCGAACAGGATCAGCGAGGCGACAAAGCCGATCCCCGCCTGCCCCGTCGCCATCGCGACCAGCAGCGGCAGATAGAGGCGAAAGAACGCCTCCTCCGTCACCCCCGCCATGATGCTGAGCGCGGCGGCATATTTCACCTCTCGCCGCTCGCGCGGCAGCAGTGCGGAAATATTGCCCAGCGGCTTGCGCTTGCGCAGCCGTGCCAGCACCGCACCGACGACCAGCCCGCCGATCGCGCCGCCGATCAGCATCCCCTGCATCGCCTCGCCGCTGTCGAAGATCGGCGGCATGGTCGCGGCGACGGGCGCGAACTCGTCCGGCATCACGACCAGTGCATCGCTCCGGCCGAGCAGCGCCAGCCCGACGAGAACCGGCAAAAGGAACGCCAGCGCCGACCGCGCCAGCCACAATCGGAAGCGCATCCGCCGCGAATGGCTGTCGTTCAGCGCGCTGAACCGCCGATACTCGCCCAGGTCGCCCTTCTGGAACCACCAGATGCCCGCCAAGGCGGCCAGCAGCAGGAGGGCGGCGGCCGTCGTCATTCACCCCTCCCCTTCAGGGGAGGGGACGGGGGTGGGGCGCTTCCGCAAGCACAGGGTTTGAGGCGAGGCCCCACCCCAACCCCTCCCCTGAAGGGGAGGGGCTTGGTCAAGACGGAACCCTCACGCATTGCACATCAAAGCCGATGCTGTCCCTTCACCCAGCGCACGGTGCCCGACGAGGCGCGCATGACCACGCTCTCGGTCGTCATGACCTTGGGCCGACGCTTCACCCCGGCCAGCAGCGAGCCGTCGGTCACGCCGGTGGCCGCGAAGATGCAGTCGCCCTGCGCCAGCTCGGTCAGGTCATATTGCTTGTCGAGGTCGGTCACGCCCCATTTGTGCGCCCGCGCCCGCTCGGCATCGTTGCGGAACAGCAGCCGCCCCTTGAACTGCCCGCCGACGCAACGCAGCGCGGCGCAGGCCAGCACCCCCTCGGGTGCACCGCCCGAGCCCATATAGACGTCGATGGTCGTGTCCGGATCGGTCGTCGCGATCACCCCCGCGACATCGCCGTCCCCGATCAGCACCACGCCGCACCCCAAGCCACGCAGCTCGGCGATCAGCCCCTCGTGACGCGGCCGGTCGAGCACGCAGACCACGATATCCTTGGCCGCCACGCCCTTGGCCTCGGCGATGGCGCGGATATTGTCGCTGGGGCTGCGGTCGAGATCGATCACGCCCGCCGGATAGCCGGGGCCGACCGCGATCTTGTCCATATAGACATCGGGTGCGTTGAGCAGATGGCCCTTCTCCGCGATCGCCAGCACCGCCAGGCTGTTCGGCCCCGCCTTGGCGCAGATGGTCGTGCCCTCCAGCGGATCGAGCGCGATGTCGATCTCGGGGCCGTTGCCGGTGCCGACCTTCTCGCCGATGAACAGCATCGGGGCCTCGTCGCGTTCGCCCTCGCCGATGACGACGGTGCCGTCCATGTCGAGCTCGTTGAGCGCGGCGCGCATCGCCTCGACCGCCGCCGCGTCCGCCGCCTTCTCATCCCCGCGCCCGACCAGCGTCGAGGCCGCGATCGCCGCCGCCTCGGTCACACGCACCATTTCGAGGACGAGGACACGGTCGAGAACCTGGCTGGCGCTCTGAAGATCGGTCTGGCTCATAAACTCTCCTGCCACTGACCCGTGGCTATGTTGAACATGTTTTACGGCGCCATATCGCGCGTGGCGGCACAGGCATAGCCCGAAAGCCGCGAAGGCGGTGCAGCGAAACGGCACGCCACCGCGTTTGACCCGTTCCCGCTTCCCTCCCAAGATGGCCCCATGCCCAAACCGATGATCGCGCTGGAGAATGTCAGCCGCCGCTATGGCACGGTCGCGGCGGTCGACACCGTGTCGTTGACCGTCGAGCGAGGCACGTTCGTCGCGCTGGTCGGCGCATCCGGATCGGGCAAGTCGACGCTGCTGCGCATGATCAACCGGCTGGAGCAGCCCGATACGGGCCGGGTCCTGATCGACGGACAGGATGTGACCGCTGAGCCCCCGCCCCTGCTCCGTCGCCGCATCGGCTATGTCTTTCAGCAACATGGCCTGTTCCCGCACATGACGGTCGCGGCCAATATCGCCATCGGCCTGCGCATCGCCGGGCGCGATATCGGCGACCGGGTGGACGAATTGCTCGATCTCGTCGACCTGCCGCGCGACGTGGCGCAGCGTATGCCCGATGCGCTGTCGGGCGGCCAGCGCCAGCGCGTCGCCATCGCCCGCGCGCTAGCGACAGAGCCGCCGATCCTGCTGCTCGACGAGGCGCTGGGCGCGCTCGATCCGGTCACTCGCGATGCGGTGGCGGGGCGGCTGGTCGAACTGCACCAAAGGCTGGGGCTGACCACCATCCTCGTCACGCATGACATGGCCGAAGCATTGCTGACCGCCGCCCGTGTGCTGGTGATGGAAGCCGGCCGGATCGTCGCCGATGCCACCCCTGCCCAACTGGTACGCGGCGAAGGCGGCAGCACGGCGCAGAATCTGATGGCGGTCCCCCGGCATCAGGCCGAGCGGCTCGCGGGGCTCCAGGCATGAGCCCCTTTCTCGACGCCCTCACCCGCGTCCCCCCGCTGCTGGCCCAGCATATGCTGGTCAGCATGGCCGCGCTGCTGCTCGGCATCCTGATCGCGGTGCCGCTGGCCTTTGCCTGCGCGCGGCGGCCGGGGCTGTCGCGCGTGGCGTTGGGCTTCGCCAGCCTGGTGCAGACCATCCCGGCGCTGGCGCTGCTGGCGCTATTCTATCCGGTGCTGCTCAGCCTGTCGGGGCTGGTCGGCGGCGGGATACCGGCGCTCGGCTTCCTGCCCTCGCTGCTGGCGCTGACGCTCTATGCGCTGCTGCCGATCCTGCGCAATGGCGTGACGGGGCTGGTCGGGCTCGACCCGGCGGTCTTGCAGGCCGCCGATGCGGTGGGGATGACGCGAGGCCAAAAGCTGCGGCTGGTCGAGGCGCCCCTGGTCGCGCCGGTGCTGGCGGCGGGCATCCGCACGGCGGCGGTGTGGACGATCGGGGCCGCCACCCTGTCGACGACGGTGGGCCAGCCGAGCTTGGGCGACCTGATCTTTGCGGGCCTCCAGACCCAGGCCTGGGCGCTGGTACTGGCGGGCTGTTTCGCTGCCGCCGCACTGGCGCTGGTCGTCGACGCGCTGATCGGACTGATCGAGCGCGGGCTGGCGACGCGGCGGCGCTGGATGTGGTTGGGCGGACTGGTTGCGCTGGCATTGGGGATCGCACTGGCGACGCAGCCGCTCTGGCCCCGCGGTGGCGATGCGCGGCGACAGGTTGTAATCGGGGCGAAGAACTTTTCCGAGCAATATATACTGGCACGGCTGATCGGCGACCGGCTGACGCGCGCGGGCTATGACGTCAGCTATCGCGACGGGCTGGGCTCGACCGTGGCGTTCGAGGCGACGGCGGGCGGGCGTGTGGACGTCTATGTCGATTATGCCGGGACCTTGTGGACGACCGCGATGCGTCGGCATGATTCCCCGCCCCGCGCGGTGATGTTGGGTGCGCTGAAGGACTGGGCGGCGACCCGCGACGTGACGATGCTGGGGCCGCTGGGGTTTGAGAATGCCTATGCCTTTGTGATGAAGGCGCCGCTGGCGCAGCGAATGGGGGTGCGGTCGCTCGCCGATCTGTCCGCCGCTGCACCGGGATTGAAGCTGGGCAGCGACCTGGAGTTTCTCGACCGGCCCGAATGGGCGGCGGTGCGCGACGCTTACGGGCTGCGCTTCGCCAGCATGACGCCGTACAGCCCGACCTTCATGTACCGCGCGCTGGAGAGCGGACGGGCGGATGTGATCTCGGCTTTCTCCTCCGATGGCCGGATCGCGGCGGAACGGCTGACCGTGCTGGGCGATCCGAAACGGGCGATCCCCGGTTACGATGCGGTGCTGCTGGTGGCTAAGGACCGGGCGGGGGACGCGAAGTTCGTTCAGGCGCTGCGGCCGATGCTGAATCGTATTCCCGTCGAGGCGATGCGCGAGGCGAACTACCGGGTCGACCGCGATGACGCGGCGAAGCAAAGCCCGGAGGCGGCGGCGCGGTGGCTGGCCAAGCGGGTGGGGTTGTAATTTTGGTTCACGCGAAGCCGCGAGGACGCGAAGCAGAGAAGATTTTGGTTCGCGCGGAGGCGCGGAGACGCGGAGGGGGATCGCGCTGGGCGATCGTTCTGTTTTTTCCACCGACCAAAGAGGCAGGATGAAGGCCGCCGCCGGGCCCGACACCTCTGCGTCCTCCGCGCCTCCGCGCGAAACTCATTCTTCTTCGCGACTTTGCGGCTTCGCGTGAACAATAAGCCCCTCCCGCAGGCGAGTTTCAGGTCGGTCATGCCCCCGGCATGACCTAAACGATGCGGGGCATCGTTTACCTGAAACTGGGGTCGGGGAGGGCAAGGAGTCTCACTGAGACCATCACCCGTGGCATTCCCTCCCCCATCCCCTCCCGCCTGCGGGAGGGGCGTGCCAAGTATCAGATGTCCGGTGCAATCAATCGCGCAGCAGATCGTTGATGCTGGTCTTCGAGCGGGTCTGCGCGTCCACGCGCTTGACGATCACCGCGCAGTACAGGCCCGGCTTGCCGTCCACCGACGGCGTCGTGCCAGGAACCACCACCGAGTAAGGCGGCACATGGCCCCGGAAGACTTCGCCCGTCTCACGGTCGATGATCTTGGTCGAGGCGCCCAGATAGACGCCCATCGACAGCACCGCGCCCTCGCCGACGCGGACGCCCTCGGCCACCTCGGCGCGTGCGCCGATGAACGCGCCGTCCTCGATGATGACCGGATCGGCCTGGAGCGGCTCCAGCACGCCGCCGATGCCGGCACCGCCCGACAGGTGGACGTTCTTGCCGATCTGCGCACAGCTGCCCACGGTCGCCCAGGTGTCGACCATCGTGCCCTCACCGACATAGGCGCCGATGTTGACGAAGCTCGGCATCAGGATCGCGCCCTTGGCGACATGCGCGCCGCGCCGCACGACCGATCCGGGCACCGCGCGGAATCCGGCGGCGCGGAAATCGGCCTCCGACCAGCCGCTGAACTTCGACGGCACCTTGTCGAACCAGTGGCCCGCGCCCGGACCATTGTCGATCAGGACATTGTCGTTCAGGCGGAACGAGAGGAGGACGGCCTTTTTCAGCCACTGGTTGACGGTCCAGCCTCCATGGCCGTCCGGCTCGGCCACGCGCGCCTCGCCCCGGTCGAGCAGCGCCAGCGCGCGGTCGACGGCGATCCGCTCCTCACCCTGCGTCGCGAAGTTCAACTCGGCCCGGTTGTCCCAGGCGGCATCGATGGTGGCGGCCAGTTCATGTGCCATCGTCAGTCCTCCAATATGCTCGTCAGCCACGGCGTCAGCGCGTGGACGGTATAGTCGATATGGTCGCGGGCCGCCTCGGGCCCCTGCTCGGAGCCGTTGTCGACCCACACGGTCGTCATCCCGATCGCCTTGGCGGGGACCAGGTTGCGCGCCATGTCCTCGAAGAAGATCGCGCGGGCCGGATCGATGTCGAACGCCGCGCACAGCCCCGCATAGGCGGACGGCTGCGGCTTCGGCACCAGGCCCATGGCGGTGATGTCGTGCACCGCCTCGAAATGGCTGCCCAGCCCCAGCCGGTCGAGGACCTTCAGCGCATAGGGCTTGTCGCCATTGGTGAAGACCAGCTTGCGCCCCGGCAGCTTGGCCAGCGCGGCGGCGAGCGGCGCGTCCTGTTCCAGCACGTCCATCTCGATATCATGGACATAGGCCAGGAAGGCGGCGGGATCGACGTCATGCTCGGCCATCAGGCCCGCCAGCGTGGTGCCGTGCGCGTGGAAATATTCCTTCTGCACCCGGAACGCCTCGGCCGGGTCCAGGCCCAGCAGGTTGCTGACGAACTGCGTCATGCGCCGGTCGATATGTGCGAACAGATTGGCGCTCGCCGGATACAGCGTGTTGTCCAGATCGAAGATCCAGGCGTCGATATGGGCAAGCGCGGGCAGCATGGCGGCAGCGTGTAGGCGTGAGGCCCCATGGCCGCAAGCCGCCCCGTGGCCCGTCCGCGCCCCATCTCTCGCCACCCCTTAACGACGGCGCAAGAAAATCATGCTATCCCAAAGATCAGGCTCACCCCTGTCGGTTGGGCAGGCGGAATGATGGATGAGGGGTCTGAGCTTGCGAGCGCGGGAAGCGCGCGGTGCCGGGGGCATCGCGACAGTCTGGAGCCTGGTCTTCGGCGCGGGCACGATGGTCGCCGCCTGTGGCGGCGGCGGCAACGGCATCCAATCGATTCCCGCCCCGATCGCCAGTCCGACCCCGACACCGACACCCACCCAGACCACCCCTACCCCGGCACCGACCCAGAATTACGACACGGCGGGCTATCGGGCGACGGCGGGCGCGGTCGCGATGAATGCGCTCGCCGCCTATCAGCGCGGCGCGACCGGCGCGGGTGTTGCCCTGGGCGTCATCGATTCGGGCGTGGACGACCGCACCGGCGCCTTCACCGGGCGGATTTCCAGCGCCTCCGCCGATGTCGCGGGCGCGCGCGGCACCGGCGATCTGGACGGGCACGGCACCGCCGTCGCCTTCACCGCCCTGGGCGGCCGCAACGGCAACCGGGCGCAGGGCGTGGCGTTCGACGCGACGCTGGTCGCGCTGCGCGCCGACGAGCCGGGCAGTTGCGGCGGCTCCACCGAAAATGGCGGACTGGGCGGGACGTGCAGCTTTTCCTCCGACGCCATCGCCCGAGGGCTGGACACCGCCCGCAACGCAGGCGCGCGGGTCGTCAACATCTCGCTCGGCTCCAACGATACGCCGCCCAGCGCGCTGCTCGCGGCGATCGGGCGGGCGACGGCGGCGGGCATGGTGATCGTGATCGCGGCGGGCAATGACGGCGAATCCAACCCCACGCTGATGGCGCAGATCGCCAACAACAATGCGGTCGCGCGCGGCCAGGTCATCATCGCCGGATCGGTGAACGCGGGCGGCTCCATCTCGACGTTCAGCAACCGGGCGGGCCAGTCGGCCGCCCATTATCTGACCGCGCTGGGCGAACGGGTGGAGGCCCCCGATGCCAAGGGCGAACGGTTCCTCTGGTCGGGCACCTCCTTTGCCGCACCGCAGATCAGCGGCGCGGTCGCCCTGCTCGCCCAGGCCTTTCCCAACCTGACCGGCGCGCAGATCGCCGACCTGTTGCTGCGCACCGCGCGCGAGGCCGGGACGAGCGGCACCGACGATGTCTATGGTCGCGGCACGCTGGACCTGACCGCCGCCTTCCGGCCGGTCGGCAGCACCAGTGTCGCTGGCACCGGTGCCGCCGTCTCAATGGGGGTCAATGCGCGACTGTCTCCGGCGATGGGCGACTCGCGGTCGGAGGGGCTGACCCTGGTCGCGCTCGACGGCTATGCCCGCGCCTACCATATCGACATATCCGCCACGGTGGCGCAGGCCGCCCCCCGCCCGATGCTGGCGCCATCGTTGCTCGGCCGGATCGAGGGCACGGTCGTCAGCGACGGCACCCGTTCGATCGCGCTGACCCGTGCGATCACCTCGCCCGGCGAGGCGCGACTGCGCGCGATCGTCCCCACCGACGCGCCCAGCGCCATGCAGCGGATCGTCGCGGGCAGCGTCACCCAGACGCTCACCCCCGACACCGCCATCGGATTCGGCTTTGCCAGCACCGGCGACGCGATGGTCTCGGGGTGGACCGGCCAGTCCGGCCCCGCCTATCTGATGACCGATCCCGGCGCGGGCATGGACCGCGCGCCTCGCGCCGCGGCTGCCCTGCATCACGTCATGGGACGGGTGGGCGTCAGCGTCGCGGCGGAGAATGGCCGCTTCGCCGCGCCGATGCCGGGCATGGCCGCGCCCGGCTATGACCAGATGACGATGACGTTCGACCGCAGGCTGGGGCCTATCGCCGCGACCTTGGGCGTGACCCGGCTGGACGAACAATCGACCGTGCTGGGCGGCTGGTTCGGCGGCGCGCTGGGCCAGGCGCGCGGGCGCAGCTGGTTCGCCGACGGGGCCGCGCGCTGGCAGGACGATGGCGGCTGGACGCTGGGCGCCCGCTGGCGCAGCGGTTGGACCCGCGCGATCGGTGGCCTGGGCGGCGGCATGTTGGCCAGCCGCGCCTGGTCGGTCGAGGCGGGCAAGGCCGGACTGTTCGGCCATGACCGGATCGACCTGCGCCTGTCGCGGCCCTTGCGGGTCAGTGGTGGGGGGCTGGACCTGCGGCTGCCCGGCCACTGGGATTATGCCAGCGGGCAGGTCGATGGCTGGACGAGCAACCGTCTTTCGCTGGCCCCCACGGGGCAGGAAACGCTGGTCGAGCTGCGCCATGGCATCCGGCTGGGCGGGGGCGAGTGGTCGACGCATCTGTTCTGGCGGCGCGACCCCGGCAACATCACGATGCTGCCGCCCGAGCGGGGCATGGCGGTGAAGTATGGCTTGACCTTCTGATACGCGGTCTTGGCTGGCGGGGGCGGCGGATCGTCCCCATCTTCCTCATATGACACGCTATTCCCTGCTCGATCTGGTGCCCGTCGTCGAGGGCGGCACTGTGGCCCAGGCGCTGGCCAACGCCGCCGACCTCGCCGCCCATGCCGAGGCAGTCGGCTTTCACCGTTACTGGACCGCCGAGCATCATGGCATGGCGGGCATCGCGTCCGCCGCGACCGCCGTGGTGCTGGCGCACGTCGGACAGGCGACGAAGACGATCCGCATCGGCGCGGGCGGCATCATGCTGCCCAACCATGCGCCGCTGACCATCGCGGAGCAGTTCGGGACGCTCGATGCGCTGTTCCCCGGCCGGATCGACCTGGGGCTCGGCCGTGCGCCGGGATCGGACCAGCGCGTCGCCCGCGCGTTGCGCCGGACGCTCGACAGCGATCCCAACGCCTTCCCGCGCGACGTGATGGAGCTGCAAAGCTATTTCGCCAATGACGGGCAAACGGGCATCGTCGCGACGCCCGGCGCAGGCGCGACGCCGCAGATGTGGATATTGGGGTCCAGCCTCTACGGCGCGCAACTCGCCGCCGCACTGGGCCTTCCCTATGCCTTCGCTTCGCACTTCGCGCCCGACGCGCTGGACGATGCCCTGGCCATCTACCGTCGCGATTTCCGACCTTCGGCAATGCTCGACAAGCCCTATGCGATGGCGGGCTTCAACGTCTTCGCCGCGGATACCGACGCCGAAGCCGAATTGCTGGCCAGTTCGCAGCAACAGGCCTTCGTCGCGCTGCGCACCGGCAACCCCGGCAAGCTGCCCCCGCCCGTCCCCGGCTATCGCGAAAGCCTGGGGATGCAGGGGTCGACGATCCTCGACCATGTCCTGTCCTGCTCGGCCATCGGCTCGCCTGCGAGCGTGGAGCGACAGCTGGCGGCCTTTGTCGAGCGGACCAAGGTCGACGAGGTGATGATCGTAAGCTCGATCTTCGACCATGCGGCACGGAAACGGTCCATCGGGATCGCGGCGCACGCGATGGACGCGTTGGGTATGGTGGCGGCCTGAACTTTTCGGGTTCGCGCGAAGCCGCGACGACACGAAGAGAAGAGGATGGTTCGCGCGGAGGCGCGGAGAACGCGGAGGGGTCCGGCTTGTTGAACAGAAGGTCCCCTCCCCCTCATTCCTCCCCTGCAAGAGGAGGTGGCAGCGCGAAGCGCTGACGGAGGGGCGTCGCGCTGTCGATAAGGGAACACCCCTCCACCATCCTCCGGATGGTCCCCCTCCCCTTACAGGGGAGGAATGAGATCCGTCATATCGCCAGCAACGACGCAGGATGGGACAATTTGGCCCCGCCACCCAAGACACCTCTGCGTCCTCCGCGCCTCTGCGCGAACACAATCCTCTTCGCGCCATCGCGGCTTCGCGCGAACCGAAATCACCCCACCGCCGCCGGGAGCCGGAGCCGCACGAGCAACCCGCCCAGGTCTTCGCTCTCCTCCAGCGCCACGGTGCCGCCGTAGATCTCCGCCACGTCGCGCACGATGGCGAGGCCCAGGCCCGTTCCCGGCTTGCCGGTGTCGAGCCGGACGCCGCGATCGAAGATGCGGACGCGCTGATCTTCGGGGATGCCGGTGCCGTCGTCCTCGACCAGGATTTCGACGAACCCGGCCTGCGCACCCACCGTCACGAAGACGCTGCCGCCGCCGTACTTGGCAGCGTTCTCGACCAGATTGCCGAGCATTTCGTCCAGGTCCTGCCGCTCGACATGGACGACCAGGTCCTTCGGCCCGTCCACGTCGATGCGGACATGGCGATAGAGCCGCCCGACCGCGCGCTCGACCGATTGCAGGCTGGGCCAGACCTCGGCGCGGCTGTGCGCCGAACCGCGCCGTCCGACCGCGCGGGCGCGCGCCAGATGGTGGTCGACCTGGCGGCGCATCGTGCGCGCCTCGCGGATCACCGTTTCGGCCAGATCCTCGGACTGGGCGGTCGCCGCGTTCATGATGACGGTCAGCGGCGTCTTCAGCGCATGCGCCAGATTGCCCGCATGACGCCGCGCCTCCTCGGCCTGTTTCTCATTATGCTCGATAAGCGCGTTCAGCTCCTCGACCATCGGCGCGACCTCGTTGGGCATCGCGTCGGAGATGCGATCGGCTTTCCCGGCGCGCATCGCGGCGATCTCCTCGCGCACGCGGCGCAAGGGATAGAGGCCATAAAAGGTCTGCATCGCCGCCATCAGCAACAGGCCGACGCCCAGCAGCGCAAAGCTGCGCACCAGGATGCGGCGCAATGCGCCGATCTGTGCGTCCAGCTCAGTCGTTCGCTGCGCCACTTGGAAACGCCAGCGGACATCCGATCCGGGCAGCTTGACGTCCCGTTCGACGATACGCAGCTTTTCGTCCGGAAACTGGGTACTGTTATAGACGTGAATGTCGTCGTCGTTGCGCGCCGGGCCATAGGCGAGGCGCCGATCCCAGAGCGAGCGCGACGGGAAGGGGTCATAACCCTTGCCCGAAACCTGCCAATAGACGCCTGAGCCGGGCTCCAGAAACCCCTGATCGGCTGGTTCGCGGTTGAACCAGACCTCTCCCTGGGAGTCGATCCCAGCGGACACCAGCAAGGATTTCAGGACATAGGCCTGACGGTCGTCGAAATTCTGCGTGACGGCGGACACCAGCACCCGGTCGAGCGCGAAGCCGCCGCCCGCCAGCAGGACCAAGATCCACCCGGCGGCGATCAGGATCATGCGGCGCGACAGCGATCCCGTGCGCAGCGTCCGGCGCGGTGTATGTCCCTCCGTCACGGAAAAAGCCGGATCAGGCCGCCGAACCCGCCACAGCCCCCGCCGCCGGATCGTCCAGGCTGTAGCCCAGGCCCCGGATGGTGGTGATGACATCCTGTCCCAACTTCTTGCGGATGCGCGTCACGAACACCTCGATCGTGTTCGAATCGCGGTCGAAATCCTGGTCGTAGATATGCTCGATCAGCTCGGTGCGGCTGACCACCTTGCCCTTGTGATGGAGCAGATAGCTGAGCAGCTTATATTCCTGCGCGGTCAGTTTCACCGGCTCGCCCGCCCGCGTGACCTTGCCCGAACGCGTGTCGAGGCGGACGTCACCCGCCGTCAGCTCGGACGAGGCATTGCCGCTGGCGCGGCGGATCAGCGCGCGCAGGCGGGCGATCAGCTCCTCGGTCTGGAATGGCTTGGCGACATAGTCGTCGGCACCCGCATCCAGCCCCGCCACCTTGTCCGACCAGCTGTCGCGCGCGGTCAGGACGAGGACGGGCGTGGTCTTGCCCTCCTTGCGCCAGCGGTCGAGCACGGTCAGCCCGTCAATCTCGGGCAACCCTAAGTCGAGCACGATCGCGTCATAGCTTTCGGTCGAACCCAGAAAATGCCCTTCCTCGCCGTCTGTGGCGAGATCGATGGCATAGCCCGCGCCTTCCAGCGTGGCCTTCAACTGCTGGCCGAGATTGGGCTCGTCCTCGACGATCAGAACGCGCATCGCAAAACTCCCTGTATTTCTATGGGGCTGACCCACAAGCCGGTCATCAGCCGTCGGTTCGGCCGATGACCTTGCCGGTGCGGCCGTCCACCTCCACCCAGATCACCGTGCCATTGCGCAGGAATTTGAGCGTGTAAACCGACGCACCCGCATCATAATCGAAACCGATATATTGCGAATCGCGCATGGTCGGCACCACCCGCGCCTCGATCTCGCGCAGCGACAGATTGCCTTCCTTGCGCTGCTGATAGGCGCGCATCTGGTCGCCGCGACGTTGATCGGCGCCCATTCCCATCGGGGCCTCGATCAGCGGCGGCGAACCCATCGGTGCGGCGAGCAGAGCCAGAAGGACGGTCATCGACATGAAATTGGCATAGCGGTCAACCGTTGAACAGCCTCTGAATGGATCATGCAGCCGCGCGACAGCGCTTGGGGTGCTTGCCGGGTTCCGCATCCGCCCCTAACTGCAAGGCCATCATGGCAGCACCCGTTCTTTCCTACGAAGACCTGGGCCTTGTACAAGGTTCGGGCTGGCTCTTCCGGCATCTCGACATCCATGTCGGTCCGCGCGACCGGCTCGCGCTGATCGGGCGCAACGGGGCGGGCAAGTCGACCCTGCTGAAGCTGATGGCCGGGATCATCGATTCGGACGAAGGGCGGCGCGTGATCGTGCCGGGCACCCATGTCGTTTATCTGGAACAGGACCCCGATCTGGCCGGGTGCGCAACGCTGGGCGATTATGTCCTGTCGGGCGACGACGCGCCGGAGGCCTATGAGGCCGATGCCATCGCCGGACAGCTCGGCATCGACCTGACGCGCGAGGCGTCGACCGCCAGCGGCGGCGAACGGCGGCGCGCGGCGATCGTCCGCGCGCTGGCGATGAACCCGGACGTGCTGCTGCTCGACGAACCGACCAACCATCTCGACCTCGCCGCGATCGAATGGCTGGAGGACTGGCTGAAGCGCTTCACCGGCGCGTTCATCGTCATCAGCCACGACCGCACCTTCCTGACCCGCCTGACCAAGTCGACGCTGTGGCTCGATCGCGGCCAGATGCGGCGCAACGAGGTCGGCTTCGGCGGCTTCGATGCCTGGACCGAACAGGTCTATGCCGAGGAACAGCGCGCCGCCGAGAAGCTCGACGCCAAGCTCAAGATCGAGGAGCATTGGCTCCACCGCGGCGTGACCGCGCGGCGCAAGCGCAACCAGGGCCGCCTGGAAAAGCTGGTCCAGATGCGCGCCACCCGTGCCGCGATGATCGGGCCGCAGGGCGCCGCCAAGCTCGGCATCGCGTCCGACGATGTGAAGACCAAGGAGGTCATCAAGGCCGAGCACGTCACCAAGCGCTATGGCGACCGCACGATCATCAAGGACCTGAGCCTGAAGGTCACGCGCGGCGACCGGATCGGCATCGTCGGCTCGAACGGGGCGGGCAAGACGACGCTCCTCCGCCTGCTGACCGGCGAGATTCAGCCCGACGAGGGCAGCGTCTTCCTGGCCAAGACGCTGGACGGCGTGATCATCGACCAGCAGCGCAAGTTGATGGCCCCGGAAAAGCGCGTGCGCGAGGTGCTGGCGGACGGCGGCGACTGGATCGACGTGCGGGGCGTGCGCAAGCATATCCACGGCTATCTCAAGGAATTCCTGTTCGACCCCTCGCTGGCCGAGGCGAAGATCGGCACCCTGTCGGGCGGCGAGCGCTCGCGCCTGTTGTTGGCCCGCGAGTTCGCGCGCGAGTCCAACCTGCTGGTCCTCGACGAGCCGACCAACGACCTCGACCTGGAGACGCTGGACCTGCTTCAGGAGGTGATCGGCGATTATGAGGGCACCGTCCTGATCGTCAGCCACGATCGCGACTTTCTGGACCGCACGGTCACGGTGACGCTCGGCCTCGACGGGTCGGGCAGTGTCGATGTGGTGGCGGGCGGCTATGCCGACTGGGTCGCCAAGCGCAAGGCCGCCCCGGAAGCGAAGAAGGCCCCGGCCAAGGCCGCCCCCTCGCCCATCGCGCCGGTGCAGGCGAAGACCAAGCTGAGCTACAAGGACCAGCGCGACTATGAACTGCTGCCCAAGCGGATCGAGGAACTGGAGGCGGGCATCGCGCGCGACGAGGCGAAGCTTGCCGATCCCGATCTCTATGCCAAGGACCCGGCCCAGTTCGACCGCCTGATGAAGGCCATCGAAAAGGCGCGCGACGAAAAGGACGAAGCCGAAATGCGCTGGCTGGAACTGGCCGAGCAGGTTGAGGCGCTGGCGGGGTAATCGGGGCAGGGTAATCGGGGCGGGGTATCCCCCGCCCCTTCGCTTATTGCGTGATCCGTGCGGTCGCGACGGCGTTCTGGAACAGCGCGGCCATGGCCGCCGAAATATCCTGGTCGGTCGAAACCTTGGTGTAGAGACCGGGCGACGCGCACGCCTGCAACGCCGGTTCGATCTTGTAGAGATTGGGCTTGATATAGGTTTCCGACCACCAGTCGCCGGTCAGCGATTCCGGTAGATATTCGGTGTAGAGGACGGCGATCCGGATACCTCGCGCCTTGATGGTATCGCAGGGCACGGTGTCGATCGCGATTTCCGGGAGACCTCCGCTGCGCAATTCGTCGCGCATGCCGTCGGTGACCAGGAACATCACCGCCTGCGGCGTGTCGTTGTTGATGCCGGTGCCGGGCGTGCCCATGACCTTGTTCATCTGGACCATCGCGTCACTGGTGCCGGTGTCGGTGTCGTTGTAACCCACTTCGTTCGACCGGCAGGCAGACGTCGGGCACCCGTTCCGGTCATATTTGAACGGTTCCAGATTTTGTGTCGCCGCAACGACCTTCGACATGCTGGACGTAAGCTTGCGGATCAGCTGAAACCCGCCGCGTCCCCGGAATGTCCCGACGGCGATCCGATACTTTGCTCCGGTCTTGCTGGACGTGCTGGTGGCATTTGTCGTCAGCTTCGACACGGCGGTCCCTTCGTCGTCGATGCGCAGCGTCAGGTTATAGGATTGCGCAACGTCGTAGAGATCGACCGTATTGCCCGAAGCGTTCCGGCCCTTCAGGTCATTTTCGGCGTGACAGGCGAACTGGCATTTTTTCGAATTGCTGGCCGCCACCTTGGCCAGACCCGCACTGGTCGTGGGCAGGGCCATCGAACTGGATACGTCGAGCAACATGTAGAAGTTGATGTTGGGCGCGACGGCGTTCGTTGTCTCCGACTTACCGGAGATCGCGAGCGTTCCCAGTCCCAGGATACCCGCAAAAACGTTGTTCGACACGCCGCTATAGCTGACTGCGGCGTTCCGGCGGCCGTTGCTGTCGGTCGGGGCGGTGATGGTCACCGTCCCGACCGTGATGTCGCCCGCCGCGATCAAAGCCCCCGCCTGGGCGTCGAAAATCTTGCGGGCATAGGCCTCCGCATCGCCGTCATTCATACCCATCGCGACCTTGCTGACCGCCGACAGCGCGGCGGAATCCGCCACCGCATTCATCTTGGTCTGCGCCTTCATCGCACGCGCATAATCGATGCCCATGCCGATCGCGAAGATCAGGACGGGCAGCGCCATGGCGAACATCATCATTACCGCACCGCGACGATGACGCAGCACGCCGCACACGAAGCGATAAAGCGAAAGAATCATGGGAGTGAGCAATCCGAACAGGCGATCTGGTCGGTGTTGCGCGGGACCATCCACAGCGTGTCGCCGAGCGTCATCGGGCCGAACTGACCGAAACTGGTGGGGGGACGATAGGGATAGTTGACCTGCGCCAGCAGGAAGGTGGCGTTGGGCGTCTTCATGGCGGCGGGAATGTCGATCGCCTGGCCGGGCGCATAGGGCGCGATCGACAAGCCCCGGCTCCAGACCACTTTGGTATTTCCGGTGGCATCGGTCGACACCTCACTCACCCGAATCTGGGAATCCCCGGCGGCATAGGGCTGCATCACCTGCGAGGCTGCGACCAGATTCGACTGGATTTCGGCCTTCGTCATCTTGCCGGTCGCGTTCTGCGCGATCAGGTCAACGGCGGCGCGGGCGGTGATCGTCACCTTGCGCTTGCACGCCATCGCGTCCTGCAACTGCACCCCGCCCAGATACAGGACCAGCATCACCGGCAGGATGATCGCGAATTCGACCAGCGCGACGCCGCGCTCGTCGCCGCGCAGGGCCCGGAACACGCGCGCCGTCACAGATAGGCCTCGGTCTTCGACACCGATGTTGCGATCAGGATGGTCGGCTTGCTGCTCAGCGGCGACAGATCGGCGGCAGGTGCGATCGGCATCGGCCAGAGATAGATGAAACGCACCGTGACCAGCGAGCCCTGCGATCCCACGTCATAGGACAGGTCGGTGAATTTCCGGGCCGCCGCATCGAAGTTCAACGATCCCGTGCCGCCCGTCGGGATGGTCGCCCCCGCCGCGACGCTCTGCACATCGACGAACAGCCGCGAGCAGGACAGGAAGCTGGGCAGCGACTGGCACCCCTTGCTGCGGAACCGCTCGGCCAGCTGCGCCTTGGTCATGCCGTCGCCAAGGCCCTCGAGATCGGCGGCCTGGACCTGGCCGGTGACGATACCGCGCGCCGCGACCTCGACCGCACTCTCCAGCGCCTCCTGCGCCAGATAGGCGAGGCTCGACTGCAGGATCGCCAGCAGCAGCGCGATGAACGGCGCGGCGACCAGCGCGAACTCGACGATCACCGCCCCCCGCCGATCGGTCCGGAGCACGGGCGGAACGTCGCCGGAATGGCGAGAGGGGAGAGGGGGTGACATAGGCGGCGGATATCCTTCCCGCCCATATTGGTCAGAACCGGTTAAACTTCGGCAAACAAACCGGCTGCGTAACGGAACCGGTTGAGGCGCCCCTTCCTGCCTTAGCGTAGCGCGCGGGCGTAGAGCGCCAATGTCCAGCTCATCGCCTGGAGGAACAGCGCGGGGTCGTAACGCGGCCCCTCGTCGCGGAGAAAGGCGTGCTGCCCGGCGACCTCATGCCATTCATAGGAGGCGCCGACCTGTTCCAGCCGCGCGCGGATCGTCTCGCGCCCGGCATAGGGGACATGCGGGTCCTGCCGTCCCCAGACGAACATCGTCTCGGCCTTCAGTTCGCCCATGCGCGCCAGGCTGTCGTCGCAGCGTCCCTCGCCCAGCGTGCCCGAATGGATGTCGGTGGCATAGAAGCATGCCGCCGCGCCCACGCGCGGATCGAGCGCGGCGCGATAGGCCAGATGCCCGCCCAGGCAGACGCCGAACGTGCCGAGATGCCCGTTGCACGCGGGATGTGCGGCCAGCGCGGTCAGGCCTGCGGTCGCATCCGCGTCATAGGCGGCGACCGGCTTGGTGAACTTCAGGTCGTTGCCTCGGTCCGTGCCCGGCTTGTCATAGGCCAGCACGGTCCCGGCGGGTTCATATTCATGATAGACCTCGGGCACCGCGACGACATAGCCCTGCCCCGCCAGCATCGCCGCCAGCCGCCGGATCGGCGCGGTCACCTGATAGATTTCGGAAAATAGCAGGATGCCGGGAAAGCGTCCGTCGATGGCGGGGCGGAACAGGTGCATCCGCATCGTGCCGTTGCCGGGCACCTCGACATCCTGGGTCTCGTCGCTGCGTATGATCATGGCGGGCCTGTCCTGGTTGATGGCCTTGCCCATCGCATCCCGTTCGAGGCAGGGCAATCGGGTTGCGTGGACCACGGCCGTCGCTATCGTCGGGACATGTCGGGGAGCAGGATGCGGCTGGCGCTGTTGAGCGCGGTCTGGATATTGGGGCTGATCGCCTCGGGGTTGCATCCGTTCGACCGGGTGACCTGGTGGATGGAGGTCGCGCCGGTGCTGGTCGCGTTGCCCTTGCTTTGGGGATGGCGGCGGCGCTTTCCGCTGACCGGGCTGGCGCTGGTCCTGATCGGACTTCACGGCCTGATCCTGATGCTCGGTGGGGCATATAGCTATGCGCGCGTGCCGGCGGGGTTCTGGGTGCAGGATTGGCTGCATCTGGCGCGCAACCCCTATGACCGGCTGGGCCATTTCGCCCAAGGGTTCGTGCCCGCCATCGTGTTTCGGGAATGGCTGGTCCGGCGGGGCGGGCTGGGGCGCGGCGGGATGCTGACCTTCCTCGTGATCGCCTGCTGCCTGGCGGTGAGCGCGGCGTATGAATTGATCGAGTTCGGTGCGGCGATGGCGCTGGGCCAGGGCGCGGACGAGTTTCTGGGGACGCAGGGCGATCCATGGGACACGCAATGGGACATGCTGATGTGCCTCATCGGCGCGGTCGCGGCGGTGGTTACGCTGTCGCGGGTGCATGATCGGCAGATGGTGGGGATGGTGGAGCGGTGATTTGTTCGCGCGGAGGCGCGGAGACGCGGAGGAGTCTCGCCCAGCCGCAGGCTGCCTCCATTCACAACCAATCGACTTCGTCTTCCGATCGAGAGGGTGTGCGAAAGCGCGGCAAATCCAGTCACCTCCGCGTCTCCGCGCCTCCGCGCGAACAAAAAAGATGAAGCGCACACCGCTCCGTGGTAGACCGAGCCTACACTAGGAGTTCTCGACATGGTCCAGCGCCACCGCTGACGCGGCACAGGTTAATACGGCGGCACGCACCGCCCCCTGCCCATCATTTCGAGAGATTCTATGCCACGCTTGCAGAACAAGACGTGCGTCGTCACGGGCGCCGCGCGCGGGATCGGCCATGCCATCGCCCGCCGCTTTCACGTGGAAGGCGCAACCGTCATCCTGACCGATCGCGATGCCGACACCGGCCTCGCAGCGGCAGAGAGCATCGGCTGTCGCTTCGAGCCGCTGGACGTTTCGGAAGAAGCCGACTGGGCGCGCCTCTCCCGGGTCGTGCCCACCGCCGATGTCGTCGTCAACAATGCCGGGATCACCGGGTTCGAGGACGGCTATGTGCCGCACGATCCCGAACATGCGTCGCTGGCGGACTGGCGCGCGGTGCACCGGGTCAATCTGGACGGCACCTTCCTGGGCTGTCGCTATGCCATCGGCGCGATGAAGGCGGCGGGCACCGGCTCGATCATCAACATCTCTTCGCGCTCGGGCCTGGTCGGAATACCGGGCGCGGCGGCCTATGCCTCGTCCAAGGCGGCGATCCGCAACCACAGCAAGACGGTCGCGCTCTATTGTGCGCAGGCGGGGTGGAAAATCCGCTGTAACTCCATCCACCCCGCAGCGATCCTGACGCCGATCTGGGAGCCGATGCTGGGCGACGGCCCCGACCGCGCCGCAAGGATGGCGGCGCTCGTCGCCGATACGCCGCTCAAACGCTTCGGCGAACCGGACGAGGTGGCTGCGATCGCGGTCATGCTGGCCTCGGACGAGGCGAGCTATATCACCGGATCGGAGTTCACCATCGATGGCGGGCTGCTGGCCGGGTCGGCGGCGAGCCCGGGCTAAGCCTATGGTGTCGGGCGGTTTCGGCCGATAGGCTGGGGCCATGAATCGCAACCTCACCGAAGACCGCCCGACCTTCGTCACCCATCTGGAATGCTCGCTGACCGGCGAACGCTATGAGGCGGACCAGCTTCACGGCCTGTCGCGCGCCGGACGCCCGCTGCTGGTCCGCTACGATCTGGAGGCCCTGGGCCAGGCGGTGTCGCGCGACACCATCGCCGCGCGTGAGACGGACTTGTGGCGCTGGCGCGAACTCCTCCCCGTCCGGCGCACCGGGAGCATCGTCTCGCTGGGCGAGATCGAGACGCCGCTGATCCCCATTCCCCGCTCGGGCGGCGCATCGGTGCTGGTCAAGGATGAGGGGCGGCTGCCGACCGGGTCGTTCAAGGCGCGCGGGCTGGTCATGGCGGTGGCGATGGCGCGCGAACTGGGCGTCACCCGGATCGCAATGCCGACCAACGGCAATGCGGGCGCGGCCCTGGCCGCCTATGCCGCGCGCTGCGGGATCGAGACGGTGATCCTCTGCCCGGAGGAAACGCCGGAAGTGAATGTCCGCGAGATCGCCGCCCAGGGTGCGCGCGTCTGGCGGGTCAACGGCCAGATCGACGAGTGCGGCGCCATCGTCGGGCGCGGCGCGGCCGAGGGGCGCTGGTTCGACTTCTCGACGCTGAAGGAGCCCTATCGGATCGAGGGCAAGAAGACGATGGGGCTGGAACTCGCCGCGCAATTGGGGTGGGAGTTGCCCGACGCGATCTTCTACCCGACCGGCGGCGGCACCGGCCTGATCGGCATGTGGAAGGCGTTCGACGAGATGGAGCGGCTGGGCTGGATCGGCAGCAAACGCCCGCGCATGTATGCGGTACAGGCGAGCGGCTGCGCCCCCATCGTCCGCGCGTTCGAGGCGGGCGAGGAACATGCCGAACGCTGGGAGGATGCCGCGACGGTGGCGGCGGGGATCCGCGTGCCGAAAGCGGTCGGCGACTTCCTGATCCTGCGCGCGGTTCGCGAGTCCGGCGGCGCGGCGCTGGCAGTGGGCGACCCGGCGATCCTGAAGGCGGTGGAGGATTGCGCGAAGAAGGACGGCTTGTTGCTCTGCCCCGAGGGCGGCGCGACGCTGGCGGCGTACAACCAGGCGGTGCGCGACAATCTGGTCGACGAGGATGAGCGGGTCGTGCTGTTCAACTGCGCCACCGGGTTGAAATACCCGATGCCCGAGGCGGGGCAGTGGCTGGACAAGAACGGGGCGATCGATCTGGGGGCGCTTTGATTCCCTACCTCCGTTCAGCCTGAGCGAAGTCGAAGGCCAAGGGGAGACCGTCCCGCGTGCACTTCGACTTCGCTCAGTGCGAACGGAGGTGGGGCCTCACCCGATCAACAACCGAATCCCCAACGCCGCGAGCAACGCCAGCGGCATCGCCACCGCGCCGACCTTCAGGAAGGCGAGGAAGCTCACATCCTCCCCCTCGCGCCGGATCGCCTGAAGCCACAGGATCGTCGCGAGCGAGCCCGTGACCGACAGGTTCGGGCCGAGGTCGACACCGATCAACAACGCGTCGGTGACGATCTGCGGCGGATGCGCCTGCGCGATCGCACTGCTGGCGACCAGCCCGGCAGGCAGGTTGTTCATCGCGTTGCTGACAAAGGCCAGCGTCGTGCCCGACACCGCCGCCGCCCGCGTCGGATCGGCCAGCATGTCGCGAAGCCCCCGCGCCACCCAGGCGATCACGCCCGTCCGGTCCAGCGCTTCGACCAGCACGAACAGCCCCGCGACCAGCGGCAGCACGCCCCAGGACACCGACGTGGCCAGCGTCAGCGGCGAGCGCCCCGCCAGCAGCGACACGATCACCGCCGTCGCGATCCCCGCCAATGCGGTCGGCAGGCCCAGTTCGGCATCCAGCGCCGACACGACCAACAGGAGCAGCGCCGTCAGCACGATGCCCGCAATGGCCAGCTTGCCTCCCATCGACAGCGGGTCGCGAGTCACATCACTCTCGCAGTCCCCCGCGATCCGCGCCCGCTGGGTGAAGCGCAGCACCGCGAAGGTCACGAGGATCGACGCCAGCGATGGCAGCGCGAACGCCGCCATCCATGCGCCCAGCGGCGGCATGTGCCCGCCATAGAGGACGAGGTTCGCCGGGTTGGAAATGGGCAGCACGAAGCTGGCCGCATTGGCGATCAGCGCACAGGCGAACAGCAAAGGCAGCGGATCGGCCTTGGCCTTTTTCGCCGCGACGAACACGGCGGGCGTCAGCACGACGGCGGTGGCGTCGTTGGACATGAAGGTCGTGACGACCACGCCCGTCGCATAGACCAGCGCGAACAGCTTCGCGCGCGACCGGCCCGCCATGTTGACGGCGGTGGCGGCGATCCAGTCGAACGCGCCATGCTCGCGCGCCGTCTCGCTGAGCAGCATCATGCCGATCAGGAAGAGATAGACGTCGGTACCCTTCGCGATCGCCTGTCCCGCCTCATTCAGCGGCATCAGGCCGAGCACGATCAACAGCACCGCACCCGCCACCGCCCAGATCCATTCGGGCCAGCGCATCGGCCGCGCGATCACACCCGCAGTCGACAGCCCCGCAATCGCCCAGGTGGCTCCGTATGCCAGCGTCACCATCCGCACCCATTCTTGTTCGGCCCGAGCCGGGCACCATCGATCCCGGCGATAGGCCAGGCGCCGATCGCGTGGCAATCCTCGCCCGGTGCGACGGGCAGGCGGCGCTTCGGGATGGCATGGGCGTCGCGGACCAGACAGTCGATCCGGTCATAGCCTTCGCCGCAGCGGACTTCGATCGCGTTCAATCCCTCGGCCAGCGTCACGGTCGCCCGCCACAGGCCGTCCTCGCCCCGCGTCATCGGCGTGTCGCTATCGCCGACCCGCGCGACCGGCGTCGCATCCACACCGAACAGCCGAGCGACGATCTCGACCGCACCGGGCCGAGGCACCTGATGCGGGTCGGTCGGACGGGTGATGAGCCGGACATCGCCCGGCGACACGATCTGCACATGCGGCCAGGCCGCATCCAGCCGCCGGAAGCGCCAACTGACCACCCGGTCCTCAACACAGACGATGGTGAAGCCCGGTGCGCCGCCATCCTCCTCGATCTGCGCGGTCGAGCGGGTCGCGCCATAGATCACGCGGCCGTCGTTGAGCAGCTCGTTGTAATGGGTATGGCCGGTATCGACGAAGGCGACCTCGCCGTCGATGAATTGGCGCGCGATCAGGTCGCCGTCCGCCGCCAGATCGCCGGGATAGGCGTGCATGAAGACCAGCGGCACTTCGCCCGACGCCTTTGCCCGCGCCAGTTCCTCGGCCAGTTTGTTGCGGTGATGCATGGTCAGCCGGAAGTCGGGACCACCGGCCCCCGCCGACACCACGTCCAGGAACAGGCAGCGATGCCCGGCGATCACCTCCATCTCGGGCCGGTTGGCCTTGGGGATCGCCGCTTCGTAGTGGAACAGGTCGCCCGGCTCGAAATCATGGTCGCCCGGGATGATCCGCCATGGCAGCGACAGCGGCGCGAGCGCGTCGATCATCCGGGCATATTGCTCGCGCGTGCCGTGATTGGCGTTATCGCCGGGCACGAAGACGAAGTCCGCTTCGCCCATTCGCGCATTCACCTGCGCGACGATGGTCTTCAGCCGGTCGAGGCCCTGCCAGTCGTCCGCTTCGTCCAGATGCAGGTCGCCGATATGGACCCAGCAGATACCGCTCACGCCTGTGCCTCCTCGGGCTTGGCACCACCGGAGCAGGCGGGGCGCAGAGTCCCTGCAAAGCCGATCCACAGCCCCAGGCTCGCCATCGCGAAACCGCCGAGAATGTAGAAGGCGATGTGATAGCCCAGTTCCTGCGCCAGCCAGCCGCCGATGGCGGGCGACAGCGAGGCGCCGACGCCCTGGATGGTCATCACCGCGCCCTGCCCGACATTGACCCGGCCGGTGCCGCTGAGCAGGCAGGCGACGAGGCCGGGCACCGCGACGCTCTGAAGCCCCGCACCGATGCCGTCGAGCGCCTGGACCGGCCACACGCCCCAATGCTCGATGAAGGTGCCCGCCAGAAAGCCACGCAGGGGAAGGGCGGCGAAGGAGATCAGCAGGACCAGCCAGTAACCGCGCCCGGCGGCGACCTTCATCGCGACCAGGCTGGCGATGATCATCACCGCCTGCGCCACCATGACGGTGGTCGCGGTGAACATCGCCGCATCGCCTTTCCCTGCGCCGACCACCGCCATGCCATACAGCGGCAGCATCGCGCCGTTGCCGAGATGGAAGCAGGCCAGCGCCGCCGCCAGGATCAGCATCGGCTTGTTGGCGAGCAGTGCCTTGAAACCCTCGGCCTGGCCGCCTTCCTGATCGTCGCCGTCCTCATCCTCAAGCCCGCGCGCGGCGCGGTGGTCGATGGCGCGTTCGGGGATCGACAGGACCGAGATGATCGCCAGCACGCCGAAGGCGGCGGCCAGGAAGAAGATGGCAGGCATGCCGAACTTCCAGCCGAGAAAGCCGGAAAGCCCAGCGCCGACCATATTGCCCGCATGGTTCCAGGCCTGGTTGCGGCCATTCTGCGCGTTAAAGCCCTTTTGCCGGACGACGCCCAGCGTCATGCCGGTCACCGCCGGGCCGATCGCCGCGCCCGCAATGGCGGTCGCCACCTGGCTGACCCCGACGACGATGCCGGTCTGCGACCAGAGGATCAGGAAGGATGCCAGAACCGTGCAGATGCCGGTGATGACGACGACCCAGCGCTTCTTGTCGGTATGGTCGATGAACGCGCCCGCAGGCACCGTCATCACCATGCCCGCCACGCCGCCCAGCGTCATGACGGTGCCGATCGGCCCGGTCTGCCACCCGCGCTGTTGCAGGAAGACCCCCAGGAACGGGCCGATGCCCGCCTGCATATCGGCCATGAAAAAATTGAGCGCCTGCAACCAGCATGTCGCGCGGCGGCGATCGCCTTCGGACGATGGGGACGTTCGAGAATCGGGTAATGCCGCTGTGGCCATGATAGGTCTCCGCGAGATGCGGGGCCCAACCCAGCAATAGTTTGAAATATCCGTCGATCGTATGATTTATGTTTGGCGAACGATTGGCGGTAAAGTTATCCCGCTGTAGAACAAGGATAAACCTGCTACCAATTCAAATACCACGCAAGAATTCATGACAATAACTTCATGAGAAAGCGCCGGAACTTTTCGCCCGATCGTCGAAACGGCGATGGCCATGACTTCAGGATTCGGCACATCCCGTCGACCGCAAGGAAGGCATCAGCATGAACCACCACTGCGTCGCCATCGTCCCCGCCGACAACCTCGATGCCAGCACCGCCTTCTACGAACGGCTCGGCTTTTCGGTCGCCGCCGATTTCGGTCATTATCGCATCCTGGAGGACGGACGCGGCTGGCATCTGCACCTCAACCACATGCCGGGCTGGCCGGTGCGCACGGACGACAATCCGTTGGGTCTCTATCTCTATGTCGAGGATGTCGACGCGGTCGCCGAGCGGGTCCGCGACTGCATCATCGAGCCGGGCACGCCGCACGCCAAACCATGGGGCACCTATGAGTTCGCGGTCAGCGATCCGACCGGGGTTCTGGTGCGGATCGGACGGATCGTCGAATAGCGCCGTCCGCTTGCCCTGTCGGCCCGACCGCATCACATAGGCGGCCTGTCCGGATGCCGATGGCTATGTGCCCGGCCCCGCAACGATGATGGACGATTGCCGTGACCACCAAGATCTACCTGTCCGCCGACCGCCTGCTGGAGGATTCCTTCCGCCTGGCCAATCTGGTCTTCGACTCCGGCTTTCGCCCGACCCATATCGTCGGCATCTGGCGCGGCGGTGCGCCGGTCGGCATCGCGGTCCAGGAACTGCTCGAATATCGCGGCGTACAG
The DNA here is from genome assembly GCF_014199595.1 of Sphingomonas yabuuchiae. Lineage (GTDB taxonomy): Bacteria > Pseudomonadota > Alphaproteobacteria > Sphingomonadales > Sphingomonadaceae > Sphingomonas > Sphingomonas yabuuchiae. The sequence goes on along the minus strand of NZ_JACHNX010000001.1, from coordinate 276,828 downwards.
AGCGACCATATTGCGATCCGCACCGCCTCCTATACCGGCATCGACCAGCAGGAGCCGCAGGTCCGCATTTACGGGCTGGGTCATCTGGTCGACGTCCTGAACCCGGAGGATCGTCTGCTCCTGATCGACGATGTGTTCGATTCCGGGCGTTCGGTCCGCGCCTTGCTGAAGGAACTGAGGCAGCGCTGCCGGAACAATATTCCGGACGAGGTCAAGGTCGCGACCGTCTGTTACAAGCCGTCACGCAACGTGACCGACCTGACGCCGGACTTCTTCGTCCATGAGACGAATGACTGGCTGATCTTTCCGCACGAGATCAACGGCCTGACCGAAGAGGAAATTCGCGCGCACAAGCACGGGGCCGCCATCATCCTGCGCTGACGATCGAGGCGCGGGCCGGGCGCGGACGGACTGCGCCCCGAAACCTCAGTGGAGCTTGGCGATCGACAGCCCGTCTTCCTTCGCCCGCGCCTTGACCGACTCCTCGCTGCGGGTCAGCGCCTTGGCGATGGCCTTCAGCGCCATGCCTTTCTTCGCAAGGGTGTGGAGTTTCTGAATCTCGTCCTGCCGCCAGGGCTGGCGGTGTCGTTCGAAGCGTTCGGCCATACCACCTTATAGCGCGCTCGCGGGCCCCTGACCATGGCGGCGCCCTGCATGATGGCCCGCTTACAAATGCGTCATGAACCCTGACCTGCCTTGCCATCCCATTGCGGCGCAGCAAGATAGCCCGATCGGGAGACGTTATAACATTTGGGGTTGTCGATGCGTTTTTGTGCTCTCCTCTGCTGTGTCGCGTCGTCCGCGATTGCTTTCCCTGCGCTGGCGCAGACCCGTGGCGTACCGACGCCCGATGCGGACGCCACCCCGGCGGCCACGGCGAATCAGCCCTCCGACATCGTCGTCACGGCCAAGCGGCTCGACACCGCGCGCGAGCATATCCAGCCCAGCCTGGGCGCCTCCAATTATGAAATCACCAGCGCCACGATCAAGGCGCTGCCCGGTGGCGAGAACCAGCAGTTCAACCAGATCCTGCTCCAGGCCCCCGGCGTCGTGCAGGACGGTTTCGGCCAGTTCCATGTCCGCGATGATCACAACGGCCTGCAATATCGCATCAACGGCACCATCCTGCCCGAGGGGCTGGCGGTGTTCGGCCAGACCCTGTCCCCGCGCCTGGTCGACAAGGTCAACATCCTGACCGGCGCCCTGCCCGCGCAATATGGCCTGCGCACCGCCGGGATCATCGACATCACCACCAAGAGCGGGCTGTTCGACAATGGCGGCACCGCATCGATCTATGGCGGCAGCCACAATACCATCCAGCCGAGCCTGACCTATGGCGGCTCTTCGGGAAGCACCAATTACTTCGTGTCGGGCGATTACCGGCACAGCGGGCTTGGCATCGAGAGCGTCGACGGCCGGTCGAACCCGGTGCATGACGATACCGACCAATATCAGGCCTTCACCTATATCGACCATATCCTGGACGACCAGAATCGCGTGTCCTTCGTCGGCGGCTATTCGAACCAGTGGTTCCAGATCCCCAACCCCGTCGGCCAGCAGCCGAGCGCCGGGTGGAGCGTCGGCGGCCAGACCGCCTTCCCCAGCGAAAAGCTGAACGAGACGCAGCTGGAAAAGACCGGCTTCGGCCAGGTCGCGTTCCTCCACGATGCCGAGCCGCTGACCGTGCAGGCCTCGCTCTTCGCGCGTTATTCGTCGCTGCGCTATCGCCCCGACATCCTCGGCGAGTTGCTCTATAACGGGCAGGCACAACAGGCGTATAAGCAGGACTTCGCGATCGGCGGACAGGTCGATGCGGTCTATCATGTCGGCGATGCGCACACGCTGCGCGGCGGCCTGCTGGTGACGCGCGACCGCTCGACCAGCGCGACGATGACCAATGTCTTCCCAGTCGACGGCAATGGTGCCCAAGCGGGCGAGCCGATCGCGATCGTCGACAATAGCGGCAAGACCGCGACCAGCTTCAGCGCCTATCTCCAGGACGAGTGGACGCTCCTGCCCAAGCTGACGCTCAACTATGGCGCGCGCTACGACCTGTATAACGGTTATCGGCGCGAGGGGCAGCTGTCGCCGCGCGTCAACCTGGTCTGGCAGCCGGGTGATATCTACACGCTGCACGCGGGCTATTCGCGCTATTTCGTGCCGCCGCCCTTCGAGCTGGTCGGCAATACCAGCATCGCCAAGTTCGTCGGGACCAGCGCCTATCCGGCCGTCACCGTCAACGACGTGCCCTATGCCGAGCGGCAGGATTATTTCGATGTCGGATTCCAGGCCAAGCCCAGCCGCTACTTCACCTATGGCATCGACGCCTATTACCGCATCTCGAAGAACCTGATCGACGAGGGGCAGTTCGGCGCGCCGATCATCCTGACGCCGTTCAACTACAAGCAGGGCCGCATCGGCGGGATCGAGGCGAATATGAGCTATGCCCGCGGCGGCCTGCTCGCCTATGCCAATTTCGCCGCCGCCAAGGCCAAGGGGCGCAGCATCGTCTCCAGCCAGTTCAGCTTCGGCCAGGACGATCTCGACTATATTGCGCGGCATTACATCTATCTGGACCACGACCAGACGTTCACCGGATCGGCGGGCCTGTCCTATGCCTTTGCGCAAGGGACCAAGCTGGGCGGCAGCATGATCTATGGTTCGGGCCTGCGCCGCGACGACGACGTCAATTCCATCCCCAACGGCGCCAAGCTGTCGCCCTATGCGCAGTTCAACCTGACCGCGAGCCAACATCTGGCGGGGCCGAACCTGGACATCCGGTTCGACGTCATCAACCTGCTCGACCACAAATATGAAATCCGCGACGGGACCGGCGTGGGTGTGGGCGCGCCGCAATATGGCCCGCGTCGCGGGTTCTTCGTCGGCGTGTCGAAGGCGTTCTAATGCCATTTTCCTCCCCTGTAGGGGGAGGTGGCAGGCCGCAGGCCTGACGGAGGGGTGTCACCCTATCGAGAGCGGGACACCCCTCCACCATGCTTCGCATGGTCCCCCTCCCCTTGCAGGGGAGGAATGCACTTAGCCGATCGCGTATTTCCTCATCCGCTCCGGCATGCGCTTGTCCAGCCCCGTCGCCAGCGTCCGGTCGCGCGCGGCCTCGGTCGTCATGCCCAGATGCGTCTCGGCGATCGAGCGTCCGTACAGCGCCCAGGGTCGCCTGGGATCGATCGCCAACGCGGCGTTGAAATCCGCAAGCGCGGCCCGGTCGTCCTTCTGGCGGAGATGGATGAAGGCCCGGCTGTCGAGAAAGCTCGGGTCGCCGGGGATCGCGTGGACGGCGGCATTGCAGTCGCCCAGCGCCTTGTCGAGATCCTTGTCGGCCAGCATCCGCGACCAGCACCGGCCGTTCTGCGCACTGCTGCGATGCGAGTCGTCACGATGCGCGGCCATCCACAGATCATATTGCGCGATCGCCGCATCGAAGGCGTCCGCCCCCGAATAGAGCCGCGCCATCTGAAGCCGTACGGCGTCCTCGCGCGGCAACTGCCCGTTCAGCAGGTCGAGATCGGTGATCGTCCCCGCCGGATTGCCCGCGCGCAGCCGCAGCTCGGCGCGGATCAACCGCGCCTGCGTATCGGCCGGGTCGAGCGTCAGCGTGGTGTTGAGATCGTCGATCGCCAGCACCGGGCGATGCTGGTCCAGATAGGCGAGCGCGCGCTGGCGGGGAAAACGCGGGTCCTTGGGCGCCATCGCGATCGCCTGCGTAAAGGCGTCGATCGCATGGGGCAGGTCGTGCTGGGTGACGAACATCGCGCCGCGACGGCTGTAACCCTCGGCATCGCCTGGCGGCGCGGCCTCGGTGGTGGATTGTGCGACGACAGCCGCCGTGCCCGGATCGGCATGCGCCACCGCATCGAACAGTCGCCCGCCGCTATAGGTGAAATAGATGCGGTGCTGGAGATTGGAGACATAGAGCCGGTGCGACACGAAGAAGTCCGCGCCCAGCAGCATGTCGGTCTCCAGCGGCCCCAGATCGGCGATGTGGAGCCGCACATTGTGCAGTTCCTCATTGCCGATCTTCAGCAGCTTGAACCGCGCGGTCCAGCCCTGGACGACATGGCGGCCCAGCCCACGCTCCCATCCCGCCGCCTCGACGCCCGGATCGCCGGGATGGACGCCCGCCCGGGCGGCGGCACGCAGGCTCAGGACGGTCTGCGCGGCGCCGGTGTCGAAGGTCGCGTTCAGCTTCGCGCCGTCCAGCTCGACCGTGCCGACGGTGTGGCTGTGCGCCTGATCCTTGGTCTCGATCGGGATTTCGAAATAGGGCTTGCCGCCGGTCCAATAGGCCATGGAGGCGTGTGCGCAGCCACTGGGCCTGAACAGGCGGACCATGCCGCCGGGCAGGTCATATTCGACATCGCTCAGACCCAGGACGTTCTGGCCGAGCAGGCCGGTCTGTCCGACATCGCTGCCGCTGACGATGAATTGGATGTTCGGGATGTCGGCCCCGGCCAGCGTGAAGTGCTTGACCGTGGCGACGGTGGCGTCCGAGCTGCCGCCGATCCCGTTCACCCGGAAGCCGAAGGGCAAGGGCTGTTCCGGCAGGCCCAGTTCGCGTGCGACGGGAGGCGAGATGTTGCTGTAAAAGGCCCCGCTGTCGAGGATGAAGGGGGCGGGCTTGCCGTTGATCCGGGTCTCGACCACCGGGCGCAGGCCCTGCATCGTGACCGGGATCGCCGCCATCTGGCCGACCTTGCACGTCTCCGCCATGGCCGGACTCGCCGCCGCCCCGGCCCACAGCGCCGCGACCATGATCCGCCTGCGCCCTGCCCCCTTCACCATGCCACCATCCCCATGCCAGCTATAGGGGCCGAGCATATCAGCGCAGGGCGCGGGACAGGATGACGCGGGCCTGACATTCTCGAAATGCGGGGCCGTTTCCCGCCAGCTATTCGGCTATAGCGGATGCCCGTCGCGACAGCGTTCCCATTCCACCGGGTCGTGCGCGCAGGCCATGGTGACGCTGTCCCGCCGTTCGATCGACAATGCGCGCAAGCGGGCCTGGTTGGTCATGCGCGCGGTGGCGTCGACCTCCATCAGACGCTGGTACGCGCGCAGGCCGGGCGTGCAATGTCGCCGGGCGCTGCGCATCTCGCCCCGGTAGAAATAGGCGTCGCCCGCATGGAGCAGCCAGCGCCCGCCCGACTGGCGGATCGCGACCCCGGAATGGCCCCATGTATGGCCCGGCAGCGGCACCATCAGAATCTCGGGCGGCAGTCCGGCCAGATCGCGCACTGCGTCGAAGCCGAACCAGGATTCCCCGCTGGCGGTATAGCGCCGCCAGCGATCCACCCCGTTCCATTGCGGCGGACGCCAGCGGTTGCGCGCGACGATGCCGTCATGGGGGCCGGTCGCATCGTCATATTCGCGGGCCATGACGTGCACGGTCGCGTGCGGAAAATCCTCCAGCCCGCCCGCATGATCGAAGTCGAGATGGGTCAGAACGATATGCCGCACGTCGTGCGCGGTATAGCCCAGCGCCTCGATCTGGCGGATCGCCGTTTCCTGCTCGCGCAGCCGGATGTTGAGCATCGCGCGCCACGCCAGGGGGATGCGCGGTTCGGGACGGCGATGGGGATGCGCCACATCGCGTAGGCCGAAGCCGGTATCGACCAGCACCAGCCCGTTCGCCTCGGTCTCGATCAGCAGGCAATGGCAGACGAGCTGGCCGATCGGGCCCCGGCTGCGTCCGTCGAAAAGCGCCCCGCCCAATGGGCAGTCGGTGCCACAGTTGAGATGGTGAATCCGCATATCCCCTCAACCGGACGACGCAAAGGACGGTTCCTTATTCCGTTCTCTTCCAATCAGTTAAATCGACTCATCTGGATCAGGGGCGGGGAACAAGCCCCCCGCCGGAGACGCTGGGACAGGCAACGCCACAGGAGCACCCCCATGTCGGTCAGACATTTTGCCATGATCTTCGGTATCGTCTTCCTCCTCGCGGGCGCGGCGGGGTTCGTGCCCGGCCTGTCGCCCACGCACGTCCATCCGGGGGTCAGCGTCACCGCCTCGTCCCGGCTGGCGCTGGGGCTGTTTCCGGTGAACATCCTGCACAATCTGGTCCACCTCGCCTTCGGCCTGTGGGGCGTGCTGGCGGCGCGCCGTATCCCGGCCGCCTTCGGCTATGCCAAGGGGGTAGCGATCATCTATGCCGTGCTGACGGTGATGGGGCTGATCCCGCTGACCGCGACGACCTTCGGGCTGGTGCCGCTTTATGGCAACGACATCTGGCTGCACGCGCTGCTGGCGCTGGTCGCGGGCTATTTCGGTTTCGTCCACCGCGAGCATGTCGTGAACGGCACGCTGCGGTAACAGCGGTCAGGCCACCGCCTCCGGCGCGTTGGTGAATTGCGCCAGCATCTGCGCCAGTTCCTGTTTGCGGAACGGCTTGGTCAGACGCGGCATGGAGGGCTCGACCCCTTCCGCCTCGGCATAGCCCGAGACCAGCAGGATCGCGACGCCCGGCCGCCGTGCCTGGACCAGCCGGGCGAGATCGGTGCCCGACATGCCGGGCATCAGATGGTCGGTGACGAGCAGGTCGAACGCCGTGTCCGCCTCGACCAGCCGGACCGCTTCCTCGGCCGAGCCCGCCTCGATCACCGCATAGCCCAGGTCGCCCAGCATATCGGCGGTGCTGTGCCGCACCAGTTCCTCGTCATCGACCAGCAGCACCCGGCCGCTGCGCTTCGCGGGGCCCGCACAGGCCGGGCCCGCTGCGGCGACGGGTGAGGCCGACCCGCTGACCGGCAGGAACAGCGCGACCCGCGTCCCCTGCCCCGGGACGCTCTGGATATCGAGCGCGCCGCCGAGCTGCGAAGCCAGGCCATGGACCATCGACAGGCCAAGCCCCGTGCCCTTGCCCACGCCCTTGGTCGAGAAGAACGGCTCGACTGCGCGCGCCAGCGTGGCGGCATCCATGCCGCTGCCCGTATCGGCGACCGACAGGCAGATATAGTCGCCCGGCGCGCCATCGGTGCCCGCGTCGCGCCGTGACGCCGTGATGCGTAGCGTGCCGCCGTCCGGCATCGCGTCGCGTGCATTCACCGCCAGGTTGAGCAGCGCCATTTCCAACTGATTGGGATCGGCATCGGCGGGCGGCAGGCCGGGGGCGATATCGACCTCGACCGCGATCTGCGGCCCCGTGGTGCTGGCGACCAGATCGCTCATGCCCGCCACCAGCTGGGCCATGTCGACCGGGATCAGCTGAAGCGGCTGGCGCCGCGCAAAGGCGAGCAACCGCTGGACGAGCGTGCGGGCGCGCTCAGCGGACTGCGCCGCGCCCGCGATCAGCCGCTGTTCACGCGCGCCGCCCAACTGTTTGTGCTGCAACAGGTCGAGCGTCCCGACGATCGGGGTCAGCAGATTGTTGAAGTCATGCGCGACGCCGCCGGTCAGCTGGCCCATCGCCTCCATCTTCTGCGCCTGACGCAGCGCCTCCTGCGCCTCGACCAGCTGTGCCTCGCGACGCAGGCGCTCGGTCACGTCGGTGACGAACTGGTACAGGCCGACCTGCGCACCCGCCTCGTCCAACAGGGGGTGGAAGCTGATCTCGTAACAGGGTCGGTCACGGTCGGGATCGCCGAACTCCTGAACGACGGTCAGGCGCCCGCCGTCCATGGCCCGCGTCCAGGCCGCGCGCACCTCCTCGCGGAGCACCGGCTGGTCGTCGAGCAGCGCCAGCATATTGTCGCCGGTGTGCGGGCGCACGCCGAAGACCCGCTCGAACTCGGCGGCATTGGCGGCGTTCAGCGCCAGGATGTTGAAATCCAGGTCGATCGCCATGACCATGATGTCGGTATGTTCGACCAGCTTGGCCAGCATGTTGCGCTCGGCGGTCCGCTCGGCCACCCGCTGCTCCAGCGTGGCGTTCAGCTCGCGCAGCCGGTCCTCGGCCACCTTGCGGTCATGGATGTCGACCGACGATCCGAACCAGCGGACGATCTCGCCGGTGCGCGGGTCGCGATAGGGGTGAGCGAGGTCCAGGAACCAGCGATATTCCCCCGCGGCCGAGCGGATGCGGTGCTCGGACCGGTGCACGCCTTCGCTGTCGCGGGCCGCCTGGAACGCCGCGACGACATGCGGGCCGTCGCCGGGATGGATGAAGGCCCCCGCAATCTCCGCCGGGGACAGCGACTGGAAGGCGGCGCCGGTATAGTCGGAGAATTGCCGGTTCAGAAACTCCATCCGCCCTTCGGCATCGGCGATCCAGATGATCTGCGGCACGGTGTCGACCATCAGCCGGAACCGCGCCTCGCTCTCGACCAGCGCGGCGCGGGCGGTGACATGGCCCGTCGTCTCGGCCAGCACGCACAGCACGCCGCCGGGCCGCCCGTCCTCGTCGATGACCGGCGAGTAATCCAGGTTCATCCATACCTGTTCGGGCACGTCGTTGCGGTACAGGGTCAGTTCCTGATCCTGATAGCGCAGCGTCCCCCCCGCCAGCCCGACGCGCATGACGTTGTCGTTGAAGTCGGCGACCTCGGGCCAGCCCTCGCGCACCGGCGATCCCAGCAGCTGGGGATGCCGCTTGCCCGCAAAGACCGCATAGGCGTCGTTATAGAGCATGACGCCGCCCTCGCCCCACAGCATCACCATCGGCACGGGCGAGCGCAACAGAATCAGCGTGGCGGTGCGCAGCGGCGCGCTCCAGCCCGTAATCGGCCCTAGCGCCGTTTGCGACCAGTCACGCTCGGCGATCAGCGCGCCGCACATCCCGCCGCTGTACAGGCTGTCGCGAAAGCCGGGGGCGGTCGTCATGAGTGGGTGCAATCCTCCAGGGGCGCGACCGACAGAGCCGGGCGATGGTCCCGACGCTAGACCAAATTCCCGCGCCATGCGACGGATTTCAGGTCAAAATCCGCCGTACCGCCCCGTGACGACGGTCAGGCCAGGGTGATGCGCCGCCCCTCCCGCGCCGAGCGATAGATGGCCTCGATCACCCGCATATCTGCCAACCCCTCCTCGCCGGGCACCAGCGGATCGGTGCCGTTGGCGATGCACTCGGCGAAATGGTCGAGCTGTCCGGCATGCTGGCCCTTGCCTGCGGGCACCTGCTGCTCCTCGGTCCGGCCGTTGCGGCGGACCCACATCTTCTGCCCCTCATAAGAGGTGGCGGGCTCCAGCTCGATCCAGCCATCGGTGCCCGACACGCGGTACATATTGTGGTTGGAGCTGTAGCTCGACACGCAGGTCGCCTCGATGCCCGATGGAAAGCGCAGCAGGAAGCTGATCCGGTCCTCGACGGTGCGGAAACGCGGATCGCTGCGGTCGGTGGATTCGATCGCGCTGACCTCGACGGGCTCCTCCCCGGTCAGATAGCGGGTGGCGTTCAGGCTGTAGATGCCGATGTCCATCAGCGAGCCGCCGCCCGACAGCTTGCGGTCCAGCCGCCACTGGTTGGGCTGCGCGTTGAAGCCATGGTCGGCGGTGATGATCCGCGTTGGCCCGACGAAACCTTTTCGCGCCATGTCGATCGCCAGCCGGTTGTGCGGCTCGAACCGCGAGCGATATCCGATCATCAGCTTGCGCCCCGCCGCCCGGCACGCCGCGATCATCGTGCGGCATTCCGCGACCGAGATCGCCATCGGCTTTTCGCACATGACATGCTTGCCCGCCTTGGCCGCGCGCACCGTATATTCGGCGTGCATGGAATTGGGCAGGATCACATAGACGATGTCGACATCCGGATTGTCGCGGATGCGGTCGAAATCGGCATAGGAATAACGGTGGCTCTCGGGCACGCCATATTTTTCGCCGAAGCGCGCCAGCTTTTCCGGCGTACCGCTGACCAGCGCGACCAGCCGCGACTGCTCGCATTCGGCGAATTTCGACATGATCAGCTCGGCATAGCGGCCCAGCCCGACAATGGCGTACCCCGCCTTGCGCCCGCGCGGCGCGGCGCAGGCCCCGCCCCCCGCCGCCAGGGCCAGCCCCGCCCCCAGCCCCGCTATGATGGTCCGACGATCGGCGTCCCGCATGATGCTCTCCCATGTTCGCCAGGCATGTTCGCCTGTTCGATCAGAGGGTTATCATGAACGACGAAGACCTGTCATGGTAATCCTCTCTCGCCGGGAGGGAGGATCAGTCGCGCATTCTCTGTGCCTCGACGATCCGGGCGTCGCTGCCCAGCGTATAGAGATAGGTCTTTCGCTGCTCCGAGCCGGGGCGGTAGCGACGCAATATGCGCGCCTGTTCGCGGGTCAAGGCGAAGCGGACATAGCCCGACCGGACGAGGCACTGGTCGACTTCGGATTGCAGTTGCGACTGCAGGGCATCGACCTGCCGGTCCGGCGCATAGGCGCGCCGCAACAGCATCTGGCGCGTACTGATGTCGAATATGTCGTCGGTCGGGACGACCGGGGGGACGTTCGCTTCGCGATCCAACACGGCAGCGCCGCGTACATAGCGTTTCGCCGCCGTGTCCCCGGCCACGTCGCGCCGGGCCGCTTTCAACATACAGGCGCGGCTGCCACCGTCGAAAGCCTCCCGCGAAGCGCCGGGCCTGCCCCAGCTATAGGGCTGGGGGGTTGCGGCCAAGGCGGCTGACGACACGCACAACAGGGCAAGCGCAAGACCGATCTTCGGCATGACCTCTCCTCGGTTTCTCTACCCCGAGGCTAACCGAAAAGGGCGGGCGCGTCATGCCTTTCCGATTCCTCCCGACACGGGACATGCCACGGCCGAGACAGCTGTCCACGCCGTCACGCCCGGCGCAACATACATTAGTGAAAACCGATTCATCCTTTCTTTCCCTCTGCCCACTATGGACAAGGGCTTGGTCGAATTTGGAGCAGGGAAACTGCCATGGGGCGGTCCGGACCGGGCTATTAGAATCGCGAAGCGCGCCGACAGGTTCTGATTCCCTGTCGGATCAAGTCCGTCCGCGGCTGGGGGGATGCGTGCATCCACAATATCTCGTCGCGGGGCATGATGATCGCCTGTGACGATCCCCTCGCGCCGGGCGAATATCTGGACCTGCGGCGCGGCCGTCAGGTGGTGATCGGCCGGGTCGTCTGGCGGCGCGACCGATTCTCGGGCGTCCGTACGCAGGATGTCATCAGCGCCGATGCGCTGGTCAACGAGCCCCGCCTCGAAGCGCGGCCGACCGGCACGCGTCGCAGCGAGGACCGCTCCACCCTGCGCCACACCATGGCCGGGGAGATCGACGCCGCCCGGCGCATGGAGCGCAGCCGCTCATTGTCGCAGGCGATGCAATTCGGTGCGCTCGGCCTTTTCGGGCTGGTTGCCGCCGCGACCATCGCGATTCAGGTCGGCCATATGCTGGCCGCCCCGGCCGCGCAGATCACCCAGGCCCTGTCCCGATAATCCGAAGGGCCGGTCAGTCCTGATCGGCCTGCAACGCAGCCGCCAGCCAGTCGGGGCGGATCGCGTCGCCCAGCGACTCGACGCGGCGATGCTCGACCATCAGGCCCAGTTCCGGATAGGTCGCGCGGGTCCGGTCGCCTGCCTCGCCCAGGGGAGCGACGACCAGCCGCCGATTGACCTTCGAGCGGTGGTGCATCCGCGCCGTATTCTCCTGCCCGACATAACAGCCCTTGGTGAAGCTGACGCCGTTCAGCTCGCGCGCATTGCACTCCAGCCAGAGCGTCTCGCCCGATCCCAGCTCGCCGACACCCTCGGTCACCCCCAGCGACAGCCGGTGCGCGGTCCAGCCGCTTGCGGCTTCCCCCGCCGGGGCCAGCCAGCGATGGCCCAGTTCGGGCAGGCGCGGATCATGGGGGCGTCCCTCGGCACTGCGGCTCCAATGGACGGCCAATCCCTCGACCGAATCGATCGTGATCGCGCGGCGCAGGCGGTACATGCCCAGCCGCCTTGCCAGCGCCTCGACCTGCGACGCCTCCGCATCGACCAGCACCGCCTCGCCCTCGGCCCATAGGAGGAAGTCGAACAGCGCCTTGCCCTGCGGCGTGAGCAGCGCGGCCCAGCGCGGGGCATCCGGCGTCAGGCCCACGACATCCTGCGTCACCAGCCCCTGCAGGAAACCGCGCACATCCTCGCCCGCGATGCGGATCAGGCGACGGTCGGAAAGGGTCGTTGCGGAGGTCGTCGCGGGAATGGCTGTTGGGGTGGCATCGGTCATGACCGCAAGGTAGGAGGGCCTGACCCTATGCGAAAGGCCCGTTTGCCATGACCTTCGACCTGCTTCTCTCCGGCGGCACCGTCCACACCCCCGGCGGCCCCGTCCGCGCCGATGTCGGCGTGCGCGATGGCCGGATCGTGGCGATCGGGGCAAAAGGCGATGCGGGCCGGGTGATCGACTGCACCGGCCTCGACATCCTGCCCGGCGTGATCGACAGCCAGGTGCATTTCCGCGAACCCGGCCTGATGCACAAGGAAGACCTGGCCAGCGGCAGCCGCGCGGCGGTGATGGGCGGCGTCACCGCCGTGTTCGAAATGCCCAACACCAAGCCGAATACCGATTCGGCCGAGGCGATCACCGACAAGCTGACCCGCGCCAGGACGATGTTCTGCGACCATGCCTTTTACGTGGGTGCGACCAACCACAATGCCCGCGACCTGGCCGAACTGGAACGGATGCCGGGCACGGCGGGCGTCAAGATCTTCATGGGTGCCTCGACCGGCGACCTGCTGGTGTCCGAGGATGCGCGGTTGGCCGAAGTGCTCGCCTCGGGCCATCGCCGCGTCGCGATCCATGCCGAGGACGAAGACCGGATGAACGCCCGCACCGATGAGCGGATCGAGGGCGACCCGTCGTCGCACCCGGTCTGGCGCGACGACGAGAGCGCGCTGCTCGCCACCCGTCGCATCCTTCGCCTGGCGCGCGAGGCGAATCGCCGTATCCACATCCTGCACGTCACCACGCCCGCCGAGCTGGAATATATCGCGCAGCACAAGGACATCGCGACCTGCGAAGTCACGCCGCAGCACCTGACGCTGGCGGGCGAGGAAGCCTATCCGCGCCTCGGCACGCTGGCGCAGATGAACCCGCCGATCCGCTCGGGCGCGCATCGCGACGGGCTGTGGCACTGGCTGAACCAGGGCGTGCCCGACGTGATCGGCTCGGACCATGCGCCGCACACGCTGGAGGAAAAGGCCAAGCCCTATCCGGGCAGCCCGAGCGGGATGCCGGGCGTGCAGACTTTGCTGCCGCTGCTGCTCGACCATGCCGCGAACGGCCGCCTGTCGCTTCAGCGCGTGATCGAACTGACCAGCGCGGGCGCGCAGCGCATCTTCGGCATCGTCGGCAAGGGGCGGATCGCGGCGGGCTACGACGCCGACTTCACCATCGTCGACCTGAAGAAGCGCTGGACCATCGAGGATCGGTGGCTCCAGTCCAAGTGCGGCTGGTCGCCCTTCACCGGCATGGAACTGACCGGCAAGCCGATCGGCACCATCGTGCGCGGCCAGGTGGCGATGTGGGAAGACCAGCTCGCCGATGCGCCGACCGGCCAGCCGATCCGCTTCGAGGCGGTCGATTTCGGATGAGCGAGAGCCGGTGGGTGCGGGACATCCGGGTCTATTGCCCGGTCGCACCCGCCACGCTGGCGGCGCTGATGGCGGGCCATCCGGCGGCGGTGGAGGACGATCCCACCGCCGCCGCGCTGCTGGCGATCCTGCGCACAGCCCCGCTCGGCGATTTCGGGCAATATCGCGAAGTGGTCGAGCTGGCGCTCGGCTATGAGGGGTTCCGGCCGGGCGTGGGCGCAGTGCCGACCCTGGGCGCGGTCGGTGCGGCGAGCTGGTCGCCGACCGTCATCCTGACCGCGATCCATGATGCGGAGGCGGATGTGGAGGCGCTGGCGGACGCCCTGCTCGCCGCGCATCCCTGGGACGTGCCGGTGATGGCCGTCAGCGAGCCTTATCGGTTGCTGGTGCGGGGATAGGGTCGAGCGTGGGCTTCGACTTCACTCAGCCTGAACGGCCGTTGTAAAAGCCTGGCCACACTACCCCACCACCGTTCAGCCTGAGCGAAGTCGAAGGCCAAGGGAATCCCCCGGCCCTCAAGACCCGATCAGAACGGCAACCACCGCGCCTTGTGCGTGAAGTTCATATACCCGACATTGACGCCCGCGCGCCAACCGACGCCCAGCCGCACCGGGATCAGCACGACATTGCCGCGCCGCAAATAGGTCGCGGCGAACCCGCCGACGAAATACAGCCGCCCCTCGGCCGCCGGGAAGCGGTGGAACAGTTCCTCGGTGTCGTAGAGGTTGTAGACCAGCACGAACACCTTGTTCGCATCGCCGCCGATATCGAAGCCCAGCGACGGCCCGGTCCAATAGACCGGCATCTGCCCCTCGACCTTGTGGGTCATCACGCCCGAGCCATAGCGCAGGCCGACGACGAACGCGCCCGACGCCTCGCGCCCGGCGATATAGGCGTTGGGCCGCCCCTGTTCGCGCAGGATACGCTCGATGATGCCCGCCAGCCCCTCGGCGCCCTGTCCGAACACACCCTCACCCGCCGCCAGCAGGTCGTCACGCTCGAACGTATCGGCGGCCTGCGTGGTCTGGGCCGCGCGCGAATCGGGGGTGCCAGGCGTGGTCGTGACCGGCGGTTGCTGGGCGGGCGGGGTCGACTGGACCGGCGGATCATAGTCCTGCGGCGGTGCGCTCTGCTGGGGTGCGGGGCGCGAAGGCTGGGTGCCGAGGTCGCTGTCGATGCCCTGATTGGGGTCGATCGTGCGGACCTGCGCCGCAACCGGCGCGGTGGCGACCATGGCCAGGCCAGCCAGCAGGGACAGACGCCATGACAGGCCCAGACAGACGATACGCATGAATTCTCAACTCCCCCGGCGAACCGATAGGCCACGTTAACCAGCCCGCAGCTTGCGGCGCAATGAATGACGAAATGAGGATTAGTCGATTTTCCTGATAAAATCCCGCCCAGACCCGGTTGATTGCCTCCACCGGGCCCGCTATAGCCGCACCTCGCCGCAGCCGGAGACGTGGGTGAGTGGCTGAAACCAACGCTTTGCTAAAGCGTCGTACGGGAAACCGTACCGAGGGTTCGAATCCCTCCGTCTCCGCCATATTGCGCCGCCGCTTCCCGACATTCCATCGACCGCCCGGACGAGCCCCCGCCACAGGCGCGCCCCGGATCCTGCGCGTCCGGCATGCCTGAGGACATCCCATGAGCCAGACCACCATTCACGCCATGGGCGAACAGCATCTGGTTCATCGCACGGGCTGGCTTCGCGCCGCCGTGCTGGGGGCCAATGACGGCATCATCTCGGTCTCCAGCCTGATCGTCGGCGTCGCGGCCGCGCCGGGTGCGACGGCGGGCGCCGTGCTGGTGGCCGGGATCGCCGCTCTGGTCGGCGGCGCGCTGTCGATGGCGGCGGGGGAATATGTCTCGGTCAGTTCGCAGGCCGATACCGAGCAGGCCGATCTGGCGCGCGAGGCGGCGGAGTTGGTCCGTGCGCCGCTGGCCGAAACGCGCGAACTGGCCGCGATCTACGAACAGCGCGGGGTCGAGGCGGGGCTGGCGCGGCAGGTGGCCGAACAGATGATGGCGCATGACGCGCTGGGCGCGCATCGCCGTGACGAACTGGGGCTGGCCGATGACGGCGGCTCCGACCCGCTCCAGGCGGCACTGTTTTCGGCGGGGGCGTTCAGCGGGGGCGCGATCCTGCCCGTACTGGCCGCCGCGCTGTCACCCCGAGCCTGGGTCCTCTATCTGACACCCGCGACGGCGCTGGTCCTGCTGGCGGTGCTGGGCGCGCTCGGCGCGAAAGCGGGCGGCGCGCCGGTCGGGCGCGGCATGGCGCGCGTGGTCCTGCTGGGCGCGCTGGCGATGGGCGTGACCGCGCTGATCGGGACGCTGACCGGCACGGTGATCTGACGATAGTATAGAAGCTTTCGCCCCCTTCAGGGGAGGGGAAGTTCAGTAAGGCGGGGCGACCTTCGCCCGCTGTTCCCGCGCCGCCTGGGTCCACCAGGCGAGATCGTCGGCGAAGCGCGGAAAGCTGCGCGACAGCGCGGCCCCGCCATCGCCGGTCGGCTGCCCCCCGGCATCCAGCGTCTGGCCGATGCCGCCGACGGTCAGCGTGCTGGACACCACGACCATCCCCATTTCGCTCAGCGTGCCATGCCAGGCGACGCTGGCATGCGCGCCCGCCAGCCGTCCGGCCGAATAGCTGGCGATGGCGGCGGGGCGCCAATACCATTCCTCAAGGAAGTGATCGGTGAGGTTCTTCAGCCCCGGCTGCTGCCCCCAATTATATTCGCCGGTCACGAAGACGAAGGCATCGGCGGCGCGGATCTTGGCGGCGAGCGTCTCCATCGCCTCGGGCGCTTCACCGGCCGAATATTCCTTGTACATCCGGTCCAGCATGGGTAGCCCGACCGCCTTGGCGTCGATCAACTCCGGTTCGGCACCGCGTTCGCGGAAGGATCGGACCAGATAATCGGCCAGCCGGATGCCCTGCCGATCGGAACGGTAGGAACCGTAGAAGATCAGGATATGGTCGGCCATCAGATGTCTCCTCAAGGTCTGCCCTCCCGCACAACGCGAGGTGGCCCAGCGGCGATCCGGCCTCACCCCTTGGCGGCGGTGGCGGCCAGTTCCTCCAGATCCAGGTCATGTTCCAGATCGTGCAGCGTCTCGTCGTCGATCTCGCCAGCGCGGTGCAGG
Organism: Sphingomonas yabuuchiae; assembly: GCF_014199595.1. Lineage (GTDB taxonomy): Bacteria > Pseudomonadota > Alphaproteobacteria > Sphingomonadales > Sphingomonadaceae > Sphingomonas > Sphingomonas yabuuchiae. The sequence continues at coordinate 260,193 of NZ_JACHNX010000001.1, read as the reverse complement.
CGGACCAGTTCGGCGCGGCCCGCCGTGACGGCGGCGATGATGACGTCGAAATGGCTCGTGATCGCGGCCGTGAGTTCCTCGGCGCTGCCCTCGAAATTCTGCCCGGCCGTCGCACGCGCCTGGTAACGGCGCAGCAATTGCGGGTGGATCAGCTGCCCGTCATCGTCATGCGCCTCGCGCTCCACGGCGACCAGCTGGACGCGGAACATCGCCGCCTCCGCCGCGTGAAGGTTGAGCGGGGGATGCGAGGCGGGATCCTCGCGCGGTGCGGCCCGCCGGATCACCCAGCCCAGCGACGTGCCCTGCACCAGCACGGTGACGAGGATGACGACGAAGGCCGTCACCAGCATCAGGTCGCGCGCGGGCATCTGTTCGGGCAGCGACAGCGCGACCGCCAGCGTCACGACGCCGCGCATGCCCGCCCAGCTCATCACCAGCGCGGCGCGCCCTCCCAGCGGCCGGGCGATCCGCCAACCGACGCGGCGCAGGCCCGCCACGACCGCATCGACCCCGAATATCCACACGAACCGCGCGACGATCACCGCCGCCACGATGACCAGCACCGGCAGGCCCATGGTATCGATCACCACCGCCGGATCGCCGACCCGCTCCGACAGGCCGCGCAGTGACAGGCCGATCAGGGTGAACACCGCCGCTTCAAGCAGGAAGACCAGCACCTGCCAAAAGGCGAGCGCCCGGATGCGCACGCTCGCGCTGAACACGACATGCTGGTACCAGCCGCAGGTTAGCCCCGCCGTGACCACCGCGATCACGCCCGAGACATGGAGCAGCTCGCCCGCGATATAGGCGCTCCAGCAGACCAGCAGCGTCAGCGCGATCATCAGCGTATCGTCGCCGAGCCGCCGGAGCAGCAGGACCCAGGCCGCGCCGATCGCCGCACCGACCGCGATCCCGCCCAGTACCAGCAGGAAGAAGCTGCCCACCGCCGCGCCCAGGCTGAATCCGCCGGTCAGGACGGCGGCGACGGCGAAGCGGAACAGCACCAGCCCGGCAGCATCGTTGAGCAGGCTCTCGCCCTCCAGCAGGGTCGACAGCCGTCGCGGCAGGCGCACGCGCTGCAACACCGCGCGTGCCGACACCGCATCGGGCGGCGACAGGATCGCGCCCAGCGCGACACAGGCGGCCCAGGGCAGCGCGGGCAGCAGCAGCTTGGTCACGACCGCGACGATGGCGGTGGTGAAGAACACCGCACCGACCGCCAGCGACAATATCCCGACCATGTGCCGTCGAAACGGCGCGATCGCGGTGAACCACGCTCCGTCCATCAACAGCGGCGGCAGGAAGAGGACCAGCACCAACTCGGGATCGATGGTGATCCCCGGCAGGCCGGGCATGAAGGCGATCGCCCCGCCCCCGACGATCAGCGCGGCGGCGGGCGGCAGCGACAGCCGATGCGCCAGATAATGCAGCCCGACCACCGCCAGGAACATGGCGATGATCAGCTCGAAACCTTCCGCCGGATGCACCGCCCTGCTCTCCCCCCGCTGCGACGATCAAGGGAAAGCGCAGAAAGGGCGCAAAATCAACAAGCTTGGCCGTTTCCTCACCCTTGCAGGATACCCCCGACGACCCCCCCACCATCCCGGCGAAGGCCGGGGTGGTGCATGCTCTGGAGCGACGGCCCGACATTCGCAGGGGGATTCTTGCAGGGCAGGATCGTTTCACACCCCCTTGGCGGTCGACATGCACGGCGCGGGATCGGCGATCCAGTCATGGTCGTAGCTGGCGGGCACCGTCTCGCCCTGGCCGACGCCGGGCTTCGTCCCCTTCGGCGCATAGAAGATCCAGGCCATGCTGTTGTCGAAGGCGTCGATCCGGCCATTGTCGCGCGCCGCCATGGCGGCATCGATCTCGGGCTGTTCGACGCGCGAGCCCCGGACCATGCGGATGGTGCCGTCGCGCATCTCCCAGGCGCGGCGGTAATGGCGGCCGAACATCATCGTGTCGAAGCTGGGCTTGGACGACCATTGCTTCGCGTCGGTGCCTGTGGGCAGGCGGACGGTGGTGACGTGGCAGCTATATTCGGGCTTGGAATAGAAGGGCACGCCCTGCGGCTGATCGGCGCTGCGCACGCGGCGATCGGGCGGGCTGAAGCCGCCGCCGGGCAGTGCGAGGGAGCGGCCACCGTAATCATCCTTGTCCCAGTCGACCGTGCCGGTGCCTGCGATCGTCAGGATGCTCGCCTGCGCCTTCTGGTCGTAACGCCACTGCACGCTGTCGATCGCCTGCCAGAAATCGCCGGTCAGTTGCTGGCGAAAGGCGTCGAGCATCTGCCCCGGCGTCACCGCCGAGAACTGCACCTGCTGCTGAAGCCCGGCGACGCCGCGCGTGATCGTGGTGGAGGTGATCCTGGCGGGCTTGTCGAACCCGGCCCGCGTGTCGATGTCGTACAGCGTCGTCTCATCCGGCACGTCGGGCAGCGGCCGGTTCAGCTTTTCCAGCGCCTCGCCGCGCGTGGTCAGCGGCAAGACCCATTGCACCGGAAAGACCGGCCGCGCGGCGGGCGGCACGACGGCGGGCATCGTTCCGTCCAGCCAATAGGTTGCGCCGTCGATATGCGCACGGACCAGCACATGGTCGAACAGTTGCGGGCCCGACAGACGCTGGTCGAACCCGTCATCGGCGGCGTTGGAATTGACGAGCACCGCCTCTGCCTCGATCCCCAGTTCGCGGAGCAGGGCCAGCAGCAGCGCGGTCTTGCCCTTGCAGTCGCCATAGCGCCGCTGCCACGTCTCGTCGGCCGAGGCGGGGGTCAGGTTACCGCCGTTCAGCCCGACATAGATGTAGCGGACATCCTGCTGGACCAGCTTCAGCGCGGCGGCCGCCCGGTCGAGCGGCTTGGGCGCAGCCGCAGCGATCCGCGCCGCTTCCTGGCGCAGCGGGGAATTGGGCGCGAGGGTCGCCGCCTTGGTATAGAGCGGGGCGAAGTGGCGGGACACCGAGGGCCAGTCGGCGAAATCGCTATATTCGACGATGCGCTGCCACTGGTAACGCGGCGGCGCATCCTTGGGCGGGGTCAGCGTCGCGGGATTGTCGAAGTGGAAGTCGACGCCCTGGTCCTGCGTCTTCAGCGCGGCGGTCATGTCCGGGCTGATCTTCAGCTGCGGCTTGTGCCCGGCCTCCCAGTTCAGCCCCAGATGATAGCGACCGGGCGCCGGGCTGGCGGCCAGCACCAGCAGGCCCGATGCCTTGCCGCCCATGGTCGGGTCCTTGGCAAAGGTCGTCCATTCGACCTCCAGCTCGTCGCCGACGCGCAGGTCGGGCACGCGCAGCACGGCGGTCAGCGTGCCGTCGAGCATCGCCTCTTCCAGCTTGCCCTCGCGGCGCAGCACCTCGAACGCGGCGGCCTTCATCGCGTCGATCGTCTGGCCGTCGCGGATGACATGGATGCCATGGACGATCGGCGGCCCCGCCGCCGGGTCCCAGGCGATGGCGATATTGCCGATCTGCAGGGCGTTGGATTGCAGGATCTTGATGCGATAGCCCATATATTGGGCCTGCCCCTGGTCGGTGATGTGCGCCACGACATCCTGTCGGCGCATGAAGACCGGGCCGCCGACATCGCTGGGCACCGCCAGCGGTTCGGACCGCGTGACCCAGGCGGGGACCGGCCCCGTTTGCGGGCCGCGCTCGGCCGCTACGGGCCGCCCCGCCTGTTTCGCCGCCTGCTTTTCCGCATTCTGGGCCCCGGCGCCCCCCGCCGCCAAGACCGACACCAGCGCCCACACCGGCGCGATCGCCATTACGCCACGCAACCTCATAGTCCCCCCATCCTCCCCGGATGGCCGCCATAGTGGCCAAAAGAGCGGCGGGCGCAAGCCGCGCCATGCTTGCCCCTGTCCGGGCGATGGTGCATCGCCCGGGTCCCACGGCTGAGTTTGGCCGAAGATCTGGGGGAGCGTCCATGCCCGTCACCGACATCGCCACCCGCGTCTATAATCACGGCTGGCGGCTCGACCCGGTCGTGCGCAGCCTGCTGGATACCGATTTCTACAAACTGCTGATGCTGCAGATGATCCGGCGGCTTCATCCGGAGGTGACGGCGACCTTCTCGCTCATCAACCGCAGCAAGCATGTCCGGCTGGCCGAAGTGATCGACGAAGCCGAACTGCGCGAACAGCTCGACCATGCGCGCTCGCTCCGGTTCGGCAAGAAGGAGCTGATCTGGCTGGCGGGCAACAGCTTCTACGGCAAGCAACGCATGTTCTCGCCCGAGTTCCTCGACTGGCTCGCCCGCTTCCAGCTGCCCGATTACGAGCTGCGCACCGTCGACGGGCAGTTCGAGCTGCATTTCGACGGCCCCTGGGCCGAGACGACGATGTGGGAAATCCCGGCACTCGCCATCGTCAACGAATTGCGCTCGCGCGCCGCACTGAAGGGCAAGGGGCGGTTCGAACTCGACATCCTCTATGCCCGCGCCAAGGCCAAGCTGTGGGACAAGGTGGAGCGGCTGCGCGACCTGCCCGACCTCGTTCTCTCCGATTTCGGTACGCGGCGGCGGCACGGTTTCCTGTGGCAGCGCTGGTGCGTCGAGGCGCTGAAGGAAGGGCTCGGGGACCGGTTCATCGGCTCGTCCAACGTGCTGCTGGCGATGGACAATGACCTGGAGGCGATCGGCACCAACGCGCACGAGCTGCCGATGGTCATGGCCGCTCTCGCCCCCGACGATGCGGGGGTGGCGGCGGCGCCGTACCGGGTGCTGGAGGAGTGGCAGGCGCTGTATGACGGCAACCTGCTGATCGCGCTGCCCGATGCGTTCGGGACCACCGCCTTCTTGCGCAACGCGCCCGACTGGCTGGCCGACTGGACGGGCTTTCGCCCCGACTCCATGCCGCCGATCGAGGGGGGCGAGCAGATCATCGCCTGGTGGCAGGCGCATGGCCGCGACCCGCGCCGCAAGCTGCTGATCTTTTCGGACGGCATGGATGTCGACAGTATCGAGGCGACCTATCGCCATTTCCATGGCCGGGTGCGGATGAGCTTCGGCTGGGGCACCAACCTGACCAACGACTTCCGCGACTGCGATCCGGCGGGCGCGGCGGGGCTGGAGCCGATTTCGCTGGTGGCCAAGGCCATTAGCGCGGATGGGAATCCGGCGGTCAAGCTGTCCGACAATCCCGCCAAGGCGACCGGCGATCCGGCCGAAATCAAACGCTATCTGCGCATCTTCGGCGAGGATGGGCGCCGCGCCAAGGCGGTCCGGGTGTGACGGGATAGCCGTTGCTGGCAGGGGCAGTTCGCCGGATTGTCACGCCGGGATTGATCAGCATTCGTAACGCCGCCTCTCCCCTCACTTTAGAGGGGGGTCGGCGGAGCCTGCCGGAGTAGCTGGCTAGCGCAGCCCGAGTAAGGGGTCGACCGAGCATCGGGCTAGCAAGCGTCGCTAACCCTCTCCCCCTCGCATTGCGGACAAGAAAAAAGGAGGCCGGCTTTCGCCGACCTCCCTCTTTTCGCAATCAACCTTGGTTGAGCGTGGCTTACTGGCCAGCGCCCGGACCGTAGGTGATCTCGACGCGACGGTTCTGGACCTCGCGGACGCCGTCGGCGGTCTGAACGCGCAGCTTGTCGCGCTGTTCGCCGAAGGCTTCCGTGGCGATCGAGCCATCGGGGATCGAATGCGAGGTCATGTACGCCTTCACCGCGTCGGCACGACGCTGCGACAGACCCATGTTGTACTTCGGCGTACCCGACGTGTCGGTGAAGCCTGCAACCATCACGCGGGCATTGCCGCAGCTCTGGTACTGGGTGATCGCGTTGTCGAGGATCGACGCTGCTTCCGGGGTGATGTCCGACTTGTTCCACTCGAAGAACACGATGAACGGACCCGGCGAGCACGGCACGGCCTCGGGAGCCGGCGGCGGGGGCGGCGGGGGAGGAGGCGGCGGGGGCGGCGGGGGCGGCGGCGGAGGCGGCGGAGCAGCCGGCTCACCGAAGTTGTACGCCACGCCACCCAGCAGCGAGTGCGACCGGAAACGGCCGTCATGCGTGTTGTTGGCGACGTCGACCAGCTTAACGTTCTCGGCGTTGAAGAAGCGATACTTCAGCGTCGCGTCGATGTGGTCGGTCAGCGGTGCACGGATGCCCGCCAGAGCCTGCCACGCGAACACGGTGTCCGAGTCGTTCAGGAAGTCAGCGCGGTTATTGAGAGCGTAGTTCGCCTTGACGCGAGCCACACCGACACCGCCACCGACGAAGCCCTGGATGCCGTCGTCAGCACCGAAGTCGAGCAAGCCGTTCAGCATGAAGCTGAGCGCCGAGGTCGAACCACCGGCATAGCTGTAGCTGCCAGCCGGAACGGTGCCAGCACCGATGCCGGTGTTGGTCAGCGTGGTCGAGCTGAAGCCGTCAACCGTTGCGCGACGATAGCCGACTTCGGTTTCCAGACGGAAACCACCGAAGTCGTAACCCATCACGCCGTCAACGTCGTAACCATAGTCATGGTCGACGGTCGCAACGCCGGTGCGCGTGCCGGTGACATCATAATCGATGTCTTCGACGATCATCCCGCCGCCTTCGATGCCGACGTACCACGACTTGTCGCGGGCGAGGGCAGGCGAAGCCAGAGCGGTGGAGGCGAGTGCCAGAACAATGGCAAGCTTCCGCATCATAGTCCCCTTTCTTGGTTGTCACTACGGACAGCGCAAACCCACTATCGGAGCGTTGGTTTCCACGCAAGCGAACAAAAGCCCCCGACTGTGGCATTAAAAGCACAGATTTCCGGTCAGCCGGACGCCACCAGACCATGGTCGCGAAGCGTCGCGATAATCGCGTTCAGCGCAAAACGTGCTTCGAAATCAATGACTTGGCCGCCAGATGGCAGCGCGATGCCAGGTCGTTGCGCGCCAACAACTTTTTTTCCCTCGATTACCAGCGACCGGGCCGCGACACGGCCCAGCCGCCACTGATTTCCGTCCCATTCGCAGCGGCAGTCATCGGCCCGGCTCCACACCGACAATCCTACCCGCGGAACCAGGAATCGCCAGCCGCCATCGGTCCAGCCTGCCATCATTCCGGCACGGCCCGTCCAGATATCGTCCGGCCGGTCGCCGACGATCCAGGCCTGGCCGGGCGATGGAGTGGCGGGCGGCGCATTCACGCCGACCGCCTCGACGCAAGGCTGCACGACCAGGTCGAGCAGGCTCAGCGCCTCGTTGTGGGTCAGCTCCTTCTGCGCCTGTCCCGCCGCCAGCATGGGCAACATCCAGCGCGGTGTGTCGTTCGTCGTCATCATCCCTCCCCCACGATTCCGACCAGCGGCGCGGATGCACCCCAGGTCCCGATCTGCCGGATCGCCACCCGCGTTCCGTCCGCCACCGTGCCGCTCCACATAGGTGAGGTCAGTTCCTCGACCCGGTCGCCGATGGTGATGCGATAGCGCTCCGTCTCCTCGCCCAGCGGCGCATCCACCCGGTCCAGCCAGCGCCAGCCGATCCGGCTCCGCCGCGTCCAACCGATGGTGACGCGCCCGTCCGCACCGCGCCGACACCGCCAGCCGACCGGCGGAGGCGGCAGGACCGATAGGCCAGTGACTGCCGCCGACGCCTGAACACCCTCGACCGGGTCGCCCAGGCCGTGGGCCAGGAAACGCACGCTGCGGCCCAGCATCTCGATCGGCACGTCCAATGTCCGCACCGAACCGGGCGCGATCAGGACGAAGGATGCGCCGGGCGCAGCTTGTCCGATCATCGCCTCGGTTCCACGAAGCCCGCGCCGCAAGCCGCTCAATCGCCAGCGCTTGTCACCCAGCGGCCGTGCCTGGGCGAACTGGATCAGTTCGCCGTCGATCCAGGCGAGGTTGGCGCCCGCATCCAGCGCAGCATCATCGGCATCCGCCAGATCCTCGACCAGTTGCACGTCGAATCTTCCCCGACGATCGACCAGGGCGCCGCCGCCGCCGGGCGTCACCGCGCTGACCACCCCGATGATACCGGGCAGCGCCGTCGGGCCGAGCGCCGTCCAGCTTGCGCCGTCGTCGAGGCTATAGGCCAGCTCCGCCTGTCGCCAGCCGGGGCCGCCCGCCGCCACCACCGACAGGCGCGGCGCCGAGAGCAGTTCGTCGGTCAGCGGTGGCGCCTCGAACGCGATCAGCCGGGTCGCGCCGATCACTCGATCCGCCGCCCGTGCGATCCGGCCAGGCGAGGCAGGCAGGATCGGCCCGCCCTGCCCCAGCGGCACGCAGGTCAGCCGGACCGCCATCGCCTCCCACGCCGCCTCGATCACCCGCCAGCGCCCCGCCTCGCCATCGATCCGCACGATGTTGCCCGGCGTGATAGTCAGCGCCTCGGGGCCGAGCGTCACGATACGCCGCACCCGCTCCACGGCGTGGCGCGCCAGCCGATCCTGCGCCAGCGTGCGCGCGGTCGCGGCATCGAGCGCGGCGGCCAGTTCGACTCGGTCGTCCCGCACGCCACCGGGGCGACGGGCGCGCTGCACTCCGATCTGATAATCGCGCGCCGGGTCGTAATGGGCGACCGTGACGCTGCTGGGGACCACATCCTCGCCCGCCATTTCGCGCACGTTGCGACGCCCCGGTCCCTTTGCGCCCATGCCATCGTCGTGGATGACCGTCCCGGCCCCGGCACCCGGCACGGCCAGCCGTACGCCCGCCCCCTCGGCGACCCATTGCCCGCCGCTCATGTCGGCCAGCATATCCAGCACCGCGCGCACGCTGCCACCGCTCGCCGCAAAGCCCGCCACACTCATCCCCGCATCGGCGGGCCGCACCACGGGCGACAGCGCCCGCGCGATCCCGTCACAGGAGACGGGACCGGGATCGGCCTCCACCTCGAAGGTCAGTTGCGGGATACGATTGCCGAACTCGGCCAGGGCCAGCCCCTCGAACACGGCATAGGCGACACCGCGAAAGGCCGAAGCCCGCGCCCCCTCGATCGAGGCGATCAGTGGGTCGACCGGCTGGTCCTCGGTGCCAGGATAGACGCGAAAGCCGGTCGCGACCTTGAAGTCCCCCGTGCTCCCGCGCAGCAACCGGCCATCGGCCCAGATCCGCCCGACCCGCCGGATCGCCCGCCCCGACAAGGCGACCGCGAAGTTGGCGGAGTAGCTGTAGCTTTCCGTACCCGGCCGCCCCTTGCCGCTGCCGATCACGCCCCGCGCCTCGACCAGATCGGTCGCCCAGATCACCGGCCCGGCGACGCGCATCGTGCCGAAGACGGCGGGCATCTGCGTGCCATAGGTGGATGTCTGCACCGACAGTTCGGCCAGGCGCGGGCTTTGCCTGCGCGGCGGGCCAAGAACCGCATGATCGACCCGATTGCCGATCAGCGCGCCGATCGCGCCGCCCACCGGCCCTAGCAGCGCACGTCCCACCGTGCCCAAGACCAAGGTCGCCATTACCCCTCCCCCTTCCAATATCCCAGCACCGGCCAGGGCGGCGCACTCGGCCGCCAGGCGACACGGCGCAGCCCCGCATCGGCATGGACGATCCCGTCGCTCACCCGGATCGCCAGATGAAGTTGCCCCGGCCCGGCCTGCATCAGCAGCACCGCGCCCGGCTCATCCCCGCCTCGCTCGAACACGGCATCGAGCAGCGCCGCCACCCGCCCCTCGTCGCTGCTGCGCCAGCCATAACCGGTCGGCGCCTCCCGCCCCGTCGCCAGCGCGACCAGCCCGACGCAATCCAGCCCATGCACCGCGTCGCGCCCGTGCAGCCGGAAGCGCACGCCGACCAGCGCCCGCGCCGCCGCCTCCACACCGTTCATGCGCCGGGATAGCGGGTGAGCAGGTCGATGCCGGGCAGGAACGGCTCGCCACGAAAATTGACGACATTGCCGAAGCGCGACAGGCAGGTTTCGAGCCGCTTGTCACACCCCTCGACCAGTTCGATCAGCGCGCCCGGCGCGACTGCGAAGGCAGATGCGGCGGACAGCCACAGCCGATTCCCCTCGGACCGCGCCACCATGGCTTCCAATCCGGCATTGTCGCCGCCGAACCAGATCAGCCGCCCCTGGCCATAGGCGTTGGCGACCGGCTCGGCGGCGTCGAGGGTCAGCGCGACTTCGCCGTCCCAGGCCGTCACCCGCACGAACCGCCGCCGCCCCGCCATCGCCACGCGGCACCGCCGGTCGCCCAGCGAGGCGCGGCAATCGGGCGATGTTTCCTCCGCCACCGGCCGGTCGAGCGATGCCGCCACCCCGCGCAATTCGGCGGTGAAGCCGCCCTCGCCCAGTTGGACCGCGCCGATCGTTCCCTGTCCCAGCGGCACAGGCGCTGCCTCGCCGGTCCAGTCGACCGCGATCGCCGCCACGCTCGCCCCGTCCCAACGGCCGCTCAGCAGATCACGCTCGCCGATCGCCGCGCTGGTCAGCGCCCCCGACGCCTCCATCAGATCGGGGGCGAGGCCGTCGCCGCGCAGGATCGCACTGGGCGTCAGGCCGGGCGCGGCACGGTAGCGCAGCCCCTCGATCCACAGGTCATGGTCGTGGCCCGTCAGCCCGATCGTCACTCCGTCGCGCCGGTCGATCCGCCAGCACAGCACCCATGTCGTCAGCGTATCGGCGCTCATGCCTCCCGCACCTCGACCAGCGGGACAGACGCCGCCGCGCCCGCGCGGAACCCGGCCAGCGTCGCGCTCAACCGATCCTCGGCAAAGCGGACGGGCACGTCGAAGATGAAGCTGGCGGTGATCGCCGCGCCCTTGGCAGGCGCGGTGTCGAACAGCAGCCAGCCGCCCGACTCCAGTCCGAAGCCGGTGACGCTGAGGCCTGCGACCTTCACAGAGACACTGCCCGCCACCGGTCGGGTGATACGGCGCGACTGGCCACCATAATGTCGGACCAGCGCAAAGCGGCGGGTGGTGCCGTCGCCGATGCCGATCACCTCGTCGGTGCCGCTGCTGTCGAAGGGATCGCGGAGGCGGAAGCCCCGCGCCGGTCCCATCCGCGCCCGGAAAAAGCCGAGCAGCGCGGCAATGTCCTCGGCCGAGCGGATGCCGGGTCCGACATCATAGGTCGTCCGCGCCTCCGCCCAGGCCGCATTGCGTGCCTCGCGCCCGCCCGCGCTGGTCAGGATCGCGGTGGAGAAGCCCGGCGTCACCTCCGCCTCGCGCCCCAGCGCCAGCGGGAACAGCACATCGTCGAAAGCCTGCACCTCGTCCTCCTCCCCTTCCCAGCACACAAATCCGTCGCGCATCACCTGCGGCATCGCCCACAGGTGCGTCGCAGCCACGCCCCGCTCGCGCGCCACCTGCGCGGCGTCGGCGATGCGACCCCATTGGTCCCGCTGATCGCCGCGCAGCACGAAGCCCGACAGGTAATGCTGGCGCGCAGGCGGGTAGCCGAGCCGTGCCTCGGCCAGCGCGACGCCCTTCCGGGTCGAGGCGGTGTCGCCCGCCGTCACCCAATCATAATCCTCCAGCTGAAGCACTTCGAAGGCCGGGCTCGCCCAGCCGATCGGCATGTTGGCGCGGCTAGCCTCGGGCGCGAGCGGGTCGAGCACGGTTGGCAGATAGGTGAGCAGATGCGTGACGCAGCCCGGCGCCGCCGCCTTTGCCGCCGCGCACAACGCCGCCGTCGAGGCCGCAAGCCACGCCCCCGCGCGGTCCAGGGTGTCGCGTTGCGCCTGGCTCTTCGCACCCGCGATGCTTGCCATCGGCACCGGTGCGAAGGCCGCCACCGCAGCCGCGTCGTACAGGCATGGCGCACCGTCCGAGGGACGCACCCACCACCAGGGTTCGCCGACCTGGAATTGCGGGGCGAGCCCGGCCGCTTGGCCGATCGCCAGAAAGGCCTGCGCCACCGCCTGGAGATAGGCCATCGCGCCGGAATGCGCCGGGCTGAGCAGCGTGGACGGCGGCTCCCATCCGGTCAGCGCGGGCGCGCCATCGGCCGAACGCTGTTTCCAGTCGCCCCAGCAATGCGCGTCGAACAGTTCGTAGGATAGCGACCAGATCAGGTCGTATCCCAGTGCCTTGGCCTCGCCCGCGAAACCCCGATGCCATGCCGCACAGGCCATGTTGAGCACGCCGCCGATCAGGCTGGCGTAAAGACCGTCCCCGCTGCGTTCCAGCCGGAAATAATGGCTCATGCCGACATAATGGACGATGCCGCCGCGATAGCCGAGGTGCAGCATGTTGCGCAGCAAACGCTGCGGCGTCAGGTGATAGCTGTCGTCATAACCGCTGGCGATGCGGAACCCCTGTTCGGGCATGACGCCTGCGCCGACCCCGATCACCGCGCCCGGTCCGTCACAGGCGATGCCGGTCAACTCGACCCAGCCCTCGTGCGGCTGCGCCAGCAGGGTCGCGCCCGCATCATAATCGGGGGCGACCAGCGAGACGAACATCCGGTCGACATCCCCCGCCCAGACGGGATCGCGATCTTGCGGAAATCGGAACCCGCCCGCAAGGTCCGCGAAGTCGATCACGACCTCCGCATCCTCCGGCGTGCCGGTCGCGTAATTCCACAGCCGGACATACCAGGCACGGGCCTTGCCGCTCTCGTCGCGCCCCTCAATGGTCAGCGTCGGCCCATGCCGCGCATCCAGCGGCTTGATCCCGCCCGAGCGCCAGCGGAACTGCAACCGGCAGTCGCGATAGTCGCGCACCGTGTCGTAGCGCAGCAGCGGATGGTCGTGCCGGTCGGCCGATTCCCAGATCAGCCCCGCCAGATCGTCGGCACGGTAGAATACGGCGTCGATCCGCAGCGCGTCCGGTGCGGTCGCGACCACCGCTGCCATCATCGGGCGCGGAAAATCGACCGTCCAGTAACGCGGGTCGAAGCGCGACAGCGTGTCGCTCCGCTGGTCGCGGCGTTCGCTATGCAGGCACCATTGCATCGTTCATCCCCCAAATCCGGCCCCTCCACCACCGGGCTGACGCCCGGCGGTCCCCCTCCCCAAGCGTAGCTCGGGGAGGAATGGGTCTCTCAAATCCTCCCCATCTCCGATGGGGAGGGGGACCGCGCCCGAAGGGCGTGGTGGAGGGGCATGGCCCTCAATCCTCCGCCAGCGCCGCGCGCACCGCCCGCGCCACCTGTCGGCTGGAGCGTTGCAGCACGCCCGCCGCCTCGCCCGCCCCGGCGTTGATCGTGATCGCCACCCGCACGTCGCGCGGGGAACCACCGGGGCGCAGCGTCTCGACCCGCCCGCTGTTCGTCGGCACGAACACCTCCGGCCCGCGCTCACCGATCAGATAGGGGCGGTCGGGCGATACCGGCCCGCCGGTCGCCCGCCCCGGCAGGCCCGAGGCGAGGCCGCCCAACAGGCCGAGCAACCCGCCGTCGCTGAGTGCGCCCACACCCTGTTTCAGCGCCATGCGCGCGATCTGGTCGAGCACCGACAGCGCCGTCGCCTTCAGTTCCTCGAAACCGAACTTGCCGGTCCGCGCGGCGCGCAGCAGCGCCCCCTCGACCGAGCGCGCGCCGATCTCCGCCGCATCGGCCAGCCCGCGCGACAGTTCGGCGCGCATCGACCCCATGTCCGCCATGAAGCCCCGCATATCGATGCGGGGTGCGAAATCCTGCTCATCCATCCGGATACATCTCCCGCAAGCGGGCGAGGGTGGCGGGGGAGGGCGGATCGCCACCCTCCGCTCCGCCTGTCATCGCCGCCACGATTCCCTGAAGCTCGGCCGGGGTGGCGCGCCAGAAGCGGTCGGGCGACCAGCCCAGCACCGCACCCGCCATCCCCGCCAGCCGCGCCGCCGCCTCGGCAAAGGTCATCGGCCGCCCAGTATCTGACGCAGCAATTGCCGCAGTATGGGTGCCAGCGCCGCCAGACCCAGATCGACCAGCGCCTCGCCCAGCTGTTCGCGGCTCAGCCCCTCGGGCACTTCGCGCAGGCAATGCCAGATCAGCGTAGCCGCCTCCCCCAGCGAGAGTTTGCCCTCGCCCGCCCGCTCGACCAGCTCGAACAACGGCCCCAACTCGCCCTCCGCCGCGACCAGCGCCTGGAAGCTCGGCCGCACGACCAGCTCAGCACCCCCGACCCGGACACTCGCCTCGCCGCGCATCGGATTCGCGCTCATGCCGACACCACTGGGCCGGAGCTTTCCAGCGCCAGCGTATAAGTCCGCTCGCCACCGAAATCGCCGCTATAGTCGAGGCGCGTGACCAAGAACCGCCCGGTCATCGACCCGCCGCTTTCGAAGCTCAGCCGATAGGTTTCGATCGTGCCTGCCAGCGCATGGCCGCGCATCCGCGCCTCCGCCGCCGATCCGGTGAACACGCCGGCGCCCGCCACGCTGACATGCCGCACGCCAGCGCCCGACAGCAATTCGCGCCAGCCGCCCGAATCCTTGCTCGTCACCACCACCGTCTCGCCGTTGATCGACAGCTGCGTGGTGCGCAGTCCCGCCATCGTCGCGAAGGCGGGCGGCTCCGCCCCGTCGCCGATCTTGAGCAGAAAGGCGCTTCCCTTTTCGATTGCCATGTCCCGTCCCCCTATTGTCCCGTGCGCCACAGCCGGGCGCGCCATTCGACGCTCGCGGTCCAGCGCGCGCCCGTCTTCGCCATGCGGGTCGCGGTCACGCTCAGCCCCGCCACCCGCCATCCGTCCGCCAGGATCTCCGGCAATCCGATCGCCTCCACCGCCTGGACGCAGGCGCGCAGCCGTCGGGGCTGTTCGCCCTCATCGGTCAGGGTCAGCGCGACGCGCAGCTCGCGCCCCTCGATTCCCGCCGCGCCCCAATCGCTATCGCTCGGCTCGCCCAGCACGGCTTGCGGCACGCTCGCCCGCACCGGCACCGCATCGAACAGGGCCACCCCCAGCGGCGTCAGCGCGGGGCGGAGCGCGGTCATCAGCCCGGCGCGCAGTGCCTCCCGCGCGGTCATGCCCGCCTCGGCCCGTCGAGCCGCATCCGCCGATAGGGCCGCCAGAGTGCGGCAACGGCGGCAGGCGGCACGGCGGCGGCATCGCGATTGTCGAACAGATGCGCCCCCATGATCGCCACGCCATGTGCGATCTCGGGCGGCAGGCTGTCCCAAGCCTCGGCCAGGCCTGCACGATAGCGCACCGTCGCGGCCTCCTGCATGCGAACCCAGCCGCGCCCGTCCCGGTCGATCGCGTTTTCCCCGCCGGACAGGATCGTCACGACCGGCGTCGCCGCCAACGCCTGCCACGCTACCGATCCCGGCATCGGCTCCTCGACCAACCGCTGAATCAGCATCTGCCCGCAAAAGGATTCGGCCAGTCCCAGCGCAACGCCCGCTACGCGCTCGACCAGCGCCGCTTCATTGCCCTCTTCCAGCCGAAGCAATGCGCGCACCGCGCCCGCCGCCGCCGTCACGGTCGCAAGGGGCATGGCCTCCTTCGTCCCGCTCAT
Organism: Sphingomonas yabuuchiae; assembly: GCF_014199595.1. Classification (GTDB taxonomy): domain Bacteria; phylum Pseudomonadota; class Alphaproteobacteria; order Sphingomonadales; family Sphingomonadaceae; genus Sphingomonas; species Sphingomonas yabuuchiae. The sequence goes on along the minus strand of NZ_JACHNX010000001.1, from coordinate 244,895 downwards.
CATGAATTCTCCTTCACCGATACAAGTTGCGACAAGCTCGACACACGGGCGTCACAGTTGGCGCGCAGAGAGTCCGACAGCCGCTGCCCGCCTCCCCCTTGGGCACCGGCCATGCCGACCCCGCGCCCCCCGGCCGGTTCGGCATCCTCCCTGAACTACGGGGCAGCCCTTTGTCGGCTGCCCCGATTTTTCAGAGACTTAGGCCGTCGCGAACTTCATCAGCTTGATCGCCTCCGAGTCGCTGACGCAGCCGCCGACTCGCCGCGTGGCGTAGAAGGTGACGAACGGCTTGTTGCTGTACGGATCGCGCAGGATCGCGGTCTCGGCGCGTTCGGTGATCAGATAGCCCGCCTGGAAATTGCCGAAGGCGATGGCGCAGGCATCCTGCGCGACATCGGGCATATCCTCCGCCTCGACGACCGGATAGCCGAGCAGCGTGGCGGGCTGCCCCGCCACCAGACCGGGCGCCCAGAGGAACTGCCCGTCCGTCGTCTTCAGCTTGCGGATGCGGGCCGAAGTGGCCGCATTCATCACGAAACAGGCCCCCTGTCGGTATGGTGCACGTAGCAGCTGGACAAGCTCGATCAGCCGATCCTCCCCGCCAGCCATGAACGCACCCGACGCGCCGCTCGGGATATATTGCAGCGTGCCGAAGGGGCGTACCCCGTCCTTGGCGGTCGAGATCGGGTTGGTCAGGAAGCCCTTGGGCCGGTTGACGCCCGAACCGTTGACGAAGGCCTGCCCCTCCGCGCGGCCGAACTCGGTCGCGATCTCGCTGGCCAGCCAGCCTTCGACATCGAAGGCCGCATCGTCGAGCATCGCCTGGCTGGCCGAGGGATTGGCGTAGAGCTCGCCCATCGGCGGCGCGAGTTCGACGAAGCTAGGCGTCGCCGTTTCGGGCCGCGCCGCCGTCTCGCTCGCCCAGCCCGAAGGCGTGCCGCCGGTGGTCACCAGCTTGCGATAGCCCGCCGAGCCGACCGTCACGACATTGGCGATACTGCGGATCGGCGAGACGTTGCGCAGCACCGATCCGATCGCCGCGTCGATTTCACGCGGCACGGCGAAACCGCCGCTGTCGCCGGTGGTGCCGGTAAAGGCCTTCAGCTCGACGGTGGTGCCGCTGCGCACATAGCCGTCGAACGCGCCGTTCGTCTTGGCCGCCGCGCCGTCCAGCACGGGTCGTTCGATCACGTCCATATCAGTCCCCCTTGGTCAAAATGTGAGTCACGCGGGCGAGCGGCTGCATCGGCACCGTCACCAGGCTGATCTCGATGAGCTCGGCCGACAGGATGGCGCGGGCCGCGCCCTGATGGACGACACGCGGCCGGTATCCGACCGACAGGCCCGCCACCGCGCCCGAGCGGACCAGCGCGGCGAGTGCCGGGTCGTCGACCACGCCCTCGACCGCCAGGCCGCTATCGTCCTCGGTGAGCGCGGTGATGCGGCCCATCGCCTCGCCCCGATGCTGCCAGAGCAGCGGCACGTCGCCCGCCCCCGCGAACGCCCCGCGCCGCATGACGTCGCCCGCCCGGTCCATCCGGTCCCAGATCGCGGCATAGCCGGTGAAGGAAAGGCTCATTTCAGCCAGTCCTCCATCCCCAGCCGCATCGCGATTCCTGCCAGCAGCAGCGCGCCGAGCAGTCGGGTCAGCCAGCCGACCGCGCTCTTCCACACCGACGACTTCGCCTCGCGCCAGGCGGTCAGCAGTTCGCGCAGTTCGGCGACATCCTCTGCGGCGTCGGCATCGGCGAGGCCCAGCCGGGTCAGCGCCCGCGTCGCGCCCAGCTCGCCCGCTTCCTCCGCCACCGCGCGCAGCGTCACCAGGTCCGCACCGCTATCCGCCGCCTGCGCCAACAGCCGCGCCAAAACGTCCCCGCTCATGACAGGCCGACCATCTGGCGCTTCTCCGCCGGATCGAGGAAGTCGGCGCTCGCCGCCATCTGCCACAGCATCTGGCGTTCCTCGGCCAGCGCGGTGACGCGGTTGATGTCGACCGACAGGCTCGCGCCCTCGAACCAGCCCGCCAGTCCCTGCGCCAGGCCGCTCAGGACTCCGCCTGCCAGCGGCAGGATCGCCTGTCGCCACAAGGCACGGTTCGCCTCGCGATAATTGGCATAGGTGTTGTCGCCGGGCAGGCCGAGCAGCATCGGCGGCACCCCGAAGGCCAGCGCGATCTCGCGCGCCGCCGATGACTTGGCCGCGATGAAGTCCAGCTCGGCCGGGGTCAGGCTCATCGCCTGCCACTTCAATCCGCCCTCCAGCAGCAGCGGACGCCCGGCATTGCCGCTGCCCGCAAAGCCCTCCATCTCGGCGCGCAACCGCTCGAACTGGTCCGGGGTCAGCGTCGAACCGTCACCCGGATCATAGACCAAAGCCCCTGACGGCCGCGCCGCATTGTCGAGCAGCGCCCGGTTCCAGGCGGCGGCCGCATTGTGGATCGCGATCGCCCCCGCCGCCGCGCCCAGACAGCCCAGCCCGTAATGATCGTCGAGCGGGTGGCAGCTTTTCAGATGCACCACCGACGGCTTCACCGGATCGACCGGCAAGGTCGTCACGCGACCGCCCGCGCGATAGAGATAGGCGGCGGGCCAGCCGCTGGCGTCCAGCTCCATCGTCACCCGCTCGGGGCGCAGCGCGAACAGCTCGGCCACCTCGCCCCCGGCATCGCGCAGAATCTGCACATAGGCATTGCCGTGCAGCAGCATGTGCGTCGCCACCGTCTCCAGCAGCGCCTGCCCCTCGCTGCGCGCCGCGACCAAAGCGACCAGTTCGGGATGCGAAGCGGTCAGCGGCGCATCGGCCAGTCCGCCTGCGACCATCCGCACCGCCCGCTGCGCCACCGGATTGCGCAGATACCCCTCGCGCACCTGCGTCTCATAGGACGGCGCGGCACCGGTCAACGGCACCCCCGACCGCGCCAAACCCAGCCCGAGCAAAGGACGCGCGGCCCCCCGCCCGGTCTTGCGACCGAACATCCTCATCGTCGAATCTCCCTTAGCTCCTCCCCGGCACGGGGAGGTGGCAGCGCGCAGCGCTGACGGAGGGGGGCTTCCACACGGGTCGCCCTTTGCGGCACGCCCCCTCCACCACCGCTTCGCGGCAGTCCCCCTCCCCGTTCCGGGGAGGATCAGCTCATAAATTCCGTATCCCCGGCGCCCCGCGCCCCGACAGCATCAGCTCGGTCAGTGCCCAGACCAGCGCATCCGCCCGGTCCGGCGAGCGGCCGGGCCCGTCATAGGCCCCCGCCACCCCCAGCCCGCACAGCTCATCCTCCAGCGCGGGGAAGCCTCGCGAATGCCACACCCTACCTTGCGCATAGAGGAACGACACCGGCTCCGCCCGCGCGGCCTTTCCGATCGAGGCATAGACCAGATGCACCGGCAGGGTCGGATCGGCGAGCCGCAGCACGCTTTCCACCATGTCGCCACCCTGGTTGCGCTCGGCCACCACCCGGTCCGCGCGGTTGCGCCGGGCACAGCCTGCTACCCGCGCGGCCCAGCCCTCCGGCGAAAGCCCGGCCTCGCTGGCATCCTCCAGCACATAGCCATGCCCGTCGCGCCCCAGCCCGACCGCCACGATCCCGCAGGCATCGCCGCTGCTGGTCGCGGGCGGATCGACGCCGACCACGACCCGATCGAGCGCGGGCACCGTCTTGGCCCGCTGCCGGTCGAGCAGCGCGCGGGTCCACAAGGCCCCCTCGCGGTCGTCGACCATCTCGCCGTCCAGCTCCTGTCGCCCCAGCCGCGTGTCGCCATATTGCGCCAGCATCGCGTCCTGAAAACTGTCGGGCAGATGCGCATTGTCGCTGGTCCGCCCGATCGTCTCGACGCAATCGGGCAGCGCCATGACCTTGCGCATCAAGGGCGTCGCGCGCGGCGTGGTCGTGACCAGTACACGCGGCCGCTCGCCAAGCCGGAGCGTCATCATCAGATTGTCCCATCCGGCCTCCCCCTTCCACTTGCCCAGTTCGTCGCACCACGCCGCATGATGCTGCGGCCCGCGCAGCGCCTCGGGCGCGGCGGCCGAATAGGCGAAGCCGATCGCGCCGGACGCGAAATGCACCTGCCCCAGACTGCCGATCCACTTCGGCGTCTCGCCCTTGCGCGCCACCGCCAGCAGTCCGCTTTCGCCGCGCACCATCACGCGCTCGACATCGCGCAAGGTCGCCCCCATCAGCGCGATCCGCGCCCCCGGATGCTCGCGGGCGAGCGCACTCACCCACTCCGCCCCCGCACGCGTCTTGCCGAAACCACGCCCGGCGCGGATCAGCCACACCCGCCAGTCGCCCGGCGGCGCCACCTGTCCGTCATGCGCCCATAATTCCCATCGCTCGACCAGTTCGCGCTTCTGCGCAGGGCTCAGCGCGGCCAGCGCCTGTTCGCGCGCACCCGGCTCCAGCATCGCCAGCGTGGCGAGCCGCGTCGCCGCATCCTGTCCCGCCATCACGCCATCCCCTTCAACCGCCGACGCGCCAGCCCATCGAGCGCGCGTTCCAGCGCCGCATCGGTCTCGGCCGAGTCGGCCCGTGCCGCTTCGCTCGCGCCGTCACCGGCCTTGGCCAGCGCATCGCGGCGTGCGAGCAGCTTCAGATAGAATTGCACCTCGGTGGCGCTGAGCGGCGGGGTGATGGAGAGGCCGGTGGTCCCCGCACCGGCCTCTCCGCCCTCCTCCCCGTCCTCGGCCGCCAACAGGGTCAGCATCCGGCGCAGCAGCCCTTCCTCGACCAGCGCATGCGCCGCGCCGATCGCTTCATCCCAGGCCTCGCCAAAGGCCCGGTCGCGCGCCCGCAAAGTGCGTGCAGCCCGCAGCGTCTCTCCCACCGCGCGTGCTGCCGCCCCCGCATCGGCGCTGACCGCCAGCGCCGCCAGGAATTGCCGTCGCCGCGCCAGCGTCCACCGCGCGCCCTCCCCCGTTCCGGCCATCCCCGCTCCCCCCGAAACACCGAGCGCGAACCCGACCGCTTCCCCGATCGCATCCGCCCCTCGATGTTCCCGTTATGTACCGATAACAGTCGGGTTTGTATCCAACAAACGAACCAGATGGGTTTACCGCATAAAAGCGGCTTGCCAGACGCCAAGCGCATCGGCATTAGGCAGGGCTTCCCGAGAGGGGGCGATTAGCTCAGTTGGTAGAGCGTCTCGTTTACACCGAGAATGTCGGCGGTTCGAGCCCGTCATCGCCCACCATTCCGACATCACTCTATAGCCCCACCCCGGCGAAGGCCTGGGTCCACTTGCCACGCGATCGGTGGAGCGCCGAGAGAGATTATGTTCGCGCGGAGGCGCGGAGGACGCGGAGGTGTCTCGCATGGGGCAGCTCTCGACCTTGATGACCTGAAATGGCCCCCCTCCCCTTCAGGGGAGGGGCCGGGGGTGGGGCGCTTCCGCAAGCGCGGCGTTCGTGGAAAGGCCCCACCCCAACCCCTCCCCTGAAGGGGAGGGGCTCTCATAGACTCAGCGTAATGTCATCCTGCTCTGCCTCTCTCCATCATGTGCTGATGGAGCTGCGCCGTCGCCAATCCGATACCCTCTCTGCGTCCTCCGCGCCTCCGCGCGAACAAATCTTCTGGGATCAACCGCGGTGACAGGGCAACTGGACCCCGGCCTTCGCCGGGGTGGTCTTAGTCCGCAATCAGGCCAGCTTCCAATATGTCGCGTAACGCTCATGCGCGATGCGATGATACGGGACCAGCCGCACCTTCTGGCCGTCCGCCGCCGGGATGGTGAACTCCAGCGGCTTGCCGGTCGCGCTGATCGTCTTCGCCAGGGCATCGGGCTCACCCGATAGCGTCGGGGCCTGGAACGGCGTGTCGTTATACTCGCCGTACTTCCGCTCGCTGACGATGATGTCCGCACCCGGCGCCAGCCCCTCGCGACCCAGTGCGCCCGCCAGCACCAGCGGGCCATAGGTGAAGGCGACGATCTCCGGCGCGGCGGGGGCGCTCTCGACGGCGGGTTCCATGACCATACGCCATTCGACCGTGTCGCCGGTCTTCCAGGTCCGGGTCAGTTCCGCATAGCTTCCCGGCTTGTCGGAGCGCTGCACCTCCGCGCCGTTGACCAGCAGGGTCGCGGTGCGGCTCCATTTCGGGTGGCGCAGCTTCAGGGTCAGTTCGGTCGGCTGGCGCAGTTTCCAGCGGAACTGGGTGTTGCCCGCCTCGGGGAAGTTCGTCGCCTGGGTCAGCGACGCCCCCTTGTCGGCCCAGGTCACAGTCGAGGGAATGAACAGGTTCACGTACAGCGCCCGGTCGTCATGGAAGTAGATCGAGTCGCAATACTTCACATGATTTTCCATGCCCGTGCCGGTGCAGCACCAGAAGCTGTCCTCGGGCGTGTGATAGAGCTTCATGTACCCCGGCCGCGCACCCTGGAAATAGGTCGCCATGCCCGAGTCCGGGTCCTGCGAGGCGAGGATGCCATTGTAGAGCGTCCGCTCGTAATAATCGGCATATTCCGCCTGCGGGTCGCGCAGGAACAGCGCGCGGGTCAGCTTCAGCATATTGTGCTGGCAGCATGTCTCCGATCCCTTGGCGGAGAAGACATGCTTGTCGAAGTCCGCCATGGCGAAGAAATGCTCGCCATCGCCATGCCCGCCGGTGGCAAAGGCGCGGGTATGCGCGACCGTCCGCCAGAAAAAGGCGGCGGCGTTGTGATAGGCATCATCGCCATTCGCCTCATAGACGCGCTGGAAACCGATGATCTTCGGAATCTGGGTGTTGGCGTGCATCCCGTCGAGATAGTCGCGGCCCTGGCCCAGCGGCTTCATCACCGCCTTTTGCGAGAAGCGTTCGGCCAGACGGCGATAGTCCTCGTTGCCGGTCATGAAATACAGATCGGCATACACCTCGTTCATGCCGCCATATTCGGTCTCCAGCATCGTCTCGAACTGGGCATCCGACAGCGGCTTGGTGGCGACGACGCCCCAATCGGCCAGCCGGATCAGCACCGGCCGCGCCGCCTCGCTCCCCGCGAGCTGCACCGCATCGCGCAGGCCCGCATAGACCTTGTGCAGCGTGTACCAGGGCACACCGGTGATCGGCTCGCCACGCAGATGCGCCGCGACCAGCGCCGGCCCCTTCGGAAAGGCGCAGACCAGGCCGGTGCCCGCCGCCTGCTGGCACGCGGCCAGTTCATTCGCGATATAGTCGATGCGCTGGCGGTAGCGCTTGTCCTTGGTCGCGCGGTACGCCAGCGCACAGGCCGAGAGATAATGGCCCAGCGTATGGCCATGGCAGTTGATGTCAGCCCACTGCGCCTCCGACTCCCAGCCGCCATAGACCGGCGCCTTGGGCTTCAATCCGGCATTGGTGCGGAAATTCGCGAGCAACCGGTCGGGCTGCAGGCGCATCAGATACGCCTCGGTCATCTTCTGCGCATGGAGGAAGGGACTGTCCGCCAGCGTGACGTCGGCCATGTCGAAGGGCTGCACCGCGTTAGCAGGCATGGGGGCCGCCATGGATGCCATCGGCTTGAGGCCATTCTGCGCCCAGGCCGAAGCGGGCATCGCCGCCCCCCATCCTGTCGCCAGCGCAGCCGTGCTGGCCGTGGCAAGGACTTGACGCCGCGACGGGGCGGGACAGCATGAAGGCACCGATCTTCTCCGACTAATCTTATTTTATGCCAGTGTGCGTTGCGCCACCCGAATCCGCAAATGTTTTCGTATGTGCACGCAAATGGCGTTGTTGGAGGCCGATCGATCTGGTTTATTTGTCCGACAGGTTAGGCCTGGTTCAGCCGGTTCGGCGGAACAGCAATCGCTCGAAGCCCCAGTGCAGGATCGCCCCGATCGCGACGCCCAGCATGACTTCCTGCGCCCGCGCCAGCGCGGCGGTCAGGATCGTGCCCCCCGGCGGCACGGTCAGCAGGACGATGACCGAGGTCCACATGCACACCCGCAATTCGGTGCGAATCCGCGCAATGGCGGCGGTGACTCCGACCGCCACCGCCAGCATCGCGACCGCCCCGGCATCGGGCATGGCAAAGGCGACGAGCAGCGCCACCGCCACCCCGATCAGCGTCGCGACGATCCGCCAGGTGAGCGAGCGATGCGTGTCGCCCAGCCGGTCCTGCGAGACGACGAGCGCGGAGACGCTAGCCCAGACCGGATGGTCGAGGTGCAGCCGGTCGGCGATGCTGAGCGCCAGCACCGCTGCGCCGGTACAGCGCGCGACGAAGGCGATGGTGCGCACCGTCTCCTCGCGCGACACATGCGCCGTCACCCAGTCGCGCAGGAGCGGCGGCGGCGTCACCGGAAGAGATTGGCCCGCGCCAGTTCCAACACCTCGTCGCCACGCCCGCTCAGGACCGCGCGCGCGGCATAGAGGCTGAACCCCTTGATCTGCTCGGCCTGGATCTTGGGCGGCATGATCAGTTCCTGCGTCTCGGTCACGACATCGACCAGTGCCGGGCCGTCATGCGCGAACGCTTCGCGCAACGCGCCCTCCAGCGCGTCAGAACGGGTGACGCGCACCCCGAAATAGCCCATCTCGCGCGCGATCGCGCCGAAGTCCGGGTTCTGGAGCGACACATTGTCGTCGACATAGCCCGCCGCCTTCTGCTCCAGCGCGACGAAGCCGAGCGTCGAATTGTTGAAGACTACGATCTTGACCGGCAGCTTCATCTGCACGGCGGTCAGCATGTCGCCCATCAACATGGTCAGTCCGCCGTCCCCCGACATCGACACGACCTGCCGCCCCGGATAGGCCCCCTGCACGCCCAGCGCCTGCGGCAGGGCATTGGCCATCGATCCGTGGTTGAAAGAGCCGATGATCCGACGCCGACCGTTCATCGTCAGATAGCGCGCCGCCCAGACGGCGGGCGTGCCGACATCGGCAGTGAAGACGGCATCCTCATCGGCGAGCCGGTCGATGGTGCGCGCGACGAATTGCGGATGCAGCGGCTTGTCGCCGTCTCGCGGGGTGGCGAGGTCGTCCAGCCCCTTGCGCGCGTCGCGGTAATGCGCCCGCGCCTTGTCCAGGAAACGCCCGTCGCGCTCGCCCGCGATCAGCGGGATCAGGCCGCGCGCCACCTCGGCCACGTCGCCCACCACGCCCAGGTCCAGCGGCACCCGCCGCCCCAATGCGCCCGGGTCGCGATCGACCTGCACCACCTTCGCCTTTTCGGGATAGAAGTTGCGATAGGGGAAATCGGTGCCCAGCATCAGCAGCGTGTCGCACTCCATCATCGCGTGATAGCCCGACGAAAAGCCGATCAGCCCGGTCATGCCGACATCATAGGGGTTGTCGTATTCGATCCATTCCTTGCCCCGGTATGCATGGACGATCGGGGCCTTCAACGCTTCGGCCAGCGCCACGACCTCGGCATGGGCCCCCGCCGTGCCCGCGCCGCACAGCAGCGTCACCGCCTTCGATTCGTTGAGCAGGTCGGCGATCTTGCCCAGCTCCGCCTGCGGCGGCACGAGGCGCGGCGTGGCCAGCGGCGGAAAGGCGACGCTGCGCGTCTCGGGCGCGGGCTTCAGCGCGACATCGCCGGGGATGACCAGCACCGCCACGCCGCGCTTGCCGATGGCGGTGCGGATCGCGCGGTGGAGCAGTTCGGGCATCTGGCGCGGGTCCTGCACCATCTCGCAGAAATGGCTGCATTCGCGGAACAGCTCGGTGGGATGGGTTTCCTGGAAATAGTTCAGGCCGATCTCGCTCGACGGGATATGCGCCGCGATCGCCAGCACCGGCACATGGTTGCGGTGGCAGTCGAACAGTCCGTTGATCAGATGGAGATTGCCCGGCCCGCAGCTGCCCGCGCAGACCGCCAGCCTGTCGGTCGCCGCCGCTTCCGCCCCCGCCGCAAAGGCGCCCGCTTCCTCGTTGCGGACATGCATCCATTGGATCTTGCCCGACTTGCGGAGCGAGTCGTTGAACGCGTTCAGGCTGTCGCCCGTCACGCCCCAGATCCGCTCGACGCCCGCCTCGACCAGCGTGCGGTTCAAAAGATCGGCGATCGTCTCGGCCATGGTTCGTCTTTCCCTTGCTGTGGACGGGGCCGGTGCCCGTCATGCTGCAAGAGCGAAACGATCCGGGGTGCGAATGGCTTCGCACCCCGGGGATGAACTTCATGCAAGGCGGCTAAAGCGCCGTGCAATCGGGATCAGAACAGCCCGTCATCATCATCGTCGAACGTCACCGCCGCCGTCACCGTCGCGACCGGCTCCATGCCGGGCAGCAGATAGGCCGCATGGATCAGACGTTCGGACGCCATGGTATAGAGGCTTGCCGCCCAGGGCAGCATGTCCGCCAGCACGGCCTCGTCCGCCGCGGTCATTTCGGTGCCGTTCGGGGTTTCGGGCGCGACCCGATCGGCGTAGCGGGTCAGCTCCAGAGCGACGGTGCACAGCGTCTGTACGAAATCATGCTGCTCGCCCAGATCCCCGGCGCTCGCCTGGAGAGAGGCGACGATCCGCTCGGCATCCCCGCCACCCTTGACCATGGCCCCTGCCGAGCTTTCGCAGGCGCGCCGCACGACCGCCAGCGCTTCCTGAAGCGCGCCGCGCGTGTCGCCATTCTCGCTGTGCGTGTTGTCCTGCTGGACCAGATCGATCCCGCTGAGCACGCCGATCAGCGAACCGACCGCCACGCTCAACTGGTCGAGGCGGCTGGCGCAGGGGGCGACTTCCTTGGCGATCACCGCCACCGCGCGGCCCAGCGTGCCGTGGCGACGGCACAGCAGCTGGGTGTTGGTCGAGATATCCTGCACATTCACGGCGATGTGGCGGATGCGGCTCAGCCCGTCGGTCAGGTCGGCCAGCGTGCGGCTGACAAAGCCGGTCAGCTCGGCCAGATGGCCATCGGCATCGCACAGCTGGTCGGTGACATTGCCCAGCGAGGAGATGCCATGTTCCAACCGGAACAGCAGCTGTCCGTCCGCGCCGCCCTGCGACCCCAGCAGCTCGCGCAAGTGATCCGCCAGCGGCGCCAGCCGTTCCAGCGAGGTGACGATCGAGGCGATCTCCCGCCCGAACTCGTCGGCCATCGCGTTCAGCTGAGCGGAGATCAGCCGGGCCATATGCGCCTTGGCCCCTTCCGGCATGCCGCCCGGCGCATCGTCCATCGCGACCCGGCGCAGCATGGCGATGGCATGTTCGGCGCGCTGGCGCACGCTGTCGCCGATCTGGATCGCGCCCAGGATGCGCGCGACCTCGCCCTGTACGGTGCGCACGATGCCGCCGACCTCGTCGGTCATGCGCATCACCGATTCGATATGATCCTGCAGCGCATTGGCATTGGCGGTCAGCTCGGCGGGCACGGCGGCCCCGGCGCGGTCGCATTCGGTGGCGAGCAGGCGGTCGGCCTGCTGCACGTCGCCCACCACCCGGCCGAACTGGTCCAGCTGCCGCTCGATCTGGCGCAGTTCCTGGCGGCCGGTGGTCAGCTTCTCGTCCATGCCGACGACGAAGTTGAAGAACGCCGCCTCGCCCGACGAGGCGATCTTGATGTTCATCCCATAGATGCCGAGCAGCTTCAGTATGGTGCTGACCTCGTTCAGCAGGCCGCGAAGCTCGCGGGTGCGGCCGGTCAGCGTCTCGACCTCGATCGCGCGCCGCTTTTGGATGATCGGCAGGGTGATCAGGCGATAGGCGACGTCGCGCAGCCGGGAGACCGCCACTCCGGCGGTGTCGTGCGACAGGGCCTGGCGAATGGTCGTCAGCCCGTCCGCCATGCCGTCGATCGTGCCGATCGCGGTGGCCAGCGTCTCGCCGGTTTCGCGAAAGGCATCCTCCAGGCCGCCCATCCGGTCCTGCACCTGCTCCGCCAGTGTCGCGAAGGAAATGGCGGGCGAGGTCGGCAGGTCGCCAGCCAGCGGAGCCGCATTGTCGGTATCGATCCGTGCCACAAACATGTGTCGTTCCTTCTTAGCGTGCCGTGGCGTGGAGCAGTTCGCGTGCGACGCTGCCCAGCGGGATGATCTTGTCATGGGCGCCGCGCGCGATCGCTTCCTTGGGCATGCCGAACACGACTGAGGTCGCCTCGTCCTGCGCAAAGGTGCGGGCGCCCGCCTGCTTCATCTCCAGCAGGCCACGCGCGCCGTCGTCGCCCATGCCGGTCAGGATGATGCCGACCGCGTTGGAGCCCGCGTTGCGCGCCGCCGAACGGAACAGCACATCGACCGAGGGGCGATGGCGCGAGACCAGCGGCCCCTCGCGCACCGACACGACATAGCGCGCGCCCTGCCGCTCCAGCATGGTGTGGCGCAGCCCGCCCGGCGCGATCAGCACGCGGCCGCGCATCACCGTGTCGCCGTCCTCGGCCTCCTTGACGTCGACCTGGCACAGCCCGTCGAGCCGCTTGGCAAAGGCGCGGGTGAAGCTCTCCGGCATATGCTGGACGATGACGATGCCCGGCGAATTGGCGGGCAGCGCCTCCAGCACCTCGCGCAGCGCCTCCGTGCCGCCGGTCGAGGCGCCGATGCACACCACCATCTCGGTCGTGCGGCTCATCGCGCGGCCGGTCGGCGGCGGCAGGACGGCATCGGCCGTCAGTTTCTGCGCCGGGTTCAGCTTGACCTGGGAGCGCCGTGCGCCAAGCCGCGCCTTGGCCGCACCCTTCACCGTCTCGCGGATCATCATATGCGCTTCGTTCAGGTGGTCGGCGACCCCCACGCGCGGCTTCAGGATGACGTCGACCGCCCCGGCCTCCAGCGCCTGGAGCAGCGTTTCCGAGCCTTCCTCGACCAGCGAGGAGCACATCACCACGGGCAGCGGGCGCTGCGCCATCAGCTTGCGCAGGAAAGTGATGCCGTCCATGCGCGGCATCTCGACGTCCAGCGTGATGACATCGGGCACCTCCTCATGGATATAGCGCGCGGCGGCGAAGGGATCGGCGGCGGCGGCGATCACCTGGATATCGGGATCGGCGGACAGGATCGCGGTCATCGCCTGGCGGACGCTGGCGCTGTCGTCGATCACCAGCACGCGGACTTTGCTCATGGCCGTCAGATCCGTTGGAACACGGTGTTGGACACCGTCTTCAGGGGAAGGTCGAAACCCGTGATCGATTCGGAATGGCCCAGGAACATCCAGCCGCCGGGGCGCAGGCATTCGGCCAGACGGCGCACGACCTTTTCCTGGGTCGGCTTGTCGAAATAGATCAGGACGTTGCGACAGAAGATGATGTCCATCGGATCACCCACCGGATAGCGCTCGTCCATCAGATTCATCTGGGCAAAGCCGATCGACGAACGCAGCGCGGGCACGATGCGCATCTCGTCGCGCTTGGGATCGCTGGCGCTCATGACATAGCGTTTGCGCAAGGCCGTCGGCACCGGATCGAGCATCGCGGCCGCATAGATGCCCCGACGCGCGGTGCGCAGCACTTCGCTGTCCAGATCGGTCGCCAGGATACCGAAGTCGGGGCCGCCCCTGTCGGCGGCAAAGGCGTCGAGCAGCATCGCCAGCGTATAGGGCTCCGCGCCGGTCGAGCAGGCCGAGCTCCACACGCGGACCCGGCGCTGCCCCTCGTCGCGCAGGCGCGGCATGACCGTGCCCATCAGATAGTCGAAATGCTTGGGTTCGCGGAAGAAGTCGGTCTTGTTGGTCGTGACCGCGTTCAGCAGATGCTCGCGCTCGCCCTCCAGATGATCGGCCTGGAACACCCAGGCGCAATAATCGCCCAGGCTGCTCAGCCCCGTCGCGCGCACGCGGCGGCGCAGGCGCCCCTCGATCATCGTCATCTTGGCGGGCGGCAGGCGAATCCCGCACTCCTTGTAGACATAGGCGGAGATGCGATCGAAATCGCGACGCTGTAGCGCGTCGGGCGATGCCGATGCCGCGCGGGCCAGACTGCTCAAAGGAACGGCTCCTGTCGGAAGCGAGAGGAAGGGGTCGGCCGCCGCGCCGGGCGGCCGAAAAGCAATGGGATCACGCCGCCATGCCGAGATCGGCCAGGGCGGCCTCGGCACCGTCCGCGCCGAACAGGCGCGCCGGGTCGAGCAGTGCGACGAAGCCCGCACCTCGCCGCAGGATCGCCTCGATCTGCTCGGACCGCCAGCGACCGCCCAGGTCTGGCGCGCTCTCGACCGATTCGGCCGGGAAGGTCGCGACGTCGAGTACCCGGTCGACGACCATCCCCAGCGCCAGCGGCTTGCCCTCGCCCCCCGCCACGTCGACCACCAGAACGCGGGTGGTCAGCGTCGGATCGACCGGGGGCATGCCCAGGCGAACCCGCAGGTCGACCATCGGCACGGAGTCGCCGCGCACATCGGTCAGGCCCAGGAACCAGTCGGGTGCATGGGGCACCCGATAGGCGTTACGGTGGTCCAGGATTTCGCGGACCGTCGTCACCGGCAGTGCGAATTCTTCGTCGCCCAGCCCGAAGACCACGACCTGGATGTCGGATGCCCCGCTCATGCCGCGCGTCCGAACGCGGCGTCTTCGCCGTCGGGGCCGCCATTGGTCAGGTCCAGCGCGAAACCGCGCACCCGGGCCTGCTGATCGGCGACCGAACCGCTGCGTGCCGGAGCCGCCTTGGGCTTGGCCTTGGTGGGACGCGGCGCGACGCGGCGCACCGAGCGGATCTGCGCACCCTGTCCGTCGACCCGGAAATAGGCGATGCTTTCCTGAAGCTCCTCGGCCTGGCTGGCGAGTTCTTCGGAGGTCGAGGAAATCTGCTCGGACGCCGAGGCGTTCTGCTGCGTCACCTTGTCGAGCTGCTGGATCGCCTCGTTGATCTGGACCGCACCGATATCCTGTTCCCGGCACGCCGCGCTGATCTCGGCGACCAGTTCGGCGGTACGGCGGATGTCGGGAACCAGCTTGATGAGCATCTCGCCCGCCTGGGTCGCGGCACCGACGGTATCCGACGACATGCCGCTGATTTCCGCCGCCGCCGTCTGGCTGCGCTCGGCCAGCTTGCGGACCTCGGCGGCAACCACCGCAAAGCCGCGACCATGTTCGCCCGCACGGGCGGCCTCGACCGCCGCGTTCAACGCCAGCAGGTCGGTCTGGCGCGCGATTTCCTGGACGATGCCGATCTTCTCCGCGATGGTGCGCATCGCGACCACGGCCTTCTGCACGGCGGCACCGCTCTGTTCGGCGTCCTGCGACGACTGGCGCGCGATCTTCTCGGTCTGCGTCGCGTTGTCGGCATTCTGTTTGATGTTGGCGGCCATCTGCTCCATCGAGGCAGAGGCTTCCTCGGCGGCGGCGGCCTGTTCGGTCGCGCCCTGGCTCACCTGTTCCGACGAGGACGACAGCTGTTGGCTGCCCGCCGCGACATTGTGAGCCGCTTGCGTGGTCTGGCCGATCGTTTCGCGCAGGCGGACGGTCATCCGGTTGACGGTGTCGACCAAGTCCTTGATCTCGTCATTGCTGGCAACGTCCACCTCGTTGCTCAGGTCGCCATCGGCGACGGCGGACACGGCTTCGCCGATCTTGCGCAGCCCCTTGGACACCAGCAACGCGACCCACAGGGCGCCGCCGATCGCGATCAGGAACGCGACGATCGCCGTCGCCATCAGCGTGGTTCGCGCCGACGCATAGAGGATGGCGGAATCGGCCTTGGCCTTGACCATCTGCCCCTGCGTGATCTCCGCCAGCTTGGTCAGCGTGTCGGTGAGGCGCACGGCCACGACGCGACCCTCGGTCATCGAAACGGTCGATGCCTCGGCATTGTGGTTCTGCATCGCCAGCGAGCGCGCACGGTCGCTGATCGTCTTGTATGCGCGCCATTCCTCCAGCGCTTTGGTCCAGACCGGCCGCCCCTGTTCGGTGGCGATCTTCAGGCCACTGTTCAGGCTTTCCAGAATCTTGGCGTCATATTGGGCGAAGCCGCCGTCGAAGTTGCGCTTTTGCGCAACATCTTCCGTCAGCATCATGTTCTTTTCGGCGCGGATGGCGCGACCGATATCGCCATCGGCGGTCAACGACAGCTTGATACGCTGGGCCGGTCCGTCGATGATTTGCGCGATCATCACATTCAACGCGTTAACCTTCGAAACCCCGACTCCGACGACAACCGCCAGAAGTAACAAGACAATCGCAAATGTACCTGCCAGCTTGGCCTTGATCGTAACTCGCATATGCCACCCCGCTATGAAACCCGACACTTCGGATGCTATGAAACCACCCGCCGAAACTGAGCGGATCATAGGCAGAAATTGATGAATTATTGGTTCAGGACGATGATATCAGCGTCATGACCGTGGTGCTGGCGAAGGCCCCCCGGCACTTCGCAAGCACCACGCACGGGTCATGCCGCGTGGCCGAACTCGGCATCTTCCCCGTCCGGCCCACCCTCGTTCAGGTCGAGGGCGAAGCCGCGCACCCGCGCCTGCTGATGCCCGATCGAACCTGCCTGCACCGCAGCCTTGCGCGTCCTGGCGACCGACTGGCGGGTGACAGGCTTGCGCACCGCCGGTCGTGCGTTTTCGGCGACCTGGAAAAAGGCGATGCTGTGCTGAAGCTCCTCGGCCTGGCTGGCGAGTTCCCCCGAGGTCGAGGAAATCTGCTCGGAAGCCGAGGCGTTCTGCTGCGTCACCTTGTCGAGCTGCTGGATCGCCTCGTTGATCTGGACCGCACCGATATCCTGTTCGCGACATGCCGCGCTGATCTCGGCGACCAGTTCGGCGGTGCGGCGGATGTCGGGCACCAGCTTGGTCAGCATCTCGCCCGCCTGCGTCGCGGCCGACACGGTGTCCGACGACATGCCGCTGATCTCCGCCGCCGCCGTCTGGCTGCGCTCGGCCAGCTTGCGGACTTCGGCGGCCACCACCGCAAAGCCGCGACCATGTTCGCCCGCACGGGCCGCCTCGACCGCCGCGTTCAGCGCCAGCAGGTCGGTCTGGCGCGCGATTTCCTGGACGATGCCGATCTTCTCGGCGATGGTGCGCATCGCGGTCACGGCCTTCTGCACGGCGGCACCGCTCTGTTCGGCGTCCTGCGACGACTGGCGCGCGATCTTCTCGGTCTGCGTCGCATTGTCGGCATTCTGTTTGATGTTGGCGGCCATCTGCTCCATCGAGGCAGAGGCTTCCTCGGCGGCGGCGGCCTGCTCGGTCGCGCCTTCCGACACCTGTTCGGACGAGGACGACAGTTGCTGGCTACCGCTGGCGACCTGATCGGCCGCCCCCGCGACATTGCTCGCGAACTGGGTGAGGTTGTCGACCAGATTGTTGATCGCATCCTTCATGCGGCGGTGATCGCCCTCGCACTCGATCTCCACGCGTTCGAGCAGCGAGCCGGTGCTGACCAGGTTCAGCACGCGATTGCCCTCGCCGATCGGCAGCAGGATCGCGTCGAGCATCCCGTTGATCCCGCTCACCAGCCCGGCAAAGTCGCCGGGGAAGCGGGTCGCGTCGCCACGCTCGCTCAGCTTGCCCGCCGTCGAGGCCGCGATCAGGCGCTGGATCTCGCCGATGATCGCCTGGAAATTGGCGCGCAGCAATTCGATCGTGTCGTTGATGAACGCCTTCTTGCCGGGCAGTTGCTGCATCGGCGCATTGAAATCGCCCTCGCCGAACTGCTTGATACAGGCCATCGCCATCTTCTTGGCGGCGATGTGGTTGGCGACCATCTCGTTCAGGCGGCGGGCCATGACGCCGAAATCGCCCTGGAACTTGTCGACCGGCACGAACACGTCGATGTCGCCGCGATCATGCTCGGCCGACATGGTGTTCATCTCGGCGATCAGGCCCTTCAGATTGCCGCGAAGCTGCTCGATCGTGTCGTTGATGAAGGCCTTCTTGCCCGGCAGTCGCGCCAGCGGCGCCTCGAAATCGCCCTGCGCCAGCGCGGCCACACAGGCCATCGCCTGTTTCTTGACCGCGATATGGCTGGCGACCAGTTCGTTGACGGTCCGCGCCGCAACGGCCAGGTCGCCGGAAAACTCCTCGACCGGCAGCACCACGTCGATGTCACCGCGCTCATGCTCGGCGGCGACATGCGCCAGCCGCCGGTTGAAGGCGGTGGCGGGGATGGCGGCGGTTTCGAGCAGTTCGTTGACCGCGACGAGCATCTCGCGTGCCTTGCCGGTCGCGCCCGACAGGTCGGCCCGCTCGCCGACCCGCCCCTGGGCAAAGGCCCGCTGGAGCCGGCCGATCTCCGTCGTGGCGACGTCGACATGCGAGGTGTCTTTCAACGAAGCATGGAAACGCATGATAGTCCTCTCTCCTATTCTATGCTGAGAGCCTGAATCAGGCGGCAATCGCAGCCGCACGGGTGACGTCGAGGTCGGCCGCGCCGAACAGGCGCACCGGATCGAGCAGCGCGACGAAGCCCGCCCCCCGCCGCAGGATCGCCTCGATCTGCTCGGACCGCCAGCGACCGCCCAGGTCGGGCGCGCCCTCGACCGATTCGGCCGCGAAGGTCGAAACATCGAGCACCCGGTCGACGACCATGCCCAGCGCCAGCGGCTGGCCCTGCGCGCCCGCCACATCGACGACCAGAATCCGTGTGGTCAGCGTCGGTTCGACCGGGGGCATCCCCAAACGAACCCGCAGGTCGACCATCGGCACGGAATCGCCACGCACATCGGTCAGCCCCAGGAGCCAGTCGGGGGCGTGCGGCACCCGGTATGCGGTACGGTGGTCGAGGATTTCACGGACCGTGGTGACGGGCAGCGCGAATTCTTCATCGCCCAGTCCGAAGACCACGACCTGGATATCGGCCGCGCCGCTCATGCCGCGCGTCCGAACGCGGCGTCTTCGCCGTCCGGGCCGCCATTGCTCAGGTCGAGCGCGAAGCCATGCGCGCGGGCCTGCTGGTCGGCGATCGAACCGTTGCGGCGCGCAGCCTGCTTCGATCTGGCCTGGGCCGGACGGCTGGCCGTATGCCGGATGACGGCACGTCCCACGCCATCGATCTGAAAATAGGCGATGCTTTCCTGAAGCTCCGTCGCCTGGCTGGCCAGTTCTTCGGAGGTGGACGAAATCTGCTCGGAGGCGGTGGCGTTCTGCTGCGTCACCTTGTCGAGCTGCTGGATCGCCTCGTTGATCTGGACCGCGCCGATGTCCTGCTCGCGGCAGGCGGCGCTGATCTCGGCGACCAGTTCGGCGGTGCGGCGGATGTCGGGGACCAGCTTGGTCAGCATCTCGCCCGCCTGGGTCGCGGCATCGACCGTGTCGGTCGACATGCCGCTGATTTCCGCCGCCGCCGACTGGCTGCGCTCGGCCAGCTTGCGGACCTCGGCGGCAACCACCGCAAAGCCGCGACCATGTTCCCCGGCCCGCGCCGCCTCGACGGCGGCGTTCAGGGCCAGCAGGTCGGTCTGGCGCGCGATTTCCTGCACGATGCCGATCTTTTCGGCGATGGTCCGCATCGCGATCACCGCCTTCTGCACCGCCACGCCGCTATTCTCCGCATCCTGCGAGGATTGGCGCGCGATCTTCTCGGTCTGCGTCGCATTGTCGGCATTCTGTTTGATGTTGGCCGCCATCTCCTCCATCGCGGCGGAGGCTTCCTCGGCCGCTGCCGCCTGTTCGGTGGCGCCCTGGCTCACCTGTTCCGACGACGAGGACAGTTCGTGGCTGCCGCTGGCCACATTATGCGCTGCCTGGGTCGCATCGCCGACGACGCCGCGCAGGCGATCGACCATCGACACCAGCGCCTGGCCCAGCTTGTCCTTGTCCGACAATGCCTGGGTCTGGACGTTCAGATTGCCGCCCGCAATCTCTTCGGCGATCTTCGCCATGCCCTCGAAGCTGGTGCGCAGCGCGTCCAGATTGGCGGACAGCTGATCGGTCAGGCCGCCGAAACGCTGGTTCATGCCGACGCCGGTATCGCCCTTCGACACGGCGGTCAGCACGGTCGAAATCTGGTCGAACGCGCCTTCGACCGCGCCGACACTGCCCTGCATCCGCCCGATCTCGTCGCGGCGCTCGGTCGCCAGCGGTTCGGCCAGACGCGCCAGCGCCTGGGTCAGCCGCGACATGGGCCGCGCGATCGTGCGGGTCATCAGCACCCCGATGCCGATCGCGGCCAGCACGCTGGCCGCCATGCCGATCCAGATGGCGAGCGTGATGGACGAGAAGGACTGATGCTGCGCCGCCTGCCGCTGCGCCAGCAGACCCTTTTCGGTCGCGATCAGCTCGCCCACCCGCTGGCGCAGCTGGTCCATCGCCTGCTTGCCCGCGCCACTGCTTTCCAGCGCGCGCCCGGCCTCGCGGGTTTCGGGATGCGCCATCAGGCGGATGGCCTTTTCGGCCACGTCATTATGCCAGCTTTCGGCGAGCCGCTTGATCTCGTCCAGTCGTCCTTGCTGCACCGGATTGTCGTTGGTCAGGTCTCGGACGTCGCCCCACGCATGGGCGAAATCGGTCCATCCCTTGTGATAGGGCGCCAGGAACTGTTCGTTCCCCGATACGAGATAACCGCGATAGCCGGTTTCCTGATTGACCATGCTGGAGACGATGCCGTCGGCGGTGGCGATGACCTGATAGGTATGTTCGTTGATTTCGGTCGTCGCCTTCACCTGTCCGGCATTGGACAGGATAACGCCGTCAACCCCCACCATGATCGCGATGATCGCGCCAAGGCAGAGGGTGAGCTTTTTCGACATCGACAGGTGATTGAAGGAACCCAGCATGTTCTTGTCCTAAAGGGTTGACCAGCGCGTCGTACGGTTCGCCTGCCTGGGGCCTACGAAGCGGCGGGATGTTCGCGAATATCCCGGCTGTCAGGGGGCGGAGCAGCGCCCGCCCCCGATCGTCTTGGCTCAGGCGGCACGCCCGAATTCGGCATCCTCGCCATCCGGGCCGCCATTGGTCAGGTCCAGCGCGAAGCCGCGCACCCGGGCCTGCTGATCGGCGACCGAGCCCGCGCGGGGCGCATTGCCCGACTTGCCGGACTTGGCCGCCGGACGGGCGAGCGGCTTGCGGACCGCCGCCTTGCCGCGGCTGCGATTGCCACCGGCTTCGACCCGGAAATAGGCGATGCTTTCCTGAAGCTCCTCGGCCTGGCTGGCGAGTTCTTCGGAGGTCGAGGAAATCTGCTCGGAGGCCGATGCGTTCTGCTGCGTCACCTTGTCGAGCTGCTGGATCGCTTCGTTGATCTGGACCGCACCGATATCCTGTTCGCGGCACGCCGCGCTGATCTCGGCGACCAGTTCGGCGGTGCGGCGGATGTCGGGCACCAGCTTGATGAGCATCTCGCCCGCCTGGGTCGCGGCACCGACGGTATCCGACGACATGCCGCTGATCTCTGCCGCCGCCGACTGGCTGCGCTCGGCGAGCTTGCGGACCTCGGCGGCAACCACCGCAAAGCCGCGACCATGTTCGCCTGCACGGGCCGCCTCGACCGCCGCGTTCAGCGCCAGCAGATCGGTCTGGCGCGCGATTTCCTGCACGATGCCGATCTTTTCGGCGATGGTGCGCATGGCGACCACGGCCTTCTGCACGGCCTGACCACTCACCTCGGCATCCTGCGAGGACTGGCGGGCGATCTTCTCGGTCTGGGTCGCATTGTCGGCATTCTGTTTGATGTTGGCGGCCATCTGCTCCATCGACGCAGAGGCTTCCTCGGCAGCGGCGGCCTGTTCGGTCGCGCCCTGGCTCACCTGTTCCGAAGACGACGACAGCTGCTGGCTGCCCGCCGCGACATTCTGCGCCGCCTGGGTCGCATCGCCCACGACACCGCGCAGACGCTCGACCATCGACACCAGGGCATGGCCCAGCACGTCCTTGTCCGACAGCGGCTGATGCTGGACGGTCAGGTCGCCGCCCGCGATCGTGTCGGCCAGCTGCGCACTCTCGCGCAGGTTGGCGGTCATGCGGTTGACCGTGTCGACCAGGTCCTTGATCTCGTCATTCGAGGTGACGGCCACGTCCTGCGACAGATCGCCGATCGCCACCGCGTCGATCGCCGCCGAAACCTTGTTCAGCCCCTGCGACACGAGACGCGAAATCCACAGCGCACCGCCGACTGCGACCAGCAGCGCCAGTGCCGCCGTGGCGAACAGGACATTGCGGGCATTGGCATATTGGGCGCTGGTATCGGCATCGGCCTGCTTCATCGCGTCCTTGGCGAGGCCGACGATCTGGTCGATCTGGCCGCTGATCTGGCCCGCGACTTCGCGCGACTTGGTGACCGAAATCCGTCCGGCTTCGGCATTGCCGTTGGCCAGCGCCAAGGTGCGGATCTGATCGTTGATCGGCACATACTGGTCAAACAGCGACTGGACCTGCATCCAACGCGGCTTGCCCTCCGTCGTGGAGATGGCCAGACCGGCGGCGATCAGCTCGCGCGTTTCGTTGCGCGACTTCAGGACCTCGGCATCGAACTTCCGGGTCAGCGCATTATCATCCGTCAGTGCCATGTTCTTTTCGAACCGCAGCACCCGGTTCATCCGCTCGTTGACGCTGAGCGCGATTTCCAGTCGCTTCGACGGACCGGAGATGACGTCGGTGATCGCGGTGTTCAGCGCGCTCATCTTCATCACGCCGACGCCGACGACCGCCAGCAGAAGGCAGACGATCAGCGCGAATGTCGCGCCCAGCTTCATTTTTATCGTGGCTCGCATGATCAGGATCCTCCCCGAAAATATCGATGGTGGTGTGAAACGCCGACACGCTGTCGGACGCCCGATGAATGGTCGTACAGGCCGGACAAGGGTCCGGCGGGAATGTCAGGAATACTGCCCAATACGCGGGCGTCGGCGGCGATCTCGCCATTCGGCATCGTGCCGGGGCGGTCCCGCGAAATGCGACACGGTCGCTCCCGGGGCGGGAATTTCCCCGCCGGGGGGCTGCACCGGGATGGCCATGATAAATAACCCGACCCGGTGCAGTGCGGTCCGATCCGTTTTGCAGAGGCGTCGATACGAAATGCTATCGCATGCTCATGGCCTGAAAGGCGTCCGACGCTCTCTGTGTTAGGGGTCAGTGGATGGTGGTCTCGGCGTCGCTGGTGAGGCGGGCGAACAGCGCCGTCAGGTCCGGCAACACCACGAGGTCGCCCTCGCGCCGCACCAGGCAGCGGACATGGTCGCGTGGCCAGCGCATGCCGATGACCGGCGCCTCCTCGGCATCCCCCGCGTGCAGCACCGTGACCTCGTTCACCCGGTCGGCGGTCAGGCCGATCAGAAAGGGGTCGCCGTTCACGTCCAGCTCGATCACGATGATCCGGCTGTCGGCGGTGTTGGCATGCGCCTCCATCCCGAACGAGCCGCGCAGATCGGCCAGCGGCACGATGCGGCCGCGAAAGTTGATCACCGAGGCGGCGAGCGGATCGGCGCCCGGCACCATCGTCACCGGCATCATGTCCAGGATTTCGCGGACGATGCCCGCCTCCAGCGCGAAGGTCTCGCCGCCCAGGCCGAAGGTCAGGACCTCCAGGCCGTTCTCGGGCGTCCAATTGGGTACTTTGTGATAGGGCATGGGCTTATCCAGCGGCCAGACGCCGCTCCTCCCTGGGCTGGCTCATCGCGATGAGCTGGGCGATGTCGAGGATCAGGGCGACCGAACCGTCGCCCAGGATGGTCGCGCCCGCAAAGGCCGCGACGTTGCGGTGCAGGGGCGACATGGCCTTGATGACCGTCTGGTGGTTGCCGACGATCTGGTCGACGACCAGTCCGACGCGCTCCGCCCCCGTGCCGACCACCACGATCTTCTGATAGGTGTCGGGCTTGGTCCCGGTCTCGAACAGGTCGCGCAACCGCAGGAAGGGCACCAGGCGTTCGCGCAGCGTGATGATGCTGCGCCCGCGCGAGCGCAAATCCTCCTCCAGCGACAGCTCCAGGCATTCCTCGACCGCCGCGAGCGGGATGACATAGCGTCCCTCGCCCACGCGGACGAGCAGCCCCTCGATGATCGCCAGCGTGAGCGGGATGCGCAGCGTGATGGTCGAGCCCTGGCCGGACACGCTCTTCACGTCGATCGAGCCGCGCAGGCTTTCGATCGTGCGCTTGACCACATCCATGCCGACGCCCCGGCCCGACAGGTTCGTGACCTGCGCCGCGGTCGAGAAGCCGGGGTGGAAGATCAGGCCCAGCAGTTCGTCCTCGCTGACCACCTGGCCCGGCTGGATCAGGCCATTGGCCTCCGCCTTGGCGCGGACGCGCTCGACATCGATGCCGCGCCAGTCATCGGTGATGGTGATCAGGACTTCGCCGCCCGCCTGATGCGCGCTCAGCCGGATGACGCCGTTGGCCGACTTGCCCGCCGCGATACGGTCCTCGGCCTTTTCGAGGCCATGGTCGCAGCTGTTGCGGATGATGTGGACCAGCGGATCGAACAGGCGCTCGATGACGGTCTTGTCGACCTCGGTCGTCTCGCCTTCGGTCACCAGCTCGATCGCCTTGCCGGTTTCGTTGGCCAGATCGTGGATCAGGCGGCGGAAACGGCCGAACAGCGTCGACACCGGCACCATGCGAAGGATCATCATCGTGTCGCGCATCTCGCCCGCCAGACGCTCGATCTCTTCGGAGACCGACCGCAGGCTGAGGTCGTGGCCATGCCCGGCCAGCTGCGACAGACGGCTCTGTGCGATCACGAGTTCGCCGACCCGGTCCATCAGCTCGTCGAGACGCTCGGCGGGCACGCGGACATGCTCGCCCTGCGCCCGGTTGGCCGAGGCAGCGCGCGGCGTGATGTCGTTGGCCGCCACCGGCGCATCGACGACGACCGGCGCCTGTTCGGGGGCCGCCGCCACGTCCGCTTCCCCGGCCTCTTCGACCGCCAGCGGGGCGATGGTGATGTCCATATCGTCCATGACGAACAGAAACACGTCCTCGATCGCCTCGCGCGAAATGTCGCCGATCAGCGTGCAGTCCCAGCCGACAAAGCAATGACCGGGGTTGAGATCGTCCAGCGCCGGTAGCTTGTCGAAGGTCGCGACGATGGTCGCCTCACCCAGCTCGCGCAGTTCGTCGAGCAGCGCCAGCGGGCTCGTGCCATTGGCCATCGCGTCGGGCGGCAGGCGGAAGGACAGGATCCAGCCCTGCTTGCGCGGGGCAGGCGCGGCCACGGGGGCCGAGATACCGGCGGCCGCGTCGACTGCCGTCGCCAGCCGGTCCAGGATCGCCTGACCATGGGCGGCGGGCGCGTCGCCATCGACCAGCGCGCGCATATGGTCCGCCGCCGACAGGATCACCGACACCAGGTCCGGCGTCGCACGGACATCGCCCTTGCGCACGCGGTCGAACGCGCTCTCGCAGTGATGGGTAAAGGCGGCCAGCGCATCGAAGCCGAACATCGCGCCCGAGCCCTTCAGCGTGTGAAGGCCACGGAACACGGCGTTGACGAGGTTCATGTCGTCCAGCCGGTGCCCCAGGTCGAGCAGGCCCTGTTCGACCTGCTCCAGAAGCTCGCCCGCCTCGATCCGAAAGGCGGCTGTCGGATCTTCGCCGCTCATCGCGCAAGGACCTTCTGGGCGACGCGGATCAGCTGTTCGGGCTGGAAGGGCTTCACCAGCCAGCCGGTCGCGCCCGCTGCCTTGGCCTGCGCCTTCATCGAGTCATCGGACTCGGTGGTCAGGAAGATGATCGGCACGCCCGCCTGGGCGGGCTGCTGGCGCAGCGCGCGGATCATCTCCAGACCGTCCATATTGGGCATGTTCAGGTCGGTAACGATCAGGTCGAACCGGGTCCCGGTCGCCTTGGCCAGGCCCTCGGCGCCATCGGCGGCTTCCGTCACCGTATAGCCCGCGCCGGTCAGGGCGATGCGGATCGCCATACGCAGGCTCGCGCTGTCGTCGACGGTCAGGATGGAAGCGGTCATTGGGCGGTATCTCCGTGAAGCCAGAATTGGGTGTCGTCGACCGAGGCGGGCAGGAAGGCCGCGCGGGTCAACAGGGCGTGAAGCGTCGCGTCGGCAGGCGCCGACAGCGCGAAATCGCACCCCGCCGCCGCCGCATGGACACGCGCCGCCTGGACGAGTTGGATGACGCTAAGGTCCGGTGAGGCGGCGCCGGACAGGTCCAGCCGGACGGTCGCGTCAGGGGCGATCGCGTTCTTCAAATCTTCGGCCAAAGCGCCGATGGTCGGCAGGCACACATCCTCGCTTGCCATCACCATGGTGATCGACATGATCTTTCCTTCAGGTCAAAGGTTCGGACACGCAGGATCGCCCTGCGGCCCCATCAATATTTCACGAAATACGCATCAACGCCGACTGGGCCGTGTACATCACGGCCTGCGAGTGGAATCGCTCGGCTGAACCCCCTCAGTCCCAGCCGGGGCTCATCGCACCCGATCATCTCTTATGTCCCCCAAGTTCATTCGGGGGTGTATCGCGCAATGGTAAAATCCGACTTAAATATACAAGACATATGACGGAAATGGGGAATGGCTGCACCATGGCCCGTTTGCCACGAGCAATGCCTTGCATATTAGCGGAATCACGAGGGCAGCCGTCATCTGGCCGTCACCTGAGCGGGCGGTACATGGGCACCACCCGCCAGCCGACAACTAACATGGATCAAGCAATAATCTGTCTAACCCGATCCGGATGCCGGATCATGACGGCCCAAGAACGAATCAGTTATTCGCTGAACAGCGTACCCGCGTCTTCGCTGCTCAGGTCGATGCCGAACATCAGGCTCAACCGCATCCGATAGACCCGCGGGTCGGTGATCGTCGCGGCGGTTTCATCCTCCCCCACGCGACGGCGATAATGCCGGTCGGTCAGGGCCGCGAAGCCGCGCGGCAGAACGATGCTGACGATCGTCGCCTGACGGAAACGGCTCTCCGGCGCGGTCGAGGTCCAGTGATTGGCCAGCGCCAGGTCGGCGTCCCACACATGGTCGGTGGTGAAGCTGTACTGGGGCTGCCACCCCTCGCCCGTCGCGCGGCCATCGGTCAGGCCGGGATGACCGTTGCGCAGCACCATCCAGCCATGCTGCGGATCGCGGTCCAGCCGGAACAGCGCGCCGTCGGGCGCGGTCGCCTCGGCCCCTTCGACCAACGGCATGGACGGCAGATAGCTGCCCCCGAAGCCCGCATCGGCGATCCAGTCCTGCCCCTCGATATGGACGAGGCTAAGCGTGTGGGTCGTCGGCGGCACGTCGGTCGCCGCCAGCCAGACCCGCGCGAGCAGCGGCCGCGCATGGAAGCCATGCGCCGCCAGTGCGTCGAGGAACAGGCGGTTCTGCTCGAAGCAATAGCCGCCGCGCTTGGCCGTCACCAGCTTGGCAAAGACTCCGGCGCTGTCGATGGCGATGGCGCGACCCAGCCGGACATCGATATTCTCGAACGGGATCGCCTGGCGATGCGCCCATTGCAGCCGCCCCAGCCCTTCGGCGTCGACGGTCACGCGCGAGGGCAGAGCGATACGGGCGAGATAGGAATCGAGATCGAACATGCGTGCGTCCTTTAAGGGGCCCGGCCCCTTCTGTCACCGCACGCCAGGGGATATAGGCGGGGGCGATCATGACCTTTCCCCTCGAAGACCCGACCCTGCCCTTCGGCCCCGATGCGATCCGCGCCGCCTCGGCGGTGATCCTGGATGGCGGCATCGTCGCCGTGCCGACCGAGACGGTGTATGGCCTCGCCGCCGACGCAACGGCGGCCGAGGCGGTGGCGCGGATCTATGCGGCGAAGGGGCGGCCCTCGTTCAACCCGTTGATCGTCCATGTCCTCGATCTGGCGGCGGCGCTGGCGCTGGCGGACTTCGACGACGATGCGCTGGCGCTGGCCCGCGCCTTCTGGCCGGGACCGCTGACGCTGGTGCGGCCCGTAAAGGCTGGGGCGGGCATCGCCTCGCTGGTGACGGCGGGGCTGGATACGATCGCGATCCGCGTGCCGCGCCACCGCGCGATGCAGGCCCTGCTGGCCGAGACCGGCCGCCCGCTCGCCGCCCCCTCCGCCAATGCCAGCGGCGGGATCAGCCCGACCCGCGCCGCCCATGTCCGCGCCAGCCTGGGACCAGGGGTGCCGATCCTCGATGACGGCGCGACCGAGGCGGGGCTGGAATCGACCATCGTCACGGGCCGCACCATCCTGCGTCCGGGCCCGGTCACGGCGGCGATGCTGGCGGCGGTGCTGGGCGATGTGGAGCAGGGCCCGGAGGCTCCCGCCATCGTCACCGCGCCGGGCCAGCTTGCCAGCCATTATGCGCCGCGCAAGCCCCTGCGTCTGAATGTCACCGAGGAGGCGGAGGACGAGTGGCTGATCGGTTTCGGAGCTGTGCGCGGGCAGGACAGCCTGTCGGAACGCGGCGATCCGGTCGAGGCGGCGGCGCGCCTGTTCGATGCGCTCCACCGCGCCGATGCCAGCGATCGTGCGAGGTTGGCGGTGGCGCCGATCCCGGCGGACGGCATCGGCGAGGCCATCAACGACCGGTTGCGGCGGGCGGCGACGCGTTAGGGTTTGGGCCGAGTTCGCGGCGTGCACTTCGACTTCGCTCGGTGCGAGCGGACTTGGGGGATAGCCCCCACCCCCGTTCAGCCTGAGCGAAGTCGAAGGCCAAGGGATGCTCGATGCCACAAGGGCATTTTTGGGCGAAGGTCCGTGCATGGCCTTCGACTACGCTCAGCCTGAACGGATGTTGGGATTAATCCAAGGCCTCCGTTCAGGCTGAACGGAGGCAGGGGCAGAGCGAGTAGTGCCAGCCCCGCCCCATCCCTTACGCCGTCACCGCCTTCGACCGCGCGGCGAAGCTCTTGCGCAGCTTTTGCAGCTTGGGCGGGATCACCGCCATGCAATAGGGGTTCGACCGGCCCGAGGTTTCCCAATAATCCTGATGGTAATCCTCCGCCGGATACCACTGCGCCATCGGCTCGATCGTGGTCACGACCGGCTTGTCCAGCCCGGCCTGGGCTCGCTCGACAGCGGCCTTCATCGCGGCCTCCTGCGTCTCGTCCGCCGGGAACATCGCCGAGCGATATTGTGTGCCGACGTCATTGCCCTGGCGATTGAGCTGCGTCGGGTCATGGGTCGCGAAATAAATGTCGAGCAGATCGCCCAGCGCCAGCTGCTCCGGATCGAAGCCGATGCGGATCGCCTCGGCATGGCCGGTGTCGCCGCCGCACACCTGCTTGTAGGTCGGGTTGGGCACGGTGCCCCCGATATAGCCGCTTTCGACCGATTCGACCCCGATCACGTCCTTGAACACCGCCTCGGTGCACCAGAAACAGCCCCCGGCCAGCGTTACATATTCGGTCACTCGGAATCTCCTTGTCGTCTTGTATGCTTAGATAGGAAGCGGCTAGGCCACGGCAATCCAGCGACTTGGGGCAAAAGTGATGGCGACGATCGACGGTAAGGTGATGGTGACGGGCGGCGCCGGTTATATCGGCAGCCATGCCGTGCTGGCGCTCCTGGATGCGGGCTATGAGGTCGTCGTGCTCGACAATCTCGTCACCGGCTTCGACTGGGCGGTCGATCCGCGCGCATCGCTGGTCGTGGCCAATGTCGCCGACGACGACGCGGTGCGTGCCGCGATCCGTGAGCACCGGGTCCGCGCGATCATGCACTTTGCGGGCTCGATCATCGTACCCGAGTCGGTCACTGACCCGCTCAAATATTATCGCAACAACACCGCCGCCAGCCGCTCGCTGATGGAAAGCGCGGTGGCAGAGGGCGTCGCCCACTTCATCTTCTCGTCGACCGCCGCCACCTATGGCACGCCCGAGCGGGTGCCGATCAAGGAAAGCGATCCCAAGGCGCCGATCAACCCGTACGGCATGTCCAAGCTGATGACCGAGATCATGCTGAAGGACGTCGCCGCCGCGCATCCGATCAACTATTGCACGCTGCGTTACTTCAACGTCGCGGGCGCCGATCCGCAGGGCCGTTCGGGCCAGTCGACGGTCGGCGCGACGCACCTGATCAAGATCGCGGTCGAGGCGGCGATCGGCAAGCGCGACGCCGTCAGCGTCTATGGCACCGACTTCGCCACCCGCGACGGCACCGGCGTGCGCGACTATATCCACGTCTCCGACCTCGCCGCCGCGCATGTCGCCGCGCTGGAACTGCTGGTCGAGCAGCCGGGCGAGAGCCACACGCTGAACTGCGGCTATGGCCGTGGCTTCTCGGTGCTGGAGGTGCTCGACGCGGTCGACCGCGTGACCAACCTGACGATCGAGCGCCGCATGGAAGGCCGCCGCGCGGGCGACCCGGCCGAGCTGGTCGCCGACAATGGCGCGATCCTGGCCACCCTGTCCTGGCAGCCCGAGCGGGACGATCTGGAAGGCATCGTTCGCGACGCGCTGGCCTGGGAGCGCAAGCTGGCCGAAATGGGCCGCTGATCCGGTGCGGCTGCGCTCGCTCCTCTTCGTGCCGGGCGACCGGCCCGAGCGGATGGCCAAGGCGCTGGGGATGGGCGCGGATGCGCTGATCCTGGACCTGGAGGATGCGGTCGCCCCCGATGCCAAGCCGCGCGCACGCGAAGAAGTGGCGCGGTTCCTGGACCAGCCGCGTCAGCCCGGCGTGCAGTTGTTCGCCCGCATCAACCCGATCGATGGCCCGCTGGCGGCCGACGATCTGGCCGCGATCCTGCCCGCCCGGCCCGATGGCATCGTCCTGCCCAAGGCCGAGGGGCTGGTCAGCCTGCACGCGCTGGCGGCACGCGGGGTGGCGCATATCCCGATCCTGCCGATCGCGACCGAGACGCCGATGGCGCTGTTCCGGCTGCACGAATATGCCGGATCGCCGCTGCCGCTCGCCGGGCTGACCTGGGGCGCGGAGGATCTGCCCGCTGCGATCGGTGCCGTCACCTCGCGCGAGGCGGATGGCGGCTATACCGCTCCCTATCAGCTCGCCCGGTCGCTGACCCTGTTCGGGGCCCATGCGGCGGGCGTGGCGGCGATCGAGACGGTCTATCCCGATTTCGCCGATCTGGACGGGCTGGCCGCCTATGCCGCGCGCGGACGGCGCGACGGCTTTACCGGCATGATGGCCATCCATCCCAGGCAGGTGCCGGTCATCAACGCCGCCTTCACCCCCTCTCCCGAAGAGCGGGCGCGCGCGCAGACGATCGTCGATCTGTTTGCGGCGAATCCGGGGGCCGGTGTGCTCCAGCTGAACGGCAAGATGCTCGACGCACCGCACCTGAAGGCGGCGCAGGCGTTACTGGCGCTCGGCCACCCATGACCGGCGGGCGGCCGCCGTCGCCCACCACCAGCCCAGTGCCCAGATCGTGCCGAAGCTCCAGCCAGCCGCCACGTCGGACGGCCAGTGCACGCCCAGATAGACACGGCTGACCCCGATCGCCCCGACCAGCAGCACCGCGATCCCCACAATGGCATGGCGCACCCGGCGATGATCGGTCAGCTGCGTCGCGAGGGCCGCCAGCGTCAGATAGACCATCGCGCTGCCCGCCGCATGGCCGCTGGGGAAACTGGCATTGTGGACATCGACCCAGTGCGGCACCAGATCGGGCCGTGGGCGCGCGACCATCAGCTTCACCCAGGTCACGACCGCACCGCCGCTGATCCCCGAAAGCGCCGTCATCAGCGCCAGCAACCACCAGCCGCGCGCCAGCAGCAGGACCGCCGCGCCCACCACCATCAGGACCAGCACCGGCACGCTGCCCAGCGCGGTGAAATCCACCGCCGCCGCGCGCAGCCCCGGCGACGACGCATGGGTCCGCAACCCGGTCAGGATCGCCCGATCCCAGTCGAAGGGCCAGTGATCGACCGCCAGTCCGAAGAGCAGTAACAGCGCGAGCGCCACCGCCCCCGCCGCAACCCCGCGCAATGCCATCGGCATGGCCGACAGGCGCGGCGGGGCGGCAAGCGGCGAATCATGCGATTCGTCATGCGACGAATCGCCGCCCGAAAAACGGGTCTGATCGATCATGGGAATGGCCTCGTCATGCCCGGCCTTTGTGGCGAATGCTCTTCAAGGGCAAGCGAATCAGGCTTTCAGACCG
The DNA here is from genome assembly GCF_014199595.1 of Sphingomonas yabuuchiae. Classification (GTDB taxonomy): domain Bacteria; phylum Pseudomonadota; class Alphaproteobacteria; order Sphingomonadales; family Sphingomonadaceae; genus Sphingomonas; species Sphingomonas yabuuchiae. The sequence continues at coordinate 213,144 of NZ_JACHNX010000001.1, read as the reverse complement.
GGGCTGGACGAGCTTTTCGTCATGGCCAAGCCATTGAATGGCCGACAGCTCTTTCAGAAACGGCCCGATCGATCAGCGTCATTCGAAAAACGGGTTTGTCTGTTAACCAGTTCTGTTTCATAAATGAGGCACGCCGACGACCACGATTGGCGGGAGAGGACTGCACCACCATGGAAGAGCACATGATTTCGCCGATCGATCGCCTGATGATCCTGACCATCGGTGCGGTATCGAGCTGGCTGGCCGTCGGCGGCGTCGCCCTCGGCGCGTCCAAGCTGATCGAGCACCTTTTCTAAGACAGGTCGGCGCAATCCCCGGCGCTTTCTGCGGCTGGGGATTGCCATAGGACACGGCGCAGGGCTCGGGCTTGATCGGATCAGTCCCGGTCATGGGCGTGCCCTTTCCGATATAGGTGCCGCGCCATACCGATAGCGCGCCATCGCAGCAGATCGTCGACACCGGCATAGCCCAGCCCCAGATGCGGCGGCCGCGACGCCAGCACATCCCCCAGCGTGACCTGGCCGCCCCGCAGTGCCGCCCGCGCCACTTGCCGCCAGCGTCGCGCGGTTTCCCAGCGGATCAGCGTCAGACTCTGCGCATCGGGCGCGAACCGCTCAACGAACGCGCTCTGGAGTTGCGCAATGGTCTGCCCCAGGCGGCGCAGGGTCGCACCATCGGGGACCGGCACCCCCCCCATATTATGCTGGACCAGCAGCCGCGCGACCTCGTCCGCATCGTCGCCAAGCAGCGGCGCATGCGCCTCGGCCAGCACCCGCGTCGCGCTGGCGCGCATCATCGTCGTGAACCGTTTCGACGCACCGCCTTCGTGCTGGCGATAGATCAGCAGCGGCTCATCGAGTCGCGCGATGCGCCCGAATGCGCCGATGCGGTGATACAGGTCGAAATCCTCGGCATAGAGGATTTCGGGCCGGGTGAAGGGATCGAGCCGCCGCGCGACATCGGCGCGGACCATCACCGTCGACCATGCCAGCGGATTTTCGATCCAGCTCAGCCAGGCGATCAGTTCGGGCGTGGTGTGCGGCGCATAGTCCATGGGCAGCACGCGCCGCCCGACCAGCTGCTCGGTCTGGGTGCCGACCAGCACGATATCGGAATGCGCCTCCAGAAAGGCGACCTGCCGCGCCAGCCGTTCCGGGCGGCACAGATCGTCCTGGTCCAACCCCGCCAGATAGCGCCCCCGCGCCTCGGCAAATCCCCGGTTGCGCGTTGTCACCGGGCCGCCATTGACCGCATTCTCGATCAGGCGAACGCGGGGATCGGGCCAGTTCCGCACCAGTTCGCGGGTGTCGTCCGACGAACAGTCGTCGATGACCAACGCCTCCCAGGCGGTCAGCGTCTGCTCGCCCAGGCTCGCCAGCGTTTCGCCGATCAGCGCCGCGCCGTTATAGGCGGGGATGACGACGCTGACGACAGGATCGGCGACCGGATCGCTCATGCCGCCGCGCTGCTCCGTGCCGCCGCATCCTGCCTGAGCAGCTGGTGGACGATCATCTGGCCGACATCATTCTGCCAGAGCCACAAGCCATTGGCCTGCCCCCGGAAACTCTTCTCCCCGCCCAGCGCACCCCAAGGCACGAAACCGGCGGAAAGGCCGATGCCGAAGACGCCGGGCACCGGTCGATCCTGATCGTCGAGGACGCGGCAATGCCGGTCGACCATCGGCCGCCCCGCGCGGTGCGCCAGCGCGATCGGCTGTCCGTTGACGTCGAACAGCGGCAGCGCGCGCGGACGATAGCCGAGCGCCCCGACCACCAGATCGGCCTCGCCGATGATCCGACGCGCCTCGGCATCGTCCTCTCCCGCGATCCGGTGGAGGCGCAGGCGTGGGTCGGACGTCCGTCCGCCCAGGCCCAGCATCCGCATCACCAGCTCGCGCGACTCCAGCCGAAGCCCGGCAAGGCGCAGCACGAACCCGCTGACCGGGCAGATATCGTCGGCGGTGAAGTCAGTGAAGCCTTCCGCCGCCGCCGCTTCGACCGATGGGAAGAAGGGCTTGGGCGGGGTGCGCACCATCAGCGTGATCGCGCCCGCGCCCCAGGGCAGGCCATGGCATTTGAGCAGCTGCACCGCCGAGGCCAGCGCGCTGGTCGAGGCCCCGACGATCACCACGCGCGGCGCGCGCCGGTCGGCCAGCCGTGCCGCCACCGCCTCCACCCCACCACGCCGCAACAGCAGGTCGGAGCGCATCAGCCGGTCACCCGCCAGTTCACCCAGGCTGGCACCCGCAACCCTCTTGTCCGCGACATGCGCATCGCTCTGGTAGCCGCCGGTCGCCACGACCAGATGGCGCGACGTCAGGATGCGCTGCCCTTCGCGACCGACAATGGTGGTCCGCCAGAGCCCGTCCGCCGTGGCTTGGGCGCTCAGCGCCTCGGTATCGGTGCGGATTTCACCACCATGCGCCGTCACGATCCCGCGCAGCCGCTGCGCGGTCGCCGCCAGCAACGGCGCGGTCTCGGCCAGCGGCGCGCCCAGCGCCCCGCAATGCCGCGCCATCATCTGCCCGGCCGGATGCGTCTCCAGCGCGGCGAGTTCGGGATAGGGATTGCCGCGCACCGCCGACAGGAAGGTTTCCGCCGTCGTGTCCGAACGGATCGCATAGCCGCCCAGCGCGCCCGGCCCGATATGGGGCGACCGCTCGACCAGCACGAGGCCGTCCCCGGCCAGCCGCTCCAGCAATCCCTTCTTGCTCGCGGCGGTCAGCACGGCGGTGCCCGCCGGTCCGCCGCCGATCATCACGCAGCCCAGCACGGCGTCGCCGCGCGCCTGCCCTGCCCCAGCTGACCCGGCATCGGCAGCAACACGCGCGATCGCGCGCATCAGCCGCCCGGCCACGATCGTCGCATCGCCGGGCCGCATCGCATCGGTGATCGGCAGGCTGAGCATCCGCGCCGAAACGTCGTCCGCCACCGGCGTCGCCTCGACCAGCGCGGTGTCGCGGAACAGCGTCTGCTCACCCAGATGCGGACTGAAATACTGCCCCGTCCCGACCCCGTCCGCCGCCAGGGCTTCGGCGATGGCGGTCCGGCGCGAGGCCAGTTCGGGGGGAAGCAGCACCGGCATGAACTGCGTCGCCTGCCGCTTGGCCGTCCCATGCTGGCAGGTCAGCCCGGTCAGCGCCGCGCGATATTCGCGGTCCAGCGCGGCGCGGGCGTCGCAGATCCTATCGAGTTCGGCCAGCTTGCTCCGTGCCATCAGGCCCAGTATCTCGGGCATCTTGGCATTGATGCCCGGCAGGGTCGCGTTGCGCCCGCTCTCGAAACCGAAATTCACCATCGCGCAACTGGTCGATCCGGTCGGCATCGCCGCTATAGACCAGCCCGCCCTCGCCGACCGAAAAGGTCTTGGTCGCATGCATCGAATAGACCAGCGCGAAGGGCGCCCCCGTGCCGAAGCCCCGCCCCGCTTCGTCCAGCGTCCCCAGCGAGGCCGCTGCATCGATGACGACCCCGACCTCGTACCGCCGCGCCAGCCAGGCATAGCGATCCAGGTCGATGACCGTGCCGAAGGTCGCATAGGGCACGACGACACCGATCCGGCCGCCATGCTGAGCCAGCATCCGCTCTTCCTCGGCCGCGTCGGCGGTCCAGTCCTGCGGGTCGATATCGACGATCAGGGGGGTCAGCCCGGCCCAGATCGCCGCCTGTGCCGTCGCGGCAAAGGTCATGGCGGGCATCATGGCGAGCGTGCCGGGCCGGGGATGCAGCCCCGCCGCCTGCCGAATGGCGATCATCAGGCCCAGCGTCGCATTGCCGACCGCCAGCGCCGCACCGCGCCCGTCGAACAGCCGTGCGACCATCTCGGCCTCCAGCGCGCGGACCTCGGGGCCGTTATTGCTGAACTGGCCGGACGCCTCGATCCGCTTCAGGCCCTCCATCTGTTCGGACAGCCGGGGCGGTCGCGGCGCGATGAGCGGAAATTCCATCTGCCTTTCCCCCTGAAAACGCCCCGTCTTTTCCATATCCGTCCTAAAAAGCTCTTAGCACAAGATGATTGGGATCACACGATCGTCCCCGCCATCCCATTTCGGGAGAGACGTCCCGCCGCTTTATACTGGCCCCGGCCAGCGGCGGTCCTTCGGCGATGCTTATCCCGGGAACATTGGCGCCATTTGTTCGATCGTTGATCTTCCGAGAAGCGAGCCATGATGACAGAACCCCTGAACGCCGCTGCCCGCGTCATCCAATTGGCTCTGACGCCCATCTTCCTGCTGACCGCCGTGGGATCGCTGCTGAACGTCTTTGCGACTCGGCTGGGGCGGATCAGCGACCGTATCCAGGGGTTGAAGCGGGATGGCCGGACGAACGGTTATGAGATGCGCCGCCTGCGCCTGCGCTCGAAGATCCTCGACATCGCCGTAACCCTGACCGCGGCGGCGGGCGCGATGACCTGCTGCGCGGCGATCACCCTGTTCCTGGGGACGCTGCGCGACTCGCGTCATGCGGGGGTGCTGTTCTTCTTTTTCGGCGGCGGACTGATCTGCGCGGTGGCAGGGCTGGCATGTTTCGTCGGGGAAATCACGATCGCGGGCCGCGCGCTTCGCGACGATCATGGCGAAGGCTGATCGGTATATCATCCCCGTGGTGGGTCCGCCGGGACTCGAACCCGGGACCTCTCGATTAAAAGTCGCTTGCTCTACCAACTGAGCTACGGACCCTCCATCGGGGTGGAAGCGACCTAGGGGCGCGGACGCCTGCGGTCAACACCATGTCGCATATGGCGCACAAACCGTCCGTCACGCGGGTCGCGCCAGTCCGCCGCGATCGCCGCCAGCGGATGCAGCACGAAGTCCCGCGTCGCATAGGCCAGGTGCGGCACGATCAGACTGGGCGAGCGCCACCGCCCCCCCGACCATAATATGATGTCCAGGTCGATCACCCGCGCCCCCCAGCGTTGCCCCCGCCGCCGCCCGAAATCGCGCTCGACGGCCTTCAGCACGCGAAGCATCGCGGGCGGGTCCAGCGGGCTTTCGACCAGCGCGGCGGCATTGGCGAAGGCGCGGATCGACGGGCCGATGGGCGCGGTGGTCAGGATCGGCGACACCGCATAGACGCCGGGCAGGGCCGCCAGCGCCGCACGGATTTCCTCGCGCGGGCCGCCATGCCGCCCCGGACGGTTGGAACCCAGTGCGATGGCATAGCTTGTCGTCGTCATGCCCTGCGACTACCCGAGCGCGATGCCTGACGCATCCTTTCCTGTCATCCCGGCGCCCCTGGCCCCGATCCAGCCGCCGCGCGACTGCCCGCTCTGTCCCCGCCTGGTCGAGGTCCGCGAGACCGTCGCCGCCGAATATCCCAATTGGTGGAACGCCCCCGTGCCGCCGTTCGGCGATGGCGAGGCCTGGCTGGCGGTCGTCGGCCTCGCCCCCGGCAAGCATGGCGCGCACCGCACCGGCCGCCCCTTCACCGGCGATGGCGCGGGGCCGCTGCTCTATGGCACGCTGGCCAAATTCGGTCTGGCCGAGGGCGAGTTCGCCGCCAAGGTCGATGACGGCCTGACGCTGAAGGGCGCGGTGATCCTGAATGCGGTCAAATGCCTGCCGCCCGAGAACAAGCCGACGCCGGACGAGATCCGTACGTGCCGCACCTTTCTCGAACAGGAGCTGGCCGCGCTGCCCCGGCTGTCGGTGGTCATCGCATTGGGCGAGATCGCGCACCGCTCGGTCATCAAGTCACTGGGCGGTCGCCTGCCCAAGGCGCGATTCGCGCATCTGGCCGAACATCGCCTGCCCGGCGGCGGGCCGGTGATTCTCGATAGCTATCACTGCTCGCGCTACAACCAGAATACCGGGAAACTGACGTCCGAGATGTTCGAGGCCGTATTCGCGCGGGCAATGGAATTGCGGGGCTAAACCATTCCTCCCCTTGCAGGGGAAGTGGCAGGGCGAAGCCCTGACGAAGGGGTATCACCCTATCGAGAGCGGGACACCCCTCCACCATGCTGCGCATGGTCCCCCTCCCCTTACAGGGGAGGAATTTAAGCTCAGATATCCTGGACCAATCGCCCGTACAGTTCCGGCCGCCGGTCGCGGAAGAAGCCGAAGGCGGCGCGGTGGCGCTTCACCCGGTCGATGTCGAGCGTGGCGGCGATCACGCCTTCTTCCTCGCGGTCCAGTTCGGCCAGGATGTCGCCGCGCTCGTCGCAGATGAAGCTTGTGCCGTAGAAGGTCTGGCCATGTTCGCAACCGACGCGGTTGGCGGCGACGATCGGCACGACGTTGGACACGGCATGGCCGACCATCGCACGGCGCCACAATCGAGCGGTGTCGAGGCTGTCGTCATGCGGCTCGCTGCCGATCGCGGTCGGATAGAACAGGATCTCCGCGCCCATCAGCATCATCGCGCGCGCCGTCTCGGGATACCATTGGTCCCAGCAGATGCCGACGCCCAGCTTGGTCGCGGGGCCGTCCCACACCTTGAACCCGGTATTGCCGGGACGGAAATAGAATTTCTCCTCATAGCCCGGACCGTCCGGGATATGGCTCTTGCGATAGACGCCCGCCACCTTGCCGTCCGGGTTGACCATCGCCAGCGAGTTATAGTGATGCGGCCCGTCCGCCTCGAAGAAGCTGGTCGGGATATGGACCTTCAGCTCGGCGGCCAGTTCCTGCATCGCGCGCACCGCCTGATGCTCGGCGGTCGGCTTGGCGTTCGTGAACAGCCCCTCGTCCTCGACGCGGCAGAAATACTCGCCCTCGAACAGCTCGGGCGGCAGGATCACCTGCGCGCCCCGGGATGCCGCCTCGCGGACGAGGCGCGACACCTCGGCGATGTTGCGGTCGATATCGGCGGTAAAGGCCAGTTGCAGCGCAGCGACGGTGATCTGGGTCATGGCCCTGCCCTTTAATGGCTCCGCACGCGGGCGTCACCCCGCTTCCGCATCCTCCAGCCGCGTCACGCCGTCATGCGGGATGCCGGGGCGGGATCGAACAGGATGTAGCGCAGGACCACCGGATAGAAGCTCTTCATCTTCAGGTCGCACAACGCCATCAACCGCTGGTTGAGCGCCCGCGTCACGCCGACATATTCGTTCCACCGTTCCTCGATGGCGCGCCCGGTCCAGGTACCGATATGTTTGGAATAGGTCAGGCGCAGTTCGCGCGTTTCGACCACGATCGCCTCGCATCCGGGGATGGTGGCCATCAGCCGCCGTTCACGCAGCGGGGTCAGGAGCAGTTCATCCTCGGTCTTCAGATGCTTGGTGATGACCTGCGCGATCCGCGTGCGGGCCGGGCCCAGCATCGGCGCGGCCTCGGCATAGCGCATGTCGAACAGGGCCATGAGATCGCCGACGGCGCGCGCAATGTCCTCGTGTTGCGCACGGAGCAGATTGATGGTGACTTGCAAGACGTGGGGCTCCGATCCCGGACGGGTAATCGCAGCTTCATACACGCGCGCGGTTTATGGCCGGTAAAGGGCCCGCCCCCCCCTGTCGAGGCGCGGGCCCGAAGTTCGGATCAGCCGATCGTCGGAATCTGCTGCGAGATGCAGTGGAAGCTGCCGCCGCCGGTCAGGATCGCATCGGCGCGCAGGCCCACGACCTGGCGGTCGGGGAAGATTGCCTGGATCGCGGCGACCCCGGCCTCGTCATTCTCGCTGCCATAGAGCGGCACCACGACCGAGGCATTGCCGATATAGAAGTTCATATAGCTGGCGGGTACGACCTCGTCGTCGCGCAGCACGCGGCCCGGCGACGGGATGCCGACGACCTCCAGACCGGCGGCCTGCGCGTCGCGCTTGGCGGCGGCATAGACCTGCCAGTTGGGGTCGTTCTCGGCGGCTTCGGGAATGGCGACGCGGTTGGGACCGACGAAGCGCGCCAGATTGTCGACATGGCCATCGGTATGGTCGTTGAGCAGGCCGTTGCCCAGCCAGACGATCCGGGTCAGCCCCAGGTCGTTGGCGAGCCGGTCGGCGATCTCGCCCTCCCGCAGGTCGGGATTGCGGTTGGGGTTGAGCAGGCACTGGCGCGTCGTCACGACCAGCCCGGTGCCGTCCCCGTCGATCGCGCCGCCCTCCAGCACCCATTCGCAGCGGGTGGCGGAAAGCCCGCGATCCTCGGCCAGCCGTGCACCGACCGTGTCGTCGCCGGGCAGGTCGTACTTGCCGCCCCAGCCGTTGAACCGGAACAGCCGGGCCGAACCGTCGCCGGTGATGATCGGGCCGGTATCGCGCAGCCAGATATCGCCAAAGGGCTGGACGACCACGTCCGCCATGTCGCCCGCCATCGCGCGCGCGGCCTCGGCCGCCTCGCCATCGGCGGCGACCAGAATCACCCGCTCGCCCCGGCCATCGGCATGGACGGCGCGGGCAAAGGCCAGCACCTCCTCGCGCGCAGGGTCGAGATCCTCTTCCCACAGCTCCGGATGGCTGGGAAAGCCGATCCATACGGCGTCATGCGGGGCCCATTCGGGCGGCGGAGGCGTGGTCACGGTTGGCGTGGTCACTGGACGTTCTTCCTGCTTTGATCGCGAATGCCGCGAAATTCGGCGGTGGGATACCAGTTGGGCCACAGGCCCGGCCGGTCGGCGAGCGTCCTGCCCAATTGATAATAGACCGTCAAATCCTCGACCGCGCCCGACCAATCCCAGCGGGGATCATATTCGTCGGCGGGCTTGTGATAGCGGTTGGCGACATAGTCCTCGGACGCCGCCTTGCCCGCGGCGACGCCGCCCATCACCTTGTCCTGCCCCGAGCCACCGTCGAGCATCGGCACGCCCAGCTTGGCGAACGAGAAATGGTCGGAGCGGTAATAGCTGCCACGCTCGGGATTGGCCTCCTCGCCGATATAGCGCCCTTGGGCGCCGACCAGCGACTTGGCGAGGTCCTCGATCTCGGACTTGCCCTTGCCGACCAGCACGAAGTCCTTCGACCGCCCGGTGACGTTCAGCCCGTCCATGTTCACCCCGCCCACGGTACGGGCGAGCGGGAAGACGGGATGCTGCGCATAATAGCCCGAGCCGAGCAGCCCGCTTTCCTCCGCCGTCACCGCCAGGAATGCGATGGACCGCTTGGCCGGTCCCGCCTTGGCTTGCGCCTCGGCCAAAGCGACCAGCCCCGCCACGCCGGTCGCATTGTCGAGCGCGCCGTTGCAGATATCGTCGCCGTCCACCGCGTCGCAGCGTCCCAGATGGTCCCAATGCGCCGAATAGAGGACGTAATCACCAGGTTCCGTCGTGCCCGGCAGGACGCCGATCACGTTCTTCGACGCCTGACGCCGGATCGTGTTGGCAAAGCCGCCCGACAGGGTCAGGCCCAGCGGCACCGCCTTGAACCCCTTTTGCTGCGCCGCTTTGGTCAGCGTGGCGAGGTCCTTGCCCGCCGCCTTCAGGATGCGCTGCGCCACCGGTTGCTGCAGCCAGCCGATGACCTGGCTCTGGTCCTGATGGTCGCCCGCCTCGTCCAATTCCAGCTGCGGCCCGGTCCAGGAGGATTGCACCACCGCCCAGGGATAGGCGGCGGGTTCGGTCTGGTGGACGATCAGCGCGGCGGCGGCGCCGTGCTTGGCGGCATTCTCGAACTTGTAGGGCCAGCGACCATACCAGGTCATCGTGCGCCCCTCGAACGGCCCTTCGCGGCCCATGGTCTGCCAGTCGGCATCGTTGATCAGGATGACCACCGTCTTGCCGCGCACATCGACCCCGGCATAATCGTCCCAGCCCTTTTCGGGCGCGGTGATGCCGTATCCGACGAAGACCAGCTCGCTGTCCTTCACGTCGATGCGCGGGGCCACGCGATAGGTGCCGACGACCATGTCGGTGCGATAGGCGAGCGGAATGGTCGCACCCTTGCCCTTGACGGTGAAGGGCTGGACGTCGGTGGCGGTGATCTCGACCATCGGCACGTCCTGGGTCCAGCTGCCCTTGTTGCCGGGCTTCAGACCCGCCTTTTGAAAGCGGTCGATAATGTACGCGACCGTCTTGTCCTCGGCCGGCGTGGTCGGTGCGCGGCCTTCATATTCGTCGGAGGACAGGGTCTGCGTGACCGTCTTCAGCGTGTCGACCGAGATGGCGGGCTTGTCCTGCGCCATCGCGGTGCCGGAGAGGAGGAGGGACAGGATAAGCAGGCGGCGCATGATGATTTCCCCTTATGTTTGGGGATGTTGTGCCCGGCCGCTGATCGCGGGGCAAGAGTATGCGACGGGACGGCCTGCCCGCCCCTCGAACCAGGGTGTCACAAGCAGATGGGGCATCGCCAAGGCCGCGATACCGGCAAACAGGGCGCGGACGCCGGTCCCCTCCCGATAGACAAAAAATGCTCCCACCGCCGCCGCGATGAGAAGGGCCGCGAGGAGGATGGGAGCGACCGCCCGGAAATAGGCGCGATGGCTGACGCAACCGATCTCTTGCCGCCGCTGATCGGTCTGCGGAAGGGCGTGCAGAACCAGAAAGCCGATCGAAAAACCGATCAGCGGCGGCAGGACCAACAAGGCGCCGGTGCCGATCAACAGGCGCCCGTCGCGGCGCCGTATCGCCATGATCAGGACCAGCGCCGTCGCAACGGCTCCGGCAGCGATCAGCAGGAAAAGCACGGTCGTCGAAATGCCATGGCCTGCCGCGAAGGCGAGAATGTCGCCATAACCCTCGCGATGCAGGATCGCCGGCGTCGCCACCAGCGAGATGCCCCGCGCCGCCCGCTCCGGCAGACCGCCATGGGGCGCATCCTCCACCCCGAAATGAATGGCCGAGGCCGCCAGGAACAGGGGTAACGCGATCTGAGGGTATCCCGTCCACCACGCTAGGCAGATCAGGGACACGGAGACATATAGGAACAGGAACAGGGGGCGGCGGCCCGGCGCGACGATCGCCAGATCGCTGGCGCCATGCGCCATGCCGAGGACACCGATGGCCAGGATCGCAAAGCCCAGCTGGATGGGCAAGGAACCGGCGGAGGCGGCCAGTGCCGCCCCCGCCAACATGGTCCAGCCGATCACCGGGGCGCGCGTCATCAGGCGCGATGGTCGTGCAGCGCCGTCTTCAGATTGGCGGCCGCATAGAAGGCGTAGACGACCTTCGCCAGCACATCCATGATCAGGATCGCCCAGACCGACGTCGGATCGCTGATGATCTTCAGTCCTTCCGGCCCGACCAGGAAGACGATCGGGTACAGGAACCAGATCACGGTCAGGAACACGACGTTTTTCCGATAGGCCGTGCCCAGGGCTTCGCCTCGTTCGGCCGCCATGGCGCGCAGCGGAACCCACAGCAGATACAGCACGCCGACAAAGGCTGCGCACGACCAGAGATACCATACCCATTTCAGCACGGGCACGAGCGCCAGCGACGAGATCAGGCCAGTGACGATCATGAGGACGTCGAGGACGATGATCGCGGTCAGATAGCCGCCGACCTCCCCCGTTTTGCCCCGCTCGTGAAAGGCCAGCAGCACCAGGCTGGCAAGCAGGATCGGCGTCGTGACGGACCAATCGGCGTAACGGGCCAGATAGGTCACCGATCCGTCGATGTTGATCAGCGTGCCGATGCCGAAGGCCATGGCAAGATAGGCCGTCGCCGCGATAAATGGCACGGCGGCATGGAGCAATGTGTGATGCAGCGACGGCGACGTCTTGCTGCCTTTTGCGTAAATGGCCAGCGAGGCCAGGGACATGATCGTGAAGCCGATCAGGAACGCCATCCAATCCATCTGCAACCCTCCGGTTAAGGGGCGACAGTGGGCCGACCCATGACCTGAACAGCGCATCGGGTTTGTCGATCCGGCATGACGCAAATGTTAGAATGGAAAACAAAAAGGGCGGCCCCATCGGGACCGCCCTTTCCAAAACTTCGGTAAGACCCGAAACTTAGCGCGAATAGAATTCGACGACCAGGTTCGGTTCCATCTTCACCGGATAAGGCACCTCGTCCAGGGTCGGGATGCGGGTCAGCGCGACCTTGGTGTTGCCGTCGGCGGTGACATAGTCCGGCACTTCACGCTCGGCGAGCTGCTGTGCTTCCATGACCAGCGCCATTTCGGTCGCCTTCGAACCCAGCGAGATCTCGTCACCGACGAAGCAGCGACGCGACGCGATGTTGCACTTCACGCCGTTGACGCGGATGTGGCCGTGGCTGACCAGCTGGCGCGCAGCGAAGATCGTCGGCGCGAATTTGGCGCGGTACACGATCATGTCCAGACGCTGCTCGAGCAGGCCGATCAGGTTCTGCGAGGTATCGCCCTTCATGCGGGCGGCTTCCTGGTAGCAGGCCTTGAACTGCTTCTCGGTCACGTCGCCATAATAGCCCTTCAGCTTCTGCTTGGCGCGCAGCTGCAGACCGAAGTCCGACATCTTGCCCTTGCGACGCTGACCGTGCTGGCCGGGGCCGTATTCACGCTTGTTGACGGGGCTCTTGGGGCGACCCCAAATGTTCTCGCCCATACGGCGATCGAGCTTGTACTTTGCGCTTTGACGCTTCGACATGTGTAATCCTTGGCAATTACGAACGACGTTGGTCCCGGTATCGCACCATGCAAGCCTTTATGGGGACAAGCGCAGGCCCACCGCTTCACCGGGATGCGGGGGCAATTGCGAAGCGGCGCGCCTAGACGACGGGCGCGCCGGAGTCAAGCGAAGCGGGCGATCAGCGTCCGCTGGCGGTGTTCAGCCGCCCGGTGGCGTTTTCCACGTCGTTGCGCGCATTGGCCGCGATCTCGTCCCATTCCGCCTGGGTCTTGCAGATCCGCTTGGCCGACAGGCGCGAGCCGGTGGTTTCCTGGACCCGGCAGATCTTCTTTTCCTTCACCGGCGCGGGCGCGGGTTCGGCCTGTTGCCCGGTCAGGGCCAGCAGCAGCAACGTGGTCAGCATCGTCCTATCTCCCAATTGGAACGCGCCGCCATGCTATCCCGCGCACGGTCCGATCGGCAAGCCGGACTGGACAGCGGGAACGCCACCCGGCAGAGCCTTGGCCCATGACCCAGATTCTCGCCGGACCCGATTGCACCACCATGGCGGAGGTCCGCGCGGGCGTGGACCAGCTCGACCGCGAACTGGTCGCCCTGCTCGCGCGCCGCTTCGCCTATATGGACGCCGCCGCCCGGATCAAACCGACCCGCGACCGCGTGCGCGACGAGGACCGCAAGACCCAGGTCATCGACCAGGCCCGCGACGAAGCCCGCCGCCTGGGCGTCCCCGAAGCGGTCGTCGCCGACATCTGGGAAATGCTGGTCGAAGGCTCGATCGCCTATGAACTGGCGGCGTTCGACCGGACACGGGGGTAAGCGGGCCCCGTCTCTGCCCCTGCGCCCCCATCTCGGTTCAGCCTGAGCGAAGTCGAAGGCCACGCCCCGAGGCCCGCCACAGGGGCCGTTTGGCGGAGGCCATCCCATAGGCTTAGACTTCGCTCAGCCTGAACGGGGGTGGACGAATTACCGCTGGCGCGGCCGTGCCAGGGTCGACAACACGCCGCGCAGCGTCCGCACCTCCTGGCTCGACCAGCCGGGCTTGGTCAGCAGGGTGCGCAGCGTGCGCTTGCTCGCCGGGGTGCGGTCTGGCGGGAAGAAGAACCCCGCATTCTCCAGCATATCCTCCAGCTGGCCGATCATCCCGTCCAGCTCGCCCTGCGGCGCGACCTCGGGCAGTTCGACCTCGGGCGGCTGGGCCAGTTCGATACCCTTGGACCATTCATAGGCGATCAGGATCACCGCCTGTGCCAGGTTCAGGCTGCCGAATTCCGGGTTGATCGGCACCGTCACGATCTTGCGCGCGATGGCGACGTCGTCGGTTTCCAGCCCCGACCGTTCCGGCCCGAACAGGAAGGCCGCGCGGCCCACCGTATCGGCATGGATTTCGCGGGCCGCCTCTTCCGGGGTGACGACCGGCTTGGTCACGCCGCGCTTGCGCACCGTCGTCGCATAGACCTGCGCACAATCGGCGACCGCGTCGGATACGCTCTCATAGACCTTGGCCTGTTCCAGCACGATGTCCGCGCCCGACGCCGCCGGGCCCGCTTGCGGATTGGGCCAGCCGTCGCGCGGGGTGACGAGGCGCATCTCGACCAGCCCGAAATTCAGCATGGCACGCGCGGCCTTGCCGATATTCTCGCCGAGCTGCGGGCGGACCAGGACGATGACGGGGGGCTGGGATTGGGGCTTGGACAAAATTCAATCTTCCGTTCGCCCTGAGCGAAGTCGAAGGGCACGTTCCGCGCGCGGTATCGCGGCTTCTTTCAGGCGCGTCCAGTCCGATGCGATTAGCGCGGCCTTCTTGGTGCGAGACCAGCCCTTGATCTGGCGTTCGGTGGTCAGGGCTTCGTGGCGGGAGGGGAAGTCCTGCGACCAAGCCAGTTCCACGGGGCGGCGGGTTAGCGTGTAGCCGGGGAGTTCGCCTGACTGATGCTGGGCGATACGGTGTTCGAGATTGTCGGTGTGGCCGGTGTAGAAGCTGCCGTCGGAGCAAAGCAGGATGTAGCAGTAGAAGGCCATCTCATCAGGCTATCGCTTTTGCGGTTTGCGGCAAGGGAGTCCCTTGGGCTTCGACTTCGCTCAGCCTGAACGGGGGTGGGGGATGAGCGGCGGTCAATACGATGCTGGATAAAAACAGCCGTTCAGGCTGAGCGAAGTCGAAGCCCACGCCCCGCCCTCACCACGCGCCTAAACTCACTCCCCCCGAGGCGCCACCTCTTCCACCGTCCCGGCAAAAGCCTCGAAATCCTTCGCCTCACCGAACTCGCGATAGACGCTGGCGAAGCGGATATACGCCACCGAATCCAGGCCCTTGAGCCCCTCCATCACCATCTCTCCGATCCGCTTGGACGACACCTCGCCCTCACCGCTCGTCTCGAGCTGGCGCTGGATGCCGGACACCAGCTTCTCCACCCGCACCGGATCGATGGGTCGCTTGCGCGTCGCAATGGCGATGGATCGTACCAGCTTCTCGCGGTCGAAGGGTTCGCGTCGGTCCTCGCTCTTCAGCACGAACAACTCGCGCAGCTGGATGCGTTCGAACGTCGTGAAGCGCGCGCCGCAGCCTTCGCATTGGCGGCGGCGGCGGATGGCCGCCCCGTCTTCGGTGGGGCGGCTGTCCTTTACCTGACTGTCTTCATGGCCACAAAAGGGGCAGCGCATTCAGATCTTCTTCTTGGCCTTGAGATAGGCATAGCCCGCACCCGCCGCCGCGCCGAAGATCGGGCCGACGAACGGCACCGGGATCGCGACGACCGCACCGAGCGCGCCCCATTTCGCCATGCTCTTGCCGAGGCCGGGGGTCGACTTGATGTCGTTCTGCACCTCGGAAAACTTCTGGTCGAACTTGGCCATGCGATTACGTCCTTATCCCTGGTAGATCGGAAAGCGTGCGCAAAGCTCACGCACACGGGCACGAACGTTTGCCTCGACCTCCGGGTCCCCATGTTCGCCCTTGGCCTTCAGACCGTCGAGCACATCGGCAACCATATGGCCGATCTGTTCGAACTCGGCCGGACCGAAGCCGCGCGTGGTTCCGGCGGGCGAGCCGACGCGGATGCCGCTGGTCTTCATCGGCGGCAGCGGATCGTTGGGGATGCCGTTCTTGTTGCAGGTGATGCCCGCCCGCTCCAGCGCCTCGTCGGCGTCGCGGCCGGTGATGCCCAGCGGGGTCAGGTCGACCAACGCCAGATGCGTGTCGGTGCCGCCCGCGACCAGGTTCGCCCCGCGCGCCTTCAGCGTCGCCGCCAGCGTGCGGGCGTTTTCCACGACCGCCGCGATATAGGTCTTGAACTCGGGCTGGAGCGCCTCGCCGAACGCGACCGCCTTGGCGGCGATGACGTGCATCAGCGGGCCACCCTGCAGGCCGGGGAAGACCGCCGAGTTGATCTTCTTTGCGATCGCCTCGTCATTGGTCATGATCATGCCGCCGCGCGGACCGCGCAGCGTCTTGTGCGTGGTGGTGGTCACGACATGCGCATGGCCGAACGGGGTCGGGTGCAGCCCGCCCGCGACGATGCCCGCGAAGTGCGCCATGTCGACCATGAAATAGGCGCCGACCTCGTCCGCAATGGCGCGGAACTTGGCGAAGTCGATGACGCGCGGATAGGCCGAGCCGCCCGCGATGATGATCTTGGGCTGGCACTCGCGCGCGATCCGGGCGACCTCGTCATAGTCGATCAGGTGCGTCTCGGGATCGACGCCGTACTGGACGGCGTTGAACCACTTGCCCGACAGCGCGGCCTTGGCGCCGTGCGTCAGATGGCCACCGGCGTCGAGCGACAGGCCCATGATCGTGTCGCCGGGCTTGGCCAGCGCCAGCATCACCGCGCCGTTCGCCTGTGCGCCCGAGTGCGGCTGGACGTTGACGAAGTTGCAGCCGAAAATCTGCTTAGCGCGGTCGATCGCCAGCTGCTCGACCTCATCTGACGGCGCGCAGCCCTGATAATAGCGCTTGCCCGGATAACCCTCGGCATATTTGTTGGTAAAGACGGACCCTTGCGCTTCCATCACCGCCTTGGAGACGATGTTCTCGGAGGCGATCAGCTCGATCTGGGTCTGCTCGCGTTCCAGCTCGTGCGCAACACCGGCGAAGACGGCGGGGTCGGCATCGGCGAGGGTGCGGGTGAAGAAACCGGCGGGCTGGACGTCGTTAAGCGTGCTCATGAGGGTATCCTTGGCGTTCAATTCTGGGCGGGCGCGGTGGACAGCATGTCGACACGGCGCTGATGACGTCCGCCCTCGAACGGGGTGGACAGGAAAGCTGCGAGGCAGGCCTTGGCCATTTCCTCGCCGATGACGCGCGCGCCCATGGCGATAGCGTTGGCGTCGTTATGCTGACGGGCGAGCGCGGCCGACAGCGGCTCGGACACCAGCGCGCAGCGGCAGGCGGGGTTGCGGTTGGCCGCGATCGAGATACCGATGCCCGATCCGCACAGCGCGACGCCACGCTCGGCGCGACCATCGGCCAGCGCTTCGCCGACCGCGCGGCCGAAATCGGGATAATCGACACTGGCATTGCCGTCGGTGCCCAGGTCCAGCACCTCATGCCCCTGTTCGCGCAGCCAGTCCGCCAGCACGGTCTTCAACGAGACGGCGGCATGATCGGATGCGATCGCGATGCGCATGGGACGGGCGCTCCTGATGGGGTCGAATGGAATGCCCGCGCCTTTACGCGCGCAACGGGCCCATGGCTACCCCTTCGCGCAACGGAACGTGCGCCACCGTTGGGGGGTTCTGCGCGCGATGAAGCGCATCCTGATCCTCGCCGCCCTCTCTGCCCTGACCGCCTGCTCACGCGAGACGCCGGAGGAGGTCAGGAACACCGCGGCTCCCACCGCCACCGCCAACGCCACCAGCGCCGCCGCGACGGCGGGCCCGGCCGGAGACGGGTCGACCTTCACTGGCCTGCCGAAGAAAAAGGGCCCCGATTATGTCGGCCGTTATGTCGGGGTGGAGGGCATGTACCTCAACATCAAGCACGCAGCGACGCCGGGCCGTTATCGCATGGAGATGCAGTGGGACCTCGACAACAAGGGCGAGTTCCGGGGCGAACAGGTCGGCGACACGATCGTGTTCGAGCGCGGCGGCGTCCGCGAGACGCTGCGCCCGACCAATGGCGATGCGACGGGATTGAAGTATCTGGCGGGCAAGACCGAGTGCCTGACCGTCAAGACCGGCGAGGGCTATTGCAAGAGGTGAAGCGCGGCTAGGCTCGCGCCGCCCGCCATGATAGGATTGCATCCGTGAACCAGCTGGCCCGCCTCTCCTCGGACACCCGCGCGCGCTTCACGGCGCCCGAATTTCTGCACATGGTCGAAAGCGGTGCCTTCGAGGGCATGAAGGTCGAGCTGATCGACGGGGAGCTGGAGCGGATGAACCCGCCAATGAATGGTCACTCCGCGGCTCAGGCCAATGTCGTATTCTATCTGGCCCAAAAACTGGGACTTGCCGTCGTGCGGGCAGAGACCGGTCTGGTCCTGAACGATTCGACCGTCGTCGCCTGCGACGCCGCACTGCTGCGCCAGCCGTTGGTCGAGAACCGCTTCCTGACGCCGTATGACGTGCAGCTGGTCATCGAGATCGCACAGACCACGCAAAGCCGCGATATGGGGCTCAAGCGGATGCTTTACGCCCAGGCGGGCATCCCGACCTATTGGGTGATCGACGGAGTGCGGCGCGTCGTCCATGTCTATGCCGATCCGGTCGAGGGCGACTATTGCAGCGTCCACACGGTGCGGTTCGGCGAGGCACTGGCGGTCCCGGGCAGCGACGCCGCAATCACGCTCGATTAAAATTTGACCTTGGAAATGGTGACCACCCCGGCGAAGGCCGGGGTGAAGTTCCCATACGATAGATGGCGAAGGGCAGCCCCTTACGCCGCCATCTTCAATTCGAGCCGCTCCCAGATTTCGACCAGCGCCGACACCAGTTCCGCCATCATCGCCTCGTCATGCGCGGGGCCGGGGGTGAAGCGCAGCCGCTCCGTACCGCGGGGCACGGTCGGGTAATTGATCGGCTGGACGTACACGCCATATTCGGCGAGCAGGATGTCGCTGATCTTCTTGGCCTTGACGGGATCGCCGACCATCACCGGCACGATATGCGTCTCGCCCAGCATGACGGGCAGGTTCGCTTCGGACATCATCGCCTTCAGCTTCGCGGCGGCGGCCTGCTGCCCCTCGCGCTCGACCGAGCTCTGCTTCAAGTGACGCACGCTCGCCAACACGCCCGCGACCAGCACCGGCGACAACGAAGTCGTGAAGATGAATCCCGGCGCATAGGAACGGATCACGTCGACGATCATCCGGTCGGCCGCGATATAGCCGCCCATCACGCCGAACGCCTTGCCCAGCGTGCCCTCGATCACGGTCAGCCGGTGGGCGACGCCGTCGCGCTCCGAAATGCCGCCGCCGCGCGCGCCGTACATGCCGACCGCATGCACCTCGTCGAGATAGGTCAGCGCGTTATACTTGTCCGCCAGATCGCAGATCGCCGCGATCGGTGCGACATCGCCCTCCATCGAATAGACGCTCTCGAACGCGATCAGCTTGGGCACCGCCGGATCGGCCGCCGCCAGCAGTTCCTCCAGATGCACCAGATCATTGTGGCGGAAGACCTGCTTCTCGCAGCCCGAATTGCGGATTCCCGCGATCATCGAGGCGTGGTTCAGTTCGTCGGAAAAGATCACGCAGCCCGGCAGGATCTTGGCCAAGGTCGCCAGCGTCGCTTCGTTGGAGACATAGCCGCTGGTGAACAGCAAAGCCGCTTCCTTGCCGTGCAGGTCGGCGAGTTCGCCTTCCAGATCGACATGATAATGCGTGTTGCCGCCAATGTTGCGCGTGCCGCCCGAACCGGCGCCGACGTCGTGCAGCGCTTCCTCCATCGCGGCGATGACCTTCGGGTGCTGCCCCATCGCCAGATAGTCGTTGGAGCACCAGACCGTGATCGGCTTGGGCCCGTTATGCCCGGCAAAACACCGCGCGTTGGGAAACATGCCCTTGTTGCGTAGGATGTCGATGAAGACGCGGTAACGTCCCTCGGCGTGCAGGCGGTCGATCGCCTGGGTGAAGACGCGGGAATAATCCACGCGCACGTCCGTGCCTTCGATGCTCATGGGAGGGGAATGTAGGCGCAAGCCGCACATGAATCGAGTCGGGAACTGCGCTCACTGTGATCGATCATGGTGGACATATTGTCCCAAAGACCGATCGGTTCCCGATATGCGCAGTTTGGAGCTTCCGCCCTGCCGGGTGAAGCGTTCGAATCACGGATAACTGACGGTCTTCGGAATCTCCGGGATTTCGATGCGCTCGGCATCGTCGCCCGGCACGGTCGGAAACTCCCGCGCGCGCCAGGCCCGCTTCGCCTCCTCGATCCGCTCGCGGCGCGAGGACACGAAATTCCACCAGACATGGCGCGGCGTCGTGAACGCATCGCCGCCGCACAGCATCACCCGCCCACCCGATTCGGACCGCAAGGTCGCGGCGATCCCCGGCTTCAGGATGTAGAGACGCTGCGGTTCCAGCGGCATCCCCTCCAGGCTGGCCTCGCCCAGCGCGCAGTACACGGCGCGCTCCTCCGCCGAGGGGTCTATGGGAATGCTGCCGCCCGGTTCCAGCGCGATGTCGGCATAGATGGTACCCGCATAGGTCGTCGTCGGTGCCCGTTGTCCCCACAGCTCGCCCATGATGACCCGCGCGGTGGCACCCTGCCCCTGGATTTCGGGCAGCGCCTCGGCCGGGACATGCTCGAAACAGGGATCGATCTCCTCCTGCGCTTCGGGCAGCGCAAGCCAGGTCTGGATGCCCGACAGCACCGGGCCCTGCGGCCGCATCTCGCCCGGCGAGCGTTCGGAATGGACGATGCCATGGCCTGCGGTCATCAGATTGACCGCACCCGGCTCGATCACCAGATCGCTGCCCAGCGAATCGCGGTGGCCGATCGCGCCGTCGAACAGATAGGTGACGGTCGCCAGGTTGATATGCGGATGCGGCCGCACGTCGATGCCGGAGCCGGGTTGCAACTGCGCCGGGCCCATCTGGTCGAAGAAGATGAAGGGGCCGACCATCGTCCGCTCCTTGTTGGGCAGCGTCCGGTGGACCTTGAACCCGCCCAGATCGTGGCTGGAGGGTTGCAGGGTGCGCAGCAGGAAATCGTCAAACATGGCTTTGCTCCGTGGGGGCCGGCTCCGTGGCGTCGAGCAGCGCGATCAGGTCGGTCGGGAAATAGGGTTCGGTATGGGCGGCCAGCTCTTCACGGCTGAACCAGCGCCAGCTCTGCATGACCCGCTGCTCCAGCGCGGTGTGACCCGCCCCCGTCACCTCATGCGCGTCGATGTCGACGCGGAAATAGCGTTCGTCGGCCTCGACCTCGACACCCTCGATGGTCAGGAACTCGACCTGCCGCCGTGCGACCTGAGGCCCGCAATCGCGGTCGAGGCCGGTTTCCTCCAGCAACTCGCGGCGCGCGGCCTGTTCATAGTTTTCCCCCGGATCGACCGCGCCGCCCGGCGTGCACCAGAAGGGCGGGCGATCGCCGGGAGTGAAGCGGAACATCAGGGTCCGGCCCGCCCCATCCACCAACAGGATGCGCGCGGCGGGACGGGGTATGCGGGTCATTCGGCGTCAAGCTCCAGATAATGGCGGAAAATTCCATCCTCATTGAACGCCTGTCGCCGGTCGCTGTCCAGATAGGCGGCAATGCCGGGCACGGCCTTTACACGGTCGTACAGGGCGATGAGCGCGGGATAGTCGCCCTCGACCGACGCCATGCGCCTGGGGAACATGTAGCGCAGACCCGCGATCAACTGGAACAGCGAGGTATCGACCGGCGACCAGCGCCCGCCCGCCATCCACTCGCCGTCACCCAGCGCATCCTCGAAATAGCCAAGAAATTTGGGGAGGCGTTCCTGGCGGAACTGCGCGGCGGCGCGGGCGGCTTCGGGCTTCTGTTCGTGATAATAGGCGCCGGTCGCGACCGGATGATGCACATTATGCACCTCGGCCACCATGTCGCTGATCGTCAGTTGCAGCTGGTTCAGCCAGACGCGGTCGCTCACCGGTGCCAGATCGTGCCGCTCGGTCAGCCAGTGGAGGATATTGGCGACCTGCGCGATCGCCCGTCCCCCGGTGCGCAAATATGGCGGAGCGAAGGGCAAGCGGCTCCCCTTGCGCATGTCGGCGAGCAGCGCCTCGGCCCCCTCCTCCACGCCCCGGTCGCGATAGGGCAGACCTGCGGCCTCCAGCACCAGCCGGACGAACTCGCCGCGTCCCGGCAGGCCGGGCCAGTACCACAGGTCATAGGGCATGGGATTATTCTCCGGGCGCCTTCGCGCTGATCGCCAGCGCATGGATACGCTCCGACAACAGATCGGCGAGCGCGTGGTTCACCATGCGCTGGCGGGCGACGCGCGACTGGCCTGCGAAAGCGGGCGCGACGACGATGACGCGGAAATGGCTCTCGCCGGTGCCGTCATCGCCCAGATGGCCGCGATGCATCGCGCTTTCGTTGATGACTTCCAGATGGGCAGGCGACAGCGCCTGGGTCAGGCGGGCGGTGATCTGGTCTGTGATTGGGGCGGTGGTGATATCGGTCATGGCCCCTATATAGACGGTTTTTCAGGACAAGCGGATAGCCGTGGCGCGTCGGTCGAGCAGCGATACCCCCAAGGACAAACCCCCAAGGGAAAAAACGGGCGCACGGTTTCACGGCCGCGTCGAGAATAGCGACCGTGTGTGCGACCATGCGGGCTGCACCGAAGCGGGCGAGTTCCGTGCGCCGCCGGCCGAGGGCACGCGCAGCGGCGACGGGCCGGGCCAGTTCCGCTGGTTCTGCCTGGAACATGTCCGCGCCTTCAACAGCCGCTACAATTTCTTCGACGGCATGAGCGCGGACGAGATCCACCGCGCCCAGCGCCCCTATGCGGGCTGGGAGCGCGAGACCCGTGCCTTTGCGCAGAACGGCACCGATCCGGGACCGCGCTGGGCCGATTTCTCCGATCCACTGGACGCCATCGCCGCGCGCTATCGCCGCGAGGCCGCGCCCGAGCGATCGGACGGCAAGCCCCTGTCGGGGCAGGATCGTGAAAGCCTGAAGGTGCTGGGGCTGGAGGCGAATGCCGATCGTGGGGCGCTCCGGCGGCGATATAGCGAGCTGGTGCGGCGCTATCATCCCGACCGCAATGGCGGGGATCGTGCCCATGAGGCGCGGCTGCAAAAGGTGATCGCGGCCTATCAGCAACTCCGCCAGGCGCCCGCATTCGCGTGACCCCTAATTCCTCCCCTGCAAGGGGAGGATCATTACTTCCGCGGCCCGACCAGTCCGAATCGCGCGCCCTGCGGGTCGCGGGCGGACAGCGAATAGTCCCCGCCCGGAATCTCCATCGGTCCGAACTCGATCGTACCGCCCCGCTCGACCACCCGCGCCGCCGCCGCATCGATATCGTCCACCGCGACATAGAAATGCCAGCCCGGCTCACCCCCCGGCGGGCAGCCCATCAGCGCGCCCAGCACGACAGGTCCATCGGCCAGGAAGCGATACTCCCCCAGCTCGCCCATCGGCATCCCGCCCTGATGGCTCCAGCCGAAATGCCGTCCGAAAAAGGCCAGCGCCCGCTCGGGGTCGCTCGCGATCCGCTCGTTCCAGACGACATGGCCGGTCGCCGGGCCGGTGCCATGCTCGACAAAGGAACGCGACGGCTGCGCCGCTTCCGGCGCCATGATGTAGAAGGGTGCGCCCAGGGTATCGGTGACCAGCGCCATGCGCCCCACCCCGTCCATCGTCCAGGCGGGCATCAGCACCTGCCCGCCATCCTCGATGATGGCCCCCAGCGATTCGTCAACATCGACCACCGGCAGATATCCGAACCAGACCGGACCGCCCGGCGAACCATCGGGCCGCTGCATCAGCCCGCCGATCGCCTCGCCTTCGGGCGTCGCGAAGATGCGATAATCGATTCCGGCAATACCGCTGTCGCCGATCTGCCAGCCGACGACATGGGTATAGAAATCCTGCGCCGCCGCGATGTCGTCGGTCAGCAATTCGTACCAGATGAAATTCGCCATGATCGCCCCGCCCTTTTACCCGACAGATCAAATGCTTGCCCCGTGACGCGACTCGCACGCCAAGAGCCCGAGGATGACCCCGAAGCCATCGCCCCGCAATCGCCGGAAGACCCGTTTCGTGCGATCACCGCCATTGAGTAGGGAGCCGCGCTTGGCTTAAGGCGTTGAGCGACGAGACGAGGGCCTGATGACCAACATCCCGAATACGCTTCCCGACAGCCGCGATACGACGATTCTCGATGCACCCGACAAGATGGTGTCGGTGCGCGACCTGTTCGGCATCGACACCGACATGGAGGTTCCGGCCTTTTCGGTGTCGGACGAGCGCGTCCCCGATCTCGATCCCGCCTATGTGTTCGATCCCGACACCACGCTGGCGATCCTGGCGGGTTTCGCGCACAACCGCCGCGTGATGGTCCAGGGCTATCACGGCACCGGCAAATCGAGCCATATCGAACAGGTCGCCGCCCGCCTCAACTGGCCGTGCATCCGCATCAACCTAGACGCGCATATCAGCCGTATCGACCTGATCGGCCGTGACGCCATCGTCCTGAAGGACGGGCAGCAGGTGACCGAATTCCGCGAGGGCCTGCTCCCCTGGGCGCTCCAGACGCCGACCGCGCTCGTCTTCGACGAATATGATGCGGGCCGCCCCGACGTGATGTTCGTGATTCAGCGCGTGCTGGAGACGGAGGGCAAGCTGACCCTGCTCGACCAGAACCGCGTGATCCGCCCGAACAAGTGGTTCCGCCTGTTCGCCACCGCCAACACGGTGGGTCTGGGCGACACCAGCGGCCTGTATCACGGCACGCAGCAGATCAACCAGGGCCAGATGGACCGCTGGAACATCGTGGTCACGCTCAACTATCTGCCCGCCGTCACCGAGGCGCAGATCGTGCTCGCCAAGTCGGGCGAATATGACAAGCCCGACGGCAAGCAGCTGGTCGAGAACATGGTCCGCGTCGCCGACATGACCCGCAAGGGCTTCGTCAACGGCGACATCTCGACCGTGATGAGCCCGCGCACGGTCATCACCTGGGCGCAGAACACGCTGATCTTCGGCGATCCGGGCTTTGCCTTCCGCCTGTCCTTCCTCAACAAGTGCGACGAGAATGAGCGCGCGCTGGTGGCGGAATATTATCAGCGCGTCTTCGGCAAGGACCTGCCCGAAAGCGTCGTCGGCCGGGCCTGATCCCCTTGGGCAACGAAACCCCTCTCGACCGGTTCAAGGCGGTCCTCGGCGGCACGGCGCGCACCATCGCGCAGGAGCCGGAGGTCGAGCTCGCCTTCACCGCCGATGCGCCGACCTCCTCGGGCAAGCATATCCGCGTGCCCATGCCCGGCCGCGCCCTGCCCGCCGAACAGGTGGCCGAGGCGCGCGGATTCGCCGATGCCTTCGCGTTGCGGCTGAAGCTGCACGACACCGCGCTCCACGCCAGGGCCGCCCCGGTCGAGGCGGTGGCGCGCGCGGTCTATGACGCGGTCGAGACGGCGCGGATCGAGGCGCTGGGCGCGCGGGGCTATGCGGGGATCGGCGACAATCTCGCCCATGCGCTGGACGTACGGTTGCGCTCCGACCCGCTGACCCGTGCGCGCAACCGCGACGAGGTGCCCTTGTCGACCGCGCTGGGGCTCATCCTGCGGGAACGGATGACCGGACGGCCTTCGCCTGCCGAAACCGCACCCGCCCTGGCGCTGGTCCGCGACTGGCTGGAGGGGGCGACCAACCTCGACGCGCTGGCGGGCGCGATGGACGACCAGAAGGCGTTCCAGTCGCTGACCGCCAAGATGCTCGCCGATCTCGAACTCGCCGAACCGCCTGCCGAACCCGATCAGGCCGATGAAGGCGGCGACGATCAGGAAGGCGAGGACGAACAGCAGCAGGACGAGAGCGAAGAGGATAACGACGAACAGGGCCAGGGCGAAGGCGAGGTCGAGGCCCGCGCCGAGAAGCGCGACTCGGACAGCGAGGACGGCGAATCGCAGGAGCAGAGCCAGGACTCGCTCGACGATCTCGACGGCGAACCCGGCGAGGATGGCGACGAAGGCAGCCAGCCGACCCGCCCCAACCGCCCGCTCAACGATCTGGCGTCGCAATTCGACTACAAGCCCTGGACCACCCAATATGACGAGGTGATCGCGGCGGGCGAGCTGTGCGACGCCGACGAACTGGCGCGGCTTCGCGGCTATCTCGACCAGCAGCTGGCGCATCTGCAATCGGCGGTGTCCAAGCTCGCCAACCGACTGCAACGCCGGTTGATGGCGCAACAGTCGCGGTCCTGGGATTTCGACCAGGAAGAGGGCATTCTCGACGCCGCGCGGCTCGCCCGCGTCGTGGTCAATCCCGGCCAGTCGCTGTCCTACAAGATCGAGCGCGACACCGATTTCCGCGATACGGTCGTCACCCTCCTGATCGACAATTCGGGGTCGATGCGTGGGCGGCCGATCGGCATCGCCGCCATCTCCGCCGACATCCTCGCGCGCACGCTGGAGCGGTGCGGGGTGAAGACCGAGATTCTCGGCTTCACCACCCGTGCGTGGAAGGGCGGGCAGAGCCGCGAGACCTGGCTGGCGGCCGGTCGCCCGCCGCAGCCGGGACGGCTGAACGACATCCGCCACATCGTCTACAAACAGGCCGACGAGCCGTGGCGGCGCGCGCGCAACAATCTCGGCCTGATGATGCGCGAAGGGCTGCTCAAGGAGAATATCGACGGCGAAGCGCTGATGTGGGCGCATAGCCGCTTGATCGCGCGGCCCGAGGAGCGGCGCATCCTGATGGTCATCTCCGACGGTGCGCCGGTCGACGACTCCACCCTGTCGGTCAATTCGGGCAGCTATCTGGAACGCCATCTGCGCCAGGTGATCGGCTGGATCGAAAGCAAGAGCCCGGTCGAGCTGATCGCGATCGGCATCGGCCATGACGTGACCCGCTATTATGCGCGCGCGGTGACGATCATGGATGCCGAGCAGCTGGGCGGCACGATCATCGAGCAGCTGGCCAGCCTGTTCGACACCGAATGAGCCGGATCGCGGCCCCGGCGGAAGGATTCGTCGGTCCGGTCAAACGCTCGATCACCATCGCCGGGCACCAGACCTCGATCAGTCTGGAGCCGGTCTTCTGGACCGCGCTCGAAGAGGCGGCGCTGGCGCACGCCCTGCCGCTGTCGGCTCTGGTCGCGGAGATCGATGCGCTGCGGATCGTGGTGGAAGACCCGCCGAATTTGGCCAGTGCGATCCGGTCCTGGTTGTTCCTGCGGCGGTGATTCCTTTCTTAAGGCAGCTACGCCTTCCCCACCTCCGTTCAGCCTGAGCGAAGTCGAAGGCCAAGGGATGGCCTTTGTGATTGAGGCGAGGGCGGGGGCATGGGCTTCGACTTCGCTCAGCCTGAACGGGGGGTGGGGAATGAGGCCGCTATAGAACGCCCCCGATTGACGCCGCCCTTCGCCTCCGGCAGGGCGCGCCGTCTGTTTCGGGGTTTGTGTGGCCGGAATTTCCCTTCGCGATACGGCATTGCAGGTCCATCGCTGGCTGGGGCTGGGGATCGGGCTGATCGCGATCGTCCTGGCGATCTCCGGCGCGATCCTGGCGGCCTCGCCGATGCTGGAGCGGATCGCCAACCCCGCCCGCTTCCGGATCAGCGGCGAACAGCGGCAGGCCGCCTCCCTCTATAGCGACGCCGCGCATCGCCGCCTGCGCCCCGGTGAGCGGATCGCGGCGCTGTCGCTGGAACAGGGTTCGTCGCCCGTCATCGTCACGCTCAAACGAACTGGCAACCGGACCGACGACCGGGCGCAGCGGCTGCTGTTTCTCGACCCGCCGACCGGACAGGTGCTGGCGAGCGGCTGGAAGGATGGCGGCGTCATCGGTGCCGCACGGCGGGTGCATGACGGGCTGTTCCTGTCGGGCCGGGGCCGATGGATCGTCGGTCTGGGCGGTATCGGGCTGGTGCTCGCCAGCCTGACCGGGCTTTGGGCGCAGGCGACCCGCGAGCGACCGAAAACATCCGCCAAGCGTCCCCGCCACGAATCGCGGTGGACGATCATGCACCGTCGCGTCGGGCTGTGGTCGGCGATCCCGGTATTGGCGCTGACCGCAACCGGGCTGGCAATCGTCCCGGCACCCAGCATGACCACCACCCCCGCCGCGCCGCCCGTTACCCGTGCGGCCCTACCCGTCGACCGTGTCGTTGCCAGCGCGAAGGGATGGACGCACGGCACGCTGCGCACGATCGACTGGCCGACCGAGCGTTCGCCCGACTGGATCCTGCATTTCGAGGGTGGCGAACCGAGCGTCGTCAAGGTCGCCGACGATAGCGCCAAGGCCCTGGCCGCGCCCGCTTATGCCGGGCCGGTCATGCTGTCCTGGGTCCGCCGATGGCATGGCGGACAGGGGATGCCATGGATCTGGTGGCCGCTCGCCGCGCTGACGGGGTTGCTTGCGGCCTGGGTCGGGGCGACCGGGTTGATCGCCTGGGGTCGCCGCCCGAAGGTCAGACGCGCTCGGCGTTGAGCAGATCGGCGGGGTCGAGGCCCAGCAGTTCGATATGGTCGCGGATGCGCGGCCATTGCACCGACAGGAAGCTCTGCCGCTCCGCGCTTCGCAACCGGTCGGCCGCGCCCGGCATCACGAACATGCCGACCCCGCGCCGCACCTCGACATAGCCGTCGTCCTGAAAGCTCTGATAGGCCTTGGCGACGGTCAGCGGGTTCGCACCCTGTTCGGCGGCCAGTGCCCGCACCGAGGGAAGCTGGTCCCCCGTGCGATAGGTGCCGTTGAGAATGCCCGCCGCGATCGTCCCGCGCAGGCGGATGTAAACCGGGCTGTCGTCACCGCTAAGAGCTGTCATGCCGAGTTAATACAGCATGCGCAACGCGATGTCGAGCCGCTATCGCGATAACGTTTGCAAGACCGCCGTGCGGGACGCTCGCTTCATCCCGCCCAGGTCGAGACGATCCGGCCCATGTCGGGGCGCGGCCGCTCGTCGAGCGGACGGCTGGGCGTGCCGATGAAGACGAAGCCGACGATCCGCTCGGGCGCGGCGCCGAACGCATCGCGCACCGCATCCGAAAAGGCGGGCCAGCCGGTCAGCCAGCCCCCGGCATAGCCCATGGCATGGACGGCATGAAGCAGGTTCATGCACGCCGCGCCCGCCGACAATTCCTGTTCCCACAGCGGGATATGGCTGTCGGTGCGGGGCGACGACAGGACGACGACCAGATCGGGGGCCTGGTGCGCGAACTGCTCCAGTGCGGCGATCTCGGTCGCGCCCGCCTGCGGCCGTTCGGCGCGATAGGCGGTGGTGATGACCTCGGCCAGCCTCGCGCGCGCTTGCCCAGGCACGATCACGAAGCGCCACGGGGCCAGCTTGCCATGATCGGGCGTGCGCGCCGCGATGCTCAGGATCTGCGCCAGTTCGTCCGGACGGGGGCCGGGGGCGATCAGGTCGCGCGGCTTACCCGAACGGCGGGTCGTCAGCAGCAAAAGCGGGGTCGAGCGGTCGTTGAATGCCATGTCGGTCATGGCTTCGATCCTTACGTCGTCGCGCATGATATTTACAGTCGCGGCTTTGGCGTTAGGTTACCGAACCATTACGCCCCCGCGTGCGCCCCTGGTCGCACCGGGGGCGATCCCGATGGAGTGAACGCCAGTATGGCGAGTGCGTATGAAGCCGCCGCGCGCGGCAAGACGGTTCTGGGGCATCCCCGAGGCTTGTTCCTATTGTTCTTCACCGAGATGTGGGAGCGTTTTTCCTATTACGGAATGCGCGCCATCCTGGTCTTCTACCTGACCAAGCATTTCCTGTTCACCGACGAACCGGCGTTCGGCATCTACGCCGCCTATACCTCGCTGGTCTATGTGACGCCGGTGATCGGCGGCTATCTGGCCGACCGCTATCTGGGGGCCAGACGCGCGGTGCTGGCGGGCGGGCTGTTCATCGCCTTTGGCCATATATTGATCGCGGTCATGGAGGGGCCGCAAGGTGCGACGGGGGCCTATCTGGAGGGCTTCTACCTCGCCCTCGCCTCGATCGTGATCGGTACCGGTTTCCTTAAGGCCAATATCTCGGTGCTGGTGGGACAGCTCTATGCGCGCGACGACATGCGCCGCGACCCTGCCTTCTCGATCTTCTACATGGGCATCAATGCGGGCGGCGCACTGGGCCCGATCGTGTGCGGCGTGCTGGGCGAGACGGTAGGCTGGTCCTATGGCTTCGGCGCGGCGGGCGTGGGCATGCTGCTCGGCCTGATCGCCTTCATCACCCTGAAGCGCGAACTGCACGGCGCGGGCGAAGCGCCCTCACTGCCCGTATTGCGGGCGCCCGTCGTGGCGGGCCTGTCGCGCGAATGGCTGATCTATCTGGGTTCGATCGTCGCCACGCTGGCGGTATGGCAGCTGATCCAGCATCAGGATGCGGTTGGCACGCTGCTGGTCGTATTCGCGGCCGCCACGGTGCTCTTCATCCTGTGGCGCGCGGTGTTCCAGCTGCCCAAGGTCGATCGCGACCGCATCTTCGCCGCGCTGTTCCTGATCGCGCTGTGCCCGCTCTTCTGGGCGTTGTTCGAGCAGGCCGGGTCGTCGCTGAACCTCTATACCGATCGCTCGGTCGACCGGACGCTGCTGGGCTGGACCATTCCCGCCTCGGCCTTCCAGTCGGTCAACTCGATCTTCATCATCCTGCTGGCCCCCCTGTTCGCCGCGCTGTGGACGATCCTGGGCAAGCGCGGGTGGGAACCCAGCGCGCCGTTCAAGTTCGGTATCGGTCTGGTCGGTGTGGGCGCAGGCTTCATGGTGCTGGTGGCGGGTGCGGCGGCCTATGCGGGGGCCCCGACGCCGGTGATCTTCGTCATCCTGGTCTATCTGATCCATACGATGGCCGAGCTGTGCTTCTCGCCCGTCGGTCTGGCGGCGATGACGCGGCTGTCGCTGCCCAGCATGACGGGCCTCATGATGGGCACCTGGTTCCTGGCGACGGCGGCGGGCAACTTCATCGCAGGGCTCATCGCCCAGGCGACCGGCGGCGAGGGCGCGGGGCCGGAAAAGGTGCTCGACGTCTATACCCGGATCGGCTGGTTCTCGATCGGCATCGGCGTGGTCGTGCTGGTCGTATCGCCCTTCATCGCCAAGCTGATGCACCTCGACCTGCTGAAGGCCGAAGCCGCGCTGGCCGGGGACAAGGAATTGGCCGAACCGGCGGCGGCGGGCATCGATACGCGGCTGGAGCAGAAGCCGCATTGATGGGCCAGGGCGGTTGGGCCACGTGCCTGACCGCCCATCCCCACCTCCGTTCAGGCTGAGCGAAGTGGAAGCCCACGCCCAACCCTATCCGCGTGACTTTGCACGGATGGGATTCGATCTCGCGGAGACGCGAAGGCGCGGAGGCGCAGAGAGGTTCGGATGCGCTTCGGCGCACTTGCGCAGTTCGGCGTTCCGCTTTGCCGCACCGTTGTTATGTCAGGCCAGCCTAGCGGCTGGATACGCTCCCTCCGCGCCTCCGCGTCTCCGCGCGAAACACCCTGTCTCCGTTCGCACTGAGCGAAGTCGAAGTGCACGGGATGCCACTCGCGGGAAATCCGTTGCGTGAGCTTCGACTTCGCTCAGCCTGAACGGGGATTGGGGACGCGCTTACAGCCGCGTCATCGCCATTGCGCGCTCGCCATAACGCGGCCCCGCCGTCCCACCACGCGGCGAGGCTTCGTCCAGCTTCGCCAAGTCCTCCGCCGTCAGAGTCACTTCCGCCGCCTTCATCGAATCCTCCAGCGTCGCGCGTCGCTTGGAGCCGGGGATCGGCACGATATCGTCGCCCTGCGCCAGCAGCCATGCCAGCGCCACCTGCGCCGCACTGGCGTCATGCACGGCAGCGATCTGCTTCACCACCTCGACGACCTGAAGGTTGCGATCGAAATTCTCCTCCGAATAACGGGGATCGCCCAGGCGATAATCCCCCTCGGGCAGGTCCTCGCGCCGGGTAATCTGCCCGGTCAGGAACCCGCGCCCCAGCGGGCTGTACGGCACGAAGCCGATGCCCAGTTCGCGTACCACGGGCAGGATGTCCGCTTCGACATCGCGCTCCCACAGCGAATATTCCGACTGGACCGCCGCGATCGGGTGGACAGCAGCGGCGCGGCGGATCGTCTCGGCGCTCGCCTCCGACAGGCCCAGGCGCCGCACCTTGCCCTGCTCGACCAGGCGGCCCATGGCGCCGACCGTCTCCTCGATCGGGACATTGGGGTCGACGCGGTGCTGGTAGAACAGGTCGATCGTCTCGACGCCCAACCGCTTGAGCGACCCCTCGCACGCCCGCTGGACGTTTGCGGGGGTCGAGTCCACGCCGGTCATGCCGTTCTCGTCATAGCGAAAGCCGAATTTGGTCGCGATCACCACCGCATCGCGCTTGCCGCGAATGGCCCGGCCGACCAGTTCCTCATTGACCAGCGGGCCATAGATTTCGGCGGTGTCGAACAGGGTCACGCCCAGTTCGATCGCGCGGTGGATGGTGGCGATGCTCTCCGCCTCGTTCGCCTCGCCATACATGTTCCGGCCGACACCGGCCATCGGCATGCAGCCGAGGCCGAGCGCGGAAACCTCGAAATCGGGGCCGAGCGTGCGATACTTCATGAGACGTCCTCGTCGATGGTGCGGCTGCCCCGGGAAACGGTCGCGGTGGCGGCAAGGTCCATGCTGACATTGCCCAGTGTCCGGAAGATGTCGGGAATCGTCTCCACCGCGATCAGCAGCCCCAAGGGCGCGGCGGGCACCCCCAGCGCGACGCACACCGGCGCGATCGAGGCGAAGAAGGTGATTTGCGACGGCAGGCTGGCCGAGCCCAGCGAGCACAGGATCGCGACCACCACGGCGGCCGCGACCGAGGCCATGCCGGGCACGATGCCGAACCAGTCGGCGATATAGAGCGCCACCGCGACGTTCATCGCGGGCTGCGTCCCCCGGAACATCGCCACCGCCATCGGCAGGACAAGGCCTGCGGTCGCTGGCGCGATGCGTAGCGTCTTCGTCCCCTCGATCATCGCGGGCAGGCTGGCGAGCGAGCTCTGGGTCGAGATGGCGACCGCCTGGGCCGGGGCCAGCGCGCGGGCGAAGCGCGACAGCGGCACCCGCGCCGCCAGCAGCGCCACGCCGTACGCCATCAGCATCACGATGACGCCGATACTGGCGATGATCGTGATGTAATGTGCCAGCGCCCCGAACGCCCCGCCCCCCGCCGTCGCGCCCACGACGAAAGCCAGCGCGAAGACGCCCAGAGGTGCCAGCCACAACACCCATCCGATCAGGACCAGCATCGCGTCGCGGATCGCCGTGAAGAATTGCAGCAGCATCGCCCGCCCCTCCCCCTCGATCCGCGTGATCGCAAAGGCGAAGGCCAGGGTAAACAGGATCAGCGACAAGAGCGCATTGTTCGTGGCGGCGGCAAAGATGTTGGTCGGCACGATGCCGGTGACGAACTCGGCGATCGGCGGCGGCGGCGCGACCGGTTCGGCATGGCCCAGCGCCGCCTTCAGCGCGGCGGCCGCCTCGCGCGGGATGGGCAACAGGTGCAGCAGGGCGGGCGTGACCAGCGCCGCCATCGTCGCGGTGAGTGTGACGAGCACCAGAAAGGTCATGATCGCCCGCCCCGCGATCCGCCCCGCCTGTGCCGCCTGCGCGGTCGAGGCGACGCCGGTGATCAACAGCGTGACGACCAGCGGGATGACCGTCATCTGCAACCCGTTCAGCCACAAGGTGCCGACCGGCCGCGCGACGAACACCGCGCCCGCCGCCATCGAGGGGGCGAGCGTCGCCGCCCCGACGCCGATCAGCAGACCGGCGGCAAGGCAAAGAAGGATCAGGGTCGCGCGCGACATGGATGGTTCTCGCCTATTTGGAGCTTTGGCCAAGGTCGCGCTAAAGGATGCGCGCAACCCGATTGTTCCACATCCTCTTAATCCGGCAGGGACTTGGCCGCATGGCAAGAAAATATTTCGGCACTGATGGCATTCGCGGCGCGACCAATGGCGCGGTCATGACGGCCGAGATGGCGATGAAGGCCGGCATGGCCGCCGGTGCCTATTTCCAGCGCGGCGACCACCGCCACCGCGTCGTCATCGGCAAGGACACCCGCCTGTCGGGCTATATGCTCGAATCGGCGCTGGTCGCAGGCTTTACCAGCGTCGGCATGGACGTCGTCATGCTCGGGCCGCTGCCCACGCCCGCGGTCGCGATGCTGACCCATTCGATGCGCGCCGATATCGGCGTGATGATCTCAGCCAGCCATAACCCTTTCGCCGACAACGGCATCAAGCTGTTCGGCCCCGACGGTTACAAGCTGTCCGACGAGGCGGAGGAGTCGATCGAGGACCTGATCGAGCAGAATGTGCCGCTGGTGCCCTCGGGCAAGATCGGCCGCGCGCGCCGGGTCGACGACGCCGCCGGGCGCTATATCCACTTCGCCAAGTCCACCTTCCCGCAGGCGCTGCGCCTGGACGGCCTGCGTGTCGTGATCGACTGCGCCAATGGCGCCGCCTACAAGGTCGCGCCCGCCGCGCTGTGGGAACTGGGCGCGGACGTGGTCGCGATCGGCGTGACCCCCAACGGGACCAACATCAATGACGGCGTCGGCTCGACCGCGCCGCAGACGCTGGCCGAAACGGTGGTGGCCAGCGGGGCGGATATCGGCATCGCGCTGGACGGCGACGCCGACCGGCTGATCATCGTCGACGAGACCGGCGCGGTGGTCGATGGCGACCAGCTGATGGCGATGATCGCGACCAGCTATGCCCGCGAAGGGCGACTGGCGGGCGGCGGCCTGGTCGCGACCGTCATGTCCAACCTGGGTCTGGAGCGGCATCTGGCCGCACAGGGTCTGGGCCTGATCCGCACCAAGGTCGGCGACCGCCATGTGCTGGAGGCGATGCGCACGCGCGGCTATAATGTCGGCGGCGAGCAGTCGGGGCATATCATCCTGTCCGACTATGCCCGCACCGGCGACGGTCTGGTCGCCGCGCTCCAGGTGCTGGCCGAACTCAAGCGCGCGGGCGCGCCCGCCAGCGAGGTGCTGCACCGCTTCGATCCGCTGCCGCAGTTGCTCAAGAATGTCCGCTTCGCGGGCGGCAAGCCGCTGGAGCATGAAAAGGTCCAGGGCGTCATCGCCGCCGCCGAGGCCGAGCTGGCTGGGCGCGGTCGCCTCGTCATCCGCCCGTCGGGCACCGAGCCCGTCATCCGCGTGATGGCCGAGGGCGAGGACAAGCGTCAGGTTGAGACCCTTGTCGACCGCATCTGCGACGTGGTGCGCGAGGTGGCCGCCTGATGCTGGAGATGCGTCCCGATTGCGAGCGTTGCGGCGCGGACCTGCCCCCGAGCCAGGGCGGCGCGTTCATCTGCTCGCTCGAATCCACCTATTGCGCCGAATGCGCCGACGAGCTGGACGAGACCTGCCCCGATTGCGGCGGCGAATTGCTCGACCGACCGACCCGCATGGGCCGCGTACTGAAGGCCAATCCCGCTTCGACGCAACCCCGCTTTCGCGGCTAACCTCGACCCCGCGTGCCCGCGGCTCTATGCGGGCAGTATCACATATAAGGAGTTTCCATGCCCCAGCTCGTCCTGATCCGCCACGGCCAGTCCGCCTGGAACCTGGAGAACCGCTTCACCGGATGGTGGGACGTCGACGTGACGGCGCAGGGTGCCGCCGAGGCGCGCGCGGCGGGCGCGATGATGGCGGAGAAGGGCTTGGACTTCGACCTGACCTTCACCAGCCTTCAGACCCGCGCGATCAAGACGCTGAACCTGGCGCTGGAAACCATGGGTCGCCTCTGGCTCCCGACCGAGAAGCATTGGCGGCTGAACGAGCGCCATTATGGCGGGCTGACCGGCCTGGACAAGGCCGAGACGGCGGCCAAGCATGGCGACGAGCAGGTGAAGATCTGGCGCCGCAGCTTCGACGTGCCCCCGCCCCCGGCCGAGGCGGGCGGCGAGTTCGATGTGTCGAACGATATCCGCTACAAGGGCATCGACGTGCCGCAGACCGAAAGCTTGAAGGACACGATCGCCCGCGTCCTGCCCTATTGGGAAGAGCGCATCGCGCCAGCGCTGCGCGACGGCAACCGGGTGCTGATCTCGGCGCACGGCAATTCGCTGCGCGCGCTGGTCAAGCATCTGTCGAACATCCCGGACGACGAGATCACCGGCCTGGAAATCCCGACCGCCCAGCCGATCGTCTATGAACTGGCCGACGACCTGACCCCGACCGACCGCTATTATCTGTCCGAACGCTAAGCGATCGGGAGACGCGGGGGATCTGACGTGCGATCGCCCCGCGTCCCAAGCACTTTGCGCCATTGCGGCTTCGCGTGAACCATTTGCTTCTCACGCGAAGCCGCAAAGACACGAAGATCTTATTCGCGCGGAGACGCGGAGGCGCGGAGATTTGGTCTGCGGCGCAAGCCTGTCGCCCCAATGGCAGCGCATTGTCGTCTTCCGTTCAAGAGGGTGGGCCACGCGGCCGCCCATACCGGCACCTCCGCGTCTCCGCGTCTCCGCGCGAACCCAACTCTACCCTACGCTCAGGCTGAGCGAAGTCGGAGTCCACGCCGCCACGCCTGCACCAAAATGCGCGAGAGAGTATACGGAAACGCATAGCAATGGTTGCCCCCCTCGCCGCGTGCCGCTAGTCAGCCCGCTTCCCCGGCGACGGGGCCAAAGGGGCTAGAGCGGAACAGCGGATATGATTTCGGTCGGGATCATCATGGGGTCCACGTCGGACTGGGAAACCATGCGGCACGCCGCCGAGACTCTGGAGGCGCTGGGCGTCGACCACGAGACCCGCGTCGTCTCCGCGCACCGCACGCCGCAGCGCCTGTACGATTACGCCACCGGCGCCGCCGATCGCGGGATCAAGGTCATCATCGCGGGCGCGGGCGGTGCCGCGCATTTGCCCGGCATGGCCGCGTCGATGACGCATCTGCCGGTGCTGGGTGTGCCGGTCGAGTCCAAGGCGTTGAAGGGCATGGATAGCCTGCTCTCGATCGTCCAGATGCCCGGCGGCATTCCCGTCGGCACGCTGGCCATCGGCAAGGCGGGCGCGATCAATGCGGGCCTGCTCGCCGCCTCGATCCTGTCGCTGTCCGACGAGGGCCTCGCCGAGCGCCTGAAGGCGTGGCGCCAGCGCCAGACCGACAGCGTCGCCAACGATCCGCAAGGGTAAGCCAATGAAGCCGGGTTCGACGATCGGGATATTGGGCGGCGGCCAGCTGGGCCGGATGCTGGCGGTGGCCGCCGCACAGCTCGGCTATCGCACCCATGTGCTGGCCCCCGATGAGGAAAGCGTCGCGGCGCAGACCGCGTCCTCGCTGACCCGCGCCGATTATCACAACAAGGTGGTGCTGGCCGATTTCGTCGCCGCCTGCGACGTCGTGACCTACGAATTCGAGAATGTCGACGTGACGCCGGTCGAATGGCTGGCCGAACGGCTGCCCGTCCACCCCGCTCCGGCCGCGCTCCGTGTCGCGCAGGACCGGATCGCCGAAAAGAGCTTCGTCGAGAAGGTCGGCGGGCGCCCTGCCCCCTGGGCCGAAGTGAACTGCGCCGCCGACCTGACCGCCGCGCTGGAGCGGATCGGCTGCCCCGCCATCCTGAAGACCACGCGCTTCGGCTATGACGGCAAGGGCCAGGTGTTGATCCGCGACATCAGCGAAGCACCTGCCGCGTTCGAGGTGATCGGCGGCCCCGCCGTGCTGGAAGGATTCATCCACTTCAGCCACGAATTCTCGATCCTGATCGCACGTGGGCTGGACGGCAGGACGGTCCGCTACGACCCGCCGCACAATGTCCACCGCGACGCGATCCTGCGCACCTCGAGCCTGCCCGCTCCGGCCGAGATCGCGGCGCAGGCCGAGGAAGCGACCGCGCTTGCCATCCGCATCGCCGAGGAACTGGGCTATGTCGGTGTGCTGGCCTGCGAGTTCTTCGCGACCGAGAACGGCCCCGTCTTCAACGAGATGGCCCCGCGCGTCCACAATTCGGGCCATTGGACGATCGAGGGCGCCGAAACCTCGCAGTTCGAGAACCATATCCGCGCGATCTGCGGCCTGCCGCTGGGTGATACGTCGCTGACCGGCGCGCAAGTGCAGATGGAAAACCTGATCGGCGACGATGCGTGGGAGTCCGCGCTGACCGAGAAGGGTACGCATCTGCACCTTTACGGCAAGGGCGAATCACGGCCTGGTCGCAAAATGGGGCATATCACGCGAGTGCTGCGCTAGGTTGTGATCACATCGCATCGAACCAACACATGCCCCTCCCCTGAAGGGGAGGCGTGAATTCATCGCTTGTCATCTTGCTGTGAGCCCGGTCGCTAGGGTCGTTTTTTGACATCGAAGGTCACGGGCACCAGCACCTGGGCCTGATAGACTTCATCGCCCTTCATCAC
The DNA here is from genome assembly GCF_014199595.1 of Sphingomonas yabuuchiae. Taxonomy (GTDB): domain Bacteria; phylum Pseudomonadota; class Alphaproteobacteria; order Sphingomonadales; family Sphingomonadaceae; genus Sphingomonas; species Sphingomonas yabuuchiae. Next base: position 175,245 of record NZ_JACHNX010000001.1, on the reverse strand, counting down.
CGGGCGGATGCGGAATTTCCGGTAGAGTCCCAGCGCCGCCGGACCGAAACCGCTTCCTCTTGGCCGTTCGGCGGCGATCGAACAGCTTTTGGGTTGGCCGGGCGTCGGGACGAAGCAGAGCAGGACCGCCACGCCGCTTACGCCGCCGTTTCTCGCCCTTTCGGGAAAGGCCTCGTCGATCAGCTCCTGGGGCGGTTTTTCGATCCACTCGGCCAGCGCGAAGCGAAGCCTCCCCTCCCCCGGTCCATCGCCATCACCGCGTCCGTTGCCGGTTCCCTGCCCTTCGCCGCCGGTGCCGTGTCCACTGGCAATACCGACGCCCCGGCCGTCCGACGCCGCCGTCCCGGCGCGCAGCGGCAGGTCGGTGCTGAACTCCGCAGCGGGGGCGGGCCGATCGACCCGATCGAACCGCGCCGGGGCGGCAGCGGCCGGTGCCGCCTGCTCGGCCATCGGCGCCCTTGTCGGACGTGGTGATCCGCCCCCGGCGGTGGGGCGAAGGACCGCGCTCTCCCGCTTGACCGGTTGGGCGGAGACCGGCGGCGGCGTGACGGGAACGGGCGGCGGGTCCGGCGGGCGCGGCAGGTCGAACAGGATCAGCGCGGGGCGTTCGGTCGGACTCGTCGAGGGCCGTGGCGCCCCCCAGAGCAACAGCGCCAAGAACGCGACGTGAACCATTGCCGTGGCGATGACGGCCGTCCGCCGCCGCCCGCCATCCGGCCCGATCGAAGCCCTGACCTGCATCGCGATATTCTCCCGCTCAGGAGGATCACCGCGATGCTGATTGCGGTCAAGCCTTGGCCCATTCCTCCCCGACACGGCGCAACACGTCGAGCGGTACGCGGCCATGGCGCAGCACGGCGGTGTGGAACGCCTTCAGGTCGAAGCGGTCGCCCTTTTGCGTCTTGGCGGAATCGCGAATGTCGACGAACACCGAATGGCCGAGCTTATAGCTCGCCGCCTGACCGGGATTGACGCAGTAACGCTCGACCTCGCGGGTGGCGAAGCCCTCCGCCTCGCCCTCGGCCTCGACGAAATGGCGGATCGCCTGTTCGCGGGTCCAGCGCAGATGGTGCAGGCCGGTATCGACGACGCAGCGATTGGCGCGGAACAGCAGGAACTTCAGATATCCCAGCTGCCCCAGCGGATCGTCATCATACATGCCGATCTCGTCCGCCAGCTGCTCGGCATAGAGGGCCCAGCCCTCGCCATAGCCCGAAAAGCCGTTGATCTTGCGGATCAGCGGCAGGCGCGTGTTCGACAGCGCAAGGCCGCTCTCCATCTGATGGCCCGGCAGCCCCTCGTGATAGACGGTCGTCGCCAGGCAGAATTTGGGCCAGTCGGCGCTGTCCTTCAGGTTGAAATAGACGAGCCCGGGGCGCGAGCCGTCGATCGCGGGAGCCTGCGCAAAGGCCGCCGCCGCGCCCGCCTCGGTCTGCGGCGGCACGCGGCGCACCTCGAAACCATAGGGCGGGATGCGCTCGAACACCTGGGGCAGGCGGGTGCGGATCGCGTCCAGCCGCGCGTTGCAATAGGCGATGGCCGCGCGCTTGCCCTCATCGGTATTGGGATAGAGCTGGTCGGCATTCTTGTAGAGCGCGGCCATGCGCTGCCCGACACTGCCCTTGGTATAGCCCTGTTTCCGGAGCAGCGCATCGAGCCGCGCCGACAGCATCGCTGCCTGGTCGCGGCCGAAGCGGTGCACCTCGTCGGGCGAGAAGCTGGTCGTCGTATTGGCCTTCAGCGCCACGGGATAATAGGCCGCGCCTTCACGCAGTTTCCAGACGCCCGCGTCATGCGTGGCCTTCGCCCGGAGTGCCTTGGCATAGGCGATCTGGCGGTCGAGCGCGGGCAGTATTTCGGCGTCGTAGATCGTCCCGGCCTGTGCGGCGTAACGATCGCCCAGCCCCTTTTCGGCCGTGCGACGCGCGAGCGACTGGACGACCAGCGCCTGGTCGGCGGGCTGGCGCGTCTTGCCCATCTGTTCGAGCGCGAGGTCCAGGATGAAGTCGGGCGGCACCACGCCTTGCCCCGCATCATGGCGCATTCGGTCGGTCTGCGCGTCGATCTGCCGGGCAAAGGCGCGCATCCGCATCAGATAGGCGTCGGCATCGCCCGTGCTGGCGATCTTGTGCTTGGTGTCGAGGAAATCGGGGACCGACTGGTATGCGCCCGACAGCTGCGACACGACATAGGGGCTGGGGCCGTAGGAGCTGCCGCCGAAATCGAACGCCTGCACGGCCTGGGCCGAACGGCGGGTATAGAGGATCGATTCCAGGTCGATCCGCTCCTCGGGCGACAGGGCGGCGGGATCTATCGCCTGCAACCGGGTCAGATCGGCCTGCGTCGCGGCCTTCGCCGCCGCGATTCCGGCGGGCGACTGGTCGGAAAGTCGGCTGCGCAGATCGGCATTCGCGCCGGTGTCGAGGCCGAGATTGGTCGCGGCTTCGGGGCTGCGGCGGAGCTGTTCCTGGACCAGCGTGTCGAACAGGGCGGTGAGTTTGGTCGAGGGGGTATCTTGCGCAACGATGGCCTCGCTTTGCGCAGCGACGGCCATGGCGGCGGTTCCGCCTAGGAAATGGCGACGGTCGATCATGCTGGTCCCTCGTGTGTCTTTGAGGGCAGCGTAACGGGATTTGACGGGAATTGAACCAGTTATGTCGCGAAGGTTTTCGCGTGGGCTTCGACTTCGCTCAGCCTGAACGGCTGTTGGGGTATGGGGCTTGATACCAAATTCCGTTCAGCCTGAGCGAAGTCGAAGCCCACGCCCCACCCCCAATGGAAAGGGCGGCCCGTCCTCCGACGCACCGCCCTTCCCCAATTCAGCCCGCGGAAATTACCCCGCGCGCGTGCCGGACAGCGGGAAGCTGCCGAACGCGCCCGCACCGACCGAGCCGGTCAGCGTGTCGCCATCGGCGGTCGCTTCGCAGTCCAGCGTCATCGGCATCGGCGAGGAGATCGACATCTTCCACGTGATCGTATTGCCCGACACGTCGCCCTCGATCTCCATCGCGCCCATCTGGCCGCCGCCGGAACCGGTGAAGCGATCGCCCTCGGTCGTGACCGTCAGCGTCATTTCCTGGTCGCCCAGCGGCGACTTGACGATGCAATCCCAGGTTCCGTCGATATCCGCCATTCTCACTCTCCCTTATTGTGCCGCCGGGGCGGTCGCGACGATCGCCGACGGTTCGACCACCTCGACGGGCAGGCCGAGCGTATCGAGCTGCGGCTTGACCGTCTTGGCATCGCCGACCACCACCCAGACGAAGCTCTTGGGGTTCAACGCCGTCTGGATCGACTTGTTCAGCGCCGGCAAGGTCATCGCCTGATAACGCTGGGTGATCGTCGCATAGTAATTGTCCGGGCGACGGTACAGGTCGTTGGCCTGCATCGCCGACAGGACCGCGCCCGAGGTTTCGAAATTACCCGACAGCGAACGGATCGCGCCGGTGATCGCGCGGTCATATTCGACCCGGTCCATCGGCTTGGTGGTCAGGAACTCGGCCACGTCGGTGCGCAGCGCGTCGATCGACGGGCCGGTCTTGTCCGCCTGCACCGGTGCCGACATGATATAGGGCGCTGCGAATTCCGAGGTCTGGAACCCGCCCCGCACGCCATAGGACCAGTGCTTGTTCTCCCGGATATCGGTGTTGATGCGGCTGAGGAAGCTGCCGCCCAACGCGTCGTTCGCCGTGTTCTGGAGCAGCAGGTCGTCCACCCCCTTCAGCGCGGTCGGCGCGCCCGCCATGATCATCGACTGCGGGCTGTCGGGCCGGTTTACCAGCACGATCTTCGGCGCGGAGGGCTGGCCCGCGGTGAAGCTCTTCACGCCCGCCGTACCGGTGCCCTTCCAATCGCCGAACACCCGGTCGAGCGCGGCCTTCACCTCGGCCAGCGGACGGTCCGAGGTGACGAAGATCTTCGCCTTGTCGGGACGCAGCCACGCCTGCTGGAACGCGATCAGCTGCTCGCGGGTCATCGCCGCGACCGCCGCCGGATCGCCCGCCCCTTGCGCCTTGGCATAGGGGCTGGTCGGTCCATAGACGAGCGGCGGCAGGACGCGGCCCGCCAGCCCCTGCGGGCTGGTCAGCTCCTGCTTGATGCCCGCCAGCGTCTGCGCCTTTACCCGCGCCAGTTCGGGATCGGGGAAGGCCGGGTTGCGCAGGATATCGGCATAAAGGTCGAGCGCGGGGGCCAGGTTGATGCTCGGCACGTCCAGGCCGACGACGGTGCGGTCGTTCGTCGCGCTCGACCCGATCGAGGCGCCCAGCCGTTCCTGCTCCTCGGCGATGGCGATGGTGTTGCGATGGGTCGTGCCCTCGTCGAGCATCGCCTGCACCATACGCTGCGTGCCCAGCTTGCCGGGCACGTCGGCGGCGATACCGGCATCGAACGAGGTTGCGATCTGCGTGACCGGCACGGCGGTGCGCTGGGCGTAGATCAGCTCGATGCCATTGGCCAGGCGGCTGCGCTGGACGGCGGGGAAGCTCAGCGGCTTGACCTGCCCCACATCGGGCAGCGGCCCACGCGTGCCCTGGGGCGCCTGTTCCGGGGCGGCGGGCACATCGGCACGCGGCGGCACCTTGGCTTCCTCATAGGCGTCCCGCGCGCCCGGCACGACGGTCAGCGTATAGGCCGGGCGCGACAGCCACTTGTCGGCCGCCGCCTTAACGGTCGCGGGCGTCTGCGCGGCGATCCCCTCGAGCTGCTTCTTATATTTGCCGGGATCGTTCGAGTAGAGCGTGCCCTCGGCCAGCGCGACCGCCTTGCCGCCGAAGCCGCCGACCGACTCCAGCCCCTGGACGCGGCCCGACACGAAACGGGTCACGGCGCGCTGCACCTCATCGGCGGTCGGGCCGTTCTTCAGGAAGTCGGCGAGGATCTCATCCATCCGCTTGTTGACCAGCGCCGGATCGACGCCGGGACGGACGATCGCCATCATGTTGAACATGCCGACCTGCGAGAAGGGACGGTCGCCCGCCGACACCTGCACCGCCAGCTTTTCCTGCTTGACCAGGATATTGTCGAGCCGCGACGAGGCGAGCCCGCCCAGGATCGAACCGGCCACGACCAGCGAGGCGGTTTCGGGATCGTTCAGCCCCGGCACCGCCCAGTTGCGGCTGATCATGACGGCGGCGACGCGGTCCTTCATCTCCTCGTTGACGGGCGCGGGCAGCGTCGGGACGGTGACGGTCGGCAGCACGCTCTTCGGACCCGGCTGGATCGCACCGAAATATTTCTCGACCAACGGCTTGGCGGTGGCGACATCGATGTCGCCCGCCAGCACCAGCACGGCGTTGTTCGGGCCATAATGGCTACGGAACCAGTCCTTCACCGTCTCCAGCGAGGCCTGGTCGAGATCGGCCATCGAGCCGATGGTCGAATGGGCATAAGGATGCCCCTCGGGGAACAGGCCGCTCAGGATCTTGTACTGGGTCAGGCCGTAAGGCTGGTTGTCGCCCTGGCGCTTTTCGTTCTGGACGACACCGCGCTGCTCGTCGAGCACCCCTTGCGTCACCGCGCCGAGCAGATAGCCCATGCGGTCCGATTCCAAGAATAGCGCCCGGTCGAGCGCGGCGGTCGGCACCGTCTCGAAATAATTGGTCCGGTCGAAATAGGTGGTGCCGTTGTAATCGGTGGCGCCCACCGACTTGAGCGGCGCGAAGAAATCGCCCGGTGCGTTTTCCGAGCCGTTGAACATCAGATGCTCGAACAGATGCGCAAAACCCGTCTTGCCCTTGGGCTCATGCTTCGACCCGACATCGTACCACACGCTGACCGCGACCACGGGCGCCTTGCGGTCGGTATGGACGACGACGCGCAGGCCGTTCTTCAGCGTGAAGGTCTGATAGGGGATGTCGACCGCCTTCACGAGCGCCGAGACGGGCGCGGGCTTGGCGGCGGCCACGGTCTTCGGCGCGGCCTGGGCCAGAACGGCCTGCCCCGGCACGACGAACGCAAGGGCGGCGGCGCCGGTCAGCGCCACGGACTTGATACGCATCTTTTTGAGTCTCCCCACTCAGGTGTATGGCCCGAGCATAGCGCCCGCGCGGCGGACCGCAATGCGGCGTGACGCACGGATTTCAGCAGGAAAGTCTTTCGACCCTTTCGTTATCGAAACGGCCATCCCATGTTGCGGACAGGAAATTCCGCCCACCCCTTGTGTTGCCAAAATACAACACCATCTGACCTGGAAAGCGACAGGAAGACCAGATGAACCTCGAAAAATTCACCGACCGCGCGAAAGGCTTTCTGCAAGCCGCGCAGACCGTGGCGATCCGCAACAGCCATCAGCGTATCGCCCCCGAACACCTGCTCAAGGCGCTGATCGAGGACGATCAGGGCATGGCGTCCGGCCTGATCCAGGCGGCGGGCGGCGATGCCAAGCGCGTCGAGCGCGAGACCGATGCGGCGCTCAGCCGTATTCCGGCCGTCTCCGGCTCGGGTGCACAGAGCTCGCCCGGCCTCGACAATGACCTGGTCCGCGTGCTCGACCAGGCCGAACAGGTTGCGCAGAAGGCGGGCGACAGCTTCGTCACCGTCGAGCGGTTGCTGCTGGCGCTGGCGCTCGCCTCCACCACGGCCGCAGGCAAGGCGCTGGCGGCGGGCGGGGTAAATCCACAAGCCCTGAACGGCGCGATCGAACAGTTGCGCCAAGGCCGCACCGCCGACACGGCGGGCGCGGAGGACCGCTATGATGCGCTCAAGAAGTTCGCCCGCGACCTCACGCAAGTGGCGCGCGACGGCAAGCTCGATCCCGTCATCGGCCGCGACGAGGAAATCCGCCGCACGATTCAGATCCTCGCGCGCCGGACCAAGAACAACCCCGCGCTGATCGGTGAACCCGGCGTCGGTAAGACCGCCATCGCCGAAGGGCTGGCGCTGCGTATCGCCAATGGCGACGTGCCCGACACGCTGAAGGACCGCAAGCTGATGGCGCTCGACATGGGCGCACTGATCGCCGGCGCCAAATATCGCGGCGAGTTCGAGGAGCGGCTGAAGGGCGTGCTCGACGAGGTGAAGGCCGCTGAGGGCGACATCATCCTGTTCATCGACGAGATGCACACGCTGATCGGGGCTGGGAAAGGCGACGGGGCGATGGACGCCTCCAACCTCTTGAAGCCCGCCCTGGCGCGCGGTGAGCTTCACTGCGTCGGCGCGACGACGCTCGACGAATATCGCAAATATGTCGAGAAGGACCCCGCACTCCAGCGGCGGTTCCAGCCGGTCTTCGTCGGTGAGCCCACGGTCGAGGACACCATCTCGATCCTGCGCGGGCTGAAGGAGAAATACGAACTCCATCACGGCGTGCGCATCACCGACGGCGCGCTGGTGGCGGCGGCGACGCTGTCGAACCGCTACATCACCGACCGCTTCCTGCCCGACAAGGCGATCGACCTGATGGACGAGGCCGCCAGCCGCATCCGCATGGAGGTGGAGTCCAAGCCCGAGGAGATCGAGACGCTCGACCGCCGCATCCTGCGCCTGAAGATCGAGCGCGAGGGCCTGCGCCGCGAGAGCGACGCTGCCAGCATCGACCGGCTCGGCCATCTGGAGGAGGAACTCGCCAATCTGGAGGAACAGTCTCACACGCTGACCCAGCGCTGGCAGGCCGAGAAGGACAAGATCGCGGGCGAGGCGAAGCTGAAGGAACAGCTCGACCAGGCGCGCATCGAACTCGACCAGGCCCAGCGCAGCGGTGACCTCGCGAAAGCGGGCGAGCTCTCTTATGGCCGCATCCCGCAGCTGGAGAAGCAGCTGGCCGAGGCGCAGTCCGCGACCGAGGGCGCGATGCTGCGCGAGGAAGTCACCGCCGACGATATCGCGGGCGTGGTCAGCCGCTGGACCGGCGTGCCGGTCGACCGGATGCTCCAGGGCGAGCGCGAGAAGCTGCTCCGCATGGAGGAGGTGATCGGCAAGCGCGTGATTGGCCAGGAGGATGCGGTCCGCGCCGTTTCCACCGCCGTCCGCCGCGCGCGCGCCGGGCTACAGGATCCGAACCGGCCGCTGGGCTCGTTCCTGTTCCTCGGGCCGACGGGCGTCGGCAAGACCGAGCTGACCAAGGCGCTCGCCGAATTCCTGTTCGACGACCCTTCCGCCATGGTGCGCATCGACATGAGCGAGTTCATGGAGAAGCACAGCGTCGCCCGGCTGATCGGCGCCCCTCCCGGCTATGTCGGCTATGAGGAAGGCGGCGTGCTGACCGAGGCGGTGCGCAGGCGGCCCTATCAGGTCGTGCTGTTCGACGAGGTGGAGAAGGCGCATGGCGACGTGTTCAACGTGCTGCTCCAGGTGCTGGACGATGGCCGCCTGACCGATGGCCAGGGGCGGACGGTCGACTTCTCGAACACGCTGATCATCCTGACCTCGAACCTGGGCAGCCAGTATCTGGCGGCGGTCGAGGACGGACAGAGCGTCGAGAGCGTCGAGCCGCAGGTGATGGAAATCGTGCGCGGCCATTTCCGCCCCGAATTCCTCAACCGGCTGGACGAGATCATCCTGTTCCACCGGCTGGGCCAGAGCCATATGGGCCCGATCGTCGACATCCAGGTCGGCCGCGTCGCCAAGCTGCTGGCGGATCGCAAGATCGGCCTGCACCTGACCGATGCCGCGCGCGAATGGCTGGGCCGGGTGGGTTACGACCCGGTCTATGGCGCACGCCCCCTGCGCCGCGCGGTCCAACGCCACCTCCAGGACCCGCTGGCCGAGGAAATCCTGCGCGGCAACGTCAAGGACGGCGCGACCGTGACGGTCGACGAGGGCGACGGGAAACTGGCGCTGTCGGTTGCCTAAGTCCGCGCGAGGCCGGGAAACCATCCCGGCCTCGCGCCCCCTCAGACCGGAACCGGCCCGCGCCGCAACCAGCCGGTGATCGCATAACGGCGATAAGGCGCGGCGCGAGTTACTTCCGACACGCTATGCGGTTGCGGCACCGCGAAAATGTTGAGCGTGTTGAACTGCGGCACCCAGGCTTCGGCCGCGTCGCCCTGCACGCCGTGAAACAGCAAGAGCCCGCCCCATTCGCACCGCCATGCCGGCGTCATCCCCAGCACATAGGCCGCCACCCTGTTCTTGCCCGCCACACCGTCGTCATGGCCGGTCAGGAAATCTCCAGGAGCATAGGCCGTCGCCTGCGCATCGGCCATGGCGACTGCATCATCGCCTACTATCTTGCGCAACATATCGAGCGTCGCCTCCTGCGACATCCAGTGGGCAAAGGCCGCCAAGGGATCGTCGCTCGCAATCCGCGCGGCCACACCATCGGGCGTACGAATGGTCTCGTAACGATATTGGAAGCCGTGGCGCGCGCCTGCATAGACGGCATCGTCCAACGCCTGCCGTTGCTCCGGGCTCATGCCCTGGCGCGTCGTGCGATCCAGTTCGAACAGGCGATCGCCACTGTTCACCACCTGACGCCAGTCGCCACGCTGGCGCAGATGCTCATGCCACCAGACCGCGCATTCCTCGGTCAGGATGGCCGGAATCCGCACCCGCCCGTCCCGCGCAAAGTTCCGCGCCAGGCGATCGGTGTCCAGGGACGGATTGAGTTGAAGCGGCGGTCGATTCATGTTGCGACTGTTCAACCATCCGCCAGCCGCCAGCAACCGTAAACACGCGACACCGATCGCGTGCTGCGGCCAAAGAAAAGGGGGCGGCCCGTCAAGGACCGCCCCCGAGCAGGGTTCGCCGAAGCAAACCCTGGGGTTAGAAGTTCACGCCGAACTGGATACGCGCCGAACGGCCGTCATTGTACGAAGTCGGCAGCGAATAGACAGGCTGCGGTGCCCCCGCCGAGGTCGTGCCCGTTTCCTGCACACGCAGCACAGGCCTCGAGTTAAAGACGTTGAACACCGACAGTCGGACAAAGCCGTTGAAGGCGTCGGTCGGCACTGCGATCGTCGCATCCAGATTGAGCAGCGCGAGCCAGTCCGACTTCAGCTGCGACCCACGGTTCACGACCTGCAACGTGCTGGGTCGGACACCACCCACCCTATTGAACGGATCGTTGATAACGGTGAAGCCGCTGGGATTACGAACGACCGAACCGTTGGCGACGTTACAATAGGCACCACTGGTCGTGTAGTAGAGGCCGGTGATACCGCCCGGCGCCGTCGCGTCAAAATCGGCGCTCGCTGGCGGACGACCGTAGCAGCCGAACTTGCGCGGCGCACTGACCGAGCCGTTGAAGCTGAGCGTCAGCCAGTCCGCGAACTTGTAAGAGCCCCATGCCTTGAAATTGTGGCGGCGATCGTTGGGCAGATACCCGAAAGTGCCGTTGACCAGCACCGGAAGGTCGAAGGCCGTCGTCAGACCGGCGTCGGACTGCGCATTGTCCGACCGGACGCCGCCTTCGATGTTCCCGTAGTTCTTCGAGTAGGTGTAGTTCGCGTTCAGCGACCACTTGCCGTCCCATTCACGTTCGAACGTGAAGTTGACGCCGCGATAGGTGCGCTGTGCCTGCGGATATTGCAGCGAAGCCGCCGACAAGGTCACGGTCCGCGGGTTTGCTTCGCCCGGCAGCGGATCGCTCAGCGTAACCGCCACGTCGCGGCCCGGATTGATCAGCGCGAACTGATGGACGCCGTTCCAGATCGAACGGCAATCCGCCGCCGCCTTACCCTGCGAGATGCAATAGGGGACGATCGCCTGATCGAGCGCCGCATCTTCCAGCGAGTTGTTCAGCTTCGTCTGGATGAAGTTGAAGCCCACCTTGATCCGGTTACCAAGCCGACGTTCCACACCAAAGACGATCTCGTCGACCGACTGCGGCTTCAGATTCGATGCCACCACGGATGCCGTGCTCGGCACGGTCCCGTCGTTGCGCAGGCTGCATGCCGTGCCAGCGGGCGAATTGTTCGGACAGGCGGTAAAGCCAGCGCCGGTCGTGATTGGCGCGCCCAGGATCGGCGTGTTGTCGGCCATCAGCCCGGCGAACTGGTAATAGGCGTCGTAATCGAGTTCGCCGCCCGCCAGTCGGACATTGGTGTTCACCGCAACGGGGATGAAGTAGCGGCTGTACGACCCGAAGAACTTGGTGCGACCATCACCGAGCGGATCGACACTCGCCCCCAGGCGCGGCGCCCACTGGTTCTTGGCGAGGAAGAAGGTCTGCCCGTCGCCATTCTTGTTCTCGAACCGGTCGTTACGGATGCCAAGGTTCAGGTTCAGGCGATCGTTGAGCAGATGCCAATCATCCTGAACGTAGAAGGCTGTGTTGCGGGTCGAGAACTGACCACCCGTACGGAACACACGCCCCTTGATGTAGCTCGTGCCGCCCGGCAGTCCAATGACCGGATCGATCGTCGTTGCCGCGCCCGAAGCCGTCAACAGCGTGTACTGCGCGCCACCATTGGCGACGCTGATCGAATTTTCGTCCAGATCTTCGCGGTCGTAACCGCCGCGAATGTGGTGCGATCCCAGAAGTTCGAACCGGATATCGGCATCCGCGCGATAGAAGGTACGCTTGTCGAAATTGAGCGATGCGTTGCTCAGCGTGTTGCCGATACCGCTATTGGCCCCGTTCCGCTGGTCGGTCACCGACGGCAGGTTGGGCAGACTGGACTCGGTGGTATCCCGGTTCTTGTTCACACCATAGGCAGCCGACAGGGTCAGCCACTGCGTGAAGCTGCCCGTGTAGCGGAAGACGTAGTTTTCGCCGCCCGACTGGTAGATATTGGTGGCAATATAACCACCCGGATTGTTGGTGTTCAGATTATAGCGCAGGCCGCTCGCCAGCGTGTAGCGGCTGGTGCCATAGACATTCTCGATCCGACGACCGGTGGTATTCCAATAGGTCGCCTCGAGCCGCTGGCCGTCGACGATGACGGCGTCGATCTTGCCACCCCAGAACGGGCTGGTGTTGCGATTCTGGCTATAGGAGGTGCCGACGATCTGCTGGTTGAAGGTATTCAGATCAGCGAAATTGGCACACAGCGCCGGGTTGCTGGCGCAACCATTGGCACCCGTGCCGGTGGCCGATGCGACTCCAGTATAACCCTGGCCGTAGCGAATATCGCGAGCGTTGTAGAGACCGTAGAAGAACAGATGATCCTTGATGATCGGGCCAGAGAGCTGCGCGATGAACTCGTGGCGATCCGAATAGTACGAGTCGTTGTCCGCCGCATAGGTATTGCGCGTCTTCGACAGGAGGCTGTTCGGCTGCCAGTTGAACAGCACGCCGCCATGCCACTCGTTCGAGCCGGATTTGGTGGTGCTGTTGATCATGCCGCCGGTGAAGCGACCGAACTCTGCCGGGATACCGCCGATCTTGGTCTGGACCGTCTGATAGAATTCGAACGGGACACCCGCCGCACCGAGCCCGTTGCGGAACTGCGTGACGTTCAGGCCATTGATATAATACACATTTTCCGAGATCGACGCCCCGTTGATCGACGGGAGTGCGGCGAAACGATTGTCGCCACCGACAGCGCCCGGCGCCAGCAGGACGACCGACGTCAGATCGCGGCTCACCGGAACGCGGGTCGCCAGGTCCGCCACGTCGACGGTCTGGCCGATGGTGTTGCTGCTGAAATCGACGACCTGCACGCGGCCTGCGGTCACGACGATGTCGCCGCCGGTCTCGGCGTTCACCGGCTGAAGATTGAACTGGTTCGCAGCACGGCCCTGAATCAGGCGCACGGCCGGATCGGTGAAGCTGTCGAAGCCGTCCGCGCTGATCGTGAAGCTATAGGTACCCTGCGGCAGCGCCGTAATCACATAGGAACCATCAGGCTGCGTCGTCGCGCTGCGGCTGAAGCCCTGTGCCGCCGACGTCACCGTTACCGTCGCACCGCCGATGGCCTTGCCATCCGTGCCGATGACGCGGCCGGTTGCGTTTACCTGCGTATAGTCCTGCGCAGCGGCCGGAGCGGCCGCCACCATGGTACCAACGCCCGCACCGATGATCGCCAACGCCTGAAGCGCGGCGCCGTGGCGCAGCACAGCCTTCGAGAAAAACCCTTTTTCCGTCACGTTCTATTCCCCCTCAAGAACGCCGTGATCGGCGCATCTCAATTCGCCTCGTGAAGAAGCGATGACCAACATATGTCAGGAAAATGACGTCAGGCTGCAAAGGATTTTTGATATATTATTCTTTTTAGGCGCTAGACCTTGCGAAAATGCAACAGTTTAAGATTCGCTGCCGAACGATTGCTACAATTACGGTCATACTTCTCCAAAACATGCTCTAAATTTGGGCTGATCCGTCATGGCGACCTAATTCAATACCACACTCAGGGTATTAGGACAGCAAGGCAGTATATATGATTTTGCTGACATAGTGATACAATACACATATCAACATTTTGCCATTTACCGCGCCCAAAGAAAAAGGGGCGACTCCCGTAGGAACCGCCCCTTGCAAGGGGGATCCGCCGAAGCGAACCCTGGGGTTAGAAGTTGAACTTGGCGCCGGCGCGGAACTGGCGGCCGAAGATGCCGTCGCCGCCCTGCACCGCATTGTACAGATACGCGCCGTAGGTGACCGGATCGACCGGGGGCAGGCGGTTGAAGACGTTCAGGACGTTCACATAGAATGTGAACTTGTCGTTGACCTTGAACGACGCGTTCGCGTCCGCGGTGATGTAGCTCTTCACGCGGCAGCCGAAATAGGCCGGGGCCTGGCCGCAATCCTTGTACGCGTCGCCCTGGTCCATGGCCGACAGGTCATAGCCCGAGGTGTAGTTGACCGTCCCCGTCAGTGCGAAGTCGCCGAAGTCGAAGGTGTTGACCCAGTTGCCCTTCCACTCGAACGTGCCCGAACCGGCCGTCAGGTTGAAGTTGCCCAGCGTGTCGACATAGGTCTGGCGCTTGCCGTCCACCGTCGTGCTCAGCTCCAGGATCAGGCTGGCGTTCAGGTTGGTGTTCCAGCGGAACGAGCCGAAATCGTAAAAGCCGTTCATGCCGAAATCGATGCCTTCGGACTTGATCGTCTGGGCATTGATAAGCTGCGAACGGACGAAGGCGATCTTCGGCGTGGCGTTCGGGTTGTTCACGTCGACCGCATCGGGGATGACCGTGAAGCCGCCGGGGATCGCGGTGCCCGCATAATAGGCGGCGATCGCAGGCGACAGGTCGGGCGTGGTGATCGCCCCGGTCTTGCGGATGTTATAGTAATCCACGGTCAGCGACAGGCCGCGCACCGGATCGACCTTGATACCGGCGGTGAAGCTGCGCGACTTTTCAGGCGCCAGATCCTGCGATGCCAGCGTCGTCTGGCCGATCGAGTAGTTGGAGATATAGCCCGAGCAGTTGGTCGGCGTCTTCTGCGAACAGATCTGACCCGCGCCCGGGTTGATGCTGTACTGGCTCAGGAAGGCGTCGGGGATGCTGCTCAGCGACTGGGTCACATAACCCGTGGTGGGCAGCGCGTTCGCCTCGCCGAAGGACGGGATGCGGAAGCCGCGCGAATAGGTGCCGCGCAGCGTCACCTGGCGGATCGGCTTGAAGATCGCACCGAACTTTGGCGAGAAGGCGCTCTGACCGCTCGAATAATGGTCATAGCGACCCGAGGCGTTCAGCGTCAGCTGATCGACGACCGGCGCGTTGACCTCATAGAAAGCCGACGAGACGGTGCGGTTGCCCTTGGTGCCGAATGCATTCAGGCGGAAATAGCGCTGGGTCGGGCCGTTTTCGTCCGAATTGGCGCTGGGGGCGTCGATCGCTTCGTAGAAGATCGAGCCGCCGACCGCCACGCGCAGGTCGCCGCCCGGCAGGGTCATGATCGCCTTGCCCAGCGTGAACTGCGCCTGGAGCAGGTCCGAGCTGTCGTTGGTGATGTTGGTCGGCGTCAGATAGTTCAGCGTCGCCTGGCTGTTCTGGCCCGGGTTGATGAAATTGTAGCTGCCGTCCTTGATCACATCGAGCAGGTGCTGGATGTAGACATAGCCGTTCTGCTCGAGGCGCAGATCGGTGTGCATCGCGGTCGCATCGAAGCGATAGTCGACGTCGTTCAGGATCGTGCCGTTGATCCCGAAGGCGGCGCGATAGACGCGGCTGCGGGTGTTGGTCGATTCGAAGCTGTTCGGCAGCTGGCCGACCAGACGCGCCACCTGCCCTGCGGCGGCGAACGGATTGTTCGGGTTCAGCGTCCCGTTGGTCACGTTGCACGCGCCGACCGTCGTGCGCGGGCAGACATAGACCGGCAGCGCCAGGATCGCCGAGTTGGGATCGATCGCCGATGTCGGGTTCTGCGACGTCGAATATTGCGGGAAGAGGATACCGGCGGGGGCATTGGCGCGGATCACCGTCGGGGTGCCGGTATAGCTGGTCGTCGCCTGCTGGAAATTGACCTGCAGATAGGCTTCGGACGTGTCACCGATCTTGGCGGTGAAGCGCGCCGAACCGCCGACACGCTCGATGTCCGGGGTGATGTTGCCGTACAGGCGCTGGGTGTCGACCTGACAGACCGTACCCGGTGCGGTGGCGTTGGCAGGCAGCGCCAGCTCGGCCGCGGTCGGGTTGTACGGATTGCCGGTGAGGCAGCCCGCCGCCGGGTTCAGCAGCTGATAGCGGCCGAGCGCGGTGGTGTTGGTCGCATCCGCCGGGCGGACATAGAAGTTCGGCGTGTTGATCGCGAAGCCGTTGGTGAACTGGTTGTTCGCGTCCAGGCCGTTGGCGATGTTGTTCGGACCGCAAACCAGCGAGCCGGTGCGGTTGGAGCAGATGCCGCGCTCGTCGCTGGTGTTGTAGGGCGCGGGCAACTGGCTCGCGCGGACGCCTTCCGAGCGATAATAGAAGCCGCTGACATAGGCGTTATAGCCCTGCTCATCGAGATCGCCGGTGCCTGCGGTCAGCGAGACGCGCTGGTTGGCGTTATAGCCGCGCTGCGAGATACCCGCCTCGGCGCGTCCCATCACGCCCTTCACCGAACGCTTGGTGATGATGTTGACCACACCCGCGATCGCGTCCGCGCCATAGCTCGACGAGGCGCCGTCGCGCAGCACTTCGACGCGGTCCACGATGTCGTCTGGAATGGTGTTCAGATCGACGAAGTTGCGCGTGCCGTCGTCCGACAGCGGGTAATAGGCGGCGCGCAGGCCGTCGAACAGCACCAGCGTCGAATTGGTCGACAGACCGCGCAGCGACACCGACGAGGCACCACTCGCAAAGGCGCCATTGGCGGTAAACGAGTTGGTCAGCGCCGGGCCGTTGTTCGATGCCAGCGCCTGGATGCCCGCCTGCACCGTGTTGATGCCGCGCACGTCGAGATTCTCGGCGGTGATCGTCGAGACCGGCGACACGCCGGTATCGGCACCGCGAATGATCGAGCCGGTAACGACGATATCGCCGCCGGTGCCCGCGTCCGCCTGTTCGGCGCCCTGCGCCACCTGGGCATTGGCTTCGGCATTCTGATTGGCGGCCGGCACGCTCTGCGCCAACGCGGGCGCGCCCAACAGCATCGACAGCGGCGCAACGGTGGCCAACAGGCCCAGCTTGCGCGGCCCCATCCACGAATAGGTCATGGTCTATACCCTTTTTCCCGTCCGGCGTCCGATTTCGGCTCGCCGGCTTACCTGACTCCATGAAACGGAATTTCCGTTCCGTAACTGAATGTTGCTTGATTGGTACGGAGCAATGCCATTGTAAAGATGGGAGAAATGCAACGGGCGACCGAGCGTTACGCCATGACGGATGGGACATACACTCTTACGCAAGGTCATGATATCGATTGTAGGTGAAGGTCGCGGTCACATCTTTGATACATTTTGCGACAATATTTTTGACGTAATATGCTCTCTAGCCATTCACGAGCGGAATAACCCAGGCACAAAAAAAGGGCGGCGGACCCGTAGATCCACCGCCCTCCCTTCGCGGGTTAGAACGAAGGATTAGAAGTTGAAGCGCACCGCCACGAAGAAGTCGCGGCCCAGCACGTCATAGACGCCGGGATAGGTGTTCGACTGTTCCTGGTTCGAACCCAGCACCTTGGGCTTCTTGTCGAACAAGTTGTTGATACCAAACGACCAGTTCATGTTGTTGTTGACGTCGAACGCGAAGCTCAGGTCGAACACGTCATAGGCGGGGATACGCTCGACGAAATAGGTCGTCGAGGGATCGTCGTCCCGCACGCCCGACAGGTGGCGCCAGCGCGTGCTTATCGTGGTCGGACCGTCGAGCAGCGACAGACGCGAGGTCCACTTCCACTTCGGCGTCGGCGTGCCGCAGATCAGACCGAACTTACCTGCGCAGCGGTTGATCTCGTTCGGCAAGTCCTGAACCGGCGTCAGGTTATTGCGCATGGTGTAGGTGCCCTGCACCATCGCGCTCAACCGGGTCTCGCCACCGCCGAACAGCGAGAAGCCGAGGCGGGTGTTATAGTCGGCAGCGAAGTCTACACCCTCGGCCTGCAGACGACCGACATTGGCGTTCAGGATCTGCGGCGCGATCGTGCCGTCGAACTGGCCCAGCGCGTTGCGGGTGCCTTGGAAGGCTTGGCAATAGACGCTGTTGACGTTCTGGATGACGTTATAGCACAGATTCAGCGCGTTCGAGACGCTGCCGCCCAGCTGCGAGATCGTGTTATCGACCTTGATGTTGAAATAATCGACGCGGATCGAGAGACCCGGCACGAAGCTGGGGGTCAGGACGACACCAGCGGTGATGCTGTCCGACGTTTCCTGCTGCAGGGCGGGGTTGCCGCCGACGGTGGCTTGAATCTGCGTGTTCAGCTGAACGTTGCTGTTGCCTACGGACGCGGCGGGCACGCCCGTCGCGATGCAGAGGTTGCGCAGCGTCGCGTTGTTGGCGGCAGACGCCTGGGCGCAGGGGTCCGGCGCCTGATAGAAGCCGGTCGCCTGACCACCGAACAACTCACCGACGTTCGGCGCGCGCACCGCACGCTGATACTGACCGCGGAACATGATGTCCCGCGCCGGTGCCCAGGTCACGTCGCCCGCATAGGTCCAGACGCCGCCGACGGCCGCCAGCGAATAGTCCGAATAACGGCCTGCGCCGTGCAGTTCGAGGCGATGGAAGAACGGCTTGTCCGCAATCAGCGGCACGCGGATTTCGCCGAAGATTTCCTTGACGTTATAGCTGCCCGCGGTCGCGTCACCGGCGTTGAAGCCAATCACGTCACCCGACGACAGGGCGGTGTCGGGAATGAACTCCGACGCCATCTTGCGATATTCGCCGCCGAGCGCGAACCCGACATCTTCGCCGCCCAGGCCCAGGTTGAACAGCGAACCGGAGACCGAGGCGTTGGCCACCTGCAGCACCGACGTATCGCCGTTCTGTGCCAAAATGGTGATCTGGTCGAGCATCGCCGGGGTCAACGTGTTCGGACCGAACACGTTGATTGCGCTGGCCGTGCCGTTCAGGCCAGCCTGGAATGCCGAACGCGAGATGTTGCCGCGCTGCACGTTGGCGTTGCGGGTCCGCGCGTACGAGTAATAGGCGTCGTAGTTCAGCCAATCGGTGATGTCACCGCGAACGCCCGCGAGCAGACGGAACGCGTTACGCTCGTCGAGTGAATTGCGGCGACCCGCTTCGTTGATACGACGCTGAATCGCCAGCGGCACGATGCCGTCGCCGACCGTATTGCCGGTCGCGGCGATCGCATCCAGCTGACGCAGCGAAGCGATGTTAGCCGCCGACAGGAACGGCGAAACGGCGTTGATGTTGACGTTGAACGTGCCGGTGACAGGGGTCGGCGCCAGCTCGTTGGCGACGCGGTTGTTGACGAACGTGCCCTCGATATAGGCGGTGTGTCCGTCCTTGAACTCGTAATCGGCATAGCCGCCGACCAGATAGCGCTCCTGCGGCACCATCAGATAGTTGTCGACCGCAAAGTTGTAGAGATCGGTCGACTGACGCTGACGGCTGACACCCGGTGCGGTGAAATAGGCACCCGGCGAGCAGAAGACGTTGCCGGCCGGGCAGTTCGCCGCCGAATAGGTCGAAGTGACGCGGCCGAACGGCGTGGTCGACGAACCCGCCGGGATCAGCCCGGTCGCGGTGGCATTCTCACCCAAGGCTTCCCGCGAGAAGTCGCGTGCGCCCTGATAGATCGATGCGCGGTTATAATATTCGCCGTAAACGGTCGCATGGCCGCGATCGCCCAGATTGCCGCCGATTGCGAGATAGCCTTCGTAACGACGACCATCGCCACGCTCGGTGATGCCATACTGGCCGCCTGCGAGCACACCGTTCAGGTTGTTCCGCAGACGGAAGTTGACGACACCCGCGACTGCGTCCGAACCGTACACGGCCGATGCACCGCCGGTCACGACGTCGACGCCTTCCAGCAGGAAGGACGGGATGGTGTTCAGGTCGACGACCTGCGACGTGTCGAACGAAACCCAGCGACGACCATTAACCAGCACCAGCGTACGCTGCGAGCCCAGACCGCGCAGGTTCAGCGTCGAAACGCCGCCGCCCGGATTGTTCGAGAAGGCGGTCGAACCTGGAATCACCTGCGGCAGAGTGTTGATGACCGACTCGACGTTCACCGAGCCCGACAGCTGGAACTCTTCCTGGCCGACGACTGCGACCGGCGCGGCCGTCTGCAGGGTGCGGCTGGCAATGCGCGAACCGGTGACGACGACTTCGCCGCCTTCGGGTTGCTGCGTCGTGGGCGAGGTGGTGACGTCGGCGTTACCGCCTGTGGCTGGCGCGGTCTGCGCCTGGGCTGCGGTGCCGATCGTGAAGGCACCCAGCATGAACGTCGTTGCGAGCAAGCGCGAACGCATTCCCTTCATATTCTAACCCCTTTTTTTGTTCATCCGTCTTCGCGGATCGGCGATGTTCACGCGGGAGACGCGCGCCATCGACTGAGTTAAGGTTTATGCAATAGTTCTGACATCAGGCAACAATCTAACACGCACAAACAGCAAAAATGGCGTGGCTTTTCGCAATCTAGTGACAAAACTGACACAGGACGTGTCGGGCGGCAGGAAGGGCAAAAGGCGTAAAATGAAGGCAATGAAACCCACAAAGTCCATATTTGTCATAGTCTTAGGATGGACGGCTCTGGGCACAGCCCCGGCCGCCGCGCAGGACGCGGCGGACACCGGACAATCCGCGTTGCTGATCGACCAGATCACTGCCTGTCGCACGGTCGGCGATGCGGAGCGCCGCCTGGCCTGTTTCGACCAGGCGGCGACGGCGCTGGCCAAGGCTCGAATCGACCGACAGATGGTCGTGCTCGACCGCGGCGAGGTCCGCCAGAAGCGGCAGTCGCTGTTCGGCCTGCGCCTGCCGGAGATTCAGCTATTCGGTCGCGACGAGGCCAAGGAACCCGAAATTCGGGAAGTCCGCTCCAAGGTGGTCCGGCTGGCCCGTTATGGTCGCGACCAATGGACCGTCTGGTTGGAACAGGGCGGTGTGTGGCGCACCACCGAAAAAGCCCGGTTCGATCCCGAGGTCGGTCAGTCGGTGCGCATCTTCAAGGCCGCGATGGGCAGCTTCCGGGCATCGTTCGATAATAATCTGGCGGTGCGGATCGAACGGGTCGAATAACCCGTCACGGCATCGGCCCCGTCACCAGCAACGG
The DNA here is from genome assembly GCF_014199595.1 of Sphingomonas yabuuchiae. Classification (GTDB taxonomy): domain Bacteria; phylum Pseudomonadota; class Alphaproteobacteria; order Sphingomonadales; family Sphingomonadaceae; genus Sphingomonas; species Sphingomonas yabuuchiae. Next base: position 154,754 of record NZ_JACHNX010000001.1, on the reverse strand, counting down.
GTCGAGCTTGCGGCCGCGCCATTGCAGGCTCCAGTGGAGATGCGGGCCGGTCGCGCGACCCGTGGCACCGACCGCGCCGATCGGCTGGCCCTGGCGGACATGATCGCCGACGCGGACATCGATCCGCGACAGGTGCAGGAAGGCGCTGTTCAGCCCCTGGCCGTGGTCGAGCATCAGCAGATGCCCCTCCAGCGTGAAGGGCTGCTGTGCGGCCAGGATCACGACGCTGTCGGCGGGCGCGCGGACGATGGTGCCGGTGGGAACCGCGACGTCGGTGCCGGAGTGATAGCTGCCCGGCTCGCCGCGATAGACGCGCTGCGCCCCGAACAGGCCCGAGATGCGGCCCGTCACCGGCCATGTCAGCGTCTGACGCCAGCCCTCCGCATCGGTCGCCAGCGCGCGGGCGGCCCGAATCTGGGCGAGTTCGGGGGGACGCAGCCGCTGAAACTCGGGATCGGGGACGGGATATTTGGGCAGCGTGTTCAGCCGCTCGATCCGCCAGTCGCGCGGCGCAATGGTCAGCGGCTGCCGCACCTGTCGTCCGTCGGCCAGGGTAGCAAGCAGCTCGGCGGACGGCCCAGCGTCGCGGTCGAACCCGGCCAGGAAGGCGCCGTCCGGGGCCAGCGGAACGGCCTGTCCGTCCAGCGCCACCGATACCGCGCCGGTCGGCGCCTGCCCCCGGATCAGGCCGCCCTGGCTCAGCTGCCCGGTCCAGCGGAACGGGGTCACGGGCGGGGCAACGGCGGGCGGCGCCGGGCGCGGCGTCGATGCGGTGGGCGGCGCCACCATCGGCTCACCCGGCGCGACGCATCCGGTCAGCGCCAACACCAGCGTCCCGACGCCCCACGCCCTCATTGCGGCGCGAGGACCTTGGCGGTCGCTTCCGCATCGGCATAGGCTTCCTGCCGCGCCGCGCTCCAATATTTCAGGTCTTCGAGCGGAATGCGCCGCCCCGTCACCGCGCAGACGACATGATCGCCCGGCGACAGGACACGAAAGCCATTGGCCATATAGTGAAGCCGCGCGGGGCGATCGGTGTTCGACATCAGCATGTTGGTCTCTTTCGCGGTCAAAGGAGCGTCGGCTGATCCGGCTTGTCCTGTTTGGGCTGCTGCTCCCGCCTGGGCTTGTCATAGGTTTTGGCGGCGGGCCGCTCAAGCCCGGCCGCCTCCACCGCCACGTCCACCGTGCCGTCGCGGAACCGCAGGGTCAGCGTGTCCGCCGCCCGCGCCGCCTCCGCCGAGGACAGGGTCTCGCCGCCCGGCCGTGCAGTGATGCGGGCATAGCCACGCTCCAGGATACGGTCGGGGTTGAGCGACTGGACCAGCCGCCAGGTCGCGGCCAACCGGTCGCGCCCGCGCTCGACCTGGCGCTCCAGGATCGCCGGGCGCAGCGCCGCGCCTGCCCGGTCCAGCCCGCCGCGCGCCAGCGTCACCCGCCGCTCCAGCCCGCGATCCAGCCGCGCCCCCGCCTCGTCCGCCCGCTGGCGCTGCGGCCCCAGCAATTGGTCGCGCTTGGGCAGCAGCCGTGCCATCGCGTCGAGCCGCTCGCGGCCGCGCTCGACATAGCGGCGTGCGCAGCGCTCGGTACGCTGGCGATGGCTGGCGACCGTCAGGCGCAGGTCGGCGAGCACCGGCACCGCGATCTCCGCCGCCGCCGTCGGGGTCGGAGATCGCAAATCGGCGGCATAGTCGCACAGGGTCGTGTCGGTCTCATGCCCGACGGCCGAGATGATCGGGATCGAGCAGTCCGCCACAGCGCGGACAACGACTTCCTCGTTGAACGACCAGAGATCCTCGATCGAGCCGCCGCCGCGCGCGACGATCACCAGATCGGGTCGCGGCACCGGGCCGCCGGGCGCGATCGCGTCGAAGCCTCGGATGGCGGCGGCGACCTCCTTGGCCGAGCCTTCGCCCTGCACCTTGACCGGCCAGACGATGACATGGGTCGGGCAGCGATCCTCCAGCCGGTGGAGGATGTCGCGGATCACCGCGCCGGTCGGCGAGGTGACGACGCCGATCACCGGCGGCATGAAGGGAAGCGCGCGTTTCCGCTCGCGGGCGAACAGCCCCTCGCCCGCCAGTTTCGCCTTCAGCTTCTCGAACAACGCCATCAGCGCGCCCGCACCGGCCAATTCCATCCGCTCGACGACGATCTGGTATTTGGATCGGCCGGGGAAGGTGGTCAGGCGGCCGGTGGCGATCACCTCGATCCCGTCCTGCGGCTGAAAGGGCAACGTGTTCGCCGCGCCCTTCCACATCACCGCGTCGATGACCGCATTCTCGTCCTTCAGGCTCATATAGACATGGCCCGAGGTGGCGCGCTTGTACCCGGAAATCTCGCCGCGCAGGCGGACATGACCGAATTCGCCCTCCACCATCCGCTTCAGCTTCAGGCTGAGTTCGCCGACCGATAGCGCGAGCGCGTTGTCGCCGGCGATCTCCTCGGCTACCAGCCTCGAACTTTCGTCATAGGGATAAGGATCGGGCATGAACGTCCTGCTGCTGGGATCGGGTGGCCGCGAACACGCGCTGGCGTGGAAGCTGGCACAGTCGAACGGGTTAGATACGCTCTACGCCGCGCCCGGCAACCCCGGTATCGCCGCGCACGCGACCTGCGTCGCGCTGAACGCGACCGATCACACCGCCGTGGTCACCTTCGTCAAGGAGCATGACGTGGGCCTGGTCGTGGTCGGCCCCGAGGCGCCACTGGTCGATGGCCTGGCCGATTCGCTGCGCGCCGAGGGCATCCCGGTGTTCGGGCCGAGCAAGGCTGCCGCGCAGCTGGAGGGGTCGAAGGGCTTCACCAAGGACCTGTGCCGCCGCGCCGACATCCCGACCGCCGGTTATGTCCGCGTCAATACGCTGGCGGAGGCGCAAGCCGCGCTTGCCGGCACCTTCGGTCTGCCGGTCGTCATCAAGGCCGATGGCCTGGCGGCGGGCAAGGGCGTGACCGTCGCCTTCACCAAGGCCGAGGCCGAGGGCGCGATCACCGACCTGTTCTCGGTCCCCGGCGCCGAGGTGGTGATCGAGGAATTCCTGGAGGGCGAAGAGGCGAGCCTGTTCGTCCTGACCGATGGCGAAGCGCTCCTGCCCTTCGGATCGGCACAGGATCACAAGCGTGTCGGCGATGGCGATACCGGCCCGAACACCGGCGGCATGGGCGCCTATAGCCCCGCGCGCGTCCTGACACCCGAGCTGGAGAGCCAAGCGATCGACCGGATCGTCCGTCCGACCGTCGATACGCTTCGCGCCGAGGGGACGCCGTTTTCGGGCGTGCTCTATGCCGGTCTGATGCTGACCGAGCAGGGGCCGAAGCTGATCGAGTATAATGCCCGCTTCGGCGATCCCGAATGCCAGGTGCTGATGCTGCGTTTCCAGGGCGATCTGCTGGCGGTGATGCTGGCGGTGGCCGAGGGGCGGCTGGCCGAGCTGCCTGCGCCTGCTTTCTCGGAGGACCCGGCGCTGACCGTCGTCATGGCGGCCGCGGGCTATCCCGGCACGCCCAAGGCGGGTGGCAGCATCGACGCGATCGACGCCGCCGAGGCGACCGGCGCGGTGGTGTTCCAGGCGGGCACCCGGATGGACGGCGAACAGCTGGTCGCCAGCGGTGGCCGCGTGCTGGCCGTGACCGCCAGCGCCGCGACGGTGGGCGAGGCCCAGGCCGCCGCATACCGCGCGGTCGATGCGATCCGCTTCCCCGATGGCTTCTGCCGCCGCGACATCGGCTGGCGCGAGGTTGCGCGCGAAGCGGGAACCGAGGCTTGATCCCAGTGATTGGGGTTCGCGACGCGGGCCCCGGGGCCAATGGGTGGACAATAGGGTAACGCCATGAACGACACGACAGCAGCACCGGCGACAAGCCTCATCCCCGATGGCGTGGCGGCCATCACGACCATCCATTTCGTCCTGCTCGCCATCGTCGCGCTGGCGGCGATCGCGATGATCGTGGTCGGGATGCGCCTGAAGCACCGCCGCAAAAAGGCCGCGCGCCGGGTGGAGGAAAATGCGCAGGAAGCCGGGCTGTCGGTGCGCCAGCCCGACCACAAGCCGATCAGCGAAGCCTCGCTGACCGAGCCCAAGGCGAGCCCGACGCCCGTGCCCGCGCCTGTACCGGTGCCCGCCCCGGCCCCGACGCCAGCGCCAGTCGCGCCCCCGGTCATGCCGACGCCCAGCGCGCCCGAAGAGCCGATGATCGCGGACGAGCCGCTGAACGACGAGCCGGTCGCCGCCGCCGCGCCGATGACCGCCAGCCCGGCCGCCGAAGCCGCGCCCGCTCCTGCTGATCCTCCTGCCGAACCGGCACGCCCGGAGGATCAGCCGATCACACTGCTCAAGGGCCTAGGGCCCAAGCTGACCCAGAAGCTGGCCGAACATGGCATAACCACGGTCGGCGACATGGCTGCGCTCAGCGAGGCACAAGCGCAGGCGCTCGATGCGCAGTTGGGGGCCTTTTCGGGCCGCATGGCGCGCGACCGCTGGCTGGAACAGGCGCGACTGCTGGCGGCGGGCGACCGTGCGGGGTTCGAGGCGGTGTTCGGGCGGCTCTGACGGAACGCCCCGCCGCCCGGCCGGTTGAGGCGCGATGACCACGTTCGATCCCGGCACCACCGCCCTTATCCTCATCGACCTGCAACAGGGCATCGTACCACATGCGGGCGGTCCGCGATCCGGCGACGAGGTGGTGGCGACCGCCAAGACGCTCGCCGCCCGCTTCCGCAAGGCGGGCGCGCCGGTCGTGCTGGTCCATGTCGGCTTCACGCCCGAGACGCTGCCCAGCCTCAACGCCGACCGCCCCAGCCTGCCGCCAGAGGGCACGCCGCCCGCCTTCAGCGAACTGCTCCCCAACCTGCGCCAGCCCGGCGACATCGTGGTGCTGAAGCATCATTGGGGGGCCTTCACCGGCACCGACCTGGACCTGCAATTGCGGCGGCGTGGGGTACGCACGGTGGTGATTGCGGGCATCTCGACGAACATGGGCGTCGAATCGACCGCCCGCTCGGCCTGGGAACTGTCCTACGACGTGGTTATCGCCGAGGACGCCTGCGCCTCGCGCTCGGCCGAACTCCATGCCTTTGCCATCGAGCACATCTTCCCGCTGTTCTCGCGGGTCGTGGCGTCGGGGGATATTGAACTGGCGTGACAGGCGCGAGCAAAGGCCGGGAATGATGGAAATCGACCAATGCGCCGTTAGACCGTGATGACATTGCGTTGAACCAAGCTGAGCCCCTCCCCTGAAGGGGAGGGGTGAGTCCATCTTACCTCATCACGGTCTAAAATAGCATCAGGACTTTTACGGTCCGGCCCGTTGAGCGTCAGCTGCCTTTCCGCTTTCCAACCGATCGCCAGTCCCGAACTGCTATTTGGACGAACTTGACCGGGATAAAAATCGCGATCGCGATGACCAGAACGGCTATCATCCCCAAGACGATGACGAACCACGGGTCTTCATTTCCCATCGGACACCACCACCAGCCTATCGAATGTCCGCTATCGGAGCGTGCCGTTCCTCAAGCCTCGCTGACCAGCAGCTTGTCGATCCGCCGCCCGTCCAGGTCCACCACCTCAAAGCGCCAGCCCTGTTCGACGAAGCTCTCGCCCTCCCCCGGCAGGTGGCGGAACACGGCCAGCGCCAGCCCGGCGACGGTCGCATAGTCGCGGTCGTCGGGTAGATCGATGCCGAGCCGGTCGGCCAAAGCGTCCGCCGCCATGGTGCCCGCGACCAGCAGCGAACCGTCGTCGCGCTCGACTACCGAGGGCGCCTCGCCCGGATCGGCGTCGGAGGCGAATTCGCCTGCGATCGCGGCCAGCAGGTCGGACGGGGTCACGATCCCCTCGAAATGGCCATACTCGTCATGGATGAGCGCCATCGGTACCTCGGCCTGGCGCAGCGCCAGCAGCACGTCCATCGCGTCGATCCGGTCGATCACGACGGGCGCCTTGCGCATCAGGTGCTTGAGGTTGAGCGGCTCGCCCCGGAACAGCGCCATGGCGATGTCGCGCGCCTGCACCACGCCGACCACCGCGTCGATCGAGCCCTCCCCCACCGGCAGGCGGGTGCGCGGGCTTTCGAGCAGCTTGGCGCGGATCGCCGCGTCGTCCAGCGTACAGTCCAGCCAGTCGATCTCGGTGCGCGGCGTCATCACCTCGCGCACCGGCCGGTCCGCGAGCCGCACCACGCCCGAGATGATCGAGCGCTCATGCTCCTCGATCACGCCGGACTTGGACGCCTCGGCCACGATCAGGTGAAGCTCCTCGGCCGTCACCTGATCCTCATTGTCGCGGTTCAGGCCCAGCAGCTTGAAGATCACCCCGCTGGTCGAATCGAGCACCCAGACGATCGGCGCGGTGCCCACCGCCAGCCAGCGCATCGGCACCGCGACGAAGGCGGCGATCGGCTCGGGCTTGCGCAGGGCGAATTGCTTCGGCACCAGTTCGCCCAGGATCAGCGAGGCATAGGTGGTCAGGCCGATGACCAGCGCGAAGCCCAGGGTCGCGGCGGTCGAAGGCGACACGCCGAGTGCCTCCAGCCGGGCGGCGGTCGGCGTGCCCAGGCTGGCGCCCGAATAGGCGCCCGCGATGATGCCGGTCAGGGTGATGCCGATCTGGACGGTCGACAGGAACTTGCCCGGATCGGCGGCGAGCGTCAGCGCGGCCTGCGCCCCTTTACGTCCGCTGCGCGCCATCGCCTCCAGGCGGGCACGGCGAGACGATACAATCGCCAGCTCGCTCATCGCGAATGCGCCATTCAACGCGACGAGCGCGAGAATGATGAGGACGTCGATCCACGGAAAGGGGGGCAGCGTTGCCATCGTTATGGGGTGCTCATAGCGGGCCGGACAGGGCTTCGACAACTCCTGTCGTCATGTTCCGTTCAGTTCACCTGCGGAACAAGGCGGTCCGACGCGGCGTTCCGGGGGTCGAGACGCCGTCCGAAACTAACAAGGATCATGTTTATGCGACTGCCCGCCAAATTTCTGACCGCCGCCGCGCTGTCCGCCCTCGTCGCCACCTCGGCCTGCACCACTGACCCGGAGACGGGGCAGCAGCGCCTGTCCAAGGCCGCGATCGGCGGCATCGGCGGTGCGGTCGGTGGCTATCTGCTCGGCGATCTGGTCGGCGGTCGTCGCGACCGTACCGAGAAGATTCTGGGTGCTGGCATCGGCGGCCTCGCGGGGGCTGGCATCGGCGCCTATATGGACAAGCAGGAGCGCGACCTGCGCGCGCGCACCGCGGGCACCGATGTGCAGGTGGTCCGCCAGGGCGACGACCTGCTGCTGAACCTGCCCTCGGGCATCACCTTCGCCTATAATTCGTCGCAGGTGCAGCCGCAGTTCCGCCAGACGCTGGACCAGGTCGCCGACATCCTGTCGCAGTATAAGCAGACCTATATCGACGTGTACGGCCACACCGATTCGACCGGCAGCGCGGAATACAACCAGCGCCTGTCGGAGCAGCGTGCGACGTCGGTCGCCGACTATCTGGCGTCGCGCGGCGTGCAGCCCGCCCGCATCGGCACGCGCGGTTTCGGCAAGTCGCAGCCTATCGCGTCGAACGACACCGAGGAAGGCCGCGCCGCCAACCGCCGTGTCGAGATCAAGATCGTGCCGATCCGCGAGGGCGATCTGCGCTGATCCGATCGCCATCGGCTTGAGGAAAGGGGCCCGGGCGAGAAATCGCCCGGGCCCCTTTCTACTTCATCGGGCCGTCATGCTTCCGTCATGGCGGACACACTCTACTGGCCCGTGTTGGATCACTCTTTCCGTAAAAGGGCAGACGAGCCGCATGCCGCAAGGACCGGACAAGAATTCTTCTGCCAACACGCGGACTGGCGCGCTGCTGACCGGGATACTGGTCTTTGCCGCGCTCCTGATCCTAGATGCATGGGAGATTGCGCCCCACTCCGCGCTCCGTGCGGGCATCGTCGGCGGAATGAGCGCCATTGTCGCGATGCTGCTGATTCGCCTCTTCCATAATCGCAAGGGCCCCTGAGGCTGCCCTATCGTCGCACCGCAAAGAAGTTGCGGAGCAGGTCAGCGGCCTCCCCCTCACCGATCCCGGCGTACACCTCTGGCCGGTGATGGCAGGTCGGTTGGCCGAAGAAGCGTGGGCCATGCTCTACCGCGCCGCCCTTGGGGTCGCTTGCGGCGTAATAGAGCCGGGCGATTCGGGCATGGGCGATGGCGCCCGCACACATGGCGCAGGGCTCCAGCGTGACCCACAGTTCGCAATCTTCCAGCCGGTCCCGCCCCAGCGCCAGCGCCGCCGCGCGAATCGCCTGGATTTCGGCATGGGCGGTGGGGTCGTGGAGGCGGCGGGGCGCGTTGGCGCCGGTCGCGATGATCGTACCGCCCTGCACCACCACCGCACCTACCGGCACCTCGCCCGCCAGCCCCGCCTGGATAGCGGCATCGAGCGCGGCGCGCATCGGGGCGGGGAGCGGAAACATCGTCCCTCCCTGCCCCGCGCCCGTCATCCGGGCAAGGGCGCTTACTGGACGTTGGTCTGGGTCGCGTCGGCGGGCTTTTCGACGCTCACCGTCGGCACCTCGACCGTCTTCTGAGTCGTGCCGACCGACACCTTGGGCCCTTCGGCGCGGAAGCTGGGCGCCTGGACGACCGCCGGGCGGGTCTGGTCGATGCTGATCCAGCCCATCGCCATGGCTCCGGCGGCCAGCAGGAGGACGATGCCCAACAGGACGAGAAAAGCGCGCATGATCCTGGCTCCCAAAGGTTCGTTGCCGTAACAACGCAGCCGACGAAGCGCAGTTGCACCGGCGATCGGCATGGCTGATCGTCGCGAATTGCAGGGGCGATTGCGGGGAATCGGTTGACGCCACCCCCCGGACGGGGTATCGGCGCGGCCTTTCCGGGCACTGCCTGAAACCAGGATAACGATCATGTCGCGCATTTGCGAGCTGACCGGCAAGGGCCGGCAGGTGGGTAACAACGTTTCCCACGCCAACAACAAGACCAAGCGTACGTTCCTGCCGAACCTGCAGAACGTCACGCTGATTTCGGACTCGCTCGAGAAGAGCGTCCGTCTTCGCGTTTCGACCCACGGCCTGCGCTCGGTCGAGCACAATGGCGGCCTGGACAACTGGCTGGTCAAGACCTCGGACGATCAGCTTTCGCTGCGCGTGCGTCGCCTGAAGCGCGACGTCGTCAAGAAGCTGGCCGCCGCCAAGACCGAAGCCGCCGCCGCTTAATCAGCGACGCGTCGGTTGACGGGTTGAAGCCCGCCGCTCCCCGGAGCGGCGGGTTTTCGTCGTTGTGGATTTGAGGTTATCCCTTGGCCTTCGACGTCGCTCAGGCTGAACGGAGCGAGGGATTAGGCCCCGCCTAACAACCTCCGTTCAGCCTGAGCGAAGTCGAAGGCCACGCTGAAGCGCTAGCGAATCGCCTCGCGCTCCAGCCGGAACTTCAACAGATAGTTGCGCTGCAGGAACAGCTGATTGTCGTCCGACACCAGCCACAGGATCGTCGCCCCCGCTTCCTGCGTCACCGCCACCCCTTCGAAATTATCGTGGATCAGCGGCGAATCGAGTTCCGCGAGCAACTGCCCCTGCGCCACCCGCCCCGGCGCGATCTGTGGGGCGGGGACCAGCATAATGCGATTCGAGAAGCGGAAGGGCAGCCGGAAGCGCCGCTCGACGACCACCAGCGATCCGTCGGGCAGCGCGGCCGCATCGGCGACGTCATGGTGCGGCGACGCACGATAGGCGAAGCGCCGGGCATGGCCCTTTAGCGGATCGCCCGGGAAGATCAGCGCCTGACGGCTGTTGCGCCGCGATTCGTCGCTGCCGCGCCAGGCCTTGCGGCGCACCCGGCCTTCTTCGGAAATGGTGACGAATCGGCCATCGGGCATCCGTGCCAGCGATTCGGCACCGCCATTGGGCGGCCAGTCCTTCATGTCGCGTGGCGCGACACGCCCCTCGGCGCGGGCGAAATCCGGCGTATAACGCCAGATCTGGTTATAACCCTCGAACCCCACCCAGAATTGGCCCGTCTTCGGATCGACCGCCAGCGACTCGCTGTCGCGATCTTCCTTCTGCCATCCCGTGCCGGGCCCGGCGGGCAGGTTGGAAAAGCGCAGATCGTGCGGCTGCCAGTCCGCCCCCATACGAAAGCGGATGATGTTGCCGCCGTCGCTCAACAGCAGGAACTGGTCCCCCGTCACGGTCAGTGAAGAATAGCCACCGAAAGCAGGCAGGCGACTCGTCAGCGCGATACCGCCCAGATAGGTCAGCGCCCCGACCCGCCGCCGCGACGGATCGCGAGGGTCCAGCTCGACCCGGTGCACATCCATCTGCGGCTTGCCCGCGAACAGCGCCAGCCGCTGCTCGCCCGTCCATCCCGGCACCAGGGCCAATATCAGCAGGCAGGAGAGCAGAATGCGCATGGTGCCTCATACGCATTGCAGCGCAGCACGACACCCCTTTCGCTGCCCTACTGCTGCCCCGACCGGACGCGTCGCTGCCTGAACGGCGGATAACGGGGACATTCAGGAAGCGCTCAACGCGAAGCGGCCAGAAGCAGTGCAACGACGACGGACGGGACCGTCGATCGACACGAGTTTCGGGAGTGAGACCATGATGAAGACCCTGACCCTGGCGGCGACCGTAATGGCGATGATCGGTGGCGCCGTGCTGCCCGCGACCGCCGCGGATGCGCACCGCTATCGCCGGGCCCATCATTCGGATCGCTATGATCGCGGCTATAACGACGGCGCGCGCGCCGAGTATCAGGCGAGCAAGTGCCGCCGCTCGGGCACGACCGGCACCATCGTCGGTGCGGTGGCGGGCGGCCTGCTAGGCCGGACCATCGACACCGATGGCGACCGCACGCTGGGCACGCTGATCGGCGGTGGTGCCGGTGCGCTGGCGGGCCGCGCGATCGAGCGGTCGGGCCGTCCGGGTTATTGCCGCTAAACAGTTAGGGCGGGCGGAGCCTGTATCTGCCCCACCCGCCCCAGTTTTCTCGCGTAGCGTATCGAGGACGGAACGCCGATCTCCCTACCGGAGGTCGGCGTTTTTGCCTTCAAACGCATTCCTCCCCTGCGAGGGGAGGAATGCAGGCGAACACTATCAATACATATGCTGACCGCCGTTGATCGACAGGGTCGAGCCGGTGACGAAGCCCGCCTCGTCCGAGCAGAGAAAGGCGACGCCGCGCGCGATCTCATGCGCCTGGCCCAGGCGGCCGACCGGGATCTTGGCGACGATCTTCTCCAGCACGTCGGCGGGAACCGCGGCGACCATGTCGGTGTCGATATAGCCCGGCGCGATCGCGTTCACGGTCACGCCGACGCGCGCGCCTTCCTGTGCCAGCGCCTTGGTAAAGCCATGGATGCCCGACTTGGCGGCGGCATAGTTGACCTGGCCATATTGACCCGCCTGGCCGTTGATGGAGCCGATGTTGACGATGCGGCCCCATTTGCGCTCGCGCATGCCGGGGAACACCGCCTTGGCCATGTTGAAGCAACCGCCCAGATTGGTGTCCATGACCTCTTTCCACATCTGGTAGGTCATCTTCAGCAGCGTGCCGTCGCGGGTGATGCCCGCATTGTTGACGACGATATCGACCGGGCCGAGTTCCTCGGCGACCTGGGCGACACCCGCCTGCACGGCGTCATAATCGGCGACGTCCCATTTATACGCCTTGATCCCGGTGCGCTCCAAGAACTCGCGCGCACGCTCGTCATTGCCCGCATAATTGGCGGCGACGGTCACGCCCGCCTCCTTCAGGGCCAGGCTGATCGCCTCGCCGATACCGCGCGTACCACCCGTCACAATCGCGACCCGTGCCATTCAACCTCTCCCAAATTTCGATTGTGGCTTAAAAGGGGCATGCGCCCTCTGCAATGGCGAACACCGGGTGCAACGTAATATTACGCTACGGCAACCAGCCCTGAAGCTCGCGTTCGATCAATCCGCGCAGCATCGCGATACCGACATCACTGTCGTTAAGGCATGGGAGATAGGCGAAATGGGTTCCGCCCGCGCCCTCGAAACTTTCGCGCCCGCGAATCGCCAGTTCTTCCAGCGTCTCGATACAGTCCGCCGAAAAGCCCGGCGCCAGGATCGCGACCTTGCGGATGCCGCGTCCCGGCAGCGCTTCGAGTACCGTATCGGTCGCGGGCTCCAGCCATTTGGCGCGGCCGAATCGCGACTGGAACGCGACCAGCAGTTCGCGGCCGTTCAGCGTGTCCTTCATCGCTTCGGCCAGCAGCCGCGCAGTTTTGCGGCAATGGCAGTGATAGGGATCGCCCAGTTCCAGCGTCCGTTGCGGCATTCCGTGGAAGCTGGCGACCACCGCCTCCGGCTCGAAATCCAGCGCGGCGAACTGCGCCTCCAATTGGGTCTTGAGCGCATCGATATAGAGCGCCTCGTCATAATAAGGCGGCAGGGTGCGGATCGCGGGTTGCCAGCGCAGCGTCGCCAGATGCGCGAAGGCCCGGTCATTGGCGGTGGCGGTCGTCGCCGCGCAATATTGCGGATAGAGCGGCGCGAGCAGGATACGCTCGCACCCCGCCGCCTTCATCGCCTTCACCTGGTCGACGATGGCGGGACGGCCATAGCGCATCGCCCAGTCGACCATGACGCCCGGCCCAAACGCGTCCTTCAGCGCCACCGCCTGCGCCCGCGTGATCGCGGCCAGCGGCGAGCCGTCGTCCCGCCACACCAGCGAATAGGCATGGGCGGACTTTTTCGGCCGGGTATTCAGGATGATGCCGCGCAGGATCGGCTGCCACAGCAGCGCCGGGATCTCGATGACCCGGCGATCCGACAGGAACTCGCGCAGATAGCGCTTCACCGACTTCGGATCGGGCGCATCGGGGGTTCCCAGATTCATCAACAGCACGCCGATCTTCGGGCGCGGGACGGGGGGATGGTCGGGCGGCAGCATCAGGCGGACAACTCCATCGGCAGGCTTCGTATCCGTGGGAAGCCGGGCAGGGTGGCGAGCGCATTGGCGATGGCGGGCGCGACCGGCGGCACGGCCAGCTCGCTCACCCCGCCGGGCGCTTCGTCGGAGGAAAGCAGTTCGACCGTGATGTCGGGCGTATCGGCCAGGCGCGGCAGGTTCAGCGCGCCCAGCTGCGACGGCACGGCCCATCCCCGCTCGAACCCAACCGCGCCGCCGCGCAAGGCAGCCAGACCGAAGATCAGCCCGCCCTCGACCTGCTGGCGTACGATATCGGGGTTCACCACCCGGCCGCAGTCGATGGCGGCGACCAGCCGGTCGACCACCGGGCGGCCATTCTCGTCCCGGTGCGTCTCGGCCATCACCGCGACATAGCTGCCACGAAAGCCATGCGCGGCGACGCCCTGTCCGCTGCCCGGCCCGCCACCTTCCCAGCCGCCCAGCGAGGCGGCGGTCGACAGGCACCGCGCCAGCCGGGGCTCCTGCCCCAGCATCGCGATCCGCCACGCCAGTGGATCGGCCCCCGCCGCCCGGGCGCATTCGTCGATGAAGGACTCGGCGACGAAGCAGTTGGCGACATGCGCGCCGCCGCGCACATGACCGGTTGGGATGGGCAGCGATGCGTCGTGATGATGCACCGCCAGCGCCGGGATCGCATAGGGCGGCACCGCGCCACCCATCGCATAGGCATCGCCCCGCCCCTGCCCGCGCATCCCCCAGCGGACCAGCCCGGCGGGCATCACCCGCTCCGCCAGCGCCCGCCCGGTCGAGGGCGTAGCGATCCGGCCGCGCCAGCCGACCAGCTTGCCCCGCTCCAGCCGCGCGGTCATCCGGGCGATGGCAGGCGCGCGCCATGCGTCGCGGCGCAGATCCTCGGTGCGCGACCATTGGACGTTGACCGGCCGCTTCAGCTTCGCCGCGATCATCGCCGCCTGCGCCACCGCATCCTGCTCCAGCCCCTGGCCGAAGCCGCCGCCGATCGGCATGGCATGGACGATCACCCGATCCTCCGGAATGGCCGCCGCCCGCGCCGCGACCTTGCGCGCCGCCTCGGGGGCCTGGGTCGGCGCCCACAGCTCCAGCCCGCCATCCGGCCACGCCGCCACTGCCGCGCGCGGCTCGATCGCGGCATGGACGCCGGTGCCGATCCGGTAGCGCGCCTCGATCAGCCCCGGTCCCTCCAGCGCCGCCGCGACATCGCCGCGCGTCAGGACGCTATGGCCTTCTTCCTTGAGCGCGGCCTCCAGTCCTTGGGTAATGGCCTGCGAGGTCGGCACCGCCCCGTCGCTGACCGCACGCGGCGCCGCCGCATCGAGGCCCTTTTGCGCGATCCACCAGCTGCTGGCGGCGACCGCGACCCAATCCTCGCCCTCGATCACCTCGACGACGCCGGGCACCTTCATTGCCGCCGCCCGGTCGATACGGATCGCACGCGTTCGGCCCAACGGCGCATGGCGAAGCGCGACATGGACCATGTCGGGCAGGCGGATGTCGGCGGTGAAATTGGCCGAGCCATCGAGTTTGGCGGGCGAATCGAGCCGGGGCACGTCCTTGCCCGCCAGCTTGCCCGCGCCGCCGCTGCCCAGCGGCAGGGGATGGGGTACCGTCTCGCCCGCCGCCGCCTCGGCCAGTTCGGCCAAGCGCAGCCGCTGGTCGCCATGGACGATGAAGCCGTCCCTGGCCTCGCACTCGCTCCAGTCGACGCCCCAGCGGCGGGCGGCGGCCTGCGTCATCAGCGCACGCGCGGTCGCGGCGGCGGCGCGCGCGGGCCCCTCGAACATGCGCAGCGAGCTGGACCCGGCGGTCAGCATCGCCCGGTCGCGCCGCAGCCACTCGTCGCGCATCCCCTCCGGCAGGCGGCCGAACGCACCCTCGAACAGCGAATCGACGCCGACCGGATTGGCGTAGAGCGGGCCGGGCGGCGCAGGCTCGACCGCGACGGTGCGCCAGTCCGCGCCCAGCTCGTCGGCGACCACCTGCGCCAACGTGGTCGCGATCCCCTGGCCATGCTCGGCCTGCGGCACCGCGACGGTGACGATCCCGTCGCGCCCGATCTTCAACCACGCCCCGAACGCCTGCTCGCCCGGTTCGGTCGTCAGGCTCGGCGGATAGGCGCGCGGCCACAGGCCCCAGGCGACGACCAAACCGGCCCCCACACCTCCGCCGACCAAGATGTTGCGCCTGCTCAACTCCATCGCGGCCGAGCCTTAGCGGACAAGGGCGCGCAGGCAAGCGGGGGGTTTCGTTGTCTCAAAGCGAGGGTGTCGATTGTTCACGCGAAGACGCAAAGACGCGAAGGTCTTTTTGCGCGCAGAGGCGCAGAGGACGCAGAGGGGGACCAGCGGCATGGGCATCCCGCCGTCTCGATCGGCAGACCGCGTCGCTCATGAAGATGGAATGGCCTTGCGGCCGGGCCAGACACCTCTGCGTCCTCCGCGCCTCTGCGCGAACCATTCTTCTTCGTGTCTTCGCGGCTTCGCGTGATTCCAGGTCAGGTCAGGTCAGGCCACGCCCCACCCCGCACCCCATACAGGACGGCACCGAACCCATGTCTTGGTGTTGTCCCACGACCGCTCTATGAAGCGGACCAGAAAGGGAAACGCATTTGATCCTCTCCATGCTTGCCGCCACTGGGCTCGCGGCCGCCAGCGGCCATATCCGGTTCGAGGATCTGGGGTTGCACCCGGATGTGTTCTCGATCGGCTTCTTCACGCTGCGCTGGTACAGCCTGGCCTATATCACCGGCATCCTGTTCGGCTGGTGGTATCTGGGCAAGATGCTCGACCGACCCGGCGCGCCGATGTCGCGGGCGCATGCCGACGATCTGGTCTTCTATGCCACGCTGGGCATCATCCTGGGCGGGCGGATCGGTTATGTGATCTTCTACGCGCCCGAGATGTTCCTCCACCCGCTGCATATCGTGCGGCTGTGGGACGGCGGCATGAGCTTCCATGGCGGCGCGGCGGGCACGGGGATCGGCGTCATTCTGTTCGCGCGCAAGCACAAGCTCAGCTGGCTGCGCATCCTGGACTATCTGGTCTGCGCCGCGCCGGTCGGACTGTTCTTAGGCCGCCTCGCCAATTTCGTGAACGGCGAACTGTGGGGCAAGCCGTCGGACGCCCCCTGGGCGATCATCTTCCCGCGCACCGTGCCCTTCGGCCTGCCAGACCCTGCCCGCCATCCCAGCCAGCTTTACGAGGCCGGGCTGGAGGGTCTGGTCCTGTTCGCCGTGATGAGCTTTGCCTTCTGGCGCACCAAGGCACGTTACGATCCGGGCAAGCTGTCGGGCCTGTTCCTGCTCGGCTATGGCATTGCACGCTTCATCGTCGAATTCTTCCGCGAACCCGACCAGCAACTACGCGCCTTTGCCCAGATGACCGGGCTGCACATGGGCCAGTGGCTCTGCGTGCCGATGATCCTGGGCGGTCTGTACCTGATGAACACCGCCAAGGCGCGCCGCGTCCGGGTCGAGCCGATCGCGGGACCCGACAGCGTTTCCTGATCCCCTTGCGGCGAAGGAATGGGATCGGCAGAGCGGGTTCATGACGAACCCGCTGATCCCCCCCGCCGATCACAAGCCGGAGCCCGAGGACGCGCTGCCCGAACGGCTCGCGCGCGCCATTGCGCTGGCCGGGCCGATCCCGGTGGCGCAGTTCATGGCCGCGGCCAATGCGCATTATTACGGCACGCGCGATCCGCTCGGCGCGGGCGGCGACTTCACCACCAGCCCCGAGATCAGCCAGATGTTCGGCGAACTGGTCGGCCTGTGGTGCGCCGACCTGTGGGACCGGACGGGGCGGCCGGAGGCATATTGGGTCGAGCTGGGGCCGGGGCGCGGAACCCTTGCCGCCGATGCCCGGCGCGCCATGGCCAAGGCGGGCTTCACGCCCGGCATCCATTTCGTCGAGACCAGCGCCACGCTGCGCACCGCGCAGGGTGAGCGCGTGGCCGATGCGCAGTGGCACGACTCGGTCGAGACGCTGCCGACCGACCGACCGCTGATCGTCGTCGCCAACGAGTTTTTCGACGCGCTGCCCATCCGCCAGCTCGTCCGTCGCGGCGAGGGCTGGCACGAGCGGCTGGTCGCGGCGCAGGACCTGCTCTTTCTGCCGATCGCGGGCCCCCCGGTGCCGGGCGAGATCATCCCCGAGCCGCTGCGTGAGGCCGAGGCCGGATCGGTGATCGAGGTTTCCCCTGCCAGCGTCGCGGTGATGCGCACGCTATCGGCGCGGATCGCCGCGCAGGGCGGCGCCGCCCTGATCGTCGACTATGGTTATGAAGGCCCCGCCATCGCCGACACGCTGCAGGCGGTGCGCGGCCATGCCTATGCCAACCCCTTCGACCGGCCGGGCGAGCAGGATCTGAGCGCGCATGTCGACTTCACGACACTGGCCGCCGCTGCGCAAGGGAGCGGTTTGGCCGCCTTCGGTCCGGTGACGCAGCGCGACCTGCTGGGCGCACTCGGCATCGACCAGCGGACCGCCAGCCTCGCCCGCGCGCATCCCGACCGGGCCGACGCGCTGCTCGCAGATCGCAACCGGCTGATGCAGGACATGGGCACGCTGTTCCGCGCGCTGGCAGTCACCCGGCCCGACTGGCCGGTGCCTGCGGGCTATGGCGAATGATCGCCTATCGGGACGCCATGCCCGGCGATGGCGAGGCGCTGGCCGCGATGGCGCGCGCCGCCTTCACCGACACCTTCGGCCATCTCTATCCACCCGCCGACCTGAACGCCTTTCTGGATGAAGCCTTCGGCCCCGAAGGGCTGCCTGCCCAAATCGGCCATGCCGACTTCACCATCCGGCTCGCAACCGAGGATGATGCGATCATCGGCTTCGCCAAGATCGGACCCGTGGGTTTTCCCGGCGAATGGCCCGAGGATGCGGTCGAACTCTATCAGCTCTATGTCGCCTCCAGCCATCTGGGCGCGGGCGTCGGCCCCGTCCTGATGGACTGGGCCATCGCCACCGCGCGGGCACGCGGGGCGGGCGAGTTGATCCTGTCGGTCTATGTCGACAATCACCGGGCCAAGGCCTTTTACGCCCGCTACGGCTTTGTCGATGTCGGGCGCTACGACTTCCCCGTCGGCGGGACGATCGACGAGGACCGGATCATGAGGCTGTCGCTATGACCATCGAAACCCTTCGCACGCCCCTGTTGGAGCCTATCGCGCACGGCTTTCTCGGGCGGCGCGGCGGCGTGTCGGCAGGGATCCATGGCGGGTTGAATGTCGGGCTGGGTTCGGAGGACGATGCCGATGCGGTCGCCGAGAATCGCCGCCGCGCGCGCGATGCGGTGCTGCCCGGTTCGCGGCTGATCACCTGCTACCAGATTCACTCGGCAGAGGCGGTGACGCTGCTGTCTCCGCCCGAGGACGATGTCCGCCCACATGGCGATGCGCTGGTGACGGACCGACCGGGCCTGCTGCTCGGCATTCTGACCGCCGATTGCGCGCCGGTGCTGTTCGCCGATCCGCAAGCGGGCGTCATCGGCGCGGCCCATGCCGGGTGGAAGGGTGCACTGGGCGGGATCACCGATGCGACCTTGCTCGCGATGGAGGCGCTGGGTGCCCGGCGTGAGCGGATCGCCGCCGCCATCGGCCCGTGCATCGCCCGCGCCAGCTATGAAGTCGACGCCGCCTTCCTACGCCGCTTCGCCGAGGCCGAACCCGAGAATGAGCGCTTCTTCGCCGACGGCACCCGCGCGGATCACTATCAGTTCGACCTGGAAGCCTATGTCGTCCACCGCCTGGCCGCCGCAGGTGTTGCGCGCGTCGCGGCGCTGGGTGAGGACACCTATGCGCAGGAGGACCGCTTCTTCAGCTTCCGCCGCGCGACGCACCGCAACGAACCCTCTTACGGTCGCCAGATTTCGCTGATCGGCCTCGCCTGAGCCTCGCCAAAGCCATTCGCCGCGTTATCCTGGGGACATGGCCGCCGACAGAGCGGCATCCGTTCCCGAGGAGACCGACATGCCGACCGAATCCGATCTGACCGGCGTCCCGCCGCAAGACCCGAACACGGCCGCCAAGAGCGATGTGACTAGCATCGGCGACCGCAAGCTGAAGCCCTCCACGCTGATGATGGGTCATGGCTTCGACCCGGTGCTGTCCGAAGGCTCGCTGAAGCCGCCGATCTTCCTGACCTCGACCTTCGTCTTCCCCAATGCGGCGGCGGGCAAGCGGCATTTCGAGGGGGTGACCGGCAAGCGTCCCGGCGGCGCCGACGGCCTGGTCTATTCGCGCTTCAACGGACCCAACCAGGAAATCTTGGAGGACCGCCTAGCCATCTGGGACGAGGCGGAGGACGCGCTGACCTTCTCCAGCGGCATGGCGGCGATCGCCACCCTGTTCCTGTCGATGGTTCAGCCGGGCGACGTGATCGTCCATTCCGGCCCGCTCTATGCCGCGACCGAAACGCTGATCGGGCGCATCCTGGGCCGGTTCGGCGTCCAGTGGCTCGACTTCCCCGCGGGCGCGACGCGCGAGGAGATCGACGCGGTGCTGACCAAGGCGGCGGGCATGGGCCGCGTGCCGATGATCTATCTCGAAAGCCCCGCCAACCCGACCAACGCGCTGGTCGATATCGAGGCGGTGGCGGCCGCACGCGATGCGGTCTTTGCCGATCACGCCGAGAGGCCGCCGATCGCGATCGACAACACGTTCCTCGGCCCGCTGTGGCAGCGTCCGCTCAAGCACGGGGCCGATCTGGTCGTCTATTCGCTCACCAAATATGCGGGCGGCCATTCGGATCTGGTCACGGGCGGCGTGCTGGGGTCGAAGGCGCACATCGCCACCATCCGTTCGATGCGCAACACCATCGGCACCATCTGCGACCCCAATACCGCCTGGATGCTCCTGCGTTCGCTGGAGACGCTGGAGCTGCGCATGAGCCGCGCGGGCGAGAATGCGGCCAAGGTCTGCGCCTATCTACGCGATCATCCCAAGGTGGAGCGGGTCGGCTATCTCGGCTTTCTGGAAAGCACGCCGGGGATGGATCGGCAGGCGGACATTTACCGCCGCCACTGCACCGGCGGCGGATCGACCTTCTCGCTGTATCTGAAGGGCGGCGAGGCGGAATCCTTCCGCTTCCTCGACGCGCTCCGCATCGCCAAGCTGGCGGTCAGCCTCGGCGGGACCGAGACGCTGGCCAGCCACCCCGCCGCCATGACGCACCTCTCGGTGCCCGACGAGCGCAAGGCGGCGCTGGGCATCACCGACAATCTGGTGCGCATCTCGATCGGGGTCGAGGATGCCGATGACCTGATCGCCGATTGCGAACAGGCGCTCGCTGCGATCTGATCGTTCAGGCGGCGGCGAGCGCGGTGTAGAGCCGCGCCGTCAGCCGCCCCAGCGTCGCGCGGAAAAGCGAAGTATCGTTCAGCGCGCGGGACAGCACGACCGCGCCCTGGATGCCGCTGACCACATCCTGCGCCAGCGTGGCGGCATGATCCTCCGCCACGCCGCCGCGCGCCAAGAGCGTCTGGAGCGCGGCGATCCAGCGCCGGAAATAGCCCGCGATCGAATCGGCAAAGGGATCACGCGTCGCGCCCAGTCCCCAGGCCCCGATCAGACAGGCCCGCTGCCCCGAGCGGAAATAGCGGTCGACCTCGACCATCATCGCATCGATCCCGGCGCGCGGATCGTCGGCCTGCTCCAGCGGCGTGAAGATCGCGGCATCGAACCAGCCTGCGACATCGGCCAGCACGGCGGCGGCCATCTCCTGCTTCCCGCCGGGAAAGAAGTGGTAGAGGCTCCCCCGCCCCAGCCCGGTCGCGGTGCCGATCAGCGACAGGCTGGCACCCGCATAGCCATATTCGCGAAACACCTCGGCCAACCCCGGCAGTGCGTCGGCGCGCTCGGCGATCATCCGCGCCATTGTTAGAGGCCTAATTCGCTCAAGCCGGGATGATCCGCCGGGCGGGTGCCGAGCGGCCAGTGGAACAACCGTGCCTCCTCGCTGATCGCCAGATCGTTGATCGACGCGATCCGCCGCCGCATCCGGCCGTCCTCGGCAAAGTCCCAATTCTCATTGCCATAGGATCGGAACCACTGCCCCTGCGCGTCATGCCATTCATAGGCGAAGCGCACCGCGATCCGGCTGTCCTGATGCGCCCAGATTTCCTTGATGAGCCGATAGTCCTGCTCGCGTTCCCATTTGTCCCGGAGGAAGGCGACGATCGCGTCGTGCCCCGCCAGGAACCGATCGCGATTCCGCCAGGGGCAGTCGGGCGTATAGGCCAGCGCGACCCGTTCGGGATCACGGCTGTTCCAGGCATCTTCGGCCGCGCGCACCTTTTGCATGGCGGTTTCGGTGGTGAATGGTGGCAGGGGCTGGCGCATATTCACGTCCCTTCTCGACCAGAAAGATCAGTCTTTATCGATTGGTACAATTGGAAAATGGCCGAGGCAAGCGCCATGGTTATTGGGATGCCAGCAAATAATTGAGCTGGGACGTCGCGCAGGTCCATCGACACTCCACGATCCATAGCCTTGAGTTCGCAGTGAAAAAACCACCGGACCCAATTCTGGTACCATAGTGGTTACACAAGGATCTTAAGGGTTCGTTTCCACTCCGGCGCTTAGTGTAAAATGATGCTCACGGCTCATCAGATCGACCTTGTCCAGGACAGCTTCGCTGCGGTCCTTCCCCTGACGGACCAGGCGGCTGCCGAATTCTATCGCCGACTTTTCGCGCTGGCGCCCGACACCCGTCCCCTGTTCGGGAACGACATGGAGGCGCAGGGACGCAAGCTGTTCCTGACATTGGCAACGGTCGTCGATGCGCTCGACCGGCTCGACACGGTCGTTCCGGTGGCGCGCGAATTGGCGATTCGGCATGTCGGCTATGGGGCCAAGCCCCATCATTATGAGGCGGTCGGATCGGCGCTGATCGAAACGCTGCGTGTCGGGCTGGGCGGCGGTTTCGACCGCGATACCAAGGCTGCGTGGGGCGCGGCCTATGCCATTCTGTCCGAGACGATGTTGGCGGCTGCGCGCCAGACACCGCACTGATGGCGCAACAGGCGTCGCCCGTCGCGCCGAGCCTGGATGCGCACCTGAGTGATATCGCGGACCGCCTGATCGATATTGCGGGCTGCGTCGCGTCGGAAGCGGAAGCCGCGACCGCCAGCGTCCGGGGCATGGGCGATCAGGCCGAGCGTGTGGCGTCACTCGCCGCAAGTCTGGAGGCCGCGGCAGGCGTCATGGCTGGCGCCGTCAAGCAACAGGCCGAAGCCCTGGCACTGGCGCGCGAGTCGCTCTCTGCCAACAAGCCGATCGTGGATACGCTGGACCAGTCGATCGGTCGTGTCGCCTCGATCAGCGCCGCCATCGCCACCATCGCACAGGAAAGCCGAATCCTCAGCCTGAATGCCCGAATCGAAGCCGCTCGGGCCGAATCGGGGGCCAGCGCCTTTACCGTGGTCGCGACGGAAATGTCGGTATTGGCGACCCGGACCAAGACGGCCACCGACGATATCGGGGCCAGCGCGCTGGCCATTGCGCATGATATCGGCGCGGCAGGAGACATGGTGGCGGCCTATGAGATGCTGGTCAGCGAGCAGGACGAACTGCTGACCCGTTCGCTCGATCACGCCGCCGCGCAAAGCGATGCGGCACAGGAACTGGCAACGATCACCGCCGAGGCGGTCGGGACCATGGATCAGGCGGCCTCTGCGATCGGACGGGTCGGTGCCCATGCCGTGGCCGTCAAGGTTCTGGCCCGTCAGCTTTCTCGCCTGAGCCGTCGCGGCGATCACAAGGCCGACGGATAACCCCTCATCCATTTGAGCAACGAACAGCCGCTCTCATTACCGCGCCGTTCTTCCTATCCCAGATAACGAAAAGGCCCGGCGTCGCATCGCTGCAACGCCGGGCCTCAACGCCCGAAAAGGGAGGCTTATTCAGCCGAGGGGGATCAGCCCTCGTTCTGCAGGTTGACCGCTGCGTACTTGCCGCGACGATCGACCTCGATCTCGAACTGCAGGCGATCGCCTTCGTTCAGCGAGCCCATGCCGGCGCGCTCGACGGCCGAGATGTGCACGAACGCGTCAGGCTGTCCGTCGTCGCGCTGAATGAAGCCGAAGCCCTTCATCGCGTTGAAGAACTTGACCGTACCGGTCGCCTTCTCACCGGTCAGCTGACGCTGCGGAGCGCCGCCGAAACCACCGGCCGCACCGCCGCGGGGACCGCGATCACGGTCGCCGCCGAAACCGCCTTCGCGCGGCTCGCGGGGGGCACGATCCTGGACCGGCATCGGCTCGCCTTCGATCT
Source organism: Sphingomonas yabuuchiae (assembly GCF_014199595.1). Taxonomy (GTDB): domain Bacteria; phylum Pseudomonadota; class Alphaproteobacteria; order Sphingomonadales; family Sphingomonadaceae; genus Sphingomonas; species Sphingomonas yabuuchiae. The sequence goes on along the minus strand of NZ_JACHNX010000001.1, from coordinate 131,556 downwards.
TCAGTTCGGTGGCCGAGATGCGGCCGCCGCGATCGACGAGGGTGAAGCCGAGCGGCTGGCCTTCGGCCAGGCCGGTCAGGCCCGCCTGCTCGACGGCCGAGATGTGAACGAACACGTCTTCGCCGCCGTCATCGCGCACGACGAAGCCGAAGCCCTTCTGCGCGTTGAAGAACTTGACGACGCCCGTGCCTTCGCCAACGACCTGGGGGGGCATACCGCCACCGCCGCCACGACCGCCGCCGAAGCCGCCACCGCCGCCGCCACGGAAACCGCCGCCGCCGCCGCCGAAGCCACCGCGATCACCGCCGCCGAAGCCACCACGATCGCCACCGCCGCCGAAGCGGTCGCCGCCACCGAAACCGCCACCGCCGAAGCGGTCACCGCCACCGAAGCCGCCGCCAAAGCCGCCTTCATCGCCGCCGCCGAAATTGTCCCGCTTGTCGCGGCCACGCGAGCCGCGATTGCCCCGGCTACCTCTATCGAAACTCATAAGCCCTGTTCGTCTTCCCGGTTCGCCCGCAAATCCTGTCCTCAAGAACCGTGCGCCGGACGAAGAGCGCGGATCTTTTGGCGCCAAACCTTTTGCGCCTAGTGGGGATGCATAACGCAGAAGGACAGCCATCGCGAACGAAATCGTGCGAACCAGTCTCGCTTTGGCGCGAACGAGGCAGATTACGTCGGAATTGTGGCCGAAACTCCACAACATCTTTTTGCGAATCAGCGAATCACCGGCCCGCCCAGCGACTCTTGGTCGCGACCGCCTTTTCTGGCCGATCGCGGTTGAGGCTTGGCCCCGCCGCCGCTAGGGCAGGCACCATGACCGTTCATCTGCACGAAGAAGACATTCCCGCCGATCTGTTCGCCCCCGGCGCCTCGATCGCCGTCGATACCGAGACGATGGGCCTGATCACGCCGCGCGACCGGCTGTGCGTCGTCCAACTGTCGGACGGCGGCCCCGACGAGCATCTCGTCCGCTTCGCGCCCGACAGCGACTATGCCGCGCCGAACCTCCGCGCGCTGCTCGCCGATCCGGCGCGGCTGAAGCTCTATCATTTCGGGCGGTTCGATATCGCCGCGATCCGCCATTATCTGGGCGTCGTAGCCGCGCCCGTCTATTGCACCAAGATCGCCTCGCGGCTGATCCGCACCTACACCGACCGCCACGGCCTGAAGGAGCTGGTCCGCGAACTGCTCGGGGTCGAGCTGTCCAAGGCGCAGCAATCGTCGGACTGGGGCGCGCCCGAGCTGTCCGACGCCCAGCGCGAATATGCCGCGTCGGACGTGCGGTACCTGCACCGCATGAAGGTGGAGCTCGACAAGAGACTGGAGCGCGAAGGCCGGATGGAACTGGCCCAGGCCTGTTTCGATTTCCTGCCTGCGCGGGCCGAGCTGGATCTGGCGGGCTGGCCCGAGGTCGATATCTTCGCCCACGCCTGAACCATTGACGCCTGATCCGGGCACGATAGGGAGCCGTCATGTCCGAGATCGCCGACCGCGTCCGTACCCAGCGCCAGCATTGGGCCGCACCGGGCAGCCGTCACGACCGTTTCGTGACGCTGGCGCGCTGGATGCTGCCCAGCGCGATCGGCGTGCTGACGGCGTTCCTGGTGATGGCGCCGATCTATTCGTCCAGCGAAGTGTCCTTCGTCCTCGACAAGAAGAAGGTCGAGGTCGCGCGCGAGCGGATGAAGATCCAGGCGGCGGAGTATCGCGGCGTCGACGATAAGGGGCAGCCTTTCTCGCTCGACGCGGGCTCGGCGATCCAGCGCAGCTCGGCCGAGCCGGTGGTGCAGCTCAACAAGCTGTCCGCCGCCATCCGCCTGTCGGACGGGCCCGCCACGGTCAGCGCCAATTCGGGCCGCTATGACATGCGCACCGAACAGGTGCAGCTGGACGGGCCGCTCGATTTCAAATCGGCGGGCGGATATGATCTGCGCACGCATGACGCGACCATCGACCTGCAACAGCGGACTTTGGTGTCGGGCGGCGCCGTGACCGGCCAAGTGCCGCAGGGCAATTTCAGCGCGAACAAGATGCGGGCGGACCTGGAAAATCGTTCCGTCCGGCTGGAAGGCAACGCCCGCTTGCGCATCGTCCCGTAAAGCCCGAAATAGCCGCTCATGTACAAGCTCTTCGCCGCTGCGGCTCCGGCCCTTCTCGTCCTGGCAGTGTCCGCGGCCGCGCAGGTCAAGCACAACAGCCGCGCGCCCGTCGATTTTGGTGCCGACGTCATCGAGTTGCAGGACAAGCAGAACCGCGCCGTCCTGTCGGGCAACGTCTCGCTGCGCCAGGCGGAGATGACGCTGACGGCGGCGCGGATGACGGTGTTCTACACCGGCCAGGTGCTGGGCGGAAAGCCGCAGGTGTCGCGCTTCGACGCTTCGGGCGGCGTGGTCGTCAAGCGGCCGGACCAGACGGCGCGCAGCAATTATGCGATCTATGACCTCAACCGGCGGGTCATCACCATGCTGGGCAATGTCACGCTGACCCAGGGCGGCAATACCGTGAATGGCGGGCGGCTGACGCTGAACCTCGACACCGGCCGCGCGGTGATCGACGGGTCGTCGGTATCGGGCGGCGCGTCGTCGGGCAATGGCGGCACCGTATCGCGCGCGCCGTCGGGCCGGGTCACGGGCACCTTCTCGGTCCCCGATCGCAACTGAGGCGTGACGCGGGTGCCATGCCCGCGCTAACGTTCGATCAGCTAAGGAAAGAAACGGGCCGATGGACATGGAAACCCCGATTCGCGAGGCAAGTCATCGCAACGCCCCCGTGTCGGAGCCGCCGGTCGCCAACGGCCTGCAGGTCGTGTCGATCGCCAAGAGTTATGACAAGCGCGTCGTCCTGACCGACGTGTCGGTGTCGGTCGGGCGTGGCGAGGTGATCGGCCTGCTCGGCCCCAATGGCGCGGGCAAGACGACCTGCTTCTATTCGGTCATGGGTCTGGTGAAGCCCGATTCGGGCCGCATCATGCTGGACGGCGAGGATATCACCGGGCTGCCCATGTATCGCCGCGCCATTCTGGGCCTGGGCTATCTGCCGCAGGAAACCTCGATCTTCCGGGGTCTCTCGATCGAGAAGAACATCCTGACCGTGCTCGAACTGGCCGAGCCCGACCCGGCCGAGCGCGCGCGCAAGCTCGACAAGCTGCTCGAGGAATTCGGCCTCACCCGCCTGCGCGCCGCGCCCGCCATGGCGCTGTCGGGTGGCGAGCGCCGCCGTGCCGAGATCGCCCGCGCGCTGGCCGCCGATCCGTCGATCATGCTGCTCGACGAGCCGTTCGCGGGGATCGACCCCATCTCGATCGCCGACATCCGCGATCTGGTGAAGGATTTGAAGCGGCGCGACATCGGCGTGCTGATCACCGACCATAATGTCCGCGAGACGCTGGACATCGTCGACCGCGCCTACATCATCTATGACGGGCGCGTGCTGTTCAGCGGATCGCCGGAGGAACTGGTCGCCGACGCCAATGTCCGCCGCCTGTATCTGGGCGAGGGCTTTTCGCTCTGATCGCATGAGGACCGGCATTCCCTCTATTCCTCCCCTTGCAGGGGAGGTGGCAGGGCGAAGCCCTGACGGAGGGGTGTCCCGCCATCGAGAGGGCGATACATCCTTCGGATGGTCCCCAGCGGCAGGAATGGCCATATGAGCCTCGCCCCGCGTCTCGACATCCGCCAGTCGCAATCGCTGGTGATGACGCCGCAGCTTCAGCAGGCGATCAAGCTGCTGACGCTGTCGAATCTGGAGGTCGAGGCGTTCATCGCCGAGGAGGTGGAGAAGAATCCCCTGCTCGACGCTGGCGCGGTGCGCGAAGTGGCGACACCCGAACGCCCCGAGCGCGAGGCGCCCGCCGGAGCCGACGAACTGGTCGCCGGGACGGCGCCCTCCGAAGACCGGGGCCTCGACCTGGATTACGCGACCGAGAGCCATCAGCAGGACAGCGTCGCCGATGGCGGCACCGGGCCGGACGGCGGCCTGTCGCTGAACGGCACGAGCGGCAGCGGCGGCCTGGGTGGCGAGGACGGGCCGGACTGGGACTCGCTGCCCGACGATGCGCCCAATCTGGCCGAGCATCTGGAGGCGCAGATTGCGCTGATCCTGTCCGGCACCGACCTGACCATCGCTGCGCATATCATCGACCAGCTGGACGAGGCGGGTTATCTGACCGTGCCGCTGGAGGAGATCGCCGGGCGGCTGGGCATCCCCCTCCCCCGCGTCGAGTCGGTGTTGAAGGTGGTTCAGGGGCTGGACCCGACCGGTGTCGGGGCGCGCGATCTGGCCGAATGCCTGGCGTTACAGGCCAAGGAGGTCGACCGCTACGACCCGTGCATGGCCAAGCTGATCGCCAATCTCGACCTGCTGGCGCGCGGCGAACTGGTTCGGCTGAAGCGGATTTGCGGCGTCGACGACGAGGACATGGCGGACATGATCCGCGAGCTGCGCGGCTATGATCCGAAGCCGGGCTGCCGTTACGGCGGCGAGCCGTGCCAGGCGGTGGTGCCCGACCTGTTCGTCACCCGGACCAAGAATGGCTGGGGCATCGAGCTGAACACCGCCACCCTGCCCCGCGTGCTGGTCAACCGCCGCTATTATCAGGAACTGCGCCACGGCCCGCAGGACAAGGGGTCCAAGGCGTGGCTGGCCGATTGCCTGGCCAGCGCCAACTGGCTGATGAAGGCGCTCGACCAGCGGCAGCGGACGATCATCCGCGTCGCGACCGAGATCGTGAAGCAACAAGAGGCGTTCTTCCTCCACGGCGTCGCGCATCTGAAGCCGCTGACGCTCGCCCGCGTCGCCGAGGCGATCGGGATGCATGAATCGACCGTCAGCCGCGTGACCAGCAACAAATATCTCAGCTGCGCGCGCGGGCTGTTCGAGCTGAAATTCTTCTTCACCAGCGGTATCGCGGCGGCGGATGGCGGCGACGCCGTATCGGCGGAGGCGGTGAAGAGTGCGATCAAGACGCTGATCGCGAACGAGGGTGCCAAGATCCTGTCGGACGACACGCTGGTCGAGCTGCTCCAGGCCAAGGGTTTCGACATCGCCCGGCGCACGGTCGCCAAATATCGCGAGTCACTGGGCATCGGCAGTTCGGTCCAGCGTCGCCGCGCCCGCGCTTTGGCGGGGTGACATCGCCCGCCGCTTGAACACCGCGCCAAGTGTATTACATCGAGAATACACAAGATTGTGAGGCCAGGCCGATGGGCAAGAAGAAGCACAAGAAAAAGCAGAAAAAGGCCAAGCTGGACGAACAGCCGGGCACGTCCTCCGGCCCCTCGCCCCTGCACCGGATCGGTCAGGCGCTGCTCGATCAGGCGCGGAGCCCGGCCGGGCGGCAATTGCTCGCCACCGGGCTGATCGTCGCGGCCTCGGCCCTCGCGCGCGAGACGACGAAGCGGCCGAGCGACGGCGCGGCACCCTCGCCCGAGCCGACCCAGCCCGAGACACCCGAGCCGTCGCAGGAAGGCGGAACCACGAAGTCGGGCATGTCCGAGGTCGTCGCCTTTGCCGGCATGGCGCTATCGGCGCTGGACCAGTTCATCCACCGCTCTCCGTCCGACACGAAGGGGTAAAAGCGGCTCTTCAGGCGGGACGAGTGCTCAGACTCTCCCGTCCCCCCTGGGCGACATGGTCATCAGGTTCGGCCCTTGGCCTTCGACTTCGCTCAGGCTGAATGGGGTTGTGTATCCAGAACCATTCTTCGATCCGCCTGAGCGAAGTCGAAGGCCACGCCCATCCCCAGATCGAAACACCGTCAAAGGTGGAAGGTAAATCGGGGGGAGCGACCCAGTCGCTCAACCCCCGGCACCGACGCGCGATGCCGGTTTTCCCGGCGGCTTCCACTCCTGCTTATAACTATCGTTGAAGCGCGACGATGGGACAGCCTAGGCCGATGTACGGCGGAAGCAAGACAAAAAAAGGGCCGGTCGTGAGACCAGCCCGTGAAAGTTTTTTAGGAGAGGATGCCTGAAAGGCCCGCTCTCTATGCCGAGGCCGGACGATTTACACAAATGCAACCTCATCAATTTTGGTTGCAGATTTTGCACTCGTTCCGCCAGCGTAATCGATACCGGGATTTGCGAGCCTCTGCCGTGCAATATGCTTTGATCGAAATCAGGATGTTGCCGCTATTTATATCCTGCTCCCCGGATTTCACCTGTCCGATCTTTGGACGATTTTGGCCACTGATCGATGCCATTCGTGAACATCACTCAAATATAAAATCCGTCATAAACCATCTAAATTCGGTCCGATGCTGCACAGAACGGTTGACCTTCTGCGATTGACGGTTAGGTCACATGAAAACAACAGGAGCGTATCATGGCCGACGACCCTATCGATGTGAATGCCGTAGAACTGGCAACTGAGCTGACCATTGCGTGGTTGGGCAATCCCAATACCCGCACCTCCTCGGAAGAGGTTCCGGCGTTCCTCCACAAGATGCACGAGACCGTGTCTTCGCTTCTGGGCAGCGCGCCACAGGCGATCGATGTCGAAGCGCCGACCGAATATGTTCCGGCCGTGTCGGTTCGCAAGTCGCTGGCGTCGAAGGATCACATCGTCTCGATGATCGACGGCAAGCCGTACAAGACGCTGCGTCGTCATCTGGCCACCCATGGTCTGACGCCGGAAGAATATCGTGAGCGTTACGGCCTGAAGCCGGACTATCCGATGGTCGCCGAGAGCTATTCGGAAAGCCGTCGCGCAATGGCCAAGAAGATCGGCCTGGGCCGCAAGCCCGGTCCGCGCAACGCTGCGGCCGCCCCCGCCCCGCGCAAGTCGCGCAAGAGCGAGGCCGCCGACGCCGAGTAATCGCGTCGCGATCGATGGATGAAGAACCCGCCCGGCTGCCCATGCTTTTCTCCCAAAGCATGGATGGTCGGGCGGGTTTCCTTTGGGGCACGGCACTCATCTTGGCGGATACGCATTGCAATTGAAGCGGCACCGTCCACCAGCGATGATGGGACGTGATTGATCTTCGGCGTGGGCCGGTCGTTGCCGAACTACCCTGCCTCCCCACCGGGGGTCGACCGCCATGTCGGCGCGGCCATCACGCTCGACCCCCTGTTTACCCAGCATGTCGCCGATCTGTGAGGCGCGGCACATGGCGCGGACGGGTCATGGGCCTATCTGAAATATGGGCCATTCCCGACCCGGCATGACCTTGCAACCCATGTCGCGCGCATCAGTAGCTTGGAACAGCAGCCTTTTTTGCCGTCATTCCCAAGACCAACCGACAATCAGATACCCTTCTCTTTCCCCTTGCCCCTCATAGAGGGGAGAGGGTTGCGCAGACTTGGCCTTTGCGAAAGCAAAGGCTTAGTCGGAGCTGGGTGAGGGGTGGGCGCTCGCTTGCGAGCGCGCGAGCCAAAGGCTCGCTCAACCCCTCACCCAAGCTACGCTAGCCAGCACGCTGGCAAGCTGGCAAGCTGGCAAGCTGGCAAGCTGGCAAGCTGGCAAGCTGGCAAGCTGGCAAGCTGCGCTAACCCTCTCCCCTATCAAGGGGAGAGGGGAAAAAGACGGGATAAATGTCGATTGCCCCTCCGGCCGGAAGCGGAACCTCGTTCTGCGATATGCCCTTGCGATCGCCTATCACCGGGGCGTCGGGCTTTGTTATGCGCTGAACGACGCATCCCGATGCGCCGTCAATCGGTTCGGCATTACTTATGAGAGGATGTGGCGGCGCTACGGCATCGTCAAGCCCGCCCCCACCCCCTATTGGCCGAACACACCCTTGCGATAGAGCAGCGTGATCGCCACGCGGCGGTTGCGCGGGTCGGAGGGATTGCCCGCAATCATCGGTTCGCGGTCGGCCACGCCCTCGATCCGCTCGAACCGCGATTCGGGCAGGCCCCCGGCGGCCAGGCGACGGCGGGTCGACTCGGCGCGGCTGGACGAGAGCAGCCAGTTGTTCATCGCGCGCGGATCGCCATAAGGCACGCTGTCGGTATGGCCGCGGATCATGATCGTGTTGGGCACGTCGGCGACCGTCTTGGCGATGGTGCCGATCAGGTCGGACGCCGCCGGGGTCAGGTTCGTCGTGCCGGTCGCGAACATCGAATAATCGGCATTGTCGACCAGATCGATGCGCAGGCCGTCATCGGTCGGGATGAAGCGCACCTGCTGCGCCAGCTTCTTGAGCTGGGGCGTGACCTCCATCTTCTTCAGGAGTTCACGCTTGATCGCGTCGAAGGTCTTCTGATCCTGCGCCTTGGCGTTGGGATTGCGCAGCGAACCCTTGTCGCCGGTCCCGGCCTTGTCGCCGCCACCCTCCGACGCCTTGGGCACGATCAGCTGGATACGCCCGGTGATCCCGCTCTGCTGCCGCCCTGCGCCCGGCCCGCCGTTCAGCACCCCGCCGCCGATGCCTGTCGACTTGGTGTCGATCAGCGTCGGCGCAAAATAGTCGGCGATGCCCTTGCGCTGCTTCTCGGTGGTCGCGCCCAGCAGCCAGAGCAGCAGGAAGAACGCCATCATCGCCGTCACGAAGTCGGCATAGGCCACCTTCCACGCGCCGCCATGATGCCCGCCATGACCATCGGCGATGATCTTCTTGACGATGACGATCTTGGGCGGCTCGTTCTTGCCATGCGGTGCGCGGGCCATGGCTTACTTGCCCCGCAGGCCGTCGAACACCTCGGCGAAGCCGGGCTGGTCCTTGTGCTTGATACCCGAGCGCGCCGCCTCGATGACCAGCGGCTGGGGATGGCCGTGGAGCGAGGCGATGATGATCTGCTTGACCACGTGATAGATGGCGGCGTCGGCGTCGATCACCTGCTTCAGGCGTCCCGCGAACGGGTTGACGATGCCATAGGCCAGCAGCACGCCCATGAAGGTGCCGACCAGCGCCGAGCCGATCATGCCGCCCAGCACGCTCGGCGGCTTGTCGATCGAGCCCATGGTCTTCACGATGCCGAGCACGGCCGCGACGATGCCGAGCGCGGGCAGCGAGTCGGCCAGGCTCTGAAGCGTGCCCTGCGGCCCCTCGACCTCGTGGTGATGGGTCTTGATCGCGTTGTCCATGACCTCTTCGACCGCATGCACGTCGAGCGTGCCCGACGACACGACGACCAGGCGCAGCGTGTCGGCGATCAGGTTCACAAGGGTGTGGTCGGCGACCAGCCGGGGATATTCGGCGAAGACCGAGGAGGACTTGGGGTCCTCGACATGCGGTTCCAGCGCGATCGGGCCCTCGGTGCGCAGCATCTTCATCAACTTCGAGACAAGGAAGATGACGTCGAGATAGTCCTGCTTCTTGTATTTCGGGCCCTTGAAGATCTTGCCCATCGCCCCGCCCAGCGCCTTCAGCTCGGCACCGCTGTTGCCGATGACGAGCGCACCGACGGCCGCGCCGCCGATGATGAGCATTTCGTGCGGGATCGCCTCGAACACGGGGCCGAGCTTGCCGCCGGTGATGGCGAAACCGCCAAACACCATGCCGAGCAGGATGACTAGGCCGATGGCAGGAAACATGGTGAACCGATTCTCCCGAAGACCGGCCGCGGTGCCCGTCAGATCACCGGCCTAGCCTGGTAAGGTCAAAATACAGTTACCGGGCCGATGCCCGGCCGCGATCATTTCAGATAGTCGAACAGCGACAGGCTGCTCAGCTTGGTGAAGCTGGCCTGGGTCGCCTGAAGCACGGTCATCGTCTGTTGCAGCTTCGTAATGGTCTCGACCGGATCGACATCCTCGATGCTGGAACGCAGCTGCGCCCTGTCGGTGCTGGCGGCCTGTTGCAGCCCCTGCTGCAGCTCGACCCGCGCCTCGCGCGCGCCGACCGAGGCCTGCACGGTCGCGACATTGTCGTTGGCCGCCTTCAGCTTGTCCATCGCGTCCTTGACCGTCGCGCTGGCATCGCCGCCCGACTTCAACGCGGTGACGAGGGTGTTGAGGACGTTCAGCGTATCGTCGTTCGCACCCGCCTGGAACACGCGGTCGGCACCGACCGAGACGTCGACGCTCTGGCCGTCGGCGATCGGGATATCGGACACATTGGCCTGCGAATAGGTGTAGCGGCCATTGACCATCGTCACCGCGTCGGTGCCCGCCGCCGCACCGAACAGCGGCAGGCCGCGCGCATCCTTGGCATTGGCAAGGCCGAGCAGCGCGTCGCGGATCGAGGCGATCTGGTCGCCCACGCTCGACCGATTGGCGGCGTTCAGGGTGCCGTTCGCCGCCTGGGTCGTCAGCTCCAGCGCCTTCTGCACCTGTTTGCCGATCTGGCCCAGCGTCGTGTCCGCCTGTTGCAGCAACGAGCCCGCCAGCGTCAGATTGGTCTTGTAGACCGCATCGTCGGCATCGCGGCGGTCAAATTCGGCGACCTGGGCGGCGGCGGCGGCGTCGTCCGACGGGTTGGTCAACTTCTTGCCGGTCGAAATCTGGACCTGCAACGCATTCGCCTTGCCGGTCAGTTCGGTCATCCGCCGCGAGGCGGTGTCGTAGAAGAAGCTGGTGGAAATCTGCATGACCGTTACCGCAGCTCGAGAATGGATTGGAAGGTTTCGCGCGCCGCCTGAATCACTCGGCTGGTTGCGGAATAGGCCTGCTGAAAGCGCATCAGCGTCACCGCTTCCGAATCGAGCGTGACGCCCGAAGCCGCCGACAGCGAGGCCTTGGCCCCGTCGCGGATCGCGGACTGCGCATCGGCGACGGTCTGGCGCTGCTTCAGCGTGGTCGCGTTGTCGGTGACGATCTGGGTCAGCTTGTTCTCGAAGCCCGCCGATCCGCGCACGGTTTCCAGCGCGGCCAGATTGTCGGCATTGCGCGAGCCCTGATTGCCCTTTGCCGCCGCGATCTTCGATCCATCGGTCATCAACAGGCTCATCTGCGCGGTGCCTGCCGTCAGGCCGAACATCGCCGTGCCGGTTGCGCCGTTCAGGTCCTGGCCGCCGGCCTGAAGGCCGTTGACCGTCTCGACGAAGCTCTTGGCAAGCTGGTTAAAGGCGCCGCGCGCCACGTTGATCCGCTCGGCCCCGTCCAGCATCCCGGCTATCGCGCCGCCAGTCGGCACGAAGTCGCTGATCTGCCCGTTCAAGGCGACCTGGAAGGATACGCTGCCATCGGCGCCGCGCTGATAGGTGACGGCCCCGGTGGAGTCGGTCGCCGCCAGGATCGGCCCGGCCCGATCGCCGAGTCGCACCGTCGCGCGGCCGAGTTCGTCGGTCGTGCTGGTGATGTCGGACAATGCGCTCATCTGGGTCAGGATCTGGTCGCGCTGGTCAGCCAGCTGCGCCGCCGCCGCCGTGCCCGGCTGCGTCCGGCCCAGCCCGTCATTGACGCGGACCAGCGAGGTGGCGAGCGAGGACAGGTCACGCGCCGCCTGCCGTGCCTGACCGTCGAAATCGGCGTTGATCTGGTCGAAGGCCGAGTCGGTCGCGGTAAACGCCGTCGCGGTCGAACGCGCGGTTTCCAGCATCGTGGCGCGCAGCGCAGCCGAGGTCGGCTCGGCCGACAGGGTGCGCGCGGCGGTGAAGAAGGCGGTCAGGCGCGTCTGGACCTGATCGCCGGTCAACGCGCCCTCGATCCGGTTCAGCCAGGTCACGCCCGTCGTGGTGCGCGACAGGTCGGCGGTGGCCGAGCGAACCGCGGCGCTGGCATAGACGTCGGTGGCGCGCGCAATGCCCAGCACCACGACGCCCGAGCCCGCGGAGACCTTGTTCGCCGCCAGGCCAGCGGCGGGCGAAATCTCCTGCATCGTGACCGACCGGCGCGAATAGCCGTCCGTTCCGACATTGGCGATATTCTCACCAACGGCGGTCAGCGCGGTCTGATATGCGCGGACGCCCGAAGCGCCGATAGAGAGCAGGTCGCTCATGGTTACTGCGGTACGTTATGTCTGGTTAACGACAGGTTGAGATTTCGCCAGAAAGGCGGTGACGGCCTTGCCGATGCCCAGCGGGGCCTGGGTGGCCATCGTTTGGGCAACCTGTTGATCCTGCATGTCCCGGAACGTGTCCAGCGCCTTGGAATCAAACATGGTTTCACTCAGCTTGGTCTGGCGCATCGCCTTCAGCATCATGCCGGTGAAGATCGCCTCGAACTGGGTGCCCGCCTTGTCCAGATTGGCGCCGTTCGACAGGCGGCGGGTGTCGGTGGACACCGTACCCGCGATCGCGGAGGCCGCGGTCGCGGGCGAAGTGGGTGAAATGCTCTGGGTCACAGGACGATCAACTCCGCCTTGAGCGCGCCGGCTTCCTTCAGCGCTTCGAGAATGGCGACCAGGTCGGACGGGGCCGCGCCGATCGCGTTCACCGCCTTGACGACATCGGCCAGCTTGGGACCGGGGGCCAGGACGAACATCGGGCGACGCTCTTCCTCGACCGAGACGCCGGACTTCTGCGTCACCGCCGTCTGGCCGCCGCTGAGCGGGCCGGGCTGGCTGACGCGCTGATTCTCGTCGATCTTCACGGTCAGCTTGCCGTGCGTGACCGCCGCCGGGCCGACCCGGACCGCCGAGTTGATGACGACGGTGCCGGTGCGGGCATTGACGATGACCTTGGCAGGCGGCTCGGCCGAGGTGACGTTCAGATTCTCGATCTCGGACATCAGCGTGGCGCGGACATCGGCGCCCATCGGCGCGCGGACCGCGACCGACACGGCGTCCATCGCCTGCGCGGTGCCCATGCCCAGACGCGAATTGATCGCCTGCGCGACATTCTGCGCGGTGGTGAAGTCGGCGCGCGCCAGGTTGAAGGTCAGGCTGGGCGCGGTGTCGAAGCCGGTGGCGACCGCCCGCTCGACCGTCGCCCCTTCGGGGATGCGACCGACCGAGGGAATGTTGACCACGATCTTCGACCCGTCCGCGCCTTCGGCACCCAGACCGCCGACTGCAAGGTTCCCTTGCGCCATCGCATAGATCTGGCCGTCCGCACCCTGAAGCGGCGTGAGGATCAGGCTGCCGCCGCGAAGCGACTTGGCCTTGCCCATCGAGGCGACGGTGATGTCCAGCTTCTGACCCGGCTTGGCGAAGGGCGGCAGTTCGGCCGTCACCATCACCACCGCGGCGTTCTTCATGCCCGGATTGGCGGTCGGCGGCAGTTGCAGCCCGAAGCGCGAGACCACCGCCTTCAGCGACTGGACGGTATATTCCAGATTGTCGTCACCCGTGCCCGGCAGACCGACGACGATGCCGTATCCGGTCAGCTGGTTGGTACGGATGCCCTGGAACCCGCCCAGATCCTTGATCCGATCGGCCGAGGCCGGACCTGCGATCGCGAAGGTGGCGAAGAGCGCGAGAAAGAAGCGGAGGATCATATGCTATGGCCTCAGAACGGGCTGACGGCTTGGAAGAAGCGGCTCAGCCAGCCCTGGCGGCTGGCGCGGGCGACGTCGCCCTTGCCGGTATAGGCGATCTGCGCATCGGCGACGCGGGTCGACTCGACGCGGTTGTCGATGCCGACATCGGCCATGCGGACCAGCCCCTTGATCTGGATGAACTCGTCCCCGCGGTTCAGCGTCACGCGCTTCTGCCCCTGGACCAGCATCGTGCCGTTGGGAAACACCTGCGCCACGGTCACGGTAATCTCACCCGACAGCGAGTTGGACTGGTCGGCCGCGCCCGATCCGTTGAAGTTGCGGCTGCCGCTCATGCCGATATCGGTCGACTTGAGCAGCTTGCCCAGCGGGCCGGTGGTCGGCGGGGCCAGGCCCAGATCGCCCTTGGAGCCGAGCTTGGAATTGGCGGACTTGGTCGCCGCCGTCCGCTCGACCAGCACGATGGTCAGGGGATCGCCGACCTTGCGCGCGCGCCACCCTTCGTACAGCGCGGCATAGCCGTCCGACACCTGGAAGATACCGCCATTGGGCTGGGCGGGCTGCGCGACCGGCTGCATCGGCATCGGGGCCGGACGCACCGTCGAGAAATCCTCGGCGGGCTTCTTGCGACCGAACAGGCTGGCATGGGCGGGCGCGGGGATCAGCGCGACGGCGACCATGGTGCCCGCCGCCGCCGACAGCGCCAGCTCGGTCCAATAGTCGAAGCGCAGGGTGGGGAAGCGCAGGGTCATGGTCACAGATTCTGGTTCGCGTACTGAAGCATCTCGTCGGTCGACTTGATCATCTTCGAGTTGACCTCATAGGCGCGCTGGGTCTCGATCATGTCGACCAGTTCCTCGACGACGTTGACGTTCGAGCCTTCGAGCATGCCCTGACGGATCTGGCCGCGCCCTTCGAGCCCGGCGACGCCCATGTTCGCCGCGCCCGAGGCGGGGGTCTCGGTCAGGTAATTGTCGCCCTTGGACTGAAGCCCGGCCGAGTTGGGGAAGCTGGCGATCTGGATCTGGCCGATCTCGGCCGCCGCGGTCTGGCCCGGCAGGGTCGCCGAGACGGTGCCGTCGGTGCCGATCGTGATCTGGGTCGTGCCCTCGGGGACGGTGATGCCCGGCATCACCTGATAACCCTCGGCGGTGACCAGCTGCCCCTCGGCCGAGCGCGAGAAATTGCCCGCGCGGGTATAGCCGAGCGTGCCGCCCGGCATCTGCACCTGGAAAAAGCCGTCACCGTCCAGCGCCAGGTCGAGGCTGTTGTTGGTGGTCTGCATCGACCCTTGCGTGTTGATGCGCGCGGTCCCCTGGATCCGCACGCCGGTGCCCAGGTTCAGGCCGGTCGCATATTTGCTCTCGGTCGAGCTGGCCGCGCCGGGCGCGGTGATCGTCTGATAGGCCAGCGTCTCGAACGCGGCGCGATCGCGCTTGAACCCGGTCGTGTTGACGTTGGCCAGGTTGTTCGAAATGACCCGCATACGCATATCCTGGGCATCGAGCCCGGTGCGTGCGACGTGCAAAGCGGCGGAAGACATGTCTCTTTAATCCTCAGCTCGGCAGACGCATCAGCGATGCGCTGTTTTCATCCAACGACTTGGCCTCTTTCATGAGGTTGGCCTGCACCTCGTAGCTGCGCTGGTTCTCGATCATGTCGACCAGCGTCTGGGTCATGTTGACGTTCGACCCTTCCAGCGCGCCCGACTGGACGGTGGCGTCCATGTCCTGCGGCATCGCCCCGCCGCCCTTGACGCGCAGCAGATTGTCGAGACCCTTCACCGTCTGCGTGCCGCGCGTGTCGGCCAGCTTGATGCGGTCGATCACCTGGGGCTGGGTATCCGGCCCGGCGCCCAGCGGCACGATCGACAGCGTACCGTCGGGGGCGACGGCCATCGAATTGTACGGCGGCACCGTGATCGGGCCGTTCTGGCCGATCACCGGATAACCGTCGCCGGTCTGCAGCACGCCCGAGGCCGTGACCTCCAGGTCGCCGCGACGGGTATAGGCTTCGGTCCCGTCCGGGGCCTGCACCGCCAGCCACGCGCTGGACGTCGCGATCGCCACGTCCAGCGCGTTGCCGGTATGCTGGATCGTGCCCGGCTGACGGTCGGCGTCGGTCACTTCCTCGGCGGTGGGCATCCGCGCCTCGAACGCCGCGCCGCCGCCCTTCAGGTCGATGCGGTCGAACACGACGCGGTCGGCGCGGAACCCGATCGTCGAGGCATTGGCCATGTTGTTGGCGATCGCGGTCTGCGCCGCCATATGCGCCCGCATGCCCGTCGATGCCGTATAGACCAGCTTGTCCATCGCGGTTCCCCGTTAGCCCCCGGCGTTCGCTTAGCTGCGGATGTTGAAGATGGTCTGCGAGATCTGGCTCGACGTATCGAGCGCCTTCGCATTCGCCTGGAAATCGCGCTGCGCGGCGATCAGGTTGACCAACTCCTCGGTGATGTCGACGTTCGACCCCTCGATGGTGCTCGACCGGATCGCGCCGTACGCGCCCTGGTTGGCGGTGCCGAACTTGGCCGCGCCGGACTTGCCGGTCGCCTCCCAATAGCTGTTCCCCTCCTGGCGCAGGCCCGGCATGTTGACGAAGGTCGCCACCGCGACCTTGCCCAGCGCTGCGGTCTCGCCGTTCGAGAAGGAGGCGGTGACCAGGCCGTCGTCGCCGACCGACACACCCGACAACAGGCCCACCGCCTTGCCGTCCTGGGTACGCGAGGCGACCGAGAAGATCGAACCCGACTGCGACGAGCCGGTATAGTCGATCGACAGCGGCTGCGAGATGATCGAGGTGCGCGGGGTGAAATTGTCGAACTTGGTCGCCCCGGTCGGCGCCTTCAGGCTGCCGCCCGAATCGAACGTCATCTTGATCGGATCCTTCGACCCGCCATTGGTCGTCATCTGCTGATCGCCGACGAAGCTGTAGACCAGCCAGTTGCTGCTGCCGTCCGCAGGCTGGATCGCATTGCCATTGGCATCGACCGGCAGCGGCGCGCGGACATAGTAATTGGTCAGCGTCATGGCATTGCCGGTCGTATCGTAGATCTTGGTCTGGGTCGTGTTGTTGTACGTGCCCATGTTGGTGCGATCGAACGCGGCGGTCGGTGCGACGGCGGTGCTCGACAGGTTGATGGCCATCGACACCTTCTTGGTGGCGACCGGCGTGCCGCTGGTCGCCGGCAGCTGGAGGCTGGTCAGGCCGTCGCTGCCGAACGAGGTGACGTTGCCGTCCTTGTCGACCGGGAACACCTGGACGCGGTTGCCCTGCGTGTCGGTGACGTAATTGTTCGTGTCGACCTGGAACGATCCGTTGCGCGTATATTGGAGCGTACCCGTGGTGCCGCCGGCCTGCACCGTGAAGAAGCCGTCGCCCGAGATGGCGAGGTCCAACGCGTTCGACGTGCTGGTGTAGTTGCCTTCCTTGAACTCCTGACGGTTGGCCTTGACCACCGTGCCCGAGCCGACCTGCTTGAACGGGTCGGTCGAGAAATTGGCCGCCATCACGTCGGCGAATTCGGCGCGGCTCTTCTTGAAGCCGTTGGTGCCGACGTTCGCGAGGTTGTGCGAGATGACCGACATGTCGGTCTGCGAGGCCTGAAGGCCGCTGAGCGAGGTGTAGAAGGACATGGGCTATCTTCCTGGTGCGTAAAGGGGGATCAGCCGACGGCGCGGACGGCGGAAAGCTGGACCTGGCCCAGACCGGCGACGGTCAGGACCGGCGAGCCGTTGGAGGGCAGCGAGACGGACTGGACGGGCGCCCAGACCAGCGAGCGGCTGGTAACGGCGGCGCTGCCGTTGTTGGCGGACACCGAAATGGTGAAGGGGCCCGATCCGGCGGTCTTGCCGTCGTCGGTCTTGCCGTCCCAATCATAGCTGGCCGTGCCCGCCTTCTGCGCGCCCAGCGACAGCGACTTGAGGACCCCGCCACTGGCATCGGCGATGGTCACCGTCACGTTCGACGCCGCGGCGTCCAGTTCGACCTGGCCCGCCAGCCCGCCGCTGGTGCGGCCATAGGCGGTCGTGCCCTGGGTCAGCACGGTCTTGCCGACATAGTTTATTGCGGCTGCGGGCGTGGTCCCGGTCAGCTTGTTCGCGAGCGATGTCAGCGTGGTGTTCATCTCGGAGATGCCGGCCACGCTGGAGAATTGCGCCATCTGGGCGACCATCTGGGTATTGTCCATCGGCGCGAACGGATCCTGATTCTTGAGCTGCGCGGTCAGCAGCTTCAGGAAATCGGTCTGGCCGAGCGTCGTCTTCTTGGCCGAGGCCGCGGCCGTGGCGCCGCTGGTCGCGCTTCCGGCGCGCGCAATGCCCAGGCTGTCGAGCGTCGAGTCCATCACATCGGATGCCATGATCAGCGTCCCAGCTTGAGGGTATCGAGGATCAGCGACTTGGCCGTCTGCATCACTTCGACATTGTTCTGATAGGTGCGCGAGGTCTCCATCATGTCGACCAGCTCGCGGGTTTCATCGACCGCCGCCTCGAAGACGTTGCCGTCCTTGTCGGCCAGCGGGTTGTTGGGGTCGTGGCGCTTGGTGGGGTCTTCGCCCGCCGTCACGATCTTCTCGACATCGACGGTGGACAGGCCGGTCGCGGCGTCGAAGCTGGTGCGGAACACCGGCTTCATCGTCTTGTACGCGGTGTCGACCGACCCGGCGATGCCACCGGCATTGGCCAGGTTCGATGCGGTGGTGTTCATCCGCACCAGCTGCGCCGACATGGCGCGACCGGCGACCTGGAAGATGGAAAGCGGTCCGTTCGGCATCGCTTATTCGCCCTTCAGCGCACGGGTGATGGTGGAGATGCGACCGTTCAGGAACGACAGCGTCGTCTGATACTGGACCGCATTCTCGGCGAAGGCGGTCTGTTCCTGGTTGAGTTCGACGGTGTTGCCGTCGAGCGAGGTCTGGATCGGCACGCGGTATTTCATCGCATCCGCGATGCCCCGCCCCTGATCCCGACCGCCCTCGACCGAGGCGAGCGCCGCCTTGAAATCGATGTCGCGTGCCTTGAAGCCCGGGGTCGAGGCGTTGGCGATGTTCGACGCCAGCACACCCATGCGCTGTGCCCGCACCTCCAGTGCGGCACCGTGCACTCCGAAAAGCGTTTCTGCGGCCATCGTTCAACCTCCTTTCCCACGCGGGACTTCGCGATGGCCAAGCCCTCGCAATGACCGTGCCAACTGCTTGATCAGAAGGGCGGCAGGGCGGCGGCAGGCTCGGCCCGGCAATCGGTTGCCGGTTTTTGCCGGTCGGCGGCAACCAGGCGGCAGCGCTCCCGGCAGCCGCCTTGCGCGCCCTTCCCGTGCGCGAATTGGCCCGGTCTTTGCGTGGGTGCGCGCATGACTGCATTTCCTCCGCTTCATCAGTTCTTCGACGCCGCGGCGCTGGCCATCGTGCTGGGCGGAACGCTGATCGCGACGCTGCTGCGCACGCCCTGGCGCGATGCCGGGCGGGCGATGCGCGCACTCGCGGTGCTGCCGAGGCGTCCCTTTTCCGCCGATCCGCTGGTCGAGCAGATCGCGCACCTGTCGCGCATGGCGAAGCGCCAGGGTGTCCTGGCGCTCGACCGCTCGGTCATCACCGACCCCGACATGGCCGAGGCGGTCGCCGCGATCGTCGATGGCGAAGGCGCCGAAGCCGTGACCGCGCGCCTGAACCTCGCGCGCGCCGCGCGGGTCGAACGGCATGTGGCGACCGCCGATGTCTGGACGGGCGCCGCCGAGATCGCGCCCGCCATGGGCATGGTCGGCACGCTGATCGGCCTGGCGGCCATGTTCGCGACGATGAACGATCCGCAGCGGATCGGCGGCGCCATGGCGATCGCCCTGCTCGCCACGCTCTATGGCGCGCTGTTCGCCAATCTGGTCGCGCAGCCGATCGCGATGCGCCTGCGTCGCGCGGCGCGGATCGAGGCGTTCGAGCGGACCCGGATCGTCACGCCGCTGGCCGCCCTGGCCGCGCGCGAGGCCCCGCGCCCGTCACGCGGGGGCACGGACTCCAAGTCGGGTCCGAAGTCCGGCCCCAATCTGGTCAGTGTCGCATGACCGGGCCCTTTTTCCCCGAAACGCCGCCCGCGCGGCCGATCTGGCTGATCACGCTGGCCGACCTCGCGCTGTTGCTGGTCGGCTTCCTCGTTCTGGTCCAGGCTACGGGTGCGGAGCGACGCCCTGCCCTGCTCAACGGCCTGCGCGCGCAGTTCGGCAGCAGCGACCATGTCGACCAGGCGCTGCGGGCGCCCCCTGCCCCGCCGCCCGCCATGCCGGTCGCCACCGCCGCGCTGAACTTCGCCGCCGGGTCCGCCGTGCCGGTCGAGCCCGACGCGCTGTTCGTCCCCTGGGCGCGCGAGGCGCTGGCCGATCCGCGCGTCCGCCTGTCCATCGTCGGCTCGACCGACGGCAGCGCCGCCGATGTCGATCCGGTCACCCGCAGCGCGGTCGTGCTGGCCGCCGATCGCGCCCGCACCGCGGCCGCGCTGATCGGGCCCGCCGCCGCCGACCGCCTGATCCTGTCCACCGCTGGAAAGCCGGGCCCTCGCGTCGCGATGGTCACCCTGGTCTTTGCCGGCGAACCTTCACGGAGACCCTCACGATGATCCTGTCCCTGCTTCTGGCCGGTGCCGCCGGTTTCCAGGATATCGCCGCGCTCGACGCCGCCGTCACCGCCTTTACCGGCCGTCCGATCGGGGTGGAGGGCGGCCCCCGCTCGACGATCGACAACCGGCTGAAGCTCGCCCAATGCCCGACGGTCGCGCTGTCCTGGCGCACGGAGGCGCATGACGCGGTGGTCGTCACCTGCTCCAGCCCGCAATGGCGCATCTTCGTACCGGTGCTCTCCGCCCCCAGGCCCGCGCCCGAGGCGCGCGTGATCCCGGCGGTGGCGGTAAAGGCCGAACCCGTCATCAAGCGCGGCGATCCGGTCGTGATCGAAGCCGGATCGGACGGCTTTTCCATTACGCGGGAAGGGGTTGCCATGGCCGACGCGGCACCCGGCGGACATTTCCCGGTCCGCATCGAATCCGCCCGCCAGCCGATCCAGGCGGTGGCGCTGGCCAGCGGTCGCGCCACCCTGCCCGGCTGGTCCGAATGAGGGGCGCGGGCGTGGCGGAAAACGGGGAAAAAGCGTAAATTCGCGCTAAAGAATCTCCGGCCCCGGCCGTTATACCCCATGTCAGCGGAACCAGAGGGTGCGGGCATGGTGGAAGTAACAAGGCTGAGTGCCGGGGAAGCGAGGGTCGGGCGGGTCGCCGCCGTGACGCGTCCCAACGCGCTCGCTGAAGCCGCCAGCCCCGCACAGACTCCGGTCAAGGCGAACGACATGAGCGGCGTCAGCAACATGGCCCGCACGCTGGCCGCGCAGCCGCCGGTCGACATGGACCGGGTCGCCCAGATCAAGAAGGCCATCGCCAATGGCGATTTTCCGATCCTGCCGGCGACCATCGCCGACCAGATGATTGCGCTGAAGCTGGACTGGAATGGTAAATGACACGCCGTGACGCCCTGATCCGGGTCATCGAGGCCCTCCACCGCGAAATCGCGGCGCTGAAGGTCAACGACGTGGCCGCGCTGGAACGCGCGACGACCGAGAAGCTGGCCGCGATCGAAGAGGTCGCCGCGCTCGGCACCGGTCCCGCAGGCCCCGAACTGCGCGAGCTGGCCGACGAGGCCAACCGCCTGAACGAGACCTGCCGCATCTATGTGAACCTGATGGCGGCCAATGTGCGCCGCCGCCTGCAGACGCTGACCGGCGATGCGGGCATGGGCTATCGCCCCGCCATGCGCGCCTATGCCTGATTGCCGCTTGCCGGGCGGCAACGGGTTGCCGCTTTGCCGGATCGGCGGCGGCATTCCCGGCAGGACGATCGGCAGCCCGAACTAGCCTGAGCGAATAAGAGCCCGGTTTTCCGGGCTTTTTTATTGCCCTCCGCCGATTCCTGTCGCGCCCCTGACGGCACCGTCAGGAATTGGCACGCCCCTTGCTGTGTATGGCCCGAACAAGGGCTTTTTACCGCAGCATGACCGTCCAACCCGTCTCCCACGCCAGAATCCAATCGGCCATCGCGCTGGCATCCAGCCGCACGGGCGTCGATTTCGGCTATCTGCTCGGCCAGGCGAAGCTGGAGTCCGGCCTGAACGCCAATGCCCGTGCGGGCACCTCCTCCGCCTCGGGGCTCTATCAATTCGTCGAGCAGAGCTGGCTGGCGGTCGTGAAGAAGCACGGCGCGGAGCATGGCCTGGGCTGGGCCGCCGATGCGATCGGCCAGTCGGGCGGACGCTATTATGTCTCGGGCGGCGCGCGCTCGGCGGTGATGGGGCTGCGCAACGATCCGACCGCCGCCTCGCTGATGGCCGCCGAACATGCCTCGGACAACAAGTCCGCGCTGGAATCTACGCTGGGCCGCGATGCCAACGGCACCGACCTGTACATGGCCCATTTCCTGGGGCTGGGCGGCGCGACCAAGTTCCTGGGCACCATGGCCAGCAACCCGCAGGCCAGCGGCGCGTCGCTGTTCCCCGCCGCCGCGCGCGCCAACCGTTCGGTCTTCTACGCCTCGAACGGCCAGCCGCGCTCGCTCTCGGACATTTACGACCGCTTCTCCGCCAAGCTGGCCGGCACCAAGGCCGACAGCGACGAGACGCGCGCTGCCAATCTGCAATTCGCGGCCCAGGCGCTCGCGCTCCAGGGCATGAACGGCGACGCGACCGTCGTCACCGGCAACAACGAAAGCGCCGCCGATGCGATCGCCTGGGCCAACAGCACCATGAACCAGCTGGGAATGCGCGGAAACGCCGCGACCGGCGACAGCGTGCTGCGGCCCAAGCCGGATCACGCGCGCCTCGCCTACATGATGCTCGCACGGATGGGTGGCTAAGCGATGGGCAAGCTCTTCTCCAGCGGCCGCACCATGGCCCTGCCCGCCGCGATCCTGCTGCTGGTGCTGGTCATGGTCGTGCCGATCCCGCCGGCGCTGCTCGACATCTTCTTCGTCGCCAACATCGCGATCAGCCTGGCCGTACTGATGGTCGCGCTGAACGCCGAAAAGCCGCTCGACTTCTCGGCCTTCCCGACCGTCCTCCTGTTCGCCACCCTGTTCCGCCTGGGCCTCAACGTCGCCTCGACCCGCATCGTGCTGGTCCATGGCCATGAGGGCGAGAGCGCGGCGGGTCACGTCATCGAGGCGTTCGGCACCTTCCTGATCGGCGGCGACTATGTCGTCGGTCTCTTCGTCTTCGCGATCCTGATGATCATCAACCTGATCGTCGTGACCAAGGGTGCGGGCCGCGTGTCGGAAGTGTCCGCTCGCTTCACCCTGGACGCCCTGCCCGGCAAGCAGATGGCGATCGACGCCGACCTGAACGCCGGTCTCATCACGCCGGACCAGGCCAAGGCGCGCCGCGTCGAGGTGTCGACCGAGGCCGATTTCTACGGCTCGATGGACGGTTCGTCCAAGTTCGTGAAGGGCGACGCGGTCGCCGCCATGCTGATCCTGGCGGCCAACGTCATCGGCGGCCTGATCCTGGGTCCGGTCAGCCATGGCATGGGCATCGCCGACGCGGCCAAGACCTATATCCTGCTCGCCATCGGCGACGCGCTGGTCGCGCAGCTCCCCTCGCTGATGCTGTCGATCGCCGCCGCCGCCATCGTGACGCGCGTGTCGTCGGACAGGGATCTGGCGGGCCAGATCGGGTCGCAGTTCGGCGCGTCCAAGACGTGGATCCCGGTCGCCGCGATCCTGGGTCTGCTGGGCGTCCTGCCGGGCATGCCGCATCTGGTGCTGCTGCCCGCCGCCGGGATCGCCGGGTTCACCGCCTGGAAGCTGCGCCAGATCGAGAAGCGCCCGGTCATCGCCCCCGCCGCCCCCGCGCCCGAGCCGGTCGACCCCTCGCGCATCGGCTGGGACGAGGTCATCGACGGCATGCAGGTGCATATCGACATCGGTTACGGCCTGGTGCCGCTGGTCGACGAGCGTCGCGGTGCGCCGCTGATGGCCCGCATCACCGGCGTCCGTCGCCAGCTGTCCAAGGACCTGGGCTTCGTCGTGCCGCAGGCGCGCGTGCGCGACGACATCAACCTGGCGCCCTATAGCTATCGCATCATCATCAACGGCGTCGTCGCCGCCGAGGATCAGGTGTCGCCCGACGAGATGCTGGCGCTCGACACCGGCCAGGCCTTTGGCGAACTCAGCGGCAAGCCGGTCAAGGACCCGACCTTCGGCCTGCCCGCCACCTGGATCCTGAAGGGCGACGCCGATGCCGCTACCGGCATGGGCTACCTGGTGGTCGATCCGGGCACCGTCATGGCGACGCACCTGAACCACATCCTGTCCTCGAACGCCGCCGAGCTGCTCGGCCCCGACGAGGTCCAGTCGCTGCTCGACGGCCTGAAAGAACGCGCCGCGCAACTCGCCGCCTCGCTCAGCCCGAACCCGCTGCCGCTCACCACCCTGACCCAGGTTCTCAAGGGCCTTCTTTTGGAGAACATCACCTTGAAGGAGTTCCGCCGCATCGCCAGCGCGATCGCCGTGGCGGCCCAGAAGACGCTCGACGCCGAAGAGATCGTCGAGCTGATCCGGCCGCAGCTGGGCGCGCTCATCATCCAGAAGCTGTGCGGGATGCGCGAGCCGCTGCGCGTCATGACGCTGGACGGCCAGCTCGAAGGGCTGCTGGGCCAGGCCATGCGCGCCGATACGGGGCGCCGCCATGTGATCGAACCCGATCTGGGCCGCCGCATCACCGAGGCGCTGACCCAGGCCGCCCAGCCCCTGATCGCCGAGGCCAAGCCCTTTGCGCTGGTCGTGCAGCCGGGCGTGCGCATCGCGATGCGCAAGCTGGTCCGCACCTGCCTGCCCGACACGCCCGTCCTCTCCTTCTTCGAAGTGCCCGAGGACAAGGCGGTCGAAGTCGTCGCCGTCATCGGCTCTCCCCATCATCACCAGCAACAGGCGTTGGCCGCATGAGCGCACATCCCCTGAGCGGCGCGTTCATGGACGCGCAGACCTTCAACCCGGCGAATTTCGATCCCGCGCTGGCCAATCCCACGGTCGCCGACCAGCCGCTGACCTATCGTCCCGCGCCGCGTCGCGCCGGGATGCCCGGCGGCGACGCGAATGCGGTCATCCGCCAGCATCTGCCGCTGGTCCGGCGCATCGCGTGGCATGTGCATGGGTCCATGTCGAGCATGATCGAGGTCGAGGACCTGGTGCAGGTCGGCCTGGTCGCGCTGGTCGAGGCCGCCGCCTCATTCGAGGAGCGCGGCGTCGAGTTCGGCCATTATCTGAAGTCGCGGCTGCGCGGCGCGATGATCGACGAGCTTCGGCGTCAGGCGACGACGACGCGCGGCGCGATGCGTCGCCGCCGCCAATATCACGAGGCGGTCAACACGTTGTCGCAGACCGAGGGCCAGGCCCCGTCCGACGAGGCGGTCGCCGAAAAGCTGGGCATCACGGTCGAACGGCTGCGCGCCGACTACAAGACCGCCGAGGCCGTTCGCATGGAGGCGATCGACGATGTCTATGCGGACGACCTGCCCTGGTTCGCCGACGACACGCCCGACGCCTTCGAGCAGCTGGCCGAAAGCGATCTGCGCGACGCGCTGATCGCCGCCATCTCCGCGCTTCCCGAGCGCGAGGCGATGGTGATCCAGCTTTATTATGTCGAGGAACTGAACCTGGAGGAAATCGGCCAGGTGCTGGGCGTCGGCGCCGCGCGCGTCTGCCAGATCAAGAGCGCGGCGCATGCCCGCCTGAAAAAGGCCCTCGCCAGCCAGCGGTAAATCATTCCTCCCCTGCAAGGGGAGGTGGCAGGCCGAAGGCCTGACGGAGGGGTGTCACCCTCTCGATAGCGGGACACCCCTCCGACGCGCTACGCGCGCCACCTCCCCTTGCAGGGGAGGAATGGGTCGCCATTCCCGATCCCCCCATCTTGCTCTAAGCGCGTCCCCGATGACCGGGGACGCCGATGCTCGCACGCCATGAACGCCATCTGATCGCCCGCTATCTGTGGCCGGGTGCGGGTGGGCGGCTGGTCCTTCTGGTGGCGGCGATCGGCTGCACCGGCGTCATGATCGGGGTCGCCGCGCTGGTGCTGGTCATCGCGGTGATGAACGGCGCGCAGACCAGGCTGGCCGACAGCGTCGCGCCGGTCGACGGGCATCTCAGCATTACCGTGCCCGCCGGTGCCCGACCGACCGAGGCGCAGGTCGCCGCCGCCATCGCCCGCATCGCGGGCGTCATCCGCACCGAGCCGATCCGCGAGATCACCGCCGGTCTGTCGATCGACGGCCGGATCACGCCCATCACATTGCAGGGCCGCGATCCACGCACACTCTATAGACTCGTGCCGACGATGCGCTCGGCGCTGGCGCATAGTCCCGATCCCGCGAGTGCGGTGGCGATCGGCCAGACTGCCGCGCTGCAACTGGGCCTGTTCCCCGGCGACCGGATCGCGATCGGCCGGGTCGTGCTCGGCCCCGACCGCACCCTGTCGCTCGACCTGACCCCGGCGCGGGTCGCGACCTTTTATCTCGACGACGACAAGGGCGGCGATCGGGTGACGGTCTATGCCCCGCTCGATTCGCTGCCCATCCTTCAGAACGACTCGGCCGTCACCCGCCGCGTCGCGGTGGTGTTGGCCGACGCCACGCAGGAAGCGGCCGTGACGGCGGCGATTCGACGGCGGCTGGGTCCGGCCTATCCGATCATCAGCTGGCAACAGGCGAATCGCGCGCTGCTTGCCGCCCTTGTCACCGAAAAGATCGGCATGACGATCGCGGTCGGGCTGGTCACCCTGGTCGCGCTGTTCAACATCCTGTCGTCGATGACCTTGCTCGCACGGGCCAAGCGGCGCGAGATCGCGATCCTACGCACCATGGGCGTGACGGCGCGCAGCATCATGCGGATCTTCGCCACCGTGGGCAGCATCATCGCATTGATCGGGGCGGGCATCGGCCTGTCGCTGGCCGCCGCCCTGTTGACCCAGCGCGGCGCGATCGTCGCGGCCGTGCGCCATCTGTCGCCCGCGCGGCAGGCCGAATGGGACGTATTCCTGTCGCTGCCGATCGGGATTTCGGCGCGCGAGCTGGCGGTGATCGCATTGAGCGTGCTGGCGGGCGCGGTGCTGGCCAGCCTCTATCCCGCCTGGCGCGCGGGGCGAACCTCGCCCGCCCTGGTGCTGCGCGCGGATTGAGTCGATACGAGTAAACCCCGGCGGCATCGCTGCCGCCGGGGTTTGTCCTGCAAACCGGTCCGTGAGGATCTCTCGGCCGGTCGGCCCCGTCACCCGAGTGGGGGCGCGGTGCCGGGGCGCTCAGGATCCGGGGATTACTGTCCGAGCAGCTTGAGCACGCCCTGCTGCGACTGGTTGGCCTGGCTCAGCATCGCGGTCGAGGCCTGGCTCAGAATCTGAGCCTTGGCGAGCGCAGTGGTTTCGGCCGAGAAATCGGTGTCCTCGATGCGGCTGCGCGCGTCCGTCAGGTTGGTGACGTTCGAGGTCAGGTTGTTGACCGCCGACTGGAGCCGGTTCTGCGTGGCACCCAGGCCTGCGCGGATATTGGCGACCTTGCCGATGGCCTTGTCAAAGCTCTCCAGTGTCGCAGTGGTGGCGATGGTGCTGGGGCCGGTCGCCGGATCGACCACGGCGATGGCGCTATTGATATCGGCGTCGGTGGTCAGGTTGCTGAAGGTCATGCTGATGGCGTCGCTGGTGTTGGCGCCCGCCTGAATCTTCACCACACCGGCCGCACCCGCCGAACCGTCGAGCAGCTTCTGACCGTTGAACTGGGTGTTGAACAAGATGTTCGACACCTGCGACGCCAGCGCGTTCTGTTCCGACGTGATGTTCGCCTTGTCGTTGGTGGAATAGATGCCGTTGGCCTTCTGCACCGCCAGTTCGCGCATCCGCTGGAGCATGTTGCTCACCTCGTCCAGCGCCCCTTCGGCGGTCTGCGCCATCGAGATGCCGTCGTTCGAGTTGCGGATCGCCTGATTCATGCCGCGCACCTGCGAGGTCATCGAGGCGGCGATGGCGAGGCCGGCGGCGTCGTCCTTCGCGGAATTGATTCGCTTGCCGGTGGACAGGCGCTGCATCGAAACGTTCAGCGCTTCCGTCGCGGCGCCGTTGGCGCTCGAGGCGCGTAACGCCGAGATATTACTGGCGATAACCGTCATGGTCGTTCTCCAAAGCCGGAGCTCTCCGCCGCCCCCAAGGCGAAGGTCGAGCTGCCAAGACGGGTAACGACCGCTTGAGGCAGGGCTTTAGAGAAAAGAGTCGAATGGGCGCATTTTTTCGGGCGGAGCCCCCCGACACCTTATTATAAGGCATCGGGGGGTCCACCTTCCGCGACCGAGGGGATAACCGCGGTCGGCATTCGCCCAGGGCGATTAGCCGAGGAGCTTCAGCACGCCCTGCTGCGACTGGTTGGCCTGGCTCAGCATCGCGGTCGACGCCTGGCTCAGGATCTGCGCCTTGGCGAGCGCGGTGGTTTCTTCCGAGAAGTCGGTGTCCGAGATGCGGCTCTTGGCTTCGGCCAGGTTGGTCATGTTCGAAGTCGCGCTATTGACTGCCGACTGGAGTCGGTTCTGCGTCGCACCCAGGCCAGCACGGATCGATGATACGTCGGCGATCGCGGCGTCGTAGTTGGCCAGCGTATCGCCACCCGCCTTCAGCTCGGTGCTGCCAGCAGCCGGTGCGAAGTCGACGATGGCACCCAGCTGCGAGCCGGTAGCGGCCGCACCGCCCGTTGGCGCCACATACGTGGCAGTCAGATCACGCAGACCGATGCTGACCGTGTCATTGCTCGTCGCGCCGGTCTGGATCGCAACAGTCGAAGCAGCATTGAACAACTGCTTGTTGTTGAACTGGGTGTTCTTCACGACGGCGCTGATCTGCGCGGCCAGCGTCGTTTGCTCGTTGGTGATATTGGCCTTGTCGGCGGTCGAATAGGTGCCGTTCGACGACTGGACCTTCAGCTCACGCATACGCTGGAGCATGTTGCCGACTTCGTTCAGCGCGCCTTCCGCCGTCTGCGCCAGCGAAATACCGTCGTTCGCGTTGCGGATGCCCTGCGCCATGCCCTTGATCTGCGAGGTCATCGAGTCGCTGATGGCCAGACCGGCGGCGTCGTCCTTTGCCGAGTTGATGCGGTTGCCGGTCGACAGGCGCTGCATCGAGGTGCTCAGGGCCAACGAGGCCGAGGTCGACGCGGCGGTTGCACGCATAGCACTGATATTGCTGGCAATAACGGTCATGTGATGTCTCCAAATCTGCCCGGCGATCCGTCTGTGTCCCCTCTGGACCCCCGAGCCGCCGAGTGGAGTAACGGCCGTTTTCCGGCAGGCTTTAGCCGGTTCCATGCAAATTTTTGCCGGTGGGCTTGCCGGTTTTGCCGAAACGGTCGCGCGCGCGGCCGGGCGTCGCCCGCACACGTACGAGCGCGCGTCGCGCCCGGAAAAAACTTGCCGTTCGCGTTGCCGAATTAACCACGGTTTTACCAAACAGGGGCCATTGCGGAGTCACGAAAGGACTCCACGCCAGATGTCGTCGATTCACCCCTCCGCTGCGCTCGTTAGGCAGAAATACGCCCTGATTTCCGGGCTGCGGGCCCAGGGCATGGCCATTGCCGAGCAGGGCGCGGCCGCCCAGGCCGGGGACCTGTTCCTCGTCACCGACGGCGACGTGGTCGAGCATCCGGCGCGCACCATCGTCGTGTCCGACGGTCCGGTCCCCGCCATCATCCCGGCAATGGGCGGCCAACCGGCCAGCGTGACCTATTCCGCCGCCGAGTCGGGCGTCGGCAACAGCTTCGTCCGCGCGCTGCTGGCGGGTTCGGCCATGCCGACCGCCGCCGATCCGGAGAGCCTGGCACTGTTCACCCTGGCCGAGCGGGTCGCGCAGGCGGACATCACCGTCCTGATCAACGGCCCGACCGGCACCGGCAAGGAAGTCGTGGCCCGCGCCATCCATGCGCAGTCGGCCCGCGCCAACAAGCCCTTCGTCGCGATCAACTGCGCCGCTCTGCCCGAGTCGATGCTCGAAGCACTGCTCTTCGGACACCAGAAGGGCGCGTTCACCGGCGCGGCGCAGGCGGGCGAAGGTTTCTTCCGCGCGGCGGACGGCGGCACGCTGCTGCTCGACGAGATTGCCGAGATGCCGCTCCAGCTCCAGGCCAAGCTGCTCCGCGTGTTGCAGGAGCGCGAGGTGATCCCGCTCGGCGCGTCGATGCCGCAGTCGGTCGATGTCCGCGTCATCGCCTGCGCCAACCGCGACCTGCAGGCCGAAGTGGCGGCCGGCCGGTTCCGTGCCGACTTGTACTACCGCCTGTCGGTCTTCCCGCTGACCACCAAGGCGCTGGCCGAGCGCCGCATGGACATCCCGGCGCTCGCCGCGACGATGATCCTGCGTCACGCTGCGGGCCGCACCGCCATTCCGTGGCCGAGCGCGGCGGCGATCGACAAGCTGGCCATGCACAACTGGCCCGGCAATGTCCGCGAGCTGGAAAACGTCATCCAGCGTGCGCTGCTGTTCGCCGGTGGCGCGACGATCGAGCCCGAGCATATCGTGTTCGACCGTCCGATGGTCGCCAACGACCTGGACGACGAGCCGCTGACCGTGACGACCGCGGAAGCGACGCTCGGCAAGGTCGTACAGATGAGCGAGTTCGCCGCGATCCGCGAAA
This sequence comes from Sphingomonas yabuuchiae, assembly GCF_014199595.1. Lineage (GTDB taxonomy): Bacteria > Pseudomonadota > Alphaproteobacteria > Sphingomonadales > Sphingomonadaceae > Sphingomonas > Sphingomonas yabuuchiae. The sequence continues at coordinate 101,618 of NZ_JACHNX010000001.1, read as the reverse complement.
TGCTGGCCGCGTGCGGCGGCAACCGGGTCGAGACTGCCAAGCGCCTGGGCATTTCGGAGCGCACCCTGCGCTACCGTCTCGCCAAGGCACGCGAACAGGGCGAGGAGATCATCCGACCCTCTAGCCGGGCCGTGATGGCATGAGCGTCGGTGGTGTCGGCGGTGCGATGAGCGTCGACCGGGTGATGGCGCTTCGTGCGCAGATCCTGGAACGCAATCAGGCACTCAAGGCGGCAAGCCAGGCCGGTGCCAACCAGGCGGCACAGGCCGCCCAGACTCAGCCGGTCGCTTCCCCGACCAGCTTTGCCGATACGCTCGAGTCCGCGCTGAAGGGCGTGAACGAAGGCCAGCAGCAGGCCGCCCGCCTGTCCGAATCCTACGAACGCGGCGAAACGGTCGACATCGCCAAGGTGATGATGGCCCGCCAGCAGGCGTCGGTCGGGTTCGAGGCGACCCTGCAGGTCCGCAACAAACTCCTGTCCGCCTATAAGGACATCATGAGCATGCCGGTGTAAGATGAGCACTGCCCTCACCCCCGCATCCGCCAATCCCGCACCGGCCCTGCCGCCCTTGCCGGAAAAGTTCGCCAACCCGCTTCGCCAGATCAAATCGGTGATGGCGCAGCCCGCCGTGCGCCGTTCCGCGCCGATGGCGATGCTGATCGGGCTGATCGCCGCCGCCGCGCTCGCCTGGATGGCGCTGTCCAGCCCGCCGCAGAAGACGCTGTTCGACAATCTGTCGGACGCGGACAAGCAGGCGGTGACGACCGCGCTGTCGGCCGCGAACATCAAGAGCAAGATCAACGACGGCACCGGCGCGCTGACCGTGAACGAGGAGGATTACTCCAAGGCACGGATGCTGCTGGCGGGCCAGGGCCTGCCCAAGCAGGCGCCTGGCGGTTATGCGATCCTCGACCAGTTGCCGATGGGCGTCAGCCGCGCGGTCGAGGGCGAACGCCTTCGCCAGGCGCGCGAGAGCGAATTGGCGCGGTCGATCGAGGAGATCGATGCGGTGGCCGAGGCGCGCGTGCACCTCGCCACGCCCGATGCCTCGCCCTTCATCCGCGACAAGTCCTCGCCGTCGGCCTCGGTGGTGCTCAAGCTCAACGCCGGGCGCTCGCTGTCGGAATCGCAGGTCCAGTCGATCGTCAATCTCGTCGCCTCGTCGGTGCCGGGCATGAAGCCCGAGGACGTGACCGTGGTCGACCAGATGGGTGGCCTTTTGTCCAAGAAGGGCGCGGACGGCGCGACCGGTGACGATCGCCGCATCGATTTCCAGCGCCGCCTGGAGGAGAAGTACCGCACCCAGCTGATCCAGCTGCTGACCCCGCTGGTCGGTGCCGGCAACTTCACCGCCGAGGTGCAGACCGAGGTCAATCTGGACGAGACCAGCGCGACCCGCGAACGCTATGACAAGGACGGCGCGCTGCGTGCCGAAACCGGCAACTGGACCGGCAATCAGAAGGACCCGACCACCCCCGGCGGCATTCCCGGCGCGCTGTCCAACACGCCGCCGCCCGCCAGCACGCTGCAGCAGCCGCAGCCCGCGAACGGCGCGAGCGGCAACCCGCCCGCCGATGGCAAGCCGGTCGCCGGTGGCCCGGGCGTGAACCCGGAAAAGCAGTCGGACGCCTTCCAGCGTGCCTATGACCTGAACAAGGAAGTGTCGGTGACCCGCGCCGCGCCGGGTTCGATCAAGCGGCTGACCGTTGCCGTCCTGCTGCGCGATCCCGCCACCGGCAAGCGCAGCCAGATGGAGATCAACCAGATTTCCGACCTGGTGAAATCGGCGGTCGGCTTCGACCAGCAGCGCAACGACAATGTGACGGTGATCAGCCGCAAGTTCGCCGACGCCAATGTCGACGACAAGCGCGCCTGGTACGACAATAGCTGGCTGCCCATCGTGGCCCGCAACGCGACCGCGCTCGTGATCGCACTGCTGGTCCTGCTGCTCGGCGTGCGGCCGATGGTGAAGGCCATGTCGAAGAAGAAGGACGCGGCCGACGCCGCCAAGGCGCTGCCCATGGGTGCGGCCGATGGCGCGGGCGTGGGCAATGTCCTGCTCGGTGCCGATGGCCAGCCGGTGATGGGTCCCGACGGACAGCCCGTGCGGATCGGTGCCGATGGCCAGCCCATGTGGGTCGGCGCGGACGGCCAGCCCATGGCGGGCATGATCGGCCAGCAGCCGCCTGCCGTGACGCTCGACGAGATCGAAGAGACCAACAATTTCAACGAGCGGATCACCAAGGTGCGTGGCTTCACCCGCGACAATCCGGCGCGCGCCGCGCTCGCCGTCCGTGACATGATCCGTTCGGAGGCGCAGCAGTAATGGCATCGGTCGAAGAGGGGCGCGTCTATTCGGGGGTCGAGCGCGCCGCCGTCCTGATGATGCTGGTCGGCGAGGAAGAAGCCGCCGCCATTCTCCAGAAGCTGGAACCCGATGAAGTGCGCGAGCTGGGCAAGGCGATGTATTCGATCGCCGATGTCAGCGAGCAGGATGTCGGCTTCGTGCTCGACGATTTCGTCGGCTGTGCCCGCGCCCGCGCCTCGATCGCCTTTCAGCCCAAGCCGATCGTCGAGAATGTGATGAACCGGGCGCTCGGCCCCGAGCGCGCCAGCAGCGTCCTGTCGCGCATCGTGCCCGCCGAGGCGCAGTGCGAGATCGAGATGCTCGGCTGGCTCGACCCGATCGACATCGCCAAGATCGTCGAGAAGGAACATCCGCAGATCGGCGCGGTCCTGATCGCCAATTGCGACCCCGCCGTGGCGGGCAAGGTGCTGGAGCTGCTGCCCGAGGTGATGCAGCCCGACATCCTGCACCGCGTCGCCCGGCTGGGTCCGGTGACGCCGCAGGCGATCGACACGCTGAACGGCGTGCTCAAGCGCTGGAGCGAAGGCGGCAGCGGCGGCCAGGGCCTGGCCATGGGCGGATCGCGCGAAGCGGCCAAGATCCTGTCGAGCGCACGCAAGGCGACCGAGCAGCGGGTCATGCCCAAGCTGTTCAAGATCGACCGCGACGTCGCCAAGCAGATCGAGGAAGCGCTGTTCATCTTCGACAACCTGCTCGACATGGACGACAAGAATCTTGGCACGCTCATCCGCAACGTCGATGGCGAAGTCCTCACCCGCGCGCTCAAGGGCGCGGACGAGGCGGCGCGCGAACGCTTCCTGGGCTGCATGTCGGCACGTGCGGCGGCCGGTATCCGCGACGAGATCGAATCGCGCGGTCCGATGAAGCTGTCCGAAGTGCTCGAAGCGCAGAAGTCGATGATCACCACCGCCCGCAACCTCGCCAAGGAAGGCACGATCATGATGGGCGGAGGCGAGGACGATTATGTCTGATTTCGTCGCTGGTTTCTCCGCGCGGCAAAATGCGGCGGCGGCCGCGCTGCAACAGGCGTTCGCGCCGCCCGGCGGCTTTGCGCCCTCGGGCATGCCGGGCGTCAACATCGATCTGGGCTCGGGCCCGATCTCGTTCCGGCCGCAGGCGCCGACCGGCGGCCTGGGCGCGACCTCGGCCGACAATGTCGCGCCCGGCCAGCCGCGCCATTTCCACCCCGCCAGCCGCGATCACGATCCGACCCAGGGCTGGGACCCCTTTGCCGCGTGCGAGGATGTCGCCGAACCGGCGATCGATCCGCTCGCCGCCGCCCACGCGTCGGGTCATGCCGAGGGTTATGCCGAGGGGCTGGCCGCCGCCCAGCGCCAGTTCCAGGCGCAGGCCGAGGCCGAGGCGCGCGACGGCCACATGGTCGCTTCCATCGCCGAAGCGCTGTCGGCGCGCATCGATCGCCAGGCCATGGCCGAACAGCTGCGCCAGACCGTGCTGATGCTGGTCGGCAAGCTGGTCGGTGAGATCGGCGTCGATGCCGACCGGCTGACCGGCCGGATCGAGGCGGCGATGGACATGCTGTCCGATGCCAAGGAAGCCGCGATGCTGCGCGTCCATCCCGACGACGTGGCGCTGCTGGCCGAGCGTCTGCCGCAGACCGTGTTCCCCGTCGGCGATCCGAATGTGGAGCGCGGCGGCTTCGTCCTCGAAAGCGCCTCGACCATCGTCGAGGATGGCCCCTCGCTGTGGCTCGACCAGCTCGCCGCCGCGATCGACAAGGTGCCCGTTCCCCAATGCTGAACCGTTTCACGACCGATTATCTGGAAACGCTGTCCCAGGCGGATTTCGCGCCGCGCCCCGTCGTGGCGGGGCGGCTGGCCTCCTATGACGGCCTGCTGATGGAAGCGGTCGGGCTGTCGCTGCCGGTCGGCACGGTCTGTGCTATTGGAGAGAGGGGCGGCGAGAAGGACGGGCACTGCGTCGAGGCCGAGGTGATCGGTTTCCGCAACGGCCGCACGCTGATGATGAATCTGGGCGGCCCCGCCCCCCTGCTCCCGCGCGCGCCGGTGCGCCCGCTCGGCCCTCCGGGCGAGGCGGAAGTCGGTGCCGCGATGCTGGGCCGCGTGGTCGACGGGTCGGGCAAGCCGATCGACGGCCTGGGTCCCATTCGCGGTGCCAGCCACTGGCCGCTGGCGGGCAAGATGCAGTCGCCGCTCGACCGGGGCCGGGTGCTGGAGCCGATGGACGTGGGCGTGCGCGCGATCAACGGGCTGCTGACCATCGGTCAGGGCCAGCGTGTCGGCATCATGGCGGGGTCGGGCGTCGGCAAGTCGGTGCTGCTGGGCATGATGGTCCGCGCGGCACGCGCCGACGTCATCGTCATCGGCCTGATCGGCGAGCGCAGCCGCGAAGTCGCCGACTTCCTGGAAACCAAGGTCGCCGGGGCGGCGCGCGCCCGCTCGGTCGTGGTCGCGGTGCCCGCCAACCATTCGCCGGTGCTGCGTATCCGGGGCGCCCTGCGCGCCACCGCCATTGCCGAGGCGTTCCGGGCCGAGGGCAAGAAGGTCCTGCTGATCATGGATTCGCTGACCCGCGTCGCCCATGCCGGGCGCGAGATCGGGCTGGCGCTGGGCGAACCCGCCTCTGCGCGTGGCTATCCGCCGTCCGCCATCGCGATGCTGCCCAACCTGATCGAGCGAGCGGGTGCCGATGCGCACGGGACCGGTTCGATCACCGCCATCTACACCGTGCTGGCGGACGGCGACGACGGCAACGATCCGGTCGTCGATTCGGCGCGGTCGATCCTGGACGGGCATATCGTGCTCAACCGCCATCTGGCCGAGCGCGGCGTCTATCCCGCCATCGATATCGGCCCCTCGGTCAGCCGCGTGATGACCGATATCGTCGGCCGCCCGCATGCCCAGGCGGCACGGACGCTGCGCCGTCATCTCGCGACCTATGAGGAAAATCGCGATCTCGTCCTGATGGGCGCGTATCGCGCGGGCGCGGACCCGGCGATCGATGCCGCCATCGCCTGCCACCCGGCGGTGATGGAATATATCCGGCAGGACGCCGACGAGGTCGTGCCGCTCGACCATGCGGTCGAGGAACTGGTGGGCATTTTCGGCCAGCCGCTCGGCTGATCCGCATCCAAGGGGGGACATGAATGGCATCCCGGCAACAGACGATGCTGGCCCGGCTTCACCGGGTCCGCACGCTGCAACTCAATCTGACCATGGCCGATGAGGCGCGCGCGCAGGAGCGGGTCGCCTCCGAGCATCAGCTGTCGCAGCGTATCGGCCAGCTGATCGATGCGGTGACGCCGACCCCGGCAGTGACCGCGTCCGCCGCCTCGCTGATGGCGAATGCGCATTTCCGTAACCGCCTGCTCGAATCGGCCGATGCCGCGACGGCGCGCATCCAAGTGGCCGAACACCGCGCCGCGCAGGCGGGCGAACAGACCAAGGCCGCCAAGCGCGACCAGACCGCCGTCGAAAAGCTGATGGACCGCGCGCGCATGGCCGCGATCCGTGCCGAGATGCGCGCGCTGGAGGATATGCCCGCCAGCGGCGGCGCGCGTCGCAATCGGCACGATCCTTGCTGACAGACTTGTCATGATGTCCTCCATCTCCTCGCTCACGCCCCCCGGCACCGCGTCCGCCCGCTCGGCAGCAGGGGGTGTTACCGGCGATCCGATGGCGTCCGCCTTCGCGATGCTCTTCGCGCTGATGCCCGGCATGGGCGATGCGGCGGGTTCGGACAGCGCCGAGGGCTCGCCCAAGTCGGAAGGCGACACGACCAAGGACGGCAGCACGACCGAAAAGGACGGCAAGGACGTGCCGAGCGACGCCATCGCCTTGCCGGTGATGCCGTTCGCGATCCCGACCGTCGCCCTGGCCCCGCCCGAACCCATCGCGTCGCCGGTCGCCGCGTCGAGCGCTTCGCCCGCGCCGATCACCACGCTTCTCGCGGCCATGCCGACCCTGCCGGACGCCGGGCCCGCCCCGACGAGCAAGCCGGTGGCGGACACGCCGATCAGCGTCGACCCGCTCAGGGGCACGATGCCCGTACCGCCCGCCATGACGCTGCCCATTGCGGATGACGGCGCGCCCGAGCTGCCGATCTCGGACCGAACCGCTACGCCGCTGACGGTGACTCCGCCGACCGTTACGGCCACGACGCCATCGTCTGCATCACCCGCGATAGTGGCGCCAAAGGCGGGTTCTACCATTCCGTCCACGCCCTGCCTCGATAGGCCCGTCGCGATGATGACTGGAGACGCGGTGCCGAGTGCCCCGTTGGCGACACAGGCGAATGCGTCCGCGTCCACGGTTGCGCGTGACACGGCGCCAGCCCAGCAAACCGCCGCACCCACAACCGAGCAGGTCGTCCGTGCCGCCGCGCCCGGCATCCCGCTGGCGATTCGCGCCGATGCCTTGCCGACCGCGATTCCGATCGAGGCCCCGGCAACCGACAGCGCATCCACCATACCCATCCGGCAGGACACGCCCCTTCGCTTTGCCGTGACGAACGGGTCCGCGCCTGTCGTCGCCCCCCTGCCGATCCAGGCCCCTGCCCCGATTATCCAGACGGGCCAGAGCGCTCCCGCGATACAGCTTTTCGGGACCGCAATGCGCAGCGAGCAGAGCTTCGATCCGCGCACCGATCGCCGCAAGGACGAAGCCGCGCTGTCGGTCGACCCCGCGACGCTGACCCGCGCCGATTCGCTGACCGCCGCGCCGGTCGTCGCGAAGACGGGGGCCGATCAGGCCCCGCTCGACATGACGCAACATCATTGGCCGCAGGGGATGATCGACCGCATCGACCGGATGCGCGAGGACGCCGCCACCGCCGATACCCGAATCCAGCTGTCGCCCGACGCGCTGGGCGGCATCGCGGTGAACCTGCGTCATGAGGACGGGACGACGCATATCCACTTCACCGCCGATCAGGCGCAGACCGCGTCCCTGCTCGCCGACGCCCAGCCGACACTGGCGCGACTCGCCGAGGAGAAGGGGATGCGCCTGGGTCAGACGGCGGTCGATCTGGGCCAGTCGGGCATGGGCGGCGAGCGACAGGCGCCGCCGCGTCGCCCGGATCCCGTCATGCCGACCCGCCCCGCCTTTGCGGGCACCACCGCTTCCAGCGACGCCGGGGACCCGGCCGCCGCCTCCACCCGAATCGCCTGAGGACTGAACCATGAGTGACGCGAAGGAAACCGACGAAAAGGCGCCCAAGAAGAAGGGCAAGCTGGGCAAGATCATCGTGATGGTGGTCGGCGTGCTCGTCCTGCTGGGCGGGGGCGTGGGGGCCGGGCTGTATGCCGCCAATTCCGGCCTGATCGGCGGCGGCGGCCATGCCAAGGAAGACCATGGCGAGGCCGAGGCCGAGGCCAAGCATCCCGGCCCCAAGCTGGTGCCCAAGTCCGAGCAGAAGCGCGCCGGGGCCGAGGGTGAAGGCGGCGAGGGCGGCGAAGGCGGTCATGGCGGCGGCGAAGGCGGTGGCGAGGGCGGCCATGGCGAAGGCGGCGGCGAGGCCCATGAAAACAAGGGCATGCCGACCCCGGTGGGCGATGGCGGCGAACGCTATGCGTCCAACTATTACGAGCTGCCCAAGGACTTCACCTCGAACATGCGCGACTCGGTGCATATCATCCAGGTGGGGCTGGCCATCTCGACGCCCTATGACGACACGGTCATCAACAATCTGAAGACCAACGACCTGGCGGTCCGTTCGGCCATCCTGATGACGCTGGGCGACGCCAATGAGGAAATGGTGTTTTCCAGTGAGGGCAAGCGCCAGCTGCAACGCAAGCTGGTCGACTCGATCAACGAGATTCTGCGGCAGAAGGAGGGATTCGGAGGCGTCGCTAACGTCTACTTTACCAATTTTGTTGTTCAGTGAGGCATGGTTAACGCCGCCCCTCAGGTTGAACGCCGCGAACGCGGTCGTGAACAGACCGCCGATCACGGCGTGCTGGGCACGACCAAGCTCAATCCGTTCGGCGACCTGCATACGATGCAGCATCTGTCCGCGCGTCTCGCGCGGTCGCTGCGGGGGCTGTTCGAATCCCTTCTGCGTGAGGAACTGCGCTGCTGGGCGGAGCCGCTGGTCGTCCAGCGCTTCGCCGATTACCGGGCCGAGCGTGGCGACGGCCTGAGCGCGTGGCTGCCCATGGCGATGACCTCGCCCAGCGGCATCACCTCCGACGCCCAGGCGCTGATCGTCATCGACGGCGCATTCAGCCTGGCGATGATCGACCTGCTGTTCGGCGGCACCGGGGCCGTGCCCGACGTCCTGCCGCCCGAATTCTCGCCCGCCGCCGAGGCGATGGTGAGCCAGCTGGGCGACATGATGGCCGCGCCGCTTCGCGGTGCCTGGGAATCGCTGGCCCGGATCGACTTTCGCGCCGGTCACCCTGAGGCATCGCCCGCCATGCTGTCGGGCATCGAGGGCGACGACGCGATGATCGTCACCCGCTTCGGCATCGACGGCCGCAACCGCCGTCCGACCATGATCGACATCCTCTACCCCGTCAGCGCGTTGAAGCCGCATGGCTCCGCTTTGACCGGCAAGGTCGTCGACAAGCAGGCCGAGGTCGATCCCACCTGGCGCGGCGACCTGACCCGCGCGGTGATGACGGTGCGCTTCCCGGTCCGCTCGGTCCTGGCCGAACCCGTCGTGTCGCTCAGCCGCCTGATGGAGCTGAAGATCGGCGACGTGATCCCGATCAGTTTCGGCCCGGAAGTGCCGGTGATGGTCGGCGGCGACCTGCTCGGCATGGGCACGGTCGGCACCGCCAATGGCCGCGCCGCCGTCCAGCTTACCTCGCTCAACCGGTCCATCGAAGGACTGGCCCGCGCTCACGAAGGATTCGAAGAATGAACGATATGGCCGGGGGCTTCCCCGTCGATACGTCGGTCGCGGCCAATTTCCGGCTGCTTCAGGATGTCGACGTCAAGCTGACCGTGGAGATCGGCTCGACCCAGCTGTCGCTGCGCGAGCTGCTGGCGCTGTCCGAATCGAGCGTGATCGAGCTGGACCGTCAGGCCAACGAGCTGCTCGACGTGCTGGTCAACGGCACGCTGATCGGGCGCGGCGAAGTGGTGACGGTCGGCGACCGGTTCGGCGTGCGCCTGACCGAGCTGGTCAACCCCGACAAGCGCGGCTGAGCCAAAGATGCTCTGGTCCTATATCCTGAAGCTGGTCATCCTGCTGCCGCTGATCTGCGGCCTGATGATCGGTTGCCTCTATCTGTGGCGCCGTCTGGAAAGCCGGATGCCGGGTCGCCCCGCCACGCGGCTGATCCATGTCCGCGAGACGATGATGATCTCGCCCGGCCTGCGCCTGGCGGTCATCGAATTCGAGGGGCGCAACCTGCTCGTCTCGGTCGGGCGCGGCGGCGTCCAGCTGGTCGACAAGGTCGAGGGCAATGGGACCACGCCTGCGGCGCCGAACCCCGCGCCGCCGACGCCGACCACCCCGCGCCGTCCCGATTTCGTCTCGCGCTTCGCACCCAAGACGTTCGACCAATGAGCATTTCCGTCACTCGCCGGGGCACCGGCCCCGCGTTGATCCGCGCGCAGGACCGCGCCCTGGGCCGTGACATGCCGAAGCGCAGCCTGAAGCCGTTGTGGATCCTGCTCGCCCTGCTGCTGGCGCTGGTCATCGCGATGCCCGCCTTCGCCCAGGCCGCGCCTGCCGCGGCTCCGGCGGCGGCTCCCGCACCGGGCGTCGGCGATGCGGTCGACCGCGCGCTGGGCCAGTTGGGCGGCGGTGCCAATGGCGGCTCGGGCTCGCTGAGTCTGTCGCTCCAGGTCCTGATCATCATGGGCCTGCTGACGATCCTGCCGGGGATCATCCTGATGATGACCAGCTTTACCCGGATCGTCATCGTGCTCGCCATCCTGCGCCAGGCGCTGGGCCTGCAACAGACGCCGCCGAACCAGGTGCTGATCGGCCTGTCGGTCTTCCTGTCGCTGTTCATCATGGCCCCGACGATCAGCCAGATGAACACCAACGCGATCGAACCCTATGCGCAGGGCCGCCTGCCCGGCACCGAGATGATCAAGGCCGCCGGCGCGCCGCTCCACGCCTTCATGGCCAAGCAGACGCGGGTGAAGGACGTGACGATGTTCGCCGAAATGGCGAAGTCCGGCCCCTATGCCAGCCCCAACGACATTCCCTATGCCGTGCTGCTGCCCGCCTTCGTCACCTCCGAGCTGAAGACCGCGTTCCAGATCGGCTTCCTGATCTTCCTGCCCTTCATCGTCATCGATCTGGTCGTCGCCACCGTGCTGATGGCGCTGGGCATGATGATGCTGTCGCCGTCGATCATATCCCTGCCCTTCAAGCTTCTGCTCTTCGTGCTGGTCGATGGCTGGGCGCTGACCATGGGCAGCCTGGCGAACAGTTTCGCGACATAGGTACTTTTTCCCTCTCCCCTGGACAGGGGAGAGGGTTAGCGGAGCTTGCCAGCGTGCTGGCTAGCGCAGCTTGGGTGAGGAGTTGAGCGAGCCTGAAGGCTCGCGCGCGCGTTACGCGCGCCCACCCCTCACCCAGCTCCGACTAAGCCTTTGCTTTCGCAAAGGCCAAGTCTGCGCAACCCTCTCCCCTCTATGAGGGGCGAGAGAGGAATAGCAGTGCGACTCCACCCTGCGAAACGGCCGACGACGCAGGCCTTCGTTAACCATTTTCGCCGATAATTCGCATCAGCCTGAGCGACGCAGAAGGCGACGGAAAACACCCCATTCGGGACCAAAGACCGCATCATGGACGCCCAATATTTCCTGACGCTGGCCAACCAGAGCATGTGGGTGCTGGCGCTTGCCGCCGCGCCGATCCTGGTGCCCGTGCTCGTTTCGGGCCTGGTGATCGGCATGATCCAGGCCGCGACCTCGATCAACGAACAGACCCTGTCGTTCGTCCCCAAGCTGATCGTCGTCGCCGTTTCGATCCTGATCTTCGGCAGCCTGATCGTCGGATTGCTCAGCGACTTCATGGTCAGCATGTTCGAGCGCATTCCCGATCTCGTGAAGTAACCATGCTCGGCTTCGGCCTCTCGATCGAGCCGCAGGCTTGGGCGATCCTGTTCCTGATGATCCGCATCGGGGCCGCCTTCATCACCGCGCCCGTGTTCGGCGCGGTGTCGATCCCCCTGCCCGTGCGGGTCAGCCTGGCCGGTGCGATCGCCTTTCTGGTGAACTCGGTCCATCCGGTCGTGCCGCCGCCCGTCATCTTCTCGGTCCCCACCATCATGTCGGTCGCGGCCGAGGCGATCGTCGGCCTGGCGCTGGGCCTGATCCTTCAGATCGCCTTTACCGCCCCACTGGTCGCCAGCGAGCTGATCGGCGGGTCGATGGGCCTCAACTTCGCCACGACCGTCGATCCGCTCAACGGCCGGTCGAGCCAGGCGCTGGGCCAGTTCTTCACCGTCATGCTGACGCTGTTGTTCCTGTCGGTCGACGGCCACCTCGTCCTCGTCGAGACGATCGTGAAAAGCTATGAGGCGATGCCGCCCGGACAGGCCTGGATGGCCCCGGCACAGTTCAAGGCGATAGCGCTGTTCGGCGGCTATGCCTTTCTGGCCGGGCTGCTGCTGGCGCTGCCAGTCGGTTTTCTGCTGCTCTGCCTGAACCTCGTCATGGGCATGATGAGCCGCGCCGCGCCCTCGCTCAACCTCTTCTCGGTGGGCATGCCCGCTGCGCTGACCATCGGCGTCATTACCATCGCCGTCGCCTTCCCGGCGATGGGCGACTATATGCTCGTCATCATCCGCGAGGCGCTGGCCGCCACCGAGACATTGGTGATCGGCTGATGTCGGAGGGCGGCGAAAAGACAGAAGCCCCAACCCAAAAGCGCCGCGACAAAGCGCGCGAGGACGGGCAGATCCTGCGCAGCCGCGACCTGGCGGCGGCCCTGGTGATGATGGCGGGTATCGCCTGGCTGATGTTCGCGGGTCCCACCTTGCTGGGCGCGTGCAAGGCGGTGATGGCGACGAGCTTTCAATTCACCCATGCCGATGTCGAGGATTTCGAGCCGTTCCGCCCCTTGCTGGAGGCCGGGGGCAAGCTGTGGCCCTCGCTCGCCTCGCTGTTCGCGGTCACGATCGTCGCGACCATCGCGTCGCAGGCGGGCCTCGGCTCGCTCCAGTTCAATCCCAAGGCGATGGCGCCCAAGCCGTCCAAGCTGAACCCCGCCTCGGGCCTGAAGCGTATCTTCGGCGCGCATGGCTGGATCGAACTCGGCAAGTCGCTGCTCAAGGTCGTACTGCTCGGCGCGCTGGGCGCCTATATGCTGTGGAAATCGTCCCGCACGACCTTGGGGCTGGCGCAGTCGGACCTGAACGGCGCGATCGGATCGCTGGGCGGCACCTTCATCACCATCCTGCTGGTCATGGGCTTCGGCCTGATCCTGATCGCCGGGTTCGACGTGCCGATCCAGATCATCCAGCTCTTCTCCAAGCTCAAGATGACCAAGCAGGAGGTCAAGGACGAGCATAAGGAAAGCGAAGGCAACCCGGAGGCCAAGGCGCATATCCGTGGCAAGCAGCGCGAGATGTCGCGCCGCGCGGTGCGCGCGGCGGTGCAGGAGGCGCATGTCATCCTGACCAACCCGACCCATTTCGCCGTCGCCCTGCGTTACGACCGGGGGCAGGACGAGGTGCCGGTGGTGGTCGCCAAGGGACGCGGCGCGACCGCGCTGGCCATTCGCGAACTGGCGGCCGAGCTGGATACGCCGGTGCTGGAATATCCGCAGCTCGCCCGCGCCGTCTATTACACCAGCCGCGAGGGCCAGGAGGTGCGCGCCGACCTGTACCAGGCGATCGCCGTCGTGCTCGCCTTCGTCTTCGGCCTCAATGCGGGGGCGGGCGGTACGTCGCAGCCACCGGTCGAGGTGCCAGTGGGCGCCCGCTTCGACGAGAACGGCGTCGAGCAGCCATGATGCGTCTCGCTCCCCGTCATTCGTCGCATCCCCCTAAAGCCCGGCGGCTGGCGGCCGTTAAGCATGGCAAGCGCGCGCCGGAGTATCGTCGATGACCACCGTTTCCTCGAGCACATCGTCCAATACCACGACGACCTCCTCCAGCTCGACGAGTTCGACCAATGCGGCGCAGAATGCGACGAAGACCGCCGCCCAGCAGCTGTTCAACTCGTTGCAGGCGGGTTCGGGCATCGACCTGTCGACGGTCGTCCCCTCGCTGATCGAGGCGCAGTTCGCCGCCAAGACCGCGGCGCTCAAGGCGCAGTCCGACACGCTGACCGCAAAGATTTCGGGTGTGTCGTCGATCAAGAGCGCGATCACCGATTTCGCCTCCGCGCTGGCCTCGCTGGCGAGCGGGGGAACGCTGGCGACTCAGGCGACCAGCTCCGATCCGTCGACCATGAGCGTGACGACGGCCGCGGGCGCCAAGCTGGCGGGCATGTCCAAGTCGATCACCGTCAATGCGCTGGCCAGTGCGCAGGTCTCCTCGACCAAAGCGTCCTTTTCCAAGACGGCCTCGCTGGGCACCGGCAGCCTGTCGATCAAGGTCGGATCGAAGGATGCCGTGTCGGTGTCGTTCGGCGCCAACGACTCGACGCCCGACCAGCTGGCGGCCAAGATCAATGCCGCCAATACCGGCATCACCGCATCGGTCGTCACCGACGCCAGCGGCAATGCCTTCCTGTCCTTCACCGGGACCAGCGGCAAGGACAACAGCTTCACCATCACCGCGACCGAAGGCGATACGGCGGGGCTCGCCCGGCTGAACGTCGGCAACGGCGCGACCGGCACCGCGACATCGTCGACCGCCGCCAATGCCAGCATCACGATGGACGGCGTCACCGTCGAGCGGGCCAGCAATACCATCAACGACCTGGTGCCCGGCGTGAACATGACCCTGTCCGCGGTATCGACCAAGCCGCTGACGCTGACCGGCTCCAGCCCCAGCGCGGCGCTCAGCACCGTCGTGTCCAACTTCGTCTCGACCTTCAACGACAATATGACCGCGTTGAACAAGGCGATCGACCCGATCACGGGCGATCTGCGCGCCGATCCCGCCGCGCGTTCGCTGGCCCAGTCGATGCGCTCGCTGACCACCACCAAGCTGGTACCCGGCAGCGACGTCGATCTCGGCCCCAAGACGCTGGCCGACCTGGGCGTCAGGACCGAGAAGGACGGCACGCTGACCATCGACCAGACGCAGCTGTCCAAGGCGCTGTCGACCTATCCCGGTTCCGTCGAGAAGATGTTCCAGGCCAGCGGCGACAATTTGATCGGCCTGTCGGCGCGGATGAACAGCATCCAGCTGTCGGCGACCAGCAGCGTCTATGGCCTGACCGCGTCGTACAGCAACCTGACACAGGCGCAGAAGGACCTGGCGGATCAACAGAGCCGCCTGTCCGACAATCGCGAACGGGCCAGCGACGCGCTGACCGCGCGCTTCGCGGCGATGAACAGCCGCGTGTCGGCCTATAAATCAGCACAGGGGCTCATGGATCAGCAGGTCAAGATGTGGACGAAGAGCAACTGATATGACTTATGCCTCCGCCCTTCTGACCGATCCCGCCGCCGTCTATCGCCAGATCGACGTGGTCGGTCGCACCGCCATGGCCGACGGCCCTGCGCTGGTGCAGCTGCTCTACGAGGAACTGATCTCCGCGCTCCGTTCCGCCGCCTGGGCGACCGAGCATGGCCAGCTCGCGCGTAAGAGCGAGCGGGTGACGCGCGCCACCGCCATCCTGTTCGCGCTGGAGGCGGGCCTGGATTTCGAGAATGGCGGCGAGATGTCGATCACCTTCGCCCGCCTCTATGGCGGCGCGCGCAAGCAGATCGTGGACGCCTCGCTGGGCCAGGACGCACAGATCTTCCGCAACGTCGCGGCCAGCATCGCCGATATCGCGGAGGCATGGGAAACCGTGCGCAAGATGAACGCGCCGAAGAAGGGTAATTGAATCGGGCCGCGAATCGCCGCCCTCCGTTCGCGCTGAGCGAAGTCGAAGCGCACGTTACGCGCTATGTTACCCTTGGCCTTCGACTACGCTCAGGCTGAACGGAGCATTGGGCTGATCCCGTCTTACCGCCGGAACCAGTGTTTCTGGACGAAGTAGATGACGATCCCCGCCGCGATCAGCGCGCAGGCGCCCAGGATCGCATCGCACGCCCAAGGTTCCTCGGCATAAGGCAGGTTCTTGACGTTCATCCCGTAAAGCCCGGTGATGAAGGTCAGCGGCAAGAACACCATCGCCACGATCGAGATGACCAGCGCGCGATTGTCGATCTGCTCGGCCCGCATGTCGGTCAGCGTTTCGTGGACCAGCGCGGCGCGTTCTCGGATCGACTCCAGCTCCTCGGCCATGCGCGCGGCGCGGTCGGCGGCGGCGGACAGGTGCAGCCGGTCGTCATCGGCCAGCCAGTCGCCGGGCAGCGCCGCCAGCTTCTCCAGCGCGGCGCGCTGCGGATTAAGGAAACGACGGTAACCGATCGCGGCGACGCGCACCCGGCTGACCGTGCGGCGCAGCTGGAAGACGCGGTGTTCGTCCAGCTGCTCCTCGCAACTGTCCAGCTCGTCGCCCAGACCCGCCACATCGGGATCGAGATCGTTGGTGATGGCCGTGGCGAAGGCGGTGATCAGGTCGCCCGGATCGGCGATGGTGCCGCCCTCCACCTCCTTGCGCACCGTATCGACCGCCAGCAGCGGGCGGCGGGTGACCGAATAGACGCGGCCCTTCATCGCCCAGATCCGCACCGAGGCGAGCATGTCCGATCCGTCGAGCGGCGCGCTGCTGCGCCCGCGCAGGTTCAGGAACGCCCCCTCGCCCACTGCCTCGCAGCGCGGGCGGGTTTCGGCGGCGGTCAGCGCGTCGATGACGTAATCGGCCAGATGCGCCGAATCGCGCAGCCAGCGCTGCGCCACCGCGTCATTGGTCTCCAGATGCACCCAGACCAGCCGTGCCTTGGCCTCCACCGCCGCGCGGATCGGGATCGCCTCGGCCTGGCCGCCGTCGATGCTGTAGGCGAAGCCGGTCATGCGCGGTGGTCCATGCTCAGGTCGACGATCTGCCCCTCACCCGGCTCGACCGGGAGCGCGTCGCTTTCGATCCGGACCGCATCGGCGCGGGCCCGGTCGAGGATCGCGGGCGGCACATCGGCGCGGTGATAGACCCGGTCGGCCGCCGCCAGCGCGCGCGCTTGCCGTAGGGTCAGGTCGTCAGGGTCGGTCGAGGTCAGGACGAACGCCTCGACCTGGGCGGCGGGGCGGGCCGCACCAGCCAGCCAGCCCGCGACATCCGTATGGCCGGCCAGCGGGTCGAGCGCACCACCGGGTGACAATGCCGCACCGATGGCCCGCCGCCGCTGCGCGCCATCGGGAAAGCGCGCACGCAGGCCCGCACGCGCCGCATAGAGACCTTCGGCAAGCGCCCCCAGTCCGGCGGGCAGGATCGTCTCCAGCCGCTGGCGCAGCGCCGCCGCGAGTCCTGCCGACACGCCGCCGGTGCCGATCGCGACGATGACCGGCCCGCGCTCGACAATGGCGGGCAGCGTAAAGTCGCACGCGGCCGGACGGTCGACCGCGTTGACCAGCACGCCGCGTGCCTTCAATCGCGCGATGGCGGCTTGTGCTTCGTCCTCATCCTCGATGGCGACGATGGCGAGCGCGGCTTGGGCATCCTCCCCGACGACCAGCGCCCCGGCGCGTTCGAGCAGGCGGCGCTTGGCCTCGGCGGGTTCGCCCTCGCCCAGCAGGATCACCGGGCGACCGCCCAGCCGAACGAACAAAGGCAGGCTGGCGAGGCTCACGTCACCATTCCTCCCCATCGTCAGATGGGGAGGGGGACCGCGCCCGCAGGGCGTGGTGGAGGGGCATGGCCGGTCCGTCGCGCCCCTCCACCATTGCTGACGCAATGGTCCCCCTCCCCAAGCCCAGCTTGGGGAGGAATAGGGCGGCAGGCATCACTTCTTCAGCCACTCCGGCACGCGCTCGGCGGCGATGATCGTCTCGGCGGCGATGCGGTCGGCGACGACGGCGAAGCGGTCGCCCTCGACCATGACTTCGGGCACCAGCGGGCGGCTGTTATAGGTCGACGCCATGGTCGCGCCATATGCACCCGCCGTGCGGAACACGGCGAGGTCGCCCGACTTCACCGCGTCGATCTCGCGGTTCATGCCGAAGGTATCGCCCGTCTCGCACACCGGGCCTGCGATATTCGCCATCATCGTCTCGCCGGTCGGCTTAACCGCGACGAAGTCGTGATGCGCGTCGTAGAGCGCAGGGCGCATCAGGTCGTTCATCGCCGCATCGACGATGACGTAAGGATTGGCGACGCCGGGCTTCACCCAGACGACTTCGGTCGCCAGCACCCCGGCATTGCCCGCGATCACCCGGCCCGGCTCGAACATCAGCTCGACATCCCAGTCCTTCGTCACGCGCGCGACCATCTCGCCATAAGCGGCAGGCGCGGGCATGACGTCGCCCGGCTTGTACGGCACGCCCAGGCCACCGCCCAGGTCGACGCGGCTGATCCGGTGCCCCGCCCCGCGCAGCTCGGCGACTAGCTCGCCGACGCGCTTATAGGCGGCCTCCAGCGGCGCGAGATCGCCCAGCTGGCTGCCAATGTGGCAGGCGACACCCTTCAGGTCGATGCCGGGCAGCCCCGCCAGACGGTCGAACATGCCCAGCGCCTGGTCGATCGGCACGCCGAACTTGTTCTCCTTCCGGCCGGTCGAAATCTTGGCATGGGTGCCCGCATCCACGTCCGGGTTCACGCGCAACGTAGCAGGCGCGACGAGGCCGCGTGCGTGGGCCAGCTCGGCGAGGACCGCGCCCTCTTCTTCCAGCTCCAGGTTGAACTGGCCGATCCCGGCCTCCAGTGCCGCGACCAGCTCTCGCTTCGTCTTGCCGACGCCGGAGAAGACGATGTCCTCGGCCTTCATCCCCGCCGCCAGCGCGCGGCGCATCTCGCCGACCGAGACGACGTCCGCGCCGTATCCCTCATCGGCCAGCACGCGGAGCACGGCGATGTTCGGGTTCGCCTTGATCGCATAGGCCAGATGCACGCGCGGCAGGGCGCTCAGCCCCTCGCGGAACACCTGCGCATGACGGCGGAAGGTCGAGGCGGAGTAGATATAGACCGGCGTGCCGACTTCGGCGGCGATCCGGGATACGGGCACGTCCTCCACATGGAGTTCGCCGTTCGAAAAGTGAAAATGGTCCATCAGCGGGGGGGCAAATCAAATTCGTCCGAACGCCGATCCTGCGACTGGGTCATCAGTTCGTCGGAGCGTTGCGGGCGTTGTTGGGGGGTGACCGTCAGCAATTGCTGCGGCGTCGGGGTCGCGGTGGCGCCGCGCGGCGCGACCGGCAGGCTCTCGCCCTTGGCCGGTTGCAGCCGGTTGGCCGCGCCACAGCCGGTCAGCGCCAGCGCGACCAGCAGGGCGATGGCGGGCTTCATGCCCGCAATCCCCGCGCAGTCGCGATCGCGGCGCGGACATTGGCGGGCGCGGTGCCGCCGAAGCTGACCCGGCTGGCGACCGAGGCATCGACCGACAGCACGTCATAGATGCTGTCATTGATTCGCGCGTCGATGCCGGTCAGGTCGTCGATCGACAGCTGGTGCAGCATCACGCCCTTCTCCTCGGCGAGCTTCACCGCGCGGCCGGTGATGTGATGCGCCTCGCGGAAGGGGATGCCGCCGACACGGACGAGCCAGTCGGCCAGGTCGGTCGCGGTCGAGAAGCCCGCCTCCGCCACGGCGCGCATCCGCTCCGTCCGGAACGTCGCGCTCTGGACCATGCCGGTCATCGCCGCGATCGACAGCGCCAGCAGGTCGTGCGCCTCGAACACCGGCGGCTTGTCGTCCTGCATATCCTTGGAATAGGCGAGCGGCAGGCCCTTCATCGTGACCATCAGGCTGGTCATGCAGCCCATGATCCGCCCGGCATGGCCGCGCACCAGCTCGGCCGCGTCGGGGTTGCGCTTCTGCGGCATGATCGAGCTGCCGGTCGACCATTGGTCGGACAGCGCGACGAAGCCGAAGGGCTGCGACGCCCAGAGCACGAACTCCTCGGCCAAGCGCGACAGATGCAGGGAGCAGTTGGTCGCCGCCTGGAGATAGTCGATCGCGAAGTCCCGGTCGCTGACCGCATCGAGCGAGTTGCGCGTCGGCTCGTCGAAGCCCAGCGCCTCGGCGGTCATGTGGCGGTCGACCGGAAAGCCGGTCCCCGCCAGCGCCGCCGAGCCCAGCGGGCACTGGTTCATCCGCGCTCGCGCCGCGACGAAGCGGCTGGCGTCGCGCACGATCATCTCGTGATAGGCCATCAGGTGATGGCCCAACGTCACCGGCTGCGCCGACTGGAGGTGCGTGAAGCCCGGCATCACGCTGTCGGCATGGTCCTCGGCCCGCGTCAGCAACGCGTTCCGCAACGCGCCGAGCGCCGCCAGCGTCTCGTCGATCGCATCGCGCACCCACAGGCGGAAGTCCGTCGCCACCTGGTCGTTGCGCGACCGCGCGGTGTGCAGACGCCCCGCGACCGGGCCGATCAGCTGGGCCAGCTTCGCCTCGGTCTGCATATGGATGTCTTCGAGGGTCAGGTCCTCCGACACGCCGTTGGCGGCATAATCCTCGGCCACCTGGTCCAGCCCGGCGGAAATCGTCGCGGCGTCCTCGGCCGAGACGATGCCCTGTTTGCCCAGCATCGCGACATGCGCTTTCGACCCGGCGATGTCCTGTTTCCACAATCGCTTGTCGAAGGGGATGGACGCGTTTATCTCGCGCATCACCGCGGCGGGACCTTCTGCGAAGCGCCCGCCCCACATTGCGTTGGAGCCGCCCATGTCGTCGCGTACCGTGATCGCCTGTCTCCTGGGGCTGATGGTCGCCGGGTGCGATAAGCAAAGCCCCGCCCCGGAGCAAGCCGCCAACACCTCCAGCGGCGAAGTTTCGAGCGGCGAAGTCACCAGCGGCGAGGCGTCCGGCGCATCGGCCATAGAGGCGCCCAAGCCCACGGGCGCGGTCGACCGCAGCCACAAGGGCGAGGCCGCGCCGCTGCTGCCCTTCACCGCCATGGGCGGCAAATCGACCAGCCTCGCCGATTTCCGGGGGCGGCCGGTGCTGGTCAACCTCTGGGCAACCTGGTGCGGGCCGTGCGTCGCGGAAATGCCGACCCTCGCCGCCACCGCCCAGCGGCTGAAGGGCAAGGTCGCGGTAATCGCGGTCGCCCAGGACGACATGGCCAAGGTCAAGCCGTTCCTGGCGGGCAGGAAGCTGGACGCGCTGCCCATCTATCTCGACCCGAAGCTGACCCTGAGCGTCCATTACAAGGCCAATCTGCCGACCACGATCCTCTATGGCGCGGACGGCAAGGAGATCTGGCGCGTGACCGGCGGCTTCGACTGGGCCGGGGCGGAAGCAACCAAGCTGCTCGCCGAAGCGAAGTAAGCCGGACGCCCCCATGAAAAAGTCCCGCCCGGGGTGAACCGGACGGGACAGGCTGGGGTAAAATGGTTTGAACCGGGGGCGGCGCTCGACCGCCCCCTTTTCGCATCAGAACTCCGCCGTCAGGCCGATGAACACGGTGCGCCCCACCGCGTCGTACATGCCAGGATAGGTGTTGCCGTTGCCGAACGCGGCCAGCAGGCCCTGCGCGATGATCGGCGGATCCCGGTCGAACAGGTTGTTCACGCCGGCGCGGAAGACGATGCCGTCCTGCACCTTGGCCGTGCCCGCCAGATCGAAGTAATTGTACGTCTTGATCCGGCTGTTGAAGATCGACGGCGTGTTCGCGAAGTTCGGGTCGGTCGAATTGTTGGTCAGCTTGGTCGGGCCGATATAGCGCCAGTTGAGCGAGATCGATCCGACCTTCGCCGCATCGGTCCAGGTGAAGCGCGACTGGTGCCGCCATTCCGGCATGGGCTGGCCGCAGGTCGGGCCGAAATAGCCGACGCAATCGAAGGAGCCGAGGCCCTTCACCGGCTCGTTCACCAGCTTGCGGTTCCAGGTGCCCTGGAAATCGACGGCGAGCGAACCCGCGCCGCCCAGCGGCTGGGAATAGCTGAGGCCGAAATCGACGCCCGAAGTGCGCAGCGAACCGGTATTCTGCGTCGTCGAGACGATATAGCCCTGATCGCCGAAGATGATGCCGCCGCGCGGATCACGCTTGAACAGGTTGCAGAAGAACGGATTGCCGGTCGCGATGCACTGGCTGATCGTCTGCGGCACCGAAATCGAGCTGATATAGTCCCGCACCCGGATGTCGAAATAATCGACCGTCAGCGACAGGCGGCGCAGGAAGGTCGGGGTGAAGACGATGCCCGCCGTATAGGTATCAGCGGTTTCGGGGCGAAGCGCGGGATTGCCGCCGAACTGCGCGGTGCAGGTTTCCGCCGGACAGTCGGTGATGCGGCCATATTGCGCCTGGGTCACGCCGGTGCGGGCGCACTGGGCGAAGGTCGCGGTCGGCGTCGCGGTGGCGCAGGGGTCCTGTGCGCTGACATTGCCGTTGAACTGCGGCCCGAACAGCTCGGACACATTGGCGGCGCGGATCGCGCGGTTATAGCTGCCGCGCAGGCGGATATCGCTGCTCGGCGCCCAGGACAGCTCGGCCTTGTAGGTCGAGACGATCTTGGACAGGTTGGAATAGTCCGATCCGCGATAGCCCGCGTTCAGCGCCAGTTCCTTGACGAAGGGCTTGTTCTGGATCAGCGGCACTTCGATTTCCGCGAACACCTCGTTCACGTCGAAACGGCCCTGGGTTTCCTTGGTCCCCTTTTGCAGCGCCAGCGCGTCGGCCTTGAACTCCAGGCTCTCGTACCGGTGCTCGACGCCGAGCACGACGCCGATGCCGTCGTCCGACCAAGGCGACTTGACGCCGTACGTGCCCAGGTCCGCGCTGATGTTGCCGCTGAGCACCGTTTCGCGGTCGACGCCGCGGGTCGAGGTCGGCGCATAGATATAGCCGAACGCCGCGTCCGAAATGCCGTTATAGCGGAAGATGTCGAGCGGCACGCACTGCGGGTCGCTGCCGTCGATCACCGACTTGCACGTCGGGGTACCGTTGACGTTGACGACCTGGATGCCACGATTGGCACGCGACGGGTCGATGTCGTTCTCATAGGTCTCGTTGTAGAGAACCGTCGAGAACAGCGCGTTGGCGTCATAGCGGATGCCCGGCGCGATCTCACCGCGCACGCCGCCGGTGACGCGGAAATCGGTGTGGCGCAGGTCGTCGCGACGCGGACGGGCGTTCCCGGCCACCGGACGATAGCCGATATAGGCCTGTTGCGTCGCATTGGTGCCATAGGCATTGCCGCACAGGATCTGGCCCTGCTGCGCGCTCAGGAACGGATTGTCGCAGTTGATCGAGTAGGTATAGCCCTGGAACAGCGCGGACGGGGCGACCTGTGAATTGGTATGGTCGTCCATGAACATGAAGCTGCCATAGGCTTCGATGGCAGGCGAAATTTCATATTTGGCAAAGGCGCCCGCCGTGTAGCGTGTGTCGTTGCGCTGGAAATAGTTCAGCGGCGCATAATTGTAGCGGAAGCTGGAGTCATAGGGCACCCAGGTCCGGTTGCCGTCGCGGGTGTTGTTGAACCGGCCCGCATCGGCGTTCGGCCCGGTGATCGGGTCGAACAGGCCGTACTGGTTGTTGCTGGATCCGCCGCAGGTCAGCGTCGAATTGCCCGTCCCCGCCGGATCGAAGGCGCAGGACGACACGTCGCGGTCGCCCTGCAGCACCGGCTTGGTGTCGCGATAGCCGAAATAGGCAGTGACGTTACCGCGACCGTCGGGGAAGTTGGTGCCGAAGGCGACGTTCACGTCCAGCTTCTGTCCGTCCAGGATCATCGGCTGGGCCAGGCGATAATTGGCCTGGCTCTGCACGCCGCGCGCGAACGCGTTGTCATTCTGGTGCTGGGCAAAACCGTACTGGATATCCGTGCGCACGCCGTCCAGGTCGTCGCGCAGGATGAAGTTGACGACACCTGAAATCGCGTCCGAGCCATAGACCGCCGACGCGCCGCCGGTGACGACGTCGACCCGCTTGATGAGCGCGGCGGGGATGAAGTTCAGGTCGTTGGCCTGCACCGGCAGCATGCGCTGGCCGTTGACGAGCACGAGGTTCCGGTTGCTGCCCAGGTTGCGCAGGTTGACGCGCGCGGTGCCGTCCGACCCGTTGGAGCCATTCTCGTTCGCGTCCGGCGTCACCTGCGGCAGGCGGTTCAGCACGTTTTCGACCTGGATCGCGCCCTGAAGGCGGATTTCGGTCGCATCGACGACCGTCAGCGGGCTGTTGCTGGTGAAATTGGGACGCTGGAGGCGAGTGCCGGTGACGACGATACCCTCGCCCTCAACGGCAGGATTGCCATCCGAAACCTGTGCCGCATCGGGCGGGCAGGGCTGGTCCGGCAGGCAGCGTGTGTCCTCGCTTTGGCCAGCAGCCTTCTTCACCTGCGCCTGAACCGGCGAAACCGAAAGCAACGCGATCGCAATCGCGCCAGCCGAACAGGCCAGCCGCGTGTAATTTCCATTCATCGATGGACCCCTCTTGATCTTATTCTTGCTATATGACCAAAAAACTACCTTTCGTCAAATATAATATACTTTCTTCAAATTAGCGGCAGAGGCGCTTGTGATCGTGCCCCGGCAACCGATCGCCGCATGCTGCGTTGCACAATCAGCCGAATTTCGCGCAGCCGTTATGCGCGCTCCGCTCCGAGCGTTACGGGAGATGCTGAAGCCGATGATGCAGGCCAACCGTCGAGAACTAGTCGCGGCGCTTGCCGTTCTGGGTCTGACCCCGACCGCCGCCGCCCGTGTCGCCGCGCAAGGGAGCGGCGGAGGCACGTCGCTGGGTGCCCCCAAGCCCTTTTCCTGGGCCGCATTGCAAGCCCAGGCCGAGGCGCTGGCGCGGCAGCCTTACCGGGCCCCAGCCAAGGTCGCGGCGGCCGAAGCCATCGGCTATGACGCGGTCGGCACCATCCGCTACCGCGACGACCGGACACTGGCCGGGGGCATTCGGCTGTTCCCGCTGGGGCGTTATGCGCCCATCCCGGTCGGCATCCACATCGTCGAGAATGGCCAGGCCCGCGCCGTGCCCTTCTCCCCCTCGTTGTTCAGCGCAGAGGCGGGCCACGCGCCGCCGCTGGGCATTGCCGGATTCCGCGCGATGACGGCGGACGGGAAGAGCGACTGGCTGGCCTTTCAGGGTGCCTCCTATTTCCGCACGGCGGGTGCGCAGGACCAATATGGCCTGTCGGCGCGGGGCATCGCGATCGACACCGGCATCGACGGGCGCGAGGAATTCCCCGCCTTCACCGATTTCTGGATCAAGCGGACGGGGGCGCAGGGCTATACCGTTTATGCGCTGCTCGACGGACCGAGCGTCAGCGGCGCGTACCGGATCGATTCGACCAAGAGCACAAACGGCGTCGAGCAGCGCGTGTCCGCCGTCCTGTTCTTCCGCCGAGACGTGGAACGGCTTGGCATCGCGCCCGCGACCAGCATGTTCTGGTATGGCGAGGGCAATCGCACCGCCGCGCGCGACTGGCGGCCCGAGATCCATGATTCGGACGGGCTGGCGCTGCTGACCGGCGCAGGCGAGCGGCTGTGGCGACCTTTGGTCAATCCACCGCGCCCTACCCTCGACAGCTTCGCCGACACCAATCCGCGCGGTTTCGGCCTGCTCCAGCGCGACCGGAACTTCGACCATTATCAGGATGACGGGGCCTTTTACGACCGTCGCGCGAACCTGTGGGTGCAACCGCAAGGGGATTGGGGGCGTGGGCAGGTGATGCTCTATGCCTTTCCCACCGCGAGCGAGACGGTCGACAATATCGTCGCCTTCTGGAACCCCGCCGAGGCACCCAGGGCGGGGCAGAAGCGGCAGTTCGACTATCGCCTGAGCTGGGGCTCCACCGACCCGACGATCGTGCCCGGCATCGCCCATGCGGTCGACAGCTGGACGGGCGATGCCGGTCGGCCGGGTGCCGAGCCGACACCGGGCGCGCGCAAGCTGGTCGTCGATTTCACCGGCGCCGCCCTGGCCGGGCTCGACCGGCAGAGCGGCGTCACCGCCGACATCTCCGTGGCGCGCGGAAGGTTGCTGGCCCAGGCCGCCTATCCGGTCGTCGGTCAGTCGAACCGCTGGCGCGTGACCGCCGATATCGCGCCCGAAGGACAGTCCAATGGAGGGGGCCCCGCCGATGTCCGCCTCTATCTGAAGCAGCAGGCCAGGGCGCTGAGCGAGACGGTGTTGATGCCCGTCTTCCTGCCATGACCGACAGCCCCGCGATGATGCCGCCGCCCGCCCCGCTGACCATGGCGGTGCAGCGGTTCGACGGCCTGCCGCCGCCGCACACGGCACCCGAGCCGCGCGAGGGCGTCAACCTGTCGCCCGACGATATCCTGACGCGCCGCCTGCTCTTGGTACTCCTCACCGGCTTGCTGGCGACGGCCGCCTCCGCCTCGGTCAAGGAGGCGTTGCTCAGCGACGGGTTCGAACTGCTCGACGGGCTGTTGCTGCTGCTGTTCTTTCCCCTGTTCGCCTGGATCTCGTTCGGGTTCGTGACGGCGGCGATCGGCTTCGTGCTGCTGATCTCGCGCGCGCATCCCGGCATCACGCCTGCGCCCAAGGGGGCCGCGCCACCGACCGCGCGGACGGCGGTGCTGGTGCCGGTGCATAACGAGGATGTCGACGCGGTGTTCGACCGGATCGCCCGCATGGCCGTGATGATCGACCGCGCAGGCGCCGCCGACCGCTTTGCCTTTTTCGTGCTGTCCGATTCGGGCGAGGCCGCCGAAGCAGAGGAACGCGCCGCCTGGGAACGCCTGGCTCCCCGGCTGCGCGTGCCGCTCCATTATCGCCGCCGGACCGAGAATAAGGGCCGCAAGCCGGGCAATGTCGCCGAGTGGATCCGCAATTACGGTGGCGGATACGACTTCATGCTGATGCTCGACGCCGACAGCCTGATGGGCGGCGACACGATCGTCGGCATGGCGCAGATCATGGAGCAGCGCCCCTCGATCGCGCTGTTGCAGACGGTGCCGATGATCATCGGCGCGACGACCTTCTTCCAGCGCTGGATGCAGTTCGCCAGCCGCTTCTACGGGCCGATCTCGACCGCCGGGCTGGTCTGGTGGTCGGGGTCGGAGTCGACCTTCTGGGGGCATAACGCGCTGATTCGCATTCGGGCCTTTGCCGAGAGTTGCGGCCTGCCCGACCTGCCCGGACGCCCGCCTTTCGGCGGTACGATCATGAGCCACGACATGGTCGAGGCGGCGCTGCTCCGGCGGCGCGGCTGGCGGCTGCACATGCTGATGGTCGAGGACAGTTTCGAGGAGTTTCCGCCGACCCTGATCGACCAGGCGGTGCGCGACCGGCGCTGGGCGCAGGGCAATATCCAGCATCTGAAACTGCTGGGCGCGAGCGGTTTCCACTGGATCAGCCGGCTGCAACTGCTGATCGGCGCCACCGCCTATCTGATGTCGCCCGCCTGGCTGATCCTGATCGCCACCTCGATCGCGCAGAGCCTGTCCGACGATGCCGCGACGGTCCATGCCGTCACCTCGGCGCGGGTGCTGGCGGTGACGCTGGTGCTGCTGTTCGGGCCCAAGATCCTCAGCATGATCTGGGCGCTGGCGGACCGCGACCGCCGGGCAAGCTATGGCGGGGTGCGCGGCATCCTGTCTTCGGTCGCGCTCGACGTGCCGCTCTCGATCCTGACAGCGCCGGTGATCGCGCTGACCCAGACGATCGACCTGATCAACATCGTGCGCGGCAAGCCTTCGGGCTGGAACCCACAAAGCCGGGTGCGTGACGGGCTGGCGGCGGCGGACGCAATGCCGCGCTATCGCTGGCATCTGGGGGTCGGCGCGGTGTTGGTGGTCGTGTCGTTCCTGAACCCGATGCTGGGGGCATGGCTGTCACCGGTGACCCTGGGGCTGTTGCTGTCGCCCTGGCTGGCGATGGAGACGGCGAAAGTCCGGCCGGGCGAGCGACTGGCGAAAAAGGGCGTGTTCGCAGTGCCGGGGTCGGAGGTGGCGGAGCCGGTTCGGCCTTTGGCCTTGGCATGAAGCCCTTGGGCTTCGACTTCGCTCAGTCTGAACGGGGTTTTGGGAAGATATCTATTTACAACAACCGTTCAGCCTGAGCGAAGTCGAAGGCCACGCCCCACCCTATCAATCATCCTCATCCTCGAACCCCACCAGCGCCAAGGCCCGCGCCTTCATCTGCCGCGTCTCGCACCAATGGACCAACGCCTCTTCCCGGCCATGCGTCACCCATACCTCGCGCGGGGCGATCTCGGTCAGCGTCTGGGTCAGTTCGTCCCAATCGGCATGGTCGGACAGGATCAGCGGCAGCTCGACATTCTTCTGCCGCGCGCGCTGACGCACCCGCATCCAGCCGCTGGCCATCGCCGTGATCGGATCGGGCAGCCGCCGCGACCAGCGATCGTTGAGCGCCCCCGGCGGGCACATGACGACATGCCCGGCCATCTCGGCCTTGGGCGTGTCCGCGACCATCCGCAGCTCGCCCAGATCGACGCCCAGTTCCTGATAGAGCGCACATAGCCGTGCCAAAGCGCCGTGCAGATAGATGGGCGCGTCATGCCCGCGCACGCGAAGTTCGGCGATCACCCGCTGCGCCTTGCCCAGCGCATAGGCGCCGACCAGTACGCAGCGCGTCGGATTGGCGTGGAGGCGCGCGATCAGCTTGTCGATCTCGTCACCGGTCTCGGGATGACGGAACACAGGCAGTGCGAAAGTCGCTTCGGTGACGAAGACGTCACACTTTACCGGCTCGAAGGGCGTGCAGGTCGGGTCGGCGCGGCGCTTATAGTCGCCCGACACCACCACCCGCTCGCCGCGATAGTCGAGCACGATCTGCGCCGATCCCAGCACATGGCCGGCGGGCACGAAGCTGACGTCCACCCCGCCCAGCCGGATCGTCTCGCCATAGCCGACGCCGATGCCGTTCTGCGGGCCGTAGCGCGCCGCCATGATCGCCAGCGTATCGGGCGTCGCCCAGACGGTGCCATGGCCACCGCGCGCATGGTCGGCATGGCCATGGGTCACCAGCGCCTTGCCCTCGGGTTCGGACGGATCGACCCACACATCGGCGGGGGCCACGTAAATCCCATGTTTATGGGGCTGTATCCAGTCGCCGAGCTTGACCATGATACCTATATCCTTCGGGATGCCCCCCGGTTCCCTCCCCTCCGCCCTGACCGACTGGTTCGCCGCCAAGGGCTGGTCGCCACGCACCCATCAGCTGGCGATGCTGGAAGAAGCCCGCGCAGGCCGCCACGCGCTGCTGGTCGCGACGACGGGCGCGGGCAAGACGCTGGCGGGGTTCCTGCCGACGCTGACCGAGCTGATCGAAGCCCCGAGCGAGGGGCTGCACACCCTCTACGTCTCGCCGCTCAAGGCGCTGGCGGTCGACATCCGCCGCAACCTCGTCACGCCGATCGAGGAGATGGGCCTCGACATCCGGGTCGAGACGCGCACCGGCGACACCTCGTCGGACAAGAAGGCCCGTCAGCGGGTGAAGCCGCCGCAGATACTCCTCACCACACCCGAATCGCTGTCGCTGCTGCTCAGCTACCCGGATGCCACAACGATGTTCGGCGGGTTGAAGACCATCGTGGTCGACGAGGTCCACGCCTTCGCCACCGGCAAGCGCGGCGACCTGCTGTCCCTTTGCATGGCGCGGTTGCAGCGGCTTTCCCCCGATCTGCGCCGCGTCGCGCTGTCGGCGACGGTGGCGGACCCGGACGGCTATCGTGCCTGGCTGGCGCCCGATGGCGATATCGATGCGGTCGGCCTCGTCACCGGCGAGCCGGGCGCGCCGCCGGATATCTCGATCCTGCTGCCCGAGGACCGCGTCCCCTGGGCGGGCCATTCGGGCCGCTATGCCGCAGCCCAGGTCATGCGGGTGATCGAGGCGAACCGGACCACCATACTCTTCTGCAACACGCGCAGTCTGGCCGAACTGATCTTCCAGGATCTGTGGAAGGCCAATGACAAGAGCCTGCCGATCGGCGTCCATCACGGCTCGCTCTCGCTGGAAGCCCGCCAGAAGGTGGAAGCCGCGATGGCGGACGGCAAACTCCGCGCGCTGGTCGCGACCGCCAGCCTCGACCTGGGCGTCGACTGGGGCGATGTCGATTGCGTGATCCAGATGGGCGCCCCCAAGGGCTCGTCGCGGCTGCTCCAGCGGATCGGCCGCGCCAATCACCGGCTGGACGAATCGAGCCGCGCGATCCTGGTCCCCGGCAACCGCTTCGAATATCTGGAAGCGCGCGCCGCGCTTGATGCGGTGGAGGCGGGCGAGCTGGACCCCGACATCTTCCGCCCCGGCGCGCTCGACGTGCTGGCGCAGCATGTCATGGCCTGCGCCTGTGCCGCGCCGTTCGAGCAGGGCGCGCTGCTGGACGAAATCCGCTCGGCCATGCCCTATTCGGCGCTGGACGACGAGACGTTCGACCGCGTGCTGCGCTTCATCGCGGACGGCGGCTATGCCTTGCGCGCCTATGACAAGTTCAAGCGGCTGGTCCAGCAATCGGACGGGACATGGCGCGTCACCCATCCGCAATTCGTCGCGCAGCATCGCCTGAACGCCGGGATCATCGTCGAGGCGACGATGCTGAAGGTGCGCTTCCGTAACGGCCGCCAATTGGGCCGGGTGGAAGAGGGTTTCGCCGCGACGCTGGCGCCGGGCGACACCTTCTTCTTCGCCGGTTTGAGCCTGGAAGTGGAATCGATCGACGGCGAGGACCTGATCGTCCGCGCCACTTCGCGCCCCGCCCGCATCCCGACCTATGGCGGCAGCCGGATGCCGCTGTCGACCAGCCTCGCCGACCGGGTGCGGGAGTTCCTGGCCGACCGGCGCGCATGGGATCGTTTTCCCCCGGACGTGCATGACTGGCTGGAGATGCAGGACCGTCGCTCGGTCCTGCCCCGCCCCGGCCAGTTGCTGGTCGAGACCTTCCCGCGCGAGGGGCGGCATTATATGGTCGCCTATAGCTTCGAGGGGTGGAATGCGCACCAGTCGCTGGGGATGCTCATCACCCGGCGGATGGAGGCACAGGGGTTGAAGCCGCTCGGCTTCGTCGCCAGCGACTATGCGCTGGCCTGTTACGGGCTGGAGAAGGTGACCGATCCCGCGAGCCTGTTCTCGCCCGACATCCTGGAGAACGAGTTCGTCGACTGGGTGCAGCAATCGCATCTGCTCAAGCGCGCCTTTCGCGAGGTCGCGGTGATCGGCGGGCTGGTCGACCGCCAGCATCCCGGCAAGCGCAAGACCGGGCGTCAGGTGACCTTTTCGACCGACCTGATCTACGACGTGCTGCGCAAATACGAACCCGGCCATCTGCTGCTCCAGGCGGCGTGGGACGATGCGCGGGCGCGGATGACCGATGTCGGGCGGCTGGCGAACCTGCTCGACCGGGCGGGGGGCACGATGCTGCATGTCGATCTGGAGCGGGTCAGCCCGCTGGCGGTGCCGGTGCTGGTGCTGATCGGCCGCGAGAAGGTGTCGACGGGGAGCGCGGACGACGATCTGTTGATCGAGGCGGAGGCGCTGGCGGCGGAGGCGATGGGGGAGTGAGGCTTGTGGCCTTCGACTTCGGCGCTTTGCGCCGAAGTTTATCCTGAGCGGCTGGCTCGCCAGCCAGCCGAAGGGCTCAGGCTGAACGGGGGTCGGGAATTGAGGTTTTCTACGACCCCCGTTCAGCCTGAGCGAAGCCGAAGGCCACGCCCCACCCTCGCCTCTGGCCGCTCCCCTCCCGCTGGCGGGAGGGGATGGGGGAGGGCACGGGGTCTCATAGAGACCAGCCCCCGTGGCTCTTGCCCCTCCCCACCCCCTCCCCCTGCCGGGAGAGGGGCTTAAGAAAGAAGGGCCGCAATTCGATCACCCTGATCGCATCAAAAATGTTGCATTGCCCATCCCTACCACGCAAATCTGATATCGTGCTCCGCCAGTATGAACTCGTCGACCGCGTGCTCGACTACGACCCCCAGGCCGATGAGGCGCTGCTCAATCGCGCCTATGTCTTCTCGATGAAGGCGCATGGCAGCCAGAAGCGTGCCTCGGGCGATCCCTATTTCAGCCATCCGATCGAGGTGGCCGGCATCCTGACCGACCTGCATCTGGATGACGAGACGATCGCCACCGCCATCCTGCACGACACGATCGAGGATACCGTCGCCACCTATGACGAGATCGAGCGGCTGTTCGGTCCCAATGTCGCGCGGCTGGTCGACGGCGTCACCAAGCTGTCCAAGATCGAGGCGCAGACCGAGAGCGAACGCGCGGCCGAGAACTTGCGCAAATTTCTGCTCGCCATGTCGGACGATATCCGCGTCCTGCTGGTGAAGCTGGCCGACCGGCTGCACAATATGCGCACGCTCCATCACATCGCGAAGCCGGAAAAGCGCCGCCGCATCGCGAAGGAGACGATGGACATCTATGCCCCGCTCGCCGAGCGGATCGGCATGTATGAGTTCATGAAGGAGATGCAGATGCTCTCCTTCCAGCAGCTCGAACCCGAAGCCTATGAGTCGATCACGCTGCGTCTCGCGCAGATGAAGGAAGGCGGCGGCGACCGGATTTCCAAGATCGCCTCGGGCCTGAAGCTGCTGATGTCGCGCGGCGGCGTGGATGCCGACGTGACGGGGCGCGAAAAGTCCGCCTTCTCAATCTTCCGCAAGATGAACGAGCGGCATATCAGCTTTGAGCAGCTGTCCGACGTCATGGCGTTCCGCGCGATCGTGCCGACCGAGGAGGATTGCTACCGCGCGCTGGGGCTGATCCATCGCCGCTGGCCGATGGTGCCGGGGCGGTTCAAGGACTATATCTCGACGCCCAAGCGCAACGGCTATCGCTCGCTCCACACCAGCGTCATCCATGCCGACAATGCCCGCATCGAGATTCAGATTCGCACCCCCGAAATGCATGCCGAGGCCGATTTCGGCCTGGCCGCGCACTGGACCTACAAGCAGGCGACGCGCCACGACGCGCAGGTCAGCTGGATTCGCGACCTGGTCGAAATCCTCGATACCTCGGACAGCCCCGAAGAGCTGATCGAGCATACGAAGATGGCGATGTATCAGGATCGCATCTTCGCCTTTACCCCCAAGGGCGAACTGATCCAGCTGCCGAAGGGCGCGACGCCGATCGACTTTGCCTATGCCGTGCACACCGATCTGGGCGACCAGGCGGTGGGCGCCAAGCTGAACGGGCGGGTCGTGCCGCTGTCGACCGTCATCTCGAACGGCGACCAGGTGCAGATATTGCGCTCGGCCGGACAGACGCCGCAGGCCAACTGGCTGAACCTGGCGATCACCGGCAAGGCGCTGGCCGCGATCCGCCGCCACCTGCGTCATGCCGAGCGTACCGAACAGGTCAGCCTGGGCAGCAAGCTGTACGAGGACATCGTCCGCCGCCTGCCCGCCCAGATCGGGCCGGACGCACTGACCCATGCGCTGCAACGGTTGAAGATGCCCGACGAGGCGCATCTGATGATCGCGATCGCGCGCCGTACGGTGTCGGATGCGGCGGTCATGGAGGCGCTGATGCCGGGCTCGGCCGGGGCGGACGTCGCCGCCCTCCCGCCTCAGTCGAGCGCCATCTCGATCAAGGGGCTGACGCCGGGCGTCGCCTATGACTTGGCGCAATGCTGTCACCCGGTGCCGGGCGACCGCATCGTCGGCCTGCGCCGCCCGGATGCGGGGATCGAGGTCCATGCGATCCAATGCCTGGTGCTGGCCGAACTGGCCGACCGCACCGATGAGGAAACCGACTGGGTCGACGTCTCCTGGGGCGACGAGAGCGAGGGCGCGACGGCGCGTATCTCGGTCATGGTCAAGAACGAACCCGGTGCGCTGGGCATCCTGGCGACGATCATCGGCCAGCATAAGGCCAACATCATCAACGTCCGTCTGGATACGCGCGACACGCGGTTCCACACCAACCTGATCGATGTCGAGGTGCACGACCTGCAACATCTGATGCGCCTGATCGCAGCATTGCGCGCGGCGGATGTGGTGAGTTTGGTGGAGCGGGTTTAGTTCGCGCGGAAACGCGGAGGAATGTAAGCGGCACCAGCTGCGCCTGACTCGCTTACTTTATCCCCCCTTGCAGGGGAGGAAGATAGGCCCGGAACGCCGTGTAGAATAGGCCAGCATCTGCGGCGGGCCAAACACCTCCGCGTCTCCGCGTCTCCGCGCGAACCAATTCTTCCTGTTCCCCGGCGAAGGCCGGGGCCCAGTTGCGGTGAATGATCGAAGACGCAGAGCAGGTGCTTCCCCCGCACCGTTTTGCGCGCCATCTGCAACGAAGAAACTGGACCCCGCCCTTCGCCGGGGCACGGCACGGTGCCAACGGAATCCTGACAGCAAAATGACGCGTCCGTAACAAAAAGCTGGAACCCGCGCCCGTCACGCGCTTTGAAAAGCGCGAACAGGGAGTCCGTCACCGATGCGTTTCGCCACCGCCGCCGCCATGCTCGCGCTCGTCGCCGCCCCCGCCGCGGCCCAGACCACCCGCTCCATCTCCGCATCCGACAAGGCGCAGGGGGCACAGGCCAATCCGCAGCTCGTGGCGCAATATGGCGGCCGCTACACCGGCCCGCAGGCCGCGTTCGTCGAGCGGGTCGGCAAGCGCGTCGCGGTCCAGTCGGGCCTGTCGAACGCGCAAGGGGACTTCACCGTCACCACGCTCAACTCACCGGTCGAGAACGCCTTCGCCATCCCCGGCGGCTATATCTATGTCACCCGCCAGCTGCTCGCGCTGATGAATTCGGAGGCCGAGCTGGCCTCGGTCTTGGGCCACGAGGTCGGCCATGTCGCCGCGCGCCATTCGCAGAGCCGCAACACCCGCTCGACCATCGGTTCGATCCTCGCGGCGGGCGCGGGCCTGCTGACCGGCAGCAATATCGCCAGCCAGGTCGTCGGCACCGGCGCGCAGCTCTACACGCTGAAATATGGCCGCGATCAGGAATATCAGGCCGATGGCCTCGGCATCCGCTACATGACGGCCGCCGGATACGACCCTTACGCCTCGGCCGACATGCTCGCTTCGCTGGCGGCGTCGAGCAACTTGGCCGCGCGGACCTCGGGCAGGAACGCCAATGCCGTCCCCACCTGGGCCTCGACCCATCCCAATAGCGCCGACCGCGTGCGCCGCGCCGCCGCGCTCGCCAAGCAGACCGGCCGCCCCGAAACCACCCCGCCCCAGGACACCGCCTATCTGCGGATGCTCGACGGCATGCCTTATGGCGACGATCCCAAGGAAGGCATTGTCGACGGCCAGACCTTCCGCCATCCCGGCCTCAAGCTGAAATTCACCGCCCCCAATGGCTATGCGATTGCCAATGGCAGCGATGCGGTGACGGTGGTCGGCCAGGGCGGGCAGGCCGAGATGCGTCTCGCCCAAGGCAGCGACCTGGGCCAGGCGATCACCCAGCGCTTCGGGCAGCTCGGCACCGGCACCCCCTCGGGCCAGCTTCAGAACGGCACGGCGAACGGCATTCCCTATGCCTATGTCACCACCCGCGCCGCCGCCAACAATCGCGCGGTCGATGCCACGGTGGTCGCCTACCGCTTCCTCTCGGCCACCTATACCTTCACGCTGGTCACGCCCGCGGGCTCGGGCATCGGGCCGTTCCAGTCGCTGCTCGCCTCGGTCGCGCCGCTGTCCACCGCCGAGGCGAACGGCATTCGCGGCAAGAAGATCAGCATCGTGACGGTTCGTCAGGGCGACACGATCGACAGCCTGGCGGCGCGCATGGCCTTTCCCGATTACAAGCGCGAGCGGTTCGTGACGCTGAACGGCCTCGACCCGGAACAAGCGCTGGTACCGGGTCGCTTGGTCAAGTTGGTCGTGAATGGGTGACGGACGGCTTCGACGCCGCGAGGGTCCGGCCCCATAAGCGGCAACGGTCGTGATTGCCCTCCCGTGTTCGTCCGGCAAGAAGCGCGGTGCAGCAGGTAGCGGCGCTACCTGCAAGACGTGCGACGCAGGCGGCGGGCGCGACAGGGCAACCGCTGTGCGGCGGGCCGATTTTGCCCCAGTGCGGCGTCGCGAGCCAAAATGGCTTGGGGTCACGATCCGCAAGCATCGCTCCACTCCTCGCTTCTTGCCCTGAATCAAAATCGGCTCCGTCACGACCATTGCCGTTTATGGGGCCGGACCTTAAACCGGCGGCGTCATGAAGCGCCCTGCCCTGTCCGTCGTCGTCCCCTGCTATAACGAAGCCGCTTGCCTGGACGTGCTCCACGCGCGCATCTCGGGTGCGGCGCGCGCGGCGGTGGGCGAGGATTATGAGATCGTCCTGATCAACGACGGCTCGAAGGACGACAGCTGGCCGGTGATGCAGCGGCTGGCCGCCGCCGATCCGCATCTGGTGGCGATCAACCTGTCGCGCAATCACGGCCACCAGCTGGCCCTGACCGCAGGGCTCGACCTGTGCGCGGGCGAGCAGATCCTGATCATCGACGCCGATCTTCAGGACCCGCCCGAACTCCTCACCGACATGCGCGCGACCATGGCGGCGCAAGGGGCGGACGTGGTCTATGCCGTCCGCCGCAAGCGGGCCGGGGAAACGCTGTTCAAGAAGGCGACGGCGGCGCTCTTCTACCGGATGCTCGACCGGCTGACCGATACGCCGATCCCGCTCGACACCGGCGATTTCCGCCTGATGAGCCGCCGCGCGCTCGACGCGCTGCAATCGCTGCCCGAACAGGCGCGCTTCATTCGCGGCATGGTCGCCTGGGTCGGCTTTCGCCAGGTCCCCTTCCCCTATGACCGCGCCGAGCGTCATGCGGGCGAGACCCATTATCCGCTGGGCAAGATGATCGCGCTCGCCTTCGACGCGGTGACGGGGTTCTCCACCGCGCCCCTGCGCTGGGCCAGCCATATCGGCCTCGCGCTGACGGCGGCGTCGTTGTTGCTGATCGTCTATATCGCGATCGGCTGGCTGACCGGCTCGGCGGTGCAGGGCTGGACCTCGACCATGCTCGTCACCGTCATCCTGGGCGCGGTGCAGATGTTCGTGCTGGGCATGATCGGCGAATATCTGGGGCGGCTCTATATCGAATCGAAGCGGCGGCCTCTCTATCTCGTTGCCGATGTGGCGGGGCCGGTGCAGGGCCATGCGCGACTGGGCTATAGCGCGCATGAGGGGGCCAAGGACCCGGCCTGACCGCTATCGACCGGGCCAGGTCCAGCGCGGACGCGCGACATCCTCGACCAGCGTCTCGCCCAGTTCCTTGTACAGGCGGATGCCGCGTGCCGCCGGGCTCCGTTCCAACGCGTCGACCAGCGGGGCGGCGTGCGACACGGTGATGACCTGGCACCGCGCCGAAGCCCTGACGATCAGCCGGGCGAGCGGGCCGAGCAGATCGGGATGCAGGCTCGCCTCGGGTTCGTTCAGGATCATCAGTTCCGGGGGACGCGGCGACAAGAGCGCGGCGGCGAGCAGGATATAGCGCAGCGTCCCGTCGGACAGCTCGGCCACCAAGAGCGGGCGCAGCAGGCCATATTGCCGCATCATCACCTCGAACCGCTCGCCGACCTGCAACGTCGCGCCGTCAAAGGCATCGGCGATGGTGTCGGCCAGCGCATCGCCCTCGCCGATCTCGAAGATGGTCTGAATCGCCGCGCCGACATCGCCGCCGTCGCCCGACAAGACCGGGGTGAAGGTCCCCACCTGCGGCCGTCGCGCGGGCGCGTCTCGGTCGGTGCGCAGATCGTCATAGAAGCGCCAGCCGCGCATCCGCTCACGCAAGGCCAGCAGCTCCAGTCCGTCGCCGCCATCGGCCCAGTGGGTGACCATCGAGTCGAACGACGCCATCGCCCGCCCGTCCGCGCGCCAAGTGCCATCCCCGGCCCGGCGCACCCGCGCATGATCGCCGCGTCGCTCCGCGATCAGGTTGGCCCGTCCTATGGCGGGACCCATCCAAAGCGCCTCCACCTTGATCTCGGGGTCATGCATGAACCGCGTCGAGCCCGGGATCGGCAGGCCCAGGTCGATGGCATAGCCATAATCGGCGGATGAAAATCCCAGTTTCAGGCTGACCGGCCCGTCGCGCCGCGTCCCCTGCACCGGCACATTACCGCTCTTCATCCCCCGGCTGAACTTTTCCGGGCCCGCCCATAAGGTGGAGTTCAGCCCGCCCTCCGCCGCCAGCGAGGCGATAACCCGGCCTTGCGCGACGTCGGACAGCAGCCGCAGTGCGCGGTAGAGGCTCGACTTCCCGCTGCCGTTCGCGCCGGTGACGATGGTCAGCGGGGCAAGCGGGACCACCACGTCGCGCAACGAGCGATATCCGGAAATGGCCAGGGTTTCGATCACGGGGTCAGGCTATGATGGGCGCTGGCGGCTGTCGATGGCGCTTGGCGGGGGAGGGCGTGGCCTTCGACTTCGCTCAGGCCGAACGGGGGTTTGTATGAGGCCCCACTCCGAACCTCAGTTCAGCCTGAGCCCTTCGGCTGGCTGGCAAGCCAGCCGCTCAGGATAAACTTCGGCGCAAAGCGCCGAAGTCGAAGGCAAAGGGATTCCTGCCCCCCTGCCCCTCCACCACCGCTTCGCGGCGGTCCCCCTCCCCAAGCACAGCTTGGGGAGGAATAGGTGCGCAAATCCTCCCCAATTCCGATGGGAGGGGAGCCGCCCGGTGCAGCCGGGCGCGGAGGGGCAAGGGCCCACGAAAAAGGGCCCGGAGTTTCCCCCGAGCCCTTGTCCGTCATCCGAAGATAAGGATCAGTCGCGATCGCCGGTCAGGAAGGCCGGAGCGGCGAATTCGGGCGAACCGCCCTGCTCGCCACCTTCGCGACGGGGACGGTCGCCACGGTCGCGACGCGGGCCGCTGCGGCCTTCGCCACCGCGATCACCACCGCGCTCGCCGCCACGGTCACCACCATCGCGGCGCGGACCACGACCGCCTTCACGGGGACCACGATCGCCGCGCGGTTCACGCGGTTCGCGGGCCGGACGGTTGTCCTCCAGCTCGGCGCCGGTTTCCTGGTCGACAACGCGCATCGACAGGCGGACCTTGCCGCGCGGATCGATCTCGAGGACCTTGACCTTGACTTCCTGGCCTTCGGTCAGGACGTCCGAGACCTTCTCGACGCGCTCGTTCTTGATCTCCGAGACGTGGACCAGACCGTCCTTGCCGCCCATGAAGTTCACGAACGCACCGAAATCGACCAGGTTGACGACCTTGCCGTTGTAGATCTTGCCGACCTCGGCCTCTTCGACGATGCCCTTGATCCAGTTCATCGCGGCTTCGATCTGCGAACCGTCCGACGAGCTGATCTTGATCACGCCCTCGTCGTCGATGTCGACCTTGGCGCCGGTGGTGGCGACGATCTCGCGGATCACCTTGCCGCCGGTGCCGATCACGTCGCGGATCTTCGACTTGTCGATCGTCATCGTCTCGATGCGCGGGGCATGGGCCGACAGCTCGGTGCGGGTTTCGCCCAGCGCCTTGTTCATCTCGCCCAAGATGTGCGCACGGCCTTCCTTGGCCTGCGCCAGCGCGACCTTCATGATCTCCTCGGTGATACCGGCGATCTTGATGTCCATCTGGAGCGAGGTGATGCCCTCGGAGGTGCCGGCGACCTTGAAGTCCATGTCGCCCAGGTGATCTTCGTCACCCAGGATGTCCGACAGGACGGCGAAGTCCTTGCCTTCCAGGATCAGGCCCATGGCGATGCCCGAGACCGGACGCTTCAGCGGAACGCCCGCATCCATCAGCGACAGCGAGCCGCCGCAGACGGTGGCCATCGACGACGAGCCGTTCGACTCGGTGATGTCGCTGGTCACGCGGATGGTGTAGGGGAATTCCTCCTTCGACGGCAGCACCGGGTGCAGCGCACGCCAAGCCAGCTTGCCATGGCCGATCTCGCGACGACCCGGCGCGCCGAAGCGGCCCACTTCGCCGACCGAATAGGGCGGGAAGTTATAGTGCAGCATGAAGTGCTGGTAGGACAGGCCGTTCAGGCCGTCGATCATCTGCTCCGCGTCGCGGGTGCCCAGCGTCGTGGTCGCGATGGTCTGGGTCTCGCCGCGCGTGAACAGCGCCGAGCCGTGCGAACGCGGCAGGAAGTGAACTTCCGCCTCGATCGGACGGATCTGGGTGGTCGAGCGACCGTCGATGCGGCGGCCGTCCTTCAGGATCGCGGTGCGGACGATCTCGGCTTCCAGCTTCTTGACCAGCTTGGCGGCGACCAGCTGCTCCTGTGGGCTACGGTCGGCCATGGCGGCCTTCGCCTTGGCGCGGGCCTCGCCCAGCGCGGTCTGGCGCTGCTGCTTGTCGGTCAGCTTGTAGGCCGCCGTGATGTCCTTGCCGACCAGCTTCTTCAGCTCGGCCTTGACCGCCTTCTGGTCGTCGCCGACCTTCAGCTCCCACGGATCCTTCGCGGCCTGCTCGGCCAGGTCGATGATCGCGTCGATGATCTGCTGCGATGCCTTGTGGGCGAACATGACGGCGCCCAGCATCACTTCCTCGGACAGCTCCTTGGCTTCCGACTCGACCATCATCACCGCGTCGTGGGTGGCGGCGACGACCAGGTCCAGGTCACCGGCCAGCGCCTCGGCGTCGGTCGGGTTCAGCTGATACTCGCCATCGACATAACCGACGCGTGCCGCGCCGATCGGGCCCATGAAGGGCACGCCCGAGATGGTGAGCGCGGCCGACGCGGCGACCAGCGCCAGGATGTCCGGCTCGTTCTCGCCGTCATAGGAGAGCACCTGGCAGATGCAGTTGATCTCGTTGTAGAAACCTTCGGGGAACAGCGGGCGGATCGGACGATCGATCAAGCGGCTGATCAGCGTCTCACGCTCGGTCGCGCCGCGCTCGCGCTTGAAGAAACCGCCGGGGATACGGCCCGCCGACGAGAACTTTTCCTGATAGTGAACGGTGAGCGGGAAGAAGTCCTGCCCTTCCTTCACATTCTTCGCGGCCGTCACGGCGCACAGCACCACCGTCTCGCCCAGCGTCGCGATCACCGCGCCGTCGGCCTGACGGGCCACCTTGCCGGTTTCGAGGGTCAGCGTCTTGCCGCCCCACTCGATGGCCACTTTCTTGGTATTGAACATGGAATATCCTTCACTCCGACGGGCCTATCCCGCCGGGGCCTATGGGTTGAGCCAAGATTGGCTCTGGAGGTCGACCGAATTGCCGATCCTCCGATCCTACCCGCGCAGTTCGACGGGTTTCATGACATAAGGGCTTTGGGGATGCGCATGAGCGCCATCCGGTCGGCCGGGTGCTCTATACACCAGTCAATAAAAAAAGGGCACCCCGTGAGGGATGCCCTTTTTCATGGCTTTCGCCCGAGGCTTACTTGCGCAGGCCGAGCTTGGCGATCAGCGCCAGATAGCGGTCGCCATCCTTGTGACGCAGATAGTCGAGCAGCGAGCGGCGCTTGTTGACCAGCATCAGCAGGCCGCGACGCGAATGGTTGTCCTTCGCGTGGGTCTTGAAGTGCTCGGTCAGGTTCTGAATACGCTGGGTCAGGATCGCGACCTGGACTTCGGGCGAACCCGTGTCACCCTCGGCGCGGGCATGATCCTTGATGATTTCCTGGCGGCGTTCAGCGGTGATCGACATCGTGATCCTTTCTTAATCGAGGTTGAAACCACGAACGACCCGGACTTGTGCGTCCAGCGCCTCTACCAGCGCCACCGGGATATCCCCCAGCATCGCGAAATATTGGCCATCGTCCACGGCAATCCCGGCCAGCACACGCCCCTGACGGAGCGCCCCTGCCTGGTCGGGGTCGAGAGCAAGAGCCGGGATGTCGTCCAGCCCCGCCCTCAGCGGCAGGAGTATCTGTTCAAGGGTGCGCGCCTGCCCCATTTCGTTCAATTTGTCCAGCGATATCGCCGGGGCCAGGGTGAACGGCCCCGCCTTGGTCCGGCGGAGCATGGTGACATGGCCGACGGTGCCGAGCGCAAGCGCGATGTCGCGGGCGAGGGAGCGGATATAGGTGCCCTTCGAGACGTGCGCGGTAAGGGTGACTTCTTCTAGTCCTCCCTGAGCTTGCTCGGGGAGGGGGACCGCGCCCGCAGGGCGTGGTGGAGGGGCATCGCCGGTCCGTCCCGCCCCTCCACCATCGCTGCCGCGATGGTCCCCCTCCCCAAGCGAGCTTGGGGAGGACTGGAGGCTGTGAATCGTCACCGCGCGACTCGCCAGCACCACCTCTTCCCCGGCGCGCGCGAGG
Source organism: Sphingomonas yabuuchiae (assembly GCF_014199595.1). GTDB lineage: Bacteria > Pseudomonadota > Alphaproteobacteria > Sphingomonadales > Sphingomonadaceae > Sphingomonas > Sphingomonas yabuuchiae. Next base: position 60,081 of record NZ_JACHNX010000001.1, on the reverse strand, counting down.
TCGTACGCCCGCTCGCCATCGATCTTGAGCGCGGAATAGGCGGGCGGGATCTGGTCAATCGGACCGGTGAAGCGCGGCAGCACCGCCTCCAGCGCGGCGCGGGTCGGGCGCACGTCGCTGGTCGCCACCACCTCGCCCTCGGCGTCCAGCGTCGACGTCTGCTCGCCGAAACGGATGGTGAAGTCATATACCTTGTCGCTGTCGAGCATCCGCCCGGCGAGTTTGGTCGCCTCGCCCACCGCGATCGGCAATACGCCGGTCGCCAGCGGATCGAGCGTGCCGCCATGACCGACCTTGATGCCCTTGCCATAGCCGCCCTGGCGCAAGCACCGCTTGACCGCGCTCACCCCTTGCGTCGATCCCAGCCCCAGCGGCTTGTCGAGTATGATCCATCCATGCATCGCCAAGGCGTTAGTCGGGCTTGGCCCCTATCTCAAGGACGGCGCCTCAAGCACCGCCCCGCCCGCCAGCGCCTCGCCGAAATGGCGGCGGCAGAGCGCGATATAGCGGTCATTGCCGCCGATCTCGGTCTGCGCGCCCTCGGCGATCGCCTTGCCCTGCCCGTCGACGCGCAGGTTCATCGTCGCCTTCGCGCCGCAGACGCAGACCGATTTGATCTCACTGAGCGCATCGGCCAGCGCCAGCAGCCGTGCGGAACCGGGAAAAAGCTGCCCCTTGAAGTCGGTGCGCAGGCCATAGCAGAGCACCGGAATGCGATGCCGGTCGGCCAGTCGCGCGAGTTGGTCGACCTGTTCGGGCGTCAGGAACTGTGCCTCATCGACCAGGATACAGGCCAATGGCGTCTGCCCATGCCGGTCGAGCGCGCATGCCTCCAGATCGGTGCCCATGTGAAACGGCGTCGCGGGCTGCGACAGGCCGATGCGCGAGGCGATGGTGCCATAGGCGAAGCGGTCGTCGATCGCGGCGGTGAACAGCATCGTGTTCATTCCACGCTCGCGATAGTTGAAATCGGCCTGCAGCAGCATGGTCGATTTCCCCGCATTCATGCTGGCATAATAGAAATAGAGCTTGGCCATGGCGGCCCCTTATCGGATGGGGGCCGGCTTTTCGAGCATGAGGTGGGCGGGGTGAGAATCGGTAATCTCGCGACGGTCGCGGTCGCGACGCTGGCGAGCATGGCTCCAGCGAGCGGCACCGGCGCGATCGGCTATACCATCGCCCCCGCTTATGCCCGTGTCGAGGCCAAGGTCGGCTTTTTCGGCCTGGGCAGCAAGACCGCGCGTTTTCCCCATAGCGAGGGCCATGTCGCGCTGTCCGACCGCGATGCGAAGGCCGTAACGCTGGACGTTCGGATCGACACCCGGACGCTGGAGGCGGGCGATGCGCTCACCCGCTCGCGGTTGCGGGGCGCGGACTTTTTCGATGTCGAGCATTATCCGTACGTCACCTTCCACGCGACCGGCATGACTCGCACCGGGCCGCATAGCGCGACGGTGGCGGGCATGATCTCGGCACGGGGCGTCACGCGCCCGGCGATGCTTGCGGTCGACTTCTCGCAGCCCTTCGCCGCGATGACGGGGCGCGAGCCGGTGCATATCGCCGCGACGACGCGGATCGACCGGCGGGATTTCGGGATGACGGCTTATCCGCTGATCGTCGGGCGACAGGTGACGATCGCCATCGACGCGGATCTGGTGCCGGGGCACGAGTAACGCCGTCCCACACGCCCGTTCAGCCTGAGCGAAGTCGAAGGCCAAGGGAATCCCCTCGTTTGAGGTTCGCGCAGAGGCGCGGAGGACGCAGAGGGGGTTCGTGAAGTGCCCCCCCTATCGCACCGCCCCGGCGAAGGCCGGGGTCCTGTTTGGGGACCCACGACAGCGCAAGGCATTTGCTTCCCCCGCCTTGGCACAACGCCCCATCGACGCTCAAGATACTGGGCCCCGGCTTTCGCCGGGGTGGAGCGCGCTATTGAATGCGGGGCCTTCTTCTCTGCGTTCTCCGCGCCTCTGCGCGAACCAAAAACCTTCGCGACTTCATGGCTTCGCGTGAACCCTATTTTCGACGGTCGCAGCGTGGCCTTCGACTTCGCTCAGGCTGAATGGAGGGTAGGTATCAGTCCTCGGACGACTCACCCTCGTCCAGATCCTGCGACACCTTGGGCGAGCGCAGCAGCGAATCGATGTGGCTTCCCTCGTCGAAGCTTTCGTCCGCCAGAAACTTCAGCTTGGCGGCGTATTTCATCTTCACCCGGTGCGCGACCTCGCGCTGGAGATAGGCGGTGTTGGTGCGCAGCGCCTTGATCACCACCTCCTCGTCCTTGCCGAGCAGCGGCTTCACGAAGACGGTCGCGTGGCGCAGGTCGGGGGACATGCGGACTTCGGTCACGCTCACCATGTGCTTGGCCAGCGTCTCGTCATGCACATCGCCGCGCGCGAGGATTTCGGACAGGATGTGGCGAACCTGCTCGCCGACACGCAGCAGGCGGACCGAGGGTTCGGCGGGGTTTTTGGACTGGACCATGTCAGTTTCTTCTCAAACGAAAATCGCGGCCGCCATATGGGCGACCGCGATCCATTCCGGCATGAAGCGTGGGCGGCAGGACCTGTCCCGCCGCCCCGCGATCATCAGAGCGAACGCTCGCGGAGTTCGACCTCGAAGGTTTCGAGATAGTCGCCCGCCTTGATGTCGGTGAAGTTCTGCGTGAACGTCACACCACATTCCAGACCGGCGCGAACTTCGGCGACATCGTCCTTGAACCGGCGGAGCGAGTTGATCTCGCCCTGGTAGATGATGACGTCGTTGCGCGTGATGCGCGCCTTGAGCGCCTTGCGGATGACACCCTCGGTGACCAGCAGACCGGCGGCCTTGCCGATCTTGCCCGCCGAGAAGACCTCGCGGATTTCGGCGCGGCCGACGACCGTTTCGAACGCCTCGGGGCCCAGCTCACCGGCCATGCCCGCGCGGATCTCGTCGATCAGGTCATAGATGACGTCGTAATATTTCAACGCCACCTTGTTCCGCTCGGCGATCTCGCGCGCCTTGGCATTCGCACGGACGTTGAAGCCGATGATCGGCGCGCCGGAAGCGGCCGCCAGCGTCACGTCCGACTCGGTGATGCCACCGACGCCCGAGTGCAGGATGCGCGCCTTGATCAGATCCGACTGGATCTTGTTGATCGACGCCACGATCGCCTCGACGGTGCCCTGCGTATCCGCCTTCACGACCAGCGGATATTCCTTGGCCTGGTTCGCCTTCAGCGCCGAGAACATCGACTCCAGGCTGGCCGGGGCCGAGGTCGTGCGCTTCTGGAGCACCACGCTCTGGCGATATTCGGCGACCTCACGGGCCCGCGCCTCGTTCTCGACGACCTGCAACAGGTCGCCCGCCTGGGGCACGCCCGACAGACCGAGGACCTCGACCGGCATCGCAGGACCGGCCTGCTTCACCTGACGGCCCTTGTCGTCGACCAGCGCACGGACCTTGCCGCTTTCCGCACCGACGACGAACACGTCGCCGACCTTCAGCGTGCCGCGCGTGACGAGCACGGTCGCGACCGGACCACGGCCCTTGTCGAGCTTGGCCTCGACCACGCTGCCCTCGGCGGCGCGGTCGGGGTTGGCGGTCAGTTCGAGCAGTTCGGCCTGCAGCTGGATCTTCTCGATCAGCGTATCCAGACCGATCTTCTTGAGGGCCGAAACCTCGACGTCCTGGGTTTCACCGCCCATGTCCTCGACCTGCACGTCATGCTCGAGCAGACGCTCGCGGACGCGCTGGGCATTGGCGTCGTGCTTGTCGATCTTGTTGATCGCCACGATCATCGGCTTGCCCGCCGCCTTGGTGTGGTTGATCGCCTCGATCGTCTGCGGCATCAGCCCGTCATCGGCCGCCACCACCAGCACCACGATATCCGTGACGTCGGCGCCGCGGGCACGCATCTGGGTGAAGGCCTCGTGACCCGGCGTGTCGAGGAAGGTGACCTTCGACTTGTCCTTCAGCGTGACCTGATAGGCGCCGATATGCTGGGTGATGCCACCGGCCTCACCGCGCACCACGTCGGTGCCGCGCAGCGCGTCGAGCAGCGAGGTCTTGCCATGGTCGACATGGCCCATGATCGTCACGACCGGCGGACGCGGCTGAAGGCTCTCGGCCGCATCCTCGGTGGTGTCGAGCGCCAGATCGATGTCGCTGTCGGAGACGCGGACGATGTTGTGGCCGAATTCGGTCACCAGCAGCTCGGCCGTATCCTGGTCGATGGTCTGCGTCATCGTGACGGGCATGCCCATCTTGAACAGCGCCTTGACCAGATCCGCGCCCTTTTCGGCCATACGGTTGGCCAGTTCCTGGACGGTGATCGCCTCGGGCACCTGCACGTCGCGGACCTGCTTGACCTGCGGCTCGCGCGGGCCGCCGAAGCCACGCTTTTCCTTCTCGCGGGCACGCTTCAGCGCGGCGAGCGAACGGGCACGCGCCCCGTCCTCGTTCAGGGCACGCGTCACGGTCAGCTTGCCGCCGCGACGCTCGTCACCCTTGCGGTCGCGCTGCTGCGGACGGCCCGGAGGCGCGTTGCGCGGCGTCGCTTGGCCCGAGGGCATCGAACGCGGGGCGCCGCCCGACGGAGCGGAGGCGGTGGTGTTGCTCGGCGCGCTGGCGGCAGGCGCCGCCGCTGCGGCGGGCGCAGGTACGGGCTTGGGCGCAGGCTTCGGGATTTCCGGACGCTGCACCGGCGAGAAGCGGCGCGGCGCGGGCATCGAGGGATCGCGACCCAGGATCGGCGGCGTCGGCACCACCGGCGCAGGCGCCGGGGTCGGAGCGGGCGCGGGCGCAGGCTTCGCCGCAACCGGAGCGGGCGCGGGCGTCGGCGCAGGAGCCGGGGTCGGGGCGGGTGCCTCGACCTTGGGGGCTTCCACCTTGGGTTCGGGCGCCGGGATCACCGGACGCTCGACCGGACGGAACATGCGCGGCTGGACCGAGATGGTCGGTGCGGCAGGCGCCTCGGCCTGCACGGGGGCCTGCACGGGCGCTTCGGCGACCGGCGCAGGGGCCGGCTCAGCCGCAGGCTGAGGCTCGGGCGCCGCTTCGGCGGCCGGTTCCGGCGCGGGCGGCGGGGCAGCGGCAGCCTCGGCGGCGGCACGCGCACGTTCCTCGGCGCGGACACGCTCGTCCTCGGCACGCTGCTGACGCTCGGCGTCCTCGCGGCGACGAATCTCTTCCTGCATGGCGAGGCGCTGTTCCTCGGCCTCACGCAGCAGACGGGCCTGACGCTCCTGCGCCGTCTCGTTCGACGGAACGGGGCGCGGCGGGGCGACCGGCGCCGCCGCCACGGGGGCGGCCGGAGCCGGGGCCGGAGTCGGCGCAGGGGTCGCCGCCTCGGGCGCTCCACCCTGCGGGCCCAGGACGCGACGGCGCTTCGTCTCGACGATCACGGTGTTGGACCGGCCGTGGCTGAAGCTCTGCTTCACCTTGCCGGTCTCGACCGTGCGCTTCAGCCCCAGGGGCTGGCGCATTCCGAGTTTCGGCTTGTCGTTGTCGGTCTCGCTCACTCAAAATCCTCGTGTACGGTCACGGCCGTTCGGTCACCGGTAATGTCGGACGCCGATGCGCCTTGCGAGGCCGTTTCGCAAGGCGTTGCCACAGGGTCGGGTCCGATAAAATGCAGCCAGCGGTCGAGCGCTTCGCTCACCCGCTTTGCCGCGTTACGATCTGTCAGGCCGATGTGTACCACATTTTCGCGGCCCAACGCCATTGACAATATGGGGCGTGTGGCGGGCAGTGCCAACCCCTTGAGATCAGAACCTTCGCGATCCGACCCCACGCGCCACGCCTGCGCCAGCTTGCGACAGCCATCGTCGCCCGCATCGGACGCATGATAGAGCGCGTGCAGCTGGCCCGAACGGGCCGCCGTCGCGATCTTGTCCGATCCGGTCAGCAGCATGCCCGAACGCGACTCAAGTCCCAGCCGGTCGAGCGCGTTCCGCTCCAAAGCGGATGCGATCAGATCGGGCAGGTCGTCGGGAATACTGAACTCGCCCGTCTTGAACGCGCGCGCCAGTGCTCCCTTCAACTTGCCCTTGGCGATGGCCGTTTCCAGTTCGCCGCGAGTCACGCCGATCCAGCCGCCCCGGCCCGGCGCCTTGGCGCGGACATCGGGCAGCACCCGCCCATCGGGCGCGAGCGCCAGACGGATCAGGTGCGGGCGCGCATCATGCTCGCCCGACAGGATGCAACGGCGGACCGGCCCGTCGATCGAGTCGCGGGCCGCCTTCGCGGACTCCCTGGGACTCCGGCCCTTCCTGGCCGAAGCGTTGTTTACGCCACCGCGCTCATTGTCCCGGTTCCGCATGCGCGTCTCCCCGGGCGTTGGAGGCAGGGGCATCACGGTCGGCGATCAGCTGACCGCCGGCCCCGTAATTTTCGGTCGAAACCTCCTCGATCACGATCTGGACGGCGGCCGGGTTCTTGCCCAGCCGCTCCACCAGCGAACGAGTCACGTCGGCGACGATCTCGGCCTTTTGCTGCTTGGAGGCGGTGCCCGCCAGACGGATCGAGACGAACGGCATCAGGCTTCGTCGCCCTCCGCCTGCTCTTCACCGGCGTCTGCGGCAGGCTCTTCCTCATCGGTGAACCAGTGCGCACGCGCGGCCATGATGATCTCGTTGCCCTGCTCATCGCTCAGGCCATATTCGGCCAGGATGCCGCCCTTGGGGGCGGGACGCGGGGTGTCATCACCACGACGACGCGGCTCGGCGCGCTTCTTCTCGACCAGCTCGTCGGTCGCCAGATCGGCGAGATCGTCAAGCGTCTTGATGCCCGCCTTGCCCAGCGTGACCAGCATAGCCTCGGTCAGATACGGCATCTCGGCCAGCGCGTCGTCGACGCCCAGGCCACGGCGTTCATCACGCGCAGCCTGTTCGCGGCGATCCAGCGCTTCCTGCGCGCGGCTCTGCAGCTCCTGCGCCAAGTCCTCGTCGAAGCCCTCGATCGCGGCCAGCTCGTCGAGCTCGACATAGGCGACCTCTTCCAGCGCGCCGAAGCCTTCGGCGACCAGCAGCTGGGCCAGCGTCTCGTCCACGTCCAGTTCGTTCTGGAACAGCTCGGAATTCGCGACGAATTCCTTCTGACGCTTCTCGGAGGCATCGGCCTCGGTCAGGATGTCGATTGCCTTGGCGGTCAGCTGGCTGGCCAGACGGACATTCTGGCCGCGACGGCCGATGGCGAGGGACAGCTGATCGTCGGGGACGACGACCTCGATACGGTCCTCTTCCTCGTCGATCACGACGCGGCTGACGTTCGCGGGCTGAAGCGCGTTCACCACGAAGGTCGCGGTATCGGGCGACCAGGGGATGATGTCGATCTTTTCGCCCTGCATTTCCTGCACGACCGCCTGGACGCGGCTGCCCTTCATGCCGACGCAGGCGCCGACCGGGTCGATCGACGAGTCGTGGCTGATCACGCCGATCTTGGCGCGGCTGCCCGGATCGCGCGCGGCGGCCTTGATCTCGATGATGCCGTCATAGATTTCAGGCACTTCCTGCGCGAACAGCTTCTTCATGAAGTCCGGGTGCGCGCGGGACAGGAAGATCTGCGGGCCACGGTTCTCGCGGCGCACGTTCAGGATCAGCGAGCGGATGCGGTCGTTCACGCGAACGACTTCGCGCGGGATCTGCTGGTCGCGACGGATCACGCCCTCGGCGCGGCCCAGATCGACGACGATGTGACCGAACTCGACGCGCTTGACGACGCCGGTGATGATCTCGCCCTGGCGATCCTTGAACTCGTCATACTGACGGTCGCGCTCGGCGTCGCGGACCTTCTGGAAGATGACCTGCTTGGCGGCCTGCGCCGCGATGCGGCCGAATTCGATCGGGGGCAGCGGGTCGACGATGAAGTCGCCGATCGCAGCACCCTTTTGCAGCTTTTCGGCACCCTTCAGGTCGATCTGCTTGTAATAGTCGTCGACCTGCTCGACCACCTCGACGACGCGCCACAGACGCAGGTCGCCCGAGTTGGGATCGAGCTTCGCACGGATGTCGTTCTCGGCACCGTAGCGGGCACGGGCGGCGCGCTGGATCGCGTCCTCCATCGCCTCGATCACGATACCCTTGTCGATCATCTTTTCCGAGGCGACCGCATTCGCGATCGCGATCAGTTCCGCCTTGTTGGCGGAAATGGCGGTAGCCATCAGTGCCGTCCTTCCGTGGTGGCGCCGTCCTGTTCGGGCGCATCCTGATAATAAACCTCTTCCGCGCCATCGAGGGACAGCGGCACCGTCGCGGCGATCAGCCGATCGGTCATGACGAGCTTGGCGTCCTCGATCGCAGTGAAGGGCAGTTCGTGGCGAACCTCTTCCCCGTCGACGATGACGACAGTCTCGCCCTCGACCCCGGCCAGATCGCCCTTGAACTGCTTGCGACCGTTCAGCTTCTCGGCGAGCGTGATCCGCGCCTCATGCCCCGCCCAGTCGGCGAAGTCCTTCAGCCGGGTCAGCGGGCGGTCGATACCGGGCGAGGACACCTCCAGCCGATAGGCATGGTCGATCGGGTCGCGGCCCTCGGCCTCCAGCGCGTCCATCACGTCCGAAATGCGGCGCGACAGGTCGGCGCAATCGTCGATGTTCAGCTGGCGCGTATCGGGACGCTCGGCCATCACCTGCAGCGTGGGGTCCGACGTGCCGCCATACATCTTCACGCGCACGAGCTCGAAACCGAGCGCCTTGGCCTCGGGTTCGATGAGTTGCGTCAGAAGGGCGATGTCCGCCATGAAAGCTCCAGATGTGCCGGATCGGTGCCGCGGAACCCGTCCCGCAGCCTCTTTCACCCGACGATGTAAGAGAATGCGGCAGTCTATACGCGCAACGCTCTTGCGAAACAAGCATCGATATCGAAACGTTAGCCGGTGCAATCAGGGCCGCGCTCGGCCCGAGACGGGAGAGACGATGATGAAACTGCCGCTGTTCGCTGCCTTGCCGGTGGCGCTGATCGCCTGCTCGGGCAATGGCCCCGGTCCCAGCGAAACGGGCAACACGTCCCCGATCACGGTGACGCCCGGCGGCACGCCCTCCCCCTCCCCGTCCGCCACGGCCAGTCCGCCCGCGACGGTGGTGAACGGACAGCCCTTCGGCCGGACGGTCATCGCCGATTTCGACGCGCCCTGGGCGATGACCTTCCTGCCCGACCGGCGGATGCTGGTGACCGAGAAGGACGGCCGGATGCTGCTCGTCGGCGCGGATGGCCAGGCGCGCCAGACGGTCGCGCGGATCGCGGTCGATTCGGCGGGCCAGGGCGGCCTGATGGACGTGGTCCTCGCCCCCGACTTCGCGCAGAGCGGCCGTGTCTATTTCAGCTATTCGGCCGCAGCGGACGGCGGCAAGCGAGTCGTCCTGGCGCGGGGGCGCTTGGCGGAAGCGAACGGCGCCGCGCAGCTGACGGCTGTCGAGACCCTATGGGCCGCCACCCCCGCCGTCACCGGCGACGGTCATTATTCGGGTCGCATCGCCTTCTCGCCCGACGGCCAGTATCTGTTCTTCACCGCGGGCGACCGCCAGAAGTTCACGCCCGCGCAGGACCCCAAGGCCACGCTCGGCAAGGTGCTGCGCCTGACCCCGGACGGCCAGCCCGCGCCGGGCAATCCGCTGGCGGCGCAAGGTTTCGACCCGGCCGTCTGGTCCTATGGCCATCGCAACTTGTTGGGCATCGCCTTCGATGGTGCGGGCAATCTGTGGCAGCAGGAAATGGGGCCCAAGGGCGGCGACGAGCTGAACCTGATCCTGCCGGGCCGCAACTATGGCTGGCCCAACGCCTCCAACGGGTCGCATTATGACGGGCGCGACATTCCCGATCACCGCGCGGGCGACGGGTATGAAGCCCCCAAGGTCTGGTGGAACCCGGTGATCTCGCCGGGCGGGCTGATGATCTATTCGGGCTCGCTCTTCCCGCAATGGCGCGGCGACGCCTTTATCGGCGGATTGTCGAGCAAGGCGCTGATCCGCGTCGACCTGAGCGGCACCAGTGCCACCAAGGGTGACCAGTGGGACATGGGCGCCCGCATCCGCGAGGTCGAGCAGGGGCCGGACGGCGCCATCTATGTGCTGGAGGATGGCGGCGATTCGCAAGGCAGGCTCATCAAGCTGACCCCAGCCTGACACCCCCTCACCGCCCCGACATAAGCCCTGGAAAATAGGACCAATGTGCCGGGGCGGTATGGTCAGGTCCGATGATAGGTCTTGACCTGACACGGCCTGCGCGCCGATCCTATGGCAAAGACGGGCGATCGGAGTTCGCTCCACCATAGGAGACGAAAACCAGATGATGCGATCGACGCAGCCCATGCCGCCCGAGCGGGGGCCTGCCATCGAGGCGCATTCGCGCGATTCGCGTCTGTCGCGCGGGCTGTCGGGCACCAATCTGGAGCGGGCGGGGGATTATAATCTGCGCACCGTCTTGCAGGTCATCCGCCTGCATCGGGAAACGACGCGGATCGCGATCGCCAATCAGACCGGGCTGACCCCGCCGACCATCGCCAACATCACCGGGCGACTGATCGAGATGGGGCTGATCCGCACCGCCGGGCGGCTGCATCGCGGGCGCGGGCAGCCTGCGCTGAAGATCGAGCTGTGCCCCGACGGCGCATTCGGCATCGGCCTGACCATCGACCGCGACCATCTGGCCATCGCGATCCTCGACCTGTCCGGCACGGTGCGCGCGCGGGCGACCCGCGAGATCGCCTTTGCGACGCCGGACGACGTACTGGCCTTTATCGGCGATACGCTGGAACCCGCGCTGGCCGAGGGACAGGTGGACCGTTCGCGCGTGCTGGGCGTCGGCGTGGCGATGCCGGACGGCGTCGACCGCTCGCTGCCCAACCAGACGCGCGGCTATGACGCCTGGAACGGGGTCGACACGGCGGCGTTGCTCGCGCCGCTGCTGCCCTGGCCGATGTACCGCGACAACGATGCCGCCGCCGCCGCTTTGGGCGAGGCGCAGCACGACCATGATTTCGCCTGCCCCAGTTTCTTCTACCTCCTCATCACGGCCGGGCTTGGCGGCGGGCTGGTCATCGACCGGACCTATCATCGCGGCGCGCATCGCCGATCGGGCGAGATCGGGCTGATTCCCGACCCCACGGCGGGACGGCCCGGTGCGATCGTGCAGGATACGGTATCGCTGGCGGGGCTGGAGGTGCGGCTGAAGGCGGCGGGCTACCGCCTCGATTCGCCCGAGACGCTGGGTGACGGCGACGACCCGATGCTGTGCGCGGTCATCGACCAGTGGATCGAGGATTCGATTGCCGCGCTGCTCCAGCCCATCGTGGCAGTGACGACTTTGTTCGATCCCCATGCGATCCTGATCGGCGGGCGCCTGCCCGACTGGCTGCTCCAGCGACTGACCCAGGGGCTGAGCGAAGCGCTGGCCGGAATCGAGCTGCCCGCCCGCCCCGCCATCCGTCCCGCCCGCCGCGCGCAGGACGCCCCCGCCGTCGGTGCGGCGATGCTGCCCTTCATGGACCGGCTGTTGCCCTCCGACTCCATCCTGATCCAGGCGGGGCGCTAAGGCCCCCTCCTGCGTTCAGGCTGAACGGAGGGCGGGAAGCTGACATAGAGGCCAAAAGAAAAAGGCCCGCCTCCCATGGGGAAGCGGGCCTGTCAGGCGTTCGACGGTCGGGGCGATCAGCCCGCCATGTCTTCCAGCTCGCGACCGCGCGTCTCGTTGACCATGGCGCGGACGAAGAAGAACGATACCGCCGCGAAGAAGGCGTAGCCGAAATAGGTCACGCTCAGGCCCGGCGACACGGCGAGCGCGGGGAAGCTGACCGAGATGGCGGCATTGGCGATCCACTGGGCAAAGCCCGAGACGGCCAGGCCGGACCCGCGAATCTGGTTCGGGAACATCTCGCCCAGCATGACCCACATCACGGGGCCCCAGCTGGCGTTGAAGAAGATGACGTACAGGTTCGCCGCGACCAGCGCGATCACGCCGTTGTTGCCGGGCAGCGACACCGCGCCGTCGGCACCGGTGACGGCGGTCGAGAAGGCATAGGCGACGATCGCCAGCGTCACCGCCATGCCCGCCGAGCCGATCAGCAGCAACGGCTTGCGGCCGATCTTGTCGACGGTCGCGATGGTGAACAGGCAGGCCGCGATCGACAGCACGCCCGACAGGATGTTGGTCTGGAGCGCGTAATCCTCGGAAAAGCCGACCGCTTCCCACAAAGTCGCGCCATAATAGAAGACGACGTTGATGCCGACGAGCTGCTGGAACACGGCCAGGCCGATACCCGCCCAAAGGATCGGGCGGATCTTGCCGGTCGTCTTGTCGACCAGGTCCGACAGCTTGGGCTTGTGCTTGTCGCTGGCCAGCGAACCCCGGATTTCGGCCACCTTGCGGGTCGCCTCGGCCTCGCCGAACAGCTTGGTCAGGACCGTATGCGCCTCGGCATCGCGGCCCTTGGCGACCAGGAAGCGCGGGCTTTCCGGGATGATTGAGAGGGCGGCGAAATAGACCGCCGCCGGGATCGCCTGAAGCCAGAACATCCAGCGCCAGGCGGGGAAGCCCAGCCAGAATTCGGCGGTCGAACCACCGGCATAGCGGGCCAGTGCGAAGTTGGCGACGAACGCGCCGGTCAAGCCGGTGATGATCATCACCTGCTGCACGCTCGACAATCGGCCGCGAATCGAGGCCGGGGTCACTTCGGAGATATAGACGGGCGAGATGACGCTGGCCGCGCCGACGCCCAGGCCGCCGATGATGCGCGCCAGGATGAAGATCGCCGAGCTGCCGGCGGCGCCCGCCAGGATGGCGCTGACCAGGAAGAGCGCGGCGGCCAGCATCATGACGTTGCGGCGGCCGATCGCATCGGCCAGCCGCCCTGCACCGAACGCACCGATCGCCGAGCCGACCAGGATCGCGCCGACATTGACGCCGACGCCCAGACGGCCGAGGTCGAACGCGGCCTCCAGCCCCTTCTGGGTGCCGTTGATGACGCCCGAGTCATAGCCGAACATGAAACCGCCGATGGTCGCGACAACGACGATCGCGGCGATGAAACCATGATTGACGCGTGCGGCGTCCAATCCCCTTGTGTCGGTCACTTCCGGCCCTCTCCTGATCCGTGCGTGGCGTCTTGGCCTATCCGCACGGCAATGTCCTGTCACCGGCGCGATTCACGGCCAGCCATAATGGTAACGCTATCTTAAAACATCGCGCCGTCAAGCGGGTGCGTACACGGTTCGTCCCGCTTCGCGACCCGCCATCAGAATCCGCGCGGCCTGCGCCGGGGTGCGGCGTCCGACTGACGGCGGATCAGGCTGTAATCCAGCATGCGGTGCGCGGGCGGCTCGGCATTTTTCTGGCGGATGACGGTCGCCATCATCTCCACCGCCGCCCGCGCCATGTCGGCGATCGGTTGGTGAATGGTGGTCAGCTCGGGCCAGATCGTCGTCGACAGCGTGGTGTCATCGAAGCCGCAGACGGTCAGGTCGCTCGGCACGTCCAGGCCCCGGCGATGCGCCACCGCCACCGTCGCCGCCGCCATGTCGTCGTTCGACGCCAGGATCGCGGTCGGCGGCTCGGCCAGGTCGAGCAGCCGCTCGGCCGCATCCAGACCCGAGCGATAGGTATAGAGGCCGGGCGCGACCAGTTCCTCGTCGAACGGCACGCCCACCGCCTCCAGCGCGGCGCGGAAGCCCTCGTAACGGCGGGCGCTGGCGGTCAGGTTAGGATTGCCGCAGATGAAGCCGATCCGGCGATGGCCCAGGGTCATGACATGACGCGTCATCTCCTCGGCGGCCGCGCGGTCGTCGATCTGCACCGCCATCGCCGATTCGGGCATCTCCTGCGGCGCGACGCCGGTCGCCACGACCACGGCGGGCACCCCCGCCTCGCGCAGCAGGGCCAGCACGGCCTCCGCCTCGCACAAGGGCGGCGGCAGGATCACGCCGTCGATCCCGCCCGCGATCAGATGGCGCGCAACCTCGACCTCATGGTCGCCGATCTCGCATTTCTCCACGACCATCTGCACGTCCAGCCGCGACGCCTGGTCCAGTGTGCCGAGCAGGAATTCGCTGAGGAACCCCTGGCTGGGATTGCTGTAGAGCATGCCGATGCGGATCTGCGCCGCCCCCGCCAGGCTGCGCGCCGCCGGATTGGGCGCGTAGTTGAGCTGCGCAATCGCCGCCTCCACCTTTTCGCGGGTGGCGGGGCGGACATTGGCCTCGTTGTTGATGACGCGCGAGACGGTCATTAGCGACACACCGGCGGCGCGCGCGACATCGCTGATCGTGGGAGCGCTGCTACCGCGGCGCGAGGTCCTGATGCTCATAACGTTTACGCTTCCACTTTTCGGACGCGATACGCAATGCTTTGAGGGGCGAAAGATGACAGACACGGCAGTCGGCGCTCTTGCGGAGCGGGCCGCCCGCCGCTAAAGGCTGCGCCAGCATCAAGAGTCGGGCCGTCGCCCGGCACCAACCTGCCTCCCGGCAAGGTGGTGCCTTTCCGGATGGAGAGGGATGTGGCCGAACCGGCAACAACGGGACGAACCGCCACTTTCCTCATCCGACTCGTCATAGGTACGAAGGATTTGCGATGAGCGCGGTGGTTCCCCGACATTCTGCCCCCCAGCAATTTGCCAGCGACAATTATGCGGGCATCTGTCCCGAGGCCTGGGCCGCGATGGCCGAGGCGAACCAGGGCTATGTCCCGGCCTATGGCGAGGACCCCTATACCGACCGCGCCGCCGACGCGTTCCGCACCCTGTTCCAGACCAAGTGCGAGGTCTTCTTCGCCTTCAACGGCACGGCGGCCAACTCGCTGGCGCTGGCGGCGCTCTGCCAGAGCTATCACAGCGTCATCTGTTCGGCCTCCGCGCATGTCGAAACCGACGAGTGCGGCGCGCCCGAATTCTTCTCCAACGGATCGAAGCTGCTGGTCGCGCAGACCGAGGACGGCAAGCTGACCCCCGAGGCAGTGCGGGCGCTCGCCACCGGCCGGTCGGACATCCACTTCCCTAAGCCGCGCGCGGTGACGATCACCCAGCCGACCGAGACGGGACAAGTCTATACGCTGGCCGAGATCCACGCGCTGTCGGCGGTGTGCCGTGAGCTGGGGCTGCGGCTGCACATGGACGGCGCGCGCTTCGCCAACGCCTGTGCCGCACTGGGCTGCTCGCCCGCCGACATGACGTGGCGCGCAGGCGTCGATGTCCTCTGCTTCGGCGGCACCAAGAACGGCATGGCGGTCGGCGAGGCCATCCTGTTCTTCGACCCCGTGCTGGCCGAGGATTTCGACTATCGCTGCAAACAGGCGGGGCAGCTGGCGTCCAAGATGCGCTACCTCGCCGCGCCGTGGATCGGGATGCTCGACACCGGCGCATGGCTGACCAATGCCGCCCATGCCAATGCCTGTGCGCAAGCGTTGGCGGCGCGGGTCGCGGGGCTGCCCGGCATCGAACCGATGTTCCCGGTCGAGGCGAACGCCGTCTTCCTTAGCGCCCCGCCTGCTGTGCTCGACGGCCTGCGTGCGCGGGGGTGGCGTTTCTACACCTTCATCGGCGGCGGTGCGCGGTTCATGTTCGCCTGGGACGCCGATCCCGCGCGGGTCGACCAACTGGGCGACGACATCGCAGCGGTCGCGGCGGAGGCGTTGCAGGCGGCGTAGCGCGTATGCTCTTCCTCCCCTTACCGGGGAGGAATGAGTTATTGGTCCTCCGCCGTCAGACGATCGAGCCACGCCTGCGCCTGTTTGGGTTCCCCCACCGCCTCGGGCCCGACCGGCCCACGGGAGGCGAGAAATTCGGCATGGAGCGCGAAGGGCGGCAGGCCAAGCTGCTCCCGGGCTTCATCGATCTCCTCGCCCATCTCGGTCAGCTGCGCCACCACCGGCGCCGCCGCCGCGCGCGCCACCCGGTCCTTGCGGTGGTCGAACAGCCCCCATTTGCCCGCCGCCGTGGTCCGCAGCGCGGCGATCAGCGCCTCGCGATACTCGCCTTCCATGTCTTCGCGATGCGCGTCGAGCCGCGCCAGTCGATCACCCTTGGCCATGGCATGGCCTTACGATCCGACCGCCGGGTCGGCAATCGCTCGCGCCGCTTCGATCAGCCGCCGCGGTCGAGTTCGATCTCGACCCGGCGGTTGCGTGCGCGGCCGTCGCTGTCGTCGCTGCCATCGGGTTTGGCGTTGGGCGCGACGGGGCGGGTTTCGCCGAGCGCGATCACCCGCATCCGGTTCCGGTCCAGACCCTTGCGCGCCAGATAGTCGCGCACCGCCTCGGCCCGTTTGCGCGACATGATGCGATTGGCCTCGTCATCGCCCTCGCTGTCCGAATGGCCGCGCAGGATCAGGCTGCCGCCGCGCACCGCCGGGTCGGCGACCAACCGGTCGAGCATCGCCTTGGCCTCGCTATTCAGGCCCCCGCCGCCCTGGGGAAAGCCGATGGTGGTCAGGCTGGCATCGGCATCGGCCGCAACGGTGCCGGGCAGCGTGTCGGGTTGCGCGACGGTCTTGCCCGGAGACGGCGCCGGGACGGGCAGTTCGATCGAAGCACCGCTGGCCCCGGCCTGACGCGCGACATCGCCGCCTCCGCTGCACCCGGCCAATGCACAGGCGAGCCCGGCCGTCATCTTCCAGGCCCCCAATCGCAGTCGCATCACGCTACCCCATCATCCGGCCGATCCCCCCGGCCGGTCCGCCCTTTGCGCGGACCATAGGCAGCGCGATGTTGCAGCGCAAATCGGCTTTAGGGTCAGGGTCGGTCCGATATGAGCCAGCGCCCTTAGGCCGCCTCGCCCTCGGGCGGGGCGACGCCGCGTTGCTCGCTCAGGATGCGCCAGCCCGCCAGGAACAGCGCGGCGACGACCGGGCCGACGACGATGCCGCTCAGCCCCAGCAGGTCGATGCCGCCCAGCGTCGTCAGCAGCACGATCCAGTCGGGCAGCCCGGTGTCGCGCCCGACCAGGATGGGCCGCAGGATATTGTCGGCAAGGCCGATGACCAGCACGCCCGAGGCGACGACCACCGCCCCCTGCCAGATCGCGCCGGTCGCGAGCAGATAGATGGCCACCGGCCCCCAGATGATCGCCGGACCGATGGCGGGCAGCAGCGCCGCGATCGCCATCAGCACACCCCACAGCAGAGCGGCGGGCACGCCGACGATCCAAAAGGTGATCGCCCCCAGCGCGCCCTGCACCAGCCCGACGATGACCGAACCCTTGATGGTGGCGCGCACCACCGCGACGAAGGTATCGACCAGCCGCGTCGCGACACCCCGGTCCAGCGGGAGCGAACGGACAAAGGCCGGTCCCAGTCGTTCACCGTCGCGGATCAGGAAGAAGGCGACATACAGGCCGACGCCGAAGGCCAGCGCAAAGGCAAAGGCATTGCGTCCGATCGACAGCGCCTGGGACGCGATCTGGCTGACGCTGCTGCTCAGCGTGCGCGAGATGCGGGATTGCAGCCCCTCGACGCTGTCGATGCCCCAATTGTCCATCGCCTGGCGCAGGCGGGTGGGCAGCGCATCGCGGACCTGCTGGAAATATTGCGCGAAATCGATCTGGCCGCTGCGCACCTTCAGATAGACGCCCGACGCCTGATCGACGACCATGCTGCCGATCAACAGGGTCGGCACCACCACCGCAAAGGTGATGATCAGCATGGTCAACCCGGCGGCCAGGTTGCGCCGCCCGCCGGTCTTGGTCAGCAGCCACTGGAACAGCGACCGGAACAGGATCGCCGCCAGCCCCGCCCAGAGCAGGGCCGCAAGAAAGCCCGACACCACCGCCAGCATTCCGATGGTGATCAGCGCGAGGAACAGGATGAATCCCCCGCGTTCGATCTTCTGGCGATCGATGGTCATGCTGCTGTCCCCTTTTTCATCGCGGCGTAACCGTCACGGCGGCGCAACGGTTCCGTAATCTGGGTTAATGGGGCGACGGGGGTGTCATGGATTTAAGCGTGCGAGCCGCATGCTCCCGCTCCGTTCAGCCTGAGCGAAGTCGAAGGCCATGCGCTCGTTCACCAAGCGGGTGGCAACCGGGCTCCCTTGGCCTTCGACTTCGCTCAGGCTGAACAGATGGTGGGAATGGTGTCATTCCTCCCCTGCAAGGGGAGGTGGCAGCCCGAAGGGCTGACGGAGGGGTGTCACCGTCCGCGATGACACCCCTCCGCAATCTTACTCCGCCGCGACCGCCTCGACGCTGTCGTCGAGCGGATGCGCCAGGCGGGTCAGCATTTCCTTAGGGACAACCTGCCAGAAATGCCCGGCCGCCCGGTCCCAATCCTCCAGCAGGCCCTTCGACCATTTGCTGTCGGTCCGCGCCGCATGTTCCTCGATCAGGCCGCGCAGCACGCCTTCCCAATGTGCGGAGGCGAGACGCTGCCACACGATGTTCTCGGGGTTGGCGCGGCGAGGGAAACGCTCCTCGGGGTCGTAGATGAAGGCCATGCCGCCGGTCATGCCTGCGCCGAAGTTCGCGCCGACCTCACCCAGCACCACGGCGGTGCCGCCGGTCATGTACTCGCAGCCATTGGCGCCGCAGCCCTCGACCACCACGACCGCGCCCGAGTTGCGGACCGCGAAACGCTCGCCCGCCTGGCCCGCTGCGAACAGACGGCCCGAGGTCGCGCCGTAGAGCACCGTGTTGCCGATGATCGTGTTCTTCTGGCTGGCCAGCGGCGAGCTGACCGCAGGCCGCACGATGATGGTGCCGCCCGACAGGCCCTTGCCGACATAGTCGTTGGCGTCGCCGAAGACTTCCAGTGTGATGCCCTTGCACAGGAACGCGCCCAGCGACTGGCCCGCGCTCCCTCGCAAGCGCACGGTGACGTGCCCGTCGGCCAGCTTGCTCATCCCGAACTTGCGCGTGATCTCCGACGACAGCCGCGTACCGACCGCGCGGTGCGTGTTGCGCACCGAATAGGTCAGCTGCATCTTCTCGCCGCGCGAGAACACGGCGCTCGCATCCTTGATGATCTGCGCATCCAGGCTGTCGGGCACTTCGTTGCGGAAGGTCGACAGGCTGAACCGCCGCTCGGCGTCGGTCGCATCGACCTTGGCCAGCACCGGGTTGAGATCGAGATCGTCGAGATGCTCGGCACCACGGCTGACCTGGCGCAGCAGCTCGGTCCGCCCGATCACCTCGTCCAGCGAACGCACGCCCAGACGCGCCAGGATGTCGCGGACTTCCTCGGCGATGAAGGTCATCAGGTTGATGACCTTTTCCGGGGTGCCGGTGAACTTGGCGCGAAGCCGCTCGTCCTGCACGCAGACGCCCACCGGGCAGGTGTTGCTATGGCACTGGCGCACCATGATGCAGCCCATCGCGACCAGGCTCAGCGTGCCGATGCCGAACTCTTCCGCACCCAGGATCGCCGCGATCACGATGTCGCGCCCGGTCTTCAGGCCGCCGTCCGCGCGCAAACGGATGCGACCGCGCAGGCCGTTCAGGGTCAGCGTCTGGTTGACCTCCGACAGACCCATTTCCCAGGGCGTACCGGCATATTTGATCGAGGTCTGGGGCGAGGCGCCCGTGCCGCCGACATGGCCCGACACCAGGATGACGTCGGCATGCGCCTTGGCCACGCCCGCCGCGACCGTGCCGATGCCCGCCGAGCTGACCAGCTTCACGCAGACGCGCGCGCGCGGGTTGATCTGCTTGCAGTCATAGATGAGCTGCGCCAGATCCTCGATCGAATAGATGTCGTGGTGCGGCGGCGGCGAGATCAGCGTCACGCCCGGCGTCGCATGGCGCAGCTTGGCGATGAACTCGGTCACCTTGAAGCCGGGCAGCTGCCCGCCCTCGCCGGGCTTGGCGCCCTGGGCCACCTTGATCTCGATCTCGTCACAGGCGTTCAGATATTCCGCCGTCACGCCGAAGCGACCGCTCGCGATCTGCTTGATCGTCGAGTTGGCGTTGTCGCCATTGTCGTAGGGCTGGTAGCGCAGCTTGTCCTCCCCGCCCTCGCCCGACACGGCCTTCGCGCCGATCCGGTTCATCGCGATCGCCAGCGTCTCGTGCGCTTCGGGCGACAGCGCGCCCAGCGACATGCCCGGCGTCACGAAGCGCTTGCGGATTTCGGTGATCGCCTCGACCTGATCGACCGGCACGCCCTCGTTCGGAAAGTTGAACTGGAGCAGGTCGCGCAAATAGACCGGCGGCAGATCGCCGACGCCGCGTGCGAATTGCAGGTAGGTCGAATAGCTGTCGGTCGCGACCGCCGTCTGCAACAGGTGCATCAACTGCGCCGAATAGGCATGCGTCTCGCCGCCGTCGCGCTGGCGATAGAAGCCGCCGATCGGCAGCGTCGCGACATGCTGGTCCCAGGCCGCTTCGTGACGGACCATCGCCGAGTAGTGCAGCGAGTTGTAACCCTCGCCCGAAATCTTGGCAGGCATGCCGGGGAACAGGTCGTTGACCAGCGCGCGGGACAGGCCGACCGCTTCGAAGTTGTAGCCGCCACGATAGCTGGAGATCACCGCGATCCCCATCTTCGCCATGATCTTGAGCAGGCCGTCCTCGATCGCGGTGCGATGGTTGGTCAGGCACTGTTCGATGCTCATCTCACCGAACAGGCCACGGCCATGACGGTCGACGATCGCGGCTTCGGCCAGATAGGCGTTCACCGTGGTCGCACCCACGCCGATCAGCACCGCATAATAATGGGTGTCGAGGCACTCGGCCGAGCGCACGTTGATCGACGCGTAACTGCGAAGGCCCCGGCGGACGAGATGCGTGTGCACCGCCGCCGCCGCCAGCACACCCGCGATCGCGACACGGCCTTCGGAGACATGCTCGTCGGTCAGGAACAGCTCGGACCGGCCCTCGCGCACCGCCTGTTCGGCCTGGTTACGGATTCGCTGGATCGCGGCGCGCAGGCGGTCGGGACCGCCATCGGCCTCGAAGGTGCAGTCGATCTCCGCCGCCGAGCGGCCGAAATGCGTCTTCAGCCGGTGCCAGTCCGCGCCGGTCAGCACCGGGGACGGCAGGACGAGCACGCGCTCGCGCCGATCCTCGGTGTCGAGGATGTTGGCGAGATTGCCGAACCGGGTCTTGAGCGACATCACATAGCGTTCGCGCAGCGAGTCGATCGGCGGGTTCGTGACTTGGCTGAAGTTCTGGCGGAAGAACTGGCTGATCAGGCGCGGCTTGTCGGAGATGACCGCCAGCGGCGTGTCGTCGCCCATCGAGCCGATGGCTTCCTTGCCCCCCTCGGCCATGGGCGACAGGATCAGCTCCATGTCTTCCATGGTCTGGCCTGCCGCGACCTGACGGCGCAGCATTTCGGCGCGCGGCATGCGCACCAGCGCTTCCTCTTCGGACGGCGCGGGCAGCTGGTCCATGGTCAGGAACTCGCCGATCATCGCGGCATAGTCCTGCTCGCCGGCAATCTGGTCCTTGATCGCGCGGTCTTCGTACAGCTTGCCCTCGGCCAGATCGACGGCGATCATCTGCCCCGGCCCCAACCGGCCCTTGGCGGTCACGGTGGCCTCGGGCACCACGACCATCCCGCTTTCCGAACCGACGATCAGCAGGCCGTCGGCGGTCAGCGTATAGCGGAGCGGACGCAGCGCGTTGCGGTCCATGCCCGCCACCGCCCAGCGGCCATCGGTCATCGCCAGCGCGGCCGGACCGTCCCACGGCTCCATCACGGAGGCGAGATACTGGTACATGTCGGCATGCGCCTTGGGCGCGTCGAGGTCCTTCTGCCACGCCTCGGGCACCAGCATCAGCTTGGCGGTCGGCGCGTCGCGGCCCGACCGGCAGATCGCCTCGAACACCGCGTCGAGCGCGGCGGTATCGGACGCGCCCGCCGGGATCACCGGCTTGATGTCCTCCGAATTATCGCCGAACGCGATCGAGGCCATCCGGATCTCGTGGCTGAGCATCCAGTTCTTGTTGCCGCGGATCGTGTTGATCTCGCCGTTATGCGCCAGGCAGCGGAAGGGCTGCGCCAGCCACCATTGCGGGAAGGTGTTGGTCGAATAACGCTGGTGGAAGATCGCCACGCGGCTCTCGAACCGGTGATCCTGCAGGTCGGGATAGAAGACCGACAGGCTCTCGGCGAGGAACAGCCCCTTGTAGATGATCGAGCGGCAGGACAGCGAACAGATATAGAAGCCGCTGATCTGCGCCGCGATCACGCGCTTTTCGATGCGGCGGCGGATCAGATACAGGTTCTTCTCGAACTCGGCGGCATCGACCTCGTCGGGCATCGGCCCGGCGATCATGATCTGCTCGATCTCGGGGCGCGTCGCCTGCGCCTTCATGCCGATGACCGACACGTCAACCGGCACCTGACGCCAGCCATAGATGGTATAGCCCGCCTCGATGATGACGCTCTCGACGATGGTGCGGCAGGTTTCCTGCGCGCCCAGATCGGTGCGCGGCATGAAGACCATGCCGACCGCGAGGCGGTTGGGCAGAACCTTGTGGCCCGACGCGGCGATCGCATCGTCGAAGAAGCGGTGCGGCAGGTCGACATGCAGGCCCGCGCCGTCGCCGGTCTTGCCGTCCGCGTCCACCGCGCCGCGATGCCACACGGCCTTCAGCGCGTCGATCGCCGACTGGACGACGCGGCGCGAGGGCCGGCCATCGGTGGCCGCGACCATGCCGACGCCGCACGCATCACCCTCGAACTCGGGGCGGTACATGCCATGCTCGGCGAGATATTGGCGCTGATCGGTCATCACTTCTTATCCTGCTTGGTCGCGGCGGGAGCCTGGGTCTTGGCCAGGGCCTCGATGCGGGCGCGAATCTTGGGGAAAGCGGCCATGCCCGCGTCGCGGCCCATCCCCTTGCCGAACTCGGCCAGACGCTGCTGCAACTGCGGCTGCAGGGCGAGCAGATGCTGCCCGGCCTGCGTATTGTAAAAGGCGACGATCGCTTTCAGATCTTCCTCGGAAAAGCTCCGGCGATATTCTTCGGCCGCCGCCTCGCGAATTTCGGGATAGCGGGACCGCATGGCCGCCAGCATTTCCTCGCTCACGATCGCGCGGACCTTGGCCTGCCCCTCCGGGGTCGCCAAGACCTGCTTGATCCCGGCCGGCGCATCGGACGAGGTCTGCATCACGCCCAGCACATTACCTGTCACCAGCGGCATCAAACTCGCGAACTGGAAATTTAGCAGCCGGTCGATGTTCATCTTCTCGACCAGAGCACGGGCGGTTTCAATCCGCCCCCCTGCATCGGGGGTGGCCTCGGTCGGGCCCGTCTGCGCCACGACCGGCGCAGCGAGCAGCAGCGCCAGCGGGACGAGCGCGCGCATCACGCCGCCTGCCTTTCGCGCGACGCGGTCTTGGCCCGCGCCTTCAGCCACTGGTGCATCGCCTTGGCGACGTCGCGACCGTCGCGGATCGCCCACACCACCAGCGAAGCGCCGCGCACGATGTCGCCCGCCGCGAACACGCCGTCCAGGCTGGTCATCAGCGTGCGACCATCGACCAGCACCGTGCCCCAGCGGCTGACGCCCAGTTC
This sequence comes from Sphingomonas yabuuchiae, assembly GCF_014199595.1. Taxonomy (GTDB): domain Bacteria; phylum Pseudomonadota; class Alphaproteobacteria; order Sphingomonadales; family Sphingomonadaceae; genus Sphingomonas; species Sphingomonas yabuuchiae. Next base: position 36,660 of record NZ_JACHNX010000001.1, on the reverse strand, counting down.
GGCAGTGCCGAACAGGCTCGGCAGATCCTCGGCATCGAAGCCCAGCGCCTTGATGACCATGTCCGCTTCCAGCAGATGGTCGGCACCCGGCTCGGCCTCCGGCGCGCGGCGGCCGCTGGCGTCCGGCGCACCGAGACGCATTTTGGCGGCGCGCACGCCGGTCACCGTCTCGCCGCCCTCGAAGCCGAGCGGGGCGGACAGCCAGACGAACTCGGCACCCTCTTCCTCGGCATTGGCGACTTCGCGCTGCGAGCCCGGCATATTGGCCCGGTCGCGGCGATAGAGGCACTTCACCGACTTGGCACCCTGGCGGATCGCGGTACGGACGCAGTCCATCGCGGTGTCGCCGCCGCCGATCACGACGACATTCTTGCCCTCGGCATTGAGCGAGCCGTTCTCGAACGCCTCGACCGTATCGCCGAAGCTCTTGCGATTGGAGGCGGTCAGATAGTCGAGCGCGGCGATCACGCCGTTCGCGCCCGCACCGTCCACCTCGACATTGCGCGCCTTATAGACGCCGGTCGCGATCAACACCGCGTCATGGCGACGGCGCAGCTCCTCGAGCGTCGCGTCCTCACCGACCGCAAAGCCTTCGTGGAAGACGATGCCGCCTGCCTTCAGTCGCTCGACCCGGCGCATGACGACGGGCTTTTCCAGCTTGAAACCGGGGATACCATAGGTCAGCAGCCCGCCCGCCCGGTCGTGCCGGTCATAGACATGGACCTCATAACCCGAAACGCGCAGATATTCGGCGGCGGTCAGGCCCGCAGGCCCCGCGCCGATCACCGCGACCGACTGGCCGCGCGCGGGTCCGGGGACCAACGGCTCGACCCAGCCCTCTTCCCAGGCGGTGTCGGTGATGAACTTCTCGACCGAGCCGATCGTGACCGCGCCGTGGCCCGAAAACTCGATGACGCAATTGCCCTCGCACAGCCTATCCTGCGGGCAGATGCGGCCGCAAATCTCGGGCATGGTCGAGGTGGCGTTGGACAGCTCATAGGCTTCGCGCAACCGCCCCTCGGCGGTCAGCCGCAGCCAGTCGGGGATATGATTGTGCAGCGGACAGTGCACCGAGCAATAGGGCACGCCGCATTGCGAGCAGCGCCCCGCCTGGTCCTCTGCCGCCGGGGGCGCATAGCGCTCGGCGATCTCGCGAAAATCCTCCGCACGGGTCTCCGCGGCCCGCTTGGCCGGATAGGCCTGATCGCGGCCTACAAACTTCAGCATAGAATCGTTCGCCATATGCGCCTCCGAAGATGCGGATATTGCGCAGGCGACCCTGTGTCACCTCGAAATCGACATATAAGTCAGCATGACTGACTAATTAAAATGGGTTTTGCGCTACCAGACCCTTTTATTGCGAGCGACCCGCAATAAACAAGGACCGATTCGGCATTAATGCTGCGCTCAGTGCATGATCAGCAGCGCCAGCGCGATGCTGCCCGCCACGATTCGGTACCAGGCAAAGGGGCCAAAACCGTGACGGCCCACAATGCCAACGAACCAGCGCACGACCAGCAGCGCGACGATGAAGGCGACGACGAAGCCGACCGCGATCTCGATCGGGCCGACGCTGTTTCCGGCACGCATGGCATCCATATGCCCGGCCGTCTCGACGACGCTCGCGCCCAGCATGGTGGGGATGGCGAGGAAAAAACTGAACTCCGCCGCCGTGCGCCGCTCGACGCCCAGGGTCAGCGCGCCCAGGATCGTCGCGCCCGAGCGGCTGACGCCGGGGATCATCGCCAGGCACTGGAGGAAACCGACGCCCAGCGCCGTCCTGGCCGGAACCGCCGCGATGCCGCGCGTCGTGCCGGGCTTTACCACCCGCTCGATCACCAGGATCGCGATGCCACCGACGATCAGCGCGACCGCCACGACCTTGGGCTGGAGCAGCAGCGCTTCGATATGTTTCTTCGCCAGCACACCGATGACGGCGGCGGGAATGAAGGCGATCAGCAGGTTGCGCACGAAGCGGACCGAGCCGGGATCGCGCTTGAACAGCCCGACCAGGACGGTCCAGAAGGTCCGCCAATAGAGGACGACCACCGCCAGGATCGCGCCCAGCTGGATGACGATGTTGAACATCTGCCACCGCGCATCGTCATAGCCGAGCAGCGCGCCCGCCAGGATCAGATGGCCGGTGGAGGACACCGGCAGAAATTCGGTGACACCCTCGACAATCCCCAAGATGATGGCGGCAATCAGATCGTTCACGCGAGTCCCCACAAGCAAAGGCAGCCCCGCCGCCATAAGGCGACGGGGCTGTCAGCGAAACGATAAAGACTGTCAGCTTGGGACGGTTCAGGCCGCCAGCGTCTCCGCGCGCCGCCCGAACCGGCCCGCCTTGCGGAAACGGATCAGATATTCGGGCGCGACGGTCGCCAGCGGGGCGGCCTTGATGCCCAGCGCGGCCAGACCCGGCGTACCGGCGGCGGCGACATTGTCCTGCTGCAGCATCAGCCACTGGTCCCAGCTGATCGGTGAGCCCGGCAGCCGGGCGAGCAGCGCGCCTGCGAAATCGGGGATTTCCACGAAGTTGGGCTTGCGACCCAGCGCCTGGGCGATCCAGCGGAGCAACTCGCCCATCGACAGCACGTCCGGGCCACCCAGCTCATAGGTAAGACCACCGTGCGATTCGGGATCGCGCAGCGCGTTGGCGACCGCTTCGCCGACATCGCCCGCAAAGACCGGCTGGAACTTCACGCCCGAACGCAGGACCGGGACGATCGGCGCACCCATCATGCCCGCGAAGCGGTTCACGAACTGATCCTCGCGCCCGAACACGATCGAGGGGCGCAGGATGGTGGCGTTCGGGAAGGCCGCGCGCACCGCCTCTTCGCCCTGCCCCTTGGACCGGGCATAGGCCGCCGCACCATTCGTGTCCGCGCCGATCGCCGACACATGGACCAGCGCCCCGGCACCGGCGTTGCGCGCGGCTTCCGCCACGGCGCGCGCGCCGTCGACATGGATGCGCTGCATATTGCCGCCCATCACACCGACCAGATTGACGACCGCATCGGCGCCTTCGACCGCGCGTGCGACCGTCTCCGGCCGGGCGATATCCGCGGCCACGAACTGCGTCTGGCCCAGCCCGCCCTGCGTGCGCAGGAAATACGCCTGGCGCGGATCGCGCTGCGCCACCCGGACGCGCGTACCGTCCCGCATCAGTTCGCGTGCGACATAGCGGCCCAGAAAGCCCCCGCCGCCGATCAGCGTCACCAGCTTGTTCGTCATGACCGTCCCTATTCGCCAGATTTTTTGTGCACCGCCCCTTTGCCTCGCAAAAAAGCCGTTGACAAGGATTCGAACCCTACCCTAAAGGCGCAGGCCTACCCCGTGCCCAGATGGCGGAATTGGTAGACGCACCAGCTTCAGGTGCTGGCGATCGCAAGGTCGTGGAGGTTCGAGTCCTCTTCTGGGCACCATTCTTTCCCAAGGCTTCCAAGCCTCGGGACTGGCGGAAAACCAAGACTTTCTACCAACGTCACCGTGCGATAGCGCGATGACGAAGTCTTGGCCTCTCCCGCCGCCATGGGGCGCCGAGGCGCGCTCACTCCTTCCCTTACAAAGTCGACGCGCCGGTCTTTCGGGTCAGGCGATCAATATCCCTTCGCGGACCCCGCTGGATTGTGCGGGTGCGAAGGTCGGATCGGCTTCGACCGCTTCGCCGACGATCAGCATGGCGGGATCATGCGCGCTGATCGCCTCGACCAGAAAGGCCAGCGAGGACAGCCGCCCCCGGATGATTCGCTCATTGGGCAGCGAGGCGTTGACCACGACCAGCACCGGCGTGTCGGGGCTGCGCCCGGCGGCGACCAGTTGCTGGGCCACGGTCGCCGCCGCCGCGCGGCCCATATAGATGGCCAGCGTCGAATCGGTCGCGGCCAGCGCTGGCCAGTCGAGGTCGAGCGTCGCGCCCGCCTGCGCATGCGCCGTGACCAGGGTCAGGCGGCGTGCCACGCCGCGCAGGGTCAGGCTGGTCCCCGCCGAGGCGACGGCCGCGCTGGCGGCGGTGATGCCGGGGCAGATTCGTACCGTCACGCCCGCCGCGCGGCAGGCGGTCACTTCCTCCGCCGTACGACCGAAGATCGCCGGGTCGCCACCCTTCAGCCGGACGACCCGCTTGCCCTCCAGCGCTGCCGCGACGATCAGCGAATCTATGGTCCGCTGATCCTTGGAATGACGGCCCGAGCGTTTGCCGACGCTGATCTGCTCGGCGCGCGCGCCGATCAGGTCGAGGATGCCGGGGCCGACCAGCGCGTCGTAGAACACGATATCGGCCGCCGCGATCAGCCGCTCGGCCTTGCGGGTCAGCAGATCGGGATCGCCCGGCCCGGCCCCGACCAGCCAGACCGAACCGGCGGGAAATTCGTCATGCGGCATGGATAGTCTCCTCGGCGAGCAGGCGGGCGAGCGCGGGGCGGCAGGATCCGCAATTGGTGCCAGCGCCCAGAGCGGCCCCGATCGCGGCGACATCGGCCAGCCGCTGGTCGCGGATCGCCGCGACGATGGTGCGCATCCCGATATCGAAACAGGCGCAGACGATCGCGCCGCGATCCGCCTGCACCCCCGGCGCACGTCCGGCGAGCAGGGTCGGTGCTGCCTCCGCCTCGGCCAACTGGCCGATCAGCCAGTCACGGCTGGGCAATTCGCCGCTTTCGGTCACGAACAGCGCGGCGATCAGCCGGCCGCCCGACAGGATCGCGATTCGCCTGGTGCCGCGCGCCGCATCGATCGCCTCGACACGCTCGCCAGCGGGCAGGCTCGCCTCCAGCTTTACCGGATCGCCATCGCCCGCCAGTTCCCACAGGCTGCCCGCCGGAACCGCGACGCGCGTCGCCCAGAGGCAGGAGGGACGCCGCACCGGCTCGCCCGCGAGGATCAGGAAACCACGCCAGCGCGTTGCTACCGCCGCCAGCCGCGCCGGGGTTTGCTTGAAGCCCGGCTGGCCCGACACCGGATCGACCAGCGGACGCGGCAGCAGGCCGGTTCGCCCGCCGCTGGAGGTGCGGTCGGTCCAGTGGATCGGCGTGAAGATCTCGCCCCGCCGCTGCGCAGGCGTCACGCGCACGCGGTAGAGGCTGTCGCCCTGCGGCGTCGCCACCCACGCCAGCCCGCCCTCGATGACGCCTAGTCCGGCGGCATCATCGGGATGCACCTCGACCAACGGCTCTTCGCGGTGGCGGGCCAGCTTGGGCGCAAGGCCGGTGCGGGTCATGCTGTGCCACTGGTCGCGATAGCGGCCGGTGTTGAGCGTCAGCGGCCAGGCGGCAAGCGGGCCGGAAATCGCCTTTTGCGTCACCGTCACCAGCCGTGCGCGGCCATCGGGGGTGGAGAAGCGGCCATCGGCAAAGGGGGTGCCGCCCCAGCGGAACGGCGTCATCGCGTCATACTCTGCATTGCCCGCGCTCGACAGACCGGGCAGCGCGAACAGGCGCGCGCCGTCATTCTCATAGGCCGACAGACGGCAATGCTCGCGCCAGATCTCGGCGGGGCGGTCATAGGCAAAGGCGGTCTTCCACCCCATGCGGCGGCCGACCTCCTTGACGATCCACCAGTCGGGCCTTGCCTCACCGGGCAGCGGGAACAGCGCGCGCTGGCGGCTGATCGTGCGGTCCGAATTGGTGACGGTTCCGTCCTTCTCGCCCCAGGCGGCGGCGGGCAGGCGGACATGGGCATAGGCCGAGGTGTCGGTGTCGGCGATCACGTCGCTGACCACGACGAAGGGGCAGGCGGCCAGCGCCTCGCGCACGCGGCCCGCATCGGGCATCGACACGGCGGGATTGGTCGCCATCACCCACAGCGCCTTGATCCGCCCCTCGCCCAAGGCGCGGAAGAGTTCGACGGCCTTCAGGCCAGGCTGTTCGGCGATGGTCGGCGCGGCCCAGAAGCGCTGGACACGGGCGCGGTTGTCGGGCGCGAAGTCCATATGCGCGGCCAGCGTGGAGGCCAGCCCGCCCACCTCACGCCCGCCCATGGCGTTCGGCTGACCCGTGATCGAAAAGGGCTGCGCGCCGGGCTTGCCGATGCGCCCCGTCGCGAGATGGACGTTCAGGATCGCATTGACCTGATCGGTGCCGCTCAGCGACTGGTTCACCCCCTGGCTGAACAGGGTGACGGTGCGCGGGGTGGCGGCGAATAGTTCGTAGAAGCGGCGCAGGTCGGCCGGGGGCAGGTCGCAGGTCCTGGCGACCGACCAGAGATCGCTCCCCTCGCCCACCCGCTCCCAGAAATCGGCCGGAACCGACAGATGATCGGCAAGGAACCCCGCGTCGAGCGCCCCCGCCTCGCGGCACCAGGCGAGCAGGCCGTTCATCAGCGCCACGTCGCTGCCGGGGCGCAGCGGCAGATGCAGGTCGGCTTCCTCCGCCGTCTCGGTGCGGCGCGGATCGATGACGACCAGCTTGGCACCCGCATCGCACCGGGCGCGAATACGCTGATAGACGATGGGATGGCACCAGGCGGTGTTGCTGCCGACCAGCACGATCAGGTCGGCGGCGTCGATGTCTTCGTAAGACGCGGGCACCACATCCTCGCCGAACGCGCGGGTGTGGCCCGCCACCGCGCTCGACATGCAGAGCCGCGAATTGGTGTCGATATTGGCCGAGCCGATAAAGCCCTTCATCAGCTTGTTGGCGACATAATAGTCTTCGGTCAGCAACTGGCCGGAGACGTAGAAGGCGACGCTGTCGGGACCATGCTGCGCGATAGTGTCGCGGAAGCGTTTCGCCACCAAATCCAGCGCCTTGTCCCACGAGGCGCGGCGCTTGCCGATCATCGGGGTGAGCAGGCGACCTTCGAGACCGACCGTCTCGCCCAGATGCGTGCCCTTGGAACAGAGCCTGCCGCGATTGGCGGGGTGGTCGGGATCGCCCTCGATCTGGACGGCACGCTCGTCGGTGACGGTCGCGCGGATGCCGCAGCCGACACCGCAATAGGCGCAGGTAGTGCGGATCGCGTTCATGCGTTGCCCCTCCCCTTCAGGGGAGGGGTTGGGGTGGGGCAGTTCGGCAAGCGCGCCGCTTGTGGCGAGGCCCCACCCCCGACCCCTCCCCTGAAGGGGAGGGGGGAAAGCAGCCTCATGCTCACGCCGCCGCCTTCAGGGTGCTGGCGCGGCAGATCAGCACGCGGCCGCCGCTGATCTTCACCGGCACGGTCGGCGTGCAGCCCTTGTCCTCGCCCAGCGCCTCGCCGGTGCTGAGCGAGATGCGCCAGTTGTGCAGCGGACACGCCACCGCGCCGCCATGGACGATGCCCTGGCTCAGCCGCCCATGCTTGTGCGGGCAGCGGTCGAGCAGCGCGAAGACCTTGTTCTCGCCGGTACGGAAGACGGCGATGTCGTGGCCGCCCTCGACCTGCACGGTGCGGCTGCCGCGCACCGGGATCTCGTTCACCCAGCCGATATCGAGCCATTCGCCGATCATGCCATCTCTCCAACAGGTTGGAAGCGCGCCATCGGCGCATGGATTTCGCGTTCCTCGCCCGCGACGCGCGCGGCCCAGGGATCGTCCTGCGAGAAGCTCTGCGAATAGAAGAAGCGGCGGGCGAGTTCGGCGCGCGCCTCTTCGTCGGGCAACAGCCGCGACTGGATGTATGCCAGGCCCACACGTTCGATCCACGGCGCGGTGCGTTCCAGATAGCGCGCCTCCTCGCGATAGAGCTGGACGAAGGCGGCGCACATCTCCATCGCCTCCGCCTCGGTCGCGACCTTGCACAGCAGGTCGGTGGCGCGGACCTTGATCCCGCCATTGCCGCCGACATGGAGTTCGTAGCCCGAGTCCACGCAGACCACGCCGAAGTCCTTGATCGTCGCCTCGGCACAGTTGCGCGGGCAGCCCGACACCGCGATCTTGAACTTGTGCGGCATCCACGACCCCCAGGTCGCCCGCTCCAGCTTGACACCCAGCCCGGTCGAATCCTGCGTGCCGAAGCGGCACCATTCGGAGCCGACACAGGTCTTCACCGTCCGCAGACTTTTCCCATAGGCATGGCCGCTGACCATCCCGGCGGCGTTCAGATCGGCCCAGACGGCGGGCAGATCCTCCTTCTTGATGCCGAAGATGTCGAGCCGCTGGCCGCCCGTCACCTTGACCATCGGCGCGTTGAACTTCTCGACCACATCGGCGATCGCGCGCAGCTCCTTGGGGCTGGTGATGCCGCCCCACATGCGCGGTACGACCGAATAGGTGCCGTCCTTCTGGATGTTGGCGTGCATCCGCTCGTTGACGAAGCGGCTCTGCTGGTCGTCGACATATTCGCCGGGCAGCGCGCACAGCAGATAGTAATTGAGCGCGGGGCGGCAGGACGAACAGCCATCGGGGGTCGACCAGTGCAGCTTCTGCATGACCTCCGGAATGGAGCGCATGTCCTGCGCGACGATCTCGCGGCGGACATCGTCATGGCCGAAGCTGGTGCATTTGCACATGGTCTTCGGCCCCGCCTCGACCTCGTCGCCCAGCGTCAGCGCGAGCAGCGTCTCGACCAGCCCGGTGCACGAGCCGCAGCTCGCCGATGCCTTGCAGGTGGCACGCACCGCATCCAGGCTGTGTGCGCCCTTGGCGATGCACGACACGACCTGCCCCTTGGTGACGCCGTTGCAGCCGCAAATCTCCGCCGTGTCGGAGAGCGCCGCAACGGCCGCCTTAGGGTCCGCCTGCCCCCCTCCCGAGGCGAAGGCCTGGCCGAAGATCAGCGCGTCGCGAATGTCGCCGACGCTTTCGCCCTTTTTGAGCAGGTCGAAATACCAGTTGCCGTCGGCGGTATCGCCGTACAGCACCGCGCCGACGATGCGGTCGTCCTTGACCACGACGCGCTTGTAGATGCCGCGGGCCGCGTCGCGCAGCACGATATCCTCCGCGCCGTCCCCGCCGCCGAAATCGCCCGCCGAGAAGACGTCGAGTCCGGCAACCTTCAGCTTGGTCGCGGTGGCGGTGGGGCGATAGCCGCTGGGGCTGCCGGTCAGTGCATCGGCGAGGCTGCGGCACATGTCCCAGAGCGGCGCGACCAGGCCGTATACCTGTCCGTCATGCTCGACGCATTCGCCGACGGCCAGGATGCGCGGGTCGGAGGTGACCATATGGTCGTCCACCTTGATCCCGCGCCCGACCTCCAGCCCGGCGGCGCGGGCCAGCGCGACGCAGGGACGGATGCCGACCGCCATCACCACGAGATCGGCAGGGATCTCGCGGCCGTCCTTCAGGCGGATCGCCTCGACCTTGCCGTCGCCCAGGATCGCGGCGGTGTCGGCGCCGCACAATACGGTCTGGCCGCGCGCCTCCAGCGCCTGCTTGAGCAGCCAACCCGCCGCTTCATCCAGCTGCCGCTCCATCAGCGTTGGCATCAGGTGGAGGACGGTGACGGTCATGCCGCGCAAGCTCAGGCCATGCGCCGCCTCCAGGCCGAGCAGGCCGCCGCCGATCACCACCGCGCTGCCACCCCGCTCGGCGGCGTCGAGCATATGCTCGACATCCTTCATGTCGCGAAAGCTGATGACGCCGGGCAGGTCGTGGCCGGGCACCGGGATGATGAACGGGTCGGAACCGGTCGCGATGAGTAGCCGATCATAGTCCAGCACCATGCCGCTCTGGGCGGTGACCGTCCGTGCCTCGCGGTCGATCGCGGTGACCGGATCGCCGCTGACCAGGGTGATGCCGTTATCGGCATACCAGTCGAGGCCGTTGATGACGATCTCGTCGAACGTCTTCTCGCCCGCCAGCACCGGCGACAGCATGATCCGGTTGTAATTCACCAGCGGTTCGGCACCGAATATGGTGATACGGTAGCGGGCGGGATCGCGGGCCAGCAATTCCTCGACCGCGCGGCAACCGGCCATGCCGTTGCCGACGACGATCAGGTGTTCGCGGGTATCGACCTTGGCGGCGCTCAGGACTTCGTGTTTCATCGGTTCGATCCGTCGAAGAGGAAAAGCATCAGATCCGCACGCCCTCGGCCGCGCCCCAGCTGCGGCGCCAGCGGCTCTTGACCAGCATCAGGCCCGCCAGCGCGACCAGGGCCAGCGCGGCGAAGATCAGGAACCCGCCCGAAAAGCTGCCCGTCCACTGCTTGGCGAACCCCAGCGACGAGGCGAGGTAGAAGCCGCCGATCCCGCCCGCCATGCCGACCAGGCCGGTCATCACGCCGATCTCGGCGGCGAAACGCTGCGGCACCAGCTGGAAGACCGATCCGTTGCCGACACCCAGCGCCAGCATGGACAGGACGAACAGCGCCAGCGAGGCGGCGAACCCGTCGACCATCGCCACGCCCGTCAGGGTGACCGCGGCGGCGGCGAACACGCCGAGCAGCGCCTTCACCCCGCCGATCGCATCGGCCAGCGCCCCGCCCATCGGCCGCACCAGTGACCCGGCAAAGACGCAGGCCGCCGTGGCGTAACCCGCCTGCACCGGGGTCAGCCCGAAGCGGTCGGTGAAATAGATGGGCAGGCTGGCGGCAAGGCCGACGAACCCGCCGAAGGTGACGGCGTAGAAGCCCATCAGCCACCAGGCATCGGCCTGTTTCAGCGGCGCGAGATACTCGACCAGACGGCGTGGGCTCGGCGCACCCGGTGCGTCCTTGGCCATCACCATATAGGCGAAGAAGACGAGGGTCAGCGGCAGGCAGGCGAGCCCCAGAACGGCGTTCCAGCCGAACAGCTTGGCCAGCGCAGGCGCGAACAGCGCGGCGAGCACCGTGCCCGAATTGCCCATGCCCGCCAGACCCATGGCCTTGCCCTGATGCTCGGGCGGATACCAGCGGCTGGCGAGCGGCAGCGCGATGGCGAAGCTCGCCCCCGCAAAGCCCAGGATGACGCCCAGCACCAGTGTGCCGCCGAAGCTGTTCACCCCCAGCACCCAGGCGGAAAAGAGGCCGCCGATGACGATCAACTGGCTGATCGCGCCCGCGCGCTTCGGCCCGATCCGGTCGACCAACAGGCCGTTGACGACGCGCAGGATCGCCCCCGCCAGCGTCGGCACTGCGACCATCACACCCTTTTGCGCAGGCGTCAGGCCCAGGCTGGCGGAAATCTGCGGCGCCAGCGGGCCGAGCAGGACCCAGACCATGAAGGCCAGATCGAAATACAGGAATGCCGCGATCAGCGTCGGCGTATGGCCGCTCGACCAGAAACCGCCGTCATCGCCCGCTTTCGCCGCTTTGCTGTCATCCCAGAATGCCGTCGCCATCGTGCCGCCTCCGTGGGGCCCAGGGCCCAAAACGAAAAAAGCCGCCAGGACGCGGGGCCCTTGCGGGTCGCATCCTGGCGGCTTCGTTGCCTCCAAGCGGAATATGGGGACTGCCCCGCTTCCGCCAGCGCGCCACCCCGTCGTTGGAGCGGACCGCGCCGTTATCTCGTGCCCGACGCCATTGCCGGGCGAATTGAAAATTGCCCGATTCGCGGGCGCCGCGCAAGAGGCTTTCGCAAATGCAGCAAAACCAAGTCTATTCCTCCCCTGGAAGGGGAGGTGGCGCGCGCAGCGCGTCGGAGGGGTGTCCCGCTATCGAGAGGGTTACACCCCTCCGTCAGGCCTGACGGCCTGCCACCTCCCCTTTGAGGGGAGGAATCTCAGGGAAGTGCCGCCAGATACCCCGGAATATCATCCGGATCGAACGCCCGCCCGTCGAAGAACCGGTCGCTCCCCAGCACCAGCCGCCCTTGCGTCGATCCCGCCCCGATCGGCTCGACCAGCGCGCCTTCCAGCTTGGAACTCGCGCCCGGCAACGGCGCTCCCGATCCGGCCAGCGCGGCGCGGTACAGGTCGGGGCGGAACACCCCCTGCGCCGTCGCGGCGTCCGCGTTCGAGAAGGGCAGCCCTTCCCACCGCACCATCTGCGCATGGAGCCAGCCCGCCTGGCTGCGCCACGGGAAATTCGCTGCCTCGCGATACTGGAACATGAAGTCGGGATAATGGACCGGTTCGCCGCCCGGCACCACGCGGATGCGGTCGGTGATCGCGCGCAGGATCGCCCCCATTGGCGCGTCGAGATAGTGGGGGCGCGACAGGATTTCGGCGCTCTGTTCGACCGTCTCGGGATCGATGAAATGCGCCGCCGCCGCGTGCAGCGCGCGGATCAGCCGCAGCACCGCGTCGCGCCGTTCCTCGGCCTGGTCGGCGCGCATCGCCAGCACCTTTTCCACGCCGCGCCGCCAGATTTGCGCGGTCGCCAGCGCGATCCGTCCCACGCCACGATCGACCGCGATCGAGTTCCACGGCTCGCCGACGCAGATGCCGTCCACCTCGCCCGCTGCCAGCGCATCGGCGGCGAAGGGCGGGCTCGTCACGACGATATCGACATCCGTATCCGGCCGGATGCCGACCCCGGCCAGCCAGTAGCGCAGCATGTAGTTATGGCTCGAATGGCGGTGCACCACGCCGAAGCGCAACCGCTGTCGTGCCGCGACCGCGCGCAGGGCCGCCCCCACCGCGATCGGATCGCCCAGCCCTTCGCCCAGCCCGCAGGCCTCACCCAACGCGGTCGAGAAGGTGATCGCATTGCCGTTCAGCCCCAGGACGAAGGGCACCGCCATCGGCACCGCCGGGCGATCGCGGCCCAGCGCGGTCGCGATGGCGAGCGGCGCGACCATATGCGCGGCGTCCGTATGCCCGTAGAGCAGCCGATCCCGCACCGCCGCCCAGGTGACGTCGCGGACCATTTCGACGCCTACGCCCTGCTCTTCGGCAAAGCCCAGCTCATGCGCCAGGATGGGCAGCGCGGCGTCGACCAGCGGCACGAAGCCGATGCGGAACCGGTCGAGACTCACGGCAACTCTCCCATCAAGGCCTCGCTGGTCACGATCGCCTCGGCCACCTCCGCGATGCGCCGGTTGGATTGCATCGCATGGCCGCGCAGCAACGCATAGGCGGCGGGCTCATCGATCCCGCGCCGCCGCATCAGGATCGCCTTGGCCCGGTCGATCGTCTGGCGGTCGGCCAGTGCGGTCTTCGCCTCGGCCAGTTCGGCCTGGAGCCGCGAAAAGGCCTGGAAACGGCGAATCGCGACATCGAGCACCGGCTTGATCCGCTGCTTCGCCAGACCGTCGACGACATAGGCCGACACCCCCGCATCGACCGCCGCCAGCGCGCTTTCGGCATCCGACTGGTCGACGAACATCGCGATCGGCCGGTCGAGCGCGCGCGACATGGCGAAGAAATCCTCCAGCAAGTCGCGGCCGGGATTCTCCAGATTGATCAGCACCACCTCGGGCGCGCACGCCTCGATCTGACGGACGATCGGCCCGGCGGGATCGATCAGCACCTGATCGTCCAATCCGGCCTCTCGCAGCCCCTCGGCGATGATCGCCGCGCGCGTCGTGCTGGTGTCGATGATCGCGATCCTCACGGGCGGATGGACTAGCGGCAAAGGCGCATATCATCCAGCCCGGACGATGAAGGGCGGCATGACGTTTTTTTCAGAATAGCCGGGCCGAAGTGTTGCCTTGCAGCATTGCCGCCCTATGAGACGTTGCAACATACCACATCACCGGATCACCCATGGCCGTCATCGACCACTCCCTTCGCTGTTCCCGCCTGGCCGCGCTGGCCCTTGCCATGACCACCTGCGCCATGCCGTTGTGCGCCAATGCGCAGGAAAGCCAAGGGCAGGAGAAGACCGAGGATCGCTCGGACATCGTGGTCCTGGGCACCCGTCACTCGGTCGACCGTACCCTGTCCTCCGACCCCGCGACCGAGCGCATGTCGCAGTCCAGCCGCTCGCTGGAGCAGGATGTGCTACAGGCGGCGGGCACGTACCGGCTGAACGACGCGCTGGAGCTGGTCAGCGGGTTCAGCCAGCAGAACAACCGCGGCGGCGTGCTCGACAATTTCGCGATTCGCGGTTTTCTGGGCACGCCGGACGGCGGCGCGGAATTCTATGTCGACGGCTTCATCGCCAATCGCGGCATGGTCCCACCGCGTGACCCCGCCACCGTCGAGCGGATCGAGGTGCTGAAGGGCCCGGCGGGCGCGATCTTCGGCGAGGTCGATCCGGGCGGCCGGGTCAACATCGTCTCGAAGATGCCGCGCTTCACCCCCTATGCCCGGCTGACCGCGACCTATGGCTCGTTCGACACGCGCCGGGTCGAGGCGGATGCCACGGGGCCGCTCTCCGATACGCTGGCCGCACGGATCGTCGTCGCAGGCGAGGACAGCGATGGCTGGCGCGACACGGTGTCGCTGAAGCGGCGAGTGGTGTCGCCCTCGCTGACCTGGGCGCCAAGCGATTCGCTGCGGCTGACCTATCTGGCCGAGTTCATGCAGTTCGACACGCCGTTCGATCGCGGTATCCCGGCGGTCGGCGACGATGCCAACGCGCTGTCCCGTTCCAACTATTATGGCGAGCCGTCCAACGGACTGACCCGCTTCCGCAACGAGCGGCACCAGCTGACCGGCCTGGCGCAGCTGGGCGGCGGCTGGACGCTGAACGGCGGCATCGTCTGGCGGACCGGCTCGCTCAAGGGGTTTTCGGCGGACCAGTCGCGCATCGTCGGCACCCAGGTCTGGCGCCAGCGCCGCTCGCGCGATTTCGTGATCGACGATCTGGCCGCGCGGATGGAGCTGGCGGGCAATGTCGGGCGGCACCAGCTGAGCGTCGGCATCAAAGGTTATCGCATGACCTATGGCGAGCGCTGGATGCGGCGCAATCCGTCGGCGGCGGCGCCCTATGCGGTCGATCTCTACGATCCGGCCTCGACCTATGGCGGGACCGCCGCGTCGCTGCTGCCCTTCACCAACAATGACGAGAATCGCTGGGCGGGCACATTCTATGTCCAGGATATGTGGGCGGTGACCGACCGGCTGACCCTGGTCGGTGGTGCGCGGGTCGATCCCTATCGGCAGAAGATCGTCAACAACCGCACCGGCGGGGTCGGGCAGATCGTCGACGAGCCGGTGAAATTCCGTGCAGGGGCCCGCTATGCGGTGGACGACCATGTCTCGGTCCATGCCAATTGGGGCGAGTCCTTCGTGCTCAATTCCGGCACCGGCCGCACCGGCGACGGATTCCAGCCCGAGCAGGCGCGCGGTTACGAAGTCGGCGTCGCGGGCCGCTGGACCGGGCTGGACCTGGGCATGACCTGGTTCGACATCGCCAAGAGCAACATCCTGACCACCGATCCGGTCGATCCTGGCTTCAACGCGCCGGTCGGCCGGATGAACAGCCGGGGGATCGAGGCCGACGCCTCGCTGCGTCTCGCCCGCCGGTGGCAGGTGATCGCCAACTACGCCTGGGTCCATGCCCGCAACGACGACAAGAGCTTCGCCACCACGGCGGTGCTGGGCGTGCCGACGCATTCGGGAACGGTGCTGGTCGTCCATCATCTGCCGCTGGCCGGGCGCGACTGGCAGTTGAGCGGCGGCGTCGCCTATGTCGGCGACCGCGCCGGTTCGCTCGATGCGCAGCCGCTGGTCCTGCCGTCCTATGTGAAGGCCAAGGCGGCGGTCGAAATGCCCGTCACCGACCAGCTGCGCTTCCGGCTGGAGGCCGACAACCTGTTCGACGCGCGCTATGCCGCGAGTTCGTACAGCCGGTTGTGGATCTATCCCGGGGCACCGCGAACGGTGCGGGCCTCGCTGCGGGTGGAGATCTAAAAGCGGGATAACATTGCGTTGAAGTAACGTGAGCCCCTCCCCTTCAGGAGCATCAGGTAAACCGCGCCACGCGCGGTTTAGATCAGGCTGGGAGCCTGATCGACCTGATGCTGGGTTGGGGTGGGGCCTTTCCACGAACGCCACGCCTGAGGACACGCCCCACCCCCGGCCCCTCCCCTGAAGGGGAGGGGTGGATTGAGCTTATGTCGCCTCCGGCACCGGGAGGAATGGGCGTTGCCCCGAATGAACCAACACGCGGCCCCTGCGTAGCCACCCCGCAACGCCATGTTTCGGGAATGCCGCGATGAATCACACTCGCCTGCCACGACCACCGCTTGTCTTGGGCGCGGCGGGTGTGCTGCCGCCCCTGGCCTGTGTCGGGCTGACGCTGGTCGACCCGGCGCTGACCCTGCCCGCGACGATCGGCGGCGGGCTCTATGCCGCGCTTATCCTGTCCTTCCTGGGCGGTATGTGGTGGATGGAGGCGCTGCTCCGCCGCGACGATCGGAGCTGGCCCTATCTGGTCGCGGTGCTGCCCAGTCTGATCGGATGGGCATTGTTCTTGCCGCCGCTGCTGGCGGGCGGCTCGATCCGGGTTGCGCTGATCCTGCTGGGTCTGGTCATCATGGTCACGCCGCTGGCCGACCTTCGGGTCGGCGATGCGATGCGGGCCATCGCAGGCTGGGCCGGGCTGCGCTGGGCCTTGTCGCTGGGTCTGGGGAGCCTGACCCTGGTCCTGGGGCTGATCGCCCCCCGCTAAGCGGTCAGGCGGACTCGTCGCGCGGGGCGGGATCGGGCGCACGCCCTTCGTCCTGTTCCCGCGCCTGGGCCTTTCGCCGCTTCAGATTTTCCCGGAGCGCCGCCGCCAGCCGCTCCGCCCGTTCGTCTTTTGCCATGGCTTTTCGCATAATCCGCACAAAGGTCGCTTGACAATGCCCGCCCAATCGTCTCTAGGCGCGCTTCCCGCGGTGAAACGCGAGTGCTGCCGTAGCTCAGTGGTAGAGCGCATCCTTGGTAAGGCTGAGGTCGTGAGTTCAATCCTCACCGGCAGCACCATTCTCCCCCGCCCCGCAAGGGGCCCGAAATGGGGAGCTTTCTGGCCCCCACGCAAAACTTGATTGGGATCGTTTCGCCGGCTTGCTAGCTATGGTCGGATGAGATTCCGTTTTTCTTTCGGCGCACAGGTGTTCGTCGGCATGGCCGTGGGCCTGCTGCTCGGCCTGCTCGCCCGGTCGCAGGGCCTGGCCGGATTGGCCGAGGGCCTGCGCATCATCGGCGAGAGCTTCGTCCAGCTGCTCAAGGTGCTGGTCGTGCCGCTGGTGTTCACCGCCATCGTGGCGTCGATCGCGGCACTGCGCGACCTGAACAATGCCGCGCGGTTGGTCGCCGCCACCTTCATCTGGTTCGCGATCACCGCGCTGATCGCCGTCACCATCGGCCTGACGCTGGGCACCGTGCTGCAACCCGGCCTGCATGCGGGCGTCGCACCGGGCAGCGCGGTGCGGCCGGATACGGCGGGGTCCTGGCTCGACTTCCTGCGCGGGCTGATCCCGTCCAACATCCTGGGCCTGTCCGCCTCGACGAGCGCGGGCGACAATGGTGCGCTGAAGACCGGGCTGTCGTTCAACATCCTGCAGATCATCGTCATGGCGGTCGCGATCGGCGTCGCCGCCGTGCGGGTCGGCGACAAGGGCGAGAGTTTCCTGTCGTTCAACGCCTCCGCGCTTGCCATCTTCCGGCGCATCCTGTCCTGGGTGATCCGGCTGACCCCGCTCGGCTCGGGCGCGCTGCTGGGCAATGCGATCGTACGCTATGGGTGGCAGTCGCTGTCCGCGCTCGGCAGCTTTGCGCTGGCCGTCTATATCGGGCTCGGCCTCGTGCTGTTCGTGGTCTATCCGCTCCTGCTGCTCGCCAATGGCATGTCGCCCAAGCGCTTTTACGCCGCCGCCTGGCCCGCCATCCAGCTGGGCTTCGTGTCGCGCTCCTCGATCGCCACCCTGCCGGTGACCGAAGACGCCGTGGAGCAGCGACTGGGCGTGCCGCGCGCCTATTCGGCCTTTGCGGTCCCCTTTGCCGCGACCACCAAGATGGATGGGTGCGCCGCCATCTATCCGGCGATTTCGGCGCTGTTCGTCGCGCAATATTACGGCCTGCCGCTGCATATGGGCGATTATGTGCTGATCGTGCTGGTGTCGGTGCTGGGTTCGGCGGCGACGGCGGGGCTGACCGGGGCGGTCGTCATGCTGACGCTGACCCTGTCGACGCTGGGCCTACCGCTGGAGGGGGCCGGACTGTTGCTGGCGATCGACCCCATCCTCGACATGGGCCGCACCGCGATCAACGTGGCGGGGCAGGCTCTGGTCCCGACCATCGTCGCGCACCGGGCGGGCCTCATCACCGACACGCCCCCGGCGGAGCGCTTGCCGGAGGTGCCGCAAACAGGGTAAACGCGTGCATGAGCTTGCGCGCGGTGTTCTGGTGGAGTAATACACGCGAGTGGCCGACCACCGGAACCCTGTGATGCGCCCCGACCCGTTTAATCCCGATCGTACCCCCCTGGACCGTCCTTACGAGCCGGTGGGGCCCCATTATCCGCTCTATGATGCGGAGACGCAGAGCTGGACCTTTGGCCCCGATGAAGACGATGCGTCGCCCGAGCGGCCGCGTCGGAACATCCGCTGGGGCCGCTGGATCGCGCGCGCCATGGGGGCGGGCATCATCCTGCTGGTCATCGCCATCGCCTGGCTGGCCGTCACCGCGCCGCTGTCGCGCTCGCTCCAGCCGCCGACGCCGCCCTCGATCACGCTGACCGCCGATGACGGCACGCCTATTGCCCGGCGCGGGGCGATCATCGGCGCGCCCGTCGATGCGGCCAAGCTGCCCGCCCATGTGCGCGAGGCGTTCATGGCGATCGAGGACCGGCGTTTCTATTCGCACTGGGGCGTCGATCCGCGCGGCATCCTGCGCGCGGCCTGGCACAATGTCGGATCGGGCGGCGTGCGCGAGGGTGGATCGACCATCACCCAGCAGCTGGCGAAGAATGCCTTTCTCGATTCCGACCGGACGGCGGGGCGCAAGATCCGCGAGGCGATGATCGCCTTCTGGCTGGAGGCGTGGCTGACCAAGGACGAGATCCTGTCGCGCTATCTGTCCAACGTCTATTTCGGCGACAATGTGTACGGCATCACCGCCGCGTCGAAGCATTATTTCGGCCGCACGCCTGACAAGCTGAACATCGGCCAGGCGGCGATGCTGGCCGGGCTGGTCAAGGCGCCGTCGCGCCTCGCCCCCACCACCAACCTCAAGGGCGCGCGCGCCCGGCAGGCGGTCGTCGTCGCGGCGATGGAGGATGCGGGCTTCCTGACCAAGGCGGAGGCCGATGCCGTTCAGCCGCAGCGGGTCCTCGCCTCGCGGCCCGAAACGCTGCCCAGCGGCACCTATTTCGCCGACTGGGTACTGCCCGAGGCGCGCGACCAGGCCGGCGAGATCAAGACCGAGGCGACCGTCCAGACGACGCTCAATCCCCGGCTGCAACGGATCGCCGAGCGTACGGTGCGCAGCGCCGGGCTGAACCAGGCGCAGGTCGCCTTGATCGCGATGCGCCCCGATGGCCGCGTCGTCGCGATGGTCGGCGGCAAGGATTATTCCAAGAGCCCGTTCAACCGTGCGACCCAGGCGCGCCGCCAGCCGGGTTCGGCGTTCAAGCTGTTCGTCTATCTGGCGGCCTTGCGCTCCGGCATGACCCCGGACTCGACCATCGAGGACGAGCCGGTCGATATTGCCGGGTGGAAACCGCGCAACAGCGACGGGCGCTATCTAGGCAAGATCACGCTGCGTCAGGCCTTTGCGCGTTCGTCCAACGTGGCCGCCGCCCGGCTGACCCAGGCGGTCGGCGTGAAGTCGGTCATCAAGGCGGCGCGCGATCTGGGGATCACCACGCCGATCCCGAACGAGGCGACCATCGGCCTCGGCACCTCGACCGTCAGCCTGCTCGAGCTGACCGCCGCCTATGCCGCGGTCGCCAATGAAAGCTATCCGGTCGCCGCGCGCGGCCTGAACGACGTCAAGGACAAGGGCTGGTATCAGTCGCTGACCGACCGCAAGACGGGCTTTGCCTCATCGGTGCATGACGGGATGCTCGACCTTCTGTCCTCCTCGATCAAGACGGGCACGGGGCGGCAGGCGCTGCTGACCGTCGATGCCTATGGCAAGACCGGCACGACGCAGGATTCGCGCGATGCGCTGTTCGTCGGCTTCGCGCGCGATCTGGTGGTCGGCGTGTGGGTCGGCAATGACGACAACACGCCCAATCCCGGCCTGTCGGGCGGCGGCGTGCCCGCCCGCATCTGGCGCGCCTTTATGCAGTCGGCGCTCGACATCCCGCCGGTCGCCGCCCCCGTCGTGCAGGAAGAGGTCGATCCCGACGCGATCTCCAATGGCATGGACGACGGCATGATGCCCGGTGGCCCCGACATGATGCCGGGTTCCGCCGATCCGGTCGGCGAGATCATCCAGGGCCTGGGCATCGACCTGCGCACGGGCGATGACGGTTCGATCACCGTCGGCCCCGGCCGCCGCCGCCCCGACCGCGCCGGTCCCCCGCCGGAGGATCGCCGCCCGCCCGACGAGCGTGACGAGGAGGAATAGCCCACGCTTTGGTCTTTGCGTGTTCGTGCGAAGACGCGATGGCACGAAGAAATTCGGTTCGCGCAGAGGCGCGGAGGACGCAGAGAGACAATCGACATTCCTCCCCTGCAAGGGGAGGTGGCAGGCCGAAGGCCTGACGGAGGGGTGTAACCACTCGTTAGGTGAGACCACGCTCACGCCTGGTGACACCCCTCCACCATCCTACGGATGGTCCCCCTCCCCTTGCAGGGGAGGAATCGGGATCGGGACTTGCCCTTCACCATGTATCCCGATTAAACGCGCGGTCATTCGCAAGGACCCGGTGAAATTCCGGGTGGCTATTCCGGCCGCCGATCCGCCGGACAACAGAATGCATGGCCCTATCCCCGCTCCTGCCGTCAGGACGCGCGCCGCCATGCGCGACATTCTGGTATTTCATGACTGTTCAAACCTATCGAACCCAATGGTTCTCCGGCCTGGGAGACGCACGCCGTGACGTGCTCGCCGGGCTGGTCGTCGCCCTCGCGCTGATCCCCGAGGCGATCGGCTTTTCGATCATCTCGGGCGTCGATCCGCGCGTCGGGCTCTATGCCTCGGTCGCGATCGCGATCGTCATTTCGTTCACCGGCGGGCGGCCCGCGATGATCTCCGCCGCGACCGCCGCCGTCGCGGTCGTCGTCACGCCGCTGGTCCGCGAGCATGGCGTCGATTACCTGTTTGCCGCCACCATCGTGATGGGACTGATCCAGATCGCCGCGGGGCTGTTGCGCCTCGACCTCGTGATGCAGTTCGTCTCGCGCTCGGTCATCACCGGCTTCGTCAACGCGCTCGCCATCCTGATCTTCATGGCGCAGCTACCGCAACTGACCGGCGTGACGTGGCACAGCTATGCGATGGTCGCCGCCGGGCTCGCCATCATCTACCTGCTGCCGCGCGTGACCAAGGCGGTGCCCTCGCCGCTGGTCGCGATCCTGGTGCTGGCGGGGATCAGCATCGCCATGGGCCTGCCGGTGCGCACGGTCGGCGATATGGGACGGCTGCCCGAGGGACTGCCCAGCCTGACGCTGCCCGATGTGCCGCTGACCTGGGAGACGCTGCGCATCATCCTGCCCTATTCGCTGACCATGGCCGCCGTCGGCCTGCTCGAATCGCTGCTGACCGCGCAGATCGTCGACGACATGACCGACACCGACAGCGACAAGCGCCGCGAATGCATGGGGCAGGGCGGCGCCAACATCGCCGCCGCGCTGGTCGGCGGCATGGGCGGTTGCGCGATGATCGGCCAGTCGGTGATCAACGTCACCTCGGGCGGGCGCAAGCGGCTGTCGACGCTGACTGCCGGGGCCGTCCTGCTGATCCTGCTTGCCGGGCTTGGTCCCTTTGTCGGACGTATCCCAATGCCCGCGCTGGTCGCCGTCATGGTGATGGTGTCGATCGGGACGTTCAGCTGGAACTCCATCCCGAACCTGCGCCGCCATCCGCCGACCTCTTCGGTGGTCATGCTGGTCACGGTCGCGGTGGTCGTCCTGACCCATGACCTGGCCAAGGGTGTGGCGGCGGGCGTGCTACTGTCGGGCATCTTCTTTGCCGGAAAGGTCCGCCGCCTGTTCGCGGTCGAGCGGATCGAGACGGGCCAGGCGGTGCGCTACCGCGTAACCGGCCAGATTTTCTTCGCCTCGGTCGATCGCTTCACCCGCGCTTTCCAGGCGGAGCCGGGCCGCGATGTCGTGATCGACGTGTCGGCGGCGCATTTCTGGGATATTTCGGGTGTGGGCGCGCTCGACAAGATCGTCGCCCGGCTGCGCCGCGACGGGGCCGGTGTCGAGGTGATCGGCTATAACCAGGCGAGCGCCGATCTGGTCGACCGCTTCGCGCTGCACGACAAGACGGGTGTCGAGCTGGGCCTCGCGCCGCATTGAGGCACCATATGGGGGAGCGGTGTTGACCTGTTCGGCCGCCTCCCCCAAACGCCGGAGCCATGCGCTTCTTCTCGGACAATGCCGCCCGTATCCATCCCAAGGTGATGGAGGCCATCGTCGCCGCCGACCAGATGGACGCCGCCTATGACGGCGACCGCTGGTCCAAAGCGCTGGACGGGCGGCTGTCCGAGCTGTTCGGCACCGAGGTTGAGGTGTTGTGGGTGCCCACCGGCACCGCCGCCAACTGCCTGGCGCTCGCCGCGCTCTGCCCGCCTTATGGCGGCGTGGTCTGCCACCGCGACTCGCACATCCAGAATGACGAGGGCGGCGCGCCCGAATTCTACACGCACGGCGCCAAGCTGATGCTCGCCGATGGCGACGGGGCCAAGCTGACCCCCGACACGATCCGGTCGGTGATCGACGCCATCGCCAATGACGTCCACCGGGTCCAGCCGCATGCCATCTCGATCACCAACGCCACCGAATATGGCCGGGTGTACAACCCCGACGAGGTCGCCGCGATCGGCGCATTGGCGAAGGAGAGGGGCCTGGGCTTCCATATGGACGGCGCGCGGTTCGCCAATGCCGTCGCCCGCCTCGGCTGCACGCCCGCCGCGCTGACCTGGCAGTCGGGCGTGGACGCGCTGTCCTTCGGCTTCGTCAAGAACGGCGCGATGAGTGCCGAGGCCTTGGTCTTCTTCAAGCCCGGCTTGGCCGACACCACCCGCCGCCGCCGCAAGCGCGCAGGCCTGCTGATGTCCAAGGGCCGCTATCTCGCCGCGCAAGTGCTCTCGATGGTCGAGAACGACCTGTGGATCGCCAACGGCGCGCTCGCCAATGCCTGTGCCGAGCGACTGGCGGGCGCGGCCGGGAACCGGCTGGTCTATCCGGTCGAGGCGAACGAGGTCTTCCTGCGCGCCACGCCGGAGGAAGCCGCCCGCCTGCGCGCACAGGGCTTCGACTTTTACGACTGGGCGGACGGGGAAATCCGCCTCGTCACCGCCTGGGACACGGACGGCCAGCATGTCGCGCGCCTCGCCGACGCGATCGCCGCCCTGGATACGAGCACGACATGAGCGAGTTCGACACCGCCCCCCGCTCGACCCGCGCCGCCGTCCTGATCCCCTTTGCGATCGTCACGCTGATCTGGGGATCGACCTGGCTGGTCATACGCGACCAGATTTCGGTCGTCCCCGCCACCTGGTCGGTCAGCTATCGGTTCCTGGTCGGCGGGCTTGCCATGGGGGCCTTCGCGCTGGCCCGGCGGGAGAGTTTCCGCCTCGGCACCACCGGCCTGCTATTCGCCGCCGGGATCGGGCTGTTCCAGTTCGTCCTGAACTTCAACTTCGTCTATCATGCCGAAGGCTACATCACCTCCGGGCTGGTCGCGGTGATCTTCGCGATGCTGCTGATCCCCAATGCGGGGTTCGCGCGCCTTTTCCTGGGACAGCGCATGGGGCGGCAGCTGCTGTTCGGCTCCGCCATCGCGATGGCGGGGGCGGCGCTGCTGTTCGTGCATGAGGCGCGGGTCGATCCGGCGGGACCGGCGCGCGCGCTGACCGGCATCGCGCTGACCATCGTGGCCATCCTGTCCGCCTCCACGGCGAACGTCATGCAGGCGACCAAGACCGCCAAGCGTTTTCCGATGCACGCGACCTTGAGCGTCGCGATGCTGATCGGATCGGCGCTGGATGCGATCATCGCCTATAGCCTGAACGGCCCGCCGGTGTTCGAGATGCGCACCGGTTATGTGCTGGGCATCCTCTATCTCGGGCTGTTCGCCTCGGCGCTGGCCTTTCCGCTCTATTACCGGGTGCTGCGTGCGATCGGCCCGGCCAAAGCGGCCTATTCCAGCGTGATCGTGCCGGTCATCGCGATGAGCCTGTCGACGGTGTTCGAGGGTTATCGCTGGTCGCTGCTGGCGGGCGCGGGTGCGGCGGTGACGGCGGTCGGGCTGGTCATCGCGCTCAAGGCGCGCAGGCCCAACCGGTAATCGGGATAGCGCGGGCGCCAGTTCAGCACCCGCTTCGCCTTGCCGTTCGCCACCCGCCGGTTCTCGGCATAGAAGCCCCGCGCCGCCGCCGACAGGCTCTCCAACGGTACGAGCGGCGGCGGCGCCAGCCCCGCCAGTTCGGCGGCATAGGCGACGACCGCATCCTGGTCGCACGGGAAATCGTCGGACAGGTTATAGGCCCCCGCAGGCCCGTCGAACCCGGCGATCACGCCCGATACGATGTCGGCGATATGCACCCGGCTGAACACCTGCCCGGGCAGCCCGACCCGGTGCGCGCGACCGGCACGAACCCGGTCGATCGGCGAGCGGCCGGGGCCATAGATGCCAGGCAGCCGGAACACCCGTGCGCCCAGGCCCTGCCAGTCCGCATCCGCCGCCGCCCGCGCGGCGCGGCGCCCCGAGCCGATGGGGGCGGTCTCGTCCACCCAGGCGCCGCCGGTATCGCCATATACGCCGGTCGAGGAGAGATAGCCGATCCACGCGTCCGACTTTGCGAGTTGCGCGCCATAGGCGAGCAGCACCGGGTCCGCCTCGTCCACGGGGGGCACGGAGGACAGGATATGCGTGGCGGCGGCGATCTGCGCCTCCACGCCGTCACGGTCGTCGAAACGGATCGTACCACCGCGCCCGTCGCGGGTCGTCCCCACAACGGACCAGCCCCGCCCCTCCAACAGAGCGGCCAAGTGACCGGCGGCATAGCCCATGCCGAAGACGAACAACTTATTCACCCAACCTCCGTTCGCACTGCGCGACGTCGAAGTGCACGCCCCGGACAGGCCATGGGGCGAAGGTCATCCCTTGGCCTTCGACTTCGCTCGGGCTGAACGGTTGGGGGGCGGCTTGGCTGCAAGACGCCTCACCGCCCCTCACTTCGCCGCCATCGGCCCCTTGTAGAGCGTGCCGAAATAATCGCCCTTGTTCCATACCGGCCGCTCGGGCGCGTCGGCGATCTCGCGGGCGATGGCGTAGTTGACGCTGACGAAGCGCGGTCCCTGGCTCCAGTCGATGCCCTGGTCGATCTCGTCGCCGACACGGTGATAGCGGTGGCTCATGAAATCCTCGACCGCGGCCTTGCCCGGCCCCTTCTGGCCCGGCCACAGGAAGACCGAGGGGATGCCCTTCTGCACGAAGCGGAAATGGTCGGAGCGGACGAAGATGCCTTCCTCCGGCATCGGATCGGGCGAGACCGGCAGGTCCATCGCCCCCACCGCCTTGCGTACGATCGGCCCCAGCGTCGAGCGGTCCGCGCCGAACACCACCATATCCTCGAACTTGTAGGTCAGGATCGGCATGTCGAGATTGACGTCGGCGACGATCGACTTGAGCGGCACGGTCGGGTGGTTGGCGAAATAGTCGGAGCCGACCAGCCCTTTCTCCTCCGCCGTCACCGCCAGGAACATGACGGTCCGCTTGGGCGCGGCGGCGGCCTTGAAGCGCTTGGCCTCCTCGATCAGGCTGGCGATGCCGATGGCGTTGTCGAGCGCGCCATTGTTGATCCGGTCGCCCTCGCCGCCCTCGTTCGTGCCGATATGGTCGAGATGCGCGGACAGGACGACGACCTCGTCCTTCAGCTTCGGGTCGCTGCCGGGGATCAGGCCAATGACGTTGCTGCTGTCCATCGGCTTGAAGCTGGTCTTGGACGCGACCGTCAACTGGCCCTTGGCGGTCAGCGGCTTATAGCCGGGCTTGGGCGTGGCGGCGGCCTTCACCACTGCGTCCCAGCCCTTGCCAAACAGCTTGGCCGCGCCCGTCTGCGACAGGGTGCCCAGCACCGGGGTCGTCGGCGTCATCGCATGGGCGGTGCCGTCCGGGTTCGCCCAGGTGACGCGCGGCGCGTTGTAATAGCGGGCCAGCGAGGCAAAGGGTCGTTGCCGCCCCCCGGCGCGCGGCATGTCGATCTGGATCGCGCCGACCGCGCCGCGCGCCGCCGCCAGCGAGGCCTTGTTCGCCGCCGATCCGAAAAAGGCGCGCTCCTCACCGCCCAGCCCCTCGGGCGTGCCGGGGACGAAGGCGACGATCTTGCCGCGCACATCGACACCCTTGTAATCGGTCAGGCCATATTGTGCCGCATCGATACCGTAACCGACGAAAACGACCGGCGCCGACAGGCTGGTTTCCTTCGCATTGGGCACGGGCGAGGGGACGAAGTCCTCGCCGAAGACCAGTTCCTGCGCCTGGCCGCCCGCCGGGGTCCACATGGCGCTGCCCTTGTCGGCGACATTATACGCGACCAGCGGCACCTTCTGCAGATAGCCGCCCTGGTCGCCGCCCGGCCGCAGCCCCGCCGCATAGAATTGCGCCGCGACATATTGCGCGGCGATGTCATAGTCGCGGGTCCCCGCCTCGCGTCCGGCCATCGCGTCCGACGCCAGGAACATGACGTGCGCCTTCATCGCGGCCTGATCCTCGGGCAGGGCGGCGGTGATGACGGCATTGCGTTCGGCCGGGCTGCGCTGCGCCTTCGCCTCGACCGGCGCGGTGCTAGCGGCTTGATAATGCAGGTGATCGTGATCATGCGCGATCGCGGCGGTGGACAGGAAAAGCAGCGGCAGCAGAGCCGTCGAACGCGACATGCAGGACCTTTCGGGGAAATGGTGTGCCACAGGCGTATCACGCCATCTGGGCCGATCAACCCCGCCCATGACGCACTGTCCCGGTTTTTCATGGCCAGCCCGGTGGCCGCAGCGGGTGCGCGCGGCTATATTCCCGTCATGGACATTCAGCGCAGCGCCGCCCAGCCCAGCATCACCCCCGCCGCCATCCGGCGCGAGGATTACAGCCCCCCCGCCTGGGAGGTGCCGCAGATCGCGCTGGACTTCGCATTGGACCCCGCCGACACCCGCGTCCACGCCGCGCTGACCGTCACGCGCAGCGGCCCGCATGACGAACCCCTGCGGCTCGACGGTGCCGGGCAGACGCCGCTGTCGGTCAAGGTCGATGGCGTTGCGGTCGACGACTGGCGGATCGAGGGCGAGCAGCTGGTCGTGCCGCTCTCCGGCGATTCCCATGTCGTCGAGACCGAGGTGTCGATCGCGCCCGAAAGCAACACCCAGTTGATGGGTCTCTATGCCTCGGGCGGCAATCTCTGCACCCAGTGCGAGGCGGAAGGGTTTCGCCGCATCACCTGGTTCCCCGACCGGCCCGATGTGCTGAGCGTCTACCGCGTGCGGATGACGGCGGACCGGCTGCGTTACCCGGTGCTGCTGGCCAATGGCGATCCGATTGCCCAGGGCGAGAATGGCGACGGCACGCATTGGGCCGAGTGGCACGACCCCTTCCCCAAGCCCTCCTATCTGTTCGCGCTGGTCGCGGGCGACCTGGCGGTCAACGCCTCGACCTTCACCACGATGAGCGGGCGCGAGGTGCGCTTAGGCATCTGGGTGCGCGCGGCCGACATCGCCAAGACCGACCATGCGCTCCACGCGCTGAAGCTGTCGATGGCGTGGGACGAGCGCGTCTATGGCCGTGAGTACGATCTCGACGTGTTCAACATCGTCGCGGTCGACGATTTCAACTTCGGCGCGATGGAGAATAAGGGGCTGAACATCTTCAACAGCCGCTACATCCTGGCCGACCCCGACACCGCGACCGATTACGATTACGACGCGATCGCCGCCGTCGTCGCGCATGAATATTTCCACAACTGGTCGGGCAACCGGATCACCTGCCGCGACTGGTTCCAGCTGAGCCTCAAGGAAGGCTTCACCGTCTATCGCGACCAGTGTTTCTCCGCCGACCAGGGATCGGCCGCGGTCAAGCGGATCGAGGATGTGCGCGGGCTTCGCGCCAGCCAGTTCCCCGAGGATTCCGGCCCGCTCGCGCATCCAGTGCGCCCGGAAAGCTATATCGAGATCAGCAATTTCTACACGGCGACCATCTATAACAAGGGTGCCGAACTGATCCGCATGATGGCGACCATGTTGGGGCCGGTGAAGTTCCGCGCCGCCACCGACCTGTATTTCCACCGCTTCGACGGCACGGCCGCCACCTGCGAGGATTTCGTCGCCTCCATGGAGGAAGCGGGCGGCATCGACCTGTCCCAATTCCGCCTCTGGTATTCCCAGGCGGGCACGCCGCGTGTCTCGGCGGGCCTGTCCCACGAACCCGGCGGGGGCCGCGCGGAGCTGCGCCTCGCCCAGCATGTTCCCGCCACGCCGGGGCAGACCATGAAGCAGCCGATGCTGCTGCCGCTCAAGGTCCGTTTGTTCGGCGCGGAGACCGGCCGCCCGCTGACCGACGAGACGCTGGTGCTGCTCGACCAGGTGGCCGAGACGATCGTGTTCGAGGCCATCACCGAGCGTCCCGTCCTGTCGATCAATCGCGGCTTTTCCGCCCCCATCGTGGTCGAGAGCGACCGCACGGCCGAGGACCTGGCCTTCCTGTCAGCGCATGACGACGACCCCTTCGCCCGGTACGAGGCGATGCAGCAGCTGATGCTCGACACGCTGGTCGCGGGCACGATCCATGGCGAGATGAAGGGCGAGGCGGTGATCGACGCCGTCACCCGTACGCTGGAGGCCGAGGGGCTGGAAACCGCCTTCCTCGCCGAGGCGGTGCTGCTGCCGTCGGAGAATTTCATCGGCGACCAGCTCGCCACCGTCGACCCGGACGCGATCCATGCCGCGCGCGAGGCGCTGCGCACGCAACTGGGCCAAGCGCTGCTGCCGACCTGGCGGCGGCTTTATGCCGAGCTGGCCCAAGGCCCTTACGTCTATTCGCCCGAGGCCAAGGGGCGGCGGCGTCTGCGCAATGTCGCGCTCGGCTATATCGCGGCCAGCGGTGCGGAAGACGCCGCCGCGCTGGCCTTCGCGCAGTTCGAGGCGGCCGACAATATGACCGACCGGCAGGCGGCGCTGACCACGCTGGTCAATTCCGACGCGCCCGAGCGCGAAGAGGCGCTGGCGCGTTTCCATGCGCGCTATGCCGGTAACGGGCTGGTCCTCGACAAATGGTTCCAGACCCAGGCGCTGTCGTCCCGCAGCGACACCGGCGCGGTGGTCGAGCGGCTGGTCCGACATCCCGACTTCACGCTGGCCAACCCCAATCGGGCGCGGGCGGTGCTGGGGGCGTTCGGGGTGAACCAGCGCGCGTTCAACGCCGCCGACGGTTCGGGCTATCGCTTCCTGTCCGAGCAGTTGATCGCGCTCGACCGGCTCAACCCGCAGACCGCCGCCAAGCTGCTGCCGCCGCTCGGCCGCTGGCGCCGGTTCGACGCCAAGCGCTCGGCCCTGATGCGCGCCGAGCTGGTGCGGATCGTCGAGACGCCGGGTCTGTCGAAGGATCTGTTCGAGCAGGCGTCGAAGAGCATCGATTGAGGAAATTCCTCCCCTTGCAGGGGAGGTGGCAGGCGCAGCCTGACGGAGGGGTGTCCCGTTCTCGATAGGGCGACACCCCTCCACCATCCTTCGGATGGTCCCCCTCCCCTTACAGGGGAGGAATGTTACTGGACCTTGGCCTTCAAAAACCCTTCCATCACGATCCAGCGATAAAAGGCGTCGAACCAGCCGGTGCTGGTCGTCTTCTTCGGATACATGCCGAAGCCGTGGCCGCCCTGGCCGTAGAGATGGAACTCGACCGGCTTCTTCGCGGCCATCCACTGGTCGATCAGACCGAAACCTTTGCCCGCGAACAGCGGATCGTCGGCGGCGATCGCGGCGAACATCGGCGGCGCGTCGGCGGGCACCGTCATCGGCTGGAGCGGGCCATAGATGTCGCCGATAAAGGCGGGCTTGGCCTGTCCGTCGAGGACGGTCGCGACGGTCAGCATCGCACCCGCCGAAAAGCCGACCATGCCGATGCGGGTCGGATCGACCTTCCACTCGCCCGCCCGCTGGCGGACCAGCGCGAAGGCGGCGCGGGAATCGGCGATCTGGGGCGCCAGGCCCTTCAACGCCTCCTCCGGGTTCGGCCGCGCGGCGGGGCGCGCCACGCTGGAGAACATTGCGGCCATCGACTTTTCGAACTCGCCCATATCGGCGGGCGTCTGGTTCAGCCGGTATTTCAGGACGAAGGCGGCAATGCCGCGATCGGCCAGCGCCTTGGCCACGTCCCAGCCTTCATTCTGCATCGACAGGGTACGGAAACCGCCGCCGGGCGCGACGATGACGGCAGCACCGGTCGCTTTGGCGGGATCGGGCAGGAAGGGGGTGAGCGTCGCCTCGGTCACGTTGCGGGCGAACACGCTGTTATACTGGCTGTGCCAGCTTTCCTTGTTCTTCGCACCCGGCAACGGCCCAGTGTTCAGCGGAATGGCGGTCGGCTGTGCAGGTATGGCGATCGGGGCCATCTTGTCGGCCTGCGCCATGGCGGGTGCCGCCACCGAGAGCGTTAGCAAAGCGGCCAGCGCATGGCCGGCCCAGCGTTTGGACTTCATATCCCCTCCTGTCCTCCGTGGGTTATGTCCCTACGGTCGGACGGGGATGGTACGCTTCGCGGCGTAGGGCGCAAGGGGTAATGTTAAGGCTAACAATTTGGGTTAGTACAGGGCGTGGGTTTCGACTTCGCTCAGCCTGAGCGAAGTCGAAGGCCAAGGGAAACCCTCAGAACAACCGCCCCCCATTGGGTACAGGCAAATCCGGCGCGATCAGCACCACCTGCCCCTCCGCATCGGGAAAGCCCAGCGTCAGCACCTCGGACATCATCGGCCCGATCTGGCGCGGCGGAAAATTGACCACCGCCGCCACCTGCCGCCCGACCAGGGTCTCCGGCGTATAATGCCGCGTGATCTGCGCCGAGGAGCGCTTCACGCCGATCACATCGCCGAAATCGATGGTCAGCTTGATGGCGGGCTTGCGCGCTTCGGGGAAAGGTTCGGCGGCGATGACGGTGCCGACACGGATGTCGACCGCCAGGAAATCCTCGATCCCGATGCGCTCGGAGGGCTTGGGGACGGGGGCGTCAGAAGTCGACATTGTCGTAATGCGACGGCGGGGTGACCATCTCCATCCGTTCCGACAGCAGCGGGCGGAAGGAGGGGCGGCTCTTCAGCCCGCGATACCAGCGTGCGGTCTGCTCATGCCCCTTCCAGTCGATGCCGCCCAGATAATCGGCGACCGAAATCTGCGCCGCCGCCGCCAGATCGGCGAGACTCATCGTCGCCCCGCCCAACCAGTTGCGATGGTCGAGCAGATAATCGGTATAGTCGAGATGCCCGACCGCCGCCTTCATCGCCTCGCGCAGGCCCTTGGCATCGGGGCTGCCGGTGCGTGCGACGCGCTTGACCATGCGTTCGTGGAGCAAGGGCCCGGTCACGTCCTGATAGAAATGCGTGTCGAACCACGTCACCAGCCGCCGGATTTCGGCGCGACCGACGGCGGTGCCGTTAATCATCGCCGACTTCTCGACCGTCTCCTCGAAAAACTCGCTGATCGCCATCGAGTCGACCAGCAGCACGCCGCGCTCCTCGTCGACCATCACCGGGGTCTGCCCGGCGGGGTTCATGTCGAGAAACTCGTCGCGCCGCTGCCATGGCGACTCGCGCACCAACTCGTATCCGACGCCCTTCTCGCCCAGCAACAGCCGGACCTTGCGGGAAAAGGGACAGAGCGGGAATTGGTAGAGTTGCCACATGCCGCCCACTTAAGCGGGCGGGACGCACGACGCCAACCCCGATGGCGCGCTTTTCACCCTTTCCCACGCGCAGGGCGGCGCTTTCATCATTTTCCGCGCGCGGGGCGACGCAGGCGCCGCTGCCCAAGCACGACACCGCTGATCGACAGGATCAGGCCAGCCAGCGACCAGAGCCACATCCAGCCGGTCCAGACCCAGCAATGCGCGGTCAACCAAGGCCAATCCCAGGTGTGGAGCAGCGTATAGACCCAGCGATAGGCGCGCCGCGTGCCGTCCTGCCGCTCGACGAGCGCGCCGCTGACGGGATCGATATAGAGCCAGGTCGCCGCCGCATCGTCGAACCGCAACCGCCAGAGCGGCAGCCGTGTTGCGTCGGTCCAATAGAAGTCGGGTCGCGCCAGCCACTCGCGCGCCACCCGCCGTCCGCCGGGCACCAGCATCGCCGCGCGCAACGGATCGGCAGCCTGGGCGGGGGCCAGCGTCGCCTGCTCCAGCCAGTGCGGATGCGGCGCGGCGCGATCGATCGCGATCCGCGCAAACCCCGCGTCCCCGCTCCACTCGACGGTGCGCGCATCCGGTGCGATCCGGGCCAGCCGATCGAGGTCGTGCGGCTGCCCCGCCCGTCCGGCATAGGCCCGCATCGCCGCCGCAGGCGCCTCGCCCCCGGCAAAGGCGTGCCCCGGATCGACCGACAGCCAGCCGCTGACGATCCAGGTCGTCAGCATCGCAGCCCCCGCCAGCCCGCTGACATGGTGCCAGAGCATCCAGCCGCGATAGGGCGTCATCCGCCCGCCCCGATAGCGCCGCCGCCCCACCCGCAGTCGCAATATGCCGATCCACAGGCCGGTCAGTGCGACCGCGATGCACGGACCCGCCACCCACATCACCGCCTGCCGCCAAGTCTCCCGGTCGCGACGCAACACGGTCGGGTAGATCCAGTGCGGCACCGAGCCCAGCCAGTTCCAGAACCGCTGGCCCTGCGTCGTCCGCTGCACCGGCTGGCCGATCAGGCTGGAGATATAGAGTTCGGTCCCCGCCGCATCGGCCAGCGCGACCTTCCACAAGGGGCGATGCCGGTCGAAGCCGTTTGCCACCGTCCATTGGTCGTCCACGATCCGCTTGACATGGCGAACCGAGCCCGCAAACCGGGTGGCGACGCGTGCGGCGAGTGCGGCATCGACGGGAGCGACCGCTCCGCCGCCCGCCGACAGGATGCGGGTGTCGCCATCACGGCTCTCGATCCGCCAGACCGGTGCGGCGTCGCGCATCTCCAGCGTGATCCGCCGGGCGTCGGGCGCCACGGGTGCTCGGCCGACCCGCGCCCAGTCGATCGGTTGCGCGCCCTTCCAACTCTCCGCCGGTTTGAGCGACGGATAGGGCACGTAAAGCATCACCAGCCCGCTGGCGAACCACATCGCGAAGAACAGGCAGGTGACGATCCCGACCCAGCGATGGGTGAGGAAGGCGAGCCGCAAGCCCGCCTTCCCCCAGGACCGGTCAGAACCCGGCACGGATGCCGATGTCCAGCGCGCGCGGGCGACCCAATATCCATTGCTGGTCGCCATAGGCCGTCACCGCATAGGGTTTGTCGAACAGGTTATAGACACGGACATCGACCGCCAGATGCGGCGTCAGCGCATAGGACAAGGTCGTGTCCACCGTCGCATAGCCGGGGATGCGGAACGCCTCGCCATTGTCGGAAAAGCGACGCCCGACATAACGCAGCCCGGCGCGCGCCTGCAGCTTCGCCGAAGCATCCCAGCGCAGCCAGAGATTGGCCAGCGCCTCGGGCACGTTCGGCGGGGTGCGGCCGCTATAATCCACGCCGCCGGAGCGGAAATCGTCGAACCGCGCATCCAGTAGCGTGCCGTTTGCGTCGATCCCGAAGCCCTGCGGCAGATCGAGCGTCACCGCCGCCTCGACGCCCTGCGACGATCGCTGCCCGACCTGCTCGACGGGGCTCGCCAGCGTGCGCTGGGCGAGCAGGTCGGTCTTGACGATGCGATAGGCCGCCAGCGTGGCGGTGCCATGGCCGTTCGCGAACAGCCACTTGGCCCCCGCCTCGACCTGGTTCCCGCGCGCGTTGCTATACTGCACCTGCCCGGTCGATACGGTGGTCAGGGTGCCCAACGGATCGACGCCCGTGGCATATTGCGCATAGAGCGACAGGGTCGGCACCGGTTGATAGACCAGCCCCGCGCGCCACGTCGCGTTGCGGAACGTCTTTTCCAGCACGAAGCGATCCGGCGTGGCGACGGTCCAGCGACGGACATTGTCCACCTCGTAACGGACGCCGCCGACCACCGACCATTTCGGGCCGAGCGTCACCCGATCCTCGGCAAACACCGCCAGCGCGGTGGTGCGGGTGCGGTAGCGTGGGGCGATTCCCTGCGTATCGAGGAAACGGCCGGGATCGAAGGCGAAAGGATCGACCGCATCGACCTGCTCGACCGAGCCGAAGTCGTTCTCATGGGTGAAGCGGACCAGATTGGCGTCCACCCCGACGACCAGCGCGTTGGCGATGCCCGGCGCGAGTCCCGTGCGCCACGTCACGCTGGCCTGATCGCCCCATTGGGTCAGGTCGTGGCGGATGCCGTAATTGCTGCTTCGGCGGATCGTGGCTGGAATGCCCGTCGATCCGTCCGCGCACGCGCCGCTCGCACCGACCCAGCAATAATTCTCCAGGTTGCGCCAGAAACGGTCGCTGGTCAGGACATAAGCGATGTTGGACAGACTGACCGCATTGCTCGGCGTCCAGTCGACCCGGATCGAGGCGCGGTCGTCGCGGAACCGCATCCGCCCGTCGCCGACATTATAGTTGCGGTCCCGCACCCGAAGGTCGAGCCGCCCGTCGATCAGCGGGGTGCCGAAATAGGTCATGGGTCGCTGGCCGCCATGATCGCCGCGCACCGTCACCGCCAGTGTCGCGGACGGCGTCCAGCGCAGCGTCCCCGACAGCGCGACACTGTCCGAATGCCCCCGATCGACATAGCCGTCCGACCGGCGATAGCTGGCATCCACGCGGTAGCCGAGCGTCGGGGTCAGCGGCCCGCCCAGCCCGGCGGCGGCGCGGAAACTGTCCTGCCCGCCATAGCCGATTTCGGCCTGGCCATGGGTCTGCGCACTGGGCGCGCGCATCACGACATTGACCGCGCCGCCCAGTGCGCCCTGTCCGTAAAGGACCGAGGCAGGGCCGCCCAGCACGTCGATCCGCTCCACCATCCAGGGATCGGTCGGGAAGGTGATCGTCCCCGCCGCCGGGAACAGCCGCACGCCGTCGACCAGTTGCAGCACCGATCCCTGCCCCGAAAAGCCGCGCGCGGCCAGCGCGGTGCCGCCATTTCCGGGATTGGCGACGCTCGACAGGCCGGGCGCGCGCGTCTCCGCCTCGACGATCGACACATCGCCTCGGGCTCGGATCGTCCCGCCGTCGAGCGATGCGATGCTGGCGGGCGTCTCCAGCGGTGTCAGGCCCAGCCGACTGCCGGTGGCATTGGGTGTGTCGAGCGCCTGTTTTTCCCGCGTGCCGATCACCAGCACGGTGGCGTCGCCCCCCTGCTCCTCGGCCTTTTGCGCCCCTGCCTGCGTCGCCCCCAGCAGAAGCGCCGCGCCACCCCACAGGACCATAGGGACCTGTCCGAATCTGTTACGATATATCATTTCAAAGCCCATAGCGTCTTGTCGCGAACAAGCCGAGGCCTTGCCGCCCGATTTCGGGCAGCCAGATGCCCTGCGTGCGGCACGCCGTTTTCCGCATTCCACAGGGCCACCCATGCGCCTCCGCCACTTATGGCGTCGCTCGTCGGAACAGACCTAGCCTCGACCATCCCCTGGACCGGGCATGAGCGACCTGACGCCGGCAGGTCTCCTGGCTCACGGGTCATCACGGACGGATGCGCCTTCCCAGGTTGCCCCAGTGGCTGGATCGCGCCCATGGCCGATCCGTGCATCGCCGCTCACCGCTTACAGTTGCAGGGACAGCCGCGGATTCGGGGCCTGCGCCCCTCACCGTGTTCCCTTTTAATCTCCCTTGTCGGGAGAACCGGCGCGATCATATCGCCGGATCATTCCGGCCCCGTATCGCTACGCGGCGGCGATGGAGGGCGTCAAGCGGGATGAGGTCGCGGCGTCCTTGCGCTATGGCGGCGGCATGGCACGCAGGAACCGTTATCTGATCGCGACGATGCCCGATGGCTATGTGAAGACGATCGGCCCGACATCGCAGCCCTTCACCCATTATTGGCGGATCGTCGCCGATCTGGGCGGGGGCAGGACAGAAGTCTTCTGGGGCCATGCCAAGTCGCGCAAGGCGGCGATGGCGAACGATGCCGCCATGGCGGAAGCGGTGCGGCAGCGCGGCTGGGTCGGGTATCGCTTCGAGGTCGTCGAACTGGTCGAGGCGGATGCGCCGCCTGAAACCATAAAAAAATCCTCCACCGGTAGGGGAGGTGGCAGGCCGAGGGCCTGACGGAGGGGTGCCACCCTCTCGAGAGCAGCACACCCCTCCACCATGCTGCGGATGTGTGCGGGCGAGATGGTGCCCCCGGCACCATCTTGACGTGCCGGGGGCACGACAAAGCCCGCACACCCTCCCCTTGCAGGGAGGAATGGTCGGAATTTACTTCTTGGGCTTGTCTTGGCCCGAGGCGTCGGACACGGCCGCACCAGCCGAACGCAAATCGCGGCCTGCGCCGTTCACGGTGTTGCAGGCCGACAGGGTCAGGACGGCGAACAGGGTAGCACCCAGAGCGATCTTCTTGGTCATGACGATCTCCTCGAAAAGGGGATGCGGCGGGCCCGGTACGCCGGCCCGCCGCGGGTACTCAGCGCAGACGACGGCGGCTGGCCGCCGTTGCTGTAGCGCGACATCGTCGGTGACTGGTCAGCGACATTGATGGTGATGTGTCAGCGGTGACGTTGGGGATAGTGTCACACGAGGTTGGCCTGGATC